>JACRJB010000063.1 GCA_016215605.1 Rhodopseudomonas palustris
AACGCCTTCCGGCGCGCCCACCGCGGCGATTTTGGGCATCGGGACCGTTCTTCCGGGACCACAGCGGAGCGGGATCTCCCCGGCCTTTGCTGCGCCCGTCCAGCCACGAAAGCGGCAGCCGCTCGTAGTAGCGGCGGACGGCGACCTTCTGCCTCCCGGACGTGCGGGTGCGAACCGCAACGCGCAGGACGCCGCGTCCGTCCGACTCCGCCGGCTTCGTCGAACCATCGTTCCGGACCGGTTGCCCGGCCCGTCGATCTGTCCCGCTATCCGACGCCTCATGATGCGCCCCTCACGGACAGGACGGTTCGGACTATAATCACAATAGGACTATTGTCAAGAGGCGCGGTGCGCTCGTCCGGCCATTCGTGCCGGCTCTTGACCGCGGCCGCGCCAGCGCCAAAGAAGGCCTGGTTGGGAGCGAACCGGAGCAGGGGACGATGCCGCATCTCGTGATGGACTATTCGGGCGATCATCTCGGCCGCGAGCGCGTCGCCGGCGTGATCGAGCAGCTCGCCATCACCGCCGCCGCGACCGGGGTGATGCAGGCGGCCGACATCAAGGTGCGCGCCCGCGGTTTCGACGATTATCTCGTCGCCGGCCGGCGCGACAGCTTCGTCCATCTCGCCGTGTTCATGCTGGCGGGCCGCACGCCGGCGCAGAAGGAAGCGCTCAGCATCGCGCTGCGCCAGACCCTCGTCGCGCACTGCCCCGACATTCACAGCCTCAGCGTCGACATCCGCGACATGGACCCGGTGGCGTACAAGAAGCGGTTGAAGGAGTGAGGGCGGTTGGCGCGCGCGTCTGTAGCCCGGATAAGCGAAGCGCCATCCGGGGCAAGAATCCCGCGTATCGCTGCGCTGAGACGGGCTACGCTTGCTGCGATCAACCCAGCCGACGCTTCCTGACAGTCTATCCAGGCGTCTGGACTATCGACCTGTCCGAATAGCGTCCTCAAAGACGACCTTGCTGTGCGATGGGTTCTTGAACAAAACAGCCAAGAATTTGTCCGGGAATTCTTTCTCGATCGAAGCCGTCATTCGCGTGTGAACATCAGTGCACAGCTTGTAAATGGGCGCCGGATCGTTGATCTCATTCCTGAATTCGCAAATAGGTTTCGACAGCCGGTTCAAGCCGTAGAGCCGGAAGACGCCAGCCGAGAGAATACGGTTTCCATGAACAAGGACGCCCCATGCGGCACCATTCTTCTTTGATATACTTTTCTTTCTTCGTTCGATCCATCCATCGATGTGACGGTTCATTGCCGTTGCATTGAAAGCACGAGCTCCGCTGGTCGAGGGATTGTAGATCGTTCGATAGGGGGCTTTCTGAAGATCGTTAAAGAACTTCCCGATTCCGCTCTTCACCTGCACTGCGAGAAGCGGATCCCCGGATGCGCATGCGAGAGCTACGGTGACTTCAATCAGCTCACAGCTACTTGCCGACGGGCTAATCTCTTCGCTGCGCAGGAATTGATAGTCGACGCCTTCAACCGCCATCTCCTCCTTGATTCGTTTCTGCTCCGGATCCTGGGCCACGAAGTCGCGAGATTCTATTCTATTCTGAAGGTTGTTCGTTCGTGTGACTTCTTTTCCGAAGCCGGGTGACGCCGATTCCAGCAAGATCACTCGGATTGGTACGCGCACCAATCCGAGGTTTGTATCGTTTTCGATGCGCCCAAGCGAGCTGACGGTTTGGGCCCCATTGACGATCGATGCACCTCGAAAACGAAATTGCCCCGCAGATTGAGTCGCAGCCTTGGCGGGAGCAACAACTGCCTCCTCAGCGATCAATGTGATTCCATTATTGAAATACCAGAATTTTTCTGGCGAATTGAGTGCTGTCTGACGGATCTCATTGTTTACGTCGGTTCCGCCGAGAGAATGACGAATGTTGGATACCACTAAGCTCTTACCGTGGCGCTTCCACCATGTTTTCAGCTGATACCCATCAACAATACCGAAATAAGCGACATAGGGAGAATTGACGCGAGACCAATCGAGGATTTGTGCCTCAAGCGTAACGCGGCCGCCCTCAGGATCACTTGCGAGACGAGTATACACTTCGTTCAAGCCGAGGAGTTCCCACGAGACCAGTTCATTGGGGTCCGCGCCATTGAGTTCCGAAAGCAGCCGTTCAAAATGCAAAGTGCTCGGCTTCGCAAGTTGACTTACACCGGTGGTGACCACTACCAGATGGACAGAGGTGCCGGGCGTATTGATTTGGACGAAGATGTCCTGAAGACTGGCGTGTAGTCGACTGTGAAACGCATCGACATTCTGCTCAATAGCATCGCGAACACCTGTGGCAAATGTTCCTATATCTTTCGCCTCCGGCTCGCCGGTCCCCGCGTTGATCCATTTCGATTGAACAAAGACCACGGACTGGTCTGACGGATCATAGTAGGCCGCGTCGATTCCGTTGTCGCCGGTACCGTCCCAAACTGACTCCGCGGCTTGTTTTGGCGTGCAACCGGCGACTGTAGCAACGGCTAAGGCAGCCAAGCATCTCGTCAAGATCTTCTGATCTCGTTCTGCGTCTCGCGGAGAAATGTCAGCGACATTGAGGTGTGGCTCGAACAGTTCACGCAATCGAACCTTGATTTGATTGACTTTAAGGGAAGACATCGCACCTAACTCGGTTCCCAAATCCCGAATGGAACGCTAGCGGGGCATACCTCCAGCTTCAATTATTAGTTGTGATGAGGCGTCGTCGTCAGAGATGGTATTTGGCTGAGGTGGTGGATGGATGCCATTTTCGTTCGTCCGAGAAGAAAAGGCGCCGGATAGGACCTGGGCCGAATAGCGAAGCGTGCTCACGCGCAGCGCTTCGCGAGGGCAAAGACGTCCGACATAGGCACGGCGCCGCGCGCCTTGGCCCGCCCTGCGCTTGCTATCTGATCAGGCGATCGTAGTCGGCATGGGATCCGATCCAGAACCAGAGAAAGCCGTCCTCGATTTCGACGGCGAGGGCGCGATAGCGCAAGCCGACGCGAACCGACCAATATGAGCCGACCTTCTTGAACTGCAGCGAGGGGTGACGCGGGTTGCTCTTGAGCAACGCATATTGCGCGTCGGCGAGCTTTCTGACCGGCACGGGGAGATCGTCATACGCCGCCCAGAACCGCGGCGCGGCGAGGTGCTTCACAGCTCGCGCGATTGGCCGGCGCGATGGGCGGCCAGCGCCTCGTCCGCGAGATCATCGAGCTTGCCGGCCTCCGCGTCGCGGGCGATCGCGGCGTCGAACTGCTGCGCATCGAACGCCTCGAACCACGCCCGAAACCGCGCCAGCTCGCGCGGCGGCAGACGCTCGACGGCCTTCTCGATGTCCTCGGCAGTGGTCATGAGCGGAATATTAGCAGCAAAGGCAAAGCGGCAAAAGGGCTCTCCCGGAGCCGGCGTGGAGCGCAGCGCAGTGCGGGGTCGACGCCCCAACAAGCTGAGCTACCCGGGTTTCGCTCCGCTCACCCAGGCTACGCTTCTGCGCCAAACCCTCGTCGAGCACTGCCCCGACATTCACAGCCTCAGCGTCGACATCCGCGACATGGACCCGGTGGCGTACAAGAAGCGGTTGAAGGGGGCGTAGGGCGACGTCGTGTAGGTTGGGCAAAGCGCAGCGTGCCAGGCGCAGCGCTTCGTGCCAGCGGCGCGTCTAGTTTCCGCCGATGGGCTTGTAGGTCTTACCGGAGTTGGAGCCGTAGAAGCGCGGGGAAAAGTAGACCATCACGGTCTGGTTGGTGCCCGAAATGCCCGGCGAACTGGCGAATGCGGGATTGGAGGCACCGTTGATGGTCGGCCTCCCGGCGGCGCCGGAGAAATCGCCGTAATTCGTGTAGCGAACCTGCATATCGAGGCCCACGACATCCGTGAGGGACACCTCGGTGCCGACGAAGGCCTGATACGCGAAGTTGGTGTTGGTCGCGCCGGGAAACACGCGGGTCGTGGTGCCGCCCGGGCTCAGCACGGTGACGTCACTGGCCGCCACCGAGGCGACCCCGACGCCGCCGCCGACATAGGGCCTGAGATTTCCGTAATTGCCCGGGACCGCCACATAGGCGTTGGCCATCAGCGCGTTGGTGGTGATGTTCGCACTGAAACTGCGGTCCGCGGCATCCTGATCGTTGAGCTTCGGTCCGGTGAGGTGGGTGTAGGCCAGTTCGGCCCCGAGCCACGGCAGAGCCTGGTAGCCCGCCGCGGCCTCGAGCCCGACCCCGCTGCCGGTCTTGCTCAGCGAGCCGGACGCGGTGCAGAGCGCGTTGCCGCAGATCAGCGGGCGCTGGCTGTCGTTGTTGCCGACATTGGCGTCGAGCGTCGTGCCGCCGCCGAGACCGAGCCGCAGATAAGGCCCGGTCTGCGGCGACTGCGCCGACGCCGCGGAAACACCGGCCAGAACGGCCACGGATAGCAGACCAAGCCGAACCATCAGATGCCCCTCGATTCGATGGAACCAAGTTTGCACGAAGGTAGTTCCATCCTGCAAGTAGTATCACGGGGGGCGAATCGATTGGGCGGGGACTTATCGTCCCAGAAAGCCGCGCGCGCAACTATGCGTCGGCACGAAGCTTATCGTGCCGCCCTGTGGTGATCGGGGACAAGGCTGCGCTTATCGGCCTTTCAGACTACGTCAGGCTGTCGGCGCAGCGGGCGGCGGGGGAGCGATCAGTCCGTCGTCCGGATGGAGCGAAGCGCAACCCGGGACAGCGCTGCTCCTTGGCGAACAGCGCCGGATTTCGCTACGCTCATCCGGGCCACACTTACTTAGGTCTTGACGCATCCCGCGCTGAACCGCTCCACGATCGCCTTCAATCCCTTCACGGTCCAATTGTCCTTCAGGCTGCCCGAGACGCGGATCGGCGGGCCCGCCGTCAGGACGCCGATCAGGGGTTTGGTCTCGCCGGGGGCAAGATCCGCTCTCAGTTCGAAGGCCCCGGTCATTTCGGAATTCTTGCTGAGCGTGGACTTGCCGCTCAACGTGACGGATTGCGTGCCGCTGGCCAGCGTGACGCTCAGCGGCTCGCCCTTGCCTTTGCCGAGGCTCTTGTATCCGCCCACGCCGAGCTGCACCGCGCCGTCCTTCAGGCAGGTGAGGCGCAGCACATCGTCGGCCTCTTCCTCACCGGCGGGCATGCCGAGCAGTTCGAGCGGTGTCTTGGTCGACGTCCATCGGACGTCGGAGGCATGGGCTGCCGAGCCAAACGAGAAAGCCAGCACCAGCGTGCCGGCGACGACGAGACGCATCAAAGATCTCCCAACAGGCGCCGGCCCTTCCGCAACCTAGGAGCGGGCACAAGCGCGACAGCGTCAGGCCGACCCCCCCGCCGCACCGGCGCGACCAAATCTCATGGTGAGACGCGCTGTCGGGGAAGATGGTTCAGTCGGTGCGACGTCCCGGATTTCGCGACGCTACATCCGGACGACGCTTGCGTCGAAATTGGCGTTGCGCGCGGTGCACGTCCGGCTAGCCTTGACATATTTCATCACCACGTTCGTTGCGCACTGTCATGCCCAAAGACTCCCGGGATCTGATCAAGGAGCTCGAAGCCGACGGCTGGCGGTTCGTTGGTGCGACCGGCAGTCACCACCACTTCAAGCATCCGGTGAAAGCTGGTAAGGTGACGGTCCAGCATCCGAAGAAAGACCTGATCCGAAGAAAGACCTGCATCCGAAGATCGTTCGTTCGGTCACTCGGCAGGCAGGCCTGAGGGAGGTCCGGTGAGCGCAACATCCGGCTATCTCGCGCTGGTCTACAAGGACCGCGACACCTCCTACGGCGTCGCCTTTCCCGACGTGCCCGGCTGCATCTCGGCAGGGGACACGTTCGAACAGGCGATCGACAACGCCACTGAGGCGCTCAGCGGCCACCTCGCGCTGCTGCGCGCCGATGGCGACCCGATCCCGCGGCCGCGCAGCATCGAGCAACTGCGCGAGGACCCGGACTTCCTCGCGGACGCCGCCGACGCCGTGGTGGCGTTCGTCAGGCCGCAGGCGGAGCGGGCGGCGGCCGAGTAATCTTTCTGTAGCCCGGATAAGCGAAGCGCCATCCGGGAGCCGCATCTCAACGGGGTTGAAGAGTCCCGGGTGTCGCTGCGCTCACCCGGCTAAGCTTGCTAAGCAGCCCTACAGGCTACGCCGCCGTCTCGGAGTCTTGCGTGACGTCGCCACGCCCCGCCAACAGGCCGGCGACCGAAATGTCCTCGTCGAGCGCTTCCCAATGCAGGCCGACGCGGCTCAATTCGACCTCAGCGCGCTCGGCCAGCGTTGCCCGCAATAGCCGCGGAAACCAGACCAGCGGCACGCCGAGGGTGCGGCCGTCGGACAAGTCGATCCACATCGTGTGATCGTCAAAGCGAACGCTGGTGGCAGAAATGGTCATGCCATGCTCTCAGGATCAGGTCGCGGTTTTGGGCGACTGCCGACAGTATAGCGGAAAGCTCGCGCCGATTGAACCCGTAGGCGTCGGCTATCGCGATCTCCGGAACCAGCCAGATCTTGGCGTCTTTTCCGCCGCCTTTGACATGGATATGCGCGGGCTCGGGCGGAAGCCTCTCATTGGAGAAGAAGTAGTATCTCAACCCGTCGCGGCGGAAAACGACCGGCATGGGTGTCTCCGAGGTCGTCACCTGAATCGTGAGGCAAAGTGGCGGACTACGCTGCGCTAATTCGCCCTACGGGCTCGTTGTCAACGATGGGCAATGTCTTAGACTTGTAGCCCGGATAAGCGAAGCGCCATCCGAGAGCGGCGGTTTCGGCGAAACGATGAGTCTCGGGTATCGCTACGCTCACCCGGCTACGCTCGCTAATCCGCCCTAAGGGCTGAAGGGGTTAGAATTCCAACCGAAGCTGTTTCGACTGAATTGCGTTAACGTTGGCTCCCCCTTCCACGATTGATCGTAGATCGTCTCTCGTCCGGACCGACCGAAACAGGCGATAAGCGGCGATCCGCTCTATGTTGTCATAGTATTTTCCGACTATTTCCATGGCCTTGGGGGTTAGCTCCGAGCACTGATCATATGCATTGAGGTCAATCTTCTCGCGTTTCGCTAGAAGTCCAACGCAATACAGTACGTGAAAGGCTCCTTCAACAACCCAGTGCTCGGTGCTTTCGGCGGAAAGTCCAGATGATCGCATTGTGACAATGGCCTTATGTTTCTCAATCTCGATGTCAGAGAATAGCCGATGAGCTGTGATGAGCAGCTGAGGAGTAACGTAGTTCGGATCGAATACTTGCTCGAATGAATCTGCAAACATCGATGTGGTGTCTGTTTTTGCCTTCTCAGGTAGCCCTTTCAGATAGGCAAGAATCAGCTGGCCTGCTTTGAGTGCATCGATTGTTTGGTTGGACGAGAGGTTCGATATCTCGCCGCGCTTGCGAATGTAATAATATCCCAAATGCAGCAATCCTGACGCCAACTTCTGAGCTATTGGATGATTTGCCCGGAGGTCACGAGTGCCGATCCTTGATTGGCTATTTGTGGCAAGGGAGATGTCTTCGATTAGTTGAGGAGTTGACGTTTCAATTACGCGAACAGATACGACGACGTCTTGTACTTGGTCAGATATCTCACGATATATCGCGAAGATGGTTTCTGCGGTTTGTCGTCCGTTAACAATTTGCGGACGATGAAGTGTTACGGGGAAACCTCCGGATTGATATAGGTACTTGTCGCAGACCACTGTGATCCCGTTGTTGAGGAAAAAGAAGAAGTCGCGATTGTTGCCCCTCAGCGTGTTCGCGATCTCTCTATTCACCGGATTCTGAATTCCTAGGTGTCCCCGAACATTGGCATGGAATAGGCTTTCGTCGACAAAGCCTTTCTGATCGCTCCTCAAGAAATCGCATAAATCAGCCACACGGACTGACCCTAAAAGCGACTTGATGGGGGTGTCTTCAGATTGAAGGTGTTGCTGGTGCTCGAACTGTTCTCGGCCAACAAACCGAAGCGTTTTCGATGTCGGTGGGGACCAGTTCTTTGATACTTCGTCGGAGAATCGGCTTAGAGGATGCTCGTAAGCTGTTGCCCGCACTTCGCTTAGGCCAACCTTAAGGGCGCGAAAATCGCGCTCGATTAGGTTGCATTGGTTCGAGCAGATGTGGACGCAAACGTCGAATACTCGGCCGCTATCGATTGCATCCCAGGTTTCGGTTACTTTCGATCGCAGAAGAGGGTTGCATCGTGTAGGCAATAGATCCGACTTATTGACCAGGTCTTTTACAAAACAGATTAGCTTCGAAACTTCGACGCCGGGGAAGTTCTTGTTGGCCTTGTCGTAAGCCTCGACGGTTTTCGTTGAGATTAGATGAATTCTATTTTCATTGTAGTCAATGAAGAAACAGTCGACGCCGCAGTCGTCGCCGCCATCGGTGATGTATTGGTCGGCTTCGTTGCCGAGAACGCCCAGTAGCTTATTAAGTACCAGTCGTTGAAATCGCACCGTGCGCGGTTCGTTATGTTGACCGCTGTGAGTAATCGCCTGCTCGACTGTGGCCCAATCGAGTCGGCTGGGAGATCTGGAGCTTCCGTTTATCAGCTTCAAGTTAGCTCTACTCATGGACCTCCTAGCAGACAGTGCCGCCTCTCAGCGGAACAATCTCCGATGGTATGGCATTCACTTCATTGCGGCGTTCCGAATCAGTTCGGTAGTCAAACTACTTCAAGTTCACGACGAATGGGAACTCGGTTCCAATAGTTAGTAGCGGATAATATATAAAGCGCTCGGTGTTCGTGGTTTGTTCTTAAAGTGCGCCGACCGCATCTCTGCGGTCGGCGTTGCTATTGCTTTTCTGCCGGCGTCACTGCGACTGTTTCGGCTACGAACACCCCGTCGTCGATCCGCAAGTATCACACTTCATGCAGGTCCCGTTCCGCACCAGCGTGAAATTCCCGCATTCGCCGCAGCTGTCGCCTTCGTAGCCGCGCGCCTTGGCTTCGGCGCGGCGTTCGGCCTTTGAGGCGGGCGGCTGGGCCGCGGCGGCGGCGCCGGCGCGGCTCCATTGCAGGGCTTCGAGCTTTTCGGTCGGCGACAGGTCCTGGTCGGCTTCCTGCTTCAGCGCGGTGGCGCCTTCGAGGACGTCGCCGATGCGCGAGGTCGATTTGGCGTGGGTCTCCGGCTGCGAGTAGGCCATCTTCACCGGGGACGAGCCGGCGTCGGGCGACGACGGCGTGCCGCGCATCACCACCAGATTGTCGGTGCGCGAGCGGGTCAGGCCCTTCGACAGATACTTCGTCGCGGCGTGCTGGCCGGCATGGCCGCCGTCCGGCGCCTTGCCTTCGTCGACGCCCTTGCCGATGGCGTCGAAGCCGGTCTCGCTCGGATCGACATGGGCGAGGTCGAACCGGCCCATGTAGCTGACGGCGAGTTCGCGGAACACGTAGTCGAGGATCGAGGTGGCGTATTTGATCGAGTCGTTGCCCTGGACCGGGCCGGCCGGCTCGAACCGCGTGAAGGTGAAGGCGTCGACATATTCTTCGAGCGGCACGCCGTATTGCAGGCCGAGCGACACCGCGATCGCGAAGTTGTTGATGAACGAGCGGAGGGCGGCACCCTCTTTGTGCATGTCGATAAAAATCTCGCCGATCCGGCCGTCGTCATATTCGCCGGTGCGCAGATAGACCTTGTGACCGCCGACCACCGCCTTCTGGGTGTAACCCTTGCGTCGATCCGGCATCTTCTCGCGCTCGCGCATCACCACGATACGCTCGACCAGGCGCTCCACCACCTTCTCGGAGACGTGGGCGGCGCGCGCCGCCATCGGCTTCTCCATGAAGGCGTCGATCGCATCGTCGTCGTCATCGTCGTCGGCGATCAGCTGCGAGTTCAGCGGCTGCGACAGTTTCGAGCCGTCGCGGTAGAGGGCGTTGGCTTTCAGCGCCAGCTTCCACGACAGCATGTAGGCGGACTTGCAGTCCTCCACCGTGGCGTCGTTCGGCATGTTGATGGTCTTGCTGATCGCGCCGGAGATGAACGGCTGCGCCGCGGCCATCATCCGGATGTGGCTCTCGACCGACAGATAGCGCTTGCCGATCTTGCCGCAGGGATTGGCGCAATCGAACACCGCATAGTGCTCGGGCTTGAGATGCGGCGCGCCTTCCACGGTCATCGCGCCGCAGATGTGGATGTTGGCGGCCTCGATCTCGCGCTTGGAGAAGCCGAGCGCGGCCAGGAGGTCGAAGTTCGGCGCGGCGATCGCTTCGGCGTCGAGCTTCAGCGTGTCCTTGAGGAAGTCCTCGCCGAAGGTCCATTTGTTGAAGGCGAACTTGATGTCGAAGGCGGTCGGCAGCGCGGCCTCGACCTTGGCGAGCGCGTCCTCGGTGAAGCCCTTCGCGGTCAGCGTCGAGCGATTGATCGCCGGCGCGTTGCTGAGCGAGCCGTGGCCGACCGCGTAGGCTTCGATCTCGGCGATCTGGTTTTCCGGATAGCCGAGGATGCGCAAGGCTGCGGGCACCGCGCGGTTGATGATCTTCCAGTAGCCGCCGCCGGCGAGCTTCTTGAACTTCACCAGCGCGAAATCGGGCTCGATGCCGGTGGTGTCGCAATCCATCACGAGGCCGATGGTGCCGGTCGGCGCCACCACGGTGGTCTGGGCGTTGCGATAACCGTGCAGTTCGCCGAGTTCGAGCGCCTTGTCCCACGCCGCTTTCGCATGCGCGATCGCCTCGGGGATCGGGCAGCCGGCGTGGTCGAGCGGCACCGGCGCGACCGACAGCGCCTCATAGCCGCGGCTCTCGCCATGCGCGGCGCGGCGGTGATTGCGGATCACCCGCAGCATGTGCGCGGCGTTCTTCTTGTAGCTCGGGAACGGGCCGAGCTTCTGCGCCATTTCGGCCGAGGTCGCATACGACACGCCGGTCATGATCGCCGACAGCGCGCCGCACAGCGCGCGGCCTTCCTTGGAGTCGTAGGACAGGCCCATGGTCATCAGCAGGCCGCCGATATTGGCGAAGCCGAGGCCCAGCGTGCGGAATTCGTAAGAGAGTTCGGCGATCTGCTTGGACGGGAACTGCGCCATCAGCACCGAGATTTCCAGCACCACGGTCCACAGCCGGCACAGATGCTCGTAGGCGGACAGGTCGAACTTGTTCGCGGTGGTGTCGTAGAAGGTCAGCAGATTGGCCGAGGCCAGATTGCAGGCGGTGTCGTCGAGGAACATGTATTCCGAGCACGGATTGGACGCGCGGATGTCGCCCGACGCCTTGCAGGTGTGCCAGTCGTTCATCGTGGTGTTGAAGTGCAGGCCGGGATCGGCGCTGGCCCAGGCGGCGGTGCCGATCTTCTCCCACAGGTCGCGGGCCTTGACCGTCTTCATCACCTTCTTGGTGGTGCGGCTGGTCAGATTCCAGTCGCCGTCGGTCTCGACTGCGCGGAGGAAATCGTCCTTGAGCGAGACAGAGTTGTTGGAGTTCTGGCCGGAGACGGTGAGGTAGGCCTCAGAGTCCCAATCGGTGTCGTAGATCGGGAAGTCGATCTCCTTGTAGCCCTGCTTGGCGTACTGGATGACGCGCTTGATCATCGCGTCGGTCACCAGCGCGCGGCGCGCCAGCTTCACCTCGCGGCGCAGGGCGGGGTTCTTCTCCGGGTCGAAGCAGTCGTCGCCGGAGCCCTGGCAGTTGACGCAGGCCTTCAGGATCGCCTTGAGGTGCTTCTGGTTGAGCTTGGAGCCGGTGACCAGCGCGGCGACCTTCTGCTCCTCCTTCACCTTCCAGTCGATATAGGCCTCGATATCCGGATGGTCGGCATCGACGACCACCATCTTGGCGGCACGGCGGGTGGTGCCGCCCGACTTGATCGCCCCGGCGGCGCGGTCGCCGATCTTCAGGAAGCTCATCAGGCCGCTGGAGCGGCCGCCGCCGGACAGCCGCTCGCCTTCGCCGCGCAGCCGCGAGAAGTTCGAGCCGGTGCCGGAGCCGTATTTGAACAGGCGGGCCTCACGCACCCACAGGTCCATGATGCCGCCCTCGTTGACGAGGTCGTCCTCGATGCCCTGGATGAAGCAGGCGTGCGGCTGCGGATGCTCGTAGGCGGATTTCGACTTGGTCAGCTTGCCGGTCTTGTAGTCGACGTAATAGTGGCCCTGGCCGGGGCCATCGACACCGTAGGCCCAGTGCAGGCCGGTGTTGAACCATTGCGGCGAATTCGGCGCGACCATCTGCGACGCCAGCATGTAGCGCAGCTCGTCGTAGAACGCGCGGGCGTCGTCCTCGGACGAGAAGTAGTCGCCCTTCCAGCCCCAATAGGTCCAGCAGCCGGCGAGGCGGTCGAACACCTGCTTGGAGGAATGCTCGGAGGTGAAACGCTCGGCCTCGGGCAGGGTGGCGAGCGCCTCGGTGTCGGGCACCGAGCGCCACAGCCAGGACGGCACGGTCTCTTCCTCGACCTTCTTCAGACGCGCGGCGACGCCGGCCTTGCGGAAATACTTCTGCGCCAGCACGTCGGAGGCGACCTGCGACCAGCCGTCGGGCACTTCGACATTCTCGAGGCGGAACACCACCGAGCCGTCCGGATTGCGGATCTCGCTCGTCGTCAGCCGGAACTGAATCGCCGCATAGGGTGACTGGCCGTCGGTGGTGTAGCGCCGTTCGATCTTCATCTCGTGCCCCGTTCAATGTGCCGGACCCCGTGGGCCCGAAAGTTGTTGGTCGCGAACCTTGTGGTTCGCCGTGCGAGCCGGTGGTCCGACCCTGTTCTGTCTTCGAGGCCAACGCCGCGATCGCAGTCGATCGCAGCCTCGATCCTCTAACGCCCCACGCTTCGATGCGAGCCGTTTCGCGACCCGTCTTTTGCGCCCGAAACAGCCGGTTTCGGGCACAGATGACCCCATACCCCGGTGCCGTCAGGCTTGTCGGAGGTGGTCGGCTCGGTACCCTTCTGGGAATGTCCGGCGGGACCAAAAACCACCCTCGCTGGACAGGCCCTAAAGCTAGGCCGACTCCGTCTGACCCGTCAAGCAATAGTGCGGGTTCCTGAATCAAATACTAAATATGGTGGAACTACGTGGAAAACAGGGGGCTCGGCCGCGTCCTGATGCCGCCAAGTATCGGTGAGTCCTCACGGATTCCAAAGGGCAAAAATTCACCCGAGGGGGCCGGAATCCGGGCTGCACCCGCTGTTCACAGGGCAGGTATATTTTCGCCAAAAGGGGTTGCCATGGGCGACTCACCGCGGCGCGCCATTCGGTGATGATTTCGGGTGGCAGAGGGAAGGCGATACCGGCATGGTGGCACCGTTCCTCCTGCCGGGTGCCCCCTATGTCCGATCCTTCTCCCGCCGCCGCTGCGCCCGCGCGCGTTGCGACCGGCGGCCTCGTGCTGCTCGCCGTCACTTCGGTGGCGTGGGGGCTGTCCTGGCCGGTCTCGAAATACGTCATCTCGGAATGGCCGCCGCTGCCGGCGCGCGGCCTGCCGGGGCTGGCGGGGGCGCTGCTGCTGTTCGGCTATGCGGCGCTGCGCGGCGACTCGCTGCTTGTGCCGCGGGCGCTGTGGGGACGGCTGCTGGTGTCGGCGTTCTTCAACGTCACGCTGTGGATGGTGGTGATGGGGCTGGCGCTGCTGTGGATGCCGGCCGGCGAGACCGCGGTGATCGGCTATTCGATGCCGGTGTGGACCGCGCTGTTGGCGTGGCCGCTGCTCGGCGAGCGGCTGACGGCGCGGCGGGTGCTGGCGCTGGTGCTCGGGTTCGGCGGCATCGCCGCGCTGATGGGCGCCGACGGCTTCGCCGCCAGCGCCGCCAAGCTGCCCGGCGTGGCGCTGGCGCTGTCCGGGGCGATCGGCTTCGCGCTCGGCACCATCTTTCTGAAGCGGTTTCCGATTGCGCTGCCCGGCGCGACTTCGGCGGCGTGGCAGATCGGGCTCGGCTGCATTCCGGTGACCGCGATCGGCTTCGCGTTCGGCGTGCCGCATCTCGACGCGCTGTCGGCCTATGGCTGGGCGAGCCTCGCATATCTGACGCTGATCCAGTTCTGCCTGGCTTATTTGTGCTGGTTCGCCGCGCTGCAGCGGCTGCCGGCCTCGGTGGCGGCGATCGGCACCATGGCGGTGCCGGTGATCGGCGTGGTCGCCTCGGCGATCGCGCTGCACGAGCCGCTCGGGCTCAGCCAGATCGCGGCGCTGGTGCTGACACTGTCCGGCGTCGCGCTGGCGACGCGGTCGTAGGTCGCGCGCCAAGGGTGCGACAATTGCGCCGGGGGCCGGGCGGCGAGCGCGGCTGCGAACGTCGGTGTGCAGCGCGGTGCAACCGCGACGACGTACGGGCCTGCTAACTGATCGGCGTTTGTGCAGCGCGAGTGCTGCTGTGCAAACAACCTCAACTAATCACCCGAGCAACTACCCCATCTGATTTCTCGACAGCCGCTGACAATTCTGATCAGATCATCACGACACCGGAATGCTGCGTCCGTGGCGCCAGCGGCCAACAGAGCCGCGCCACCAAGATCAAGAGAGCGCATAAGCCCCCAGTCCATCGCATTGGCTCACCAGGGAGGAATGCCAGATGTCGGATGATGCCAAGTCGCTCGATCCCAAGTCGCTCGATCCCAAGTCGCTCGATGCCAAGTCGCCCGCCCGTTCTCGGACCAAGCTCAGCCGCCGCCAGTTCGTCGCCGCCACTGCCGCCACCACGGCCGCGCTCGTCACCGCGCCCTACGTCCGCGGCGCCCACGCCGCCGGCAAGCTGACGATGGGGTTTTGGGACCATTGGGTGCCCGGCGCCAACAAGGCCTCGCAGGACCTCGTCGCCGAATGGGCCGCCAAGGAGAAGGTCGAGGTCTCGATCGACTACATCCCGAGTCAGGGCAACAAGAACCTCCTGACCATCGCCGCCGAGGCGCAGGCGAAATCCGGCCACGACATTCTGGCGATGCCGACCTGGTGGCCGCACGCCAATGCGGAACTGCTCGAGCCGGTCAACGACATCATGGAGCCGCTGATCAAGCAGAACGGCGAGGTCAACGGCACCGTGAAGTATCTCGGCCAGGCCGGCGGCAAATGGCTCGGCGTGCCGTCCTGCGTCGGCAGCCAGATCAAGGGGCCGTGTTCGCGCATCGATCTCCTGAAGCAGCACGCCGGCATCGACGTGCAGGAACTCTATCCGGTCGGCCAGCCGGCCAAGGCCGACGGCTGGACCACCGACAGCTTCCTCAAGGCGGCCGAAGCCTGTCACAAGGCCGGCGTGCCGTTCGGCATCGGGCTCGGCGAGACCACCGACTCGGTCGACACCGCCGGCGCGTTCTTCCTGGCGTTCGGCGCGCAGCTGGTCGACGCCAAGGGCGACATCAAGGTCAAGAGCGACGAGGTCAAGCAGGCGCTGGAGTTCTACAAGAAGCTGATCTCGTTCCTGCCGCCGGATGTCGCCGCGTGGGACGACGCCTCGAACAACAAATGGCTGGTGTCGGGCCGCGGCGCGATGATCATGAACCCGCCGAGCTCGTGGGCGGTCGCCAAGCGCGACGCGCCGCAGATCGCCGAGCAGCTCTGGACGCATGGTTTCCCGAAGGGCCCGAAGGGTCGCTACGCGCCGTTCCTGCCGTATTTCTGGAACATCTGGGCGTTCTCCAAGAACAAGGAAGCGGCGAAGAGCCTGCTGGTGTTCCTGTCGCAGCCGGATTCAGTGGAGAAAATGGTCAACGCCTCCGGCGGCTACGATCTGCCGGCGTTCGAAAAGCTGACGACGTTCAAGGTCTGGGCCGAGGCGGGGCCGCCGAAGGGCACGCTGTATCACTACCCGAACCCCAACAACCACCAGACGCTGTCGATCGCCGCGTCGCCGGCGCCGCCGAAGATCGCGCAGCAGATCTACGCTCAGGGCACGTTGACCAAGATGTGCCTGAAATACGCGCAAGGCGCCAGCCTCAACGACACGCTCGCCTGGGCCGAAGGCGAGTGCGAGGGTTTCATGCGGAGCTGACGCCCGCAACAAGCCGAGACTCACTCAACGTCTAAGTTCGTCATTGCGAGCCGAAGGCGAAGCAATCCAGAGCACCGCATGCCGCGCTGCTGGATTGCTTCGTCGCTTCGCTCCTCGCAATGACGAGGAGAAGCCTTCGATGGTCGACATTCCGTATCAGCCGGGCCGCGTCGCTGCGGCGCCCGCGCGCCGCCGGCGCGGCGGGCTGGCGACGATGATGAAGCGCAAATCGATGGTGGCGTTCCTGATGACGCTGCCGCTGATCGTGCTGATCGGCGTGCTGGTGGTGTATCCGGCGTTCTACGCGGTGCATCTGGCGACGCTGAACAAGTCGATGCAGCGCTTCGTCGGGCTCGCCAACTTCCAGTTCCTGTTGAAGCGCGACACCTTCTGGCTGGTGGTGCAGCAGAGCTGCATCTTCGCCATCACCGCGGTGGTGTTCAAGGCGCTGCTCGGCTTCATCGTCGCGCATTTCGTCCACAACGTGCCGGCCAAGGGCCAGCGCAAATGGCGCGGCATGCTGCTGGTGCCGTGGGTGATCCCGCCGGCGATGTCGACGCTGGCCTGGCTGTGGCTGTTCGATCCGTCCTACAGCGCGTTCAACTACACGCTCGGCCTGTTCGGCGCCGGCCCGATCCCGTGGACCGGCGACGCCGCCTGGGCGCGGTTCTCGGTGATCCTGGTCAACATCTGGTACGGCGCGCCGTTCTTCATGATCATGTATCTGGCGGCGCTGAAATCCGTGCCGGACCAGCTCTACGAGGCGGCGTCGATCGACGGCGCCAATTGGTGGCAGAAGCTGTGGTACGTGACGCTGCCGATGATGCGCAACATCATCGCCATCACCACGCTGTTCTCGCTGATCGTCACCTTCGCCAATTTCGACATCGTCCGCATCCTCACCGCCGGCGGGCCGCTCGACCACACCCACATCTTCGCCACCTGGGCGTTCAAGATCGGGATCGAGGGCTCCGACATTCCGCTCGGCGCCAGCGTGTCGCTGTTCATGGTGCCGATCCTGGCGGTCGCCGCGATTTTCATTCTCCGGGACGTCCACAAGCGCGGGAACGAAAGCTGATGGCCTCGACACTGACGATCGACAAGGCCGCGCCGCGGCGCAATCCCGGCTACGGCAGCATGAGCCGCGACCGCGCCTGGGCGCTGAAATGGTCGTATTTCTTCCTGACCATCTTCGCGATTTTCTCGCTGGTGCCGCCGCTGTACATGCTGGTGACCTCGCTGAAGAGCAGCCAGGAGATCTCGGCGGCGACCAATCCGTGGTGGGTGTTCCACCCGACGCTGTCCAACTACATCCAGCTCCTGACCTCGAACCAGTTCCTGACCTTCTTCTTCAACTCGGCGATGGTGTCGATCTTCGTCGTCACCATCACCATGCTGATCAGCGTGCCGGCGGCGTTCGCGCTGGCGCGGATGCGGTTCTGGGGCTCGGCGACGCTCGCGACCGGCGTGTTCCTGACCTATCTGATCCCGGACACGCTGCTGTTCATCCCGCTGTTCAAGATGTTCGCGACGTTCGGCGACTGGAGCGGCATTCAGCTGATCAACCGCTGGTACGTGCTGCTGATCATTTATCCGACCCTGACGGTGCCGTTCTGCACCTGGATCATGATCGGCTATTTCGCCTCGATACCGAAGGAGCTCGACGAGGCGGCGATCATCGACGGCGCGTCGTGGTTCCAGACGCTGACCCGGATCTTCATCCCGGTGGCGCTGCCCGGCATCATCGCCGCGACGATCTTCGCCTTCACCGTGTCGTGGGCGCAGTTCCTGTATCCGCTGGTGTTCACCACCTCGGTCGACCAGCTGGTGCTGCCGGTCGGCATCATCACCACGCTGATCAAGGGCGACGTGTTCAACTGGGGGCAGATCATGACCGGCGCGCTGCTCGGCGCCGCGCCGCCGCTGATCATCTACGCGTTTCTGATGGACTACTACATCGCGGGGCTCACCGCGGGCGCAACCAAAGGGTGACGACATGGCCGAAGTGAACCTGCGCAAGGTGGTGAAGCGCTACGACGACGTCGAGGCGGTCCGCGGCATCGACCTCGACATTCCGGACAAGGAATTCGTGGTGTTCGTTGGTCCGTCCGGCTGCGGCAAGTCGACGACGCTGCGGATGATCGCCGGGCTCGAGGACATCTCCGACGGCGACATCGTGATCGGCGGCGACGTCGTCAACGACGTGCCGCCGAAGGACCGCGACATCGCCATGGTGTTCCAGAACTACGCGCTGTATCCGCACATGACGGTGGCCGAGAACATGTCGTTCGGGCTGCGGCTGAAGAAATATCCCAAGGCCGAGATCAAGCAGCGCGTCGACGAGGCGGCGCGGATGCTCGACATCACCGATCTGATCAACCGCAAGCCGAAGCAGCTGTCCGGCGGCCAGCGTCAGCGCGTCGCGATGGGCCGCGCCATCGTCCGCAACCCGAAGGTGTTCCTGTTCGACGAGCCGCTGTCCAACCTCGACGCCCAGCTGCGGGTGCAGATGCGGTTCGAGATCAAGCGGGTGCACCAGAAGGTCCGCACCACCACGGTCTACGTCACCCACGACCAGGTCGAGGCGATGACGCTGGCCGACCGCGTGGTGGTGATGAACAACGGCCGGATCGAGCAGGTCGGCACGCCGAACGAATTGTATCACCGCCCGGCGACGCGGTTCGTCGCCGGCTTCATCGGCTCGCCGTCGATGAACTTCATTCCCTGCACGCTGGAGGACGCTGCCGGCCGGCTGCAGATCCGGCTGTCGGACACGCTGGCGATGCCGGTGCC
The DNA here is from genome assembly GCA_016215605.1 of Rhodopseudomonas palustris. Classification (GTDB taxonomy): domain Bacteria; phylum Pseudomonadota; class Alphaproteobacteria; order Rhizobiales; family Xanthobacteraceae; genus Rhodopseudomonas; species Rhodopseudomonas palustris_L. The sequence continues at coordinate 18,690 of JACRJB010000063.1, forward strand.
GGATCAGAAGGCGGCGCACTATCGCGGCATCGCCCGCGACAAGAAACTGCAGCTCGGCATTCGGCCGGAGCACATCACCGACGCCAAGGCGACGCTGGAACCGGGCGTCTCGGCGTTCGACGCGCTGCTCGACGTCACCGAGCCGATGGGGATGGAGACGCTGATCTATTTCAATCTCAACGGCAGCGAGGTGTGCGGCCGCGTCAGCCCGAATGCCGGGGCGCGGGATGGCGGGGTGTTGCGTTTGGCGGTGGACCTCAACAATATGCACCTGATAGACGAGGGGACCGGCCTCGTGATCTGAAGGCCGGGCGAAACGCGCCGATCCCGCAAGAGCGAATGCCGTTCTTGCGAACGGGAGACGCGCCAAGAAAATGTTCGGGGCCGGAATGACGACCAACAAGAAGAAACTGCTGGTGACGGAATCGCTGTCGGAACGGGGAAGGGCGCTGTTCGCCGAGCGGCCCGACGTCGAGGTCGTCGAGTTCGACAACATGATCTCCGCCGCCGACTTCAACGCGATGCTGAAGGCGCACGCGCCAGTGCACGGCGTCGCGCTCGGCGCCACCCGGTTCGGCGAGCCGGAGCTCGACTCCTCGCAGGACATGAAGGTGGTGGCGCGGATCGGCGTCGGCTACGACGCGGTCGACGTGCCGGCGCTGAGCAAGCGCAAGGTGCCGCTGATGATCGCCGGCACCGCGAATTCGCCTTCGGTCGCCGAACAGGCGCTGTTCATGATGCTGACGCTGGCCAAGCGCGGCGTCGAGCTGCACGCGCTGGTCAAGACCGGCGCCTGGGCGACGCGGCTCGGCCTGCTGCCGTTCGACCTGTTCGGCAAGACCGTGCTGATCGTCGGCTTCGGCCGGATCGGCACGCGCACCGCGAAGCGTTGCCTCGCGATGGAAATGACCGTGCTGGTGTACGATCCTTACGTTCCGGCGGCTGCGATCGAAGCGGCCGGCTGTGAGCCGGTGGCCGATCTCGACGCCTCGCTGCCGCGCGCCGATTTCATCAGCCTGCATTGTCCGAAGACGCCGGAGACCACCGGCCTGATCAACGCGGCGCGGCTCGCGAAGATGAAGGCGACGGCGTATCTGATCAACACCGCGCGCGGCGGCATCGTCGTCGAGGCCGCGCTGTACGACGCGCTGGTCGCGGGCCGGCTCGCCGGCGCCGGGCTCGACGTGTTCGAGCAGGAGCCGCCGCCGCTCGGCCACAAGCTGTTCGACCTGCCCAACGTGATCATCGCGCCGCACGTCGCCGGCGTCACCCGCGAGGCGCTCGACCGGATGGGCGAGCAGACCGCCCGCAACATGCTGAGCGCCCTCGACGGCACGCCGATCGTAGCGAATGTCGTCAATCAGGACGTGCTGGGCTGAGCTCGCGGTGTTGTCATCACCACCGTGTCCCGGACAAGGCGCGGCGCATAGCGCCGTGCTGCAGATCCGGGACCCCGGTTCTCTTCACTGCGTGACCAACCGGGGCCCCGGATCTGCAGCGCACCACGCCGCTGCGCGGCGCGTTGCGCAGCCTCCGGGGCACGCGAACTCATCATCGTTCTTGGAAGTTTGAGAGGCACACATGGCGTTCAAGGAGTATTCGGATTTCGACGGCGTCGGCCTCGCCGATCTGGTGCGTCGCAAGCAGGTCAGCGCGAGCGAACTGCTCGACGAGGCGATCGCGCGGACCGAGGCGCTTGATCCGAAGCTCAACGCGGTCGTCGTGCGTCACGACGATCATGCGCGTCAGCAGATCGACCGGGGACTGCCGGACGGGCCGTTCACCGGCGTGCCGTTTCTGCTGAAGGATCTCGACCTGCTCCAAGGCACGCGCACGACGTTCGGCGCCAGCCTCTACAAGGATTTCGTCGCGCCGCACACCGGGACGCTGGCGGGCCGCTTCCTCGCTTCGGGCGTGACGATCTACGGCAAGAGCGCGAGCCCGGAATTCGGCCTGATGCCGACCACGGAGTCGCGGCTGCACGGGCCGACGCGCAATCCGTGGAATCTCGATCACTCCGCCGGCGGCTCGTCGGGCGGCGCGGCGGCGGCGGTGGCGGCGCGGATCCTGCCGGTGGCGCATGCCAGCGACGGCGGCGGCTCGATCCGGATTCCGGCGTCGGCTTGCGGCGTGTTCGGGCTGAAGCCGACGCGGGCGCGCAATCCGATCGGGCCGGATCGCGGCGAGGGCTGGGGCGGCTTCGCCTGCGGCCACGTCGTGAGTATCAGCGTGCGCGACAGCGCCGCGATGCTGGATGCACTGCACGGCCCGGAGCCGTCGAGCCCGTATGTGGCGCCGGCGCCGGAGCGGCCGTTCGCGCAGGAGGTCGGCCGCGATCCGGGCCGGCTGCGGATCGCCTTCACCGACGCCTCGACCTATGGCGACGCGATCGATCCGGAAATCGCCGCCGCGGTGCGCGACACTGCGAAGCTGCTCGAAGGCCTCGGCCATCACGTCGAGCAGCGCGCACCGAAGCTGCCGGCCGATCCGGCCGAAGTGATCGCCGCGATCGTCGCCTGCAACACCGGGCTCACCGTCAAGCTCGCCGAGCAGGCGCTCGGCCGCGCCATGACCGCTTCCGATTTCGAAGCGCTGACGCTGGCCAGCGCCGCCAATGCCGGTCGCGCCAGCGGCATCGATTACTGCGGCGCGCAGCTGCAGGCCTACCAGATCTCGCGGGCTGTCACCGACTTCTTCCAGGACATCGACGTCTTCCTGTCGCCGACGCTGTGCCTGCCGCCGCTGCGGATCGGCGAGCTCGACACCATGGCGCGCGATCTGTCCGGGATCAGTCCGCTGCTGCGGCGCTACATCCCCGGGACCAGCCTGTTCAACATGTCGGGCCAGCCGGCGATGTCGGTGCCGCTGGCATGGACCGCGAGCGGGCTGCCGATCGGGATGATGTTCGCGGGCCGGTTCGGCGACGAGGCGACGCTGCTGCGTCTGGCCTCCCAGCTCGAGCAGCAGCGGCCGTGGAAAAGCCGCAAGCCGCCGCTCTGCGCCTAACTTCTTTCGGCTTTTCGCCAGCATTCTCAGAAACAAACGACCAAGGTCGGCGTTGACGCGCCGGCGCGGCCGTCATTTCGTATGGCATCTTCGAGGGGGACTTCGACGTGACTGGGAACGATCCGACCGATCAGGCGCTCGCCGTGATCGCCAGCATCTTCGAGAAGCCGGCGCCGAAGCCGGAGACGAAGGTGCAGGGCGAAGCCGCCGATCCCGCGCCTGCGGAGGCCGCCGAGCCGTCCGCTGCGCCGGACGAGGTTGTGGACGCCGATCTCGCGCCGGGCGCCGGCGACGGCGCTGCGGCTGACGACGAGAGCGCGGTGGTGCGGATCGAGACGATGGAGCTCGTCGAGATCACCTTGGCGTCGTCGCCCGACCAGGCCGAGCCGGCTGCGTTCGCGCGCGAGGAGGAGCCCGCGGAGATCGACGGAATGACCCGCTACGGGCCGGGGCCGCTCGAGGCGCTGCGCTTCAAATGGACGGTGCGCCGCGGCGACGACGGCTACTACGTCGACGAAACCATCGGCACCACGTCGCAGCCGATCGTCACCGGCCCGCTGTCGCGCGCCGACGCGCTCGGCTTCGTCGACGCCCGCGACCGCCGCACCCGCCGCCGCTACGAGCGCCTGCGCAACGAGATCGTGTCCGGCCCGTCGGAGCGCGGCGACGAGGACGACGACAGCGAACTGTAGGACGTCGAGGGCGATTTCGGCTCTCGACTCGACAAGCGGGTTTCCTTGCGATCTATTCGCGCCCTGGGGGATGGGGCGTGTTCGGCTGGTTGCGGCGTCATAGTGGCATTCGAAGAACGGTCGGCGTCATCGTCGGCCAGCTCTTCGCGTTGCAGCTGCTGCTGGCCGGCGTGGTCGCCACCCAGATGGCGGCCGCAGAAGCCAGTGGGCTTCCGGCGATCTGCTCGAGCAGTGCTGCACCGACCAGCGACGGCTCGGACCATTCGAAGTCCCCGATCCATCACGTCGCCTGTCCGATCTGCGCGTTCGCGTCGCTCGCCGGTTCGCTGCCCGACGCGGCCGCCGCTGCCGTTCTCAGGACGGCGCTCGACGCCGGCCCCAGCGGTGCGAGCATCACCACGATCGGCGACGCCGATCGGTTCGAGCCGCGCAGCTCACAAGGTCCTCCGCAAGCCGTCTAGCCGACTTCACTCGCTAGACGCACCTTGCTGGAGATATCCGATGCACCGTTTTCTGGGCGCGCTTTGCGCCGCGTCCGTCGCTGCCGTGACGGTCCCCGATCTTGCTTTCGCCCAAACCAATACCGGACTGCCGAGCGTGGTGGTCGAACCGCCGACCCCCAAGCCAACGAAGAAGCGCCGGGCGAGCGCCACGGCTCCGCGCATCGCGCCGCGCGCGCCGGCGCAGGCGGCTGTTCGCACCGCGCCGCCGAGCAGCGGCGCGCCGGTGATCCAGACCACGGCCGGACCGGTGCAGGGCATTCGCGCGCTCACCGCCTCGTCGGCGACCCGCACCGACACGCCGATCGAGCAGATCCCGCAATCCATCCAGGTGGTGCCGCGCCAACTGATCGAGCAGCAGGGCGCGGTGACGGTCACCGAGGCGGTGCAGAACGTCAGCAACGCCCAGGCCGTCCATCCCTTGATCGTCGGCAACACCGATTTGCAGCAACTCAAGATCCGCGGCTTCGCCGCCGAACTGTGGCGCGACGGCATGGTCAACGTCTACAACACCGGCGACCGCGACGGGCTGGTCAACGTCGAGCGCATCGAGGTGCTGAAAGGGCCGAATGCAATTCTCTACGGCGGTGGCCCCGGCGCTCCGATCGGCGGCGCCGTCAATGTCGTCTCGAAGCTGCCGACCGACAAGGCCAGCCAGGAATTCGGCATCGGGCTCGGCAGCTATCAATACTGGAATCCGTTCTTCGACATCAACCAGCCGCTCAACCAGGACAAGACCGCGCTGTTCCGCATCACCGGCGAGTACACCGGCAACAAGAGCTACATCGATGTGCTCGATTCCAGACGCTACAGCATCAATCCGACCCTGACGTTGACCAATCGCGAGGACACCACGCTGACGATCCAGGGCGTCCTGTCGCGCCAGCAGCAGCAGGCCTATCAGGGGCTACCGGTGTACGGCACCATCCTCGGCGACTTCCGCGTCGCCCGCGATCTGTTCATCGGTCCATCGAACATCGAGCCGAGCTATTCGAAGACGCACGGCGCCACCGTCACGCTCGATCATCAGTTCAATTCGGTGTGGTCGGCGAACATCAAGGCGCGCTGGAGCCAGTCCGAGTTCGATCAAATGGCGCAATACACGATGGGCGGCGACGCCTTCGGCGCGACGCCGGCCTTCGCGCCGTCGACCTGGTTGCTGTCGAACCTCGAAGTGTTCCAGAAGCAGCAGGAATTCACCATCAATCCCAGCGTCAAGGCGAAGTTCGACACCGCGGTCAGCCGCAACACGCTGCTGCTCGGCGCGGACTACAGCCGCGTCACCGACCGCGGCTTCATGGCCGCCGACAATCTCGGCAATACCTGTTTTCTCACGACATTCGCCTGCCCGCCGGCGACCGTGGATCTGCAGAATCCGTCGTTTCCGATTCCCTATGTCCGGCCCAATCCGAGCGCCGGCGCGGAATACGCGGCGTATTTCAACTTCGACAACACCTACGTCACCAAGGGCGGCTACGCGCAGTTGCAGTCGTCGCTGTACGACCGTGTGCATCTGCTGGCGGGTGCGCGCCTCGCCAATATCGACATCAGCTACACCGAGATGGCGCTGGTGGTGCCGTCGACCTTCGTCACCGACACCACGAAATTGCTGCCGCGCGCCGGCGTGGTGGTCGATCTGGTCAAGGGACTGTCGGCCTATGCCAGCTACAGCGAGGGCATGCGCTGGGCGGGATTCACCCAGGCCGTCGCGCGGCCGGAGCCGGAGCTGTCGCAACAGGTCGAGGCGGGATTGAAATACAACATCAATGCCGAATTGTCCGGCAGCCTCGCGGTGTTCGAGATTCACCGCGACAACGTGCCGGTGACGATCGCGCTCGGCGTCGCGGGCCTGACCCAGCAGAAGTCGCGCGGGTTCGAGACCGACATGATCTGGCAGGCGAACCGCAACTGGAGCTTCCTCGGCAGCTACGGCTACACCGACGCGACCTTCGCCGGATCGTTCGTCGACTCCTCTGGCGTCATCCCGGCCGGCAACAAGCTGCCCTTCGTGCCCGAGCATTCCGGGCGGGTGTGGGCGAACTACAAGTTCGATCCGAGCGTGCTGCCGGGCTGGAGCGTCGGCGCCGGCGTCTATGCGGCGTCGAGCCAATATGTCGACAACGCCAATCTGTGGAAGACCGACGGCTACTACACGGTCGACGCCAAGATCGGCTACGAGAAGGACGGCTTCCGCGTCTCCATCGCGCTGAAGAATCTCACCGGTGAAAAGTACTTCACGCCGTATGCCTGGCTCGGCGGCCAGGTCGCGCCGGGCGCGCCGCGGATGGTCTACGGCCAGCTCAGCTACCGCTTCAACTGAGGTCCGCGATGTCGATCACCAGACGGCAATTCACCCACACCGCTGTGTCGGCTGCCGCGGCGATGGCGATCGGCCAACGCGCCGCCGTCGCGGCGGAGCAGTCCGATCGCGAAAAGAGTGCACCGGAGGCACCGGCGCACGACATGTCGTCGATCCCGCCGAACTGGATCGGCAAGGAGCAGATCGCGTTCCTGATCTTTCCGGAGTTCACCGCGCTCGACATGGTCGGGCCGCATCACATGCTGTCCGGTCTGATGGGGGCGACGGTGCACATCGTCGCGAAGACGCGCGATCCGGTGAAGAGCGACGCCGGGCTCGTCTTCGTGCCGTCGGCGACGTTCGCGGACTGTCCGGCCGATCTCGACATCATCTGCGTGCCCGGCGGCACGCAGGGGACGTTGGCGGCGATGCAGGACGAGGCGACGATCCGCTTTCTGAAAGATCGCGGCAGCCGGGCGCGCTTCGTCACCTCGGTGTGTACCGGCTCGCTGGTGCTCGGCGCAGCCGGACTGCTCGACGGCTACCGTGCAACCTCGCACTGGGCCGCCAAGCCGGTGCTGCCGGTGTTCGGTGCGGTTCCGACCGAGGGCCGGGTGGTGCGCGATCGCAACCGCATCACCGGCGGCGGCGTCACCGCCGGGATCGATTTCGGCCTGTCGCTGGTCGGGCAATTGCGCGATCGGCAATATGCCGAGGTCGCGCAACTGATCGCCGAATACGCGCCGGAGCCGCCGTTCGACGCCGGCACGCCGGCGCGTGCGCCGGCCGATGTGCGGGCGCTGACCGAGCCGATGTTCACCGACTTTCTCAAACAGGCCGAAGCCGTCGGCCGCGCCGCCTTCGCGCGCAGCAAGACGCTGTAGTCGGCGCCGGTCGCGCGGCGTGGCTGGTTTCACCGGACGAGAGCGGCACCCGCGAGGGCGCCGCTCTTGCGGCTGTTACTTGGTCTTGGTGAACGCCTGCGAAATTCTCGCCCAGGTCTTCTCGTAGACCGCGGCGGTCTCGTCCATGCCGGCTTTCAGCGCCTTCAAGGTTTCGTCGCCGGCGGCCGACAGCTCGGTCAGCTTCGGGCCGAGCGCCTTCTCGGTCTGTTCCGTCCAGCGACGCACCGATGTCTCCATCTCCTTGCGGCCCTGTTCGAGCGCCGCGGCGGCATTGGTCTGGATCGTCTCCAGCGACGACACCAGCGCCCGGCGCTGCGCCTCGGCGCGGGCGGCGAGGGCGTCCTTGACGACGCCGGCCTGATCGCCGGCGGTGCCGAGGAATTTCTGGAAGGCGAGTTCGACCTCGGTCCACTGTGCCGAGACCGCGGACAGCGCCGCATCGGTGACCTGCTTGGAGCCGCCGAGATCGGCCTGCAGCGCCGTGACCTTGGCCTGGAAGTCGTCGCGCGCGGCGCGGAATTGCGCCAGGGCTTCCTCGGCCTTCGCGCTCGAGGCGCCGCTGAACTCAGCGGCGGCTTCCTCGATCTTGGCGATGGTCGCGGCGGACTCGTCGAGCTTCTGCTTGGTCCATTCCAGATAGGCTTGAGTGAGATCGGGCTGGGTCATGTGGTCCTCCTTCGAGGTCGGGGCCGAAACTGATGGTCGGGGCTGCGCCGGCGGCGGGGAGCGCAGAGGGGGCGTCGGATCGGAGGCCGAGCAGTTCGGCCTGCGCCAGCCGCCGCACCGCGCTCTCCACGGTCCGCTTCCGCTCGGCGTCGAATGTCTCCCAGCCGAGTGAACTCAGCATGACGTTGCGCATCGTGCGGAAGTTGGAGATCGCGCCGAGCACGATCGCGACACGGACTTTCAGGTCTTCGTCGTCGGGCGAACGCCCGGTCGCGGCGGCGACTTCCGCGATCAGGGCGGACTGAAACCGCGCGACGGATTGATAATAGATGATGCGGAAGGCGTCGTCGGCGTCGCGCTCGCAGCGCACGAAGAACACCGTCCAGGCTTCCGGCTCGGTGTCGCCGGCGATGAACTGGAAGAAGCGCATCACCGCCGCGTCGATGTGGCCGACCGGATCGGCGCCGGCCTGGCGCAGCGCGTCGATCAGCGGCTCGATCCGGGAGCGCATGTAGTCGGCAATCGCCTGCGCGGCGGCGAGGTAGAGCTCGCGCTTGCCGCCGAAATGGTAGGGGATCGCCGCCTGGTTGACGCCGGCCCGCTCGGCCAGCTGGCGCGTGGTGGCGCCGTCGTAGCCGACCGATCCGAACACCTCGATCGCCGCCTCGATCATCCGGGCGCGGGTGTCTTGGCCGTGGCCGCCCAGCGGCGGCGCGGGTCGGTTCTGTGCGGTCTGGCGGTTCAACGTCATCGTTCGCCTCATCTACCGTTGTTTAATTCATTCGAATGAATGAGGCTTTGAGCTGGATCAATCCGGGGGCGGGGCGCGGGTGAGGCGGCTGCGTCCTCAACGAGCCGCGGGCGTTGCCTGGTGAAGACGCGTCTGACCATGCACTTGACCTCACCCGGATAGCTTGGCTGGAAATTCGGCTGATGAAATGGCCTCACGTCTCTCCCCGTCATGCCCGGCTTGTGCCGGGCATCCACGAAGCCGCAACAAGATCGTGGATGGCCGGGACAAGCCCGGCCATGACGATGTGGATGGTCCGTCGCGTGCGTTGAGCGGGGTGTAGGACCGCTCGCCAAAACAGAAAAAGGCGCCCCGCGAGGGGCGCCTTTCCCGAGCTGGTATCGCCGGAGCGCTTAGTTCGAGTAGTACATCTCGAACTCGACCGGGTGCGGCGTCATTTCGAAGCGCATCACTTCGGTCATCTTCAGTTCGATGTAGGCGTCGATGAAGTCGTCGTCGAACACGCCGCCGGCCTTCAGGAACGCGCGGTCCTTGTCGAGGTTCTCGAGCGCCTCGCGGAGCGAACCGCAGACGGTCGGGATCGACTTCAGCTCTTCCTTCGGCAGGTCGTAGAGGTCCTTGTCCATCGCCGGACCCGGATCGATCTTGTTCTTGATGCCGTCGAGGCCGGCCATCAGCATCGCGGCGAAGCCGAGATACGGGTTGGCCATCGGATCCGGGAAGCGGACTTCGACGCGCTTGGCCTTCGGCGAGGTGGTGTAGGGGATGCGGCAGGAGGCCGAGCGGTTGCGGGCCGAATAGGCCAGCAGCACCGGGGCTTCATAGCCCGGGACCAGACGCTTGTAGGAGTTGGTCGACGGGTTGGTGAAGGCGTTGATCGCCTTGGCGTGGGTGATGATGCCGCCGATGTAGTGCAGGCAGGTCTCCGACAGGTCGGCGTACTTGTTGCCGGCGAACACCGGCTTGCCGTCCTTCCAGATCGACTGGTGGCAGTGCATGCCCGAGCCGTTGTC
>JACRJB010000064.1 GCA_016215605.1 Rhodopseudomonas palustris
AACGCCACCTCCCGAACTCGATCGCAACCATGCGTCTGCTCCTGATCCGCGCACTTGCCAAAACCCTGCCGCGATGCCCCTGTTGTGGCCTCGCCGCAGCATCAAGCCGGTGGCGGAAACTTATGACGCAGTAGTACTAACCCACCCTACGGTTCTACGCTGACGCTCTCCCCGTCGAACTACTTCGCCCGGCTGAGCGCGAGCCAGAGGCCACCGCCGATCATGAAGCCGCCGGAGATGCGCGACAGCAGCCGGGTGCGGCGCGCCGAGAACATCGTCCGCGCCCGGCCCGCCAGCAGTGCGTAGATCGCGTCGGTGACGGCGACGATCGCCATGAAGGTGACGCCGAGCAGCGCGACCTGCGGGACGTGATCGCGCTGCATGTCGACGAATTGCGGGATGAACGCGCCGAAGAACACCAGCACCTTCGGATTGGCGAGCAGCACCAGCAGCCCCTGCAGGAAGAACCCGCCGCGCGGCGGCGGCGGCGGCGCGTCGGTCGCGACGCCTTCGACCGGACGGCGGATCAGCCCGATGCCGAGCCACACCAGATAGGCGGCGCCGAGAAAGCGCACCCAGTCGAACCAATAGCCCATCGTCGCCATCAGCGTGGTCAGCCCCGCCGCCACCAGCGCGATGACGAGGCCGAGGCCGAGCTGCGCGCCGGCGATGTTCGCCAGCGCCGCGCGGGTGCCGTGGCGCAGGCCGTTGGCAATCACCAGCGTCACCACCGGCCCGGGCAGCAGCGCCAGCGCCACGCAGGCGGCCACATAGGTGAGATACAGTTCGAGCGACATCGGCGCCTTCCCATTCGCGATTGGAATCCCGCAGCCACGATAGCAGCCGTGCGCCGCCACCGCATCCGTTCGATCGCCGCGCTTGACATGCAACCATTTGGTTGCCTATTATCGCCGCCATGGACGACGTCTTCAAAGCGCTGGCGGATGCGTCGCGGCGCGCACTGCTCGATCGGCTGCACGCCCGCAACGGGCAGACGCTGACCGACCTCTGCGACGGCCTGGCGATGACCCGGCAGGCCGTGACCAAGCACCTTGCGATTCTCGAAGCGGCCAATCTGGTCGCGACGGTCAGGCACGGCCGCGAGAAGCTGCACTACCTCAACCCGGTGCCGATCCACCAGATCGGCGAACGCTGGATCAGGAAGTTCGAGCGCGGCCGGCTCGCGGCGCTCGGTGAGCTGAAACGAAAGCTGGAGGAACGCGATGAGTAAGCCGGAATTCGTCTACGTCACTTTCATCAAGACCACGCCGGAGACGCTGTGGCACGCGCTGACCGACAGGGCGTTCACCGAGCGCTACTGGTACGGTTGCAGCCTGACCTCGGACTGGACCGTCGGCGCGCCGATGCGAATGGACAAAGGCGGCCGGACCGTCAACGAGGGCGTGGTGCTGGAATCCGATCCGCCGCGGAAACTGTCCTACAGCTGGGTGTCGGTCTACGACGAGGAGATGCGCCAGGAGCCGCCGTCGCGCGTCACTTATCTGCTCGAGCCGAGCCACGGCGCGGTCAAGCTCACCGTGATCCACGACGGCTTCGCCGACGACAGCAAGACGCTGCCGGACATCTCCACCGGCTGGCCGATGGTGCTGTCCAGCCTGAAGAGCATCCTCGAGACCGGCCAGCCGCTGATCTTCGACTCCGCGCGCGCGGCGTAGTCCGGAAATATGCCGCGGCTCAGTTCCGAGTCGCGGTGCGCGGCAGCGCCAGTACGTTGTCCGAGGCGATCGTCTCGGGCAACGTCTCCGGCAGCTCGGCCGCGACCGGCGCGACGATCTTGCGATACAGATGCCAGGTGGTGTGGCCGAGCACCGGCAGCGTCACCACCAGGCCGAGGAAATACGGCAGCGCCGAGATCGCCAGCAGCAGCACGATCGCCGCAGCCCAGGCGATCATCGGCCCCGGGCTGGTCACCACGGCGCGGACGCTGGTCAGCATCGCGGTGACGAAATCGACGTCGCGATCGAGCAGCAGCGGAAACGACACCACGGTCAGCGAGAACAGCACCAGCGCGAGGCCGGCGCCGACGCAATTGCCGACCGCGAGAAACACCAGCCCCTCGTTGGTGGTCAGCACCACCGAGATGAACTCCTGCAGGCTGCCGAACGAAGCGCTGACACCGAGGAACAGCGCGATCAGCAGGCGGACCTGATACATCCAGATCACGAACAGGAACAGCGTGACGAACGCCATCCAGCCGAGTTCGCCGCGGCTGCGGATCAGCCCGGCGATCTGCATCACCGACGGCCGCTTCCCCGCCTCGCGCTGGCGGCTGACTTCGTACAGCCCGAGCGCGACGAACGGGCCGATCAGCGCGAAGCCGGCGGCGAGCGGATAGGCCAGATACACCATGTGCAGTGCGGTGAGGCAGAGCAGGATCAGCGCGCCGCCGGCGGCGTAGAACGCGCCGAAGGCGAGGCCGTACAGCGGCGCAGCCTGAAAATCGCGCAAGCCCTGGCCGAACGCTTCGGCGATGTCGGCGAACGTGACGCGCCGCACGACGGGATCAACCTTACCGGAGATCGACATGGTCGCTCCTCCCTGAGAGGCGGTTGCGATGATCGCTTGTTGTTTGTTACGACGATTAGGCGCCGGGTTCCCGCCGCCGTCAATCGCCGCGCGCGCAGGCCGCATCACAAGATCGAGTGATTAGTTCGCAACGCAACATCGCAACGCAGTGCAGCAAACAGGTTGGGGATTTGGCCTGACCTCTTTGGGCCTGACCTCTCCGCACGTCGTCCCCGTGCAGGCGGGAACCCATACCCCTTGGCTTTTCGAGGGAAGGAAGGCCTGTCCCGGAAGGCTTCGAGACGCTGCGATTCGTCTCGCCCTCACCCCAACCCTCTCCCGCAAGCGGCAGAGGGAGCGCGCTGTGCTTGGGGCTGATCAGCTACGCTTTCGCCGGCCCTCACAACGGAAGCCTCGCGCTCGTCATTCCGGGGCGCTCGCGGAGCGAGCGAACCCGGAATGACGGGAAGAGGTGGAGCTACCCCTTCGCGCGCAGTTCGCGGCGGAGCACTTTGCCGGTGGCGGTCATCGGCAGGGTGTCGGTGAAGGCGATCAGCCGCGGATATTCGTGGGCGGCGAGTTGCACCCTGACGAAGTCCTGGATCTCGCGCGCGAGCGCGTCGCCCTTGGCGAAGCCCGGGCGCAGCACGATCCAGGCCTTGATCTGCTCGGTGCGGATCGGATCCGGCACGCCGACCACGGCGGCGAACGCCACCGCCGGATGCTTCAGCAGCGTGTGTTCGATCTCCGACGGGCCGATGCGATAGCCGGCCGAGGTGATGACGTCGTCCTCGCGGCTGTCGTACCAGAAGTAACCGTCGGTGTCCTGCCGGCCGAGATCGCCGGTGAGCAGGAAGCCGCCGGCGAATTTCTTCGCGGTCGCCTCCGCGTTGCGCCAGTACTCCAGCATCGTCACCGGATTGGGCTGGCGCACGCCGATGATGCCGCGCTCGCCGCGCGGCAGTTCCCGGCCCTGCTCGTCGACGATGCGGACGTCGAAGCCCGGCGTCGGCTTGCCCATCGAGCCGGGGCGGATCGGAAACAGTTTTGCGTTGTTGCCGACGACGAGATTGCACTCGGTCTGGCCGTAGATCTCGTGCGCGTCGACGCCGAAGGTGGCGCGCACCCATTGCAGCAATTCGCCGCCGAGCGACTCGCCGCCGGTGAAGATGCTGCGCAGCTTGACGCCGTCGTGTTTCACATCGGCCTGCCGCATCAGCTTCAGCGCGGTCGGCGGCAGGAACACGTTGCGGACGCCGTGATCGGCCATCAGCTGCATCGCCGCCTGCGGCTCGAATTTCTTGGCGCGATGGCCGAGCGTCGCGACGCCGTGATACCAGGCCGGAAACAGCGCATCGAACAGCCCGCCGATCCACGCCCAGTCCGCCGGCGTCCACATCAGGTCGCCGGGCTTCGGGAAGAAGTCGTGCGCCATCTCGACATTCGGCAGATGGCCGAGCAGCACGCGATGCGCATGCAGCGCGCCCTTCGGGTTGCCGGTCGTGCCCGAGGTGTAGATGATGATCGCCGGATCGTCGCACGACGTGTCCACCGTCTCGAACGCGTCGGACGCGGCGTCGAGCTTGGACCAGAACAATTCGACCCCGGCCGGCGCCGGCGCGCCGGTGACGTAGATCCGCTGCAGCTCCGGCAGGCGGTCGCGGATCTTGAGCAGCTTCGGCAGCCCGCTCTCGTCGGTGACCACCGCGCGGGCGCCGGAGTTGCTCAGCCGGAACTCCAGCGCGTCCTCGCCGAACAGCGTGAACAGCGGCACCGAGATCAGCCCGGAGCGGAACGCGGCCAGATGCGCGATCGGCAGTTCGATCGATTGCGACAGGAACACCGCGACGCGGTCGCCGCGCACGAGGCCGGCGGCGCGCAGCACGTTGGCGAAGCGCCGCGACGCGCTGGCGATCTCGGCGAACGACAGCCGCGTCACCGCGCCGGCCTCGTCGACATAGATCAGCGCCGGCTTGTCGCCGATCGCATGGCGATCGCAGGCGGCAGTGGCGATGTTGAAGCGGGCGGGAACCTGCCAGCGGAAACCGCGCACCAGCGCGTCGTAGTCGGAAGTCTCGGTCAGCATGAAGCGAGCCTAGACGATTGCGGCCGTGGCCCGCTAGCGCGCCTCGTCTTTCGATTGTCCTTTTTCGACGCGCGCCACGTCCATATGGCTGACGCGTTTCGGGTCCTGCCCGTGAAATACTGCCGCGAAATCCGGAGCAAAACCTCCCGCCCTTCAATCCGCCGCCCCGTCTGGCGGCCGACCGCATGCATGATGAAGTCGGCCACTTCGAGCGCCGGAAGCGCTTCGTGCCCCGTGTCGTCCACGAAGACGACGAGGCTTTGATCGGCGATGGTCAGTGCGGCCGGCGTCATGACCGCATGAAGGCCAGCAGCGGCCCGATGTCATGATTGTCCGCTGCCCGTAGCGCCGCCACGTATTGATTGCGTAGCGTCCCCACATCGGCAAGGCTGCCGCCACCCCAGCCGAACGCCTTGCCGCCAAGCTTTTCAATCACCAGATCGGCCATCATGCGCGCGTGACGGCCATTGCCGTTGGGGAATCCGTGTATCTGCGTCAGCCGGTGATGCAGGCGTGCGGCGATTTCATCGGGCGGATACGTGTTGTGCTCCACCCAGTAGCGGACGTCATCGAGCATCGCCGGCACTTGCGCCGCGATCAGATGCGGGGCAATGCCGATATTGAGTTCGCCCTGCCGGTATGTTCCCGCACATTTCCATACCTCGCCGAACATCTGCTTGTGCAGCGTTTTGACGAAGTCCTCCGTCAGAAAATCCGCAGCCTTGCCGCGGCGGCGAAGGGCCCAGGCCGCGCCCTTGACGATGTTTTCCTCTTCGGCCTCATTCAGGTCGGCGCGGCTGGTGACCCAGCTTTGTAGCAAATCGCCGCGCAGAGCGGGATTGAGCGGCGTTGCGTCATCCGGTTCTTGGAAGAGGTCCGTCATGGCTCGTTCCATATATCGCGGTCTTTGAGGACGTCGCGGACATAGGCCTCCATGCGCGCTTCGAGATTCGTGTCGCCCGTCCCCTGCGCTTCCAGCTTCATTGTATGGGCGACCCGGCCCAGTTCGCGCCTCGCAATCTTGCGCGCACGCGCGCTCACGACGCCCTCCAGCGACGTGTTCGGCACGAGCGCGTAGACAAGCGTGCAGTCGAGCGCTTCCGCGGCGCGGCGCAGCGTCTTGAGCTGGATCGAACCATTCGCTTCCGACTTTTCAAGCGCCTCGACGCTCTGGGGACGGATTTGGAGCCGTCTGGCGAACTGAACGCCGGTCATCCCGAGGGCGTCCCTGATTGCCCGCACCCAGCCTTTCGGCGGGGCGTTGAAGCGGTCTTCAGGCTTGAGCGCCGTCAGGCGCTCATCAAGCCGTTTGCGGCCACGTCGGCGAGCGTCGTTTTTCATAGTGAGGCCTGATTAGCTTGGCTATATTAGCAGGATACAGCCTTATTTTATCCATGCTTATATCAGGTTACAATATGATTTGATAAATGATATTATCAGGCTCCAGTCTTATAAAATCCCGTACGAATTGCCCGCTGCGGCCCAGCCGCTACTCGTCCGGCGAGAAATCGCCTTCATCATACTTGGCGGCCAGCCGGGTACTGCGCACCCGCCCCTCTCAGCGCACAGGCCGGTCGCCCTTGATCATGACGAGCCGGAAACGCCGGCGATTATCAGGGCAAGCACGCTCGGCAATGCGTCCTCCGGCATCTGGGAGCTGTACGCGCGCTGGCTCTTGATCTTCCGTACCCTGAATCTCGGGATTCCGGGTTCGCGAGCTTACGCTCGCGCCCCGGAATGACCGCAAGTGGAAGAGCTGGCGCTCGCGCCCCGGAATGACGGTGCTTGGGGCGAAGACGAACGTGCGGAATTGACGACCAGCCAACTCGCTTGCCGACCAACTAACCGGTCAGCGCCGCCTTGACCAATCCGCTGGCCTTGCCGAAGTCCATCTGGCCGGCGTATTTCGCCTTCAGGGCGGCGATCACCTTGCCCATGTCCTTGATGCCGGCGGCGCCGGTTTCGGAAATCGTCGCGGCGATTACCGCTTTGACGTCGTCCTCGGACATCTGCTGCGGCAGATAGGCCTGGATCACCGCGATCTCGCCGCGCTCCTGCTCGGCGAGTTCGGCGCGGCCGCCCTTGTCGTAGAGCTCGACCGATTCCTGGCGCTGCTTGATCATCTTCTGGAACACGCCGAGCAGATCGCCGTCGCTGAGCGGCGGCTTGCCCTGCCCGCGCGCCTCGATGTCGGCGTTCTTGATGGTCGAGTTCATCATCCGCAGCGTCGAGAGCTTGCGCTCGTCCTTGGCGCGCATCGCGTCCTTGACGGCGTTGTTGATGTCGTCGCGCAGCATGGTGGTATCCTTAAGTAGGTCGTCATTGCGAGCCGAAGGCGAAGCAATCCAGCCCCGTGCACTGCGCTGGATTGCTTCGTCGCTTCGCTCCTCGCAATGACGGAGAGAGGAATGACGCGCCTGATGTAGGCCGTTCGGCCCGTCGAAACAACTCAGTTCCGCAACCAGCCGGCCAGCGCCTCGGCGGTCGCCTGCGGCTGCTCGATCTGCGGGAGGTGGCCGCACTCCGGGATGATCACCAGCCTGGCGCCGCGGATGCCGTCGGCCATCTCCCGCGACAGGCTGTTGGGGATGGTGTTGTCGCTGTCGCCGGAGATCACCAGCGTCGGGCAGCCGATCTCGGCCAGCGTCGGCCGGGAATCGGCGCGGGCGATGATGGCGCGCTGCTGGCGGATGAAGCCCTCGGCGCCGACGTCGTCGCCCATGTCGTGGACGATGCGCTGCAGCCCGGCGTCTTCCCGGCGCGCCGGATGCACGAAGCCGGGATAAAGCAGGTCGAGCACCGCGTGCAGTTGCCCGGCCTCGGCCTGGGCGATCTGCCCGGTACGGCGCTCGCTGGCCTCGGGGCTGTCCGGCCGCGCCTGGGTGTTGATCAGCCCCAGCTTCGCCACCCGCTCGGGCGCCTGGCGCAGGATCTCGAAGGCGATGTAGCCGCCCATCGAATGGCCGGCGAGCGCGAAACGCGGCGGCGCCTCGGCGAGAATCCGCCGGGCGATCGCCGGCATATTGTCGTCGCGGACATGGTTGGCCACCGTGACCGGGCCGAACGTCCACAGCGCCGGCAGCACCGGGGCATAGATCCGCGGCGAACCGGCGAGCCCCGGGACCAGCACGATCGGCAATGATGTGTCCATGAATCCTCCCTCGGCGCACGAATCCGTCCCGTGCGCGCGGGCCGGAGCCTAGACAGCGGGGTCGCCCTGTCAAATCGCCGAAATGCGCACAATTTGCCGGTCCGGGCGCTTTGACGGCGGCCATGGCCCGTACTATGTGATGGGCTCATGACCAATTCAGAATCCCATCCCGCCTGGCCGGACCATCAACCGACCGCGCTGCTCGTGCTTGCCGATGGCACCGTGTTCGAGGGCTTCGGCCTCGGCGCGGAGGGCCACGCCGTCGGCGAGGTCTGCTTCAACACCGCGATGACCGGCTACGAGGAGATCCTCACCGATCCGTCCTATGCCGGACAGCTCATCACCTTCACCTTCCCGCATATCGGCAATGTCGGCACAAACGACGAGGATATCGAGACGGTGAACATGGCGGCGACGCCCGGCGCGCGCGGCGTGATCCTGCGCGGCGCCATCACCGATCCGTCGAACTACCGCTCGTCCAAGCATCTCGATGGCTGGCTGAAGGCGCGCGGCATCATCGGCCTGTCGGGGATCGACACCCGCGCACTGACCGCGCTGATCCGCGAGAAGGGCATGCCCAACGCCGTGATTGCGCATGCGCCGAGCGGCCAGTTCGACCTGCACGCGCTGAAGGAAGAAGCCCGCGAATGGCCCGGCCTCGAAGGCATGGACCTGGTGCCGATGGTGACGTCGGCGCAGCGCTTCAGCTGGGACGAGACGCCGTGGGCCTGGGGCGAAGGCTTCGGCCGGCAGGACAAGCCGGAATTCCACGTCGTCGCGATCGACTACGGCGTCAAGCGCAACATCCTGCGGCTGCTGGCGGGCGAAGGCTGCAAGGTCACGGTGGTGCCGGCGACGACCTCGGCAGACGACATCCTGGCGCTGAAGCCGGACGGCGTGTTCCTGTCGAACGGCCCGGGCGATCCGGCGGCGACCGGCAAATACGCGGTGCCGGTGATCCAGCAGGTGATCAATTCGGGCGTGCCGACTTTCGGCATTTGTCTGGGCCACCAGATGCTCGGCCTCGCGCTCGGCGGCAAGACCGTGAAGATGCATCAGGGCCACCACGGCGCCAATCATCCGGTCAAGGATCTCACCACCGGCAAGGTCGAGATCACCTCGATGAACCACGGCTTCGCGGTCGACAAATCGACGCTGCCGGACAACGTCCAGCAGACGCATATTTCGCTGTTCGACCAGTCGAACTGCGGCATCGCGCTGGCCGACAAGCCGGTGTTCTCGGTGCAGTATCACCCGGAGGCTTCGCCCGGCCCGCGCGACTCGCACTACCTGTTCCGCCGGTTCTCGGATTTGATGCGGGCGAAGAAGAGCGCCGCGTAAGGCCGAAGCGATCGCCGCCTTCTCTGAAGACGACCGCTCCGATTACACCGGATAGCCGCCGGATGTCCGCGCCAGGCCGCCGAACGCGTCGAGCAACCGGCCGCGCCAGGCGTAGACCGGATCGTCGGTGTTCAGCAGCGCGAACTCGCTGACGGCGCGGGCCCATTGGAAGCCGCCGAACACGATGTAGTCCGCGTAGTTCGGCTGCGCGCCGCCGATGAAGGGCTGCGTCTTCAGCGTCAGCCGCAGCGGCTCGAGCGACTTGCGGAAGCCCTCGACCGCGGCGCCGCGGCCGGCGCTGACTTCCTCCAGCGGCTTGTCGAAGCGCGCGCCGCGGGTCTTGCGGAAATACGCCGCGTCGTCGGGGCCGAGATGCGGCACGATGTCGGCGACGATCATCGGAAAGATGCCGCCGACCACGACGAGGTCGCCCCAGGCATTGAGCATCCGCGCCATCGCCCGGCCACCGTCGCCGCCGAACAGCGAAGGGCGATCGGGATAGCGATCCTCGAGATAGTTGGCGATCACCCAGGAGTCCGCGACCGCGGTGTCGCCGTCGAGCAGCACCGGCACCTTCTCGGATTGGTACGGCGCGATCGCGCTCCGCTCGGTGAAGCGCCACGGGATCGTGTCGACGGCGAGCCCCTTGTGCGCCAGCGCCATCCGGATCCGCCAGCAGAACGGCGAAAACGGCCGCGACGCGTCGGCGCCGACGAGGTCGAACAGTTTGAGAGTCATGGTGCGGGTCCTTGGGTCTCGCGGATGGCTGTGGGCGCGCACCCCACACTTCTGGCTTTGGGTGCTCACCACACTCGTCGCGTCATCGCCGGAGGTGATCCGGCGATCCATCGTTCTTCAAGGGGATGGATGCCCGGGTCAAGCCCGGGCATGACGGCATCGTTGTTACTTCCACCGTCATTCCGAGGCGCCGCGCAGCGGCGAACCCGGAATCTCGAGCTGCCCTGAACTTCAGGATTCCGGGTTCGCGGGCTGCGCCCGCGCCCCGGAATGACGACGTGAGTCACTTCACCAACGCCGACGCGAACTACTTCACCACCGCGGCGGTCTGGCCGAACAGCAGTTTCTTTTCTTCCTCGGAGCGGATCGTCGGCTGGCCGAAATCGGGGTTGATCTCCTTGGCCTTGGCATAGGCGCGCACGGTGGCGGGGCGGGCCGCGATGGTGTCCAGCCAGCGCTTGACGTGCGGGAAGTCGTCGATGTTCTGGCTCTGGTTCTTGTACGGCACGATCCACGGATAGCTCGCCATGTCGGCGATCGAATACTCCCCGGCGACGAACTCGCGGTCGGCCAGCCGCTTGTTGAGCACGCCGTACAGCCGGTTGGTCTCGTTGACGTAGCGGTTGATCGCGTAGGGGATCTTCTCCGGCGCGTAGTTGTTGAAATGATGGTTCTGCCCGGCCATCGGGCCGAGCCCGCCCATCTGCCAGAACAGCCATTGCAGCGCGTCGTTGCGGCCGTACAGATCCTTCGGCAGGAACAGGCCGGTCTTGTCGGCGAGATACAGCAGGATCGCGCCCGACTCGAACACCGACAGCGGCTTACCGCCGCCGGCAGGCTGATGATCGACGATCGCCGGCATCCGGTTGTTCGGCGCGATCGCCAGAAAGTCCGGCTTGAACTGATCGCCCTTGCCGATGTTCACCGGGACAATGCGGTAGGGCAGCCCCGCCTCCTCCAGCAACATCGTGACTTTGTGGCCGTTCGGCGTGGTCCAGTAGTACAGGTCGATCATCGGCGTTTCCCGCGGCGGTTGGTGGCATCGCAATTGGATGCAGATGCATGAACTTTCACCAACTGCCGGCCGAAGTCAATAACCCTCGCAGTCTCGCGCGACAGCCGTTCTGTGTCCGATGGAATCGACACTGGTGTTCCGGACGCGCACCACAGGCACAACCTCATGGTGAGGAGGCGCGAAGCGCCGTCTCGAACCATGCGCCGCCCGTCCTGCGTCTCCCCATCCTTCGAGACGCCCGGCTACGCCGGGCTCCTCAGGATGAGGAGTCCGTGCATCTGGCAGGGGGCATAGTTTCGATCGATCGATGAAGCGCGCTACTCGACGCTGGCCTTCTTCGGCTCGACCACTTCGAAGTCCGGCGCGAATTCGTCGAACAGCGAGAACAGCTCGCGCAGCTTCAGCGGGTTGCCGGTGAGCCACAAATCGCCGGTGGCGACCGCGCCGAGGAAGCTGCGCTGCTTCAGCGAGATCGCGTCGAAGGTGGCGCGGGTCAGCGTGACGCTGACATCGGCGTTGTCGGACAGTTTGCCGGCGACATGGGTGAGCGCGGAATTCTCCAGATTCATCACATAGGTCGCCTTCGGTTCGGTGAAGGTCCAGTTGACCACGATGGTCTTGCCCTCGGCCTTGGCGGCGTTGAGCCGGACGCCGAGAAAGTCGAACGCCAGATCGATGCTGACGCCCTTCAAGAGATCGGCGTTGGCGGTGGAGCCGGTCGGATTCTTCGGCACGCCGCCGCGCAGTTCCTGCGCGCCGAGCAGATAGGCGTTGCGCCAGGTCGCGGCCTCGGCCTGATAGCCGAGCTGCTCCAGCGCGTCGGCGCCGAGCGCCCGTGCGTCCTTGTTGGACGGATCGGCGAACACCAGTTTGCTGGCGACCGAGGCGACCCAGCGATACTGGCCGGCGGCGTAGTCGTCGCGCGCCCGCTTCAGCACCGCGTCGGCACCGCCCATGTAGTCGATCTCCTTCTTCGCCTCCTCGGCACGCGGCAGCGGATCGAGATTGGCCGGGTTGGCGTCGTACCAGCCGAGATAGAACTGATACACCGCCTTGGCGTTGTGGCTGAGCGTGCCGTAATAACCGCGCGCCGCGAACTCGCCGGCGAGCGACGGCGGCAGCTTGAGCTTGTCGGCGATCTCTGTGGGGGTCAGGCCGTGGTTGAGCAGCCGGACGCTCTGGTCGTGGATGAACTTGTAGAGATCGCGCTGCTTCTTCAGGTAGCCGACGATGCGCTCCTTGCCCCACACCGGCCAGTGATGCTGCGCCACCACGATCTCGGCCTTGTCGCCGTAGCGATCGATCGCCTCGCCGATGTATTTCGACCACAGCCGCCCGTCGCGGATCTCGGCGCCGCGGATGGTGTAGAGATTGTGCATGGTGTGATTGGCGTCCTCCGCCATGTTCAGCACCTTGACCTGCGGATAGAACGAGATCATCTCCGCCGGCGCTTCCGAGCCCGGCACCAGATGGAATTCGATCTCGACGCCGTCGATGCTGCGGCTCTCATAAGGCTGCTTGATCACGTCGTTCGGCGCGATCAGCGAGATCGACCCTTTCGCCAGCGCCTTGCCGAGGCCGACATCGACCTGCGCCCGGTCGCCGACCGGCAGCGGCGTGCCGAACTGGTACTGCGCGCGGCGGCTCATCGCGTTGCCGGCGATGATGTTCTCCGCCACCGCGTGCTCCATGAAGCCGTCCGGCGCGATCACCTTGACCTTGCCGGAGGAGGCGTCCTCGGCGCTGATCAATCCGCGCGCGCCGCCGAAATGGTCGGCGTGGCTGTGGCTGTAGATCAGCGCGACCACCGGCTTGCGCGGGCGGTGCTGATAGTACAGCTCCAGCGCCGCCTTCGCGGTCTGCACCGTCAGCGTCGCGTCGGTGACGATCAGCCCGGTGTCGCCCTCGACGATGGTGATGTTGGCGACGTCGAAACCGCGCACCTGGTAGACCCGCTCGGTGACCTTGAACAGGCCGTTGGCGAGGTTGAGCTGCGCCTGCCGCCACAGGCTCGGATTGACCGTCGCCGAGGGCCGGTCGGCGTTGAGGAATTCATACGGCTTCAGATTCCACACCGGGGGCGCGCCGCCCTCGCCCGGAATCAGGCCGTCCGGAATGCTGCCGATGAAGCCGCGGCGCGCGTCGTCGAAATCGGTGCGGTCGGCCAGCGGCAGCGCCTTGGCGAAGGCTTCGTTGGCGGCGCGGGTCGCCGGCGTGGCGTCGCCGGATTGCGCGAGCGCCGCGCCCGTCAGCAATGTCAGGGCGGCCGCAGCCGCGGGCAATGTGGTAACGAGACGAAATGATGTCATGCGTGTCCTCCCAGCGCGCGGATGATGGCCCGGTTCCACGCATCAAGGCCATCCCAATCCGCCGGCCGACGTGGAAATTTCAGCCTCTGCGGCGGCCGCGATCCGGATGATTTCTGCTGCAATGCAAAGCATTCCGTAACGCGGATTGAACATGATTGCTGGCCGGGTCGACTGAGGACGACGGGCTCCCGAGTCCACCTGTCGGCGAGCCGGATGGAGATTTTTCGAATGCGCTATTCGGGCGACGACTTGCGGGCTGCGGCGGCGGCCGGCGTGATATCGCCGGCGCAACTGGCGCCGCTGATCGCGTTCCTCGACGCGCGGCGGCCGGCGCAGCCCGCCGACGGGCCGCGGTTCGATCTGGTGCATCTGTTGTGGTACGCCGGCGCGCTGCTGGTGATCGGCGCGATGGGGCTGTTCTCGACGCTGGCGTTCTCGTCGATGGGCGGCAAGGCGCTCGCCGCCACCGCTGTGGTCTATGCCTTGCTGTTCGGCGGCACCGGGCACTATCTGTGGCACGGCAAGCAGCTGCGCACCCCCGGCGGCCTGCTGATCGCGATCGCGGTGTCGATGGCGCCGCTCGCGGTCTACGGCGTGCAGGACGCGTTCGGGCTGTGGACGGAGTTCGGCAAGCCCGGCCAGGTGCGCGACTTCTACGTCTGGATCAAGGGCAGCTTCGTGTTCATGGAGCTCGCTACGATCGCGGCGGCGCTGATCGCGCTGGCGTTCTACCGCTTCCCCTTCATCGTGTTCGTGATGGCGGTGGCGCTGTGGTTCCTGTCGATGGACATCGTGCCGTGGATCACCGGCCTGCCGCACGGCAATTCCGAGACCGCGCGCAAGATCTCGATCTGGTTCGGGCTCGGCGTGGTGATCGCCGCGCTGATCGTGCATCTGCGCCAGCGCGGCGGCGACTTCGCGTTCTGGCTGTATCTGTTCGGCGTGATGACGTTCTGGGGCGGCATCACCGCGACTTCGGACGGCACCGCGCTCGACAAGGCGCTGTATTGCGCGCTCAACGTCGCGTTCCTCGGCATCGCGGTGCTGCTCGGCCGGCGGGTGTTCGCGGTGTTCGGCACCATCGGGATCGCGATCTATCTCGGCGATCTCGCCGCCAAGCTGTTCAAGGATTCGCTGCTGTTCCCGTTCGCGCTGTCGGCGATCGGCGTCGCGGTGATTGCGCTGGGCCTCTATCTGCACCGCCGCATGCCGGCGATCGAGGCCTGGTTCGACGCGCGGCTGCCGGAGGGGATGCGGCGGCTGCGAGCCATGCCGACGTAACGCCCGAACCCTTTATTCGGCGGGCGGGCCGCCCCATATTGCCGGCATGGCGAAATCCCCCGACTCGAAGACTCCCGCGAAGCCCAAGGCGCCGAAGACTCCGAAATCCAAGGCGCACCGTCCCGACGTGCAGCCGATCGGGCCGGCGCTGGCGGAACTGCTCAATCCGGCGATCAATCGCGGCGACGCCGGGATGGGGTCGGGCACCGGGCTGCAGCCGCCGCCGGACAATTCGCGCGACCGCCGCACCGGCGGCGAAGCCGCGGTGCATCGCGGCCGGGCTTCGACGCCGAAGGGTGGCGCATCGCAAATCAACAGCGCCGCATCCGCGGCCTACCCCCCACCCCGACCCTCCCCCGCAAGGGGGGAGGGAGAACAGAGCACGGCCTCGCCCTCCCCTCCCCCTCGCGGGGAGGGGTCGGGGGTGGGGGGCCACGAGCACGGCTTCGATGAAGCCGCACAGACGAGCTACGCCCCGAACTACGGCACCGCCGCCACCATCCCGACGCTCGATCCGGAACTGGCGCGGCAGCTCGGGATGCCGACCGAGGAGGACGACGAAGCCGCGCTGGCGCGGCCGCCGCGCAACAAGATGGAAGCGCTCGGCGTGCAGGCCACCGCCGAGGCGCTGGAGAACCTGATCCGCGACGGCCGGCCGGAGTTCAAGGGCGAGGACGGCAACGTCAAGCTGTGGGTGCCGCACCGGCCGCCGCGACCGGAGAAGTCCGAAGGCGGCGTCCGCTTCGTCATCAAGTCGGACTACGAGCCGAAGGGCGACCAGCCGACTGCCATCAAGGAACTGGTCGAAGGCATCGACCGCAACGATCGCACCCAGGTGCTGCTCGGCGTCACCGGCTCGGGCAAGACCTACACCATGGCCAAGGTGATCGAGGCGACGCAGCGTCCCGCGATCATTTTGGCCCCGAACAAGACGCTGGCGGCGCAGCTCTACGGCGAGTTCAAGAGCTTCTTCCCGGACAACGCCGTCGAGTATTTCGTCTCCTATTACGACTACTACCAGCCCGAAGCCTACGTCCCGCGCACCGACACCTATATCGAGAAGGATTCCTCGATCAACGAGCAGATCGACCGGATGCGCCACGCCGCCACGCGCGCGCTGCTGGAGCGCGACGACGTCATCATCGTCGCCTCGGTGTCGTGCATCTACGGTATCGGCTCGGTCGAGACCTATACGGCGATGACCTTCGCGGTGAAGCGCGGCGAGCGGATCGACCAGCGCCAGTTGATCGCCGACCTGGTGGCGCTGCAATACAAGCGCACCCAGGCCGACTTCACGCGCGGCACCTTCCGGGTGCGCGGCGACGTCATCGACATCTTCCCGGCGCACTACGAGGATCGCGCCTGGCGGATCAAGACGTTCGGCGACGAGATCGAGGCCATCGAGGAATTCGACCCGCTCACCGGCCACAAGCAGGACGAACTGGAATTCGTCAAGATCTACGCCAATTCGCACTACGTCACGCCGCGGCCGACGCTGATCCAGGCGATCTCCTCGATCAAGACCGAGCTGAAATGGCGTCTCGACCAGTTGCACGCACAGGGCCGCCTGCTCGAAGCGCAGCGGCTCGAGCAGCGCACCACGTTCGACATCGAGATGATGGAAGCGACCGGCAGCTGCGCCGGCATCGAGAACTACTCACGCTATCTCACCGGCCGCCGGCCGGGCGAGCCGCCGCCGACGCTGTTCGAATACGTGCCCGACAACGCGCTGGTGTTCGCCGACGAGAGCCACGTCTCGATCCCGCAGATCGGCGCGATGTTCAAGGGCGACTTCCGCCGCAAGGCGACGCTGGCCGAATACGGCTTCCGGCTGCCGTCCTGCATGGACAACCGGCCGCTGCGCTTCGAGGAATGGGACATGATGCGGCCGCAGACGGTCGCAGTGTCGGCGACGCCGGCGGCGTGGGAGCTGAACGAGAGCGGCGGCGTGTTCGTCGAGCAGGTCATCCGCCCGACCGGGCTGATCGATCCGCCGGTCGACATCCGCCCGGCGCGCACCCAGGTCGATGATCTGGTCGGCGAGGTCCGCGCCACCGCGGCGCGCGGCTATCGCACGCTGATCACCGTGCTGACCAAGCGGATGGCCGAGGACCTCACCGAGTTCCTGCACGAGCAGGGCATCCGCGTCCGCTACATGCACAGCGACATCGACACCATCGAGCGCATCGAGATCATCCGCGATTTGCGGCTCGGGGCGTTCGACGCGCTGGTCGGCATCAATTTGCTGCGCGAAGGCCTCGACATTCCGGAATGCGCGCTGGTGGCGATCCTCGATGCCGACAAGGAGGGCTTCCTGCGCAGCGAGACCTCGCTGATCCAAACGATCGGCCGCGCCGCGCGAAACGTCGACGGCAAGGTCATCCTCTACGCCGATCACATCACCGGCTCGATGCAGCGCGCGATGGACGAGACCTCGCGGCGCCGCGAGAAGCAGGTCGAATACAACACCGCGCACGGCATCACGCCGGAGAGCGTCAAGAAGTCGATCGGCGACATCCTCAACAGCGTGTACGAGCGCGACCACGTGCTGGTCGAGATCGGCGACGGCCAGGGCTCCGGCTTCACCGACGACGCCGCGGTGATCGGCCACAATTTCGAGGCGGTGCTGGCCGATCTCGAAACGCGGATGCGCGAAGCCGCCGCCGACCTGAACTTCGAGGAAGCCGCGCGGCTGCGCGACGAAGTGAAACGCCTGCGCGCCACCGAGCTGGCGGTGATCGACGATCCGACGGTGAAGCAGCGCGGCGTGACAGCGAAAGCCGGCAGCTACAAGGGCGACAAGAAATACGGCGCGTCCGCCAACCTGCCAAAACTCTCGACCGAACGCGGCGGCAACAACACGCCGTCATCCAAGGTGCACAAGCCCGACCTCGACGAGATGGGCATCGCCGGCTGGCACGAAGTCAAGAAAGTCCAACGCGCCAAGCCACGCAAGCCGACGCTCGACGAGATGGGCCCGGGGACGGAGAGCAGGATCTTCCAGCCGAAGAACAGCCGCGAGTCGGGACCGGAATTCGGGCCCGCGCCGCGCTCGAGCGGCGGCGCGCCGGGGCATCGGGGTGGGTGGAAGAAGAGGTAGGACCCACGCCCGGCGGGTATTCTCCTTGCGCTATTCCCCAACGGGGAATAGCTTGTCGCGATGATCCGCTCGTTCCGAGATCAAGCGACCGGGCGCCTGTTTGCCGACGAGGACGTGCCGCGGTTTCGTGCGATCGAGCGGCAGGCCCGCCGGAAATTGCTGCTGCTGGACGGCGCCGCCAAAATCGACGATTTGCGGCAACCTCCCGGCAACAGGCTGGAAATCCTGAAGGGCGACCGCCGCGGTCAATACTCGATCCGCATCAACGATCAATGGCGGATCTGCTTCGCTTGGCGTGAGGACGGCGCAGAGATGGTTGAAATCGTGGACTATCACTAGAGGTGGTCAGCATGGCCAAGGCCAAACAGCTTCCCCCGATCCCTCCCGGCGAGATTTTGATCGAGGAGTTCATGCGCCCGAACGGCATCAGCCAGAACCGGCTGGCGCGTGACATCGATATCAACCCAGCCCGGGTCAACGACATCGTGCATGGCCGCTCCGCCATCACGGCCGCCGTCGCCCTGCGGCTGGGGAAGTACTTCGGCACGACGCCCGAACTGTGGATGAACCTGCAGGCATCCTACGACCTGCGCCGCGCCCGCGCCGCAGACTGGCCCGCCATCGAACCGCGGGTGCGCGTGCTCGCTGCGGAGTAAACATGCTTTCTGTGTCCTCTCCTCCAGCGGCTTAGAGGCTAGTCGGCACAGCCCTCGGCGTCGTAGTCGCGGATGGAGAGCTGGACGAATAACCTACTCGGCATTCCTGCGCGTCAACATTGTCAGCGCCTCCGCCGCCGCTGCCCCATCCCCCAGCAGCACATACTCCCCTCGCCCCAGCGTCGCAGCGCTCGCCGTGACCACGGCCCGCTTCGGGCAGATACCGAGACAGCCGGTGATGACGAGCTTGGCCCGCTTGCCGCTGCGCGCTTCGGCGGCATGTTTCAGCTCGGCCTTCAGCGCCTGCTTCAGTTTCTTGCCGCCGTCGATCTTCGACAGGCACTTGCCGCAGATCAGCACGGGCGACGGGCGTTTCGGGCGGGCGATGGTGGGGGAGGATTTGGTGGGCATGATCGTCATATAGGGACGATCGGCGGGCGTAGGATGGGGCTCAGGCATGTCGCGCGTGATCCCGCACGCTGGTGGTCCGCTCTCCAGGCATTGCCTCTCCGCACGTCGTCCCCGCGCAGGCGGGGACCCATACGCCGCAGCATCTCGATCGAGGCAACGCGAAAGAGACATTCCTTCAGTCGAGAAGCCAGGGGCTATGGGTTCCCGCCTGCGCGGGAACGACGCGTCGCGAATGCGCCGACTAATGTCCAATGCGTTCGTCGCGTACGAGGCTCGTCGCATGTCCCACGATCGGCCGGGTCGAGCCGGCCATGACGTGGAGAGTTCGGTCCAAACAAAAAGGGCAGCGCTTGCGGCGCTGCCCTTTCAGTTAGTTGGGTTGCCTGGCGACGCGCGAATGACTCGACGCCGCCTTGGTGAACCGCCCCTCGCCTCACACCCGCTCGATGATGATCGCCGGGGCCATGCCGCCGGCGGCGCACATCGTGACCAAGCCGCGCTTCAGGTTGCGGCGTTCGAGTTCGTCGAGCACGGTGCCGATCAGGATCGCGCCGGTGGCGCCGATCGGGTGGCCGAGGGCGATCGAGCCGCCGTTGACGTTGACCTTCTCGCGGTCGAGATCGAGGTCGCGGATGAACTTCTCGGCGACCACCGCGAAGGCTTCGTTAATCTCCCAGAGGTCGATGTCCTCCTTCTTGAGACCGGCCTTCTCCAGCACCTTCTTGGCGGCCGGCACCGGGGCGTTCAGCATCAGCGTCGGATCGTCGCCGATATTCGCCATCGCGACGATCTTGGCCCGCGGCTTCAGGCCGTGAGCGTCGGCGTACTGCTTCGAGGTCAGCAGCACCGCAGCGGCGCCGTCGACCACGCCCGACGAATTGCCGGCGTGGTGGACGTGCTTGATCTCGACGTCCGGATACTTCTGGTTGATCAGCTTGCGATAGGTGGTGCCCTTGTCGTCCAGCGGATAGTCGGCCATCGCGGTGAAGGCCGGCTTCAGCGCGGCGAGGCCCTCGGCGGTGGTCTCGGGGCGCGGATATTCGTCCTTCGCCAGCACGACGTTGCCGTCGTCGTCCTTCACCGGAATGATGCTCTTGTCGAAGCGGCCTTCCTTGATGGCGATCGCGGCGCGGCGCTGGCTTTCCAGCCCGAGCGCGTCGAGCGCCTCGCGGCTGATGCCTTCCATGCTGGCGATGGCGTCGCCACAGATACCCTG
This sequence comes from Rhodopseudomonas palustris, assembly GCA_016215605.1. GTDB lineage: Bacteria > Pseudomonadota > Alphaproteobacteria > Rhizobiales > Xanthobacteraceae > Rhodopseudomonas > Rhodopseudomonas palustris_L. The sequence goes on from JACRJB010000064.1 coordinate 19,831, forward strand.
ATGCGACTGCGGGTGCACCTTGGCGAGGCGCGCATTGCCCGAGCCCATGCCGAGCGGCGGCTTGCCGGCCGCCATGTCCTCGGCGGCCATCGCGCTGGTCAGCGACATCATTTCGGTGCCGCCGGCGATCACCACGTCTTCCATGCCGGACATGATCTGCGCCGCAGCGAAGTTCACCGCGGTGATGCCGCCGCCGCAGAAGCGGTCGAGCGTGGTGCCGGAGGCCTTGATGTCGTAGCCGGCGTCGAGCGCCGCCATGCGGCCGAGGTCGCCGCCCTGCTTGCCGCGCTGGGTCGAGGTCGACCAGATGATGTCGTCGACTTCGGCGGTGTTGAGCTTGTTGCGCTCGGCGATCGCCTTGAGCACGGCGGCGGCGAGATGTTGCGGATGCATGTCCGCCAGTTTGCCCTTGCCGACTTTGCCGATGCCGCGGGGGGTGCGGACGGCGTCGATGATGTAGGCTTCGGCCATTTTCTTGTTCTCCCAGGGTTCTTGCGTGTTATTGGCGGCGAGATTGTCCGAGCCGGGTGCGAAGTCAAGCCCGCCGCGCGCGGACGCACCCTGCGCGGCGAATTGCCATTCGCCGCGCGGCCACGCATATTCCGCCGCGACGAATGTCAGGCGACGTTGAGACGACTTTGGGGGACGACAGGAATGGCCGACGCCGATCTGGATGGCATCATCCGGCAGCTCGCGAAGCAGCAGAACAAGACGCTCACCGGCGCGGCGAAGGCCCGACGCGATCACTATCTCGGCGTCGCCGCCAAGGCGAAGGATGCCACCGGCAAGGCGCGCGCCAAGGAGCTGGCCAAGGCGGCGATGGAGCAAGGCCTCGCCGCGGCGAAGCGGCTGCAGGTCGCCGCCGACAACGCGGCGGATTCCTACGCCCGCGCGATGCGCAAGGCGGCCGAGACCGCGGCGGCCTCGGCGGCGGCGGAGAGCAAGGCGGCGGCGAAGCAGGCCGACGCCGGCGCCGCGAAGGCCGCGGCCAAAGCCAAGGCCGCCAAGCCCAAGGTCACCAAGCCCAAGACCACCCAGCCGAAGCCCGGCAGCAAGCCCGCCAAACCGAAGGCCGCCAAGGCGACCAAGGCGAAATCGGCCAAGGCGAAAGCCTGACCGCGATCCGGCGGGCGCACCGCGCGGCCGCGCGCGTCGGATACCCCGCGGCTCCGGCCGGGCACCGGCAGACCGCCTGATTCGCGGCGCCTCGATTCGGGGGAGCGGCGGCCCCGCCGGCGGTCAACTCTCGGTGAACGGAACCGCGGCCGGTGCGGCCGCGGCGGCGAAATTACGCCGCCAGATCAACCGGGCCGACCCGCAAGTCGTTTGCGTACAAACATCTTTTCGGAGTCGGTCGGGGGCCGGGTTCTGCCCATTTTTCGGCCTTCCACAGGCATATGTCAGTTTTTGTGCAATGCACAAAGATGGTTGCAATTCTCATCAAATGGTTCTAATTCGTTCGCATTAGCGCAGCAAATCGCGAAGGGCACGGCGACGCTAAGGCCGCCAGGGTGCCGCTGGCTGAATTGCAATCCAGTTTTCAAGAACCCGGACTGATTCATGACAGAGCACAGCCTCTGGCGTTTCTCGCGCGCATTGCATCGCGCGCTGAATGAACGCCGCATCGACGATCTGGTGAACATCATCGACGAGGACGTCGATTGGGCGATCTATGGCCCGATCGACATGTTCCCGTTCTTCGGCGCGCGCCACGGCAAGGCCGCCGTGCTCGAGGTCTGCCGGCAGATCGCCGACAACATCAGCATCCACCGCTTCGAACGCGAGGCGATCATGCTCGGCGTCGACAGCTCCGCATCGATGATCCGCTACTCGCTCACTGCGCTCGATACCAACAAGCCGATCAGTCTGCGGATGGCGCAGTTCGCCCAGTTCAGGGCCGGAAAACTGATCAGCATGCGGATCCTGATCGATACGTTCGACCTGGTCGAACAGGCGATCGGCCAGCCGATCCACCTGCCGCGGATCGCCTGAGCGCGCGTCCTTTCGGACAACAAACTCCGCATCGTTAGGACTTGGTTAGCGATTTCGACGAAACAACGGACTGCCGCCGCAGATTGGCCGCGATGCGGTCAAATTGCGCTGCACTGATGTTTTTGCAACTTGGCGTGCGGGGGACACACCGCGCTGCGCGACGCTCACCCAAGGGGAACAGCCGATGAATGCCATTCCATCCGAGAAGATCGATACTCCCGAGACCGACGAGAACCTCGCCGCCGTTTCCGAAGTCGAAGCGGGCATCCGCGACTTCGTCCGCAACGACATCGCCTATCTGCGCCGGCCGTCGCCGAGCACGCTGAGCGCCGACGCGCCGGCGGCATCGACCTCGTCGGCGGCCGTGCCGCCGCTCGACGCCAGCGCGGAAGCCACCGTCTCCAACGTCAACTCGCTGATCCAGCGCGTCGCCGGCACGTCGCTCGCCGAGATCGAGAATCTGATCGGCGAACTCGAAGCGCTGCGCGACCTGCTGCACGCCGAAGGCCAGCGCGTGCAACGCGAGATCTCGGGATACGCCCAGCTCAGCCAGCAGGCGATGAAGTCGACCCGCATGATCGCGGACAACGTGTCGCAGTGGAAGCGCTCGGCGGAGAACCTGCGGAACGGCTGACGCCGTTCGCGGCGGCTCGACCGCAGCCACGCATCAACGAATGCAGCCATCGCGAGGTGGCTGCATTTTTTTGTGCGCGACGATGTTTGGCGAAGGAAGTCTTGACGAGCGGCGTGACGCGCGCTCGGCGAACCGTCAGCTCAGCGGCTGGAGGTTGAAACGCCCGGCGCGGCCTCGAACGTGTAGGCGCCGTCGGCATAGCCCTTCACCACCATGCCGGTGGTGATCATCACGGCCAAGGTGATGGTGGCGAAGATGAAGCCCACCCACTTAAGTCCAACTTGGTCCGCCATCGTCCTCTAGTCCCTCTGCCCTGCCGGTATGTCGAGCAATGCCGACGCAGGGTTCACAACGTCTTAATAACGTGGCCGTTCCGCGCCCGTCTCCCCGAAAAATCCCGCATTTGGTTAAAATGCGAACGGCTGTGGCGCGAGCGCCTCACTCCGACTTCGGACGCCGCGGCACGAACGCCGTGGCGAGAAACGAGAACACCAGTTCGCCGCGCTGATTGGTGCCGGTGTTGCGGGCCTGGACGATTCCCCACTCCGGGCGGGAGTCCGACGGCCGCACTGATTCGACCACATTGGCGTAGCTGATGGTGTCGCCGGCGAGCACCGGCTTGATCCAGCGCAGCTCGCGAAAGCCGGGCGACGGCCCCCACACCGCCACCGGCTCGCCGCGCGCAGCCTCGGCGGCCGCCTCCTGCTGCCGCTCCAGCACCAGCAGCCGCATGCAGGCCGAGGCGATGTGCCAGCCCGACGCCGCGAGCCCGCCGAACAACGATTTGCGCCCGGCCTCCTCGTCGAGATGGAACGGCTGCGGATCGAACTGCTCGGCGAAGGCGACGATGTTCTCGGCCGTGAAGCTGTAGGAGCCGATCTCGCGGCGCTGGCCGATCTGCAAGTCTTCGAGAAAACGCATCGGATGGTCTCGATTTGTCTCGCTGGAGGTTCGATTCTGACAGGATCGGAACCGACGCTCCAGCCTTGGTGTGTGACGCGTTCAACTCGCGCGAACCGGTGGCCGCTTCGCGCGTCGACGCGCTAATTGGATTCAGTCGCGGCGACCGCGTCGCGGCGGCGGATGATGATCGGGGACGCCATCTCGCACAGCATCTGACCGGCGGCGTTGCGGACGTGGCATTTGAAGGTGACGATCCCGGTGTCGGGCCGGCTGTTCGACACCCGCGCCTCGACCACGTCGATGTCGATGCTGAGGTCGTCGCCGGGCCGCAGCGGCGCCATCCAGCGCATCTCGTTGACGCCCGGCGAGCCGAGCGACGCGGTCTTGTGGATGAAGCCGTCGTACATCATCCGCATCATGATCGAGCACAGGTGCCAGCCGGAGCCGGACAGCCCTTTCAGCATCGACGCCGCGGCGGCGCGCTCGTCGAGATGCATCGGCTGCGGATCGAATTCGGCGGCGAACGCGACGATCTCCTCGCGCGTCACGCGGCGAGGACCGAAGCGACCGAAGTGGCCGGGGGGAAAGTCTTCGAAGGTCAGGAGGGTCATGGCATTTGCTGGCGGGAGGCCCGATTGTGGCCGTTATTGGCGGCAATCACAAGTCACGATCCGGACTGCTGGGGAGATCACAATGTTCAATTTTCGGGACCTGTTTCAATGGGACCGTTTCATCACGCCGACCATCATCAAACCGTTCTATTGGCTGGTGATCGCGCTGACGGTGCTGTTCGGAATCTCGGGGGTGTTCTCCGGCCTGTCGGCGATGGCGGTGAATCCGTTCGGCGGCTTCATCCTGGTGCTGTCGAGCCTCGCCGCGATCCTGGTCGGCATCGTCGCCTCGCGCATCGTCGCGGAATTCATCCTGATCGTGTTCCGCATCAACGAACACCTCGGTGCGATCCGCGATCAGCAGGGATTCAGGTAGCGGCGGGGGTTCATGTGAGTGGCGGCGCACCGCCCTCTCAGCTTGTCATTCCGGGGCGCGCGCAGCGCGAACCCGGAATCCATAACCCCTTGCCTGATTGTCCTGCGCTGAGACCATCGACTGCCGCCGTGCGTCACCGCATCGCTGCGGCGTATGGATTCCGGGTTCTCGCTTCGCGAGCCCGGAATGACGAACGAGACGCTGCGGGAGCCTGAGATTCCGGGTTCGCTCGCTGTGCGAGCGCCCCGGAATGACTCGCGGAGAGGTGGACGCGCGACGTCTCGCTTATCAGCTGATCAGGTATTGAACCTGAAATGCATCACGTCGCCGTCGGCGACGACGTATTCCTTGCCTTCGAGCCGCAGCTTGCCGCCGTCGCGGGCGCCGGCTTCGCCGCCGAGCGTCGTGTAGTCGTCATAGGCGATGGTTTCGGCGCGGATGAAGCCCTTCTCGAAATCGGTGTGGATCACGGCGGCGGCCTGCGGCGCCTTGGTGCCCTTGGTGATGGTCCAGGCGCGGGCTTCCTTCGGGCCGACGGTGAAATAGGTGATCAGGTGCAACAGCTCGTAGCCGGCGCGGATCAGCCGGTCGAGCCCGGCCTCGTGCAGGCCCAGCGTGTCGAGAAAATCGGTGCGCTCCTCGCGTGACAGCGTCGCGATTTCGGATTCGATCTTGGCGGAAATCACCACCGCAACCGCGCCCTCTTCCTTGGCGCGCGCCATCACCTGCTCGGAGAATGCGTTGCCGTCGGCGGCGGAGCCTTCCTCGACGTTGCAAACGTACAGCACCGGCTTCGAGGTCAAGAGGCCGAGCATCCGGAACGCCCGCTCCTCCTCCGGCTTGCGCTCGAGGAAACGCGCCGGCTTGCCGTCGCGGAGCAGCGTCAGCGCGCGGGTCACCAGCTCGAGCTGCTCCTTGGCGTCCTTGTCGTTGCCCTTGGCCTTCTTGGTGAGGTTGTCGACGCGCTTCTCGAGGCTGTCGAGATCGGCGAGCATCAGCTCGGTCTCGATCGTCTCGATGTCGGCGATCGGCGCGACGCGGCCCTCGACATGGGTGATGTCGCCGTCCTCGAAGCAGCGCACCACATGGGCGATGGCGTCGACCTCGCGGATGGTGGCGAGGAACTGGTTGCCGAGGCCTTCACCCTTGGAGGCGCCCTTCACCAGGCCGGCGATGTCGACGAAGGTCAGCCGGGTCGGGATGATCTGCTGCGACTTGCCGACTTCAGCCAGCTTGTCGAGCCGCGGATCCGGCACCGCGACCTCGCCGACATTCGGCTCGATGGTGCAGAACGGGTAGTTGGCCGCCTGCGCCGCCGCGGTCTCGGTCAGCGCATTGAACAGCGTCGACTTGCCGACATTCGGCAGCCCGACGATCCCGCATTTGAATCCCATAATCGTTTTCCGACTCTGCTGCGCGTTCGCGGCGCGACGAATGGAGACCGTCATACGCGGGCTTGACCCGCGTATCCATCTTCTTCGAAGAGGATGGATCGCCGGGTCGAGCCCGGCGATGACGCGTGTTACTTGGCGACTGTTACTTGGCGACTGTTACTTGGCGACCTTTTCGGCGCCGGACTTCTTCTTGTCTTCGTCCAAAAATCCCTTGGCCTGCATCGCCAGATGCACCTTGTTGGCGAAGCTGGCGTCCTTGCCTTTGGCGATCAGGCCGGCATTGTCGGCGGCGATCTCGCACAGCGCCGCGACCCAGGGCCGCTCGCTCTTGGCGAAATCGCCGAGCACGTGGCCGTGGACCAGTTCCTTGACGCCGGGATGTCCGACGCCGAGCCGCACCCGCAGATAGTCGTTGCCGATATGCGCCGAGATCGAGCGCAGGCCGTTGTGGCCGGCGATGCCGCCGCCGACCTTGACCCGGACTTTCGCCGGCGGCAGTTCGATCTCGTCGTGAAACACCGCGACCTCACCCTGCCCGATCTTGTAGAAGCTGGTCGCTTCCTGCACGGCGCGGCCGGACTCGTTCATGTAGGTCAGCGGCTTGAGCAAAGTGACCCGCTCGCCGTCGAGCGTGCCGTCGGCGGTCTCGCCCTGAAAGCGACGGCGCCATGGCGAGAAGCCATGACGCCGTGCGATCTCGTCGATGACCATGAACCCGATGTTGTGCCGGTTGTCCTGGTACTTCGACCCGGGATTGCCCAGCCCAACAAACAAGCGCATGCCACGGCGTCCCGCGGATTACTTCTTCTTGGCAGCCGGAGCCGCCGCCGGAGCCTTCGCGGCAGCCGCCGGAGCCTTGGCCGCACCAGCCTTGGCGGCAGGCGCCGCCGCAGCAGCAGCCGCGGGCGCCGCAGCGCCGGCCGCAGCCGCCTTGGTCTCTTCGTTGAAGCCCGACGGCGGCACGATGGTGACCAGCGTGACGTCCTCGCGCGACACCGATTTGACGCCCTTCGGCAGCTGGATGTCGGACAAATGCAGCGACACGCCGATGTCCAGCGTCGAGACGTCGGCCTCGATGAACTGCGGAATGTTCTCGGCCGGCGCTTCGAGGTCGACGGTGTGGGTGACGATGTTGAAGGTGCCGCCGCGCTTCACGCCCGGCGCAACCTCGAGGCCCTTCAGATGCAGCGGCACGCTGACGCGGATGGTCGCGCCTTCGCCGAGCCGCAGGAAGTCGACATGGATCGGGAAATCCTTGACCGGATCGAGGTGATAATCGCGCGGAATCACCCGGTGCTTCTGGCCGTCGAGCACGACGTCGAAGATCGTGGTGAGGAACCGGCCGGCCAGGATGCGCTGGCGCAGCTCCTTGTCCTCGACCGAGATCGGCAGCGGGGGCTTGTTGTCTCCGTAGATCACTCCGGGCACTCGGCCGGCGCGACGCTCTGCCCGGGCGGCCCCCTTGCCGCTCTTCGGACGCGCAATCGCCTTGAATTCCATGACGGTCGCCATCGTTTAAGTCCTTGATCTGTAAAAAGTTAAAGGCCGCAACGCGGCCCATTCGAACGCCGCAGCAAGCCTCCAGGGGTGCGGGGGCCGCGGTCGTGCCGGGTTTCTAGCCGCAAAGGGGGGAAATGACAAGGAAATCGGGGGCGATCGCCCTCCTGTGTCGTCATCGCCGGGCTTGACCCGGCGATCCATCTTATTCGCAAGAGGATGGATGCCCGGGTCAAGCCCGGGCATGACGATGTGCTGGCGGACAGGCTGAGGTCACGCCATCGCGGTCGGGGGTTCGGAGCCGCCGCCGAGCTTGGCTTCCAGCACGGCGATCCGCGCCTTGAGGGCTTCGTTCTCCTCGCGGGCGAGCCGGACCATCTCCTTGAACGCCTCGAACTCCTCGCGCTTCACGATGTCGAGGTCGCGCAGGATCTTTTCGGCCTGGCTGCGGACGACCGAATCGACCTCGCGCTTGACGCCCTGCGCCGCGCCGGCGGCGTCGTTCATCAGACGGCCGATCTCGTCGAAAATCCGGTTGCTGGTCTGGGTCATGTCGAGAACTCCGGGTCGCTTGCGCGAGGTTGCAGTCGAAAACGCTGTCTGGACGAGACAATGGCGATCGCGGCGGCGCACTTCAAGGCACGCATGCGGCGCCTCCGCCGCCTTGTCAGGTTCCGCATTCCTTGCGATGTTCCCGTCGGCATCGCAAGGCCCCATTCGAGAGGACCAATCGTCCGTATGATCGAACAGCAGATCGACATCCCGACTCTCGACGGCCGTGTCAGCACCTTCATCACGCATCCGGAACGGCACGGCCCGCATCCCGTGGTGCTGCTGTTCATGGACGCGCCCGGGATTCGCGAGGAACTGCGCAGCATGGCGCGGCGGCTCGGGACCTGCGGCTATTATGTGATGCTTCCCAGTCTGTATTACCGCTCCGGCGTGTTCGAACTCGGCCCGATCCCGCAGGACGAGCAGTCGCCGGAACGCCGGCGGATGTACGAATTGATGGAATCGCTGACCATCGCGATGGTGATGCAGGACACCAAGGCGCTGCTCGACTTCGCCGCGATGCAGTCCGCCGCCAGCAAAGGCGCCGCCGGCGCCGTCGGCTATTGCATGAGCGGCCGCTACGCGATCAGCGCCGCGACGCATTTCCCCGACCGGATCAAGGCCGCGGCCTCGGTCTACGGCACCCATCTGGTGACCGACGCGCCCGACAGCCCGCACCGCACCGCGCCCCGGGCCAGCGGCGAGCTGTATTTCGCCTGCGCCGAGACCGACCGCTGGGCCCCTCCCGAAACCATCGCGGCGCTGCGCGAGTCGCTCGCCGCCGACGGCGTCAACGCCGAGGTCGAAGTGTACCCCGGCACCCAGCACGCCTTCGCCTTCCCGCAGCGGCCGGTCTACGACCGCGATGCGGCCGAGCGGCATTGGGAACGACTTTTGGCGTTGTACCGGCGCAGACTTTAGGGTTAAGCGAAACGGACAATGCCATTTTTCGCCATCGCCTTCCCTGTGTTCGATCCGGTGGCCGTCGCGGTCGGCCCGTTCGTGGTCCGCTGGTACGCGCTGGCCTATATCGCCGGCATTCTGCTCGGCTGGCTGTACGCCCGGATGCTGCTGCAGCGGGAGCGGCTGTGGGGCGGCCCGGCGCCGATCACGCCGCTGCAGTTCGACGACTTCATCCTGTGGGTGACGATCGGCATCATTCTCGGCGGCCGCACCGGCTACGTGCTGTTCTACAATCTCGACTTCTTCATCGCCCATCCCGCCCAGATCTTCGAATTGTGGAACGGCGGGATGTCGTTCCACGGCGGCTTCATGGGCTGCGTGGTCGCGGTGATGCTGTTCGGCTGGAAGCGCAACGTCTCGATCGCCTCGCTCGGCGACATCACCTGCGCGGTCGGGCCGATCGGGCTATTCCTCGGCCGCATCGCCAATTTCATCAACGGCGAATTGTGGGGCCGGCCGGCCGACGACACCGTGCCGTGGGCGATGGTGTTTCCGCATGCCGGCCCGCTGCCGCGGCATCCGAGCCAGCTCTATGAGGCCGGCCTCGAGGGCCTGGCGCTGTTCCTGATCCTGGCGCTGATGATCCGCTTCGGCGCGCTGAAGCGGCCGGGCCTGATCATCGGCGCATTCCTGACCTTCTATGGCCTGGCGCGCATCACCGGCGAGTTCTTCCGCGAGCCCGATCCGCAGCTCGGCTTCCTGTGGGGTGGCATGACCATGGGCATGCTGCTGTCGATCCCGATGGTGATCGCCGGCATTGTGGTGATGCTGGTGGCGCGCCGGCGCACGGCTGGTCCGCCGCGGCCCGCGGGCGTCGCCACCAAACCCGGCGAGGCGATCGAGTGACCGACGATTCACCGCTGCTGGCCGAGATCAAGCGGCTGATCAAATCCGCCGGCCCGATGCCGGTGTGGCGCTACATGGAGATCTGCCTCGCGCATCCCGACTACGGCTACTACGTGTCGCGCGATCCGCTCGGCCGCGAGGGCGACTTCACCACCTCGCCCGAGATCAGCCAGATGTTCGGCGAACTGATCGGGCTGTGGGCGGCGTCGGTGTGGAAGGCGGCGGGCGAGCCCGACGTGCTGCGGCTGATCGAGATCGGCCCGGGCCGCGGCACGTTGATGGCGGATGCGCTGCGCGCGTTGCGGGTGCTGCCGCCGCTGTACCAGTCGCTCAGCATCCATCTGGTCGAGATCAATCCGGTGCTGCGCGAGAAGCAGAAGGCGACGCTGGCCGGGATCCGCAACGTGCACTGGCACGAGAGCTTCGCCGAGGTGCCGGAAGGGCCGGCGGTGGTGCTCGCCAACGAATATTTCGACGTGCTGCCGATCCACCAGGCGGTGAAGCGCGACGGCGGCTGGCACGAGCGCGTGATCGAGATCAGCCCCGGCGGCGAACTGATGTTCGGCGTCGCGGCCGATCCGATCCCCGGCTTCGACGTGCTGCTGCCGCCGCTGGTGCGGATGGCGCCGGCCGGCGCGGTGTTCGAATGGCGGCCCGACAACGAGATCATGGCGATCGCGTCACGGCTGCGCGACCAGGGCGGCGCGGCGCTGATCATCGACTACGGCCACGTCCGCAGCGACGTCGGCGACACCTTCCAGGCGATCGCGCGCCACAGCTTCGCCGATCCGCTGCAGCATCCCGGCCGCGCCGATCTCACCGCCCATGTCGACTTCCAGGCGCTCGGCCGCGCCGCCGAGGACATCGGCGCCCGCATCCACGGTCCGGTGACGCAGGGCGAATTCCTCAGGCGGCTGGGGATCGAGACCCGCGCGCTGTCGCTGATGGCCAAGGCCAATCCGCAGGTGTCCGAAGACATCGCCGGCGCGCTCAAGCGTCTGACCGGCGAAGGCCGCGGCGCGATGGGCGCGATGTTCAAGGTGATCGGCGTGTCCGATCCCGCCATCGGCTCGCTGGTGGCGCTGAGCGACGATGCCGAGCGCGCGGCGGAGGGACAGAAGGCATGACCATCGCCTCGAAGCTGCTCGGCTCCGTTCCCGGTCTGCGCCACGCCTTCTTCAGCCGCGACGGCGGCGTCTCGCAGGGCATCTATGCCGGCCTCAACGGCGGCATCGGCTCGAACGACGATCCCGCCCATGTCGCCGAGAACCGGCGGCGGATGGCGCAGACGATGGGCGTGCCGCCGGAGCGGTTCCTCACCGTCTATCAGGTGCATTCGCCCGACGTCGCGGTGGCGCAGGCGCCGTGGGACAACGACTCGCGGCCGCGCGCCGACGCGATGGTCACCGCCACGCCGGGGCTGGCGCTCGGCGTCACCGCCGCGGATTGCGGCCCGGTGCTGTTCGCCGATCCGGCGGCGCGGGTGATCGGCGCCGCCCATGCCGGCTGGAAGGGCGCGCTGACCGGCGTGCTGGAAGCCACCCTCGATGCGATGGAAGGCCTTGGCGCGGCGCGCGGCCGGGTGATCGCGGCGATCGGCCCGCTGATCCGCCAGCCGAGCTACGAGGTCGGCGACGAATTCGTCGCGCGCTTTGCCGAGGCCGATTCCGGCTATCGGCGGTTCTTCATTCCGGCCGCGCGCTCCGGCCACGCGATGTTCGACCTTGGCGGCTTCATCCGGATGCGGCTGGAGAGCGCTGGCGTGGCGACGATCGACGACACCGGCATCGACACCTATCCGGACGAGAGCTTCTTCAGCTATCGCCGCTCGGTCCACCGCAACGAGCCCGACTACGGCCGCCAGATCCACGCCATCGCGCTGGAGCCGTAGCGGCGCGTCGCGGCGGAACCGCGGCCTGGCGGAAACGTAAACGGCGATTAACCACACTCGTTTACAATTGGGCCTGCCGCCGGGTCGCCGGATTCGGGCCAATTTGCTGAAAATTTTCAACAATTCCGAGCGGCACCGGAGCATCAAAGGTTAACCTGGGGGCCGCCCCACCCTAGACCTTAACGCGCTTTAACGATATCGCTTGCTCCGTCCGGTGGCCTCAGAGCCGCGCCTTTCGACGGAAGTCCGCATGACCGTACGCTCGCTCCAGCCTGCCCCGCGCCTCGCGCGCGCCGTCCTGCTGCTGGGCCTGCTGGGTGGATTGAGCGGCTGCGTCACCGAAGGTGGCGGCGGCCCGATGGCTTCGGCCGGCGGCTCCACCGTGGCGTTCGACTCGATCGACGGGCCGCCGCCGCAGGTGTTCGACCGCATGGTGTCGATGCTCGACAGCGAGGCCAAGCTGCGCAACATCCCGGTGGTGTCGCGCGAAGGCGGCGCCGCCTATCGCGTCCGCAGCTATCTCTCCGCGCAAGTGCGTGGCAGCCGCACCAACATCGCCTGGGTGTGGGACGTCTACGACCGCAACCAGCAGCGCGCCCTGCGGCTGTCCGGCGAGGAAGCCGCCGGCCGCTCCGGCCGCGATGCCTGGGGCCAGGCCGACGACACCGTGCTGCGCCGGATCGCCCAGGCCGGCTTCACCGGACTGAGCGGCTTGGTGAACGGGACGTTACCCGCCGAACCGGCCCCCGCGCCGGCGGCACCGGCCACACGCGGCCCGGCCATCGCCAGCGCCGCCCCGGACGGCGCAGCGAGCGACGAAGCGCCCGCAAGCTCCCTGAGTTTCGCCGCGCACTGACCGCTACCTATGTCGAATCCGCATCGGAAAACCGCGCGCAACGGGTTGCCATCGCACGCCAGCGGCTGATATCACCTCGCACGCAAAAGCGTCCGTTTTCATGAGTCAACCGATATGCTGAACGTTGTATCCACCGCGACGAGGGGAGACGCGTCGATGTCGGGCAAGAACGGCTCCGTCAAGCTGGTTGCCGGCAACTCCAATCCGACACTGGCGCGCGGCATTGCCGACTGGCTGAAGATGCCGCTGACCAAGGCCAGCGTCCGGCGCTTCGCCGACATGGAAATCTTCGTCGAGATCCAGGAAAACGTCCGCGGCTCCGACGTCTTCATCATTCAGTCGACGTCGTTTCCGACCAACGACCACCTGATGGAACTGCTGATCATCACCGACGCGCTGCGCCGCGCCTCGGCGCGCCGCATCACCGCGGTGATTCCGTATTTCGGCTACGCCCGGCAGGACCGCAAGGTCGGCTCGCGCTCGCCGATCTCGGCCAAGCTGGTCGCCAATCTGATCACCCATGCCGGCGTCGACCGGGTGATGACGCTCGACCTGCACGCCGGCCAGATCCAGGGCTTCTTCGACATCCCGACCGACAATCTCTACGCCTCGCCGGTGATGGTGCGCGACATCAAGGATCGCTTCGACCTGTCGAAGGTGATGGTGGTGTCGCCCGACGTCGGCGGCGTGGTGCGCGCCCGCGGTCTCGCCAAGCGCATCAACACGCCGCTGGCGATCATCGACAAGCGCCGCGAGCGCGCCGGCGAATCCGAAGTGATGAATGTGATCGGCGAGGTCGAAGGCTACACCTGCATCCTGATCGACGACATCGTCGATTCCGGCGGCACGCTGGTCAACGCCGCCGACGCGCTGCTCGCCAACGGCGCCAAGGACGTCTACGCCTACATCACCCACGGCGTGCTGTCCGGCGGCGCCTGCGCCCGCATCAACGCCTCCAAGCTGAAAGAGCTGGTGATCACCGACTCGATCCAGCCGACCGACGCGGTGTGCAACAGCACCAACATCCGCACCCTGTCGATCGCCTCGCTGATCGCCGAAGCGATCGGCCGCACCGCCTCCGAAGAGTCGGTGTCGAGCCTGTTCGACTGAGACCAAATCCTCTCGTTCGTCATTCCGGGGCGCGCGAAGCGCGAGCCCGGAATCCATAACCACCAGATTTGCTTTGATCCGCAGCGGTCCGACGCGCGGGCTTGAACGTGAGTCCAGGGCGTCTGGATTCCGGGTTCGCGAGCTGCGCTCGCGCCCCGGAATGACGAACGAGAGAGCGTTTTCCGATCGAGACTCACGCGGCTGTGCAACGGCAGCGGCACAGATCCTTACGCGATCCCCGCCGCGACCTGGCCGCGCAGGCGTTCGAGGCTGAGCAGGGTGTCGGCGCAGGCGTGGGCGACTTCGGCGCCCTTGGCGGCGAAGTGCTGCTTGAAGAACGCGATCTGCGCGTCGCCGCTCTCGAACGATTGCGGCGTCGCCACCGCCGAGAACACCGGCACTTCGGTGCGCAGCTGGACGTCCATCAGCGCCTTGATCACCGTCTCGGCGACGAAGCCGGTGAGGCCGCCGTCGACCACCAGGCCCGCGGCGACGATCGCGGTGTAGCGCCGGGTCTTGGCCAGCGTCTGCACGTGCAGCGGAATTTCGAACGAGCCCGGCACTTCGAACAGATCGACCTGCGTGGCGACGATGCCGCGGGCGACGATCTCGCGCAGAAACGCCTGCCAGCATTCCGAGACGACGTCGTGATGCCAGGACGACTGCACGAAGGCGACGCGCTGCGGCCGCGCGAACCGCGGATAGGCGGCGGGCGCAGCCGGCGGCGCGTCGGTGGGATCGGTCACGGTGTCGGTCATCGGGTCACTCGCCTACTGCTTGGGAAGTCGCCTCAGGCTACCAGCGCACGGCGTCGAATCAAAGGTTAACGGCGCGCCGCCGGACTCGCGACAGGTGAAATCCAACCACCGGACTCGGCGAACGCGAGTCCGATTCCGTTTTGTTCTTCGCGCAAGTGATCGAACTGTGGACGGGCCGCCCTTTGGCTGTGGATGGGTCAGCCTCGGGATTGCACGGATTCGGCAAATCACATCATTTCATCCCTGCAACCTCGGTTCGTCCGGATCACGCATTGCAGCGATCCACCGGGCACAGGCGCGTATCGGCCTGCCACATGCGTATCAGGCACATCCAAAGTGAAGGTCGAGACGGCATGGCCATGCTCGAAGGCATCTTCGATTCCCGAAACAACCCGCTCGAGGCGGTCGAAGACATCGCCGCGTCGAACGACCTGGTGTTCGAACGATCGGGCGAGGACGAAATCACCATCGCGGCGAAGGGGCAGTGGACCGACTACACGCTGTCCTTCACCTGGATGAGTGAGATCGAAGCCCTGCATCTGGCCTGCGCCTTCGACATGAAGGTGCCGTCCGCGCGCCGCGGCGAAGCGCAGCGGCTGATCGCGGCGATCAACGAACAGCTCTGGGTCGGCCATTTCGACATCTGGACGCACACCGGCACGATCATGTACCGCCAGGCGCTGGTGCTGCCGGGCGGCCTGTCGGCGACCAGCGCGCAGTGCGAGACCATGCTGATCAGTTCGATCAGCGCCTGCGAGCGCTACTATCCCGCCATTCAGTTCACCGTGTGGGCCGGCAAGACCGCCGCCGAGGCGATGAGCGCCGCGATGTTCGACACCGAAGGCGAGGCGTGAGCCGCAACGCGTCCTCGCCGTCATTGCGAGCCGAAGGCGAAGCAATCCAGCGCCTTGCAGTGAGCCTCTGGATTGCTTCGTCGCTGCGCTCCTCGCAATGACGCATGTGTCGCTGCACCCGGCGCTTGTGACGCCCTCCTTGTTCCCATAAAACGCCTGCGAGAACGCACCGCCGTCGCGGCGCGCGATGGATGCTCGTCATGGCCAACACTCCGAAATCACCAGCTCTGCAGCAGCTCGGCGGCAATCTCGTGCTCGCCGGCGCCGGCAAGATGGGCGGCGCGCTGCTCACCGGCTGGCTGGCGCAAGGGCTCGACGGCGGCGAGGTGGTGGTGATCGACCCGCAGCCCTCCGACGAGATCCGCGCGCTGACCGCGCGCGGCGTCCGGATCAACGCCGCGGCCTCCGACGTCGGCGCGGTGGCGACGATGCTGGTCGCGGTCAAGCCGCAGACCTTTGCGGGCGCCGCTCCGGCGCTGCGGCCATACGCGGCGCCCTCGACGCTGGTGGTGTCGGTGATGGCCGGCACCCCGATCGCGGCGCTCGCTTCGCAGATCGGCGGCCATGTCGTCCGCGCGATGCCGAACACGCCGGCGGCGATCGGCCGCGGCATCACCGTGGCGGTCGCCGCCGCCGACGTCACCGCCGCGCAGCGCGCCACCGCCGACGCGCTGCTGCGCGCCACCGGTGCGGTCGAATGGGTCGACGACGAGAGCCTGATCGACGCGGTCACCGCGGTGTCGGGCTCGGGTCCGGCCTATGTGTTCCTACTCGCCGAGGAGCTGGCGCGCGCCGGCGTCGAAGCCGGCCTGCCGGAACAGCTCGCGATGACGCTGGCCCGCGCCACCGTCTCGGGCTCCGGCGAACTGCTGCACCGCTCCGAGCTCGACGCCGCGACGCTGCGCCAGAACGTCACCTCCCCCGGCGGCACCACCGCCGCCGCGCTCGCCGTGCTGATGGCCGACGACGGCTTCCGCCCGCTGCTGACCCGCGCGGTCGCGGCTGCGGCGAAGCGGTCGCGGGAATTGGCGAAGTAATCAACGCATACAAGCGTCATGCGCGGGCTTGACCCGCGCATCCAACGCGCGCGCCAGCGCGCATTCATCAATGCAGTGGCATTTCGCGAAGAGGATGGATTGCCGGGTCAAGCCCGGCAATGACCCTTGTTGTCAGCGGCGTCCTACACCGGCACCCGCACCGTCGCGCGCAGGCCGCCCATCGGGCTGTCGCCGAGCGTGATGTCGCCGCCGTGGGAGCGGGCGATGTCGCGGGCGATGGCGAGACCGAGGCCGGTGCCGCCTTCGTCCTGGTTGCGTGCGTCGTCGAGCCGCAGGAATGGCTTGAACACTTCCTCGCGCATCGCCGTCGGAATGCCGGGGCCGTCGTCGTCGATCGTCACCGTCAGATAGCGGTGATCGCGCTGGCCGGCGATCGCGATGCTGTCGGCATGGCGCGCGGCGTTCGACACCAGATTGGCGAGGCAGCGCTTGAACGACGCCGGCTTGACCGTCACCACCGGCTGGCCGGAGAACGACACGGTGGCGCGGTGGCCGTGGCGCTCGGCGTCGCTGCGCAGTTCCTCGAGCGCCGCGGCCATGTCGGTCGGCTGCGCCCGCTCGCCGCTGTCGCCGCGCGCGAACGCCAGATAGGCCTCGAGCATCGCCGCCATCTCGTCGACGTCCTTGCGCATCCCCTCGGTCTCGGGCGCGTCGCCGATCAGCTCGAGTTCGAGCTTGAAGCGGGTCAGGATGGTGCGCAGATCGTGGCTGACGCCGGCCAGCATCGCGGTGCGCTGCTCGATCGAGCGCTCGACGCGGGTCTTCATCTCGATGAACGCGTAGGCGGCGCGCCGCACTTCGCGGGCGCCGCGCGGCTTGAAGTTGGGCGCGTCGCGGCCCTTGCCGAAGCTCTCGGCGGCGTCGGCGAGCCGCAGGATCGGCCTGATCTGATTGCGCAGGAACAGCACCGCGACGATCAGCAGCACGGTCGAGGTGCCGACCATCCACAGCAGGAAGATCTCCGAATTCGACGCATAGGCGGCGCTGCGCAGCGCGAACACCCGCATCACCGCGTCGTCAAGCTGGATCCGGATCTCGACCAGATTGGAGCGGCCGACGGTGTCGATCCAGAACGGCCGCGCGATCTGCCGGCTGATCTGCTTGGAGATCGACTGATCGAGCAGCGAGAAGAACGGCTTGGTGCCCGGCGGCGGCATCTCGCCGGGGCCGAGGAAGTCGACCACCAGGCCGAGCCGGTTCTGCGCGATCCGGCGCAGCGCGGCGCTGTCCTTGTCCTGCGGAAAGCTCTTGTAGACGTCGATCAGCGCCGCGATGTCCTGCACCACCGCCGCCGACAGCCGCTGCGTCACCGTGTTCCAGTGCCGCTCCATGAACACGAAGGCGATCACCGATTGCAGCAGCACCATCGGCACGATGATGATCAGCAGCGCGCGGGCGTACAGGCCCTTCGGCATGAAATCGTTGAAGCGCTGCCCCATCCAGCCATTGACCGCCGACACCCGCTTCGAAGCGGAGCGGATCAACGTCATGCCGGTGTCGAGCGTGCTCATGACGCGGCGCGCCCGAATGAGCGCTCGTCGTGCGAGTCGGCGCGGGGGCTGACAGCAAAGCCCCCGCCCCGCGCACGGCGCGCTCCCTCGCCCCGCTGTTGCGGGGAGAGGGTTGGGGTGAGGGGCAACGGCCTCTCCGCAAACGCCGACGCTGGTGACATAGGCCGTGCCAGGCCCCTCACCCGGCGCGCAACAGCGCGCCGACCTCTCCCCGCGCAGAGCGGGGAGAGGTTAGGCAGTGCCTGCGGAGAGGGACTGCTCGACATCATCAGTAGATCATCGCCTTTCGTGATCAACCAACAGTACCTACGGCGCCGCGACCAGGCGATAGCCGATGCCGCGGACGGCTTGCAGGAACAGCGGGTTGGCCGGGTCGCGTTCGATCTTGCGGCGCAGCCGGTTGATCTGCACGTCGACCGCGCGCTCGTTGGCGTTGCCGCCGCCGCCGGTCAGTTCGCCGCGCGGCACGGTCTCGCCCGGAGCCGCCGCCAGCACGCGCAGCATGTCGCGCTCGCGGTCAGTGAGATGGACGATCTCGTCGCCCTGGCGCAGTTCGCCGCGATCGATGTGAAACACGTAGGGCCCGAAGGCGATGGTTTCGGCCTTGATCGCCGGCGCCGGCGAGGTGCGCTTGAGGATGTTGCAGATCCGCAGCAGCAATTCGCGCGGCTCGAACGGCTTGGCGACGTAGTCGTCGGCGCCGAGCTGCAATCCCTCGATCCGCGCCTCGGCTTCGTGGCGCGCGGTGAGCATCACGATCGGCACGTCGGAGGAGGTCCGGATCGAACGCGCCAGATCGAACCCGGTCTCGCCCGGCATCATCACGTCGAGGATCAGCAGATCGAAGTTCAGCCCGGCGAGCTTGGCGCGCGCGTCGGGCACGCTCTGCGCGGTGGTGACGCGATAGCCCTCGCTGGCGAGGAAGCGCGACAGCAGATCGCGAATGCGGCGGTCGTCGTCGACCAGCAGAAGATGCGGCGCATCGTCGGCGGGCCGCACCGGCTTCTTCGCCAGGGTTGCTAACTGGATCACGTGACATCCTTTGCGATGGCGTCGTCGGCTTGCAGGATCGTCTGAAGCACCTTGTCCGGATCGTCGCGGTCGATCATGGCGCGCAGGAACCGGCCGACGGCTTCCGCTTCGCCCGGGCCGAGGCCGCGCAGCGCACGATGGATGCGATCGGTCTGCAGGCCGGCGAGTTTCACCACCAGCGCCTCGCCCTTTGCGGTGGCGAAAAGAAGGCGCTGGCGGCGGTCGCTGTCGCCGGCCTTCTGCACGATGTAGCCCTCGTCGAGCAGTTGCTTCAGCACCCGCCCGAGCGACTGTTTGGTGATCCGCAGCACGTCGAGCAGATCGGCGACCTTGAGCCCCGGATAGCGGCAGACGAAATGCACCACCCGGTGATGGGCGCGGCCGAAGCCGAACGCCTCCAGCACGTGATCGGCGTCGCCGACGAAGTCCCGATAGGCGAAAAACAGCAGCTCGATGATGTCCCAGCGCGGCGGCGCGGCCGGCGCGTCGGCCTGCAACGGGCCGGCGGCCGCGGCCGGCGCACTTCCACGAACAAGGCTTTTGAAATTTATGTCAGTCATGTTGACATATCTGGGTCTTATGTTACAAAACCGCCGACTGAGACGAAATATTCGACTATTCCGCTTGCGACCCTTCCCCGCGCAGTCCGATAACCAGATGCGGCGGAACGGCATGCATGCGAATGTCGGACGGCTTGGCCGAAACATAGCGGAGTTCGAGGATTCCGCCAAAACATGCCTTCCGGCGGGGCCGGAATGGAGACCCACATCGCGGCCGGCGACAGCCGGTCTCGCACAACCACGGCCACCTGCAGGCGTGCCGATCCAGGAGATAGGTCCATGGGAATCTCGTTCGACAAGAAAGTCGACGGCTCGATCTGGCTCACCTTCGACGTCCAGCCCGCGGTCCATCCGGCGTCCGACGCCGATCGCACCGCCAAGCTCGCGGATCCGGGCTTCGGCCGGGTGTTCACCGATCACATGGCGATCGTCCGCTACGATCAGGCCAAGGGCTGGCATAGTGCGCGCGTCGAATCCCGCGCCAACTTCCCGCTCGATCCGGCGACCGCCGTGCTGCATTACGCGCAGGAGATCTTCGAGGGCCTCAAGGCCTACAAGCGCGCCGACGGCGGCGTGAACCTGTTCCGCCCCGACGCCAATGCGCGGCGCTTCCGCGATAGCGCCGACCGCATGGCGATGGCGCAATTGCCCGAGGCCGTGTTCATCGAGGCCGTCGAGCAGCTGGTGAAGATCGACCGCGCCTGGATCCCGGGCGGCGAAGGCAGCCTGTATCTGCGCCCGTTCATGATCGCCAGCGAAGTGTTCCTCGGCGTCAAGCCGTCGGCCGAATACATCTTCGCGGTGATCGCCTCGCCGGTCGGCTCGTACTTCAAGGGCGGCCCGGCGCCGGTGTCGATCTGGGTGTCGGAGAACTACACCCGCGCGGCGATCGGCGGCACCGGCGGCGTCAAATGCGGCGGCAACTACGCGGCCAGCCTGCGCGCGCAGGCCGAAGCGATCGAGCACGGCTGCGATCAGGTGGTGTTCCTCGACGCGGTCGAGCGCAAGTACATCGAAGAGCTCGGCGGCATGAACGTGTTCTTCGTGTTCGAGGACGGCTCGCTGTCGACGCCGCCGCTCGGCACCATCCTGCCCGGCATCACCCGCGATTCGATCATCGCGCTGGCGCGCGAGGCCGGCCGCACGGTGCGCGAAGAAGCCTACACGATCGAGCAGTGGCGGGCCGACGCCGCCAGCGGCAAGCTGAAGGAGGCCTTCGCCTGCGGCACCGCGGCGGTGATCTCGCCGATCGGCACGGTGCGTTCGGCGAGCGGCGACTTCACCATCAGCGGCGGCGCCGCCGGCGAAGTCGCGATGGGCCTGCGCAAGCAGCTCGTCGACATCCAATACGGCCGCGCGCCGGATACGCACAAGTGGATCAGGAAGGTGTTTTGAACGACCACTTCTCCACGAGTCATTCCGGGGCGCTCACGAAGTGAGCGAACCCGGAATCTCGCTCCGCAGAACATATCGAGAGTCCGGGTTCGCGAGCTACCGCTCGCGCCCCGGAATGACGGAGAAAGCGAACCTCTCCCGCTTGCGGGAGAGGTCGGATCGCGCAGCGATCCGGGTGAGGGCCCTCCTCTCCGCGATTAGCTGACTCACTGCCTGGGGCGCCCTCACCCCAGCCCTCTCCCGCAGGCGGGAGAGGGAGAGCGCTGTGCTCGGGTCGCAAGCATTGCACTGCGTGCTGCATCGCGTCCGGGACACGGCTACTACCTCCGCCCGAACAGCTTCTCGATGTCGGTCAGGGTCAGCTCGACATAGGTCGGGCGGCCATGGTTGCATTGGCCGGAGTTCGGCGTCGATTCCATTTCGCGCAGCAGCGCGTTCATTTCTTCGGGCTTGAGGACGCGGCCGGCGCGGACCGAGCCGTGGCACGCCATCGTGGCGGCAACGTGCATCAGGCGGCGCTCCAGCGGCAGCGCTTCGTCCCATTCGGCCATGTGCTCGGCGAGATCGCGCAGCAGCGACGCCGCATCGGTCTTGCCGAGCAGCGACGGCGTCTCGCGCACTGCGACCGCGCCGGGGCCGAAGCTTTCGACGACGAGGCCGAACTTCGCCAGTTCGTCGGCGCGCGCCACCAGGCGTTCCACAGTGGCCTCGTCCATCTCGACGATGTCCGGGATCAGCAGGATCTGCCGCTGCACGCCATTGGCGTCGAGCGATGCCTTCAGCCGTTCATAGACGATGCGCTCGTGCGCGGCGTGCTGATCGACCACGATGAGTCCGTCGCGGGTCTGCGACACGATGTAGGTCTCGTGAATCTGCGTCCGCGCCGCCCCGAGCGGCCGATCGAGCAGATCGGGTGCAGCCTCGTGGTGGCGGACATCCGCGCTCGGTCCGCCGACATCGAACGCGGCTTGCGGCGGTTCGGCGAAGGACGGCGTGGCAAAGCCGGCGCCGCCGCCGACCGGATAAGACGGCGAACTGCGCCAATCCCAATTGCCCGGCGGCACCGACCCCGGCCGGAACGTCGAGATCACGCTGCTGGCGCTGTTGGCGGCGGTGCGACGGCCTTCGCGGGCGAGACCTTCCTTCAGCGCGTGGACGATCAGCGCACGGACCAGCCCGGCGTTGCGGAAGCGCACTTCGGTCTTGGCCGGATGCACATTCGCGTCGACCTCGCGCGAATCCAGCGTCACGAATAGCGCCACCACCGGATGGCGGTCGCGCGGCAAGTAATCGGAGTAAGCGGCACGGACCGCGCCGAGAATCAGCTTGTCGCGTACCGGGCGGCCGTTGACGAACAGGTACTGGCCGAGCGCATTGGCGCGGGTCAGCGACGGCGAAGCAGCGAAGCCTTCGACGATCACGCCCTCACGCTCGGCGCGAACCTCGATGGCGTTGGCGCGGAAGTCGGCGCCGAGAATGTCGCCCAGCCGCGTCAGCTGCCCCGGCGCGCCGGGCAGCGCCGCCGCCCAGGTCACCGGCGCGCGCTCCTCGCCGGCAAGCGTGAAGGCGACCTCCGGCCGCGCCATCGCCAGCCGCCGCACCACTTCGCGGATCGCCTCCGCCTCGGTGCGGTCGGTCTTGAGAAATTTCAGCCGGGCCGGCGTGGCGAAGAACAGGTCGGCGACCTCGACGCGGGTGCCCTGCGACAGCGCGGCGGGCGCGATCGGCGATTTGTCGCCGCCCTCCACATTGAGCGTCCAGGCATGCGGCTCGGTCGCGTGCCGCGTGGTGATCGTCAGCCGCGCCACTGCGCCGATCGACGGCAGCGCCTCGCCGCGAAAGCCGAGCGTGCGGATCTGTAAGAGGTCCTCGTCGTCGAGCTTCGAGGTGGCGTGGCGATCGACCGCGAGCGCGAGATCGGCCTGGGTCATGCCCGAGCCGTCGTCGGCGATCACGATCTTCCGCCGCCCGCCGCCGTCGCTGAAAATGTCGATCCGGCTGGCGCCGGCGTCGATCGCGTTCTCGACCAGTTCCTTCACCACACTCGCCGGCCGCTCCACCACCTCGCCGGCGGCGATGCGGTTGACGATGGTCTCGGGGAGCTGGCGAACGGGCATGCGGAGATCCGGAGAATCGGGCTGGCAATCTAGCATCTAAGAGCTTTTGCCAAGAGGCGGGAGTCAGCGTGCCCCGGATGCTGTGCAACGCGCCGCGCAGCGGCGTGGTGCACTGCTGATCCGGGGCCCCGGTGTCGCAGGCGAACAAACCGGGGTCCCGGATCTGCGAAGCGGCACTGCGTGCCGCATCGCGTCCGGGACACGGCTCAATCGTCGAAGCTCTTGCCGCTGCGGCCGGCCTTGATGTCGCCGCGGCGTTTCTTGCCTTCGAGGCGGCGCTTCTTCGAGCCGAGCGTCGGCCGCGTCGCGCGGCGCGGGATCGGGCGGACCATGGCTTCGCGCAGCAATTCGAGCAGGCGGTCGATCGCATCCGCCTTGTTGCGCTCCTGGGTGCGGAAGCGCTGGGCGTGGATGACGATCACGCCCTCCTTGGTCATGCGCTGGCCGGCGAGACCGATCAGCCGCAGCGCGGCGTCTTCCGGCAGCGCGATCTTGCTGGTGTCGAAGCGCAGCTGCGCGGCGGTCGACAGCTTGTTGACGTTCTGCCCGCCCGGCCCGGACGCGCGGACGAAGCTGATCTCGATGTCGTCGTCGTCGATCACAAGGTTGCGGCTGATCCGCAGCATGGGGCACCAAATCGGTTGATGCCGCGCGGACCGCACGGCGCGCCCGCTGTCTAGCATATTTGCTCATCGAAGCACTCGCCCCACACCGCAGCGCGCTCCCTCGCCCCGCTTTTGCGGGGAGAGGGTTGGGGTGAGGGGCTACGGCGGCCCGGCAAAGGTTGAAGTTGCGGTGAGGCGGTGCCCGGCCCCTCACCCGCCCGGCTGCGCCGGGCGACCTCTCCCCGCTCAGAGCGGGGAGAGGTTAGAAAGAACGACCTCGAGCTAGTTCGCCCGCGGCGGCGGCGGGGTGCCTGCCGGCTTGACGGCGTTCGGATCGGCGGCGGCCTGCGGGGTGCGGCCGACCACGACGGTCAGCAGCCCGTCGGACCACAGCCGCTTGGCGGCGCGCTTGGCGTCGTCGAGCGTCACCGCGTCGACGATGCCGTTGCGCTTGTCGATGTAGTCGATCGGCAGGCCGTCGTTCTGATACTGCAGCAGCGCCTGGGCGAGCTTCGCCGAGGTGTCGAGCGACAGCATCTGCGAGCCCTTCAGATACGACTTCGCCTCGTCGAGTTCCTGCTGGGTCGGGCCCTCGTCGGCGATCCGCTTGATCTCGGAATCGATCGCCTCGATCGACTGCGTGGCGCGGTCGGCGCGGGTGCCGGTGGCGCCGGTGAACAGCGCCGAATGCTGCATCCACAGCAGCGACTCGTAGATCGAATAGGCCAGCCCGCGCTTCTCGCGGACCTCGCGATACAGCCGCGACGACAGCGAGCCGCCGCCGAGAATGTGGTTGACCACATAGCCCGCCATGAAATCCGGATCGTGGCGCTTGAGGCCGGGACCGCCGAACATCACCACGGTTTGCGGCACGTCGAGCGGCACGAAGCTGCGCTGCGGCGGCTTGGTGGCGACGACGTCGGCGACCGGCGTGAGCTGCGCCTTGGCCGGCAGGCTGCCGAAGGTGTCGTCGAGCAGCTTCGCCAGCGTCGCGGCGTCGACGTCGCCGACCACGGCGATCGTCAGCGTGTCCTTGGCCAGCACGCGGCCGGTGTAGCTCTTCATATCGTCGATCGTCACCTTCGGCAGGCTCTCCAGCGTGCCGGTCGAGGGCCGGCCGTAGGGATGATCGCCGAACGCGGCTTCGAGAAACTTGCGGGTCGCCATGGTGTTGGGATCGAGCGACTGGCGGCGCAGCGTCGAGATCAGCTGCGCGCGGATCCGCTCGACGTCCTTGGCTTCGAACCGCGGCGCGGTCAGCGAGGTGCGCAGCAGGCCGAACGCCTCGTCGCGGTTCTCCGTCAGCATCCGCAACGAGCCGCGGAAGTAATCGCGGGTGACGTTGTAGGACAGCTCGATGGCGCGGCGGTCGAGCCGTTCGTGGAACGTCGCCGAGTCCATCTCGCCCGAGCCTTCGTCGAGCAGATTCGCGACCATGTGGCCGACGCCGGGCTTGTCGGCGGGGTCCTGGCTGGCGCCGCCGTCGAAGGAATATTCCATCGAGATCAGCGGCACGGTGGCATCCTGCACGAACCAGACGTGGAGGCCGCCGGGCGTCACCAGGTTCTGGATTTTCTCGGCGGCCAGACCCGGCGTCGCCGGCAGCGCGGCGGCGAGCGCGACGGTCGCGGCGAGCGCGAGCCGCTTCACGGAACGGAGCGAGATGTTCACGAGCGCTTCTCCTCGGGCTTCGGCAGCGTGCCCTTGACCAGATAGCCGGTGACCGAGCGATTGCGGTCGAGGAACTGCTGCGCCACCGCGCGCACCTGATCCGAGGTGACGGCGCGGATGCGCTGCGGCCAGCTCTGGATGTCCTGCACGGTGAGGCCGGAGGTCACGGCCGCGCCGTACCAGCGCGCCAGCGTCGCCTGGTTGTCCTGCGCGTAGATCGACTGCGCGATCAGCTGGGTCTTGACCCTTTCGAGATCCTCGGACCGGACCGGATTGCGGACCAGATCGGCGATCACATTGTCGACCGCCTTCTCGATCTCGGCGAATTCGACGCCGGGCTTCGGCGTCGCCGCGACGATGAAATGGGTGTCGTCGAGCGCAGTGCCCTGATAGTTGGCGCCGACATTGATCGCCAGCGGACGGTCGATCACCAGCGCGCGGTACAGATAGGAGTTGCTGCCGCCGCCGATCAATTGCGCCAGCACTTCGAGCGCGGGGCTGTCGCCCTTGGCGGCGGTGTTCGCCGACGGCACCAGATAATAGCGGCGCAGGCTCGGCTGCTCGACCCGCGGATCGGCCAGCGTCACGGTGCGCGGCCCGGCCGGCACCGGCTCCTGCGGCCGCACCCGGTGCGCCGCAATCGCCGGCTGGGGCGGGATCGCGCCGTAGGTGCGCTCGATCGCCGGCCGGATCGCGGCGGCGTCGACGTCGCCGGCGATCACCAGCGTGGCGTTGTTCGGCGCGTAGAACCGGCGATAGAACGCCAGCGCGTCCTCGCGGTCGAGCTTCTGGATCTCCTGCAGCCAGCCGATCACCGGGCGGCCGTAGGGATGGTTGAGATACAGCGCCGCCATGATCTGTTCGGTCAGCCGCGCGTCGGGATTGTTGGCGACCCGCATGTTGTATTCTTCGAGCACGACGTCGCGCTCGGGCAGCACGTTCTCGTCCTTCAACACCAGGCCGGTCATGCGATCGGCCTCGAGCTCCATCATCCGGTCGAGATGCTCGCGCGGCACGCGCTGATAGTAGCCGGTGTAGTCGAACGAGGTGAAGGCGTTCTCGCTGCCGCCTATCTTCAGCACGGTCTGCGAGAATTCACCGACCGGATGCTTGGCGGTGCCCTTGAACATCAGATGTTCGAGAAAATGCGCCAGCCCGGACTTGCCCGGCGTCTCGTCGGCGGAGCCGACCTTGTACCAGATCATCTGCGTCACCACCGGGGTGCGGTGATCCGGGATCACCACGACGTTCAGCCCGTTGCCGAGCGTGAAGGTGGCGGGCGGCGCGGCGGTGGTCTGCGCGGTCGCGGGGGCAGCGAGACAAACCATCGCGGCGAGAACGGCCAGCACGGCGCGCGGACGACGAACGGATCTGGTCATGTCGAGGCAATCATCCCGGTGGGTGAGATCGGATCAGGCCGACAGGCGGCCGAACGCCGGCGCGCGCCGATCATGGACGCGCCCCGGCGAAGCAGAAGCGATGCGGCACGGCCGCATCCGGCAAAGGTGAGATGGATGAGCCCGAGCCCAGGCTCAATTGCTGACTTCTTTGCCCGTCATCACGTCGATGCGCTTGTTGCCGAGCGCTTCTTTCGGGCCGGTGCCGTAAGCGAAATTCGGCGACGGGGTCTGGTAGCCGGCCGGCGGCTGGGTCAGCGTCTCGCGGGTCGGCTCGCCGGTGAACGGCGCGGTCTCGGCCTTGTTGCCGCCGCCGAACAGGCTGCCGAGGCTGCCGTTGAAGCCGAGCTGCGACGGGCTCAGCATCGGGTTGTTCTGCTGGGTGCCGGGCTGTACCGGATCGGCGTTGGTGCCCTTCTTGGCGTCGGCGCGGACCGCGTTGAGCTCGGACGGCATCAGCGGCCGGGCGGATTCCTGCGGCGTCGGCTTGCTCTTGCGGGCAGCGGCGCGGGCTTCCCGGCGCGCCTGCACGTCCGGGTCCTTCGGCCAGTTCGGGGCGTTGACTTCCTTGGCGGAGGCTTCCGGCGGCGGCAGCTCGATCTTGCGCGGCACCACCAGCGGCGAGCGCTCGCGGTAGTTGATGCCGGAATTTTCCATATTGGTGGCGCCGATGCCGCTCATCAGACCCTTGATGACCTTTTCCTCGAAGGTCGAGTCGTCGTCCTCTGCGGCTTCCTGGGCGCGCGCCATGCCGCCGCTCATCACCAGGCCGATTCCGAGCGCGACCGCGGCCAGCCGTGCGGCGCGGAGCATCGTGGCGGGCGACTTCTGCAGCATCCAGAAGGTGGTTGCGATCTGGCGCATGGCGTTGATCCTGTTCACGTCTGGTGGATTGGCCGCCGGCCGCGTGCGGTCGCTGGCCGGCCCTCGCCGCGGTGCCCGTATCGGCCGGGATCAGGGCGCTTTTGCGGCGGGTGCCCCGAAGAAGGAATCATACAGCAGCGCCGCCACACCCACAACGATCGCCGTGTCGGCAAGGTTAAACACGTACCAGCTATAGGTTTTTCCCGCGATGGCGACGTGAAACAGGGCGAAATCGACCACCGCCCCATAGGCCAGACGGTCGATCGCATTGCCGATCGCGCCGCCGATGATCAGGCCGAGACCGATGGTCGCAAGCCGGGTGGTCGACTTCGCCATCCAGATCGCCAGCGCCACGATCGCCACCGCTTTGAACGCGAGCATAATCGCCTGCCCGGTCGGCCCCTGGCCGGAAAACCAGCCGTAGGAGATGCCGGTATTCCACGCCAGCACCAGATCGAAGAATGGCGTGACGCTGACCAGCCCCTTGCGGGCCAGATCGAAGCCGAACAGCAGCCAGAGCTTGGTCGCCTGGTCGAGCGCCAAGGCGACGATGGCGGCGAGGACGCCGGCGCGGAGGGGAGTCATCAGCCGACCTCTTGCATCGTGACGCGCAACCGATCGACGGCGTGCCCCGGACGCAGCGCAGCGCGCCGCCCTTGCGGCGTGGTGCGCTGCAGAGCCGGGGCCCCGCTTGAGGGCCGGCGGCAAAACCGGGGTTCCGGGTCTGCGGAGCGGCATGAAGAATGCCGCACCGCGCCCGGGACACGGGTCAAGCCCGGCCATGACGGTTGTTGGGAACGAAGCACGCCGCTCAAGACGGCGTCGCGCCCAGCGCCTTCCATTCGCGCAGCGCCTTGGCGTCGCGCGGGGAGACGTCGGGGTAGTCGGGGTCGCTGCCGACGCTCGACAGGATCTTCCACGAACGGGCGCATTTGGTGCCCTGCGCGCGTTCGACCACGACGGCGACGCCGGCGACGTTGTCGAGCCGGAACGCTCCCTCCGGCGCGTCGCCTTCGCGCACCTCGTAGTTCGAGGTGATGCAGACCTCGGCGAGGTCAGTGTCGAACACCGTCGCCATCAGCGGCCGGTCGGCGAGATAGATCACCGGCGACGCTTCCAGCGACGAGCCGATCCGCTTGGCGGCGCGCTCGAGCTCCAGCGCGCCGGTGACGACGCGGCGGACGCTGCGGATGGTCTCCCACTTCTTGGCGAGCTCATCGTCCCGATAGGCGCCGAGGTCGAGCGGGAACAGCGTCAGATGCACGCTCGGCTCGGCGCCGGGCCGGTACAGCCCCCACGCCTCGTCGGTGGTGAAGGACAGCACCGGCGCCAGCCATTTCAGGATCGCGTCGCAGATGATGTCGATCGCGGTCAGCGCCGCCTTGCGGGCCAGCGACGACGGCGGGTCGCAATACAGCGTGTCCTTGCGGATGTCGAAATAGAACGCCGACAGTTCGGTGTTCATGAACGCGGCGAGCGAGGCGACCACGGTCTTGTAGTCGAACTCGGCATAGGCTGCGCGCACCACCGCGCTCTGTTCGGCGAGCTGATGCAGCATCAGCCGCTCCAGCTCCGGCATCTCGGCGAACGCCACCGCCTCGTCGCGCTTGTAGTGATGCAGCGTGCCGAGCATCCAGCGGATCGAGTTGCGCAGCTTGCGATAGGTCTCGACCACGTTCTTGAGGATCTCGGGGCCGATCCGCTGGTCGTCGGCATAGTCGGTGGCGCACACCCACAGCCGCAGGATGTCGGCGCCGGATTGCGAGATCACCTTCTGCGGCTCGGTGGTGTTGCCGAGCGACTTCGACATCTTGCGGCCCTGCTCGTCGAGCGTGAAGCCGTGCGTCAGCACCACGTCGTAGGGCGCGCGGCCGCGGGTGCCGCAGCTCTCCAGCAGCGACGAATGAAACCAGCCGCGATGCTGGTCCGAACCTTCGAGATACATCACGGTGTCGGCGCCGCCGTCGACCTTGCGGCGGATGCCGGCGAGGCCGGGGAAATGCACCGGATCTTCCAGCACGAAGGCGTGGGTGGAGCCGGAGTCGAACCATACGTCGAGAATGTCGTCGACCTTCTGCCAGCCCTCGTTGGCGCGCGAGCCGAGGAAGCGCTCGCGCGCGCCCTCCATGTACCAGGCGTCGGCGCCCTCTTCGGTGAAGGCGTCGGCGATGCGCTTGTTGACCTCATCGTCGACCAGGATTTCGGCGGAGCCGTCGCCGGCCTCGCGCACAAACACCGCGATCGGCACGCCCCAGGCGCGCTGCCGCGAAATCACCCAGTCGGGCCGGCCGGAGATCATGCCGGTGATGCGGTTCTGCCCGGCGGGCGGCACCCATTGGGTCACCGAGATCGCCTGCAGCGCCCTTGCGCGAAGAGTATCACCCGGCAACGCATCGCTGCGCGCTCCCTCTCCCGCTTGCGGGAGAGGGTTGGGGTAAGGGCGCCCCGAGGATGTGCTCCCGCCGTGGCCCCCCACTCCCGACCCCTCCCCGCAAGGGGGAGGGGAGGAGATGTCGCGATCCATCGCGATGAACCATTGCGGCGTGTTACGGAAGATCACCGGCTTCTTGGAGCGCCAGGAATGCGGGTACTGATGCTTGAGCCGGCCGCGCGCCAGCAGCATGCCGCGCGCGATCAATTCCTGGATCACCGCCTCGTTGGCGTCGCCCTTCTCGCCCTTGTCGTTGATCACCCGCTTGCCGGTGAAGCCCGGCGCATGATCGGTCAGCGCGCCGTTCTCGTCGACCGTGTAGGGGATCGTCGACGCAATGCCGCGCGCTTCCAGCGCCCGGGCATTGTGCATCCAGATGTCGAAGTCCTCGCGGCCGTGGCCCGGCGCGGTGTGGACGAAGCCGGTACCGGTGTCGTCGGTGACGTGATCGCCGTCGAGCAACGGGACGGTGAACGCGTAGCCGTCGCCAACGCCTTTGAGCGGATGGGCGCATTCGAGCGACTTCAGAAGATCTGCGGCAACCGCGCTGACTTTCTCATAGTTCACGACGCGCGCCTGCTTGAATACGGCGTCGGCCAGCGCATCGGCAAGGATCAGCAGGTCGCCGGTCTTCGCCCAGTTATCAGCCGCGGCATCGGTGACCTTGTACAGACCGTAGGAAATTTTCGACGAGAAGCTGATCGCACGGTTGCCCGGCAACGTCCACGGCGTGGTCGTCCAGATCACTACGGAAGCACTCTTCCAGGCGTCTCGAAGAGCGACCGACTCAGCTAGAGTTGAGCCGATCCCCATTAAGGGATACCCGCTTGCGCGTCCGACGACCGGAAACTTCACCCAAACCGTATCGCTCGTGTAGTCCTCGTACTCCACCTCGGCTTCAGCCAGCGCGGTCTTTTCGACCACGCTCCACATCACCGGCTTGCTGCCGCGATACAGCGTGCCGTTGGCGGCGAACTTCATCAGTTCGCGGGCGATCTGGGCTTCGGCGAAGTAATCCATCGTGGCGTAGGGATGGTCCCAGTCGCCGATCACGCCGAGCCGCTTGAACTCCTCGCGCTGCACGTTCAGCCACTTCGTCGCGTAGGCGCGGCATTCCTTGCGGAACGCGACCATCGCGGCCGAGTCCTTGAAGTTCGGCTTCGGCTTGCCCTTGGAGCGGTAGTTCTCCTCCTCGATCTTCCATTCGATCGGCAGGCCGTGGCAGTCCCAGCCCGGCACGTAGTTGCTGTCGAACCCGAGCATCTGCTGGCTCTTGGTGACGACGTCCTTGAGGATCTTGTTCAGCGCGTGGCCAATATGGATGTTGCCGTTGGCGTAAGGCGGGCCGTCATGCAGCACGAATTTGGCGCGCCCCTTGGCGCTCTCGCGCAGCTTGCCGTAGAGGTCGATCTCCTGCCAGCGCTTGAGCAATTCCGGCTCACGCTGCGGCAGCCCGGCGCGCATCGGAAACTCCGTCTGCGGCAGGTACAGGGTCTTGGAATAGTCGTTGCCGCTGGGGGCGGCGGCGTCGGATTTCACGGGCTTGTCGGTCATGGCGGCGTGAATAGCGGTTTTGGCCCGCCGGGGAAACCCGAACGAACCGGCGGAGGCGCTAAATCTTCGCCCAATTGCCCCGGTGAAGGGTCGCCGCAAGGCGTCGGTTGCAGAACTGGGCCAAAAGACTAATCTATTGAAGCGTGGAGGGATTTCATGACCACCAAGCCGCTCGCCGAGGTCTATGAGGAGCTTAAGCAGCTGCGCCGCGAAGGCGACAATGCCGGGCTCGACGCCCTCGTCCGACAGGCGATGGGGATGGGAATCCCCGGACTGCCTGAATCGCCCGCCGGTTTCGTCCGACAGCTCGATGTTCGCGCGCTCGCCGAGCGGGTGTTCGGCGATCCCGCCAAAGCACAAGTTTGGCTGAACAGGCCGAACAAATCACTGAACGGGCAACGCCCTGCCGATCTCCTGCAGGACGACCTCGGAGCCGCGGTCGTTCGCGAGACGCTCGAACAGATCGATCATGGGATCTTCGCCTGAGCGCCGCCGATGGAGCTCTGGCGCATTTCGAATTACGCCGACCTTTCGGGCATCGGCGGCATCAGGGCGAACGGACGCTGGCACTGGCAGGGCCGCCAGATCGTTTATCTTGCGGACCACCCGGCCAGTGCCCTTCTTGAAATGCTGGTCCATCTGGACCGCGACCTGCTGCCATCCAGCTTTCAATTGTTGCGAATAGCTGTCCCCGATACGATCGCCATCGAGTCCGTCGAGGAGGACACTTTGCCGTCGGCCTGGCGGACAAGGGTGGGTCTGACACGCCAGATCGGGGACCGATGGCTCGATCGTGGCAGCAGCGCCTTGCTGCGAGTACCATCGGTGATCGTGCCGCACGCGCGCAACTATCTGCTGAACCCCGCGCATCGCGACGGCTCTGCCATCACCGTCGCGGAGATCATCAAGGCGCCGTTCGATCCACGCCTGTTGGCGACTTGAGCTTGCGGCTCAGCCGTTTCGGAGCGGCCGGGCTGGGTTGCCGCCGACGATGGCGTGCGGGACGACGTCGCGGGTGACAACGCTGCCGGCACCGATCACCGCGCCGTCGCCGATGCTGATGCCGGGCAGGATGATCGAGCCGCCGCCGATCCAGACGTCGCAGCCGATCGTCACTGGACGGCCGAATTCGAGGCCGTCCCGCCGTGTGGCGGCGTCGCGCGGGTGGTCGGCGGCGTAGATCTGCACCGCCGGGCCGATCTGGGTGCGGTCGCCGATCGACACCGGCATAATGTCGAGGATGACGCAGTTGAAATTGAGGAAGACGCCGTCGCCGAGCAAAATGTTGTAGCCGCAGTCGCAGAAGAACGGCGGGCGGATCACCGCGCCCTGCCCGACACGGCCGAAATGCTCCAACAGCAGCGCGTGCCGCTCGGCGGCCGGCAGCGCGCCGGCGGCGTTGTAGCGCACGATCCAGGCCTTGTTGGTGGCCTCGTCGGCCGCCAGCTCCGGGCTGCCGGGGCGGTACAGCTCGCCCGCCAGCATCTTCTCCTTCTCGGTCCGGGTCACCCGATCGTCCCGAGCTTGGGGAACGCGCCATGGTCGGCGGCGAGCGCGGCGCGGGCGCGGGCGGAATCGTCGTCCATCTGCCGCACCAGCGCCTCGATGCTCTCGAACTTCTCCTCGTCGCGGATGAAGGCGATGAAGGCGATGTCCAGCGTCTCGCCGTAGAGCAGGGCGTTGAAGTCGAACAGGAAGGTCTCCAGCAGCGGTGCGCCGTTGTCGAAGGTCGGACGGCGGCCGAAATTCGCCACGCCGTCGTAATGCTTGCCGCCGCGGCCGACCCGCACCGCATAGATGCCGTGCTTCAGGCCGCATTGCGGGTCGAGCCGGATGTTGGCGGTGGGATAGCCGAGCTCGCGGCCGCGCTTCTCGCCGTGGATCACCTCGCCGGTGACGAACCACGGCGCCCCCAGCATCTCGGTGGCGGCGGCAATGTGGCCCTCTTCCAGCGCCTTGCGGATCGCGCTCGACGACACCGGGTGGTCGCCGAAATCGACATGCGGCTGGACGTCGACCTCGATGCCGAGCGCCGGCGCTTCGCCGACCAGCATCGCCGGCGAACCGCCGCGGCCCTTGCCAAAATGGAAGTCGTAGCCGACCGCGATGCCCTGAACGCCGAGCCGGCCGATCAGCTCGTGGTGGATGAAATCATGCGCCGTCGTCGCGGCGCGGACGGCGTCGAAGCGCAGCACCACCGCGCCGTCGAGGCCGGCGCCGGCGAGCAGCCGCAGCTTGGCGGGCTCGTCGGTCAGGCGGAATTGCGGGGTGTCGGGGCTGAAGAACTTGCGCGGATGCGGCTCGAACGTCACCGCGAAGGCCGGCGCTTTCCTGACCCGCGCCATTTCGAGGCAGGCGCCGATCACGGCGCGATGGCCCAGATGCACGCCGTCGAAATTGCCCATCGCCACCACCGCCCCCTTGGGGATGGCGGACGCGGGGGTGTCGTCGCGGATCACGGCAAAGCCAGTCATGTCGGATTCATTCGTCGCTTCAAGGTGGGAGCTGGACCGTGACGCGGAGGCGCGCGCGAAGTCAAGCCACGGGCGAGCCCGGAGCCCGCCGCCGCGGGATCGCGCAACGGCTCGGCGCCCTGCAATCCGGACCGGGTCCGCCGTCAGCCGCCGCGGACCGGCGGCACTTCGAGGCGATCGCGGCGGCAGGCGCGGCGGTCGATTTCCTCGCAGGCGCGGAACTGCAGGTCCTTGCTCATGCAGATCCGGACCTCGGTCAGCCGGGTGCGATCGCAGGTCACTGCGATCGCCGAGCTGCTGAGGCCCGGATTGACCTTGATGAAGGCGTCCTCGACCTCGGCGGGGGTCACCGTCCGGGTTTCCTTGGGGTCGATGAAATCCGGCGGGATCCGCACCGCGGCGCGGGCCTTGCGGATGTCCTCGAAATAGCCGCGGGCAGAGGTGCCGGCGCAGGTGCCGTGCTTGTCCCACTCGTTGAAGATCAGCCCCGGCGCCGGCATCAGGTCGAGCATCGAATTCATGATGCGGCGATCGAGCCGGGGCGACGGGCGCTGGCAATATTCCGGAAAGCCGCGCTCGTATTGCGGCCACAGCCCGTGCACCACGAAGGAGAACGGCCGGCCGCCGCACTGGATCTGCTGCGAGCGCCCGGCATTGCCGCGCTCCGAGGCCTGCTCGCAATAAGACGGCGACCACGACAGCGCCAGCACGTAGAAATCGAACTCGCCGGGCGCGTTCTGGCGGCGATCCTGGGCGGGAGCGGCGGTGGCGATGAAACCGGCCGCGCAGGCGGCCAAGGCGGCGATCCAGGACCGCCGGCGAACGATGAAACTGTGCATGATGAAAAGCCCCGCTGCCGTGAACCGGCAAAGCCTAGCGAGCGATCAGGAACGTTTCAAGAACACAAATCGTGGAAGGCGACGAGGCGCGATCGCCTCGTCCGCTCAGGGCTTGGCGGCCTTGCAGGCCGGATTGAACGCCCAGTTGCGATCGACCCCGACCACGCAGAATTCGACGCCGTCGGCGAAGCCGGCCAGGCCGCCGTCCTCGACGATCGAGAAATACACCGGGCGGACATTGCCGTCGTTCAGATAGGCGTCGGCCGCGCAATAGCGACGTGGAATGTTGTCGCTCTGCCAGGGACGGAACGCGACTTCGCGCAGCTTCGCGTAGCCGGTAATCCGCAGCGCTGAATTCCAGAAGGTGCCTTCCTTCTCGCCGAACTGATAGGTCACCGACGGCAGCCCCGCCTCGCAAGCCGGCAGATTGCCGTCATAGCGCGGGCCCGACAGCCAGAAGTTCTTCTCGAGCGGATTGGCGGCCTGCGCCACCGGCGCGAGCGCGAACAGCCCGAGCAGCGCCGCGCAGGCGGCGACCGGCAATTTCAGAGTCGAAACAAGGCGCATGGACGAGTCACCGGATTTTTGTGATGCGGACGGTGCCGCGAAGCCATGCCGAGGTCAAGTGCAGCGCAGCCACACCTGGGCACATCCCGGCTCGCGCAACTCCGCCGTTCTTTCCAACGTTGTCGAGAGGCTCTAGAATCGCAAAAGCCATGAAGGAGATTCCGATGCGCATGCTGAAGGCCGCGGGCCTTGCCGTTCTCTGTGCCGTGCTGTCCGGCACCGCTTCCAGCGCCGACACCGTGCCGGTGGTCAAGGGCAACGACACCGGCGGGATCATCTCCTCCAATCTGATCGGCCACGCCGACGTCCGCGCGATCGCGATCGATCATTGCGCTCACTACGGCAAGGTCGTGAAACTGCTCGGCGTGCAGGCGAATTACGGCGGCTACGTCTCGTTCGCCTGCCGCTGGGTGCCGTATGGCGCCGACCAGCGCCCGCTGCGCGTCGCCTACTGACCGGGTCCGGGCGATGACTCCCGCACGCATATTCGGGTTCGGCGCGCTGCCGCTGCTGCTCGCCGCAGCGACGACCGCGCAAGCGCTCGACCTGCCGACCCGCAAACCGGGGCTGTGGGAGCTGAAGATGGTGCGGCCCGGCTCGGCGATCGACGACGTCGCCATGCAGCACTGCACCGACGAGGCGACCGACAAGAAGATGAACTCGTCGTTCCAGCCGATGTCGAACGAGGTCTGCTCCAAGCAGGACACCCAGAAGACCGCCACCGGCTATGTCACCGACGCGGTCTGCAACATCGCCGGCATGACGACGACGTCGCACTCCGAGATCACCGGCGATTTCAACTCGGCCTATTCGGTGAAGGTGACCTCGCAACACGACAAGCCGCCGCCCGGCGTGCCGAAGAACGCGACCATGACGCTCGAGGCGAAATGGCTCGGCCCCTGCAAGGACGGCCAGAAGCCCGGCGACATCGTGATGCCGGGCGGCATCAAGATGAACATCGCCGACATCGAGAAGCTCAAGGCGCTGATGCCGAAGCCGAAGTAAGGCGCTCGGCCATTGGCCGAGCCGGGGTGACGCGCTCTGGCGCAAAAGTCACACCCGCGAACCATCGACTCCACCTCCGTTGACAGTCACCGATCTTGCCGCGATGTTACATTGTAACGTCGCATGGCAGGGACAGGCCGTGCGATGGCGAGGCTTGGGTGGGCATGGGCTGGGTGCGGGCAAATATCCGACTGGGAGCACGGCTGGCGCTGATCGCGTTCGCGCTCCAGTTCGCGATGGCGTTCGGCCACTTCCACGGCCTCGCGCCGGCCTCGCAGGCGATCGCGCAAGCGGCCTCGGCCATTGGCTCAGACGAGCCTGATACCGACCACCATGACGGCGCGGCCGACCTCTGCGCGATCTGTGCCGTGGTGGCGATGGCGAACACGCTGCTCGACACCGCGCCGCCGGCGTTGCCGGCGCGGCGCGGCGATCCGCTGCACTATCGCATCGCCTCGAGTGCCGCCGCCGATCCGAGCCCGCAGCCGGGCGGCTTCCAGCCGCGCGCACCTCCCGTTTCCTGACCGCCGTCGATCGAGCCACGCGCAGCACCGCTTCGGCCGTGCGCGCAGCCCATTCGTTGTCGATCTGCCCCGCGCAGAGTCCGGAGTCCGGCGCGCCAGCGCCGCCCCGGCCAGTCAGGATCCGACCATGTCACTTTCCATCAAACGCGCCCTCCTGCTCGGAAGCGCAGCTTTCATCGCCTGCGAGGGCTTGCCGATAGCGCAGGCCTTCGCGCAGCAAGCGGCCACCGCTCTGCCGGAAGTCGTCGTCACCGCGCCGAGCCCGATCGTGCGCCGCCACTCCGCGCCGCCGAGCCGCCCCGCGACCCGCGTTGCCGCACCCGCGCGACAGCGCGGCACGGCGCCGGCCGCAACGCCCGTCGTGGCCCAGCCCGCCGCACCGCTGCCCGGCACGCTGCCGATCGTCACCGATCAGTTCGCCACCGTCACGGTGGTACCCAACGAAGAGATCCGCCGCAGCGGTGCCGGCACGCTCGGCGATCTGCTCAACAACAAGCCGGGCATCACCGGCTCGAGCTACGCGCCGGGCGCGTCCAGCCGTCCGATCATCCGCGGCCTCGACGTCAACCGCGTCAGCATCATCGAGAACGGCATCGGCAGCAACGGCGCCTCGGATCTCGGCGAAGACCATTTCGTGCCGATCGATCCGCTCGCCACCAACCAGGTCGAAGTGATCCGCGGCCCGGCGACGCTGCGCTACGGCTCGACCGCGATTGGCGGCGTGGTCAGCGCCACCAACAACCGCATCCCCGACGCGCTGCCGCCCTGCGCGCAGCCGTTTCAGAGCTACGGCCTGACGCCGACGGCGCCAGCGATCGGCGGCTCGAAGGGCTGCATGAACGCCGAAGTGCGAAGCGCGGTGAGTTCGGTCGATCGCGGCGTCGAAGGCGCGGTGCTGCTGGATGCCGGCGCCAAGAACGTCGCGGTCCATGCCGACGTCTACGGCCGCAACGCCAGCGACTACAACATCCCGAGCTACCCGTACGCGCAGCCGGGCCTGCCGTTCAACGGCCGCCAGGCGAACTCCGCGGCCAGCGCAGCCGGCGCCTCGATCGGCGGCTCGTATCTGTTCGACGGCGGCTTCATCGGCGCGTCGATCACCCAGAACAATTCGCTGTATCGCATCCCCGGCGTCGAAGGCTCGCAGGTCGGCACGCGGATCGACGCCAAGCAGACCAAGTTCAACGCCAAGGGCGAGTATCGCCCGGATGCGGCCGCGATCGACGCGATCCGGTTCTGGGTCGGTGCCACCGACTACAAGCACAACGAGATCGGCCAGGCCACCGCTGGCGATCCGACCACCGACGGCGTGCGCCAGACCTTCACCAACCGCGAGCAGGAAGGCCGGCTCGAAGTCCAGCTGACGCCGTGGAACGCCGGCTTCGCCGCGGTGACCACCGCGGTCGGCGTGCAGGCCAGCCATCAGGAGCTGAACGCGCCGAGCCCGGACAATGTCGGCAGCCCGATCAACGGCCTGTTCGATCCCAACAAGAACACCAAAATCGCCGGCTACGTATTCAACGAGCTGCGCTTCACCGAGACGACGAAAGCGCAGGTCGCCGGCCGGATCGAGCACGTCGATCTGTCGGGCATGACGCCGTCGGCGATTCCCGAATTGTTCGACCTCAACGCCGATCCGAACGCGATCGGCGCCTCGATCGCGCAGAGCCGGTCGTTCACGCCGAAGAGCTTCAGCCTCGGGCTGATTCAGGCGCTGCCGTGGGGGCTGTCGGCGAGCCTCACCGGACAGTATGTCGAGCGCGCGCCGAAGCCGGCCGAGCTGTTCTCGCGCGGCGGCCACGACGCCACCGAAACCTTCGACATCGGCAACCCCAATCTCGGGATCGAGACCGCGAAGTCGATCGAAGCCGGATTGCGCCGCGCCGAAGGACCGTTCCGGTTCGAGATCACCGCCTACTACACGCGGTTCAGCGGCTTCATCTATCGGCGGCTGACCGGCAACACCTGCGACGACGCCTCCTGCGTCGATCCCGGCACCGGCACGCTCGAACTCAACCAGGCGATCTATTCGCAGCGCGACGCCATCTTCAAGGGCGGCGAATTCCAGAGCCAGCTCGACGTCGCCCAGATCTACGGCGGCACCTGGGGCATCGAGAACCAATTCGACGTGGTGCGCGCCACCTTCACCGACGGCACCAACGTGCCGCGGATTCCGCCGATGCGGCTCGGCGGCGGCCTGTTCTGGCGCGACGCCAACTGGCTGGCCCGGGTCAATTTGCTGCACGCCTTCGCCCAGAACGACGTCGCGCAGATCGCCGAGACGACGACGCCGGGCTACAATCTGCTGAAGGCGGAGATCAGCTATCGGACCAAGCTCGATCCGAACGCCTGGGGCGCCCGCGAAATGCTGGTCGGCCTGGTCGGCAACAACCTGCTCAACGAGAACATCCGCAACGCGGTGTCCTACAGCAAGGACAACGTGCTGATGCCCGGCATCGGCGTGCGGGCATTCGCCAATCTGAAGTTCTGATCGAACGACGTCATTCCGGGGCGCGAGCGACAGCTCGCGAACCCGGAATCCAGAGGTTGTTGCAAAGAGAGATTCCGGGTTCGCGCTACGCGCGCCCCGGAATGACGACGTCGGACGAGGCTAAGCGCTGCGCGCCTTGCTCCAATCCGGACGGATCAGGCCGCTGACGCCGTCGAAGGCGCCGTCGGCGAGTTCGAGCACCAGCAGGCGGCTGGCGTCGACCGGTCCCGGCATCGTGACGCGGCCTTTGGGAATCGCCTTGAAGCCGACCCGGCTGTAATACGGCTCGTCGCCGACCAGCACGATCAGTTTGTGGCCCTGCGCCCTGGCGTCCGAGATAGCGCGATCAAGCAGCAGCCGGCCGACGCCGCGGGACCGGAACGGCGGCTCGACCGTCAGCGGGCCGAGCAGCAGCGCCGGGGTGTCGCCGATCGCAATCGGCAATTGCCGCACCGAACCGACCAGCAGGGTGCCGATCCGCGCGGTGAACGACAGCGCGTTGATGTGGTCGACGTGCTCGCGCAGCCGGTAGGCGCTGAGGACGAAGCGGCCCGGCCCGAAGGTCCGCTCGTGCAGCCGCTCGATGAGCTGGGCGTCGTTCGGGGTCTCAGGCAGGATGGTGAGGGACAGATCGGTCATGGCGGACGCCGCAATAGCACCCCGGCCGGGCGGGGTCCACCGCCCGGCCGGGGTCGAAAACGACCTCAGGCGCGGGCTGCAGCCCCCGCACGGCGTGGCGCCGCGCGCTCGCCCTCCGGCTCGTCCGACGGCGCGAGCCCGGGCGCTTGATCCGCCGCAGGCGCCGGATCCCTCATCAGAACGACCGTCTGCTGCGAGGCGACGGCAAAGCCGGTGCCCGCCGCTTCGACCAGTTCCATCACCCGCAGCGTCAGATCCTCCTGGACCTCGAGGAAGTCGTCGCCATTGACGGCGTGCACATAGGCGAAGATCTCGACCTTCAGCGAATTCGGCCCGAAGCCGAGCAGCCGGACGCGGGCCGGGTCGTTGTCCACCTTCGCATGATCGAGCAACATCTCGCGGAGCGATGCGATCAGACCGCGCATCTGGTCCGGGGTGGTGTCGTAGCGAAGGTCCAGGATCGGGTGGTACCAGAACTTGTCGCGGCGGCTGAAATTCTCGATCTGCACGGCCGCCAGCGCACCGTTCGGCACGGTGACCAGGGTGCGGTCGAGCGTCCGGATGCGGGTCGAGCGCATCCCGATATCCTCGATCGTGCCCATCGTCTCGCCGAATTTGCAGAAATCGCCAACCCGCATCGGCTGGTCGGTCACCAGAGTGAGACTGCCGACCAGATGCTCGATGGTCTTCTGCGCGCCGAGAGCGATGGCGATACCGCCGATGCCGAGAGCCGCGAGGCCCGCGGTGACGTTGTAGCCCAGCGCGTTGAGCCCGGCGATCGCCGCGAAGGCGATCAGCGCGAACTTGACGCTGCGCCGGATGAAGGTCACCGCCGACAGCATCGACAGCCGTCCGCGCAACGTCATCCGGGCGATCGCGAATTCGGCGAGCGCATCGACCACGCGCCAGACGATCCAGGACAGCGCGATCCAGCCGAGCAGTTCGGTGGCGCCGGACATGTGCTGGCGCGCCACGATCGCCACGCCGGTCAGGACCAGCGCGATGCGCAGCAGCATCGCGGTGAGGAACAGCCGTATCGGCAGCGCCGACGCGCTCAGCACGCGGCGGATGCGGGAATCGGCCCGGCTCCGAACCCGGAAGATCACCCAGAAAATCGCCGCGGTGATCGCCCACACCAGCGAGAACGTCAGCACCGCGAGCACGATGACGGCCAGCCAATGACCGACCGGCACGCCGGCGAGCCGATATTCGTCCCGCAACGCATAGGGGAGAATCCTGTCGACCAGGCTCGACGTCACCGTCCGCGACAACATCGGCAGATCGCCGACCGTCCTCGCCGAGACCAGCCAGATCTTGACCCCGTCCTTGCCGTCGACCCGCTGCGCGATCAGATCGACGCTGCCGTGATCGGTGCGGACGGCGCCGAACTTGTCCTGATCCGGCGCGAGGCCGTCGTCCTGATCGCCCGCCGGTTCCGAACTCAGCCGCAGCCGCGAAAACACGTAACCGCCCTGATCGAGGATGCGCTGGAGCTGCTGGGCGACGCTCGGCCCCCAGGCGCCCTTCTCCTGGCTGAGATCGAGATATTGCGCGGCCTTCTCGTAATTCTGCTCGGCAGCGGCATCGATGAAACCGGTCACCATCCCGGCCGGCGTCTCGCGCCCCAGCGGATCGGCCGGCTTCTCCTCCACCTTCGCGGGCGGGCTGCCATTGCCGTTGGGTGCGGGAATTTGAGCGAAAGCGACATTCGCCGCGAACAATGCCCATACAATCAGCAGCGATCGAAAAATCGCCTTCGCAAATGCCGCCAAAACCAGTCCTTTCAAATGCTCGTCCGTTGTGAAGCGGGGGTTTGATCAGAGAAATGAGCCATTGATGTGATCCCGGGGGCGATCGGCCGAGGCCGATTCAGCGGTTCAGCGCCAGGTCGACCGCAGCGGCTCGCGGCCGAGCACTTCGGCGATCCGCAGCCGAGTACCGAGGGTGGTGGCCTCGGGCAAGGCCGCGACGTCGAAGAAGCCGGTGGCGACGATCTCGCGATTGGGCGCGGGGGCACGGTCCTGATGGAACTGCCGCACCACATAGACGGCGACATGGTCGCGCGGCGAGACGTGGCTGTTGAAGAAGATGCCGTGCAGCTGCGGATCGCCGGTCAGTTTGATTCGCCCCTCTTCCATCAACTCGCGGCGCAGCGCATCGACGAAGGTCTCGCCGACTTCGACGCCGCCGCCCGGCAGGTGCCAGCCGCTGACATAGCTGTGCTGGATCAGGAACACGCGATCCTGCGCGTCGAGCACCACGCCGCGGGCGCCGAGCGTCATGCCGCGCGCGAACCGCCAGTAGAGATGAAACATCCGCCGCAGCGCCGGCTCGAGCTTCACGCGCAAGGTCTGCAGAGCCGGCAAAGTCAGGTCATCCTCATATCTGCGCCGCAGCGGATGCTTGCGCCGGTCCGCCGACCTTGCCAAAACCGGGCTGATTTTGACAGGCGGGATTTCGCGATACGCGCGCAGCCGGCCGGCCGTCGCAGGAAAGCGCAATGACCTTCACGCTGGCGCATCTGTCCGACCCGCATCTGCCGCCGCTGCCGCAGCCGGGGCTGGCCGATCTCGCGAACAAGCGCGTGCTCGGCTATCTGAACTGGACCCGCAACCGCCACAGCATCCACCGCCGCGACATTCTCGATGCGCTGGTGGCCGATCTGCAGGCGCGGCAACCCGACCACGTCGCGGTGACCGGCGACCTGGTCAACATCGCGCTCGCCGAGGAATTCGGCCTGGCCCGGCAATGGCTGGACGGCGTCGGGCGGCCGGATCAGGTCAGCGTCGTGCCGGGCAATCACGACGCCTATGTCGCCGCCACCGCGCCGCTGTTCGCCGATAATTTCGCCGACTACATCCGCGGGGACGACGGCGCGCCGGGCTTTCCCTATCTGCGCCGCCGCGGTCCTGTCGCGATCATCGGCGTGTCGAGCGCGGTGCCGACCCCGCCGTTCATGGCGACCGGATGGCTCGGCAACGCGCAGCGCGCACGGCTCGAGACCCTGCTACAGGGGCTGGGCTCCGAGCGCATGTTTCGCGTGCTGCTGATCCATCATCCGCTGAGGTCACGATCGCGGATTAAGCGGCTGACCGATTCGGCCGAGTTGATCGCACTGCTGCAGCGGCATCCGGTCGATCTGGTGCTGCACGGCCACGATCACGTCCACTCCACGATGCGGATCGACACCCCGAACGGCACGATCCCGGTCGTCGGCGTGCCGTCGGCCTCGGCGTTCAACGATCAGCATCACCCGTCCGCGGCGTACAATCTGTTCGCGATCAGCGAAGGCAATGACGGCTGGCGCTGCGAACACCGGATTCGCGGCTTCGGTACCACCGAGACGATCAACGACCTTCAGGCGCCACGGCTGTTGTAGCGCCGCACAAGCCCTTCGCCGTCATTGCGAGCGAAGCGAAGCAATCCAGCAGCGCCGTGCGAAGCGCGCCTGGATTGCTTCGTCGCTTCGCTCCTCGCAAAGACGGGAAGCGGCTGGCGTTTTTCAGGGATTTGCTCGTCACATGTTCCGCAGCGCGGCGAACAGCGCCAGCGCGAACAAGGCCAGCGCGCCGGCGATGAAGCCCAGCACGAAGATGCCGAAACCGCCGCGGCGCGGCTTGTC
The DNA here is from genome assembly GCA_016215605.1 of Rhodopseudomonas palustris. Lineage (GTDB taxonomy): Bacteria > Pseudomonadota > Alphaproteobacteria > Rhizobiales > Xanthobacteraceae > Rhodopseudomonas > Rhodopseudomonas palustris_L. Next base: position 63,424 of record JACRJB010000064.1, read on the forward strand.
GACGGCTGCCGGCGCCGGTTGGACGGGGAGCGGCGTCGCGGCGTTCAGCGCGTGTTCGCGCTCGATCAGCCGCCGCGCGATGTAGTCGGTGATCGCGTCGACGATCTTCGCGGCCTCGTGCGATTCCGCCAGCACGATGCGGCCGAACCTTGTGTCTTGGACGAAGCGATAGATCCGCTTGTCGCGGCCCATCATCACATGGGCGACCACGTCGATCCACAGCCGCGGCGTGTCGCCCTGGCTGAGGCCGCGGTCGAACAGATCGACGCCGTCTGGGATCTCGGCGAACAGCGGATCGAGCGCCTCGTTGAGGATCTCCAGCCGGGCGATCTCGGCGTCGCGCAGGTCGACCACCACGCCGGTGCGGTCGGCAGCCTCGATCCGCGCCTGACGCAACGCGTCGCGCAACCGCATCGGCCGCGCCTGCTCCGTCCCCGTGACCTTGTTCTGCGCGTCCGCCATCTGCAACCCGGCTCGACTGATCAATATTAACCTATCAGTAACCCTCGGCGCCGAAAAGGGCCTGATCCTTCAGGGATTTGCTTTGTGGGGCCCGGCGTGTCGCACGTGCGCCGCCAGGCGCAGGACGGCCCCCAGAACGACGATGGCGGCCCCACCGGGTTTCCCCGGTGAGACCGCCAAAGTCCTTGGACGTCTTCTATCTTGGTCAGGCGCCGATCAGGCCGGAGTGACGGCCCGATTCGGCTCTTCGACGATGGAGAACCGCACGCCTGCGCGATGCCGGTTCTCCTCGGAGACGACCTTCCAGGCCTCTTCGGCCTCCTTGCGCGTCTTGAAGGGGCCCTTCACCTGGGCCGAGCCTTCGACGAGCTTGTGGAAGTTCATCGAACCGAACTCGCCGCCAATCACCCAGAAGTTGCTGCCGTTCGACATCGTGGTCTCCTGCTGTTCCCGTTAGCTGAACTGGTTCATCGTGTTGTGGGCGCCGCCGGCCTTCAGAGCGGCCTCGCCGGCGAAGTATTCCTTGTGGTCGTCGCCGATGTTCGAGCCGGCCATGTCCTGATGCTTGACGCAGGCGATGCCCTGACGGATCTCCTGGCGCTGCACATTCTTGACATAACCGAGCATACCCTGCTCGCCAAAATATTCCTTGGCGAGGTTGTCGGTCGACAACGCTGCCGTGTGATAGGTCGGCAACGTGATCAAATGATGGAAGATGCCGGCGCGCTTGGCCGAGTCGGCCTGGAAGGTCCGGATCTTCTCATCGGCTTCGAGCGCCAGCGGGGTATTGTCGTATTCCGCCTTCATCAGCTCGGCACGGTTGTACTGGCTGACGTCCTTGCCGGCCGCCTTCATCTCGTCATAGACCTGCCAACGGAAGTTGAGGGTCCAGTTGAACGACGGCGAGTTGTTGTAGGCCAGCTTGGCGTTCGGCACGACTTCGCGGATCCGGTCGACCATCGAGGCGATCTGCTCGATGTTCGGCTTCTCGGTCTCGATCCACAGCAGGTCGGCGCCGTTCTGCAGCGAGGTGATGCAGTCGAGCACGCAGCGATCCGCACCAGTGCCTTCGCGGAACTGGTAGAGGTTGCTGGGCAGACGCTTCGGGCGCAGCAGCTTGCCGCCACGGCTGATGATGACGTCGCCGTTGCCGACCTTGGTGGCATCGACCTCTTCGCAATCCAGGAAGCTGTTGTACTGGTCGCCGATGTCGCCCGGAGCATGGCTGACGGCGATCTGCTGGGTCAGGCCGGCGCCGAGCGAGTCGGTGCGGGTGACGATGATGCCGTCTTCAACGCCGAGTTCGAGGAAGGCGTGGCGGCAGGCGCGGATCTTCGCGAGGAAGACCTCGTGCGGCACCGTCACCTTGCCGTCCTGGTGACCGCACTGCTTTTCGTCGGACACCTGGTTTTCGATCTGCAGCGCGCAGGCGCCGGCCTCGATCATCTTCTTGGCGAGCAGATAGGTCGCCTCGGCATTGCCGAAGCCGGCGTCGATGTCGGCGATCACCGGCACGACGTGGGTCTGGAAATTGTCGATCTTCTCGATCAGCGCTGTTTCCTTCGCTTTGTCGCCGGCCTTGCGGGCGGCGTCGAGGTCGCGGAAGATCGTGTTGAGTTCACGCGCGTCCGCCTGACGCAGGAAGGTGTAGAGTTCTTCGATCAGCGCCGGCACCGAGGTCTTCTCGTGCATCGACTGGTCGGGCAGCGGACCGAATTCCGAGCGCAGCGCCGCGATCATCCAGCCCGAGAGATACAGATAGGTGCGATCGGTGGTGCCGAAATGCTTCTTGACCGAGATCAGCTTCTGCTGCGCGATGAAGCCGTGCCAGCAGCCCAGCGACTGGGTGTACTTGGTGCTGTCGGCGTCATAGGCCGCCATGTCGGCACGCATCAGCGCAGCGGTGTAGCGCGCGACGTCGAGGCCGGTCTTGAAGCGGTTCTGCAGGCGCATGCGGGCGACGGCCTCGGCCTTGACGCCATTCCAGGTGCCCTTGTCCTTGAGCAGGGCTTCGGCCGCTTCGATTTGGCTCTGATAGGTGGCCGGGCCCTGGATGGCCAGATCGCTGATCCCGCGTGGCTGGAAGTTCATGTCCTTGATCCCTTCGGTGACGACAAATCCGCAGCGATGCCGTATCGACAATCGTGACAAGTGCGCTGCGAAACGTGCCGAGAGCTAAACGCGAGATCGGAGGAAACGTATAGACCTCTTGCGAACGAATGGTGATGTCATGTAACATCGGTACATGTAACAAATGTCACTTTGTAAATTTTGTCACAAAACGCCGAGCGGGAGCGGACCATGGCGGGCGAATCCGGGAAGAAACTGTTCGTCGGCCCCCGATTCCGGCGAATCCGCCAGCAGCTTGGCCTGTCGCAGACCCAGATCGCCGAAGGGCTCGGGATTTCGCCGAGCTACATCAACCTGATCGAGCGCAACCAGCGGCCGGTCACCGCACAGATCCTACTGCGTCTGGCGGAAACTTACGACCTCGATCTGCGCGACCTCGCCACCGCCGACGAGGACCGGTTCTTCGCCGAACTGAACGAGATCTTCTCCGACCCGCTGTTCCGCCAGATCGACCTGCCGAAGCAGGAACTGCGCGATCTCGCCGAACTCTGTCCCGGGGTCACCCACTCGCTGCAGCGGCTGTACGCCGCCTATACCGAGGCGCGGCGCGGCGAGACCCTGGTCGCGGCGCAGATGGCCGATCGCGAATCGATCCGGTTCGAGGCCAACCCGATCGAGCGCGTCCGCGACCTGATCGAGGCCAACCGCAACTATTTCCCCGAGCTCGAGCAGGCCGCCGAGACGGTACGCGACGAGCTCAATGTCGGCTCGCAGGAGGTCTACGGCGCGCTCGCCGACCGGCTGCGCGAGCGGCATTCGATCACCACCCGGATCATGCCGGTCGACGTGATGCGCGAGACGCTGCGCCGGTTCGACCGGCATCGCCGCCAGTTGCTGATCTCCGAACTGGTCGACGGCCCCGGCCGCGCCTTCCAGATCGCGTTCCAGACCGGCCTGTCGGAGCATGGCGGCGTGATCGACGCCATCGTCCACCGCACCGGCGCGCTCGACGAGGCGGCGCGGCGACTGTACCGGATCACGCTCGGCAACTACTTCGCCGCCGCCGTGATGATGCCCTACGCCGCCTTCCACGCCGCCGCCGAGCAGCTCAGCTACGACGTCAACGTGCTGGCGCAGCGGTTCAACGCCGGCTTCGAGCAGGTCTGCCACCGCCTCACCACGCTGCAGCGGCCGAACGCGCGCGGCGTGCCGTTCTTCCTGCTGCGCGTCGACAATGCCGGCAACGTCTCCAAGCGATTCTCGTCGGGCACCTTCCCGTTCTCGAAATTCGGCGGCACCTGCCCGCTGTGGAACGTGCACTCGACCTTCGACACGCCGGACCGGCTCTTGAAGCAGGTGATCGAACTGCCCGACGGCAGCCGCTACTTCTCGATCGCCCAGATGGTGCGCCGGCCGGTGGCGCCGCACCCGCAACCGCAGCCGCGCTTCGCCATCGGGCTGGGCTGCGAAATCCGCCACGCCGCCAAGCTGACCTACGCCGCCGGCATGGACCTGGAGAAAGCCGAAGGCACCCCGATCGGCGTCAACTGCCGCCTCTGCGAACGCGAACACTGCAGCCAGCGCGCCGAACCGCCGATCACCCGGACGCTGATCCTGGACGAGAACACAAGGCGGGCGAGCAGCTTTGCGTTCAGCAATGCGCGGGAGTTGTGAGGCTGGCAGCTGTAACCCGAACGTGTTACAGTTCCTTATGCCTGCAAGATCCCGCACCAAGTCGACGGGTGGATCGACCACCAAGCAGACGGCCCGGCCGCCGGCTGCGACCGCCACGCGCAAAGCTGTCAAGAGCGGTTACATCAACGCTCGCGTCGAGCCGAAGCTCAAGAAGAGTGCCGAAGCGGTCCTCGACAAGCTCGGACTTTCGACCACCGATGCGGTAACGATCTTCCTCAAGCAAGTCGTTGCTCATAAGGGCATGCCGTTTCCGGTGAAGGTGCCGAACAAGGAAACCATCCGTGCGATGCGCGAGCTGGACAGTGGTGGTGGGACCCGGCATTCTGGCGATGCCGCCTCGCTGTTCGCCGAAATTCTCGGGCCCAAGCCTCTTCTCCGACGCAAGCCTCGGAAATCATGAGCCAGCGCCGTGCGATCCCTTCGGCTCTCCACAGCGTTCAAGCGGGATCTGAAACGGATCAATCGACGAGGCTACGTCACCGCAAGGCTCGATAGAATTGTCGACGCCCTGTCGTCGGGAGCGCCGCTTCCGCCAGTATGCCGTCCGCACGCGCTGAAAGGCACGTGGACGGGCTACCTTGAATGCCACATCGGCCCGGATTGGCTTCTGATCTATCGACTGACACCGGAAGAGGTGCTGCTCGCGAGGACCGGCACCCACTCCGATCTGTTCGACGAATGATCGCGGCGCCACCCTATCGCCATTGCCGGGCTTGACCCGGCAATCCATCCCAACAAGACTCTCCTATTGATTTGATGGATCGCCGGGTCGAGCCCGGCGATGACGGTTGGTGAGGTGGCGATGCTGCGGGTCCATTCGATGATTGAGCGATCGTGCGACGTCGTCGCCGCATTGGCAGTCGCAGCAGCGATATCATTGTCCTTCTCCCCCGCGCTCGCCCAGCGCGGCGCGTCGTGCCATGGCGGGCAGAGCTTCGATCAGTTTCTCGCCGGCCTGAAGCAGCAGGCGGTCGCGGCCGGGGTGTCGCAGCGGGCGATCGCGCAGGCGGCGCCGTATCTGGTCTACGACCAGAGCATCGTCAATCGCGACCGCGGCCAGCGGGTGTTCGGGCAGATCTTCACGGTGTTCGCCGGGCGAATGGCGTCCGAAGGGCGGCGCGTCAAGGGCCAGCAGCTGATCAAGCAGCACGCGCAGGCCTTTGCGCGCGCCGAGAAGGAGTACGGGGTGCCGCCGGCGGTGATCGCGGCGTTCTGGGCGCTGGAAAGCGATTTCGGCGCGGTGCAGGGCAATCTGTCGACGCTGCGCTCGCTGGTGTCGCTGGCCTATGACTGCCGCCGCTCCGAGATGTTTCAGCAGGAGACCATCGCGGCGCTGAAGATCGTCGACCGCGGCGACCTCGCACCCGGCGAGATGATCGGCTCGTGGGCCGGCGAACTCGGCCAGACGCAATTTCTGCCGCGGCATTATTTCGACTACGCGGTCGACTATGACGGCGACGGCCGCCGCGACCTGCTGCACAGCCCGGCCGACGTGATCGGCTCGACCGCGCATTACATCGCCACCGGCCTGAAATGGCGGCGCGGCGAACCGTGGCTGCAGGAGGTGGCGGTGCCGGCCAACCTGCCGTGGGACCAGGCCGATCTGCTGGTGAAGCAGCCGCGTACCCAATGGGCGCAATGGGGCGTGACCTATCCGGACGGACGGCCGCTGCCGAAGGACGACATGCCGGCATCGCTGCTGCTGCCGATGGGCCGCTCCGGCCCGGCGTTTCTTGCCTACGCGAATTTCGCCGCCTACACCGAATGGAATAATTCGCTGATCTACTCGACCACCGCGGCCTATCTCGCGACCCGCATCGCCGGCGCGCCGCCGATGCGCAAGCCCAACGCGCAGGTGGCGCAACTGTCGTTCGAACAGATGAAGGAGTTGCAGCGGCTGCTGGTGCGCGCCGGCTTCGACGTCGGCAAGATCGACGGCGTGCTCGGCCAGCAGACCCGCACCGGCGTCAAGGCGATGCAGATCAAATACGGCCAGCCCGCGGATTCCTGGCCGACCGCCGAACTGCTGGCGAAGATGGGCAGCACGGCTGCACCGGCGCCATCCGCGGCGGCCGAGCCGCCGTTCCGTCCGGTCGCCAGACCCGGCGTCGCGCCGGCCGAACGGCGCACCCGCAATCCACCGGCGTCGATGCCGCAATAGCAAAAATTCCGTCCGGCGACGTTTCCAGTCCGGCAAACTTGCTCTAGGGTCCGGCGCAACAAAACCCGGAGGAAGAACGTGCGTCATCTTTCCATAGTTGCAGTCGCAGCCCTCGCGCTGACCACGACGGTCGCCGCCCGCGCCGACGATCTCAAGATCGCGCTGATCTACGGCAAGACCGGTCCGCTCGAAGCCTACGCCAAGCAGACCGAAACCGGCCTGATGATGGGCCTGGAATACGCGACCAAGGGCACGATGACGCTCGACGGCCGCAAGATCAAAGTGATCACCAAGGACGATCAGTCCAAGCCCGACCTCTCCAAGGCGGCGCTCGCCGAAGCCTATCAGGACGACGGCGCCGACATCGCGATCGGCACGTCCTCGTCGGCCGCGGCGCTGGCCGACCTGCCGGTCGCCGAAGAGAACAAGAAGATCCTGATCGTCGAGCCGGCGGTCGCCGACCAGATCACCGGCGAGAAGTGGAACCGCTACATCTTCCGCACCGGCCGCAACTCCTCGCAGGACGCGATCTCCAACGCGGTCGCGATCGGCAAGCCGGGCGTCACCATCGCGACGCTGGCGCAGGACTACGCGTTCGGCCGCGACGGCGTCGCCGCCTTCAAGGAGGCGCTGGGCAAGACCGGCGCGACGCTCGCCGCCGAGGAATACGTCCCGACCACCACCACCGACTTCACCGCGGTCGGCCAGCGGCTGTTCGATACGCTGAAGGACAAGCCCGGCAAGAAGATCATCTGGGTGGTGTGGGCCGGCGGCGGCGATCCCTTGACCAAGCTGCAGGACATGGACCCGAAGCGCTACGGCATCGAGCTGTCGACCGGCGGCAACATCCTGCCCGCGCTCGCCGCCTACAAGCGCCTGCCCGGCATGGAAGGCGCGACCTATTACTACTACGACATCCCCAAGAACCCGATCAACGACTGGCTGGTGACCGAGCATCAGAAGCGCTTCAACGCCCCGCCGGACTTCTTCACCGCCGGTGGCTTCTCCGCCGCGATGGCGGTGGTCACCGCCGTGCAGAAGGCGAAATCGACCGACACCGAGAAGCTGATCGCCGCGATGGAAGGCATGGAGTTCGACACGCCGAAGGGCAAGATGATGTTCCGCAAGGACGACCATCAGGCGCTGCAGAGCATGTATCACTTCAAGGTAAAGGTCGATCCGAACGTCGCCTGGGCCGTGCTCGAGCCGGTGCGCGAACTGAAGATCGAGGACATGCAAATTCCCATCCGAAATAAGCGGTAATTCCGACTCGGAAAGACTCTGAGTTCGTCATTCCGGGGCGCGCGAAGCGCGAGCCCGGAATCCATAACCACCGCCGGGAGTATGGATTCCGGGCCTGCGCCCAAGAGGGCGCATCCCGGAATGACGAACTCTAGGGCTGCAACGAAGTGGCCACGCCGAACAACATGACCACCCTCGAAACCCAATCCCTCACCATCCGGTTCGGCGGCCATGTCGCGGTCGATGGGGTGAGCTGTGCGTTCCGGCCGGGCGAGCTCACCGCGATCGTCGGGCCGAACGGCGCCGGCAAGACGACGTATTTCAACCTGATCTCCGGCCAGCTCAGGCCGAGCGCCGGCCGCATCCTGTTCGACGGCGCGGACATTACAAAAATGACCGCGCCGCTGCGCACCCGCGCCGGGCTCGGCCGCGCGTTCCAGCTCACCAATTTGTTTCCCAATCTCAGCGTCGAAGAGAACGTCCGCCTCGCCGTGCAGGCGCACAGCGGCACGCATTACGACATGCTGCGGCCGTGGCGAACGCGGCGCGATCTGATCGACCGCGCCGACGCCATCCTCGACAGCGTCGCGCTGGGCGCGCGCCGCAGCGTCGCCGCCACCGCGCTGTCGCACGGCGACCAGCGCAAGCTCGAAGTCGCGCTGATGATGGCGCTGGAGCCGAAGGTCTACATGTTCGACGAACCGACCGCCGGCATGAGCGTCGACGAGGTCCCGGTGGTGCTCGACCTGATCGCACGGCTGAAGACCGATCCGAGCAAGATCATCCTGCTGGTCGAACACAAGATGGACGTCGTCCGCTCCCTCGCCGACCGCATCATCGTGCTCCACCACGGCAAGCTGGTCGCCGACGGCCAGCCGGCCGAGGTGATCGCCTCGCCGGTCGTGCAGGAGGCCTATCTGGGCATCGCGCCGGGTAAGAGCGCGGCGTGAAGGCGGGGCGGGTGCCATGATGATGATGTCGATCGGCTCCATGTTGGTCACCCCCTCTCCGCTTGCGCCAGCGAGCTCCCTCTCCCGCTTGCGGGAGAGGGTTGGGGTGAGGGTGCCCCAGGGATGGCGTCCCGTTGTGGACCCCCACCCCCGACCCCTCCCCGCAAGGGGGAGGGGAGCAGCCCTCGCTCCAGGGAAAGCGCACACCTCCCCATCGGCGGGTGTCGCATGACCGACCTGCTCACGCTCGAAGGCGTGCACACCAACATCGGCCGCTATCACATCCTGCAGGGCGTCGATTTCGTCGTGCCCGAGGGCAAGACCACGATGCTGCTCGGGCGCAACGGCGCCGGCAAGACGACGACGCTGCGCACCATCATGGCGCTGTGGCCGGCCTCGCAAGGGCAGATCGCTTTCGCCGGCCGCCGCATCGAGGCGATGGCGACGCCGGACATCGCGCGGCTCGGCATCGGCTACGTGCCCGAAAGCATGGCGGTGTTCTCGGATCTCACGGTGAAGGAAAACCTGATCCTCGCCGCCCGCGAGCAGGCGATGGACACAGCGCGGCTGGACTGGATCTTCGGCTTCTTCCCGGCGCTGCGGAAATTCTGGCTGTCGCGCGCCGGCTCGCTGTCCGGCGGACAGAAGCAGATGCTGTCGATCGCGAGAGCCATCGTCGAGCCGCGCAAGCTGCTCTTGATCGACGAGCCGACCAAAGGGCTGGCGCCGGCGATCATCGGATCGTTGATCGAATGCTTCGCCGAGATCAAACGCAGCGGCGCCACCATCCTGCTGGTCGAACAGAACTTCCACGTCGCGCAGCAGATCGGCGATAGCGTGCTGGTGATGGACAACGGCATGATCGTGCATCGCGGCGACATGGCCGAGCTTGCGTCCGACATTCCGCTGCAGGAACGCCTGCTCGGCCTCAGCCTGGAGGCGCATCAATGAATGTGTCGACACCCTCCCTCCGTCATTGCGAGCCGAAGGCGAAGCAATCCAGCGCAGTGCACGGAGCCGCTGGATTGCTTCGTCGGCTTCGCCTCCTCGCAATGACGAATCGTGGCTGACATGACCGACATTCCCGCCCCCTCCGCATCCGACGCATTGCCGCAGGCCAAGCGCGATCTCGTGCCGGTGCTGCTGCCCGTGATCCTCGCGCTGCTGATGCTGCCGCTGGTCGGCTCGTTCTCGTCCTGGGTGACGCTGACGATCGCCAGTCTGGCGATGGGGATGATGATCTTCATCATGGCGTCCGGCCTGACGCTGGTATTCGGGCTGATGGACGTGCTGAATTTCGGCCACGGCGCCTTCATCTCGGTCGGCGCCTATGTGGCGACGCTGGTGCTGCTGCCGCTCGCCGGGATGTCGCAGGCGGATTCGCTGCTAACCAATCTCGCGGTGCTGGTGCCCGCCGCGCTCGCCGCGATGGCGGTGTCCGGCGCGCTCGGTGTCGTTGTCGAACGCGTGCTGATCCTGCCGGTGTATGGCCAGCATCTGAAGCAGATCCTGATGACCACCGGCGGCCTGATCGTCGCCGAGCAGGCGCTGTATGCGCTGTGGGGACCGCAGATCATCCCGCTGCCGCTGCCGACCGCGCTGCGCGGCTCGTTCATCATCGGCGACATCGCCATCGCGAAGTATCGCCTGCTGGTGCTGCTGGTCGGCATCGCGGTGTTCGTGGCCATCCAGCTGGTGCTGAACCGCACCAAGATCGGCCTGTTGATCCGCGCCGGCGTCGAGAACCGCGAGATGGTCGAGGCGCTCGGCTATCACGTCAAGCGGTTGTTCCTCGGCGTGTTCATGGTCGGCTCGGCGCTGGCCGGATTCGGCGGCATCATGTGGGCGCTGTATCGCGAGCAGGTCCACGCCTCGATGGGCAACGATCTCACCGTGCTGGTGTTCATCGTGGTCATCATCGGAGGGCTCGGCTCGATCGGCGGCTGCTTCATCGGCGCGCTGCTGGTGGCGATGGTGGCGAATTACGGCGGCTTCCTGGTGCCGAAGCTGGCGCTGGTGTCCAACATCCTGCTGATGGTGGCGATCCTGATGTGGCGGCCTCGCGGCCTGTATGCGGTGACCAGTCGATGATGATCCTGTCCGGCGATCCGCCGCGCAGCCGGGCGCTGTCGCTGATCCTGATCGCGATCGTGGTCGTTCTGGCGATCACGCCGTTCGTGTTTCCCGGCGCCAAGCCGCTCAACGTCGCCGCCAAGATCTGCATCTTCGCGGCGCTGGTGGCGTCCTACGATCTCTTGCTCGGCTACACCGGCACGGTGTCGTTCGCCCACACCATGTTCTACGGCATCGGCTCTTACGCCGTCGCGATCGCGCTGTACGGCATGGGCCCGAGCTGGGCCGCGGTCGCGACCGGCATCGTGATCGGCCTGCCGCTCGCGGCGTTGCTGGCGCTCGGCATCGGACTGTTCTCGCTGCGGGTCGAGGCGATCTTCTTCGCGATGATCACGCTGGCGGTCGCCTCCGCGTTTCTGGTGCTGGCGTCGCAGCTGTCCTGGCTGACCGGCGGCGAGGACGGCCGCAGCTTCAGCCTGCCCGAATTGCTACGCCCCGGCACCGTGTTCATCAAGGATCTGTTCGGCGTCCGCATCAACGGCCGGATCCTGACCTACTACATCATCCTGGTCGGCTGCGCCGCGATGATCCTCGGGCTGCTGCGGGTGGTGAATTCGCCGTTCGGCCGGGTGCTGCAGGCAGTGCGTGAAAACCGCTTCCGCGCCGAGGCGCTGGGCTATCGCACCGTTTTCCACCTCACCTACGCCAACGTGCTCGCGGCGCTGGTGGCGGCGTCGGCCGGCGTGCTCAACGCGATGTGGCTGCGCTATGCCGGGCCGGATACATCGCTCAGCTTCTCGATCATGCTGGACATTCTCTTGATGGTGGTGATCGGCGGCATGGGCACGATCTACGGCGCGATCATCGGCGCCACCATCTTCATTCTGGCGCAGAACTATTTGCAGGCGCTGATGGGCGCCGCCTCCAACGCAGCCGCCGAGGCCGGGCTGCCGCTGCTGCCGGGCCTGCTGCACCCGGACCGCTGGCTGCTGTGGCTCGGGCTGCTGTTCGTCGCCAGCGTGTATTTCTTCCCGACCGGCGTCGTTGGCCGGTTGCGCGGCGCGCCGAAGCCGGCCGAGTAAGGTCACCGAACCGCGGGGAGGGCCGCGGCACCTGCAGGGTGGCTGAAGATGCGCTCGACCCGCCTGCGGGTGCTATGCGCCGCCGCAGGGGGAGCTTTGCAGCTGTACCCGGCACCTGACACCTGCACGCGGTGTCCAAATGCCGATTTCCGGCCCTCGATACCCTTAAAGGCTGCCCGCCGCGGCGAACTGCCCCATTTCGATATGCGCTAGATCAACGTCTGTGCAGTGCAAGAAAGTATCCTGTTGCCGTTCGAAGGGCCTCCCTTCAATCGACCTCGGGCCTCCTTCCGCCTTCGGAAGACGCCCGACCAAACAGGAAGTTGGAAATGACACTGCTTATCGTGCTCACAGCACTGGCTTTCGCCGCCGCCATTGTGGTGGCACGGGTGCTCGCAACCGCCGCTCCGGCCGGCAAACTGGTGTCGCAGGCCGCCGGCGCCGCCACCATGGTGGTCGCGCCGATCGTGACGCTGGTGATCGCCATCATGCTCGCCAAATTCGGCGTCGGCGGCGAAGCCCTCGGGGCCAGCGAGATCCTGCGCGCCGCGGCGCTGCCCGCCTTCGGCACGCTGTTCGTGGCCCCGCTGGCGTTCTGGTTCTTCCGCCGGCAGCGGCCGGCGCCGGCCGCCCTGCACCGGGCCCGTACCGCGCCCGCCTCGACGCATTGAACGGCCGCTCGGCGGCGGGTGAAAATCGCCTCCGCCGAGCGCCCCTTTCGGTAAATTTATTCCAGGTCGACCAGGCCGGTCGGAACCGCCGCCCAAATTTTCATGCCGGCGCATCTAATTTCGGCGGCCCCATTGTGTTCCCGGGTTTTCGCCCCCAGTTCCAGGCCATCCGCAATTGTCAGGACGGCCCCATGTCGACTTCCAAGCTTTTCGAGTCCTTCAAGCTCGGCCCGATCACCCTCGCCAACCGCGTGGTGATGGCCCCGCTCACCCGTAATCGCGCGATTCCCGAAGGGCTGATCCCCAGCCCGCTGGCGCCGGAATATTACGGCCAGCGTGCAAGCGCCGGGCTGCTGGTCACCGAGGCGAGCCAGGTCTCGCAGCAGGGCCAGGGCTATCAGGACACCCCCGGCATCTATTCGGACGCCCAGGTCGCCGCCTGGAAGAAGGTGACCGACGAAGTCCACAAGCGCGGCGGCAAGATCTTCATCCAGCTCTGGCACGTCGGCCGTATCTCGCATGTCGACCTGCAGCCGAACCACGGCGCGCCGGTCGCGCCCTCGGCGATCAAGGCCGCCACCAAGACGTTCGTGGGCGGCAAATTCGCCGACGTCTCCGAGCCGCGCGCGCTCGAATTGAACGAGCTTCCGGGCGTCGTGGCGGATTTCCGCAAGGGCGCGGCGAACGCCATCAAGGCCGGCTTCGACGGCGTCGAGATCCACGGCGCCAACGGCTATCTGCTCGACCAGTTCGCCCGCGACAGCTCGAACAAGCGCACCGACGCCTATGGCGGGTCGATCCAGAACCGCGCGAAGCTGATGCTCGAGGTCGCCAAGGCGGTGTCGGACGAAATCGGCGCCGAGCGGACCGGCATCCGGATCTCGCCGGTGACCCCTGCCAACGACGTCTCCGACTCGAACCCGCAGGCGCTGTTCGACTACATCGTCGACGAACTCAACAAGCTGAAGCTGGTCTACATCCACGTCATCGAAGGCGCCACCGGCGGCCCGCGCGACATCGCGCCGTTCGACTACGCCTCCCTGCGCAAGCGCTTCAGCGGCGCCTACATCGCCAACAACGCCTACGACCTCGCGCTCGCCAACCAGCATCTCGACTCGGGCGAGGCCGACCTGATCGCATTCGGCAAGCCGTTCATCTCGAATCCAGATCTGGTCGAACGCCTCAAGCTGGGCGCCCCGCTCAACGAGCCGGACAAGGCGACCTTCTACGGCGGCGGCGCCAAGGGCTACACCGACTACCCGACGCTGGAGTCGGCCCAGGCGGCGCAGTAATCCGCCCCACACGCCGTCATTCCGGGGCGCGCGTAGCGCGAACCCGGAATCCAGAGATGCTCTGCACCTTCCGGCGTTTCCACAATGTCGAGATTCCGGGTTCGCTCGCTCCGCGAGCGCCCCGGAATGACTCGGGGAGAGGCTTTGCCACGCGGGCGCGGCGATAATCCGCCCCACCCACCGTCATTCCGGGGCGCCGCGCAGCGGCGAACCCGGAATCTACCGTGTCTCATGTCAAGTCGGTGATGCGCCTTTCCATGGCTGTCCGGACCTGAGAACTGCATTGGCGAACACGACGAGCCGGCGGAGCACAGCGATGAGTGCAACCTTCACTGGTTTGCCGTCGGCGATGAGGCGTTCGTAGAACGGTCGCAGGATTTTATTGTGCCGGCTGGCGGCGACGGCAGCCATGTAGAGGATGTGTCGGACGGCCGCGCGGCCGCCGCGGATGCGGGCCGGAGCGGTCATCGTACCGCTTTGGCGAACGAACGGCGCCACGCCGACCAGCGCTGCGGCGGCCTTGTTGTCGACGCGGCCGAGCTCGGGCACCATGGCGATCAGGGCCGTCGCCGAGGTGACGCCGATGCCTTTGATGCTGGTGAGGAGGCGTTGGGCCGCGACCAGGTCGGCGCTCTGGCGGAGCAGGGTCTGCATCATCTGCTGGAGTCGTTTGTCTTCGGTGCGAAGCATGTCGAGGTGCTGCTCGATCGCCTGCCGGATCTCGGCGAGCCGCGTCGTCGCCAGCCGGCAACTCTCGGCGTGGATCATCTGTTTGAGCTGGTCACGGCGGCTGGCGCATTCATGAAGCGCCTCTCGGACCGGGTCTTGCTCGAGTTCGACGTGATCGGGCTTGCGGCCGCGGATTTCGTCGGGGCTCGCCGCATAGGCCGCGAGTAGTCGCGCGTCCGACGTATCCGATTTGGCGTTCTGGCCGATCAGCGTGCGATAGGCCGCGAACCGCGACGTGTGCACGATCTCGACCGGCAGACCCGCTTGGCGCAGCGCCTTGACCAGCGGCTTCTCATAGCCGCCGGTCGGTTCGACCGCGATCCGCGTCAACTGCGGCCCGGCGCCAAGACGCTGAACCAGCTCTGCGATCGCGTCCGGGCGGTTCGCGTAATGAGCGCGACCGCCTCGGTGCCATGCCACGTCGAGGCTCGCGCCGCCGACGTCGATGCCGACGAAGTTGTTGTCCGATGAAGATGAGGCTGTCATGATGTCCCTGCCTTGTTCCACGAGGCAAGGCCGGCGCCTGGATCGTCTATCGTGCGGCCAGCACTTACTACCGTCCGGGTGTCCGGCCTTTTCGACCAAACGAGGCGGGGAACGAGATTCCGACGGTCGCCAACGACCTTCCCGAGAACTCGTTACGCCCGCCCCGATGACCTCTTTAGACTATCCCGAGGTCACCCGAGACTTACGATCCCGCGCTGTTCTGCGACTTCGGCGTTTCCACAATGCCGAGATTCCGGGTTCGCTCGCTACGCGAGCGCCCCGGAATGACTCGGGGAGAGGATTTGCCACGCGGGCGCGGCGATAATCCGCCCCACACGCCGTCATTCCGGGGCGCGCGCAGCGCGAACCCGGAATCCAGAGATGCTCTGCATCGTCCGGCGCTTCCATAATATCGAGATTCCGGGTTCGCTCGCTGCGCGAGCGCCCCGGAATGACTCGGGGAGAGGCCTTGCTACGCGGGCGCGGCGATAATCCGCCCCACACGCCGTCATTCCGGGGC
>JACRJB010000065.1 GCA_016215605.1 Rhodopseudomonas palustris
GATTAAAGTGGTACGTGAGCTGGGTTCAGAACGTCGTGAGACAGTTCGGTCCCTATCTGCCGTGGGTGTTGGAATGTTGAGAGGATTTGTCCCTAGTACGAGAGGACCGGGATGAACGTACCTCTGGTGGAGCAGTTGTCGTGCCAACGGCAGTGCTGCATAGCTATGTACGGACGGGATAACCGCTGAAAGCATCTAAGCGGGAAACCCACCTCAAAACGAGCATTCCCTTGAGAACCGTGGTAGACCACCACGTTGATAGGCCGGATGTGGAAGTGCGGCAACGCATGTAGCTTACCGGTACTAATCGTTCGATTGGCTTGATTGCTCTCATTATCAGTGTCCACGACCTCGTGTCGTGACTGACAGACCAGATATTGCTTCGTGCTTGTCCTTCGCCGGCCTGGTGGTTCTAGCGAGGAGCCTGAACCCGTTCCCATCCCGAACACGGCCGTTAAACTCCTCAGCGCCAATGGTACTTCGTCTCAAGACGCGGGAGAGTAGGTCGCTGCCAGGCCTGCCAAGGACAAGTCTTCCTCACATACGATGATCAATACGAAAAACGCCGCTTCCTTCGGGAGGCGGCGTTTTTTGTTGTCTGGCGTTTGCCGTCGATTGCCGGCCGTCGCGCCGCCGGCGACGAACGGACGACGTTTTCCGCCCGAACGGGCGCGGTTCTCGGCATTGGCGGGATTGCTGCCTGTGTTTCGGCCCAATTTCAGCGCAGATTCGTCCGGCCTTGAACCGGAGAATCGCCGGTCGAGACTTCCCCAGGGCGGATCCCACCGAGGAGAATTTCATGCGCCAGAGTTTTCGTCCCGTCGCCGCCATCGTCGGCGCGGGCTGTCTTGCCGTCGCGTTGACGTCGGCGTCCGGCATCGCCGCGTTCGCCCAGACCAAGCCCGCGTCCGAAGCCAAGCCGGCCGCTGAGACCAAGCCGTCGCCCGAGGCCGCGGCGCCGTCGCAGCCGGCGCTGAAGGAAATCACCCTGACCGAGAAGCAGGTGCTGGGCGTACTCGCCGCGCACAAGGACATCGACGCGATCGCCGCCAAGCTGCCGGACGATCCGCAGGCCAAGCCGGACACCAAGATCGTGCAGCAGCTCGACGCCGCCGCGACGAAACACGGCTTCGCCAGCTACGGCGAATACAGCGACGTGGTCGAGACCATCAGCATGGTGATGGCCGGCGTCGACAGCAAGACCAAGACCTATGTGGGCCCCGAAGCCGAACTCAAGGCGCAGATCGCGCTGGTCCAGGCCGACACCAAGATGTCCGCCGACGACAAGAAGCAGGCGCTGGCGGATCTCAACGAGGCGCTGAAATCGCCGGGTCCGACGGTGAAGAACCAGGCCAATATCGACCTCGTCCTGAAGAACTACGACAAGCTCGCCGAAGCGCTCGACGAAGACGAATAGCCGAACACGACGCGGCGCCGAGACGCCGCCGACATGCATCAACGCCGCCTCATCCCCGAGGCGGCGTTTTTGTTCGTCTGCCTCGAACGCGTCGCAGCCGCTTCCGCCGGGCGCGACACTCTCGAGCCATTCAGCTTCTGATCGAATTATAGCGTTTTCGAGCGAAGTGGCGACCGGTTCGCGTGAAGAAAACGCGTCATAATAAGAATCTAGAGCTCCGGTTCTGATTCTATCAGAACCGGAAAAGCTCTCGTGCTGAAGATCCGTAACGTCTGCCACACGCACAACCTCATGGTGAGGAGGCGCGCAGCGCCGTCTCGAACCATGGGCCGCAGCCGAATGTGTCGCCCATCCTTCGAGACGCCCGGCTTTGCCGGGCTCCTCAGGATGAGGATTCTGTGCCTTCGGCAAGGTCGGATCGTTCCAATCAAGCGATAAACCAATCTAAATGAAGACTCCGGCCGGACATGCGGCCGATCACCAACGCAATTGCGCCTTAGAGCGATTCAAGTCCGGCTGCGTTCTGTTCGGGTGCTGCGTCTGCTAAGTGCGCCTTTGCGGTTTACTTGCAATGGAAGTCGCTCTGGCATGTCGCGTCTGAACTCCCGCCGTCCTCACCCTTTGATGCGGCGAAGCTGCGCCGGCGCGCCTGCGCGGCTGATGCTGGGAACCGCGATCTGCGCCCTGTGCCTCGCGTCGACGCCGCGTCCGGCCGATGCCCAGCCATCCGGCGTCGAACTGCCGAGCGTCACCGTCGATGCGCCGAAGCCGCGGCCGCAACGGCCGCGCGCGACCGCGCCTTCTCAACGTAATCCACAGGCCGCGACCCGTCCGTCAGCCCGGCGGGAACGCGCTGCAGCCCCGGTTCCGCCGACCCCGTCCGAGCGCGCCGCCGCGGCGGCCGCCGTGCTCAACGAGCAGAAGCTCGGCTACCGGGCGATGCCGAGCGCCTCGACGCTGCGCTCCGGCGCGTCGCCGCTCGACACGTCGCAATCGGTCAATGTCGTGCCCGAGCAGGTGCTGAAGGATCAGCTGCCGCGCAATCTCGACGATGCGCTCGCCAATGTCTCCGGCGTCACCCAGACCAACACGCTCGCCGGCACCTTCGATGCGGTGATCCGGCGCGGCTTCGGCGACAATCGCGACGGCTCGATCATGCGCAACGGCATGCCGCTGGTGCAGGGCCGCGCGCTCGATGCCACCGTGGAGAGCGTCGAAGTGCTGAAGGGCCCGGCCTCGCTGCTGTACGGCATCCAGTCGCCGGGCGGCATCGTCAACACCGTCAGCAAACGGCCGGATCTGTATCAGCACGGCTCGGTGACGCTGCTCGGCTCGACCTTTGGCGGCGGCAAGGACGGCATCAACGGCATCTTCGACATCACCGGCCCGGTCGGCGACAACGGCATCGCCTATCGGCTGATCGCCTCCGGCCTCGACGAGGATTACTGGCGCAATTTCGGCCAGAGCCGCGAGACGCTGATTTCGCCGTCGCTGGCCTGGTACGGCGAGGCGACGACGGTCCATTTCAACTACACCCATCGCGAATTCAGCTATCCGTTCGATCGCGGCACCGCGTTCGTGAACGGCGCACCGCTGGCGATCCCGGCGACCCGCCGGCTCGACGAGCCGTTCAACAAGCATTGGGGCCATTCGGATCTGGTCCAGGGCTCGGTCGAGCACAAGCTCGACAACGACTGGAAGCTGACCGCCGCCTACAGCTTCAACACCGAGAGCTACAACGCCAATCAGCTCCGCATCACCGGCGTCAACGCCAGGACCGGGGTCGAGACCCGCAGCAACGACGGCACCAAGGGCGCGCTGGCCTATGTCAGCTACGGCACCTCCTATCTGCAGGGCAATGTCTGGCTCGGCGGCCTGCGCAACGAGGTGCTGATCGGCGGCGATGCCCAGCGCCGCGTGATCTATCGCCAGGATCTGATCCGGCAGGCGACGCCGACCTTCAATTTCTACAATCCGACTTACGGGCTGGTGCAGCCCGGCACCACGGTGTCGGCCTCCGACAGCGCCCAGACCGACAAGCTCGAAACCCGCTCGCTGTTCGTGCAGGACACGCTGCATCTCACCAACTGGTTCGCGCTGGTCGGCGGGCTGCGCTGGATGGAATACGAGCAGCTCGCCGGCCGCGGCCGGCCGTTCACAGCCAACACCGATCTGAACGGCAACAAGGTGCTGCCGCTCGCCGGCGCGATCTTCAAGCTGAACGAGCAGGTCTCGCTCTACGCCAGCTACACCCAGTCGCTGCAGCCGACCTCGACGATCGCGCCGCTCACCGGCGGCTTCGTCGTCGGGTCCAACATCGCGCCCGAAGAGGGCACGCAAGTCGAGGCCGGCGTCAAATTCGATCTGAACAAGCGGCTGTCCGGCACGCTGGCGGTCTACGACATCGACAAGAAGAACGTGCTGGTGTCGCAGTTCAACGCCGCGACCGGCCTCAACGAATATCGCGCCGCCGGCAAGGTCCGCTCGCGCGGCGTCGAACTCGACGTCACCGGCCGGCTCAGCGAGCAATGGAGCATGATCGGCAGCTACGGCTACACCGACGCCTACGTGACGGAAGATCCGACGCTGGTCGGCAAGCGGCTGCAGAACGTCGCGCTGAACACTGCGTCGCTGTATCTGGTCTATGATTTTGGCACCACGCTGCCCGGGCGGCTGCGGCTCGGCGGCGGCGCGCGCTACGCCGGCGACCGGCCCGGCGACAGCACCAATTCCTTCGTGCTGCCGGCCTATACGGTCGCCGACGTCTTCGCCACCTACGAGGTGAAGGTCGCGAACACGCCGGTGATCTATCAGATCAACGTCAAGAACCTGTTCGACACCGTGTACTATCCGTCGGCGGTCAACACCCTCAACGTCGCGATCGGCGACGCCCGGCGATTCTCGCTGTCGGCCACGGCGAAGTTCTAGAGCCGTTCTGCTCGAGGTGAATCAGGATTGATGATGCACAGCCACAAGTACATCCTCATGGTGAGGAGGCGCGCAGCGCCGTCTCGAACCATGTGCCATCGGCACTACGTTGCCCCATCCTTCGAGACGCCCAGCTTCGCCGGGCTCCTCAGGATGAGGACTCAGTGCCTCTGGAAAGGCCGGATTGCGTCGATCAATCGATGAGCCCCTCCAGAGAACATGATCCCGAAAAGTGGGCACTGGTTTCAAAGCGTCATGCCCAGGCTTGTCCCGGGCATCCACGCCTTGCAGGGAAAGCCGCGAGGACCACGTGGATGGCCGGGACGAGCCCGGCCATGACGAAACAGCTCGTGACGTTCACCGCGTACAAAACGCTTGATCATTCTGTCCGACGTTCCGGCCAGACTCTAGGGAAAGCAGCGTGATGCGATCGCCGTCGATCAAGCCCATCCTGCTGCAGCTGCATTCGATCGCAGGGCTGGCGCTGGCGCTGTTTCTGAGCGTGATCGCGCTGTCCGGCGCGGTGCTCAGTTTCGAGGACGAGATCCAGGCGGCGCTCAACGCCGATCGCAGCCACGTCGCGGTCGCGGCGACGCCGCGTCTGTCGCCCGACGAACTGATCGCGCGGCTGCAGGCCGCAGGCTTCGGCAAGGTCGCATCGGTCACGCTGGCGCGCGATCCGTCCGCCGCGGTTCCCATCCGCTTCGCGCGCAGTGACGATGCCTCGCGGCCGTCGTCGGTCTATGTCGATCCGTATGACGGCCGCGTGCTCGGCCACCCGGTGGGCGAGGAGTTCTTCGCCACGGTGCGCAAGCTGCATCGCTGGCTGCTGTTGCCCGGCGACGCCAAGGGCTGGGGCCGCCCGATCGGCGGCAGCATCGCGATCGGCCTGATCGCGATGCTGATCACCGGCCTGGTGCTGCGCTGGCCGCATCGCCCGGGCAGCGTCAAAGTGTGGCTGAAGCCGAATTGGCGGCTGCGCGGCCGTGGCCTGCACCGCTCGCTGCATGCGGTGCTCGGCACCTGGGCGATGCTGATCTATCTGGTCATGGTGCTGACCGGGCTGTGGTGGTCGTTCGACTGGTACAAGGACGGCGCCGCCTGGCTGCTGTCGCGCGCCCCCGCGGCTGCGGAGCCGATGCCGGCGAAGGGGCAGGGCAAGGGACTGGGCAATCCAACGGAGACCCAGGCGCCGCGCGGCCCCGGCATGGCCGCCGAATCCGGCGGCAAACGCGAGACATCGGCGACGCTGCCGCTCGATCGGGTCTGGTCGTCCTTCGTGCAGCAGCAAGGCGAGCGTTTCGTCACCGCCCGTTTGACCTTGCCGGCCGGCGGCAGTCTGGTTCGGGTCCGGTCCTGGACCACCGACGCCACCGACGGCGTCCGCGACGAATTCCGCATCGATGCCGTGAGCGGCAAGATCGTCTCCGCCGAGCTCTACGCCGCCAAGCCGCTCGGCGACCGCATCCTCGCCCGCGTGCTCGACATCCACCGGGGCAACATTCTCGGCTGGCCCGGCCGCCTCGCTTTCATGCTCGCCGCGCTGCTGATGCCGCTGTTCGCCGTCACCGGCGTGCTGCTGTATCTCTCCCGCCGCCGCCACAAGCGCATGGCGCAACGCCCGGTCGGCGGACTGGTGGCGGGAGAATAGCACGGGCGGTCGACCCACCCCCTCAGCCGCCACAAGCACAACCTCATCCTGAGAGCCTGTGAATCTTCTGTTTTTCGCCGCGATTTGCAGTGACGCTTGTCGGATGGTGATTCTTGGCGAGAGGCACGCATGGGCGCTGATGATCTGTTCGGAGACCTGCCGGAAGTGGCCATGCCGGGC
>JACRJB010000066.1 GCA_016215605.1 Rhodopseudomonas palustris
CCAAAGCTGCTGGGAGCAACAGCATGAGGGCGCAATGGCGAAGGGACGAAGCGCTATCGTGCAACGCCGACCCGCAGCACGGATAGACCGGCGCCGCCCCCAAATCCAATCAACCACGACACTTCTTCAACAGCCTGCTAGGCGACCTTCGCCGGCTCGACGCTGCGGAATTCCGGATCGGTCTCGCAGATCACGCGGTTGCGGCCGTTGCGCTTGGCCGAATACAGGCAGGCGTCGGCGCGTTCGATCAGCGCGTCGGCGTCGTCGTCGGGCTTCAGCGTCGAGACGCCGGCCGACAGCGTCACCCGGCCGAGGATCTCGCCGGTCGATTTCTTCTTCAATTCCTTCGACATCACCACGCGGCGGATGTCGTCGGCGACCAGCAGCGCCTGGCGCAGCGGCGTGTTCGGCAGCACCACGGCGAACTCCTCGCCGCCGTAACGCGCCGGAATGTCCTTGGTCTTGATGCTCTGCTTCAACGTCATGCCGACCAGCCGCAGCACCTGATCGCCCGTGAGGTGGCCGTAATTGTCGTTGAACGACTTGAAGTGATCGATGTCCATCATCAGCAGCGACAGCGGCAGCCGGCTGACCGCGGCGCTGCGCACCGCTTCGTTGACGACGCGGTCGAAATGCTTGCGGTTGCCGAGGCCGGTCAGCGGATCGGTCAGGCTCTCGGCGCGGATCGCCTCGAGGCTGGCCTGCAGATTGGTGATTTCCTGCTTGGAGGACGACAGCCGGTGCTCGAGGGCGTTGTTGGCCTGCTGCATCTCGCGGGTCGAGGCGACCAGCCGCTCGACGATCGCCTTGATCTGATCGTGGTCGGTGGTGATCGACAGTTTCTGGCTCGCGCCCTTCAGGTTGTCGCCGAAGGTCGCGGTGGTGCCGAGCGTTTCGGCGAGCAGCGACATCATGTCGTCGATCTCGCTGACGACGCGCGCGCCGATCCGGTCGATCCGCTCGTGGGTGCGGCCGTGCGACAGATAGCAGTCGTGGAGTTGTTCGAGGTCGGCGTCGGACAGCCGGCCGTTCTGCGCCAGCGCGTCGTTGATCGCCTTGTTCAGGTCGGCGTTGAAGCCGGTGGCGTAGACGTACCAGATCTCGTAGTTGCGCGGCATCGCGGCTTGCCGCAGCGCCCGGATCTGGTTCAACGCGAGCTCGGCATAGGCCATGCTGCGGTCGTGTTCTTCCTGGATAGCAGCCACCGCGCCCCCCGTCTTGGGGGCCAGCCCCCAACCTCCATCTCGGGTTGTAAGGCTACGTTGTGAGGGTGAATGCCCGGTAAACTTCCGCAGTCAATTGGAACCGGGATCAGCCGCGGGCGCGCACCGGCCGCAGCAGGAAGGCCGGCAGGTGCGAGTGGTCGGCGGGCTCCGACACGCTGTCGCGCTCGCGTTCGCGGGCCGGCGGCGCCGAGCCGAACGAGGCGTGGGCGCTCGGTGCGGCGGCGGGGGCAGGGCGCGGCTCACGGCGCGGCTTGCGGGCCTCGCGCGGCTCACGGACCTCACGCGGCTCGCGGGCTTCCCGCGGCTCGCGCCGGGGTTCACGGGCTTCGCGTTCGAGCGGCTGACGGTCTTCGCCGCGCGGCGCACGGGCCTCGCGCGGTTCGCCGCGGGACTCGCCACGCGGCGCGCGGGCCTCGCGCGGCTCACCCCGGCCTTCGCCACGCGGTTCGCGATGGCGGGACCGCGACGAGCGCTGCGACGGACGGGCGGTGCGCTCGGTCTCGCCGTCCTCGACGACGACGTCGTCGCCGGCCGGGCCGGCTTCGGCGCGCGGGATGTCCTTGCCGATCAGCTTTTCGATCGCGGCGATCGATTTCTGGTCGGACGGCGCGACGATCGAGATCGCGGTGCCGAGACGACCGGCGCGGCCGGTGCGGCCGACGCGATGGACGTAGTCGTCGGGATGATGCGGCACGTCGAAATTGAAGACGTGGCTGACTTCCGGAATGTCGAGGCCGCGGGCGGCGACGTCGGAGGCGACCAGGATCGGCAGCTCGCCCTTGCGGAACTGATCCAGCGCCGCGGTGCGGGCGCTCTGATCCATGTCGCCGTGTAGCGCGCCGACGCTGAAGCCGTGCTTCTGCAGCGATTTCGCCAGCAGCGCCACTTCGCGCTTGCGGTTGCAGAAGATGATCGCGTTCTGCAGGTCGGTGGCGGCGCGGATCAGCCGGCGCAGCGTCTCGCGCTTCTCGTGCGGCTCGCGTCCGCACGGCACCTGCGACTGGGTCACGGTGACGGCGGTCGACGCCGGCTTGCTGACTTCGATCTTTTCGGGATTGTGCAGGAAGGTTTCGGTGACGCGGCGGATTTCCGGCGGCATCGTCGCGGTGAAGAACAGCGTCTGGCGGGTGAACGGCACCAGCTTGCAGACCCGCTCGATGTCCGGAATGAAGCCCATGTCGAGCATCCGGTCGGCTTCGTCGATGATCAGCATCTCGACGCCGGTGAGCAGCAGGCCGCCGCGTTCGGTGTGGTCGAGCAGCCGGCCCGGGGTGGCGATCAGCACGTCGACGCCGCGGGTGAGCTTGAGGTCCTGGTCGCCGAACGAGACGCCGCCGATCAGCAACGCGACGTTGAGCTTCTGGCCGGCGCCGTATTTGTCGAACTGCTCCTTGACCTGGGCGGCGAGCTCGCGGGTCGGCTCCAGGATCAGGGTGCGCGGCATCCGCGCCCGGGCGCGGCCCTTTTCCAGCATCGTCAGCATCGGCAGCACGAAGGCTGCGGTCTTGCCGGTGCCGGTCTGGGCGATGCCGAGGACGTCTCGCCGGGCGAGAACGTGGGGAATCGCCTGTTCCTGAATGGGGGTGGGGGTCGTGTAACCGCTGGCCGCGACAGCGGCGAGGACCTTGTCTGAAAGGCCGAGATTGGAAAAGGACATTGAGCCTCTGTTATCGGCGCAACCTGTCCCGGACCGAATCTCGATTCGGGATCACGCCATTGGTCGAAACCGCCGCCTGGAATCTGAAAATAGGCTGTCGCGCCCAACCCCGGAGCGGCATGCATGGTTGCACGGGGAAGTCTGATCGCAGACAGACGGCACAACGGGCATCGCGCTTCGATACCGGGCCGCTTCGAGCCGGAACATAGGCCGGAATCGGGCAAAGTCAATGCGGCCGCGCATGAAACCGCTGAAAGAGCTTAATGTTTCTGCATTTCAGGGGCGCGGCGCCCGGCGCCGGCGGAGCGTTTCGATCGGGGATTCGCCGAACGCCTCCCGGTAATCCTGGGTGAACCGGCTGGGATTGGCGAAGCCACAGCGCAGGGCCACGCCGACCACCGTGGTGGCGGCGCCGCTCTCCAGCAACGACTTGGCGTGCTTGAGCTTGACGCGCTTGGCGTAGGACGACGGCGAGTAGCCGCGATGCTTGATGAAGGCGCGCGTCAGCGTCGAGGCACTGACGCCCGCGGCCCGCGCCATGTCGTCGATGCCGATGTCGGTCTCGCAGTGGCTCTCGGCGAAATGTTCGGCGACGCGCACCACCGACGGCACGAGGACGGCGTCACCGTCGCCGAGCAGGCGGCGCAGATTGTGCGAGGTGCAGTACAACAGCTGCGACACGCAGGCGAGCTCGATCTGTTCCAGCGTCGCCTTCGGCCACACCGAAAACGCCGGATCGAGCCGTCCGGCGAGCAGGAGGACGAGTTCGCGCAGGCCGGTGTAGTGCGGATCGTCCGTGACGATTTCGGGATCGAACAGCAGCGGCGCGCGCGGCGCGAAGCCGGTCAGCCCGATCAGCGTCCGCTCCAGCATCGCCACCGGCACCAGCAGGATCAGCTCTTCGCAATCGGCGCCGAGGTCGATGACCGCGGGTCGCCCGGTGGAGCAGACGAAAGCCTCCCCGGGGCGGATCTGAACGCGACGCCGATCATGCGTCAGCGTGGCATGGCCGCGCAGGCAGAAATGCACGTGCGCGCGCCTGCTGCGCGGGGTCGACACCGTGATCGGCGCCGAATTGGACGCGAAGAACAGCAACAGGTTCGGCAGTTCGGCGATGTTCGCACGCGTGAAGAAGCTGTCGGGCTGCACGGTCGAGACGTCGAGGCCGAAGCGGCCGCGCATCGTCTCGCGCGTCAAGTCCAGATCGCTGGTGCGTAGCACCGAAAAGTCTCTCAGCGGTTCGGTCGACTCGTCAGGCATGTCGACTGCGTTCGAGCCGTCGAAGCGTTGCGTACAACGATTGCACCGAGCCTGTTAGTTGGGCGGCAATGTTCTTTTTGGCTTGCGCGGGATCAATCGCGCCGCGTGGTTCGTCCATTGTGACTTAAACCGTACACACGTTGGATTATGCGTTTTCCATCAGAATGATCCTGCCGATCGGGAATCATGATCAGGGGATGCAGAATGCCGAATATGACCTGATCGACGTCGCCTGCAATGCCGATTGGGCAATGCAGGTCTTCCGCCGAGACGCCGCCGGCGCATTGCCACCAATGCGCGTGATGCCCGCACGGTTCGCCAAATGGACGGTGCTGGTCGAGGCGCGTCGGCGATCGGTCGAAGCGCAGGATTCCGAGGCCCACGACAATGGCGACGGCTGCCAAGCCGTCCGCGGACGTTCATCGGTCGGCGCCCGAGAACCGGGGTCGGCCAGTTATTCGAAGGGGCACGCCGTGAAATTTTCAAACATCAAGATCCTCTACAAAATTCTCGCCTGCTTGGCGCTGCTCAGCGTCGTGGTCGCGGGCGGCATCTGGTACGCGACCGCGAAGATGAGCGAGATCGACCGGCTGTATTCGGACATGCTGGAGAAAGACGTTCAGGGCGTGAAGGCCAACATCCGCGCCGCCGCGCGCATTTACAATTTCGGCCGCCTGTCGTGGCGGATCATTGCCGAGACCGACCCCGCGTCGAGAAAGGCGATCGACGCTGAGATCGCGACCAACACCAAGGAGTTCGGCGAGCAGATCGTGCTGGCGAAGAAGTTTCTGCCCGGCTCCGCCGCCGATTTCGACACGATGGCGCGGATGTTCGACGACGTCATGACGCAGAAATATCCGCGCGTGGATCAGGCAATGGCGAGCGCCAACACCCAAGAGGCGATCCGGCTGTCATACGAGATGGCGAAAGACACCAAGGCGATCCGCGACATCATGGCCGCCGTGTCGGCGCGTGTCGACAAGGATCTGAGCACTCGTTCCGACGCGGCTTCCGCCGATGTCGTCAGCACCATCCGTCTCACGATCCTGATGGTCGGCGGTGCGTTCCTCGCGGTGCTGGCCCTCGCTTTCGTCATCGTGCAGTTCGGCGTCGCCCGGCCGATCGGCCGACTGGTCGGCGATCTGCAGGCGATGGCGCGCGGCGAGACGGTCGAGGTGTCCGGCACCGAGCGCGGCGACGAGATCGGCCAGACCGCCAATGCCGTTGAAGGCATCAAGTTGATGCTCGACAAGAAGGCGCGGCAGGAGGCCGAAGACAAGGCGGCGCAGGACCGCCAGATGGCGGCGCAGCGCAAGCAGGACATGGCCAGGCTGGCCCACGACTTCGAAGCCGCGGTCGGCGAAGTGATCCAGACAGTGTCGTCGGCGTCGACCGAACTGGAAGCGTCGGCGACGACGCTGACCTCGAACGCGCGCCACTCGCAGGAAGTGACGACCACGGTCGCCGCGGCCTCCGAACAGGCCTCCGCCAACGTGCAGTCGGTGGCGTCCGCGACCGAGGAAATGGCGTCGTCGGTCACCGAGATCAGCCGGCAGGTGCAGGAGTCGGCGCGGATCGCTCAGGAAGCGGTGGTGCAGGCGCAGACCACCAACGAGCGCGTCGGCGAATTGTCTCAGGCCGCGGCGCGGATCGGCGACGTGGTCGAACTGATCAACACCATCGCCGGCCAGACCAATCTGCTGGCGCTCAACGCCACCATCGAAGCGGCGCGCGCCGGCGAGGCCGGACGTGGCTTCGCGGTGGTCGCCTCCGAAGTGAAAGCGCTGGCCGAGCAGACCGCCAAGGCGACCGGCGAGATCAGCCAGCAGATCAGCGGCATCCAGGCGGCGACCGGACAGTCGGTGACGGCGATCCGCGAGATCGGCGCGACGATTTCCAAGATGTCGGAGATCGCCTCGACCATCGCCTCGGCGGTGGAAGAGCAGGGCGCTGCGACGCAGGAGATCTCGCGCAACGTGCAGCAGGCGGCGATGGGCACGCAGCAGGTCTCGGCCAGCGTCGTCGATGTCCAGCGCGGCGCCACCGAAACCGGATCGGCATCGACCCAGGTGCTGTCGGCGGCGCAGTCGCTCGCCAACGACAGCAACCGCCTCAAGCTCGAAGTCGGCAAGTTCCTCGAGACAGTCCGCGCAGCGTGAGCGCGGACGTGGCGCGGATTCCCCAGATCCGCGCCACCCCCTGACCGGATCGCCGGCGATGCGCTGTTGTCGATCGAACCGTGCTCGGGTTCTGATCGACGATGGTGCGGCCGCCGCGATCCGGTCGACTTTTGTTGGGACCGTTCGACTGCGATCGCCGGCGCGGACGGGACTAACGGCGATCGGCGCCCGCTCCGATGTGCCGATCAGCAGCAGGCCCGACAACCGCGTGATGCGGACGGCGGCGGCGCCGCGAAACGACACGACGATCACCGCCCGACGTCAGGGCCGGCGGCCCGCCTCGACCATCCTCACCAAGAATATCTCGCCACGCCCTTGGCGGCGAGGCTGCGCGTGACGTCCGAGAGTTCGCCCTCGAGCGTCGCGGCGAGGGCGATGCCGTTGGAGAACGTCATTTCGGTTGCGGCGCTGGCGAGTGCGGCGTCGCCGGCCGGGGAGGCGCCGTTGACCACGAAGGACGCGCCGGGCAGCGCCTGGAAGGTCGCGGGGATCGCGCGGCCGGTGTTGAAATTGTGTGCCCAGGCGGCACGGCCGCGCAGCGTCAGGACCGCGTCGGCGACCGCCCATGTCCTGTCGACGCGCAGGCCGAGCTCCGAACGCGACGCGGTCACACTGGCGGCGTCGTAGGCCAGTGCGAAGATGCCGCTGCCGCCGAGCGTCCGCTCGGCATAGGCCGGTGCATCGTAGCTGGTGAACTGACCTGCGACGTAGGGGGTGAGGCCGGCCCACGCGGTGGCGTAACGGCTGCCGACCTCGGCGCGGCCCGACCACGCATTGACGTTGAACCGGGCCTGCATTCGCTCGAGGCCGAGCGCCCGTTCGGTGGTGACGTCCTGCCAGCCATAGGCGGCGGCCGCCGTGACGTAGGCCGATCCGACTTCATGGCGCAGGAAGGCGCCGGCCTGGAACAGATCGGACCGGCCGCTGCCGGCGCCGTTGACTCCGAAGCTGGTGCCGCCGCCGGCGAGGGCGAAGCCCGCCAGCGTCGTCGGCGAGAACCGATAGTCCGCACCGGCCGCGCCCGCGGCCATCCGGGTCGTCGTGGTGCTGGAGCCGAGCGCGGCGTTGCCGTCGGTGGTCTGGGTGCCGCCGAAGCCGGCCGTCCAGGAGCGCCAATGCGGCTCGAACCGCGCCACAGGCGACGGCGCCGCCTTGCTGATGAGGCCGTCGGTCATCAGGGCCTGGGCGCTCCGTTCGGATGCCGAGCGACCGCGGCCGGTCGCCGAACCGGCCGGAGCCTCCGCGGCAAACGCCGATCGCGCAATGTCGGTCGCCACGCCGCCACCGCGGTTGCCGACGAACGGATCGGTGAGCAGGCCGAGGAACAGGTTCATCGCCTCGAATGTCGATTGCTGCGCGCCGGTGCCGGTCTCGCCGGAGACTGCGGTGAGCCCGGCCGGATCGAGCGCGCCGAACAATAGCGGGATGCTGCCGGCGCGGCCGAAGTAATTGCTCAGCGCATTGGCGACATTGGTGCGGTTGGTGTCGAGATTGCTGTTCGGCGTCCCCGACGGCGTCGACGAGGTCGGCGTGTAGTCGAGCGTCAGGTCGAGATAGGCATTGATCGCGGTGTAGCTCAGGCTGGACCTGAAGTTGCCCGGGAGGTTGCTGGCGACCACCGCGCCGAAGCTGCCGACGATGCCGCCGCTTGCGGTGAGGATGGTGTATCGCCGAACCACCTGACTGCCGGGGGCGAAGGTCGCCGCCACCGTGGCGCCGCCGAGCGTGGCGGTGCCGCTGACATTGGTGCGGTCGGAATTGCTGCCGTCGATTTCGACCATGTAGGTCGCGGCCGCGGTGAACAGCAGATTGCCGTTGACGTTGAGCGTGCCGATCGAATTGCCCGGCGCCAGCTTGCCGCCGTTCAGCGTGGTGCTGCCGACGGTGCCGTTGCCGCCGAGGGTGGCGCCGGCGTTCACCGTCACGGCCGAGTTGGCGATCGACCCGTTCACCGACAGCGTGCCGCTATTGAGCGTAGTGGCGCCGCCGTAGCTGCTGATGCCGGTGAGGTTCAGCCGACCGCTGCCGGTCTTGGCGAGGCCGCCGCTGCCGGAGATGCTGCCGGAGAACAGCGTCGAGGAATTGTCGGCACCGGTGGTCAGCGTGGCGCTGCCGAGCAGAACACTGCCGGCGCCGGCCAGCGACCCGATCGAGGCGGCGAAGCTGGCGAGATCCAGCGTGGCGCCCGCCGCGATCATGTAGGCGCTGGCCGCTGCGAACGCGCCGGAGGCGCCCTGGCGCAGGGTGCCGGCGGCGACATTGGTCGCGCCGGTGTAGGTGTTGAGGCCGGACAGCAGCAGCGTGCCGGCGCCGGCCTTGGTCAGGCCGCCGCTGCCGCTCAGCGCCTGCGTCAGCGTGAAGACATTGGCGGGATCGGCGATGTCGAAGCTGCCGCCGGCGGCGCCCCAGCTGATCGCGCGCGTGGTCGAGGTGAAGCCGGTGCCGGTGATCTGCAGGGTGCCGCCGTTGAACGTCAGCCCGCCGGCGACGTCGCCGAGATTGGCTTCCGAGCCGACGCTCAGCGTGCCGGCCCGCAGCGTGTTGCCGCCCGAATAGGTGTTGGTGCCGGTCAGCGTCGTGGTGCCGGACCCGGCCTGCACGACCTTGCCGCGATCGGTGTTGTCGTCGGAGATCACGCCGCCGAAGCTGTACGCGTTGGAGCGGTTGAAGATCAGCGTGCCGCCGTTGCGGACGTCGCCGACGATCGAACCGGTGGTGCCGCCGTCGCCGATTTGTAGCGCCCAGCACGCGCAGATCGCGGTGCCGCCGCTGTAGGTGTTGTTGCCGGTCAGCGTGAAGGTGCCGCTGGTGCCCGAGGTGCCGACCCACAGCGCCACGGTGCCGGCGACGCCATCGGCGATGCTGCCCGAGAAACTGGTGCTGACGCTGCTGCCGCCGACCACCAGGATCGCCGTGCTGGCGCCGGAGTTGGTGACGGCGCCGGCGCCGCTCAGCGAGCCGATGAACTGGAAGCTGTCGTTGAGGTCGAGCCTGGCGCCGGCCGCGACGGTGAAGTCGCTGGCGCTGCTGAAAGCGCCGGCCGGGTCGGCCTGCAGCGTGCCGTTGAGGATGCGGGTCGCGCCGCTGTAGCTGTGGGAGCCGGATAGTGTCAGCGTGCCGCTGCCGGCCTGTTCGACCGCGCCGGTGCCGGAGATCGCTCCGCCGAAATTGATCGCGTCGGAGCGGTTGAAGATGAGCGTGCCGTTGTTGGCGACGTCGCCGAGGATCGATCCGGTGGTGCCGCCATTGCCGATCTGCAGGCTGCCGGCCGAGATCGTGGTGCCGCCGGTGTAGCTGTTGGCGCCGGTGAGCGTCAGCGTGCCGGTGCCGGTCTTGACCAGCGATGCGCCGGTGCCGCCGCTCGCGCCGCCATCGGCGATCACGCCGCTGACCGTCGTCGACAGATTGTTGCCGCCGACCGTCAGCGCGTTGGCGCCGAGCGAGAACGTGCCGTTGCCGGCGATCGAGCCGGCACTGAGTTTGTGGTCGCTATTCGGTCCGGTGCTGCCCGAGACATCGAACACGGCCCCGACCGCATTGTTGATCAGTTGCGCGGTGCCGGCCGTCGACGTGCCGGTGAACGACATCGTCGTGGCGTTGGTGATGGCGAGGCTTCCGCCAAGGATCACGATGCCGGCGCCGGTGAATTGCTGCGGGAGGGTGACATCGAAGGTGTAGGCCGAGGCCCCGGCATTGAACGTCCAGCCGCTGAAGCTGCCCCCGGTGGCGAGGCTCAACGCGGTCGTGGCCGACGCGCCGAACAACGCGGTGCCGGTCGGCACGGCGTTCGGGTTCCAGTTGCCGGCGTCGAAGAAATTGCCCGAACCGGGGTTGGCGAGCCATGTCGCGTTCTGCGCCGCCGCCGGCAGTGCCGTCAGCCAGGGGGCGAGGCACAGCGTCGACGCGGCCATCAGGCGGGCGATCCGGCGGCCCGCCGTTGCGCGTCGACGATCGGGAATTCGCACAGCCACCCGCCACCCCGTTTCGATACGCCGTTGTGCGTTTCGTTTGCCGCGCCCCGAACATTCGCTGGCCGAAGGCCCGAGGCGGCAAGATCAGGTTTCCACACGGGGAGGGTGTGTGTCCTGATATGGCGCGGGTGGATTTCTGAAGCTTTTCTGAAATCTGCCGAAACACGCGCCGCGCAAGGCTTTCGGTGCGGTGCAACGGGAGCTTGCAGTCTGCGGCGAAGGGTCCGGGCCCGGTCGACGGATCATCGACGGCATGGTCGACGCCGGGTCGCCGGGGCGATCGAAGCCGGGGAAATGAACCGTCTTTGAGGCTCCGGCGTCTATCGCCTAGAGTGGCGCCGACGGCGACACCGCGGGGCAATGGAATGAACAGACTGACGATCAGAACCGCAGCCGCGCTCGTGCTGTCGGCCGCGCTGCTTGCGGTCGCCGCGCCGGCCGACGCCGCCAAGCGCGTCGCGCTGGTGGTCGGCAACAACGACTATCGCAACGTGCCGAAGCTGCAGAAGGCGGTGAACGACGCCCGCACCATGGGCGACGCGCTGCGCACGCTCGGCTTCCAGGTGATGGTCGCGGAAAACCAGAGCCGCGTCGCGTTCAGCCAGAGCCTGTTGGCATTCGACAATGCGATCGAGCCCGGCGACACCGCGTTCTTCTTCTATGCCGGCCACGGCTTCGAGATTTCCGGCCAGAACTTCCTGCTGCCGACCGACGTGCCGGCGGCGACCGAAGGGCAGGAGGAACTGGTCCGCGACGCCTCGGTGCTCGCCGACCGCATCGTCGAGCGGCTGCAGAACCGCGGCGCGCGCACCGCGATCCTGGTGTTCGACGCCTGCCGCAACAATCCGTTCGAGCGCCGCGGCGTCCGCGCGCTCAACGGCCGCGGCGGGCTGGCGCCGATGACGACGCTGCCCGAGGGCGTGTTCTCGGTGTTCTCCGCCGGGCCGCGGCAGACCGCGCTCGACCGGCTGTCCGACGCCGACGCCAATCCGAATTCGGTGTTCACCCGGGTGTTCGCCAAGCAACTGCTCGATCCCGGCGAGAATCTGGTGCAGGTGGCGCAGCGCACGCGGCGCGTCGTCAGCGAACTCGCCGACACCGTCGGCCATCGCCAGGTGCCGGTGTATTTCGACCAGATGGTCGACGACGTGTTCCTGAACGGCGCGGCCAAGCCGGGCGCGGCTGCCGCGTCCGCGACGCCGGCCGAGCCGCCGCAGAAGGTCGCCGCGCTGCCGCCGGTGGCGCCGCTGAAGCCGCCGACCTCGGAGAGTCTCAACGCACCGATCGCCAGCTTCTCGCGCCACAATGGCGGCTGGACCGTGGTGTTCTCGATCGCCGATCCGACGCTCGGGATCTCGTGGCGGCTCGGCGACAGCGGCGAGTTTCGCGAGACCGGCTTCATGGACACGCTCGATCCGCGCACCCGCAAGCGGATGCCGAACCCGTCGATCCAGCTGCCGTCCGACGCCGCGGCCACGACCATCGAGGTGCGCTATGTCGATGCGCTCGGCGAGACGCAGGGGCCGTTCCCGATCCGGTTCGAGCCGGAGGCGGCGCTGCTGCGCGACCAGCGCAAGATCCTCGACATGACCGCGACGAGCTGGCTGTCGTTTCGCGAGTTCAACGGCCTGTTGGTCTACTACACGCATCTGATGTCGTATCGCTGCGCGATCCGCGAGGCGCGGATCGGCATCGACAGCGCGGTGCCCGACAAGGTGCTGAAGATGCCGGCCTGCGACATGCGCGACCCGGTCGCGATCCCGCACGAAGCGACGCCGTATCTGAAGCTCGCACCGGGCGTGAAGTCGGTATCGGTCGAACTGACCTATCGCGACGGCAGCGTGTCGGAGATCAAGACGTTCCGGCGGTGACGAACGTCGGCTTCGTTCAGGGGGCGGCGTCGACGCGATGCTGCGGGTATGCCTGAAGCCGCAATGTCATCGCGCTCACCCGGCGACCGATCAGTCTGCCTTCGACTCGATCAGTTCACGCACGCGCTCGGCGACCTGCGGCGTGGCCGGATTGTAGACGATCATGCCGAGGTCGGGACGTCCCTCGACCGTGAAGGACGAGAACTCCATCTCGAGACGACCCGCCTCGGGATGCTTGATGCACTTGACGCCTTCGCCGTGCGCGACCACGTCGTTGTTGCGCCACAGCGCTGCGAATTCGGAGCTGAGCTGGCACAGCTCATCGACCAACCGGGACACGTCTTCGGTCGCGACGGCACCGGCGCGCGCGACATCGGCACGGAATGCGCCGACCACGAAGCGGGCCACGCTGCTCCAATCCTCCTGCCGGGCGCGCTTGCGGGCATTGCCGAACAGCAGGCGCAGGATGTTGCGCTGCTCGCGCGGCAGCTTGCCGTAGTCCGTGAGCAGCGCCGCGGCGGCCTTGTTCCAGCCGACAACGTCCCAGGTCGCGGTCTTGATGATCGCCGGGCTGAGCGGCATCGCATCGAGCACGCGTTGCAGTCGCGGCGTGATGCCGTCGGCGGGCGTGTAGCGCACCTCGGGCGGCCGGCCGAGGCCGAGCATGAACAGGTGCTCCCGCTCCGGTTCCGTCAGCAACAACCCTTTGGCGATGCGATCGAGCACCGCCGCCGATGGCGCGCCGCCGCGGCCCTGTTCGAGCCAGGTGTACCAGGTTGCGCTGATATTGGCGCGCTGGGCGACTTCCTCCCGCCGCAACCCGGGCGTTCGCCGCCGCCCGGCGGCAAACCCGAAAACCGCGGGATCGAGCCGGGTGCGGCGATTGCGCAGATAGGATCCGAGCGCGTTGTGATCACTGGCCACGTGCGACCCTGTTGAGATTTATACCAGGATAATGTCACGACTTTAACGGGATGATGCATACCGCCAATGTCGCCGCCGAACAAACCCGGAGGTGATCGATGCGTGTGTTCCTGACTGGTGCGACCGGCTTCATCGGTTCGCGCGTCCTGAAAGAATTGCTTGCTGCCGGCCATCAGGTGCTCGGGCTGACCCGATCCGACGCCGGCGAGCAATGGCTGGTGCAGGCTGGAGCCAGCGCCCATCGCGGCACGCTGGAGGATCCCGGCAGCGTCGCGCGCGGGGCCGCGCTCGCGGACGCCGTCATCCACACCGCGTTCGACCACGACTTCTCGCGGTTCGCGGAGAACTGCGCAAAGGACGCGCGCGTCATCGCCGCGATGGCCGAGGTGCTGGCGGGCTCGAACAAGCCGCTGATCATCAGCTCCGCGACCGGCATGGGGAGCAGAGGGGCGGGCCAGCTCGCGGTCGAGGATGTGGTGGATTGGGCGCACGCGCTGCCACGTCTCGCCAGCGAACGCGCCGGCGCCGAGGCTGCCGAGAGGGGCGTCTCGGTCGCCGTGATGCGGCTGCCGCAGGTGCACGACACCGAGCGACAAGGCCTGATCTCGCCGCTGATCCAGATCGCTCGCGCCAAGGGCGTGTCGGCCTATGTGGGCGACGGGACTAATCGCTGGCCGGCTGTCCACATCGACGATGCGGCGCGGCTGTACCGACTGGCGCTCGATCATCACAAGGCGGGCGCCCGCTATCATGCGGTCGCCGAGCAAGGCGTCGGCATGCGCCGGATCGCCGAGGCCATCGGCGCCGGGCTCGGCGTGCCGGTCGTCGCGCTGACGCCGGACCAGGCCGCCGATCACTTCGGTTGGATGGCGCCGTTCATGGCGCTCGACATGCAAGCGTCGAGCGCCTGGACCCGCAGCCGGCTGAACTGGACGCCGGTCGGCCCCGATCTGATCTTCGACCTCGCGGCGATGGACTACGCGAAGCTCGGCGTTGCGAGCTGAGGGCGGCGAGGGGCCGGCCTCGGGGGCTCAGACCTTGCGCGAGATCAGGATCAGCAGCGCATAGGGCGTGTGCGGGGCGGGTGCGTCCGCCTGGTCAGCGCAGCGAATGGCTGATCCGGGTGACGATGGCGTCCCATTTGCGCTTTTCGCCGGCCGGGTAGTTCATCAGCACGCAGTTCATGGCGCCGGTCGCGCGGTTGCAGCGATTGTACCAGATGCGGCCGTCGCGAACGCTGGAGACGACGAAGAACCGCGGCGTGACGCGGCGATAGATGATGCCGGACGGTGGGTTTTGCGCCGCGAGAAAGCCGGCCGGGGTCAGGCCGCGTTCGTTCGGGATGGTTTGCACCGAGAGATCGGCGCGGCCGTCCGCGGTGACGAAGCGGCGGCCGACGCCGTATTGCGCGGGCGTCGACTCGCCATCGAAGATCGCCGCCGGAACATCGGCCGCAGCGCCGGTGTCCGGGATCACGTAGCGCTGCCAATTGGCAGCCGTCTGGGCTTGCGCCGCGGCAGCGAGTGTCGCGACACCGATCGCGGTCAGGATCGCCAGCGAGCGCGCAGCCATTGTCGTTCTCCACTTGCGGATCGACGATGAACGCGAGCAGGGCGGCAAAGTTGCATCGGTGTCAAGCCGCGGCTTTGCCCTTCAACTGACTGATCGTTTCCAGGATCACCGCGCTGACGCGCGCGCGTTCCTCGCCTTCCAGCGGCAGGCGCGGCGCGCGCACCCATTCCGGCGCGCCATAGACGTAGTGCTCGGCCAGCTTGATGTACTGCACCAGCTTGACGTGCGTATCGAGATGGAAGGCCGGCGTGAGGAGACGATACAGCGGGCGGGCCTCGTCGAACCGGCCGGCGCGGCAGAGGTTGAACAGCCGCACGCATTCGGCGGTCCAGGCATTGGTCATGCCCGACACCCAGCCGGTGACGCCGAGCACCGCGCTCTCCAGGATCAGGTCGTCGACGCCGCAGAACACCGCGAAGCGGTCGCCGCATGTATTGTAGACGTCGGTGACGCGGCGGATGTCGCCGCTTTCTTCCTTGATGCAGACGATCTGCGGCGTGTCCGCGAGCTGCTCGAGGATGTCGGGCGTGCAATCGACGCCGTAGGCGATCGGGTTGTTGTAGATCATGATCGGCAGCGAAGACGCCGCCGCGAGATCCTTGTACCAGCGCACCGTCTCGCGCTTGTCGCTCTTGTAGGCGATCGAGGGGAAGGCCATCAGCCCCTCGGCCCCGAGCTTCTCATAGGCGCGGGCCGCTTCGGCGGCCGAGCGCGACGAGACTTCGGCCAGACCACTCAGCATCGGCACGCGTCCGGCGACGGCTTCCTTGCCGGCGCTCAGCACCTGCGCCCGCTCGTCCATCGACAGCGAGGCGTTTTCGCCGAGCATCGGCAGCAGAATGACGCCCGAGACGCCGTTGGTGATCAGCCGGTCGAGACTGTGCTGCAGCGCGGGAAGGTCGAGCGCGCCGTCCTGCTTCAGCTTGGTGGTCACCGCCGGAAAAACGCCGCTCCATCGTGTCATGGCTTACCCCTAGGATTGAATACAATATTCGATTATCATTCTGCCGTTGCCGAGTTCAAGAGGTCGAGTGGCGCATTTTCAGGCATGTGCAGGCCAAATTCTTCGCTTGCAGGATGGGCACCAATCATCATTGAATATCGTATTCAATTTTGGAGGCCGGCTGTGACCAAGCTGGGACGGCAATCTCTGACCGATCAAATCGTCAGCGCGGTGCGCCAGAGGATCGTGTCCGGCGATCTACCGGAAGGCACGCCGCTCCGGCAGGAAAAGCTCGCGGCCGAGCTCGGCGTGTCCCGCGTTCCGTTGCGCGAGGCGATCCGGCAGCTCGAGGCCGAAGGCCTCGTCGTGTCCGAGGTCCACAAGGGCACGGTGGTGTCCTCGCTGTCGCTCGCCGAACTGCAGGAGATCTTCGAGATCCGCATCCAGTTGGAGACCTGGCTGTTCGCGCTGGCGATCCCGCGGATGACCGAAGCGGATTTCGCGCTCGCCGAGACCGTGATTGCGGAGAGTGCCGCGAGCGGAGTCGACAAATGGGGCGAGTTCAACTGGCGTTTCCATTCCGCGCTGTATTCCGCCGCCGGACGCACCATCGCGCTGAAGCTGCTGAAGGGCGTTCACGACAACGCCAACCGCTACATCAACCTGCAACTCGCCGTGGTGGCCGACGTCGAACACGAGTCGGTGGATCACCGCAATCTGCTGGCGTTCGCGCGGCTGCGCGATGTCGACGGCGGCGTGAAGCTGCTGCGCAAGCACATCGAAACCGTGGCTGACAACCTGGTGCGGTCGATCGGCGAGAGCCGGAAAGCAACACCGCACGTCGCCTGACAGGCACCGGAGAGACGGAGGCGCGACGTGAGACTGGGCTTCAAGATCATCGCAGCCATGAACACGTCGCTCCGCCATCTGGTCGGCGCCATGCTGGGCGTCATGGTGGTGACGGTGGCGGCGCAGATCTGCGTCCGTTTCGTGTTGCCGAAATTCGGGATCATCGCGGCGGCGCCATGGACCGAAGAGCTGGCGCGCTACCTGATGGTCTGGTGCGTGTTCCTCGGCGCCGCGGTGGCGGCCCGCTCGGGTGCGCTGATCGCGATGGACAGCGTCGCGGACGCGCTGCCGCCCGCGTTGGGAGACGCGATCCGGACCGTCGGCCTGCTGCTGACCATCGCGTTTTTCGCGCTGCTGGTCTGGCTCGGCGGCCGCTGGGTGCAGTTCGGCACCATGGAAACGTCGACCGTGATGGCGCTGCCGATGGCCTGGGTCTACGCAGCGATGCCGGTCGGTTCGCTGGTGGCGATCATCAACATCCTGGCTCTGCTGGTCGAGCGCCACTTCCAGCGCCGTTCCGAACGCCGCGCCGCCCAGCTCGCCGCCGAAGAAGCGGCGGCGTCGATCGTCTGAGGAGAGACCGCGAGATGGCGCTGCTATTCGGCACGATGGCTCTGACGCTGGCGCTGACGGTCCCGATCTTCGCGGTGATGGGCCTGTCGTCCGTGGTGGCGCTGATGGAGCGGGGCATCAACCTGATCGCCGTGCCGCAGAACGTGTTCGAAGCGCTG
Source organism: Rhodopseudomonas palustris (assembly GCA_016215605.1). Taxonomy (GTDB): domain Bacteria; phylum Pseudomonadota; class Alphaproteobacteria; order Rhizobiales; family Xanthobacteraceae; genus Rhodopseudomonas; species Rhodopseudomonas palustris_L. Next base: position 17,185 of record JACRJB010000066.1, read on the forward strand.
GATTCCTTCGCGCTGCTGGCGATCCCGTTCTACGTGCTGGCCGGCAACATCATGAAGGCCGGCGGCATTTCCAACCGGCTGATCGGCCTCGCCAGCGCGCTGCTCGGCTGGATCCGCGGCGGGGTGGGGGCGGCGGCCATTCTCACCTGCATGTTCTTCTCCACCATCTCCGGCTCGTCCTCCGCCACCACCGCGGCGGTGGGTGCGACGATGATCCCGGCGATGGTGAAGAAGGGCTATCCCAAGCCGTTCGCCGCCGCGACGGTGGCGGTGGGCGGCGAGCTCGGCGCGATCATCCCGCCGTCGCTGCCGATGGTGATCTACGGCCTGGTCGCCAACGTCTCGATCGGCGGGCTGTTCATCGCCGGCATCCTGCCGGGCATCTTCATTGGCCTGTCGCTGATCCTCACCATCTGCATCTTCGCCAAGCGCAACGATTTCGACCGCACCAAGCCGGTGTCGCTGCGCGCCTGGGCGCAGGACGTGGCGACCACCGGCCGCGAATCCTTCCTCGCGCTGCTGATGCCGGTGATCATCCTCGGCGGCATCTATTCGGGCGTGTTCACCGCGACCGAAGCGTCGGTGGTGGCGGTGATCTACGGCTTCGTGGTGGGCTGCTTCGTGTATCGCGAGATCAGCCTCGCCGACGTCGTGAAGATCCTCAACGACAGCGCGGTGATGACCGGCATGGTGATGCTGATCGTCGCGTTCGCGGCGCTGTTCGGCCACGCCATGACCATCAACAAGATCCCGCACTATTTCGCGGAGCTGGTCGGGCAGGTGGCCTCCGGCCCGATCATGTTCATGCTGCTGGTGAACGTGCTGCTGTTCGTGGTCGGCACCTTCATGGAAGCGCTCGCCACCATCCTCATCCTCGGTCCGATACTGGCGCCGCTGGCGCTCAAATACGGCATCGACCCGATCCACTTCGGCCTGGTGATGATCGTCAACATCGCCATCGGCATGGTGACGCCGCCAGTCGCCGTCAACCTCAACGTCGCGTCGGAAATCTCCGGCGTCAGCATGGACGCGATGACCAAGCCGGTCCTCGTCTTCCTCGCCGTGCTGACGATCGACGTCCTCATCATCAGCTACGTGCCCGCTCTGTCGCTGGCGCTGCTGTGAGCTTCCCCGACCAGAGAAAGAAGGACCGACCATGCTGAGAACCGCACGTTATCTTTTGTCCTCTGCCCTGATCCTCGCCAGTACGCTCGCCGCCGGCGCGCAGACGCTGGAGCTGAACGCCGGCCACGTGCTGAGCACCGCCAGCCATTATCACGCCGCCGCCGCCAAGCTGGCGGAACTGGTGGCGGAGAAATCCAAGGGGCAGATCAAGATCAGCGTGTTCCCGGCGGCTCAGCTCGGCGGCGAGGTCAAGATGATCCAGTCGGTGCGCACCGGCACCCAGGACATCGTCGTCACCGGCGAGGCGCCGCTGGAGAACACGGTCAAGGACTACACGGTGTTCTCCTTCCCGTATCTGTTCTCGTCGGTCGACGAGGCCAACAAGACGCTGCAATCCTCGATCGGCAAGGAGATGCTCGGCCTGCTGCCGCAATACGGCATGGTCGGCCTCGGCTTCATCTCCGCGCTCGAACGTAACACCTTCACTAACGGCCGCGTGATCAAGACGGCCGCCGATATGCAGGGCCTCAAGATCCGCGTCATCCCCGGCCCGGGCTACATCACCGCCTACAAGACGCTCGGCGCGCAGCCGACGCCGATGGCCTATACCGAACTCTACATGGCGCTGCAGAACGGGGCGGTGGATGCGGCGGAGAATTCGCCCGATCTGTTCCTGCAAGATCGCTTCGTCGAGGTGTCGAAGACCTTCTCGCTGACCAAGATCATGTACATGCCGGCGCTGATCATCATCTCCAAGTCGCGCTGGGACGGCCTCACCCCGGAGCAGCAGAAGATCTTCCGCGAGGCCGCGGCCGAAGCCGTGACCTTCGCGATCGCCCACTACAAGAAGGATTATCAGGAGGCGCTGGAGACGATCCGGAAGAGCGGCAAGGTGCAGCTGGTCGAGCCCGACCTGGCGTCGTTCCGCGCCACCGCGCCGGACGTCTACGCCGCGCTGCTGAAGGAGTTTCCGCAGGCCAAGCCGTGGCTCGACAAGATCAAGGCTCAGTGAAGCGAGGGCGAGCGGATCTCGCTGGCGGACGACCTAACGTTCGCTAACTCCCGGAGCAGTTCTGTGTCCGATGGAATCGGCACTGATGTTCCAGGGGCGCTCACCACAGGCACAACCTCATGGTGAGGAGGCGCGCAGCGCTGTCTCGAACCATGCGCTGCGGGCACGCGTGGCTGCATCCTTCGAGACGCCCGGCTTCGCCGGGCTCCTCAGGATGAGGACTCAATGCCTCTGGAAAGGCCATATCGCTTCAATCAGTCCATGAGCGCTCTGGCGGTCGCTCCGGTTGGAGCGGTCGCATTGCGGGTGACACGCTGAGCGTCACCGCGGGCGGCTCCACGCCCGACGTCAAACCTTTCGCGAGATCAAGATCAGCATCAGCCCGCCGAACGCGGTCGAGGCGCCGTACCACATCCATTGCGACTGGTTGATCATGAAGCTCTGCTCCGGCCACTGGATCCAGCCGGCGCCCTGGCCGGTCCAGACCAGGCCCATCAACACAGCGAGACTACCAATAACAAGGAACAGGGTGCGCATGAGGGAATTACGCACCTCTTTCGGCTTGGATTCAAGCGGTATGACGAAGCGTCAATGCGACAGGAGCCGGATCGGCTGGACGCTGGCGCTTCACCGTTTTCCGTAGTATGATCTTGCCATGATCCGGTCTTGGCGCAACGCTGCGACCCGGAAGTTGTGGGATGGCAGCCGATCCGACCAGTTTCGCGGTCTCGACGTGGAGGCAGCGATCGATCTTCTGTTGGCTCTAAATGCTGCCAAATCGCTCCAAGACCTCAGTCCGTTGCGCAGTGTCGGGTTGCACAAGCTGAAGGGCGAGCGAAGCAAACAATGGGCAATGACCGTCAATGATCGGTGGCGAGTTTGCTTCGAGTTTCGCAAGGGCGACGCGTTCGAAGTCGAGATTGTCGACTATCACAAAGGGTAAGAAGAGGATCGCGAATGGCTCCCGTGTCTCATCCAGGCCGATTGCTGAAACGTGAGTTGGCTGCGCGCAAGCTCAGCGCCAATCGCCTCGCGCTGGACATCGGCGTTCCGTCGGGCCGGATCACCGACATCCTGAATGCGCGGCGATCCATCACTGCGGATACCGCTGTGCGGTTGGGGCGCTATTTCGCAAATAGTCCGCAGTTCTGGCTCGATCTGCAGAGCCAGTACGACATTGCAATCATCGAACGCGACAAAGGCGCGGAGATCGACCGGCAGGTGAGGCCGGCCAACGCCGCTTGAGCGCAGCCGCGCCTCACACGTCCAGCAGATCCTCGCTGGCGAACTCCGCCTTGTCCGAGATGAAGGCGAAGCGCGCCTCGGCCTTGGTGCCCATCAGGCGCTCGACGGAGTCGGCGGTGCCGTCGCGGTCGATGTCCAGCAGGCTGACGCGCAGCAGCGTGCGGCGCGCCGGGTCCATGGTGGTTTCCTTGAGCTGGGCGGGCATCATTTCGCCGAGGCCTTTAAAGCGGCCGACGTCGACCTTGGCGTTGGCGTTGAATTCCTTCTTGAGCAGCTCGTCCTTGTGGGCGTCGTCGCGGGCGTAGACGGTCTTGGCGCCGTGGGTCAGCCGGTACAGCGGCGGCACGGCGAGATAGAGGTGGCCCTCGTCGATCAGCTTCGGCATCTGCCGGTAGAAGAAGGTGATCAGCAGCGAGGCGATGTGGGCGCCGTCGACGTCGGCGTCGGTCATGATGATGATGCGCGCGTAGCGCAGATCCTCTTCGCGATAGTTGACGCCGGTGCCGCAGCCGATCGCCTGCATCAGGTCGGACAGCTGGGCGTTGGCCACCACCTTGTCCTTGCCGGCCGAGGCGACGTTGAGGATCTTGCCGCGCAAGGGGAGCACGGCTTGCGTCTTGCGGTCGCGCGCCTGCTTGGCGCTGCCGCCGGCCGAGTCGCCCTCGACGATGAACAGTTCGGAGCCTTCGGCCGCGGTGTTGGTGCAGTCGGCCAGCTTGCCGGGCAGCCGCAGCTTCTTCACCGCGGTCTTGCGCGAGATTTCCTTTTCCTGGCGGCGGCGCAGCCGTTCCTCGGCGCGCTCGACGACGAAGTCGAGCAGCTTGTTGGCCTGCACCGGATTGCCGGACAGCCAATGGTCGAACGGATCCTTGATCGCCTGTTCGACGATCTTCTGCGCTTCGGCGGTGGCGAGGCGGTCCTTGGTCTGGCCCTGGAATTCCGGCTCGCGCACGAACACGCTGAGCATCACCGCGGCGCCGACCATGACGTCTTCGGAGGTGATCGAGGCGGCGCGCTTGCCCTGGCCGACACGCTCGGCGTGGTCCTTGAGGCCGCGGAGCAGGGCGCTGCGCATGCCGGATTCGTGGGTGCCGCCGTCCGGCGTCGGCACCGTGTTGGTGTAGGACGACATGAAGCCGTCGGCATCGGCGGTCCAGGCGACGGCCCATTCGCAGGCGCCGTGGGCGCCGTTGCGGCCGCTCTTGCCGGCGAAGATGTCGGGATGCACCAGCGTGTCGTTGTGGATCGCGGCGCCGAGGAAGTCCTTCAGGCCGCCGGGGAAGTGGAATTCGTCCTCGCTCGGGACGTCCTCGATGCCCTTGAGCAGTTCGGGATCGCATTTCCAGCGGATCTTCACGCCGCCGAACAGATACGCCTTCGAGCGCGCCATCTTGAACAGCCGCTGCGGCTTGAACGCCGCCTTGGCGCCGAAGATCTCGGTGTCCGGCTTGAAGCGGACGCGGGTGCCGCGGCGGTTGTTGACCTTGCCGAGGCTCTCCAGCTTGCCCTGCGGGATGCCGCGCGCGAACACCATGCGGAAGAGCTGCTGGTTGCGCGCCACTTCAACTTCAAGAAGCGATGACAACGCATTGACGACGCTGACGCCGACGCCGTGCAGACCGCCCGAGGTCTCGTACACCTTGCTGTCGAATTTGCCGCCGGCGTGCAGCGTGCACATGATCACTTCGAGCGCCGACTTCTTCGGGAATTTCGGATGCGGATCAACCGGGATGCCGCGGCCGTTGTCGGAGACGGTGAGGAAGCCGTCGGCGCCGAGCTCGACCTCGATGAACGTGGCGTGGCCGGCCAGCGCCTCGTCCATCGAGTTGTCGATCACTTCGGCGAACAGATGGTGCAGCGCCTTCTCGTCGGTGCCGCCGATATACATGCCGGGGCGGCGACGGACCGGCTCCAGCCCTTCGAGCACCTCGATGTCGGCGGCGGTGTAGCCGGCCTCGGCGCCGCCGGTCGGCTTGGCGGCGCCGCGCGCCGCGCCGGGTTTCGCCGCGGCCCCGAACAGGTCACCGGCGGGTTTCGATTTTGAGCTAGCCTTCAATGCCTTGGCCATGAGTCCTGAAGTCTGTCCTGAGATCTTGCCGGCGCCCGGCGCCGTGCGAATCGCTGGGTGTCACTATGCCATGGAAGGCTTGCGGATGTGACGCCGGGTGGGGTCCCGCCGGATGCGGGCCGTGGCGCCGGTCGATCGGATGCGGCCCGACACGACGGGCGGAGGCCGCCTCGATGCGCGCGTTCCGGACCACGATGACGCCGAACAACACCACGGCAGCCGTCACGATCAGCGCGCCCACCACCGGAACCGGCATATAGGCCGGCCCCTGGGTAATGGAAAGGGCGATGCCGACCGGGAACAGCACCGCGCCGGTCATGTGCAGCCAGCCCTGGACCGTGGCGAGGCGGGTCGAGCCGGCGGCCGGGACCACACGATAATACAGGCCGAACAGGAACAGCATGACGCCGCCGACCAGGTTCAGGTGGGCATGAGCGGGGCCGAGGGTGAAATCATGGGCGATGCCCATGACGACGCCGGCCAGCATGCCGACCAGAAACAATGCGACGCTGGCGCACATCATGATCGAACCGATCATCCTTTAAATCCTTGACTGAATTGGGGGTGGGCGATCCGGGAGCGGCGGCTCGGTGGCCAGTCCAGCTACCGAAATACCTGCGTTAGCCGCGTGCGCTGCGAAAAGGTTCAATCGCAGGTCGGGGATCGGCGGCGGATCGCGGCTGCCCTGCGCCGCCCGCGGCGGTAAACCGGCCGCTCGGCCGCATTCCGGCCATCGCGGTCTGGTCCCGGTCGCGCACCCGGCCGGCGCTTCGCCCGGCCGCATGTCGCTTCGGTTCAAGACCGTGTATGCGACACCCATATGAATGGCGGGGGCCGGCACGCCGGCCGACCGAGGAACAATGGAAGAAGCTTTTCGCGGCCTCATCGATTTCGTGCGCGAGCACCAGGCCTGGGCCGCGCCGGTGGTGCTGGCGCTGGCGTTCGGGGAATCGCTGGCCTTCATCTCGCTGCTGGTCCCGGCCTGGGGCGCGCTGGTGGCGATCGGCGCGCTGGTCGGCGCCAGCGGCATCAGTTTCTGGCCGGTCTGGCTGGCGGGCGCGCTCGGCGCGTCGCTGGGCGACTGGCTGTCGTACTGGTTCGGCTATCGCTACAAGGACAGCGTGTCGCAGATCTGGCCGCTGTCGAAATTTCCGGGGCTGCTGCTGCGCGGCGAGGACTTCGTGCGCAAATGGGGCGTGCCGAGCATCTTCATCGGCCGGTTCTTCGGGCCGCTGCGGGCCTCGGTCCCACTCGCCGCCGGTATTTTCGAGATGCCGTATTGGAGCTTCCAGGTCGCCAACGTGCTGTCGGCGCTGGTGTGGTCGGCCGTTCTGCTGCTGTTCGGCGACGGGCTGTCGATCGCGGCGAACTGGCTGTTGCGGTCGATTTGACGCGGCCGGCGTTGGGAATACCGCGCGGCCCGCGGTGTTGGCGTCGGTGGGCCCGCGATGCGCCGCCCGTGCGATCAAACTGTCGTTATGCCGCAATCCAGTCACCCGCCGCGGCGTAGAGTGCCGCCGCCCGAAACCAACATCATCGAGGACACGCCATGGACCTGACCCGACGTCACGCCCTGACTGCCGCCGCCGCGCTCGCCGCCGCGCCGTTGCTGCGCAGCGCTCCCGCCGAAGCGGCGGCGCCGCTCGCCGACAAGCAAGCGCCGAGCTTCTACCGCTACAAGGTCGGCGACGCGCAGGTGAACGTGATCTCCGACGGCGTGAACACCTTTCCGCTCGGCGACAGCTTCGTGCTCAACGCCAAGAAGGACGAGGTCAACAAGGCGCTCGAAGCCGCCTTCCTGCCCAAGGACAAGATCTCGATCAATTTCGCGCCCCTGGTGATCAACACCTCCGGCAAGCTGGTGGTGGTCGACACCGGCAACGGCCCCGGCGCGTTCGCGTCGAGCAAGGGCAATGTCGGCCAGTTCGCCGGCAACATGGCGGCCGCCGGTTTCGACCCCAAGGCGGTCGACATGGTGGTGATCTCGCATTTCCACGCCGACCACATCAACGGCCTGCTCACCGCCGACAACCAGCCGGCGTTCCCGAACGCCGAGGTGCTGGTGCCGGCGGCGGAGTGGAAGTACTTCATGGACGACGGCGAGATGAGCCGCGCTCCCAACGAGCGGATGCAGGGCGTGTTCAAAAACGCCCGCCGGGTGTTCGAGGCCGGGCTCGCCAAGAAGGTCACGCCGTACGAGTGGGGCAAGGACGTCGCGCCCGGCCTGCTCGCGGTCGAGGCGACCGGCCACACCCCGGGCCACACCTCGTTCGTGCTGTCGTCCGGCGCCGACAAGGTGTTCATCCAGTCCGACATCACCAACCTGCCGGCGCTGTTCGTCGCCAATCCGGGCTGGCACCTGATGTTCGACCAGGATCCGGCGCAGGCCGAGACCACCCGCCGCAAGGTCTACGACATGCTGGTCGCCGACAAGATGCGGGTGCAGGGCTTCCACTATCCGTTCCCGGCCAACGGCTACGTGCAGAAGGACGGCAGCGGCTATCGCCTGGTGCCGGCGCCGTGGAGCCCGGTGATCTGAGACACGGGACTAACTAACCTCTCCCCGCGTGCGGGGACAGACCGGCGCAGCCGGGCGGGTGAGGGGGCGCCTCCGCGCGGTCGAGAGTTCGCGACTCGCGGCCTGCCCCTCACCCCAACCCTCTCCCCGCAAGAGCGGGGCGAGGGAGCTCGCTGCCGGTGGCGCTGAGGTCGAGCCTCGACATTGAGATCGAGCTTACACATTCGCCGTCAGCGATGAGGTGGCACGACACTTCGCCACAAACTCGCTCACGCGCATTCGCACATCCGCGAGATGCGTGAACAGGCTGACGTGTTCGCCGGCTTCGATTGCCAGCAGCTCGCCGCGCGGCGCTTGGTCGGCGACACGGCGCGCGTGGGCGAACGGCACCACGTTGTCGCCGGTTCCGTGGATCGCCAGCAGCGGCGCTTCGAGCGTCGAAACGTCGATCGCGTCCATCTCCGCGAAGTAGGCCGTGTCGGTCAGCGTGCCGGGCAGCCGTTCCGCGAGCCGCGTGAACACGCTGGCTTGCAGCTCTGCCAGCATCGCGCCGGCGACGGGATCCGCCAGCGTCCGCGCGCGCAGCTCCGGATCGCGGATCGAGCGGCTCGCCGCCTTGTCCGGTTGGCGTGCGGTGCTCCAGCGTAGCAGCGCCACCAGTCCCGGCACCCGGGCGATCCATCGCATCATCGGCAGCCGCGCGCGCACCTGCGGCGGAACTTCGAGCGTGCCGGTGCAGCACGAGATCAGCACCACACCGGCGCAGCGCGTCGGGTGGCGCAGCGCGAAGTGCAGCGCCGACGGCCCGCCGGCAGAGACCGCGATCGCGATCGCTTCGCCGATGCCGAGCGTGTCGAGCAGCGTGGCATACAGATCGGCCTGCTGCTCGGGCACTACGCCGCTCGGCTGCGGCGTGCCGAGATAGCCGGGCCGCGACACCGCCAGCACTCGCAACGGCGGATCGTCGCCGAGTGCGGCGCGGGCCAGCAGCAGGCTCTGGTCGCAGCCGCCCATGCCGCCGTGCAGGGCCAGCACGGTAGGCCCGGCGCCGCGGTCGATCAGTTCGATCGGGCCGCGGCTGGTGGAAACAACGACGGGAGCGGGGAGGGACGCGCGCAAAGCCGCGCGGCCCCCGAACAAGGGAGCAGACATGATTGCCTCTTCAGAAAACGATGAGCGGCGTCAGGCGGCGAGGCGCGGGGCGAGATGGCGGATCAGCGCCAGAGCCTCGGGCGGCGGCGGTTGCTCGATCCGGCGATAGGCGCGGCCGTCCGGCGTGCGTGCCATCAGGCCGTGGTCGCACAGCGCGCGGCGCAGCAGCGCGTGGTCGCCGAAGCTGTGATGGCCGGCGAGCAGTGCGTTGATCTGCTTTTCGCTCAGCTCGCTGCCGCGCGGAATCCGCGACCACAGCACCCACAGCCCGAGCTCGGCATGGCTTGCCTTGGACGGCCAGCGCAGCAGGCTGCCGCCGGCGTCGAAATGCCGGGCGACGCGCTCGACGCGCTGATGGTCGATCGCCGGCGCCGGCTCCGGCGCGCAGGCGAGGCGGTCGCCGGCGTCGTGCTGGGCGCGGAAATGCTGGAAATTGCGAAAGCCCGCCGAGCGCGCCAGCAGGTTCAGCATCTCGACATGGCCGAGCTTGCGGTCCAGTGCGCCAAGCTCGCGATTGAGAGCCCGCGCCAGCGCGGACACGTCCTGCGCGGTGTAGGGGAAAACGGTTCGGGTCATGACCTCATCCTCGATCGTGCCGATCGGACAAGTCGATGGTCGCTGACTTTCGACGCGGCACGGGACAAGTGTCTGCCGATCAAAGGGCCGTTGGCAGGTTTAGCTCCCCTCGCGGGGCAGCGACGCCTTGGTGAACTGCCGACCAGTGCGCGGGGAAATACATCCGTCGCCGGAACTTTGCAAGCAGGGCGTGTGCTGCCGGGGCGGCCCGCGACGGCGCCGCGTCCGGCGGCGCATCGGCGAGGGCGCCATTGCCGCCCCGTCGCCTCGTCAAGCCGAAGCGTCGTCGATGTCGTCGAACTCGGCGGCCCCCAACCTGAGATTGCTGTCGCCGTTGATGGGAAGCCGCGTGGACTGACGCGGCGTCACCCCGAAGCGCTTCCGGTAGCAGGTCGAGAAGTAGGACTGGCCGGTGAAGCCGCATTCGTAGCCGACCTGGCCGAGATTGATGGAAGCGGCGGAGCGGTGTCCCGTGATCATCTGGCGGGCGCGCTGCAGCCTCAGTTCGAGCAGCCGCTGGCCGAACGACGTTCCGTGATAATGGAAGATCTTGTGCAGGTAGCGGACCGAAATCTTGTGTTCCCGCGCGGCCTGATCGGGCGACAGATCATGAACGTGCAGGTTGCGCTGCAGATAGTTGTCGATCCGGCTGTACAGCGACGAGGCGAGCGTCTGCCGGATGAACGCGCCGTCCTGCGGCGACTCGCGCAGGTCGAGCATCAGGCAGATCAGGTCGATCACCGATTGCTGCAGCCGGTCGGCATGGTCGCCGGGCGGCAGGTTGAGTAATTGTGTGCCGAGCGTCGCGACAACCGGAACGAGTTGGGAGTTCGCAATGTTCATCGCGGCGCACAGGCCGTCGATGCCCTTGACGCGGTCGATCAGCAGGCGGCGGTCGATCTTGATGGTGATGTTTTCCGACCCGTCGGGAACGTCGACGATGTAATTTTCAGCAGAGTTGAGGAGAAACACGGCGCCCGGCATCGCCAGCCCGGTCCGTCCCCGCTGCTCGAACTCCAGGCCCTTTCGGGTCGGAAACAGAAACACGAAGTCCTCGGACTGGTCGATTTTCGCGGATTCCTTGCGCCGGATCACGCGTTGCGCGTCCGCCTTGAAGTTCGACACCCCCATCGATCCGAACTGCACGTCGATCAGTTCGCCGACGACGCGATCGTCGTTCCGGGCCTGAATATCAAGGCGATAATAGACTTCCGCCATGGCCTGACGCCACGCGGCGATGCTCGCGGACCCGGATAGCGTGGCGGTCGAGTAGTGGTTCTTCTGACTTATCACGGCGACCTCGATAGTGCGGAGTTCTCGGAACAAACGCAAGAAGTATGCCGGCAGCGAAGATCGGCGGGACCACGCCGTGATTAGCAGTGCGCTGGAATTGTAGAGACAGTGCTTCCCAGTGAAAGACCAAAATTTGACCAGTTACCTAGGATGAGACGTCTTTCGGCACACGGGCATCCGGGGGGTGCTCATCAGGAGAAGTCTCATGGTCGGCAAGGTCTCACGTCGCAAACTGCTTCAACTTGCGTCAGCCGGCACGGCTGCTGCCGCTTTTCCAGCACCTTTCGTCTCCGGCGCGACGCGCGCGGCGTCGGCCGATCCGATCCTGATCGGCGTTCCGACCGCCCAGACCGCCCAGGCCGGCGTCGCTGATCACCAGGACTATCTGAACGGAACGACCTTGGCCCTGGAAGAAATCAACGCCGCGGGCGGCGTGCTGGGGCGCCAGCTCAAGGCCGTTGTGGTCGATATCGACCCGCTGTCCCCGGAAAGCGGGCAGGTGGCGATCAACAAGCTGATCGACGCCAAGGTGCACGCGATGTCCTGCGCCTTCGTGTTCACGCCGATCCCGGTGGCCGACGTCTCGGCCCGCTACAAGGCGCCGTTCCTGTGGGGCCTGACGCAACGCAACATGACCGATCTCGTCGTCAAGCAGCCCGACAAATACTCGCACGTGTTTCAGACCGATCCGTCCGAAGTTCACTACGGCCACACGTTCCCGGTGTTCCTGAAGGCGATGAAGGATCAGGGCGTGTGGAAGCCGCTGAACAACGGCGTGCACATCGTCCAGGAGCAGATCGCCTACAACCAGACGATTTCGAAGGCGCTGCAGGCCTCGCTCCCCAAGAGCGAGTTCAAGCTCGCCGGCATCACCGACATCCAGTATCCGGTCCAGGACTGGGGCACGGTCATTCAGGAAATCAAGAAGGTCGGGGCCGGGGCGGTGATGATCGACCACTGGGTCGCCGCCGAATACGCCGCCTTCGTCAAGCAGTACAGCGCCGACCCGCTGAAGGGCGCGCTGGTCTATCTGCAATACGGCCCGTCGCAGCCGGAGTTCCTGGAATTGTCCGGCCCCGCCGCGGAAGGCTTCGTCTGGAGCACCGTGCTCGGCGTCTATGCCGACGAGAAGGGCAAGGCGTTCCGCGCCAAATACAAGAAGCGTTTCCCGGGCATCATGGGGCTCTGCTACACCGGCAACGGCTACGACACGACCTATTATCTCAAGGCGGCGTGGGAAGCGGTCGGCGATCCGTCGAACTTCAAGGGCGTCAGCGACTGGATCCGCAAGAACTCCTATCGCGGCGTCTGCGGTTTCATGAGCATGGACAATCCCTATCAGGAGTGCGCGCACTATCCGGACACGGGCGACGCGATCGGCGCGGCCGAGCTGGAGAAGGGCATGGCCCAGCTGTTCTTCCAGGTTCAGAACAACGAGCACAAGATCATCTATCCGGACGTGCTCGTCGAGAACAAGCTGCAGAAGGCGCCGTGGTGGTGACGCCGGGTCGATGACGATGACTGCATCGGCGATCTTTGCCTGCGATCAGATCGGCCTCGATCTCGGCGGGCGGTCGATCCTGCGCGGCATTTCGCTCAGCGTGAAGCCGGGCGAGGTGCTGGGGATCATCGGGCCGAACGGCGCCGGCAAGACCAGCCTGTTCGAGGTGTTGTCGGGACGCATCTCGCCGAAGAGCGGAACGGTCGCCTATGGCGGCCGCGAGATCACCGGCCTGCCGCTACACCGGCGGGCGCGGCTCGGCATCGGCCGCACCTACCAGACCCCGATCGTACCGGAAGACATGACCGTCGCCCAGGTGCTGAAGGCGGCGCGGCAGGCGTATCGGCCGTATCTGACGCCCGACGACGCCGAATGGGGCGCGGGGCTGGTCGGCTTCCGGATTCCGGGCAGCATGATGGCGGACCGGCTCGACACCCTGAACCGCCGCAAGCTGCTGATCGCGTGCCTGCTGATGCGGCGGCCGTCGGTGCTGCTGATGGACGAGCCGGCCGCGGGACTGATCAACTCCGAGATCGACGAACTCGACGACATCATGCGGGTGCTCGCCAAGGAGCTGAACATCGCGATCGTGCTGATCGAGCACCGGATGGAGCTGCTCGACACGATCGCCGATCGGGTGCTGGTGATGGATGCCGGCGAGACCATCGCCGAGGGGCTGCTGTCCGAGATCCTGGAGAACCCGCGGGTCAAGGCGGCGTATTTCGAGACCGAAGCGGGCGGGGGGCTGCACTGATGGCCGCTCCCGAAACCGGCGCGGCGCGTCCCGCCGTGCTCGACGTCAAGGGATTGTCGGCGGGCTGGGGGCCGATGCGCGTGATCCACGACCTCGACCTCACCGTGTTCGCCGGCGAGCGGATCGGCCTCGTCGGGCTCAACGGCCACGGCAAGTCGACATTGTTTCAAGCGATCGCCGGACTGACAGGCTGGCAACGCGGCTCGATCAAGCTGAACGGCTACGAGGTCGGCCGCACCCGCAGCCAGGGGCCGGGGCGCTACACGCACCTCATCGTCCGGCGCGGACTGGCGCTGATTCCGCAGGGCGACGAGATCTTCCACGGCCTGACCGTGGAAGAGCATCTCGACAGCGGCGCCTTCACCAAGCGGGCCTGGGCCGAGCGCGGCATCCGCAAGAAGCGCATCCTGCAGATCTTCCCGCCGCTGGAGAAGCTGATGAAAACCGCGGTCGGGCGGCTGTCGGGCGGCGAGCGCCGGATGGTGTCGATCGGCCGCGGGCTGATGTCCGACGCCGAATTGTTCCTGGTCGACGAGCCCTCGCTCGGGCTGGCGCCGAAGATCGGCCGCTCGGTGGTCGACGCCTTGATGGCGGTCGAGCTCGGCGGTTCGGCGATGGTGATCGCCGAACAGAACGTCGCGCTGCTCGAAGGCAGCGTCGACCGCATCATCGGAATGCACGCCGGCAAGCTGAAGGGCGAGGCTTCGGCATCCAAGGCCATGTCGACGGAGCGCACCTGATGAACTGGGGTTTCATCGTCACCAACGCGATCACACTGGCCTGCATCTACGGCACGCTGGCGATCGGGATTTCGGTCACCTGGTCGAGCCTCGGCCTCGTCAACATGGCCTACGGCTTCATCTTCGCGCTGTCCGGCTACGGCGCGTGGCTGGCGAGCGTGTATATCGGCCCGTATCCGGTCGTGGTGATGGCGGCCGGGATCCTGACCGGCGCGTTCGGCGGGCTGATCGTCTGTCTGCTCGCCTTCATTCCGATCCACGACAAGCCGAACTTTCCGCTGCGCGCGCTGATCGCCACGCTCGCCATCAGCCTGGTCGGCAATCAGATCCTGCTGTGGTGGTTCGGACCCCGCGCGAAGTCGCTGCCGCGGCTGTTCGGCAATTGGAACGCCGACATTTTGGGCGTGGTCGTCACCTCGGACAAGCTCGGCGCCTCGCTGTCGGCGATCCTGCTGCTGACCCTGATCCTGATGTGGATGCGCTCGAGCCGCCGCGGCCTCGAGATCCGGGCGATGATGATGAATCCGCACGCGGCCTCGATCGTCGGCATCGGCGTCCGCCGCACCAGCATCTATGTGATGGCCCTGACCGGATCGCTCGCTGGCCTCGCGGCGGTGCTGCTGGCGCAGACCTATTACGTCGCGCCGTTCAGCGGCATCACGCCGATGATCAAGGGGCTCAGCATCGCGCTGGTCGGCGGCCTCGGCAGCATTCCCGGGGCGACCATCGGCGCCATCATGCTGGGCGTGAACGAGTCGCTGACCTCGACCTTCCTCGGCGGTCAGTACGTCCTGATCACGCAGTTCCTGCTCATCATCGTCGTGCTCCTGATCCGCCCGCGCGGGATCTCCGGAATTCTCGACAAGGCGCGCGAGGCATAAGCGATGTCCGACACGACTGCTCCGATCTGGATCGATCCGACCGACTCGCAGCATCCGGAAACCCCGGCGCGCGAGGTGCCGACCAACCCGTATTTGCCGCATCAGGTGACCTGGGACGAGACCACGCGGTTCCGGCCGAAGATGTATCTGGTCGGCCGGCTGCGCTACTACTACAAATGGCCCGGCCACGGCGGCGCGCTGTGGACGCGGACGCGCTACTGGCCGACGCGGCGCCGGGTGCTCAACATCCACGGCGAGTACAATCCGAAGACGATGCGTCGCGAGAAGACGATCGTCGACAAGCGGCCGATCTGGTGGATGCTGGCGCTCGCGGCGTTCTTCCTGATGCCGCTGTTCGTGCCGGTGAGTTCCTACAACACGGTGATGTCGGCGGCCTCGGTGTTCGCGATTTACGCGGCCATCAATCTGTGCTGGATGCTGGTGGTCGGCACGGCGGGCATCTTCTCGCTGGCGACCTACGCCGTGGTCGGGGCCGCCGCCTACGGCACCACCTATATGGCGATCACGCTGGGCCTGCCATGGTGGGTGCTGCCGTTCGCGGGGATGCTGATCGGTCTGGCGTTCGGCGTGCTGATCGCTCTGCCGGCGATGCGGCTCGACGGGTTCTACTACGCGCTGCTGACGCTGGGCGTGGTCGAGCTGTGCCGGGTCTATGTGGTGCAGTCGCGGCAGTTCGGCTCGGCGACCGGCGGCCTCTACGGCGCGCCGAGCTATCTGCCGGCGTGGCTGTCGCAATCCAACCGGCTGCTGCTCGGCTACTACGTTGCGGTCCTGCTGATGATCCTGGCGCTCGCGCTGTATCGCTTCGTCGACGGCAAGCGGCTCGGCCGGCTGCTGCGGATGGCGCAGGAGAAGAAGGAAGGCTTCGCGCAGGCCTGCGGCGTCGATTTCATCCGCGCCCGCATCATGGTGTTTCTGATCTCGTCGGCGGCGCTCGGCTTCATCGGCGGCTTCTACGCGACCCATTTCGGCGGTGCCTCGCCGAACCTGTTCTCGTTCGACACGCTGCTGCTGTCGCTGGCGATGCTGGTGATCGGCGGCATCGGACGCGCCGAGGGCGCGGTCGCCGGCACGCTGATCGTGGTGTTCATCGACCGGGTGCTGATCGATCTCGGTCCGCTGCGCTTCGTCCTGATCGGCGCGATCATGCTCGGCGTCGTGCTGTTCCTGCGCGGCGGCATCTTCGGCATCAAGTCGCAGTTCCGCGCCTGGCGCGACAAGAAGAAGAGCGAGAGGCGCTCAACCCGAGCTGAGAAAGGGGGCGAGATGTTGCCCGAAGAAGCCACCGAAGTCGAAGACAAGGATCAGGTGTATTTCCGCCGCTTCGACAAGATGCAGCGCGACTTCCTCAAGCGCCTGGTGTCGGACGCGGTGATCGCCGAGCACAAGTCCAAGCCGCTCGGTCAGCACAGCGAAGCGCTGGAACGCCTGCTGATCTATTTCCGCCGCCAGGGCCAGATCGACAAATACGCCATCATGGTGCTGGAGGAGTTCAAGGCCTACCGCATCGTCGCGCTGTCGGGCCACCGCGGCACCGCGCCGCGCATGGTCGAGGACCGCAACTACGAGACGCCCGACGAAGCCTATCACGCGCTGTTCCTGCGTCGCGTCCAGGACCTGCTCGAAACCTAACACCGCTCAGTTCAGTCGCCGGAGAAGCCCACCACCATGGCCGAGAAGAAGATATTCGGATACGCGGACAAGATTTCGGTCAAGCCCGGCGACGACATTTCGTTCTACGTGCACGCCGACGGCACCGACATCGTCGACGCGCAGTTGGTGCGCCTGATCCACGGCGACGCGCATCCGGCCGGTCCCGGCTACAAGGAGGAGGAGATCGCCAACGAGGCCAACGGCGTCTGGCGCGTCCGCAAGCAGTTCACCCAGGTCGGCTCGTTTCTCACCGTGGCCGACCCGGAGCAGCGATTGGCGCTGAACGGCAGCTTCAGCCTGTGCACCTTCGTGCATCCGAACAGTCCGGGCGGCGGCCGGCGGCAGTGTCTGCTCGGCAAGTGGGACGCGTTCGGCAATCGCGGCTACGGATTGTGGCTCAACCCGGACGGCTTCCTCGAATTCGGCTTTGGCGACGGGCACGAGGTGGACTATCTCGATGCCGAAGTGCCGGTGCTCAAGAACAATTGGTACTTCGTCGCGGCGACGTTCGACGCCAAGACCGGCGTCGCGACGCTGTATCAGGAGGGCGTGGCGACCCGCTACAACTCGCTGCTCAGCAAGGTCGCCAATGTCGACTTCCGCTCGCATGTGCGCGAGACGCTGCGCTTCCGGCCGGTCAACCCGCCGGAGATTCCGTTTCTGCTCGCCGGCGCGCGCGATCACCACACGCTGCGCGGCGACTTCGTCACGCAGTGCCTCAACGGCAAGCTCGACCGGCCCGCGGTGTTCGATCGCGTGCTGACGCGCGACGAACTCGACCGCTATCGCGACAGCGGACTGGCGCCGCAGAACGGGCTGGTGGCGTATTGGGACACGGCGGAGGGCTATTCCGCGCAGGGCATAGGCGATCGGGTGATTGATGCCGGGCCTTATGGTTTGCACGCCGAGGGCTACAATCGCCCGGTCCGGGCCCAGACGGGGTTCAACTGGCAGGGCAAGGACGATTGCTTCCGGCTGGCGCCCGAGCAATACGGCGGCATCGAGTTTCACGACGATGCCATCATCGATTGCAAATGGGAGTTGACGCGCACGATCAAGGTGCCCGACCTCAAGAGCGGCGCCTACGCCTTCCGCCTGCGGACCGGCGACGCCAAGGGGATGCGCGAGGAATACATCGTGTTCTTCGTCCGCCCGGTCAAGCCGAAGGCGCCGATCCTGTTCCTGGTGCCGACCGGAAGCTATCTGGCCTATGCCAACGAGCATCTGAGCTTCGACGCCGAGATCATGCAGCCGCTCGCGGGGCAGTCGCCGATTCTGTCCGAGGTCGACATCGAGCTGTACCAGACCGCGGAGTTCGGCCTGTCGCTGTACGACCATCACGCCGACGGGGCAGGGGTCTGCTACAGCACCTATCGCCGGCCGATCCTGAACATGCGCCCGAAGGCCCGGATGTCGTCGATGGGCGTGACCTGGCAGTTTCCGGCGGATCTGTCGATCATCGCCTGGCTCGAGCATCAGGGCTACGACTATGAGATCACCACCGACGAGGATCTGCATCGCGACGGCGTCGGGGCGCTGAAGCCCTACAGCGTGGTGCTGAGCGGGACGCATCCGGAATACGTGTCCGAGGCGATGCTGGACGCCACCGAGGATTACATCGCCTCAGGCGGCCGCTTCATCTATCTCGGCGGCAACGGCTTCTATTGGAATGTCGGTTACCACGGCGACGATCCGTGGTGCATGGAGGTGCGCAAGCTGAATTCGGGCATGCGAGCATGGCAGGCGCGGCCCGGCGAGTATTATCTGGCGACGACCGGGCAGAAGAGCGGGCTGTGGAAGGACCTCGGCCGCCCGCCGCAGAAGGTGTTCGGCGTCGGCTTCATCTCGGAAGGGTTCGACTCGGCGCGGCCGTTCCGCCGGATGCCGGATAGCTGGCATCGCCGCGCCTCCTGGATGATGGAGGGCATCGAGGGCGAGATCATCGGCGATTTCGGCCTCGCGCAGGGCGCCGCCGGCGGCATCGAGATCGACCGCTACGACCTGACGCTCGGCACCCCGCCGCACTCGCTGATCGTCGCGTCGTCCGGCGGACACAGCGACAATTATCAGACCGTGGTGGAGGAGGTGCTCTATCCCTATCCGGGCCTGTCCGGATCGCACGATTATCGGGTGCGCGCCGACATGGTGTATTTCACCGCGCCGAACGACGGCGCGGTGTTCTCCACCGGCTCGATCGCGTTCAGCCAGTCGCTGCCGTACAAGAATTTCGACAACAACGTGTCGCGCCTGCTCGGCAACATCGTCACGGCGTTCAGCAAGCCCGGCAAGCTGCCCGGCTGGGCGTGGTCGGCCGAGGAGAAGCAGTGGCGCTGAGATCGCCGCGATCGAAGACCTGAAGAGCGCGGCCCGCTATCCGGCGTGGCCGCGCTTTTCGCATGGCTGTACCTTGGCGGGATGCTTGACGCTGCTGCGATCTGAATCTATCAACCGTTCCATGATCAACGCCGCGACCATCGTCAAAGCCACCCGCCGCCGCATCCCCGCGGTAGGAGCGGCTGTTCGCGATTGACAGCGTTGCCCCTGCCGCCGGTTTCGGTCCGCGGCAGGTCGATCATCTCCCCCTCCAGACGCGACCAGATCCCGGCGGCTCCGCCTTCAACCAGGAGCCAGCCATGTACGTGCCGCCCGCCTTCAAGCCCGATCGATCCGCCTGCCTTGCCTTTGCGGCGGCGCGCGGCTTCGGTCTCGTCTGTGCCCATGACGGCCGCAAGCCGGTGGCGTCGCCGCTGCCGTTCGCGATCGACTATGCCAGCGACGGCACGCCGCTGCTGTCGTTTCATGTCGCGCGCGGCAATCCCTTGTTGGCGCTCGCCGACAGCCGGACGCCGTGGCTGATGGCGGTGACCGGCCCGGGCGCCTATGTGTCGGCCGACTGGTACGCCTCGCCCGATCAGGTGCCGACCTGGCTGTATCAGAGCGTGCATCTGACCGGGCCGGCGGCGCTGATGTCGGAGGCCGAACTCGACGGCCATCTTGACGAGGTCAGCGCGGTCTTCGAAACCACGCTGGCGCCGAAGCGGCCGTGGACGGCGGCGAAGATGACGGCCGGACGACGCAGCGCGATGAAGAAGGCGATCGTCGGGGTGATGATGCGGGTGGACGCTGTCGAAGGCAGCTTCAAGCTGAACCAGAACAAATCCGACGCCGACCATGTCGCGGTGGCGACCGCGCTGGCGCGGCAGGGCGATCCGGCGGCGCAAGCGATCGCCGCGCAGATGATCGCGCTCCGGCCGCAGTTGGACTACATAGACGCGACGGCGTTCGCGCCCGCAGAGTGAAGGAACCCGAGATGACCCTGACGGACACCACGACCACCAAAGCCGCTGCCACCGGCAAGCCGGCCGTGTTCATCGACGGCGCCGCCGGCACCACCGGGCTCGGCATCCGCGAACGGCTGGCCCGTCACGGTCAGGTCACGGTGAAGGACATCGCCGACGACAAGCGCAAGGACGTCGCCGCCAAGCGGGCGCTGATGGCCGAGGTCGATCTGGTCATCCTGTGCCTGCCGGACGATGCCGCGAAGGAGACCGTGGCGCTGATCGACGGCATGGGCGGCGAGGCGCCCAAGGTGCTGGACGCCTCGACGGCGTTCCGGGTCGCGCCGGACTGGGTCTATGGCTTCGCCGAACTGGCGCCCGACCAGGCCGACAAGATTCGCAGCGCGCGAAAGGTTTCCAATCCGGGATGCTATCCGACCGGCGGGGTCGCGCTGCTGCGGCCGCTGGTCGACGCCGGTCTGATCCCGGCCGACTACCCGATCTCGATCAACGCCGTCAGCGGCTATTCGGGCGGCGGCAAGGCGATGATCGCGGCCTACGAGGCCGGCACGGCGCCGGCGTTCGAACTCTACGGCCTCGGCTTCGCGCACAAGCATCTGCCGGAAACGCAGCTGTATGCGAAGCTGACGCGGCGGCCGATCTTCGTCCCGTCGGTCGGCAATTTCCGGCAGGGCATGCTGGTGTCGGTGCCGCTGCATCTGGACACGCTGCCGGGCAAGCCGGCGGTGGCCGATCTGCAGGCGGCGCTGGAGCGGCGCTACGCCGGCAGCGCCGATGTGTCGGTGCTGCCGCAGGGCAGCGAGCCGCTGACCCAGGGCCGGATCGAGCCGGAGGCGCTGAACGAGACCAACAGGCTCGAACTCGCCGTGTTCGGCAGCGAGGCGCATCGCCAGGCGGTGCTGGTGGCGCGGCTCGACAATCTCGGCAAGGGCGCCTCGGGTGCCGCGGTGCAGAACATGCGGCTGATGCTCGGGCTGCCGGAAACGCCGGGCGTCGACTGAGAGACCGGCCATGACCACCGCCTTCGATCCGGAGACGCTCGCATTCTATCAGGGCAACGCCGCGGACTACGCGGCGTGGAGCAAGCACCGCCACGTCCGGCTGAACGGCTTCCTCGCGGCGCTGCCGCAGGGCGCGTCGATCCTCGAACTCGGCTGCGGCGCCGGCGCCGACAGTGCGCATATGCTGGCGCAGGGCTTCGACGTCCGTCCGACCGACGGCTCGCCGCAGATGGCGGCGCAGGCGGCGCAGAAGCTCGGCCGCGCCGTCGAGACGCTGCTGTTTCATCAGCTCGACGCCGAGGCGCTGTATGACGGCGTCTGGGCTAATGCCTGCCTGCTGCACGTGCCGCGCGATCAGCTCGGCGACGTGCTGGCGCGGATCCGGCGGGCGCTGAAGCCCGGCGGCCTGTTCTACGCCAGCTACAAGGCCGGCGACGGCGAGGGGCGCGACAAGCTTTCGCGCTACTACAACTACCCGTCGGAGGCCTGGCTGCGCGATCGCTACGCCGAAGCCGGCGCGTGGGCGTCGCTGGCGATCGACGCCAACGAGGACAGGGGCTTCGACGACGAACTGGTGAGCATCCTGCACGTCACGGCCCGGAGGCCGACGTCGACCTGACGGGGTAGGCCGTCGGCGCAGGCCGGATCTGCGGTCAGGCGACGATGCGGCGATCGTTGTGGTTCAGCAGCAGCCGCGCATCCGGAGCGCTGCCGGATGTGCCCGATACCCGGCCTTGGATCTCGGTGCAGCCGGCGGCGCGCAACAGGTCGAGCCGATCCGACGTGTCCAGGTCGGAGGTCGCGGTGACGCTTCCGATCCATCGCCCGAGCCGCGTGATCGACGCCAGCGCGGCGAGCGCGTCGTCCTGAGTGCCGACGGCCTCGATGAAACGGGGATCGATCTTGACGCGATCGAACAACACGCCTTCCACCGCGCTGAGCGCCGAATAGCTGGCCCCGAAATGGTCCAGCGACAGGCTGATGCCGAGCCCGCGCAAGGCGTGGAGCGTGGCGAACACGCTTTCGCCTTCCTCCATCACGGTGGATTCGGCGATCTCCAGTTCCAGCCGATGCGGCGCCAGTCCGGAGGTCAGCAGCGCGGTGGCGACGGCGGGCACCAGGCGCGAATGCCGCAATTGCGACCGCGACAGACCGACCGACACACGCACGTCGGCAGGCCAGCGCACCGCTTCCGCGCAGGCCGCCTTCATCATCCAGTCGCCGATCGGGACGATCAGGCCGCAATCTTCGGCGAGGGGCATGAACTCGTCGGGCAGCGTCTGGCCGCGCGTCGGGTGCTGCCAGCGCAGCATCGCTTCGAAGGCGATGATCTCGCCGCTGTCGAGATCCCGGATCGGCCGATAATGCAGGACGAATTCGCGGCGGGTCAGCGCCGTGCGCATCTCCGACGCCAGCGTGTTGCGGGCCTGGGTCGCCGCCTCCATCTCCGCCTCGAAGAAGCAGTAGTCGCCGCGCCCCTCGCTCTTGGCACGATACAGAGCGAGGTCCGCCTTCTGGATCACGGCGTCCGCGTCGTCGCCATCTCGCGGCGCCAGGGCGATGCCGACGCTGGCGCCGATGCTGATCTGATGGCCGTGAATGTCGAACGGCGCGCCGATCGCCTCGACGATCCGGGCCGCCAGGGCGGCGGCTTCAGCGGTGGGCTGCCCGCGGGAGATCTGCACGACGGCGAATTCGTCGCCCCCGAGTCTCGCTACCGTGTCGCCCTCGCTGATACATTGCGTCAGCCGCCACGACACCTCGATCAGCAGCGCGTCACCCACCGGATGACCGAGCGCGTCGTTGACCTCCTTGAAGCGGTCGAGATCGAGATAGAGCACCGCGACGGTGGTCTCCGCGCGTAGCGCGCTCTCGAGCGTGTCGCAGAACGTGGCCCGGTTGGGCAGGTTGGTGAGCGCATCGTGACGGGCGAGGCGGGCGATCTGCTCCTGCGCCCGTCGCGCGTCGGTGATGTCTTCGATCGTCGACACCCAGCCGCCGTCCGGCAGCGGCTGACGCGTGACCCGCAGAACTCTACCGGGAAGCATTGTGGTGTCGATCTGGGTGACCGGACGTCCGCCGCGCATTTCAGTGAGAACGCCGTCGAACTGCGGACGCGGGTCGGCGTCGAACTCGCCCCGGGCCCGGCGCCGCTCGTACATTTCCAGCAGCGTCATGTTCTTGAGTTCGTCGACGCCGATGCCCATCAGTTCGGCATAGCGGCGGTTGAAGACCCGCGCGCGGCCCGACGCATCGAACACGCAAAGCGACTGCGGCATGTTCTCGATCGCGATGTCGAGCAGCACCTTCTGACGCGCGATCAGCCGGTGCGACCTGCGGTCGGCGAGGGCGAACAGCAGACAGCCGCCGAGCAGCGCCGCGGTCGCGCCGGCCGTCAGCACCGCCAGAGCCGGCACGGACAGCACGGCCTCGTTGCTCCTCGACGCGGCGCTGACCGACGCGGCATCGCCGGTCACGACGTTCATCGCGGCGAGCGCGACCATGTGCGACACCAGGATCGCGATCGAGAACAACACCGCCGCTCCCAGCGTGTCCTTCAGCGTGTCGTCGCGGTTGGCGTAGATCGCCGCCGGCACGGAGAAGCCGGCCGCCACGGCGATCGAGATGAACACCATCGCGGGCGATCGCACGACCAGAACCGGCGCCTCCATGGCCATGATGTCGCAATACAGCATCGCGGTGAAGCTGAGCCCGACCACCGCTCCGCCGATGCAGTAATACAGCCTTGAGTTCCCCATTCGAGCGATCGCGGCGCCGGTTCCGATGAACGCGATTGCAAGCAGCAGGGAGATCAATTTGAGATTGAGGTTATAGCTCGCGCCATGAGCCGGGTAGTACGAGAGCATCGCGATGTAGTGCGTCGCCCATGCGCCGAAGCCGCTCGCCGTCCCGACCAGAACCAGCCACAATACCTGCTTCCGCCCTCTGGCCGCGCGCGATCGATGGAACAGGCTGACGCCGACGATGCACACCAGCAGCGAGGTCGCGGCCGCCACAGCCAGGAGGCGAAGGTCGCTCTCGATCATGATCATGCGGTAGAGGTCGGACATCGACAGCTGGTTCCGGTTTCAAAGTATACTCATCACCGCAAGCTCTGACTGTTAGGTAAAGCCGCGACGCCGGTTTGCGACGAATGGCGGATTTCTTGTGACAACCTCGCTTTATGACGTAGTTTTCGGCGCGCATACGGCCGCTGCCGCAGCTTCTACGCGAGTGACTTCGCTGTGCGGCACTATCGCTGATCGCGTTTCGAAGTAGTTCTGTTCCCTCCGCGCCGTCGATGAACGGCAGGCCACTGCCGTCGGCTCGCGAATCGACGGAGGCGAGGTTCCCGGGGGCCCGCTGCTGACTGCCGCCGAGCGGGTAGGGCCTCGCGTCACGGCTGTTCTCAGGTTCCACGTCCTGTGCTTAACTCGCCGGGTTCCTGGCGACGGAAGTGGAAGCGGCATGACGGCGACGCCTGTCCTGGTGATCCTGAGCGCGGCGAGCGCGCTCGGACTGTATCTCGGCCTGTTGTATCTGCGCGGCGAACGCAAGCAGGGGCTGGTGGCGCTGCATCTCTTGCTCGGATTCGGCGGGCTGGAGACGCTGGTGATGCTGCTGCACGGCACGCCGGACGGCGCCTCGCCGTCGGGCAGCCTGTCGTTCGGCAAGGTTGCCGCCGGCCTGTTCGCGGTGTCGGCGTTCTCCGGCTTCATCGCCGCGCTGGCGCGGCGCTCGCCGGTCGGCGCCAACGTGCTGCTCGGCACCCATGTCACGGTCGGACTGGCCGGCTTTGCGCTGTTCCTCGCCTGGGTGTCCGGCACCTGAGCCGGCGGTCAGGCCGCCTGCGGGATCCGAGCGATCACCTTGATCTCGAAGTCGAAGCCGGCGAGCCAGGTGACCCCGACCGCGGTCCAGTTCGGATAGGGCTTGGCCGGAAACGCGCGACTCTTCGCAGCCATCACGACGTCGAACTGGGCGGCGGGATCGGTGTGGAAGCTGGTGACGTCGACGATGTCGTCGAAGCTGCACCCGGCGGCCTTCAGCACGGCGGCGAGATTGTCGAAGGCGAGCTGCACCTGCTTGTCGAATTGCGGCTCGGGGGAGCCATCCTCGCGGCTGCCGACTTGACCCGACACGAACAGCAGATCGCCGGAGCGGATCGCCGCCGAATAGCCGTTGATGTCGTACAGGGCCTGCCGGCCGGCGGGAAAGATCGCGTCACGCTTGTGCATTCCTGGTTTCCTGTTTCGAACCAGGAGCAGGTGTGCCGAACCGGAAGTGTTTCCATGGGGGTGTGACAACTTACCCCGGTCAGCATTGGCGGGCGCAGCCTGCGTGGCAGGCCGCCTGAAGCTGTCGGTGGGGCGTGTCCTATTCCTACAGATGCCGTCTTACGACCGGACCTTGACGTAGCTGCCCGGCGCGTCCTCGATCGGCTGATACATCTCGTTGCCGATGGCGCGGGCAGGGACCTGTTCGGGGTCGAACTGCTCGACCCAGGCGCGCCAGTCGGGCCACCACGAGCCTTTGTGTTCCTGCGCGCCTTTGAGCCATTCGGCGACCGAGCCGACATGGATGTTGTCGTTGGTCCAGTACTGATATTTGTTCGCCGCCGGCGGATTGATCACGCCGGCGATGTGGCCCGAGCCGGACAGGACGTATTTGACCGGGCCGCCGAAGAATTGCGAGCCGTACAGCACCGATTCCGCCGGCGCGATGTGGTCCTCGCGGGTGGCGAGGTTGTAGATCGGCACCTTGACCTTGGCGAGATCCAGCGGCGTGCCGTCGAGCACCATGCTGCCGGCCGACAGCTTGTTGTCGAGATAGCAGTTGCGCAGATAGTAGGAGTGATTGGCGGCGGGCATCCGCGTCGCGTCGGAATTCCAGTGCAGCAGGTCGAACGCCGACGGCGGCTGGCCCTTGAGATAGTTGCTGACGACGTAGGACCAGATCAGGTCGTTCGGCCGCAGCATGTTGAACGCCATCGCCATTCGCGCGCCTTCGAGCACGCCGGTCGTGCGCATGTCGCGCTCCAGCGCCGAGATCTGGCCCTCGTCGACGAACACCATCAGGTCGCCGGCGTGGGTGAAGTCGACCTGCGTGGTCAGGAACGTCGCCGAGGTGACGCGCTGGCGGCGCCGTTCGGCCAGCCAGGCCAGCGTCGAGGCGAGCAGGGTGCCGCCGACGCAATAGCCGATGGTGTGCACCTTCATCTCGCCGGTGATCTTCTCGATCACGTCCATCGCGGTCAGCGGGCCGAGCTTCATGTAGTCGGCGAAGCTCTTGTCGGCGAGGCTCTTGTCCGGATTGACCCAGGAGATCACGAACACGGTGAGGCCCTGGTCGACGCAGAACTTGATGAAGGATTTTTCCGGCTTGAGGTCGAGGATGTAGAACTTGTTGATCCACGGCGGCACGATCAGCAGCGGCGTGCGCAGCACCGTCTCGGTCGCCGGCTGATACTGGATCAGCTGCATGATTTCGTTCTGATAGATCACCTTGCCCGGCGTCGTCGCCATGTTGACGCCGACCTCGAGATTGGCCGGATCGGACTGGCGGATCTTGAGATGGCCCTTGCCGGCGGCGATGTCCTCGGCGAGCATCTTCATGCCGCGCACCAGATTGTCGCCGTTGTTCTCCAGCGTCACCCGCGTCAGCTCCGGGCTGGTCGGCACGAAGTTCGACGGCGCCAGCGCGTTGGTGATCTGCTGGATGTAGAACGCCGCCTTCTTGCGGGTGTGCGGGTCGAGCCCGTCGGCCTTCTCGACCAGTTCATTGGCCCACTGCGAGGTCAGCAGATAGGCCTGCATGATGAATTCGTAGAACTGGTTCTTGCGCCAGTCCGGATCGGCGAAACGTTTGTCGCGCGGGGAGGGCTCGATCGTCGGCTCGACCTTCTCGCCGGCGAGCTTCTTCGAGGCGGCGCCCCACAGATCGAGATACGACTTGCCGAGCCTCGCCTGCAGCTCGGCGGCGCGGGTCTGGTCCGACATCCAGTAGTCGGCGACGCTGGTCAGCGTCTTGACGATTTCGGTGAGTTCGGCCGGCGGCTTGGCCCCGTCCAGCGGCTCGCGCGGCTTCAGCATCGTCGCCAGCGCCTGGCTGCCGGACTCCATGGCCTGAGCCAGATTCCGTGCGAACGCCTCGGGATCGAACTTCTTCGCCGTCGTGGTTTCTGGTAGCATGTCGGTCATTGCTGGACGCTTCAACCCTGTTCGAATGTCTTATACGATTTTGTCGTTGTCGCGCTGATGATGGCATAGTTCGGTAAATGGCGCTGAACTGGATGTGCTGCAGTGCGACAATTTGCGCTTGATTTAGCCACATTGGCACCCCACTGACTCGGCCCTGGTCGCTTAGGGTTCGTGGTCGCGGCGGGGCTGCCCTTGGGTTAAGGTTTTGCGGCCGCCCGGGTTCGGGTGTGTGACGACAATTGCTTCGGCGCGCCCGGTCGCTGCCGCAAGCCGAGGAACAGCGTGTTGCGGGTAATGCGAGAGACGAGAGCGATGCGCGGACGGACAGCCAGCCAGGATCGACGAGGCCGGGGCGCAGCCCTGGCCGCGGCCGTGCTGTTGCTCGGGCTCGGCCTCGGCCTCGGCGGCTGCTCGATCTCGCTGTCCGACATGCCGATGATGGGCGCCGCCGACAATGTCGAGAAGCCGAAGGAGCCCGAGGCGTTCCCGGCGGTCAACGACCTGCCGGCCAACCGCGGTGAGGCGGTGCTGGCGCCGGCCGAGCGCAGCAAGATCGAGCAGGAGCTGATCGCCGCCCGCGAGCGTCAGGCCAATGCCAACGCGAGCGCCGCCAAGCCGGCCGCCGCCAAATAGCCGTCAGCGTCGCCGGTGCACGAACGGCGGCGGTGTCGGGTCACCGTTCGCAGGCCGGCGCAGCACAAACACCGTCCTCGACCTGATCCGCCGCAAAATCGTGCCAATGGGAGCGTTTCTGCGCCTGAATCGGATTCCCCTCCGATCAAGAACGCGGTAACGATCCTGCCGCACCCCGGAGTCGAGGACCATGGAAGAATTTTACCGCATCCGCCGTTTGCCGCCTTACGTGTTCGAACAGGTCAACCGGGCCAAGGCGGCCGCGCGGAATGCCGGGGCCGACATCATCGATCTGGGCATGGGCAATCCCGACCTGCCGGCGCCGCCGCATGTGCTGGAGAAGCTCAAGGAAACCCTCGGCAAGCCGCGCACCGACCGCTACTCGGCGTCGCGCGGCATCACCGGCCTGCGCAAGGCCCAGGCGGCCTATTACGACCGCCGGTTCGGGGTGAAGCTGAACCCCGACACTCAGGTCGTCGCCACCCTCGGCTCCAAGGAAGGCTTCGCCAACGTCGCCCAGGCGATTACCGCGCCCGGCGACGTCGTGCTGTGCCCGAATCCGAGCTACCCGATCCACGCCTTCGGCTTCCTGATGGCCGGCGGCGTGATCCGCTCGGTGCCGTCGGAGCCGACCCCGGATTTCTTCGCCGCGGCCGAGCGCGCCATCATCCACTCGATCCCGAAACCGATCGCGCTGATCGCCTGCTATCCGTCGAACCCGACCGCCTATGTGGCGAGCCTGGATTTCTACAAGGATCTGGTGGCGTTCGCGAAGAAGCACGAGATCTACATCCTGTCCGATCTGGCCTACGCCGAAGTGTATTTCGACGACGCCAACCCGCCGCCGTCGGTGCTGCAGGTGCCGGGCGCGATGGACGTCACCGTCGAGTTCACCTCGATGTCGAAGACGTTCTCGATGGCCGGCTGGCGGATGGGTTTTGCGGTCGGCAACGAGCGGATCATCGCGGCGCTGGCGCGGGTGAAGTCGTATCTCGACTACGGCGCGTTCACCCCGGTGCAGGTCGCCGCCACCGCGGCGCTGAACGGGCCGGACGACTGCATCAAGGAAATGCGCGAGACCTACAAGAAGCGCCGCGACGCGCTGGTCGAGAGCTTCGGCCGGGCCGGCTGGGAGATCCCGCCGCCGTCGGCCTCGATGTTCGCCTGGGCGCCGCTGCCGCCGGCGTTCCGGGAACTCGGCAGCATGCAGTTCGCGACCCTGATGGTGGAGAAATCCGGCGTCGTGGTGTCGCCCGGCGTCGCCTTCGGCGAGCACGGCGAGGGCTACGTCCGCATCGCGATGGTGGAAAACGAGCAGCGCATCCGCCAGGCGGCGCGCGGCGTCCGGCGCTTCCTTGAAAGCGGCGTCGAAACGTTGCACAACGTGGTTCCTCTCGCCACCCGGCGATAGGACCCCGGTCCCGAAGGCCACCCGGCCTTCGGCCCCAGGTTTTCCGCCTAAGGTCCTTCCCGTTCCAGGTCCTTGCAGTCTCAGCCCTTCCGGCAGCAGGTTCAGCGCGTCATGGTCGCGCCACTCAGAGTGGGTATTGCGGGTCTCGGCACCGTCGGCGCCGAAGTGGTCCGTGTCATCGAACAGCAGCAGCGCACCCTGGCGGCGCGTTGCGGCCGCCCCGTGCGCGTCGTCGCGGTCACCGCCCGCTCGAAGACCAAGAAGCGCGGCATCGATCTCAGCGGCATCACTTGGGCGAAGAGCCCGATGGCGATCGCCACCGATCCGAACGTCGACTGTTTCGTCGAGCTGATCGGCGGCGTCGACGAGCCGGCCGGTCCGGCCATCGAAGCGGCGCTCGCCGCCGGCAAGTCGGTCGTCACCGCCAACAAGGCGCTGATCGCCAAGCACGGCCTGAAGCTCGCGGCGCTGGCCGAGAAGCACGGCGTCGCGCTCAACTACGAAGCCGCCGTCTGCGCCGCAATCCCGGTGATCAAGACGCTGCGCGAAGGCCTCGCCGGCACCGACATCCATCGCATCTACGGCATCCTCAACGGCACCTGTAATTACATCCTGACCCGGATGGAGCAGGAGGGGCTGTCGTTCGACGAGTGTCTCGCCGACGCGCAGCGGCTCGGCTACGCCGAGGCCAATCCGGCGTTCGACGTCGACGGTCACGACACCGCGCAGAAACTGTCGATTCTGGCGAGCCTCGCGTTCGGCACCAAGGTGGCGCAGAGCGCGGTCTATGTCGAAGGCATCACCTCGATCACGCCGGAGGATCTGCGCGCTGCCGCCGATCTCGGCTATCGCGTCAAGCTGCTCGGCGTCGCGGTGCGCACGCCCAAGGGCATCGAACAGCGCGTGCATCCGACCATGGTGCCGCGCAGTTCGTCGATCGCCCAGGTGATGGGCGTCACCAACGCGGTGACCATCGACGGCGACGGCATTCCGCCGATCACGCTGGTCGGCGCCGGCGCCGGCGCGGCCGCCACGGCGTCCGCCGTGGTCGCCGACATCGCCGACGTCGCGCGCGGCATCTGCGCCGCGCCGTTCGGCCGGCCGGTCGCCAAGCTCGCCGCGATCACCAAGGCGCCGATGCAGCGCCACGAAGGCGGCTATTATCTGCGGCTGATGGCGCGCGACCACGCCGGCACCGCGGCGACGATCGCCACCAGGCTCGCCGAGCAGGACATCTCGATCGAATCGATCGTGCAGCGCCAGCCCGAGCGGGCGACCGACAGCAACGGCAAGCCGGTCAAGTCCGGGCCGGTGCCCGTCATCCTGATCACTTACGCCACCAGCGAGGACGCGGTACGCCGCGCGCTGCAGGCGGTGCAGCGCGACAAGGTGATCAGCGGCCGGCCGCAGGTCATCCGGATCGAAAAGAACTAGACGACATCAGAGACAAAGTGCGCCCGCGCCGCTGGGGGGCGGGCAGAGTTTGAGGAGAGCGCCATATGTCCACCACCATTTCCGTTCCGCCGCAGCTGTTGCTGGAGCGCATCCTGACGCTCGAGATCGTGCGTGTGACGGAGCGTGCTGCGGTGTCGGCGGC
This sequence comes from Rhodopseudomonas palustris, assembly GCA_016215605.1. Taxonomy (GTDB): domain Bacteria; phylum Pseudomonadota; class Alphaproteobacteria; order Rhizobiales; family Xanthobacteraceae; genus Rhodopseudomonas; species Rhodopseudomonas palustris_L. The sequence continues at coordinate 47,865 of JACRJB010000066.1, forward strand.
GCGGCTGCGCGGCCACGGCAACGAAAAGGGCGCCGACCAGGCCGCGGTGGACGCGATGCGTCGCGAGCTCAACAAGATGCCGATCGAAGGCACGGTGGTGATCGGCGAGGGCGAGCGCGACGAAGCGCCGATGCTGTTCATCGGCGAGAAGGTCGGTGCCGGCATCGACGGCGGCCCGAAGGTCGACATCGCGGTCGACCCGCTCGAAGGCACCACGCTGTGCGCCAAGAACATGCCGGGCTCGATCGCCACCATGGCGATGGCCGAAGGCGGCACGCTGCTGCACGCGCCCGACGTCTACATGCAGAAGATCGCGATCGGCCCGGGCTACGACAAGGGCCTGATCGACATCGACGCGCCGCCGGAGGAAAACATCCGCCGCCTGGCGCAGGCCAAGGACGTGCCGACGCACGGCATCACCGCGCTGGTGCTGGATCGCCCGCGCCACGCCGAACTGATCGCCAAGATCCGCGCCACCGGCGCGGGCGTGCAGCTGATCACCGACGGTGACGTCGCCGGCGTGATCCATTGCGCCGACCCGGACAACACCGGCGTCGACATCTACATGGGCACCGGCGGCGCGCCGGAAGGCGTGCTGGCCGCGGCGGCGCTGCGCTGCATCGGCGGCCAGATGCAGTGCCGGCTGCTGCTCGACACCTATTCGAAGCGCAATCGCGCCGAGTCGATGGGCATCGAGGACCCGAACTTCGTCTACCAGATCGAGGACATGGTGAAGGGCGACTGTCTGTTCGCCGCCACCGGCGTCACCGACGGCTCGCTGCTCTCCGGCGTGAAGTTCCGCAAGAACGTGATCCAGACCGAGACCGTGGTGATGCGCTCGGTGACCGGTACCGTCCGCTACATCAAGGCCGACCATCGCCAGTTCGAGAAATTCCACCTGGATTGAGGAGCAGGCCGATGGCCGTCGAGATCCGCCCCGTCGGCCCCGACGAGCGCGCCGCCTGGGAGCCGCTGTGGGCGGGCTACCTCGATTTCTACAAGGCGACGCTCGCGCCGGGTACCAATGACGTCACCTGGGCGCGGTTTCACGATGCCGCCGAGCCGATGCATCTGCTCGGCGCCTATGTCGACGGCAAGCTCACCGGCATCGTGCAGTTTATCTATCACCGCTCGTGCTGGACGGCCGGTGACTACTGTTACCTGCAGGATCTGTTCGTCGCCGACAGCGCGCGTGGGCTCGGCCTCGGCCGCAAGTTGATCGAGGCGGTCTACGCCCGCGCCAAGGCCGACGGCTGCAGCCGGGTGCACTGGCTGACCCAGCCCGGCAACACCACCGCGCGCCTGCTCTACGACCGCATCGCTGACGATTCCGGCTTCATGCAGTATCGCAAGCTGTTCTAGTTCGTCATTCCGGGGCGCGCGCAGCGAAGCTGCGGGCGAACCCGGAATCTGAAGCCTGGTACTTGCCCATCGAGATTCCGGGTTCGCGCTTCGCGCGCCCCGGAATGACAAAAGCAAGGGGCACAGCCCTCATCCTGAGGAGCGGCCGGCTTCGGCCGCGTCTCGAAGGATGAGCAGAACAATCATGGTTCGAGACGCGCGCGTAGACGCGCGCTCCTCACCATGAGGCGGGATGCGTCGCATTCCAAATACGTAGCAAGGGAGAGAAACAATGGCCGGAAGAGCCGAACCAATCAACGTCCAAGCCCTGATCTTCGACATCTTCGGCACCGTGGTCGACTGGCGCAGCAGCCTGATCGAGGACTTCACGGCGTGGTCGACGACGCGCGGCATCAGCGGCGACTGGACCGGGCTGGTCGATGCGTGGCGCCAGGCCTATGTGCCGTCGATGGACGATGTGCGCAAGAATCCCGGGCGCGGCTTCATCAAGCTCGACGATCTGCACCGTCGCTCGCTTGAACAGCTCGCGCCGCAGTTCGGCCTGACGGATCTCACCGAGGACGATCTGCGCTACATCACCACCGGCTGGCATCGGCTGAAGCCGTGGCCCGATTCGGTCGCGGGACTGACCCGGCTGAAGACCAAATACATCATCAGCCCGCTGTCGAACGGCAATGTCGGGCTGCTGACCCGGATGGCGAAGAACGCCGGGCTGCCGTGGGACCTGATCCTCGGCGGTGACGTGTTCGGGCACTACAAGCCCGATCCGCAGACCTATCTCGGCGCCGCGCGCCTGCTCAACCTGCCGCCCGAGCAGGTGATGATGGTCGCCGCCCACAACAACGACCTCGATGCGGCGCAGAAGCTCGGCCTGAAGACCGCCTTCGTGCCGCGCGTCACCGAATACGGCCCGCTGCAGAAGATCGACTTCGACGCCACCGGCGACTGGGACGTCGTCGCCGACGATTTCGGCGCTCTCGCCGACCGGCTGGGGTGCTGATTCCAGGCGCCTGTGTAGTGGCGTCCCGGACGCGCTGCAGCGTTGTTCACGCTACTGCGCAGATCCGGGACCCCGGTTGAGGGCGCTGTACCGGGGACCCGGATCTGCAGCGCATCACGCTGCCAGAGCAGCGCGCTGCGCAGCGTCCGGGGCACAGGCGGCATTCGGCGCGCAGTTTGCCTCTTGGTCAACTCGTGCTTATCTGCGGAGGCCATGACGCTTCCCGCATCCGCATTGCCGCCCGAACCGGTGTCGGCGTTTCTCGGCGTGAGCCGCTCCGCCACCGGCAAGCTGTGGCGGGATCGGCTCGACGCGCGCGGCACCGCGAAGGCGCAGGCGATCGCGCAGCGCTATCAATTGCCGGAGATGCTGGCGCGGGTGATCGCCGGGCGCGGCGTCGAGATCGACGCGGTGCCGGACTTCCTCGATCCGACCATCCGCAAGCTGATGCCCGATCCTTCGACGGTGACGCAGATGGAGGCGGGCGCCAGCCGGATCGCGGACGCCGCCACCAAGCGCGAGACAATCGCGATCTTCGGCGATTACGACGTCGACGGCGCGACCTCGGCGGCGCTGCTGGCCTGGCATCTGCGGCATTGCGGACTCGATCCGCTGATCCACATCCCCGACCGCATCTTCGAAGGCTACGGCCCCAACGTCGACGCCATCCGGATGCTGGCCGACAAGGGCGCGACGCTGCTGATCACGGTCGATTGCGGCACCACCAGCCTCGAGCCGCTGGCCGAAGCGCGGCGGCTCGGCATGAGCGTGGTGGTGATCGACCATCACCAATGCGGCGACGAACTGCCCGAGGTCGAGGCGCTGATCAATCCGAACCGGCCCGACGATCTGTCCGGGCTCGGCCATCTCGCCGCGGTCGGGCTGGTGATGATGACGCTGGTCGCGGTCAACCGTGAGCTGCGGCATCGCGGTTTCTGGAGCGTGGAGCGGCCGGAGCCGAATCTGCTCGACATGCTGCATCACGTCGCGCTCGGCACCGTCGCCGACGTCGCGCCGCTGATCGGGCTGAACCGCGCCTTCGTCGCCAAGGGGCTGATCGCGCTGCGCCGGCGCGACCATGTCGGCCAGACCGCGCTGATGGACGTGGCGCGGCTCAACGGCCCGCCGGAGGTCTGGCATCTCGGCTTCATGCTCGGGCCGCGGATCAATGCCGGCGGCCGGATCGGCCGCGCCGATCTCGGCGTGCGGCTGCTGCTCGAAGGTGACGTTTCAGAAGCGGCGCGGATCGCGGCCGAACTCGACCGTCTCAACACCGAACGCCGGGTAATCGAACAGCACGCCGAGGCGCAGGCCGAAGCCGAGGCGATCGCGTCGCTCGGGCTGGAAGACAAAGGCGCGGTGATCGTCACCGCGTCGGAGGGCTGGCACCCCGGCGTGGTCGGGCTCGTCGCCTCGCGGCTGAAGGAGAAGTTCGGCCGGCCCGCGTTCGCGATCGCATTGGAGCCCGGCGGCATCGGCACCGGCTCCGGCCGCTCGATCGGCGGCGTCGATCTCGGCCGCGCGGTGCGTGCGGCCGTCAGCGAAGGCATCCTGATGAAAGGCGGCGGCCACGCGATGGCGGCGGGCGTGACGCTGCGCAAGGAGCGGCTCGCCGAATTCCGCGGCTGGCTGGAAACCGCGCTCGCCGCCGACGTCGGCAGGTCGCGCCACGTCAACGAGTTGTCGATCGACGGCGCGGTGTCGGCGCGCGGCGTGACGCCGGAATTCGCCGCGACGCTCAATCGCGCCGGGCCGTTCGGCGCCGGCAATCCCGAGCCGGTGATCGCGCTGCCGGCGCATCAGCTGGTCTACGCTGATGAAGTCGGGCAGGCGCATCTGCGGTTGCGCTTCAAGTCCGGCGACGGCGCCATCGTCAACGGCATCGCGTTTCGCAGCGTCGGCCAGAAGCTCGGACAGGCGCTGACCGAGAATCGCGGGCAGCAACTCCACGTTGCAGGATCGCTGGCGATCGATCGCTGGCAGGGTGCCGAACGCGTGCAGTTTCGCGTGATCGACGTTGCCGTGCCCGATCCCGGACCGGCGATGATCAGGTAGTCGCGCGAGCCCGATCAGCTAAGCAGGATACGTACAAATACTAAGTAGGCCTCCTGGAGCGTCGAAAGTCGCTGACTATCAACGGCCGATTAACTGCCTTGCCTGAATGTCGTTTGCAGATCGCTTGCACTAGCTGAGCGAATTGCCTCACCTGGGCGTTGTTCGGCTCCGCATCGGTTCGTCGTGCGTTTCTCTGTCTTGCTCTCTGCCTCAGCTCATCAGCCCGTCGCCGGAGGCCCTCCGGCCAGGCACGCCGTGTCCATCGCCGTCACGGCCATCGTGAAAGAACGACCTCCCATGTGGAAAGCGCTGCTGAATATCAGAACGTCCTACAAGCTTGGCGCCATCTTCGCGCTTCTCGGTCTGGTCGCGATCGCGTCCAACGCGGTGATCGCGCGAAACCTCTCGATCCTCGATCATAACAACGAGCGGACGACTCACACTTACAAGGTCATCGACCGCGCCAAGGCGATCGTCGCCGCGATGGTCGACGGCGAAACCGGCGTGCGTGGATTTCTGGTGAGCGGCGACGACAAATTCCTCGACCCGTACCGCAGCTCGGACAAGGCGTTCAAGGCGGCGTGGAGCGAAATCAAGGCGCTGACGTCCGACAATCCCGCGCAGCAGAAGCGGCTCGACCAGATCGATGCGGCGGCCACCGAATGGCGGCAGAAGGTCGCCGACCGTGAAATCGCGCTGATGAAGAATCCGCAGACCGTCGCCGAAGCGCGCGGTCTCGAGGCGTCGGGCGCCGGCAAGGCGACGATGGACGCGATCCGCTCGCTGGTCGACGAGGTCGTCAAGGCCGAGGCCTCGCTGCTGACGGCGCGCGCCGAAGCGGCGGCCGCCGCGTCGTCGTCGTCGTTCACGGCGATCATCGCCAGCGGGGTGGCGATGGTCGTGGTGATCGTCTGCGGCCTGCTGTTTCTCGGCCGCGTCGTCACCCGCGGCATCGTCGAGATGACCTCGGCGATGGGGCGGTTGGCGCAGAACGACCTGGCGGTCGCCATTCCGCACGCCGACCGGCGCGACGAGATCGGCAAGATGGCGATGGCGGTTCAGGTGTTCAAGGACAACGCCATCCGCGTCCGTCAACTCGAAGCCGAGCAGCAGGAAAGCGACCGGGCACGCGCCGAGCAGCGCAGGCAGGACATGAACAGGCTCGCGACCGGCTTCGAAGCCGCGGTCGGCGAGATCGTCGGCACGGTGTCGTCTGCCTCCACCGAGCTGGAAGCCTCGGCGCAGACCCTGACGTCGTCGGCGGAGCGCGCCCAGCATCTCAGCTCCAACGTCGCGGCGGCGTCCGAAGAAGCCTCCGCCAACGTCCAGTCGGTGGCGTCGGCGACCGAAGAGCTCAGCTCGTCGATCAGCGAGATCAGCCGGCAGGTTCAGGAATCGGCGCGGATCGCGGTCGACGCCGTCAACCAGACGCGCAGCACCAACGAGCGGGTGAGCGAACTGTCCAAGGCCGCGGCGCGGATCGGCGACATCATCGAGCTGATCAACACCATCGCCGGCCAGACCAATCTGCTGGCGCTCAACGCCACCATCGAGGCGGCGCGTGCCGGCGAGGCGGGGCGCGGCTTCGCGGTCGTCGCGTCCGAGGTCAAGGCGCTGGCGGAGCAGACCGCCAAGGCCACCGGCGAGATCAGCCAGCAGATCTCCGGCATCCAGACGGCGACCGGCGAATCGGTCGACGCGATCAAGCAGGTCAGCATCACCATCGAGCGGCTGTCCGAGATCGCCTCCACGATCGCCGCGGCGGTCGAAGAGCAGGGCGCCGCGACGCAGGAGATCTCCCGCAACGTGCAGCAGGCGGCGCTCGGCACCCAGCAGGTGTCGTCCAACGTCATCGACGTCCAGCGCGGCGCCACGGAGACCGGTTCGGCCTCGGCGCAAGTGCTGTCGTCGGCGCAGCTGCTGGCGAAGGACAGCACCCGGCTGAAGCTGGAAGTGTCGAAATTCGTCGACACCGTCAGGGCGGCCTGAGCAGGCCGCGAACGCCGGCGATTCAAATCAACAAGCCGCCGGACGCGAGTCCGGCGGCTTCGTTTTTGAGCTTCAGGGCCGGCGCGGCGTCAGGTGCAGATCTCGCCCTGCATCACCATCTCGCGGAACAGCTCGACCGCCTTCGGATTGAGCGCGCCCTCGTCGGGCAGCACCAGCGGCAGATCGGGCGGCGCGAGGATGGCGAACTGGCGGCCCCATTCGTAGACCCAGGCGAGGCCGTCCTGAAACATCAGCTCGTCGTCGAATTTCGGCAGCCGGCCGGAGCGGGCTTCGGCGAAGCCGCGACGGAAGGCGCTGTTCCAGACGATTTCGTCGAGCGGAGCCTGAAACGTCTCGGCCTGCGGGCGTACTTCGGTCACGGCACGATCCAGCAACATGTCCAGCGGTGAGGGCGAGGACGGGTATTATCCCACGGCCCGCAGCGATCGGCACCCGGACTTTCGGTGGATTTGATCAAGGCTGGCGCTTTGCCCGGTCCGGCACCAGCCGCAGCGGCGTCAGCTTGCGGATCATCGGCCGCACCAGCCGGCGGAAGCCGGCATTGTGCAGCAGAATGCCGCCGACAAAGCCGACCAGGCAGCCGAGCACGGTGTCGATCAGCCGCGCCTCGATGATTTCGACGGGGACGCCGTGGCCGAGCGTGGCGGCGTCGGCGAGGAAGATCGTCAGCGGCGTGATGAACATCACCGCAAAGCCGTAGTGCCGGATCACCGCGGTCTCGATCACGAAGCTGAGGCCGAGCACCAGCAGCGCGATGCTCCATTTCTCCAGCGGCAAGGCCAGCAGCGCGGCGGCGATCACCAGGCCGAGCAGGGTACCGAGAATGCGATGGAGCTGCCGGCTCCAGATTGCGCGGACCGACAGGCCCTGGATCACCGCAAGGCAGCTGACCGGCACCCAATAGGGTCGCTCCAGTTGCAGCGCCTGCGCCAGCGCCAGCGAGACACCGACCGCGCAGCCGATCAGCACCGAGTCGAGCACGACGATGTCGAAATCGGCTTTCGCCAGCGGTTCGATCGGCAGCGGATCGCGAATCCGCGAGACGTAGAGCGTGTAGACCAGGGCGATCAGCGTCGCGAGCAGGCTGCCCATCGCGAACAGCCCGACCTTCAGCGGCACCTGCATCAGATCGCTCGGCGTATAAGCGGCGATCGAGGCGGCCATCACGAAGAACAGGCTGCCGGGCGGGCCGACCCGATAGAACCGGCACACCATCGTCACCATGATGGCGACGAAGGTGAGCGCCGGCACCAGCAGGAACGGCAGCAGATGCACGATCAGCCCGACCGTATAGCAGGCGAGGAAGCCGAACGACGCCGCCATCATCGCCGCCATGCGATGATGCAGCGGCGTGCGCGGCAGATACAGAAACGCCATGCCGCCGAGCGAGGACACCAGGCCGTAGTCGATGCGATCGAAATAAGCGCCGATCAGCATCGGCAGACCGGCGGCCAGCGCCACCGACGCCGGCATCTGCCAGGGGCGGTCGCTCGGATTGATGGTGACGAGTGCGCGCCACTCCTCGTGGGCCAGCATCGTCAGCCGGTGCCAGGTCCAGTGATGCTTCATGCCGCGCTCGAAGGCCTCAAGGACCTTGCCGCAGCCGCGCCAGCAGCTTGAGGCCGCCATAGCCGTCGGCCGGCTGCATCCCGGCGCGCGTCTGATAATCGCGCACCGCCTTCATGGTGTCGTTGCCGACGCGGCCGTCGGTGCCGCCGGTGTCGAAGCCGGCGCGGGTCAGCCGGGTCTGCATCTCCTGCACCTCGGCCAGCGTCATCGCACGCTCCGAGCCGGGGAACGGCTGCGCGAACGGACCGGCGCCGAGGATGCGGTCGCCGAGATGGCAGATCGCCAGCGCGTAGTTCATCGACGGGTTGTAGCTGCGCACAGCGTAGAAATTGGGTCCGAGCAGGAACTGCGGACCGCCCGCGACCGGCACCCACATCTGCGCCATCGCTTGCGGATCGGGAAACGGTTCGCCGTCGATCCGCGTGACGCCGGAGCGCGACCACGCCAGATAGGAGCGGCTGCCGCTGATCGCGCCGCCGGGGCCGCGCACTTCGTAGCCCCAATGCTCGCCGCGATGATACTTGCCGCGATTGACCAGGTACTTCGCGGTCGAGCCGAGCGCGTCGTCGGGACGGCCGAACGGCGAGACGCGGCCGTCGCGGTCGTAGTCGATGCCGACATTGAGCCAGACTTCCGGCATCCACTGGGTGTGGCCCATCGCGCCGGCCCAGGAGCCGCGCATCTCCTCCGGCGTCGACCAGCCGCGATCGACGATTTTGAGCGCGTTGATCAGCTCGGTTTCCCAATAGGCGCGGCGGCGCGGCTCGTTCCAGGCGAGCGCGGCGAGCGAGGGAAACACCGGGCGCATATGGTTCTGCTGCACCAAAGGATCGCCATAGGCGCTCTCGACGCCCCACAGCGCCAGCAGCGTGCCGCGCTCGACGCCGTAGTCGCGCTCGATCCGTGCGAACAGCGCCTCGTTCTTCTTCAGCGCCTCGCGGCCGTTGATGATGCGCCAGTCGGAGACCCGGCGGTTGATGTACTGCCAGACCTGCTCGTTGAATTCGGGCTGCTTCTGGAAATTCTTGAACACGCTCATGTCCGGCTCGACCCGGCCCATCACGCGGTCCCAGGTCTGCGGCGAGATCCCCTTGGCGAGCGCGCGGGAACGGAACTGGTCGCGCCAGCCGTCGAACCCGGCCGGGGCGGCGTGGGCCGCGAGCGGCGCCATCACGGCCGCGCCGAGTGCGGATTGCAGCAGGCGGCGGCGGGTCGGCGTGAAGCGGGAATCGGAGCTGGTCATGGCCGGCAGTGTAGCGGCTCAGGCCGGCCGGGGGCAAAGGCTGCGGTCAAAACCGCCGCCGCGGCGCGCGGCGGGTTCCGCCGGGTCGGTCAGGGCGCCTCGATCGGCTCGCCGCCCTCGCGCTCCTCGGCGGCGCGGGTCGGGCCTTCGGGGGTGGCGTGGACCTCGATGGCGACCGGTTGCCCGTCGGGGGTGATCTCCCGGCCGCGGCCGCCGAGCAGCCGTTCATAGGCCGACACCAGCGTGGTGTAGGGATTGACCCAGATCCAGCCGTCCGGGGTGAACACCTGCACGTCGAAATGCAGATGCCGGGTGGTGCCGTTGGGATGGTCGAGATAATTGCCGACCGCGCCGAAGCGCTCGCCCTCGCTGACGCGGCGGCCGTTGAGCACGCCGTCGGCGTCGAGCTCGAACGGGTTCATGTGCATGTAGCGGAAGCGGATGTGCTCGCGGCTGGTGTTGACCTGCAGCGTCACCGCCTGCTGCTTCGGCGAGCGGATCAGCACGCCGTCGCGCACCGCGACCACGCCTTGCTGCTTGACGTCGCAATCGGGCTGGCCCGGCAGGCAGGCGCCGGGGCGGATGTCCTGGCCCTGATGGCCGAAGCCGGTGGCGCACTGGCCGACGCCGAAACTGCGGCTCTCGCAGAAATTGTCGCGCCATGGATAGGCATAGGGGCTGTTGCCGCCGACCGCCGGGCGGTGCGGCACATAGGATTGCGAACGCGCATAGGCCGGCGGCTTCTCGATCGGAAACCGGATCTGCGCATAGACGGTGAAATCCGGCCGGCCCTGCTGCTTGCGGAAGCCGGAATTGGCGATGATCTCGCCGCTCGGCCGGTAGGTGAAATCGGCGGACGGCGCCGCCGGCCGCTCGGCGACCGCCGGCTGGATGTCACGGCGCGGGCGATACGGCCGGCCGCCGGCGATGCGGAGCGCCGCCAGGAAGCGCTCGGCCACCGGGTAGCTCTCGCGGCAGGCGAGGCGCTTCGGTTTCGGCACCGAGTCGAGGCACTGGATCGACACCACGTAAGCCGCCCCGAACCGGGTGAAGGCGTAGCGCACATAGCCTTCGCGAATGAAGCGTCGCAGGTCCGGATATTGCGCGGCCAGCGCCTTGACCGGCTCGCCCTTGCCGCCGGGCGGATCGGCGATGGCGTAGATCAGGTTCGAGCCGGTGATCTGCACCTCGACCGGCTTGGCGAACACCCGTGGCGGCAGGTCGCCGCCGCCACCGGGCTCGATCGCGAACACCGCGTCGTAGCCCGAGGGGCCGGCGTCGAACATCTCAACCGGCCGGAAGCCGGACTGGACCCGCGCCAGCAGATCGCCGTCGGGCTCTGCCTTCGGGTCGGCATCGAGCAACGTGGCCGCATCGAACGGCAGCAGCACCGGCACCGCGCTGCGGCCGATGCCGGGGAAAAACCGGCCGGAGATGGCGTTGAGCCGGACCAGCGCCGGGATCTGGCGCGGATCATAGGCCGGCAGGCCGCGTCGCCCGCTGAAGATGAACTCCGCCGCGACCACCGGGGAGGTGTTCAGCTCGGAGCGCAGCTGGTTCAGCGCCGCGCGCCAGTCGACGCGCAGGCTGGTGACCGCGGCGGTGCTGAACTCGTCGGCGAAGGCCGGAGGGGCGGCGAGTGCGGAGATCAACAGCAGCGGCAACCCGCGCAGCATCCGCCGAAAAGTCTGGCCGACCGACCCCGGGTTCAACGCAACGCGCCTCCTGACAGCCACAGCGTTTTCGAGCGATGTGGCCACCGGCTCGCGTGCAGAAAACGCGTCACACACCCATTCCAGAGTCCGGCTTCGATTCGATCGGCACCGGACCAGTTCCAGGCGACAAATCTACCGGTGTTTTTCGCCGCGCGCCAAGCCCGGCATGTGCACAGGACCTGCGCGTTTCGTGTCCAGGAGTCCTGGGCCACGAAAAAAGCCCGCCGGATCGCGGCGGGCTTTGATCGATCTCGGGAACAGCGGTGTCGGCGCCTCAGTCCTTGGCGCGCTCGACGTAGGAGCCGTCTTCGGTCAGCACGACGATGCGCGTGCCGACGCCGACATGCGGCGGCACGGCGGTGCGGACGCCGTTCGACAGCACGGCCGGCTTGTAGGACGACGACGCGGTCTGGCCCTTGGTGACCGGCTCGGTCTCGACCACTTCGAGGGTGGCGCGCTGCGGCAAAGTGATGGCGACGGCGGTGGTGTCGTGCATCGACAGCTTCACCACCATGTTCTCGGCCAGATACGGCGCCGAGTTGCCGACCACGTCCTTGGTGACCTGGACCTGATCGAAGGATTCCGGCTCCATGAAGTGGAAGCCTTCGCCGTCTTCGTACAGGAAGGTGTAGTTACGCTCTTCGATCGTGACCTTTTCGACCTGGTCGGTGGTCTTGTAACGCTCCGAGATCTTCACGCCATCGCTGATTCGGCGCATTTCGATCTGGCTGACCGGGGTTCCCTTGCCGGGATGGATGTTTTCGGCAGACAGGACGACGTAAAGCTTCCCATCTTGCTCGAGGACGTTGCCCTTGCGAATAGAACTGGCGATGACTCTCAAAGGAATATTTCCTGTGGTTCAGGTCCGGGCCCGATCCGGGCGTTGGTATCCCGAGGCCTGCGAAACGGTTTCGGGCCGCAACATACTCATTTGCCCCGCTTATGCCAGCGTTTTGCGCTTTTCCGCGGGGGCTACTTGAGATGCAGGGGGAGGCTGTCGCGTCGCCGTGGTGGGATCCGGCCAGGTATCTGGACCGAAAGCCGTTTTTGCGGGCGCGCGGCGCCGTGACGACCGCTGCGCGCGACTGGTTCGCCGCTGCGGACTTCGTCGAGGTGGAGACCGCGATTCTGCAATTGTCGCCCGGCAACGAGACCCATCTGCACGCGCCGCGCACCGAGCTGCTGGGGCCGGACGGCGAGCGCCGGACGCGTTTCCTGCGCACCTCGCCGGAATTCGCCTGCAAGAAGCTGCTGGCCGCCGGCGAGCAGCGGATCTTCGAATTCGCCCGGGTGTTCCGCGACCGCGAGCGCGGCCGGGTGCACCTGCCGGAATTCACGATGCTGGAATGGTACCGTGCCGGCGAGGGCTATGAGACAGTGATCGCCGACTGCGTCGCGCTGATCGCGCTGGCGGCGCGGACCACCGGCATCGGCAGCTTTGCATTCCGCGGCCGGACCTGCGATCCGCAGGCCGAGCCCGAGATGCTGACGGTGGCGGCGGCGTTCGAGCGCTTCGCCGCGATCGATCTGCTGGCGACCATCATGGATGGCGAGGGCGATCGCGACGCGCTGGCGCGCGCGGCTGTCGCGAAGGTGCGCGTCGCCGATGACGACAATTGGTCGGACATCTTCAGCAAGGTGCTGGTCGAGCATGTCGAGCCGCGGCTCGGCGAGGGGAGGCTGACGGTGCTGTGCGAATATCCCTCGCCGGAGGCGGCGCTGGCGCGGACCAAAGCCGGCGATCCGCGCGTCGCCGAGCGGTTCGAGGTCTATGCCTGCGGCGTCGAACTTGCCAACGGCTTCGGCGAACTCACCGATGCCGACGAGCAGCGCACGCGCTTCACCGCGGCGATGGACGAGAAGCAGCGCCGCTACGGCGAACGCTATCCGCTCGACGAGGATTTCCTCGCCGCGGTGGGGCAAATGCCCGAGGCGAGCGGCGTGGCGCTCGGCTTCGACCGGCTGGTGATGCTGGCGGCGGGCGCGACCAGGATCGATCAGGTGGTGTGGACGCCGCCGGCAGGCGAGGCGTCATGAGCAGGGTCACCCGGTTGCAGACGCCCGCCGCGGCGACGCTGCGCCAGCCCGCCGAGTTGATCGCGCAGGGTCTGGTGCCGGCCGAGGCGCGCGACGAACTCGATCAGGTCGCGGCGCGCTACGCGATCGCGGTGACGCCCGAGGTCGCGGTGCTGATCGATCGCGACGATCCGGACGATCCGATCGCGCGGCAATACATTCCGCGCGCCGAGGAACTGGCGACGCTGCCGATCGAGCGCGACGATCCGATCGGCGACGGCGCGCATTCGCCGGTCGAAGGCATCGTGCATCGCCACCACGACCGCGTGCTGCTGAAGCTGGTGCATGTCTGCGCGGTGTATTGCCGGTTCTGTTTCCGTCGCGAAATGATCGGCCCCGGTAAGGACAACGCGCTGTCGCGCGAGGCGACGGCGGCGGCGCTCGATTACATCCGCGCGCATCCGGAAATCTGGGAGGTGATCTTCACCGGCGGCGATCCGTTGATGCTGTCGCCGCGACGGCTCGCCGAGGTGATGGCCGAACTCGCGACCATCGCGCACGTCAAGATCGTCCGCTTCCACACCCGGCTGCCGGTCGCCGATCCGGCGCGGATCACGCCCGAACTGGTGCGCGCGCTGCGGGCCCCTGGGACAACTACGTGGGTGGCGCTGCACGCCAATCATCCGCGCGAACTCACCGCGGCCGCGCGCGCCGCGTGCGCGCGATTGATCGACGCGGGGATTCCGATGGTCAGCCAGTCGGTGTTGCTGCGCGGCGTCAATGACGATTCGGCCACGCTCGAGGCGCTGATGCGTGCGTTCGTCGAATGTCGGATCAAGCCGTATTATCTGCATCACGGCGACCTCGCGCCGGGCACGGCGCATCTGCGCACCACGCTCGCCGAAGGGCAGGCGCTAATGCGCGCGCTGCGCGGCCGCGTGTCGGGCCTGTGCCAGCCGGAATATGTGCTCGACATTCCGGGCGGCTACGGCAAGGCGCCGATCGGCCCCAATTATTTGACCGAGGATGATGGAACGGGACCGGATTCGCGTTATCGTGTCAGCGATTATTGCGGAGACGTCCATCTCTACCCGCCGGAGTCGTGATGAGCGACCGCGGGCCGCAACCCGAGGACGGCAACCGCAATGGCGACAATGCGTTGTTGCTCGGAGTCTTCGTCGTCCTGGTCGCGGCGGGAATCTGGTTGGTGACGACGATGGCGGATGTGCGCAAGGTGCAGGACTGCGCCGCGCAGGGCCGCCGTAACTGCGAGGCGATCGTGCTGCCGGAACACAGCCGATGACCGCCTGTTTCGGAAGGAGGCGTTCCATGAAGAAGCTGATCATCGCCACGACGGTTTTGACACTGGCCGGCGGCGCATTCGCGTTCGCGCAGAGCGGTTCGGGTGGGGGATCGCGTGCGGGCGGCGCCGGTAGCGGTGCAGGGGGCCTCGGCGGTCCGGCCAATCCGTCGGTGCCGCCGGCGTTGACGCCGGATCAGCGCGTCACCGGGCAGGCGCCGGTCGGCCATCGCCAGCCGCGCCGCTCCGACGGGGTGGACGGCGACATCAATCAGGTCGATCCGGCCGACGCGGCGCTCGACCGCAAGATCAAGAGCATCTGCCGCGGCTGTTGAGCCGCGGCGACGCCCGTTCGTCTCGTCAGGCCTTGTTGCGGGCGGCGAGCGCCATCGCGATCAGCGACGTGCCGCCGAACACCAGGTTGATGCCGACCAATAGGCCGATCGCCCAGGTTGCGGTGGTCGGCCAGCCCGAGATGATGATGAACGCCACCAGGATGTCGAGGACGCCGGCGGCGAGCATCCAGCTCCAGCGCTCCGACAGCCGGCCGCGATGCTGGAGCGCGTACATGATCGTCGCCACACCTTCGGCGAGGAAGTAGACGCCGATCACGAAGGTCAGGGTGAGGGTGCCCTGCACCGGCATCGCGATCAGAATGATGCCGGCGATGATGGCGAGGATCGCGGACGCCAGCGACCACCAGAACCCCGGCGCCTGACGTGCCCAGAAGCTGAAGGCGAGGCCGGCGATGCCGCTGACCAGGAACATCCAGCCGAGCAGGATGGTGATCGCGAGGCTGGCGAGCAGCGGCAGCAGGATCGCCGCGAAGCCGAAGACCAGAAGCAGGACGCCTTCGATTAGATAGGCCTTCCAGTGTTTGCGGATGGTCGCCTCGACCGCGGCCTGAAGCCGCTCCGGACCGTCTGAGAGTGTCATGAGAATCTCCTGTGCCGTGGACACGGCGGAACCTTATCCTGCGCAACGTGCCGCGGCGCAAAATGTTCGGCGGTATTTTACGCCGCAGAGTCTACCGGGGTTTAACCGTCGATGATCGCGACGGCGCGGGTCCAGCCCGCCGATGCGCGTTCGATCTTGACCGGAAAGCACGACACCACGAAGCCGGATGACGGCAGCGCTTCGAGGTTGTGCAACTTTTCGAGATGGCAATAGCCGATGTGCCGGCCGGCCTTGTGGCCTTCCCAGATCAGGCTGGCGTCGTGGGTGTCGGCATATTTCTGTGCGGTGAACACGAACGGCGCGTCCCAGCTCCAGCCGTCGGTGCCGGTCAGCCGCACGCCGCGTTCGAGCAGATACATCGTCGCTTCGTATCCCATGCCGCAGCCCGAGGCGACATAATCGGGCCGGCCGTATCTGGCGCCGGCGCTGGTGTTGACGACGACGATCTCGAGCGGCGACAACGTGTGGCCGATGCGCTTCAGCTCGGCCTCGACATCGGCGGCGGTGACGACATAGCCGTCGGCGAAATGCCGGAAGTCGAGCTTCACGCCCGGCTGCAGGCACCATTCCAGCGGCACCTCGTCGATCGTCCAGGCGCGCTCGCCGCGGTTCATGGTCGGGTGGAAATGCCACGGCGCGTCGAGATGGGTGCCGTTGTGGGTCGAGAGCTGCACCGCTTCGACCGCCCAGCCCTGGCCGTCGGGCAAGTCCTCGGCCTTCAGCCCGGCAAAGAACGGCAGCATCTGCGGCAGGCTCTGCTGATGGTCGATATAGCTGATGCGCGGGCCGGTGCCGGGCGGATCGGCCGCCACATCGTTCTGCAACGGCACCGAAATGTCGATCAGCCTGCGCACCATGGCGACCTCCCGTGAGTGTTGTTGAAACGGACTATACATGGTCGCCGTGGCGGCATCTCGGCGAAACCGCGAAGCCGGGTGGGCGGCCCGAGGGCCGCACGCTTCGGCCTCCGTCGCACGCAATCCGGGAATCAGTTAGCTTCGCCCTGCAGGTTGGTGCATTCCGACCGGAGAAGACGCGATGATCCCGACCTTGTTGCAGCTTGTTGCGCTGGGCTTTGCGATCACAGTGTTCGTATTTGCCTGACCGACAAGCGACTCATCCGCCGGCGCCGCTGCGGCCCTGATTGTGCCGCGGCCGGTTGCGCGCGAAGGCGCGGCAGCCCCTCGATTTGACGGGCCGGAATCGCGCGCGGGACCGGCATCGCTTGCTCTGCGTCAACATCCGCGACCGCGCACGTCGGATGATGGCGTGTGGCCGGCTGATTCGTCGCCGGCTGCCGATGTTTTCTGATCAGGAACAGGCCATGAGTGGACGACGACGGCCGGGGTGCACCGCATGTGGCGAGCGGACTGCGCTGGCGCGGATCTCCCCGATCGAAGGCATCCATGAACTGCGCACCTTCGAATGCGCGCGCTGCGGGCAGGTCGATCGCTACGCCGTCAAGGCCGGGCCGGACTCCTATTGGGTGCTGCTGCGCGCCCCGGGCAGGACAGCGGCTCGCGCCGAGGCCGGGACGGGTTGAGGTAACGGACCGGCCGGCGGCCGATCGTTCGGCCTGGGCTTCACGGCGATCCGCCGCGCGCTACCGCGCGCCATTCCCCATCATCGGTCAAATCTGAATCGCCCGGTCGCCGAATGTCGCGCACCCATCAAAAACGACGGGCCTTTCAAATTTTAGGAATGCGATTTGTGAACCGCTGGGATCGGCTGGCTATGCTGATCGAGACGTGCGGCGGGAGCAGGCGGCGCCGGTGGGATTTCGACTGCAGCCGGCGTTGCCGACATTCAATTGCGGACGGCCATGCGCCGGCGGAGTGAGTCACCGAACGGATCGATCGGCATGTTGGTGAAGGGCTTCGAACTGCCGTGCAGAGCGAGCGAAGCGCCCCTTCGATGTGATCCGTCTTGAAGATTTGAATTGCCCGAACGGGATGAATTTGGAGAACGAAATGTTTCGCGGCCTGTTTGTAGCTGTGCTGAGTGTGCTGCTGCTCGACCCGTCGATTGGCAGTGCGGCCGAATCCTCGGTGACATCGGCCAAGGGCTTTGCCTGCAAGCAAACGAGATTTCCTCCCGACTACGCCAACGAACAATCCGAGTGGCGATGCCCGGGACCACCCGGCTTCAGTCTCGGATACTTCGACCATATCACCCGCGGCGGTCTCACTTTGGAGCACGGCGGACATGGCCTGACCGACGACAGCCTGACGTGGCGCCCGGCGGACCCGGCGATTGGAAGCCATGTCGAGTGGCGCGTCGAGAATGGTACGCCGTTTGCGGCGATCTTCGGTCGGTGGCGCAGCATCGAGCAGGACGGGCCATCGGCCGATGTGACGGTCGAAGAGCTGCTCGTCGTCAAGGTCTCGCCGAGGCAGGTCTGTGCCGTCGCCGTCATCGGCGGCCTGTCGGCGCAGGCCATGACGTTGGCCCGGGAGCAGGCCGACAGCCGGGCGAGGGCGTTCCGGTGCGGAGTCGACCAGCCGTTCATCAACACCTCATCGTCGTCCGATGCGGTCGCATCGCTCGACGGCCGTGTCTTGAACAGGGAGGTTCTCGATCACAACGGCTCCACCGTCGAACTCGTCCGGTCACGGAGCGGCACCGTCGAAATTCGGTACACGATGCCGAAGCCGTCTCTCTCCATTCCGGCCGGGACGATGTTGTTTCGTGGCAGCGAACGCAACGGACGGATTTCCGGGCAGGCGTTCGTGTTCAAGACCGGCTGCGCGCCGGCGGGCTACGAGGTCTCCGGCGCCAGGCAGGGCGGCTACCTCGTCCTGGAAGGCGCGGCACCGCGCCGCGGCGCCGGTTGCTCGTTGGCCGGGATGTCGAAGAAGTCCGGCCACGCGCGGCTGCTGTTCGAGCGCGATCCGGTGCTGCAGGCGGCTGCGACCGAGACGGTCGCTCCGCCGCCACCGTCGTCGCAGGCGCTGCCTTTGCAGCGCGGTTACTACGTCCGCTCCGACACCGCCTGCAGGCGCGCCTCAAACGCGACCCTCAGCCTGTTCAACGGCCAGTCGCTGGGCTCGGCTCATGTCGAGTGCAAACCCCCGACCATCCAGATGATCTCGGAAAATCATTACCGGATCGCGGACATCTGCCGGACCACGCAAGTCGAGAACGGTGCCTGGGAGGCCATCAACACGACCATCGAGATCAAGAGCCGCACGGAATTCGTCAGCACGACGCCGGCCGGAGAATTTCACTACCGCTACTGCGTCCAGTCGGATCTTCCGACCCCATGGTCCGCCGTGGATATCAGTGCGCTGTCGGATCTCGGTGGCTCGCGGTCAATTCCGTAGCTCGCGCTTGCCGGTGAGCCTGGCGACTACAGCGGCCGACGGTGATGCATGGGAACTGCTTCTTCGAAGGCCGCGGCAGCCTGCAGAACCTCGAGATCGTTGAATCGCCGGCTGACGATCTGCAGGCCGACCGGAAGCCCGGCCGCGGTCATTCCGCATGGGACGCTCGCGGCGGGATGACCGGACAGGTTGAAGGGATAGAGAAACTCGGACCACGTCAGCCAGTCCCATGGGTGCTCGGGCCAATGTTCCGGCTGCAGGCGGGTGGCGGGGAACGCGGCGACGGAGGCCGCGGGCGTGATCAGGTAGTCCCAGTCTTCCAGGAATGACGAGATCATCGCCACATAGGCAAATTTGCGCTCGCGCATCTGGAGATATTGGTCGGCCGAGACACCGATCCCCGACCGAATGCAGGCCACAAGATCGGCGCCCATGCGCTCTTCCCAGACCGGAAGCAGGCTGGCGTGGCGCGCCGTGTAGACGCTCCAGAAAAAGCGTCCGATTTCCGGGCCGAGCGGCCCCCAGGCCGGAACGACTTCTTCGACGGTGGCCCCCAGGGTATCGGCAAAGACGCGGGCCGCGTCCCGAACGATGGTTCCGATTTCGTCGTCGACGCGCGCGTGGCCAAGATCGGGACTGAAGGCGATGCGCTTGCCCTTCATCGATGTCTTCAATTTCGCCGAATAGTTCTCGGGCGGCGCCTCGCAGGAGGTGTGGTCGAGATAATGCGGGCCGGCCAGCGTTTCCAACATGAGCGCCGCGTCGCTGACGGTCCGTGCCATCGGCCCGGCATAGGTCGCGTAGTCGTTATTGGTGATGGGATAATACGGGATGCGACCGAACGTCGGCTTCAAACCGAACACGCCGCAGAAGTGCGCGGGCATGCGGATCGAGCCGGCGCCGTCCGAGCCGAGATGCAGAGGTCCGAAGCCGGCGGCGGCGGCGGCGCCAGCGCCGGCCGACGAGGCGCCGGCGTTGAGGCCGTATCCCCAGGGGTTATGGGTGATGCCGTTGACGGGGCTTCGGCTGACCCCTGACCAGGCGAATTCCGACATCGTCGTCTTGCCGATGACGACGGCGCCCGCCTGCCGCAGACGCTCCACCGCAATCGCATCGGAGGTGGCGACGCGGCCTTTGACACTGAACGAGCATGTCGACGTCTCCTGTCCGGCCAGGTCGAAGGCATCCTTGACGGTCACGGGGATTCCCTCGAGCGGGCGGGCACGTCCGCCACGCAGCCTCGCTTCGGACTCCTTTGCCGCAGCGAGGGCTTGCTCGTGCATGATCACCGAAAACGCGTTGATGCGAGGATTGAGGTCAACGACGCGGTCCAGAATCGCGCTCACGACTTCGACGGGCGACCTTTCGCCGCGCGCGTAGTGGTCCTTCAGCTCGCCAGCGCCGGCATACCCTGCTTCAGCGTGAGAAGCGCTCATTTGCATGTTCCTTGAGACGTGAGATGACAAGCGCGCGGCGAGCGCCGTGGCCGAGACGGGGCAGGCGGCGGTCTGCACTAGTGGATGCCGAGATAGCGCTCGATGCGTTCCGGTGACTGCCGACCCTCGGCCGCGCTGAGCTGGTCGACGACGCTGCCGTTTTCCAGGACGACGACTCGATCCGCGAGCGAGAGCGCAAATTCGAGATTCTGCTCGACCAGGATGACGGAAAGATCCTCCTTGCGCAGGGCCGACAGTGTCTCGCCGACCTTTTTGACGATGACCGGCGCCAATCCCTGCGATGGTTCGTCGAGCAACAGGAGGCGAGGGCCCGGAGTCAATCCTCGGCCGATGACCATCATCTGCTGCTGGCCACCGGACAATTCGGAGCCGCGCCGGTGCATCAGGCCTGCAAGGTCGGGAAACCACTCGACGACGCGCTTCAGGTCGTAAGGAGAACCACTGCGGTAGCCCAGCATGATGTTCTCTTCGACCGTCAGCAGCGAAAACGGATCGCGCGTTTCAGGGACATAGCTGATCCCCGCCCGCGCGATCTGATGCGCCTTGAGCCGGTCGATGCGGCTCGACCCGAACGATATCGTTCCCGTTCTGACCCGGGTGAGACCCATGATCGAGCGCAGCGTCGTCGTCTTGCCGGCGCCGTTGCGGCCGACGACCGCCACGACCTCGTTTCTGCCGACGCTGAAGGTCACACCGAACAAAGCCTGGCTTCGACCGTAGAAGGCGTCGATCCCGTCGATCTCGAGCAGCGCATTATCGACCAAAGTAAGCCTCCCGAACGTCGCGGTTCGCCCGAATGTCGTCCGGACCGCCATGGGCGACGACCGCACCGCGATTCATCACGGTGATCTCGTCCGACAGGTCCATCACAATACCGACGTTGTGTTCGATCATGATGATGCTGAACTCGTCCTTCAGGGACCTGATGACCTGCTTGACGCGCGCCGTCTCCTTTCCCGAAAGTCCGGCGGTCGGCTCGTCGAGCAGGATCACATCCGGCGCGCAGGCCAGCGTGACCGAGATCTCGAGCAGTCGCTGGTCGCCATAGGAGAGCTCCTTGACCGGAGCGTCGGCGATGCGGAGCAGATCAAGCCGCTGCAAGCACGCGTTCGCCAGATCGATCGGTTGTGAGAACGCGGCCGCTCGTCGCCAGAACGAGAACGGATTGCCGCGGCGGGCCCGGTACGCCGCAATCCATACGTTCTCCCGAACGCTCATCTCGAGAAAGACGCTGGAGATCTGGTACGACCGGGCGACACCGAGCATCGCGACCTGATCGGGCGTCGCGCTTGTGATGTCCCGGTCACCGAGCCGGATCGCGCCCGCGTCCGGCGTGAGATCCTTTGTCAGGAGATTGAAGAGCGTCGTCTTGCCGGCCCCGTTCGGGCCGAGAATGCTATGCAGACGTCCGCGGGTGAAGCTGATGCTGACCTGATTCACGACGGTGTTGCCACCGAAGCGCTTGGACAGCCGGTCTGCCTGGAGCACGATCTGCCGTTCCGTCATGATCGGCTCCGCTCGCGACGGCCGGACAGCCAGGCCGGGCGTTTGGTCAACAAGGCCAACAGACCGTCGGGTTGGAAAATCATGGTGGCGACGACGAACAATCCGAGAAGCAGCGGCCATCGCGACCAGGTCAGGCTCAGCAATCCCTGAAGCCATATGAAGACGAAGGCGCCGAGCGCAGGACCGATCATCGATCGGGTGCCGCCGATCACCACCATGAAGACCACATAGGCCGAGCCGAACCAGTGCACCGAGTCGATCGGAACGATCCGGTACAACATGCCGAACAATGCGCCGGCGATGCCCGACACGGCCCCGGCGATGATGAAGGCCACGAGCTGCAGCTTGGCCACCGGATAGCCGAGGGACGCCGCCCGCCGCGTGTTCTGCCGCGCAGCGGCAAGCACGAGGCCGAACGGACTCTCGACGACGCGGACCAGGAAGGCCATCGCCACCAGAAACAGCACGGCTGTGAACGCGTAGAACACCCGGTTGTCGTCGAACGGAATAGCTCCCACAAACGGCAGCTCGAGAACGGGGCGACGAACGCCCGCCAGGCCATCCTCACCTCCGGTCACGGATCTCCAGGAGTAGGCCGCATAGTAGATGAGTTGATTGCAGGCGAAGGTGAGCATCATGAAATAGATGCCGACCCGCTTGATGCTGACGAGGCCGACGGCGGCCGCCAGAAGTCCGGTGACGACGACGGCGAAACCGAACACCAGCGGGAGCGAAGTCCAGCCGTGAGCGAGCAGAAAACCGGCGGCGTATCCGCCGGCGCCGAAGAAAGCGGCTTGTCCGAACGAATACAACCCCGCGGTGCCAATCAAAAGATTCGTCGCCATCGCGAAAATGCCGAAGATCATGATCTCGGTGGCGATGTTGATGGGCATCATCAGAGGCAGCACGGCGACGGCAGCGATGACGCATGCGACCTTCGCAATCGAGACCAGGTGGGGCCCACTCTTCGATACGCCCGCGTCGGATACGCCTGCCGGCTCCCCGTCGGCATTCATCTCGTCAATCCCTTGTGCTCGAGGGCTCACGGTCTCTCTCTCTCCCACGACAGCCGCCATCACCGTTCACCGAACAGGCCCTGGGGGCGGAACAGCAGAACGCCGATCATCAGCACATAGACGATCGCAGTACTTGCAGAGGGCGCCACGATCGTCGTCAGGCTCTGCACGACACCAACCAGGATGCCCGCGGCGATCGAGCCGTAGAGCGATCCGAGGCCCCCGATGACGAGCACGACGAAGGCAATGCCGAGCATGTCGCCTCCCATGGTGGAGGTGGCGCCGACGATGGGGAGGGCCAGGCCACCGGCGAGGCCGGCCAGACCCGCACCGAGCATCATGCCGGACGACAGCAGCAGTTCGACGTTGATCCCGAGCGCCTGAGTGGTCTCGGGACGTTCGATGCCCGCCCGCACATAGGCGCCGAATTTCGTACGCTCGATCAGCAGCCAGACGAGAACGATGACCAGTGCCGAGAACACGCTGGCGAAGGCGATATAGCGCGGCACGACGGTGATGCCGAGATTGAGAGCCCCGCGCAGCATGGCCGGCGGCGAATAGCTCAGTCCCACCGTTCCCCATCCGATCAACAGCAACTGCTCGATGATCAGGGCAGCGCCGAACAGAACGATCAACTGGGGCAGGTACCCGCCGTTGCCGACGGGCCGGATCGCGAACCGGTCGAGCAGAAGTCCGGCGACCGCCGCTCCCAGGAACGCCGCAGCCAGTCCGATCGCGAACGGCAGCTGAAGCGAGACGACCGCGTAGCAGATGTAGGCGCCGAGGGCGTACAGTGCGCCATGGGCGAAATTGGGAACGTTCAGCAGGCCTTTGATGATCGAAAGGCCGAACGACATCACGGCGTAGACCAGGCCGATGGCGATGCCGTTCACCAGTTGGGCGGAGATCAGCCAGAGCATTGCCGCTCCCGAGAAATGCGAGCCTCGACGCGGGCCATCACAGAGCCGGCATCTGTTTGCATTCGTTCAGCTCGGCCGGCTGCTGCTTGCCTTCGGTGGCGACAATCTCGGCGAAGTCGGTCGGATTGCGCATATCGGCCGCCGTCTTGCAACGGACGACGAAATAGGGCCGGACAAGCTGATGGTTCTTCGGGTCGATCGACATCTTGCCGAGGACGCCGTCCCAGGACATTTGTTCGAGGCTCTTGATGACGTCGGCGACTTCCGTGCTGTTCGCCGCCTCCATGGCGAGAAGGATCGCCCGGACGGCATCGTAGGCATAGGCCGCCGAATAGCCGGGAGGCGCCGAGAACTTCTTGGTATAGTTTGCGACGAACTGTTTGTTGGCGGGCGTATCGATGTCCGGGTAGTAGTTCTGCCCGAGAATGAGACCGGTCCTCATCTCCGGAGCGAGCTCGGCGAGTTGATCGACTTCGAGTGTCCAGGGTCCCACCACGGCGGTCTTGTCGTCGCCGAAGCTCGAAAACTGACGGATGGCCGTCACCGCATCGGCGCCGGCAGTGTTGAGCAGCAGGATGTCCGGCTTCGCGGCGACGACCTTGGTCAAGTACTGCGTGTATTGCCGTTCGCCGAACGGGTGGTTGTCGTTGCCGATCAGTTCGAAGCCCAATTCCGCCGCGACGACTTTGGCGTATTTGAGCAACGCCTGGCCGAACACGTAGTCCGCCGTCAGCGTGTAGATGGTCTTCTTCTGCGGGAAGGCCTTCCTTGCGTAATCGAGGGTCGCGCGCATGGCCGTGTACGGGTGCGCCGACCACTGCAGCGTATAGCGTCCGCAGCGGCTGCCGGTGAAGTCCTCGGATCCGCCGGCGGCGAACTGCAGCACCTTTTCGCGCTGGGCGATCTCGGACTCGGCGAGGCCGACGGCGCTCGAATAGGCGCCGAGGAAGAAACGCATGCCTTCGCTGGAGACGGCTTCCTGCACACGCCGGACACCCGAGGCCGGTTTTCCCTCGTCGTCGCGCGTCAGCAACCGGATGTCGCGTCCGAGGATCTTTCCGCCATGCATCTCGACCGCCAGGGCCGCGCCGCGGGCAACGAGTTCGCCCGCATAGGCGAATGTGCCGGTGGTGGGGGTGATGACGCCGATGGCGACAGGACCCGTCTTCTGCGCGCGGGCCGGCAACATCGATGTGGCGGTCAGAGCGGCGGCGGAAAGCAGGAGACTACGACGTGTCGATGCCATGCGCATTTGCGTCCGGTCCTTCTCAATGGCTGATTGTTGACGGTTCGGTCGGAATGGTTGCGTCGAATTCATCGAGGCTGTCGGCTAGGATTTGCAAGAGTTCCTCGACGTGGTCCGAGGAGACGGTCAACGGCGGGGAGACGATGAACGAGTTGTTGTAGGGCGCGATGCCGGCCGGATAGATGACGAGGCCGCGCTGGCGACAGATCGCGACCAGACGGGCCGCGGCATTGAACTTGGCATCGAACGGCTTTCGGCTGGCGCGATCGGCGACGAGTTCGAACCCCCACAACAGACCCCTGCCGCGGACGTCGACCATGGATCGATGCCGCTGGGAGAGGGCCTGCAATCCCTGCTGCAATTCGGCGCCGCGCTCCCGCGCGTTGCGCAACAAATCGTTGCGCTCGATGTAATCGAGCACGAAGAGGCACACCGCAGCGCTCAGAGGGTTGGCGCTGAACGTATGACCAAACGGGACGACCCCGCTGCCCTGGATGAACGCGTCGACGACGCGATCCCGCAGCAGGATCGCGGCCATCGGCGTGTATCCGGCGCTCAGCCCCTTGGCCAGCAGGATGAGATCCGGCACGATCCCTTCCTGCTCCGAGGCGAACCACGCGCCGGTGCGCCCGGCGCCGGTGATCACCTCGTCGGCGATAAGGAGAATGTCGTGCCGGTCACAGATCTCGCGCAGCTTGCGGAAATAGCCGGGAGGCGCCGGCAACACGCCGCCCGCGGCACCGACGATCGGCTCCGCGATGACGGCGGCGACAGTGCCGGGATCTTGCGCGATGATTTCGGATTCCCAGGCCTCTGCGCATTCCAATGCGCAGCGTTCGGGTTGAAGGTCGAACGGGCACCGGTAGCAATAAGCGGGCGGGACATTGGCGAAGCGATGGAGCAGTGGGCCGTAATCGGGGCGGCGCCCGGCGTGTCCGGAGATCGACAGCGCCCCCATGGTCATTCCGTGGTAGCTTGTCGAACGCCCGAGGACCTTCGTCTTGCCGGGCTGCTTTCGCTCTTTCCAGTAGTGCAGAGCCAGCCGGATGGCGTATTCGGAGGCTTCCGAACCGCTGTTCACGAAGAACGCGCGCGTGATGCCGTCGGGTGCCAGGCCGCAAAGCTTGTTTGCAAGCCGCTCCGCCGGTTCGTTGCTGAACTGATTTCTGAACGTGAAGGCGATCGTCGCCGCCTGGTCCGCCATGACGGCCGCGACATCGCGCCGGCCGTGGCCGAGATTGGCGACCATCGCGCCGCTCGATCCATCGAGGTAGCGGCGGCCGTTGCTATCGAATAGATATGGCCCTTCGCCGGAAATAATCGTGGCGTAGTCCGCAGACAGATCGGGCTTCAATAGACTGCTGACGCCGGCTTTAGGGAGGAGGGGCGAACAGGTTTGAGACTCGTTCATGCCTTCAGGATCCAAGCTGGTGAAATGCGGTTCTCGACCTCACCCGGGAACTAGAATACGCTACGGTGCGTATGTCAATAGGATGATCAGATGCAAAAGAAGGCAACCTTGCGCGCGGGACGACCTCGCGACGAGAATGTGCACCGCGCGATTCTGGAAGCGACCCGTGATCTCATTCGTGAGGAGGGATATTCGTCGTTTTCGATCGAGGGCGTTGCTGCACGTGCCGGCGTGGCGAAACAGTCGATCTATCGGCGCTGGGCCTCGAAGGGCGCGCTCCTCGTCGATTTGTACATGGATGGTCTGCAGGCGACCTGTCCGGCTCCGCCGGGTGGGTTCGCCGTCGATCTGCTTGCCGTGATGCTGCAAACGACCAAGCGTCTGGAGGATGCGGCCTACAAGAACCTGCTGAAAGGCTTGGTAATCGAGGCCCAAACCGATCCCGAGATACGCAAGATGGTTCTGGAAAGGATCATCGAGCCGCGACGTCAGGCCGCGATGGACGTCATCCGGCGTGCCGTCAGGTCGGGTGAATTGATGGCCGGTGTCGACGCCGACATGCTGGTCGATTTTGTCTTTGGTGCCGTGTGGTTCAACCTGCTTCTCGGCGAGGCAACGGCCGACAATCGGCTTGCGCGTCGCATGGTCGACACCATCCAGGCGCTGATGGCGCCGTCGACGACCGACAAGCTCAAGGACGGACCTCGGACGCGGTCACCGAAGAAAGCGCGATGAGGAGCCGGCCGAATGACGGACGCGCCCGATCTGCCGATCCGCGTGGAGTAGCGATGGGTGCTAGGCTCATTTGGCCCGCTGCCCGCGCCGTCGTTCGATCGTGATCTCCGCCAGGATCGACATCGCGATCTCTTCCGGCGTGATGGCGCCGAGATCGAGGCCGGCGGGGGCCTTGATTCCGTCGATGGCCGATGCGTCGATGCCCTCTGCGATCAGCTTGTCGTGCAGCACCGCCATCTTGCGGCGGCTGCCGACGAAGGCGTGATACTGAGCGTCGATCGACACCGCCGACCGCAGCGCGGCCTCGTCGCCCTTGCCTTGCGTCGAAACCACGACGAACCGTCTTGCCGGCTTCAACTCGCCGAGTTGATAGCCGTCGATCGACAGATCCGCCTCGGCCGGGGCGGCCCGGTCGGCAGCGGGCGCGGCGAGCGTGACGTGGTAGCCGAGTTGCCGCGCCTGGGTCGCCAGCGACACCGCCACCGGGCTGCCGCCGAGGATCACCAGCGCGGGCTGCGGCAGCACGGGTTCGACGAAGATGTCCATCGTGCCCTTGCTCGGGCACATGTTGCTGGCAAAACGCACGCCGTCGCGATGCTCGCCCGGCCGGACGCCGAGCTCGGCGAGCAGGTTTTCCGGCTGCACCGACACCATCCGCGGCTCGCCGTCGGCCAACGCCTCGCGCGCCGCCTTCAGCACCGCGCCGCGGGCACAGCCGCCGCCGATCCAGCCGGCGGCGATCGAGCCGTCCGGCCGGATCACCGCCTTGGCGCCGGCCTTCGCCGCAGTGACCGAGACGGTGCGGACCACGGTGGCGAGCACGAAGCTCTGCTCGGCGGCCTTCAGTTGCGACACCAGATCCATCACGTCGACATGGACGGTCATTGTCGTCTCCGTCACAGTTTGGCCAGGTAAGGCTCGAGTGCGGCGAGCGCGTTCAGCGTGTGCGCGGGCGCGTAGAGATCGACATGGGGCAGGGCGGCTTTGATGCCGGCGGCTTCCGGCGCGTAGCCCTCCCAGCCCATCATCGGATTGAGCCAGACGATGCGGCGGCAGCGGCGCGCCAGCTGCGCCATCTCCCGGCCGAGCAGCGCGGCGTCGCCGGTCTCGTAGCCGTCGGACACGATCATCACGCAGGTCCGCGAATGGATCACACGGGACGCATGCCAGCGATTGAAGGTTTGTAGGGACTCCCCGATCTTGGTGCCGCCGCCGGCGCCTTGCGCCAGCATCGACAGCCGGTCCAGCGCACGCGCGGCGTCCTTGTCCTTCATCGCGTCCGAGACGTGCGCAAGCCTGGTATGAAACAGGAACGCCTCGGCCTCGCGAAACTCATCGAGCACGCCGTGGATGAAGCGCAGGAATACGCCGGTGTACATGCTCATCGAGCCCGAGGCGTCGAGCAATACGACGAGGCGCAGCGGCTTCGGCTTGCGCCGGCGCTTCACCAGACGGATCGGCACGCCGCCATGGCTGATATTGGCGTGGATGGTGCGCCTGAGATCGAGCCGATAGCCGCGACGCCGCGCCAGATCGCGCCGCGTCAGCCGCGCTCGCATCGCCTTCGCCAGCCGCGCGGCGATCGCATGCGCCTGTTCGACCTGCTGCGGCTCCGCCATGGTGCGGAAATCGGTGTCGGACAAATTGTCCGCACGCGAAGCGCCTTCGTTGCGGCCTTCGCCGCTGCGATCGTCCGCGGCGTCGTCGGTCGATGGGATCTGGTCGGTCGTCGGCTGTGAGCCGGCTTGCTGCGAGATGTCCCGCAGAGTCTTGAGCGAGGGATTGTCGGCGGCCTTCGCGGAGCCGGTGGTCAGCGAGCGCGAGCGGACGCGCGTGTGCAGCCAGAACGCATCGAAGATGCCGTCGAATTTGTCCCAGTCGGTCTTGCGGGCCGAGAACAGATGCTTGAAGGCCGAGCGCAGCAGCGCCGGCTTCTCGGCATAGCCGGCGGCGATCAAGGCTGCCGCGTCCTGGCTCTCGCGCAGGCCGATCGCGAAAGCGCTGTCGCGCAAGGTGCGCAGGAACGCGGCGAGCTTGCGCGCGATCAGGCCGGAGACCTGATCGATCTCGTCGAGATCGTGAGGCGCGCCGCAGCAGCTCATGCGACTTTCCCCAGTAGCCGCGCGGTGACTTCCGGCCTGAATTTCGCCTTGTCCTCGTGGGTCTTGAGCAGACAGGTCAGCGTCTCGTGGACGGTCTCGGGCGCGTCGTGCAGATCGCGGACGTCGAGCCCGACCAGCGCCGCGGCCCAGTCCAGCGTTTCGGCGACGCCGGGCACCTTGCGCAGATCCTCCTTGCGGATCGCATTGACCAGCCGTGCGATCTGCAGCGCCAGCGAAGCCCCGGCGCCGGCGACCCGCGCCACGATGATGCGAGCCTCGCGGTCGACCTCGGGATAGGCGACGTAGTGATACAGGCAGCGCCGCCGCAGCGCGTCGGACAGTTCGCGGGTGCCGTTCGAGGTCAGCACGACATGCGGGATCGAGGTCGCCTTGATCGTGCCGAGTTCGGGGATCGAGACCTGAAAGTCGCTGAGCAGCTCCAGCAAGAATGCCTCGAACTCCTCGTCGGCGCGATCGACCTCGTCGATCAGCAGCACCGGCGATTTGTCGCGGCGGATCGCGGCGAGCAGCGGTCGTTCCAGCAGATATCTCTCGGAGAAGATCAGGTGTTCGATGTCGTCGGCATCGTCGCCGCGATGGGCCTGGATCGACAGCAATTGCCGCTGGTAGTTCCATTCATACAGCGCGGCGGATTGATCCAGCCCCTCATAGCACTGCAGCCGGATCAGCTCGGTCTCGTGCAGCGATGCCAGCGCTTTCGCCACTTCGGTCTTGCCGACGCCGGCTTCGCCTTCCAGCAGCAGCGGCCGCCGCAACAATTGCATCAACGAGATCGCGGTGGCCAGCTCGCCGTCGGCGATGTAGCCGGCGGCGGAAAGCCGTTCCGCGATCTGGTCGCGGCCCTTCATCACGCCGCCAGCGCGCCGAGGTCTTTGGCCGCCTGCCAGTTGCGCCAGTAATCATGCGGCATCTGGATGTGCGTCGAGCCCAGGAACGAGAATGCATCGTTGACCGCGTTGGAGAACGCCGGCACGCCGCCGACATTCGGGCTTTCGCCGACGCCCTTGGCGCCGATCGGGTGATGCGGCGAGGGCGTGACCGTGAAGTCGGTCTCCCAATGCGGGGTTTCGACCGCGGTCGGCATGAAGAAATCCATGAACGAGCCGGTGACGACATTGCCGGCCTCGTCGTAGCGGATCTCCTGGCCCATCGCGATCGCAAACGCCTCGGTGAGGCCGCCGTGGATCTGGCCCTCGATGATCATCGGGTTGATGCGGGTGCCGCAATCGTCCAGTGCGTAGAAGCGGCGGACCTTGTAGACGCCGGTATCGACGTCGATGTTCATCACGCAGAGATAGGCGCCGAACGGATAGGTCATGTTGGGCGGGTCGTAGTAACTGACCGCCTCCAGTCCAGGCTCCATGCCGGGCGGCACCGCGTGATAGGCCGCCCAGCACAGATCCTTCATCGACTTGAATTTCTCCGGAAGTCCCTTGACCCGGAAGCCGTCGATGTCCCATTCCAGATCGTCTTCGTGGACTTCGAGGAGCCATGCCGCGATCATCTGCGCCTTAGCCCTGATCTTGCGCGCCGCCATCGCGATCGCTGCACCGGCGACAGGCGTGGAGCGCGAGCCGTAGGTGCCGAGCCCGTAGGGCGCGGTGTCGGTGTTGCCTTCCTCGATCATGATGTCCGCGGCCGGAATGCCGATCTCGGTGGCGATGATCTGCGCCCAGGTGGTCTCGTGGCCCTGACCCGTGCTCTTGCTGCCGACCCGGGCAATGCCGGCCCCGGTCGGATGCAGCCGGATCTCGCACGAGTCGAACATCGCGATGCCGAGGATGTCGCAATTCTTCGAGGGACCGGCGCCGACGATCTCGGTGAAGAACGACACGCCGACACCCATGATCTCGCGGGTCTCGCCGCGCTTGAACGCCTCGCGCATGGCGGCCTGTTCGCGACGAAGCCCGGCATAGTCGACGGTCTCCATCATCTTCTTCATCGCGGTGTGGTAATCGCCGGAATCATATTCCCAGCCCAGCGCGGAGTGATACGGAAACTGTTCGGCCTTGATGAAGTTCTTCAGCCGCAGTTCGGCGGGGTCCATGCCGAGCTTTTGCGCCAGAATGTCCATGCCGCGCTCGATGCAATAGGCCGCTTCCGTGACCCTGAACGAGCAGCGATAGGCGACGCCGCCCGGCGCCTTGTTGGTGTAGATGCCGTCGACCGACAGATGCGCGGTCGGGATGTCGTAGGAGCCGGTGACGATGTTGAAGAACCCGGCCGGCCATTTCGACGGATCGGCGCAGGCGTCGAACGCGCCGTGATCGGCCAGCACATGGACGCGCAGGCCCGTTACCTTGCCGTCTTTGGTCGCGGCGATCTCGGTGGTCATGTGATAGTCGCGGGCGAACGAGGTCGCGGTCAGGTTCTCGATCCGGTCCTCGACCCACTTCACCGGCTTGCCGGTGACGATCGTCGCCACCGCGGCGCAGATGTAGCCCGGATAGGCGCCGACCTTGTTGCCGAAGCCGCCGCCGACATCCG
Source organism: Rhodopseudomonas palustris (assembly GCA_016215605.1). GTDB lineage: Bacteria > Pseudomonadota > Alphaproteobacteria > Rhizobiales > Xanthobacteraceae > Rhodopseudomonas > Rhodopseudomonas palustris_L. Next base: position 79,316 of record JACRJB010000066.1, read on the forward strand.
GGGAGATCACATGGATCTTCTGCTCGGGAATCTTGGCGATCAGCGCCACCACGGTTCGGATCACATGCGGCGCCTGGAAGGTGCCCCAGATCGACAGCTCGCCGGTGATCTTGTCGAACGAGCAGACGCACTGGCAGGTTTCCAGCGGCGAGGGATGGGTGCGGTGATAGGAGATCATCTCCTTGATGGTGACGTCGGCCTTGCGGAACGCGGCGTCGGTCAGATCCTTGTCGCCGACGCTCCATTCGAACACGTGGTTGTGGTGCTTGCGCGGTCCGTGCGCGCCGGTGGTCTTGCCGGCGAGGTCCTCGCGCAGCACCGGCGCGTCGGCGTCCATGGCGTGGAACGGGTCGATCACCACCGGCAGCGGCTCGTATTCGACCTCGACCGCGTTGATGCCGTCGTCGGCGGCGTAGCGGTCGGTGGCGACGACGAAGGCGACTTCCTGGTTCTGGAACAGCACCTTGCCGTCGGCCAGCACCATCTGCACGTCGCCGGCCAGCGTCGGCATCCAGGCGAGGTTGACGGTCTTCAGCGTTTCCGCGGTGATCACCGCGAGCACGCCGGGTATCTTCAGCGCCGCTTCGGAATTGATCGATTTCACCCGCGCATGCGCATGCGGCGAGCGGACGAAATCGCCGTGCAGCATGCCCGGCAGTTTCAGGTCGTCGACGTAGTTGCCGCGGCCTTGGGTGAAGCGGCCGTCCTCGACCCGCTTGCGCTTGCAGCCCATGCCTTCGAGGGCGGCCTCGCGCTGTTCCCGCGTGGGAGTCATGTCGTTCATTCGGCTGCCTCCTGGTATTGCACGCCATTTAGTGTGGCGGCGGCGTATTGGATCGCCTTGACGATGTTCTGATAGCCGGTGCAGCGGCAGATGTTGCCGGAGATGCCCATCCGGATTTCCGCTTCGGTCGGATCGGGATTTTCCTGCAGCAGGCGCTGCGCGCGCAGGATCATGCCCGGCGTGCAGAAGCCGCATTGCAGCCCGTGCATCATCCGGAAACCGTCCTGCAGCGCCGACAGCGTGCCGTCGGCATTGGCGACGCCCTCGATCGTGGTGATCGAGGCGCCCTGCGCCTGCACCGCGAACATCGTGCAGCTCTTCACCGACATGCCGTCGAGATCGACGGTGCAGGCGCCGCAATGCGTGGTCTCGCAGCCGATGTGGGTGCCGGTGAGCTGCAGGTTCTCCCGGATGAAATGCACCAGCAGGGTGCGCGGATCGACCAGCCCTTCGACCTCGGCGCCGTTCACCGTCATCGTGACATGCGTTTTCGCCATCGTGCTCTCCCTATTGCGCAGCGGCGGCGGCGCGCGTCAGCGCCCGCGTCACCATGATGCCGCCGACATGTTTTCGATATTCGACCGTGCCGCGGGCGTCCGCGGCCGGGGCCATGATCGTCACGGCGGCGGCCGCGGCCTGTTTCAGCGTGGCCGCATCAAGGCTGCTGCCGACCACCAACCGCGCAGCTTCGGTGGCGAGCAGGGGAGTCTCATGCACGTTGGTGAGGCCGATCGCGCAGCTCGCGACCCGGCCGCCGCTCATCGTCAGCACGACGGCCGCCGCGGCGGTGGCGTAGTCGCCGATCTTGCGCTTGAGCTTTTCATAGGCGTAGCCGTGCCCGGCCGCCGGCACCGGGATCGAGATCGCGGTGAGAATCTCGCCGGGTTCCAGCGCGGTGAAATAGGCGCCCTGATAGAACTCGGCGGCCGCGACCTCGCGGACGCCGCTCGGACTTTCGAGCCGGTAGCTCGCCCCCAGAGTCAGCATCAGCGCCGGCAGGTCGTTACCGGGATCGCCGTTGGCGACGTTGCCGCCGATCGTGCCCCGATAGCGCACCTGCGGGTCGGCGATCAGCCGCGCGGCCTCGTGCAGGATCGGGACCGAACCAGCGATCTCGTCGGACGCCAGCAGTTCGTGCTGCGTGGTCATTGCGCCGATCACGATCCGGTCGCCGTCGCGGTGAATGCCCTTCAATGCGGCGATGCCGTGCAGATCGACCAGATGGGCGGGGCTGGCGAGCCGCAGCTTCATCATCGGGATCAGGCTGTGGCCTCCGGCCAGCGCGCGGGCGTCCTCGCCCAGCGTCGACAGCAGCTTCACCGCATCGGCCACGCTCTCGGGCCGATGATAGCTGAACGCGCCTGGAATCATCGCTGTTCCTCCCGGACATTGTTGTTGTGCGCTGCGCTGCGTTTGCGGCCGCTCGCGCTTCGGTTGCGAGGAGGCTGCGGCTGGTGCAGGTGCGCCGCAAGCCGAGGCTGCCGATGTCGGCACTAAACGCGATGAATATTCACGAGATGCGGGCTCGCGCGCACGAACTGCGTCAGCGAATGCGACCTATCAGGTCGGTGAGGTCGATGCTGCGTTGCGCTTCTGCAGCCCGAGCCGGAATTTCACTTCCGCGATCTTGGCGCGGCTCACCGGCACGCGGTGCGGGGCGGGGCCGTCGAGTTCGATGATGGCGCCGTCGCCTTCCTTGCGGACGAAGGAAATATGATGGGTCGCCACGATGTGGCTGCGGTGCACCCGCAGAAACAGGCCGGGGTCGAGTTGCGCTTCGGCTTCGGAAATCGACCACGGGCACATCCGCTCGCGTGTGCCGTCGTGCACTCTCGTATAGTGCGCGTCGGCGCGGACGCTGCGCACCTCGGCGGTGTCGATGAAGTGGACGCCGTCGGAGCCCTCGATCGGCAGACGGAGCGCCGGCCGCGGACGTGGCTGACCCAATCCACCCAGCGGCGCGGCTAAGGTCCTTTGGCCGGCGTCGGCCGGCGAGGGGGCGTGATCGAGCGCAACCGGTGGCTCGACCGGGGCGATCGCAGCGCCGTCGCGGAGCTCGCGAGCCGCCGCGCCGGCCGGCACCAGCGACAGCAGAAAGCCGGCGGCGATCACGAAGCAGAACAGCGCCACGACCAGAGCCAGCGACTGTTGCGACGCAGCGAGGCCGCCGGCGTGATGATGCGCGGACGCCGTCACGGCAACGAAGTGCATGCCGGCCATCGCGGTGTAGTGCATTCCCGACACGGCCAGCCCGAACGCGACCGCGCTGATCAGCAACGGCACGCCATCGGGCCGGGCCAGAAACACCCGCAGCCCGCCATAGGCGGCTGCGATCGCGATCAGCAGCGACAGTGCGATCAGGCCGATGTCGTGGTGGATCGCGAAGTTGCCGGCGAGCCCGTGGATGCCGACATAGTGCATGCTGGCGATGCCGGCGCCGAGCAGCACCGCGGACGACGCCACCCGAAGCAGCGAGGGTTCGCCGATGCTGACGAAGAACAGCGACACGCCGACCACCAGCGCGCAGATCAGGAACGACACGAAGGTCGGCAGCAGCAGATAGCTGGTATCGGCCGGGATCGGCGCGGCCAGCATGCCGATGAAATGCATCGTCCAGATGCCGATCGCGAGAAACCCTGCAGCGCCCGCCAGAAGGATGCGCGGGTTCAACCCCGGCGCACGCCGGATCCGCGCGGCGAGGTCAAAGCCGGTGTAGCCTCCCAGGATCGCGATCACCACCGAGAGCGCGACCAGATAAGGATCGTGTCCAGCCAGCATGAGCTTCTCGGCTGTCCGTCGCCGCGGACGTGCCTCCTCCCGTGCGGAATCTACATGGTCGGTTGAGGAGATGACAATGCGTATCCGGTCGCCGGGGGCGAGGGCGCCATGCGCGCGCGAATTTCGCTCGCATGCCGGCTGCGTCACCTGCCTTGAACTTGCTGATCAGTCTGGCCTGAAACGGTTCGGCAGCGCGCCATGTAGATGAGCCTTGGTGAGCGTGAGCTCGGCAATCTGCATCTCAAATCGGTCCGTTGGCCCGATCTGAAGCGATGGCGTCAGAGGCCGGATGTCGTGTTTGGCGGACGCCGTCCGCGGAAGCGAGCTCGCCGTCGCGAGATCTCGCAGGTGAGGACAAGGTCGATCATCCCAAGCGCGCCACGACAGGACGCGGCCAAAGCCATCTGGGAAAACGTAAGACGGCAGCGATCATCGAGGTGCAGGGCTGCGTCGGGCCATCGAGGCTGAGGTTGTGGCCTCACTTCGAACGGCGCCAAAATGGCGCTCCCTAGCGGAATCGAACCGCTCTCTCCACCGTGAAAGGGTGGCGTCCTAACCGATAGACGAAGGGAGCGAAGCCGCATGGCTCGCGAACCGGATTCGGGGGTCGCGGGCCGGCGGAAACGCACGGTCGTACGTCGAAACTCTCAGCCTTATCAACGCATTGCGCCGTCGGGCCGGCCGTCTGCCGAGGCGCCCAAGGGGCGCGATCGGCGGCGGCGGGCGAACGTATAGTGGCGTTTGCCGGGCCGGGCAAGTCCGTCGCACCAAGAAGCGTCGATACCCGGAAATTTCGATCAAGTTTGCAACGTTTTTTCAAGGTCGCGGGCCTAGACCAAGGCCAACGGAGCAAACATGGCCAAAGAACGCAAAAAGCGCGAGGCGCGCAAATCGGTGCGGCAGAGCGGCTGGATCACGCTGGACGGCGGATTCGCGGCGCGGCCGTGCGAGGTGATCGACCTGTCGACCTCGGGCGCCAAGCTGACCCTCGCCGAGGCGGTGTCGCTCGGGCCGAAGCTTCGGCTGGCGTTTTCGCGCGACGCCCGGACCGGGCGGAATTGCGAAGTGGTCTGGCGCCGCGGCACCACCATTGGGGTGAAATTCGTCACCTGACATCGTCGCTCGACGCGCGCACCGCGCGTGGTGGCGCATACGCAAAAAGGCCCCGCCGACGCGGGGCCTTTGCTTTTGATGGGTTCGGCTCAGCGTCCGAAGAACAGCCAGAGCAGAATGATCACCGGAATCGGCACGCCCAACAGCCAGAGAAGTAGTCCACGTCCCATTGTCAGCCTCCATGATTTGCACCACCAACGCCACGCAGTGACACTGGTTCCGGGAGGCCGTCGGGTTTTCGCGGGCGCTGTCGCTGGAACAAAACGCCCTGACGTGAACGCCGCCGCGTAGTTAGTTCGCTGCGTCGGCGCGGCTGCCCGGCGCGATCACCAGTGGCCGGTGTTGGGCATCGACGTCCACGGCTCCTGCGGCGGCAGCGCATCGCCTTTCTGCAGCAGCTCGACCGAATGCAGATCGGGCGAGCGCACGAACGCCATCTGGCCGTCGCGCGGCGGGCGATTGATGGTGATGCCCATCTTCATCAGCCGGTCGCAGGTTGCGTAGATGTCGTCGACCTCGTAGGCGAGGTGACCGAAGTAGCGATCCTCGCCGTAGGTCTCTTCATCCCAATTGTAGGTCAGCTCGATGGTCGGGGCGGGGCGTCCCTTCGACTGCCGCACCAGCTCCTCGTCTTCCGGCGCGCACAGAAACACCAGGGTGAATTTGCCCTTGTCGTTGTCGATGCGGCGGACCTCCTTGAGGCCGAGCGCGCCGCTGAAGAATTGCAGCGCGGTGTCGAGATTGCGGACGCGCAGCATGGTGTGCAGAAAACGCATGATGATGGTGTCTCCGTGAGGCGGGTGGGCGATCTTGCGATGAAAGCGCGGGATTGCAAAGCGCGTCGCGCGCGGTCGGGGCGGGCTCTGTCGGCGGGCTGCTTCGGTTCTCGCCACGCCAAAAAACACGAACCCGGGAGCGGGGCTCCGGGGTTCGTCGGTTGTTGGATGATCGCATGCAGGGGAGTGCGGCGAACGAGACGCAAATTCGGAGGGCGGACCGCCGACGAAAAAGAGCCCCGCCTTGGAGGACACGGGGCTCTTTCGGGGGAGGTCATCCGTAGAGACGCTCCGACTATCGGCGCGGTCCGGCCCGGTTGCAATTCAAAAAAATGTGGGCTCGAATCCGGGCATCTGGAACCCGCCACCGTCGCCGGCCGGGTGCCGCGTCGCCATCGCCTCAGGGCATATCCGGCGCGCGTTGGCCGGCCTTGCGGCGCAGACGACAAATTGCGATGGATCGACGGTTATTCGGATTGTTGCAGTCATGATCGCACCCGATCTTCGCAGCGGGGTGGAACAGCTCGGCGACATGATCGCCAACGCCTCGGTGATCGTGCCGTTCACCGGCGCCGGGATCTCGACCGAGTCCGGCATTCCGGACTTTCGCTCGCCCGGCGGGCTGTGGACCCGCAACCGCCCGATCCCGTTCGACGAGTTCGTCGCCCGTCAGGACGCGCGTGACGAGGCCTGGCGCCGGCGCTTTGCGATGGAGGATGCCTTCGCCTCCGCGCGCCCCGGGCGCGGCCATCGCGCGCTCGCGGCGCTGTACAAGGCCGGCAAGGTGCCGGCGGTCGTCACCCAGAACATCGACAATTTGCATCAGGCGTCCGGCATCGACATCGGCGACGTGGTCGAACTCCACGGCAACACCACCTACGCGCGCTGCATCGGCTGCGGCAAACGCCACGAGCTCGAGTGGGTGCGGCATTGGTTTCAACGCACCGGTCATGCGCCGCATTGCACGGCCTGCGACGAGCCGGTGAAGACCGCGACGATTTCGTTCGGTCAGGCGATGCCGCCTGACGAGATGCGCCGCGCCAGCGAGCTCGCGCAGAATTGCGATTTGTTTCTCGCGATCGGATCGTCGCTGGTGGTGTGGCCGGCGGCGGGTTTTCCGATGCTCGCCAAGGAGTCCGGCGCGAAGCTGGTGATCATCAACAACGAGCCGACCGATCAGGACGAGATCGCCGATCTGGTGATCCGACACGACATCGGCGAGACGCTCGGACCGTTCGTCGGCAACTGAATCCCCGTATGATTCGCAGGTATTCAAGCCTGTTCATAGCTGTCGCATCACGCGTTTTTTGTCTTTGCCACAGGCATCGCGGTGTTATCTTCGAATCAACAGATTCGCGGCGGCGCAATCCTGATTAGTCATGGAACTGAGGCCCGCGGATTGCTGTCGTCGCACGAGCGGCACAGTTGTTTTCTGACGCACGGGGTCCGGGGTCATGGGGTCGGACGGATTTGAGTCCAAAAAGCCAGGCGTTGTGCCGGCAGCTGGCGCTGGGCGGCCCGTGGCCGTCGAGTTCGCGCATCGCGACGATTTCGCGCATCGCGACGGCGTCAACGGCGCCTTCGCCGGCATCGGCGACTCCGCCAGCCTGGTCGAGATCAGCGGCGTCATCAAGTGGTTCGACGCGTCGAAGGGCTACGGCTTCATCGTTCCGGACAACGGCGCGGCGGACGTGCTGCTGCACGTCACCGTGCTCCGCCGCGACGGCTATCAGACCGCCTATGAGGGCGCGCGCATCGTCGTCGAGTGCGTCCAGCGCGCCAAGGGATACCAGGCCTTCCGCGTCGTCTCGATGGACGAATCCACCGCGATCCATCCGGCGCAGATGCTGCCGCCGCGCACCCATGTCAGCGTCACGCCGACCAGCGGGCTCGAGCGCGCCCAGGTGAAATGGTTCAACCGGCTGCGCGGCTTCGGCTTCCTGACCTGCGGCGAGGGCACGCCGGACATCTTCGTGCACATGGAGACGCTGCGCCGCTACGGCATGACCGAGCTGCGCCCCGGCCAGTACGTGCTGGTGCGGTTCGGGCCCGGCTCCAAGGGCATGATGGCCGCCGAGATCCAGCCGGAGAACGGCGCTCCCGGGCTGTCGTCGCACTGATCCTCGCGCCTCCTCACGACCCTCCCGCCACGCCTGTCGTCCGCTCAGCCCAGCCCCTGATCGCCGAGTTGTGAGCCGCTTACGATCGTGCGCGGGCGTACGGCCGATCGCGGTCTGGTGTTCGCCATGATCATCGCGCTATAGCGTTTTCGAGCGAAGTGGAGACCGGTTCGCGTAAAGAAAACGCGTCAAAATAAGAATCTAGAGCTTTTCCGGTTCTGATTCTATCAGAACCGGAAAAGCTCTAGGGTCGGGCCGATTTCAAACCGCACGGACGGACAGGTTGCGTCGATGACAAGCTTTCAGAGGGGATATGCCGGCCGGGTGCTGATGGCCCTGGCGGCCGTGCTGCTGCTGTGGGGCCTGGCCGCGCGGGACGCGCAGGCGGCGAAGATGGAGACGCTGGAGATCGTCACCAAGAACGGCGTGCACGTCTTCAGCGTCGAGATCGCCACCACCGATCAGGAGCGCGAAACCGGCCTGATGTACCGCAAGCAGATGCCCGAAGGGCAGGGCATGCTGTTCGACTTCCGGCCGGAGCAGCCGGTGTCGATGTGGATGAAGAACACCTACATCTCGCTCGACATGATCTTCATCCGCGCCGACGGCCGCATCCTGCGGATCGCCGAGAACACGGAACCGATGTCGACCAGGATCATCGCCTCCGGCGGGCCGGTGACCGGCGTGCTGGAGGTGATCGCCGGCACCGCCAAGAAGCTCGGCATCGCCCCCGGCGACCGGGTCGGCCATCCGCTGTTCAAGGGCCGCTGAAGCGGCGGCTTGCTGGGGTCGGCGGAAGCGTGTATCGACGGCGAACCGACACGGCATCGGGGTATAGCGCAGCCTGGTAGCGCGGCAGTTTTGGGTACTGCAGGTCGTTGGTTCGAATCCAGCTGCCCCGACCATGTTCGCAGCGCATCGCCGGCGCCACGATCCGTCCTTCACATCTTCCGTGTCACGTCTGCCCCGAGCCGGCCGACGGCACCGATTGCGCCGCTGCCGGCGCAACGGAGGCCGAGGCGGTCGCGCGGGACGCGTCCGGCTCGATCGCGGACGCCGCGACCGCCGCCGGCGCCACCATGCCGGCGGGCGCGGCTTTCGCCACGGCCGGCTTCAGCGGCTTGTCCTGCTTCTTCGACCAGGTGATGTAATAGGCCACCAGGGTCATCAGGCTGATGCCGGCGACGCTGACGATGATCTGCGCCAGCAGCGAACCCGAGCTCATCATCAGCTCGAAATGGCCGACGAAGGACAGGAACACGCCGACGCAGAACACCGCCAGCGATTGCTGGCCGCATTTGATCAGCGGGTCGAAGATCTTCCATTCCAGCCCTTCCCACTCCTTCGGCACGAACCGGATCACCAGCACCACCAGCGCTGCGAAATGCAGGAAGCGGTAGGGCGCGAGATTGGTTTTGTCGTTGGGGTTGAAGGCGTCGTACAGCCAGCTCGGAAACATCTCGCCCAGCGTCGGAAACCGGCCGGCCATCGTCATCACCAGCGCGAACACCATGTAGACGATGCAGAACCACAGCATGTAGCTGGAATTGATGATCGAGCGCGACCGCGTCGTGCCGCCCAGCGCGCACCAGGCGCCGAACACGAACAGCAGCTGCCAGCAGAACGGGTTGAAGTACCAGGTGCCGCCCGGATAGGACGGCAGATTCCAGTCGAACTGGCGCGCGGCGAAATACAGCGCGAACGACGCGATCATCACCGCGTCGGGCCGGCGCAGCATAAGCCACAGCACCGGCGGGAACAGCCCCATCAGCACGATGTACAGCGGCAGCACGTCGAGATTGACCGGCTTGAACTTCAAGAGCAGGCCCTGGCGCAGCGTCTCGATCGGGTTGTCGACCAGGCCGGCGACGTTGAACTCGTTGATGATGTCGGGATCGCTGAAGCGCTGCGCGACGTAGCCGATCGCCACGATGTAGATCACGAACAGCACGATGTGGGCGACGTAGAGCTGCCAGACCCGCTTGGTCAGCCGCGTGCCGCCGACGATGAAGCCGCGCTCCAGCATCATCTTGGCGTAGACGAACGAGGCGGTGTAGCCGGAGATGAAGACGAACAGGTCGGCGGCGTCGCTGAAGCCGTAATTCCGGGTGGTGATCCAGTTCACCACGTTGTCCGGAATGTGATCCAGGTAGATCGCCCAGTTGGCCACGCCGCGGAACAGGTCCAGCCGCAGGTCGCGGCCTTTTCCGGGGAGAATTGCCTGAATTTCCATGAAGCCGTTCCGTCCCGTATCGTTTCTTGCGACCGCTGCCGTCCGGCTCTGCTCGATTGTCACGACGCCGGGGACGGAATATACCCAATCAGGAAACCAACCCGCCAAGCGACGGAATCACACGTGGCCGGCCCGTTCCAGACTTACGTTGCGCGAGCCGAAATGTTACGCGTCCGGACGTTCGGCTGCCAAACGTTACACTATGAGCGCCGCTTTCACCAAACCGCCGCAATGCCGCACCTGACAGGCCCGAACCTTCGATGACCGCACGGATCTTCAAGCCCGCCAAGAACGCGATGCAATCCGGGACCGCCAAGACCCGGGACTGGCAGCTCGACTACGAGCCCGAGCAACCGCGCATGATCGAGCCGCTGATGGGCTGGACCTCGTCCACCGACATGCAGCAGCAGATCAGCCTGCGCTTCCACACCCGCGAAGAGGCGGTGGCCTATTGCGAGCGGGAAGGCATCCCGTACCAGGTGCTGGAGCCGAAGGACCCGGTGCGCCGGCGTGCGGCCTATGCGGACAATTTCGCCTTCCGCCGCGGCGAGCCCTGGACGCACTGATCCTCGACAGCACCGGCGCCTCGCGCCCGCACGCTGCCGGCGTCGCGCGGCGAGCGAGTCGGCCGTGGGGGATGACCTCTCGGCGCAAGCCTGCCGTGCGGCGGCTGGCTATCCGCTGGACCCTGGGCGCCGTGGTCAGGTTAGGGTTGCGTCCCGCGCCCGCGCGGTGACACGATGTGCCGAACGCTTCGCCCGAAGCGAGCCATAAACTGCACTGCCGGAAACGCCATGTCCCTGCACTCCAAGATCGATCCCGGCTCGGCCGAATTCGCGCGCAACGCCGAGACGATGCGCGCGCTGGTGGCGGAGCTGAATGACAAGCTCGCCGCCGTCGCCGGCGGCGGTGGCGAGGCGTCCCGCGCCAGGCACACCGCGCGCGGCAAGCTGCTGGCGCGCGACCGCGTCGACCTGCTGCTCGATCCCGGCACCGCGTTTCTCGAATTGTCGCCGCTGGCCGCCAACGGCCTGTATGGCGGCGACGTGCATTCGGCCTCGATCGTCACCGGCATCGGCCGGGTGAAGGGCCGCGAATGCATGATCGTCGCCAACGACGCGACCGTAAAAGGCGGCACCTATTATCCGCTGACGGTGAAGAAGCATCTGCGCGCGCAGGACATCGCGCGGCAGAACAATCTGCCGTGCATCTACATGGTGGATTCCGGCGGCGCCTTCCTGCCGCAGCAGGACGAGGTGTTTCCCGACGAGCGGCATTTCGGCCGGATCTTCTTCAACCAGGCCAACATGTCGGCTGCCGGCATTCCGCAGATCGCGGTGGTGATGGGCTCGTGCACCGCGGGCGGCGCCTACGTGCCGGCGATGTCCGACGAGAGCATCATCGTCCGCAATCAGGGCACCATCTTTCTCGGCGGCCCGCCGCTGGTGAAGGCGGCGACCGGCGAAGTCGTCAGCGCCGAAGAACTCGGCGGCGCCGACGTGCATTCGCGGCAGTCCGGCGTGACCGATCACTATGCGCAGAACGACGCCCACGCGATCGGCATCGCGCGAAAGATCGTCGGCACGCTGAAGCCGCCGCAGCGGCCGGCGCTGAACATGCGCGAACCGCGTGAGCCGCTGTACCCGGCCGAGCAGCTCTACGGCATCGTGCCGGCCGAGAGCCGCAAGCCGTTCGACGTCCGCGACATCATCGCGCGGATTGTCGACGGCTCCGAATTCGACGAATTCAAGAAGCTGTACGGCACCACGCTGGTGTGCGGCTTCGCCCATATCTGGGGCTTCCCGGTCGGCATCATCGCCAACAACGGCATCCTGTTCAGCGAGTCTTCGCTGAAGGGCGCGCATTTCATCGAGCTGTGCTGCCAGCGCGGCATCCCGCTGGTGTTCCTGCAGAACATCACCGGCTTCATGGTCGGCAAGAAGTACGAAGCCGGCGGGATCGCCCGCGACGGCGCCAAGCTGGTCACCGCGGTCGCCACCGCCAATGTGCCGAAATTCACCGTGGTGATCGGCGGCTCCTACGGCGCCGGCAATTACGGCATGTGCGGCCGGGCGTATTCGCCGCGCTTTTTGTGGATGTGGCCGAACGCCCGGATCTCGGTGATGGGCGGCGAGCAGGCCGCGATGGTGCTGAGCACGCTGCGCCGCGACAACATCGAGGCCAAGGGCGGCAACTGGAGCACGGAGGAGGAGGAGGAATTCCGCTCGCCGATCCGTGCGCAATACGAGACGCAGGGCAGCCCGTATTACGCGACGGCGCGGCTGTGGGACGACGGCGTGATCGATCCCGCCGACACGCGGCTGGTGCTCGGCCTCGGCCTGTCGGCCTCGACCAATGCGCCGATCGAGCCGACGAAGTTCGGCCTGTTCAGGATGTGATGATGGCAACGACGGCCTTGTACAAGCGGTTTCGCACGCTGCTGATCGCCAACCGCGGCGAGATCGCCTGCCGCGTCATTCGCACCGCGCGGGCGATGGGGCTGCGCACCGTCGCGGTGTATTCCGAAGCCGATGCCGGCGCGCTGCATGTCGCCGAGGCCGACGAGGCGGTGCTGCTCGGCCCGGCGCGGGCGCGCGACAGTTACCTGAATATCGAGCGCATCATCGCCGCCGCCAGGCAGACCGGCGCCGAGGCGGTGCATCCCGGCTACGGCTTCCTGTCGGAGAGCGCCGAATTCGCGCAGGCCTGTGCCGATGCCGGTCTCGTCTTCGTCGGGCCGACGCCGCAGATGATCACCGCGATGGGCTCGAAGTCGGGCTCCAAGGCGCTGATGGAGAAAGCCGGCGTGCCGCTGGTGCCGGGCTATCACGGCACGGCGCAGGACGACGCGACGCTCGCCGCGGCCGCCGACAAGATCGGCTTCCCGGTGCTGGTGAAGGCCTCTGCCGGCGGCGGCGGCCGCGGCATGCGGGTGGTGCGAAAGGCGGACGAACTCGTTGCCGCGATCGTCAGCGCCAAGCGCGAGGCCAAGGCGGCGTTCGGCGACGATACGCTGCTGATCGAGAAATACGTCGACAATCCGCGCCACATCGAGGTGCAGATCGTCGGCGACAGCCACGGCCATCTGGTGTCGCTGTTCGAGCGCGAATGCACGCTGCAGCGGCGCCACCAGAAGGTGATCGAGGAGGCGCCGTCGCCGACGCTCGACGCCGCCGGACGCGAGAAGGTCTGCGAAGCGGCGCGGCGCGCCGCGGGCGCGGTGAACTATGTCGGCGCCGGCACGATCGAATTCGTCTCCGACGGCAAGGACGTGTTCTTCATCGAGATGAACACCCGTCTGCAGGTCGAGCATCCGGTCACCGAATTGATCAGCGGCGTCGATCTGGTCGAATGGCAGCTCCGCGTCGCCTTCGGCGAGACGCTGCCGCTGACGCAGGATCAACTCAAGCTGAACGGCCACGCCATCGAGGCGCGCGTCTATGCCGAGAACCCGGCCAAGAACTTCATGCCGTCGGTCGGCAAGATCACCACCTGGCGCACGCCGGCCGAAGTCGACGGCCTCCGCATCGACGCCGGCTATCGGGCCGGCGACAGCGTGTCGCCGTATTACGACGCGATGCTCGCCAAGGTGATCGCCTGGGCGCCGACACGCGCCGCGGCGATCGACCGGCTCGACCGCGGCCTCAACGAGACCGACGTCCGCGGTGTCGTCACCAACATTCCGTTCCTGTCGGCGCTGGTGACGCATCCCGAGGTGCGCGCCAATGCGATCGACACCGGCTTCATCGAGCGGCATCTCGCGGCGCTGACCGCGGCGCCGGCGACGGTCGGCGATCTCGAACTCGCGACTGCGGTCGCGGCGATCCTGTGCGTCGAGGACGAGGCCGCGAAGGCCGAGGGCCCGTCGCCGTGGCGCTCGTCCGGCTGGATGCCGGTCGGCCGGCGCAAGCGGAGCTTCGTGTTCCGGCGCGGGCAGGGCCACGAGCACGCGGACTACTCGGTGTCGCTCGCCTATGGCGGCGGTGCGGCGACGCTGACTATCGACGGCCGGACCATTGCGTTCGCCTCGTCGGCGAGCCGCGACGGCATCGATATCGTGCTCGACGGCGCCCGGGCGCGCACGAGCGCGGTGGTCGATGGCCACGAACTCTATGTGCGCACGCGCAATGGCCGGTTTGATCTGCATTGGGTCGACCCGTTCGGCGGCGAGAGCGAGGAGAGCGTCGGCGAAGACAAGATCGTCGCGCCGCTGCCCGGCACGGTGGTCGCGCTGCTCGCCGAGCAGGGCGCGAAACTCCAGAAGGGCGACGCGATCCTGACGCTCGAAGTGATGAAGATGGAGCAGACGCTGCGGGCGCCGTTCGCGGGAACGCTGAAGGCGCTGAAGTGCAAGGTCGGCGACATCGTCCAGGAAGGCGTCGAACTCGCCGAGCTCGAGCCGGACGCGGAGTAAATAACGCCGTCATGGCCGGACTCGTCTCGGCCATCCACGTCTTCGGCGCCTGCACCTGCAAAAGACGTGGATGGCCGGCACAAGGCCGGCCATGACGAGGCGCTTAGGGGAGCGTAGTCATGACCGACACCATCCGCATCGTCGAAGTCGGCCCACGCGACGGGTTGCAGAACGAGAAGACGCCGGTCGGCGTCGCCGATCGGATCGCCTTCGTGGAGGCACTGGTCGCGGCCGGGCTGTCCACTGTCGAGGTCGGCGCGTTCGTATCACCGAAGGCGGTGCCGCAGATGCAGGGTTCCGACGAGGTGCTGCGCACATCGCTGAAGCTGCCGGGCGAATTCCACGTGCTGGTGCCCAATGAAAAGGGCTACGACGCCGCGCGCACCGCCGGCGCGCAGGTGATCGCAGTGTTCGCCTCGGCGTCGGAAGGTTTCTCGCGCGCCAACATCAACTGCACGGTCGCGGAATCGATCGAGCGCTTCAAGCCGGTGATCGCCCGGGCCAAGGCCGACAGCGTCAAAGTCCGCGGCTACGTCTCCTGCGTGCTCGGCTGCCCGTTCGACGGCGACGTGCCGGTGCAGGCGGTGGTGGACGTCACCACGACGCTGCGCGATCTCGGCTGCTACGAAGTCTCGCTCGGCGACACCATTGGGGTCGGCACGCCGACCAAGGTCCGCGAGCTGCTGCGCGCCTGCGCCGACGCGGTGCCGATGGCGTCGCTGGCGATGCATTTCCACGACACCTACGGCCAGGCGCTCGCCAATCTCTATGCTGGGTTGGAGGAGGGCGCCCGCGTCATCGACAGCGCCGCCGGCGGCCTCGGCGGCTGCCCCTATGCGCCCGGCGCCACCGGCAACGTCGCCACCGAGGACGTGGTGTACATGCTGGAAGGCATGGGCGTGCCGATGGGCGTCGACATGGACAAACTCATCGCTGCGACCAACGGCATCGCGTCTCTGCTCGGCCGCCCGCCCGTCAGCCGCGTGGTCAATGCGCTGAACGCGAAGACCAAGCGGGCCATTTAGCTTGTAGGATGGGTTAGCGCGAAGCGCGTAACCCATCATTGCGACGAGACGTGAGTTGGTGGGTTACGCGCCTTTGGCGCTAACCCACCCTACGATTGCTCATCTCACGCTCTCCGGCCCCATCACCAGATCCGGCAGCCAGGTCGAGATGCCGGGGAAGAAGCACAGCAGCAGCACCGCCAGCATCATCAGCAGGACGAACGGCAGCGTGCCCCAGATCACGTCGCTGAGCGGGATGTCGGGGGCGACGTTGCGGATCACGAAGATGTTGAGGCCGACCGGCGGATGGATCAGGCCCATCTCCATCACGATGGTCATCACCACGCCGAACCAGATGATGTCGAATTCGGCGGCGCGCAGCGGCGGCAGGATGATCGGCGCGGTCATCAGGATGATCGACACCGGCGGCAGGAAGAAGCCGAGCACGACGACCAGCAACAGGATCGCGGCGAGCAGCTCCCAGCGCGGCAGCTGCATCGCGACGATGGATTCCGCCGCCGATTGCGAGATGTGCAGATAGCTCATCACGTAGGAATACAGCAGCGACATGCCGATGATCATCATCAGCATGGTGGATTCGCGGATGGTGGATTGCAGGATCGGCGCCAGATCGCTCGGCCGCCACACGCCGTAGATCATCGCGATCAGCAGCAGCGCCAGCAGGCCGCCGAGGCCGGCGGTCTCCGACGGTGTCGCGTAGCCGCCGTACAGCGCGATCATCACGCCGGTGAGCAGGATCACGAACGGCATCACCCGCGGCAGCGCGCCGAAGCGCTGCGCCATGGTGAACTTCTCGTCGGTCAGGATCGCGGAATTCTCGCCGGTTTGTTCGTACAGCGTCTTCGCCGTCGCGTATTCCTTGCGGAAGCGGATCACCGCGTAGATACCGAACAGCGTCACCAGCAGCAGTCCGGGGCCGATGCCGGCCAGAAACAGTCTTCCGAGCGATTTCTCGGCGGCAACCGCGAACAGGATCATGGTGATCGACGGCGGCAGCAGGATGCCGAGCGTGCCGCCGGCGGCGATGATGCCGGCCGCGAAGCCGCCGGAGTAGCCGCGCTTGCGCATCTCCGGGATGCCGGCCGAGCCGATTGCCGAACAGGTCGCGGGGGACGAGCCGGCCATCGCGGCGAACAGCGCGCAGGCGAACACGTTGGCGACGCCGAGTCCGCCGGGCACGCGGTGCAGCCAGGCATGCAGCGCCGAATACAGATCCTGGCCGGCGCGCGACTTGCCGATCGCTGCGCCTTTGAGGATGAACAGCGGGATCGACAGCAGCGTGATCGAGGCCATTTCCTCGTAGACGTTCTGCGTCACCGTATCGAGCGACGCCGACGGCATGAAGATCGCCATGAACACCACGGCGACGGCGCCGAGCGCGAACGCGATCGGCATGCCGGAGAACATCGCGACGAGCGTGGCAACGCCGTAGCTGATACCAATTCCAAGCACGGTCACGGGCGGGCGGTCCGTTTGAAGGAGGAGACGATCTGCAGCGCGATCTGCACGCACAGCAGCGTCATGCCAGCCGCCATCAGCGCATAGGGGATAGCCAGCGGCGGCGACCAGATCGAATTCGAAACCTGGCCGTCGACCCAGGCTTCATGCGTCAGCGTCCAGGATTTCCAGGAGAAGAATGCGCAGAACGCCAGACTGGCGACGTCGACCAGCAGCAGCCGGATGCGATTGACCTGCGGCGGCAGCAGGCCGGTGAACGCCTCGATGCCGATATGGCCGCGCTGGCCCTGGACGTAAGCGGCGGTCAGAAACGTCGCGCCGACCAGCAGGAACACCGCGGCCTCGTCCTGCCAATAGGTGGCGCTGTGGAACAGGCTGCGGGTGGCGACGCTGTAGCTGAGGATGCAGCAGGCCGCGACCAGCGCGAGCGCAGCGACGATCAGGATCAGCCGGTTGACGAATCCGAGGGCACGGCCGAGCGCGCCGATCACACCCTGATCGGCGACGCCGGCGAGCTGCGGCTGGCCCGGCGCAGGACCGTGCATCATGCGGCGTCGTTCGCGAGCTTGAGCAGGTTGGCGCAATTGGCACTCTTCTTGGCGTAGTCCGGCCACGCCGTCTCGCGGGCGATCGCGCGCCATTTCTCGACCATCGCGATGTCGAGCTTCTGCACCTTGGCACCGGCTTTCTCGTAGACCTTGGCGACCTCGATGTCGTCGTCCTGCGCGCCCTTCTTGCCGAACGCTTCGAGCTCGCTGCCGACGCTGAGGATGATGTCCTGATGGTTCTTCGGCAGCTTGTCGAAGATCGCCTTCGACATCATCAGCGGCTCGAACATGAACCAGTACGACGCATCGGCGCCGGAGGTGAGATGCTTGGCCACTTCCTCGAGCCGGAACGAGATCAGGCTGGTCGAGGAGGTGATGCCGGCGTCGCAGGCGCCGGTCTGCATCGCCGCGTAGATTTCGTTCGACGGCACCGACAGCACCGCGGCGCCGGCCTGCTGCAGCACCATGTCCATCTCGCGCGAGCCGCCGCGCACCTTGAGGCCCTTGGCGTCGTCCGGCGAGACCAGCGCCTTGTTGCGGCTGGCGACGCCGCCGGCCTGCCACACCCAGGTGATCAGCATGATGCCCTTGTCGGCGAGAAAGTCGGTGAGCGCCTTGCCGATCGGTTTGGTCTTCCAGGCCAGCCCCTGATCGTAGGTCTCGACCAGACCCGGCATCAGCCCGATATTGGTCTCCGGCACTTCGCCGCCGGCATAGGGCATCGGATACAGCGACAGGTCGAGCGCGCCCTTGCGCATCGCCGAGAACTGCGCGTTGGTCTTGATCAGCGACGAGCCGGGGTAGACCTCGCCGACCAACTCGCCGCCCGAGCGCTTGCTGATCTCCTCGGCGAATTTGCGACACAGCCGGTCGCGAAAGTCGCCCTTGTCGATGGTGCCGCCGGGAAACTGATGCGAGATCTTCAGCGTCGTCGCGGCCTGCGCGGAACCGATACCGAACTTGACGATGGCGGGGGCGGCGAGCGCGGAGGCGAGGATGTGACGGCGTGAGATCATCATTTTCTCTCCCGGAATTTATTTGTTGTCGTGATGGCTACAGCTTGCGTCGTGGCGTGGTCAAGCGGCACGTCGGCAGTAACGACAATTCACCGGACTATTGTTGAATGCGCTGCAACGAAGCTGTGGGCGGATGTTGCGTCGCACGCTGTTGCACGCCGAGGCCCAACAAAATGTTCCGGCGCCGCGTAACGAACGCGTCGCTGCATCCGTCTGGACATGTAGCGGCTCTCGCCGCGTCCCGATCGACTGCAACAGGATGACAGCATGACCATCAGCACCCGCATCGCCCTCGGCGTTTCCGCCATCGCGCTCTCGCTCAGCCTCGCGTCCGCACCGGCGGCGTTCGCCATGGACAAGATGGACAACATGAAGAAGGACACGATGTCCAAGGACTCGATGTCGAAGGACGGCATGAAGAAAGACACCATGGCCAAGGACGGCATGAAGAAGGACGACGGCATGCACAAGGACGGCATGTCGAAGGACCATATGAAGAAGTAAGCCCCGGGCTCCGGCGTGCCCGTCCGCGTGGCGGACGGGCGGCCTTGCCGCGTCCGTAGGATGATCAGCTGTCGTCGGCGAGCCATCGCAACGTCGCGCGAAAGCTGACGCTGCGGCTGCCGACCAGCGAGGTGCCGAACACCTCGGAGCGATCGTCGGCGAAGCTGCCGGTGAAGCCGGTGGTGACATCGCGGCCGGCGAACACCGGGCGGGCAGGGGTTTCGGCATAGGGCGTGTGCTGACGCGTCAGCAGCTCGCCCTTCCATTGCCCGTCGCCGATGCTGTAGTCGCCGACCGTCCAGAAATACGGATCGCCGCCGAGCAGCTTGCCGTCGCGCAGGATGATGATGCCGTTGGCCTTGGCACGGACCCCGTCGAGCATCCGGATATGGATCGAATACAGCCCGTTTCGCATCGGTGCGCCCAATGTCCCGCGCCTAGATTACCGCTGCGGACGGCTCGCGCAATGCGTGCGGTGGCCGCTATGGCCTGGGCGGGGTGGTTCCCGCTGCGAAGGGTTTCCGCCGCACGGTTGTGAGGACGGCCTGTTCTGTCTAGAACGGAGCCTCGCTCGCGACCGACGTCGACCTTTCCGAGGACAATCCCGATGCCTTTCGCTCCCCGCGCCGGCGCCACGCTGGCCATCGCACTCGTCGCGGCGCTGACCGCCACCGCGACCCTGACAACGAGTACCCCCGCCATGTCCGAGACCGCCAAAACCGTCACCACGCCGTCGGGCCTCAAGATAGAGGACGCCAAAGTCGGCACCGGGGCGTCGCCCACGCGCGGCCAGATCTGCGTGATGCACTACACCGGCTGGCTGTATGAGAACGGCGTCAAGGGCAAGAAATTCGACTCGTCGGTCGATCGCAACGAACCGTTCGAATTCCCGATCGGCATGGGCCGCGTCATCAAGGGCTGGGACGAGGGTGTCGCGAGCATGAAGGTTGGCGGCAAGCGCACGCTGATCATTCCGCCCGAACTCGGCTACGGCGCGCGCGGCGCCGGCGGCGTGATCCCGCCGAATGCGACGCTGATGTTCGAGGTCGAACTGCTCGGCGTGAAGGGCTGAGCCGTTCGCAGGCTTCGGCAGCCGCTCGCCTCGGCGGGCGGCTGCGCGTCGTCAGGGTTACGGGCGGCCGCAATACACCAGAATGCTGCCGGCCTTGTTGCTGCAGGTCGCGGTGAGGGCGCCGTTCTCGACCCGCATCGTGTCGGCGAACCTCCCCTTGCTGCCGCTCACGCAGATCGCCGACAGCAGGGTGTCGCCGGACTCGCACGACACCGGGCAGCCGTCCGAGGCGCAGCTGGCCGAGGTGAGCGCCTTGACCGGGCTGATCGGGGCCAGGGCGACCGCAGACCGCTCGGTCGCGTCGCTGGACGCGCCGTCGTCGTGTCTGGAGCTCTTGGCGGCGAATACGATCACTGCGGCGACGATGCACGCCACGACCAACGTCGAAATTTTCATGGTCAACCTCATTCCTCGAAATGGCATCACGCCGGGAACCGGCTCAGCATAGACCGGCTCGGAGGAATTGGAAGTGATCGCAGTCAAAGGCGTTAAATCCCGGCAAACAAACGCTTGGTGGTACTATCGTCCGTGCTACGTGCCGCCAACATCGGACTGTCACAACATCGTCTCATCCATCACTTCATCGTCGATCGCTTGTTCGCAAACCTCAAACGCGTAGTATGAACACACAATCAGATACCGCCGAAGGTGATCCGCTGCATCACCATGCGCTCGACCGCATCGCGCATGTGACGCTGCGGGCGGGGGCGATCCTGGCGCAGAGCGGCGCCTCGGTCCGCGTCGTCCACGAGGGCGCGCGGATGATCGCCGGCGGGCTCGGCGTCGAAGTGATGGGCATGCGCTCCGGCTACGCCTCGTTCGAGATCACGCTGGAGCGCGGTCGTCACACCATCACACGGATGATGCAGATCGGGCCGCACGGCGTGAACCACCGGCTGGATTTCGCGGTGCGCGATCTGGTGCTGCGCGCCTCGCAGGGCGGCATGGCGCCGGAACAGATCGAGCGCGAGCTCGACCGGCTGCAGCGCGACACGCCGCGGCATCCGCCGTGGCTGGTGGCGATCGCCACCGGTGCGGCCTGCGCCGCGTTCGGCCGGCTGCTCGGCGCCGATTGGGCGTCGTTCGTGCCGATGCTGGCGGCGGCGGGGATCGGGCAGCGGATCCGGCACTGGCTGCTCGGCCACCACGTCAACGTCTTCGTCGTCGCCGCGATCATCGGCTGCGTCGCCGCCACGCTCGGTGGCCTCGGCGCGCGGCTGGCCGGCAGCGCCACCGTCGAGCTGGCGATGATGGCCTCGATCCTGCTGCTGGTGCCCGGCGTGCCGTCGACCAATGCGCAGACCGACGTGCTCGACGGCTACCCGACGATGGGCAGCGCCCGCGCGGTGTGGGTGATCATGATCATGGTGTTCGCCGTCACCGGGCTGTGGCTCGCCGAGTTCGTGCTGAGGATTCACGTGTGACCGACCAACTGATCGCGATGCTTCCCTATCTGGCGCACCAAGCCGTGTTCGGCGCGATCGCCGCGGCCGGCTTCGGCGTGCTGTTCAATTTCGGCTGGCGCTCGCTGGCGTGGTGCGCGGTCGCCGGTGCGCTGGCGCTCGGCATCCGCACCTTCAGCCAGAAGCACGGCGCCAGCCTCGAAGCCGCGACCTTCCTGGCGGCGATCGGCACCTCCTGCATCGCCATCCTGGGGCGGCGCTGGCTCGGCGTCGCCTGCCACGCCATCGCGCTCGCCGGCTGCATCCCGATGGTGCCGGGCGCGTTCTTCGGCCAGGCGCTGCTCGGCTACATGGCGGTGGCCGCCGACACCTCGGGACAGTCGGTGGCGCAGTTGGTCGCGTCGGCGCAGGCCTTCATCCGCGTCGTCTCGATCGTCGGCGCGATCGGCGCCGGGCTGGCGATTCCGGCCTATCTGTTGCGGAGCCGACAGTTCTGAGCAACGTTGCCGCGCCGGGCGCCCCGGCCGCTGCGAGAGATCATCGATGAAAATTGCCTTCGCCATCGTCACTTTGTTCTCCGCCGGCGGTCTGCAGCGAGACTGCATGGCGATCGCGGCGCGGCTCGCCGCGCGCGGCCACGAGGTGACGATCTTCGCCGAACGCCAGAAGGGCGAGGTTCCGGCCGATCTGCAGGTCGAATTGTTGCCCAACCTCGCGTTCAGCAATCACCGGCGCGATTTGAAATTCGCCCAGGCCGTCGTCCAGCGTTGCGAGGGCCAATTCGACCGGCTGGTCGGGTTCGGCAAGCTGCTCGGCCTCGACCTGCTGTACTGCGCCGACCCGTGCCTCGCGGCGCGCCGCGCGGGCTGGCTGTCGAATTTGAGCAGGCGCCGGCGGATTCAGCTGCAGCTCGAAGCCGACAGCTTCCGGACCGGTCAGAAGACGGTGTGCATGTTGCTGAGCGACAACCAGGCGCGCGATTTCCGCAGCGCCTGGTCGACCGAGCCGGGCCGCATCGAGGTGTTGCCGCCGACCATCGATCTGGCGCGGCGGCATGCCGAGTTTCGCAGCGACGGCACCCGCGAGCGCGTCCGCGACCGGCTCGGCGTCGGCGCGGACCATCAGCTCTGGCTCGCGATCGCCAACCAGCCGAGCGTCAAGGGCCTCGATCGCACCCTGACGGCGATGAAGACGATCCCCGCAGCGCGGCTCGCCATCGCCGGCATCAAGCAGGGCAGCAAACAGGCGGGGCAGGTGCTGGGCTGGGCGCGCGGCCTCGGCGTCGCCGAGCGTGTGCAGTTGCTCGGCTTCCGCGCCGACATTCCGGAACTGATGGCCGCCGCCGATCTGTTACTTCACCCGGCGCGCTACGACACCACCGGCACCGTGATCCTGGAAAGCCTGATCAACGGCCTGCCGGTGATCACCACGGCCGAATGCGGCTACGCGCCTCACGTCGCCAAGGCCAAGGCGGGCGCGGTGATCCCGAGCCCGTTCGCGCAGGAGGCGTTGACGAAGGCCTTGGCGGAGGCGTCGTCGGCATCCCGGCGCCATCGCTGGAGCGCCAACGGCATCGCCTACGGGATCGCCGAGGAGCTCTACCGCGGGCTCGACCGGGCCGCCGATTTGATCGAGACTCCCGCGCTCCTCACCGCCGGCCTATGAACGTAGCCGACATCCACCGCGGCCGACCAGAGCGGCGCATCACAGCAAGACAATGACGGGCGACCGATGCCGAAGCCGTTGAGCGAATATGATTGGGAGGACTGGAAACGACTGCGTCCGTTGTCGCATGGCCTGAAGACCGCGCGCTATCGGTGGATCGACCGCCAGTATCGGCGGCAGCCGGCGCTGGTCGGCGATCCCGCCGCGGTGGCGCGGACGATCGCGGGCCGCAAGGTGCTGGTCACGGTCGCCTATATGGATCCGGAGGCGATCGACCTGCAGGCGAGCCTGCTGCGACGGTTCTTTCCCGACTATCCTTACATCGTCGTCGACAATTCGCCGGACGGCGCGACCGCGCAGGCGATCGAACGCATCGCGGTTTCGCACGGCGTGCCGTATCTGCGCGCGCCGGAAAATCCATGGCAGAAGAGCAGTCGCTCGCACGGCATCGCGCTGAACTGGATCTGGCACAATGTGCTGCGCCCCGGCGCGCCGGAGGCGTTCGGGCTGCTCGACCACGACCTGTTTCCGACCGCGCCGGACGATCCGTTCGCGCCGCTCGCGACGCAGGACATCTACGGCTATGTCCGCTACGCCGAGCCGGCCAACGGCCGCTGGTTCCTGTGGGCCGGCTTCACCATGATGCGGTTCGCCGCGGTGCGCGACCTGCCGCTCGATTTCGGCCAGGACTGGTTCATCGGGCTGGACACCGGCGGCGCCAATTGGGGCCCGGTGTACAGCCGCTACGATCTCGACAAGCTGGCGCAGTCGCCGTCGCGCTTCGTGCCGTATCGTGATGGCATCGGCACCTATGACGGCCCGCTGCAATGGTGCGGGCCGTGGCTGCACGAAGTCGGCCAGATGGGCGAGCCCGAGGTGATGCGCGACAAGCGCCGCGTGGTGAAGGACATCCTGGCGCCGCATCTCGAGGCGGCGAGGGCGCCGAATGACCGGTCGATCAGCGCCGGCCGCTGAGCGGCCGATCGGAGACGACGCCTGCGCCGGTTGATCCGGTCGCGTCCTGATCCTGTGCTGTCGTGGGTCGGTCGCGACGACGCCGATGCACGGCGGGTGTGTGGACAATGCAAAAGGCATTGACCCTGCGTCTCAACTGCGCCGTCCGCCGCCGGCGAGGTCTTGAATTCCCTCTGAAAGGTTGCGCTTTGGCGCGACGGTATTGAGGGGATGATGATGCGTTTGTGGATTGGCGCGGTTGCGGCCGCATTGCTGCTGTCGGGGTGCGCGTCGGTGACGCGCGGCACCACTGAAAACATTTCGATCGCGACCACACCCTCCGGCGCGCTGGCCAATGTCGCAGGAACCGATGCCCCGTTTTCCTGCGTCACGCCATGCGTGGTCGAAGTGAGCCGCAGTGCCGACATCACGGTCAGCCTCAGCAAGGACGGCTATCAGCCGCAGATCATCCCGCTGACCCGCGAAATCTCCGGCGGCGGCGGCGCCGGCTTCGCCGGCAATCTGCTGCTCGGCGGCGTCGTCGGCATGGGCGTCGACGCCGCGACGGGCGCCGCGATGGATCACAAGCCGAACCCGGTGGTGGTGACGCTGCAGCCGGTGGCGCCGCCGCCCGTTGCCGCGCCCGTGGTAAGGCATCATCGGAAGCCGAAAGTGCCGGTGAGCTGACGCAGCACCGGCTTTGCGGCGGCCAGTGAATAGCGGTCGGGTGTGAGTTGTCGATCGCGTCGACCGGAGTGGATACGAACTGCCTCCGGATCGCAGCGCGCTCCCTCTCCCGCCTGCGGGAGAGGGCTGGGGTGAGGGCGCCCCAAGCAGTGATTCAGCTACTTGCGGAGAAGTAATTCAGCGACTTGCGGAGAGTAATGTCCTCACCCGGATCGCTCCGCGATCCGACCTCTGCCGCAAGCGAGAGAGGTTATGCCGCCGGTGGCCCAGCTTTAAAAATATCGCCAATCTGACGGGCGGAGGTCGTCCTCAGAGCCAGTGGAAACCCTTGGCCATCAGCCCGGCGAGGCCCAGTGCGACGGCGATGATGGCCGTAAAGGTGATGCGGAAATCCGTTCTGGCTTGATCGCGCAACGAACGGACATCCGTCTTCACGTCCGCCATCTCCCGGCCAACATGCTCCAGCGCCGCTTCGACTTTGGCGAGCCGTGCTTCCATGCCGTCGAATGTGCCATCGCCCGAAGGGATTTTCAATGGCTTCGCTTTGCCACTCATGATTGGGCAGCCGATCAATAAGGGAAACAGTATGCTCTCTACGCTTTCAAAAGGTGCAAACCGTCGGAGGCGCGATCGAAAAGTCTGTTTGTGAACAATTTAGATTTGCTCACTCAATCGCGGCCGTGGCTCGCGCGCAAGCGGGAGCTTCGGCTAATGAGTCGACAAAGTCGGCGAGCTACGGCTCACAGAACGGCCGGGGGGCGAGTTCGACCTCTAAAATCAGCAGGGGCCCCGGCGTCGCCGGCAACATCCGGCTCGGCGGTGTCGTCGGCATGGGCGTCGACGCAGCAACGGGCGCTGCGACGGATCACAAGCCGAACCCGTCGGTAGTGACGCTGTAGCCGGTGGCTAGGCATCGGAAGCCGAAGGTGTCAGTGAGCTGATCAAAAGCGATAGCCGAAAATGTTGGCCCTAAGGATATTCAAGTAGCTGTCATCATTGAAACAATATGGAGATAGGCAGCGGTGAGAGTGCGCTTAGTCTCCGGATCATATGAATCTAGGTCCGACGGATGCTCGTGGTCTTTTCGGAAAGTGCGGTGCCACGCTGAGTCAGAAGAGACGATAACACTGCCCGGTTGATCTTCGAATTGATCAGCGGTGATATCAACGACAAGACTTTGTCGTTGGAGCCACGCATGCGATTGACCTTCGCGAAATCCGACCACGTAAAAGAAGCCACCATAGCCGTGGACATTTAGATGCTTTCCGACCAGTAAAGTTGCATCGCCGCACGACCCGAGAGGAAACTGCTCAAATGTAGTCGGAAGTAATGATCGGGGACATTTTTCGATAGCACGACGAAATTCCGTCGCAAGCTGCCGGATGCAAGCGAAGTCGTCAGACTTGTTACACATCTCTTCGCTTCGACGACCCATCCATTTTCAATAAAACTCGATCACCTCGCATTAGAGGTAGGATGAACAATACCTCCAGCAGCCTTTCGTCGAGCGAACGTCGCCATGACAAAGGTTGTACGAGCTTTGGCGATCCCAGCAGGATTCGAACCTGCAACCCGCGGAGTAGAAATCCGCTACTCTATCCAGTTGAGCTATGGGACCGTCGGGGGCTTTCTAGCACCGCGGATACAAAAAATCCGCTTCCGAGACAACAGCATCGAACCAATTGCCGAGATCGGCCGTCCAAACCGTGCGGCGCGTTGTGTTCGGCGCGCCGACACGCGAAGATGCGAATCTGATGGATCGTCGACCCACATCGGACCGTCATGGTCATCCGGCTAGGCTGGGGCGTCCGGCCCTGCGGGCGCGGGGCCATCGGAGCGTCATTTTTCAGGCATTTTGTTTCGTCTCGGAACGCGGCGTACGTCCGCGGCAGGGGAGTTCGACATGATCGGTTGGGTTCGCACCATCGCGCTGTGCACGGCGCTGGCGCTCGGCAGCGCCTCCGCACTGGCGGCCGACAAGGCGTTCAAGCGCGACGACCTGGCGGATTCGGCGATCAAGCTGGAAGCCCAGATCAAGAGCGAGGCCGGCGCGATCGCCAAGCCGGCGGCGAGCCTGCGCACCGATGCCGACGCCGCCTTCAAGCGCGGCGACTACCGCACCGGGCTGCAGATCATGGGGCAGATCGCCACCGTCGATCCGGCCGACGGCAGCAACTGGCTGCGGCTCGCCAGGACCGTGTTCCAGATCAAGGCGCCGACCAGTTCCGAGCAGACCTTCCTGCTGGAGCGCGCCTCGACCGCCGCCTACATCGCCTATCAGCGCGCCGGCAATGCCGGCGAGGAGGCCGAGGCGCTCGCCGTGCTCGGCCGTTCGCTGGCCGACCGGCGGCTGTGGCGCCCGGCGCTGGATGCGCTGCGGCTGTCGCTGGATCTGCGCGAGGTCGCCGACGTCCGCGGCCAGTACGAGAAGCTGCGTGAGGACCACGGCTTCAAGCTGCTGGATTATACCGTGGACTCGGATTCGGCGTCGCCGCGGGCGTGCTTCCAGTTCTCCGAAGACCTCGCCAAGCGCACCGATTTCGCGCCGTATCTGGCGCTGGCCGGCACCGACAAGCCGGCGCTGACCTCGGAAGACAAGCAGCTCTGCGTCGAAGGCCTGAAGCACGGCGAGCGCTACAACATCAATCTGCGCGCCGGCCTGCCGTCGACCGTCCGGGAGACGCTGCCGAAATCGGCCGAGTTCAACATCTATGTGCGCGACCGCAAGCCGCTGGTGCGGTTCACCGGCCGCGCCTATGTGCTGCCGCGTACCGGCCAGCGCGGCATTCCGCTGGTCAGCGTCAACACCCCGACGGTGTCGGTGCAGGTGTTCCGGATCGGCGATCGGAACTTGATCAACACCGTGGTCGACAGCGACTTCCAGCGCACGCTGAGCCGCTACCAGCTCGAGGACCTCGGCGGCCAGCGCGGCGTCAAGGTCTGGTCGGGCGAGCTCGACACCGCGCCGGCGGCGCTCAATGCCGACGTCACCACTGCGTTTGCGGTCGACCAGGTGCTCGGCGATCTGCAGCCCGGCGTCTATGTGATGACCGCCGCGCCGAAGGGGCCGGTCGCCAATTCGGACGACGACGGCCAGCTCGCGACGCAATGGTTCATCGTCTCCGATCTCGGCGTCACCGCGTTCTCCGGCAATGACGGCATCCACGTCTTCGTCAATTCGCTGGCCTCGACCGATCCGGTCGGCAAGGCGGAAGTCCGGCTGATCGCGCGCAACAACGAAATCCTCGCCACCCGCAAGACCGATGACAGCGGCCACGTGCTGTTCGAGGCCGGGCTGTCGCGCGGCGAGGGCGGGCTGTCGCCTGCGCTGCTGACGGTCACCGGCGAGAAGGCCGACTATGCCTTCCTCAGCCTGAAATCCAACGCCTTCGACCTGTCCGACCGCGGCGTCTCCGGCCGCGCGGTGCCGGCCGGCGCCGACGCCTTCGTCTATGCCGAGCGCGGCGTCTATCGCGGCAGCGAGACCGTGCATCTGACCGCGCTGCTGCGCGACGGCCAGGGCAACGCCATCGTCGGCGGCCCGATGACCCTGGTGGTCGAGCGGCCGGACGGCGTCGAATTCCGCCGCGCCGTGCTGTCCGATCAGGGCGCCGGCGGCCGCAGCCTCGATGTCGTATTGAACTCGGCGGTGCCGACCGGCACCTGGCGGGTGCGCGCGTTCACCGATCCGAAGGGCGCCAGCATCGGCGAGACCACCTTCATGGTCGAGGACTACGTCCCCGATCGGATCGAATTCGACATCTCCACCAAGGACAAGCAGATCAAAGCTGATGCTCCAGTGGAACTGAAGGTCGACGGCCGCTTCCTGTACGGCGCGCCGGCCTCGGGACTGGCGCTGGAAGGCGACCTCTTGGTCGCGCCGGCCGCCGGCCGTCCGGGCTATCCCGGCTACCAGTTCGGTGTCGCCGACGAGGAGACCACCAGCAACGAGCGCACCCCGCTGGAGAACCTGCCCGAAGCCGACGACAATGGCAGCGCGACCTTCCCGGTCAGCCTGCCGAAGCCGCCGTCCTCGACCCGGCCGCAGGAGGCGCAGATCTTCATCCGGATGCGCGAAGCCGGCGGCCGTGCCGTCGAGCGCAAGCTGGTGCTGCCGGTCGCGCCGTCGGCGGCGATGATCGGCGTCAAGCCGCTGTTCACCGACAAGAACGTCGCCGACGGCGACACCGCCAAGTTCGAGGTCGCCTTCGTCGATTCCGACGGCACCGCTCTGACCCGCAGCGGACTGCGCTACGAGCTGTTGAAGATCGAGTCGCATTATCAATGGTACCGGCAGAATTCCTCATGGGATTACGAGCCGGTGAAGTCGACCAAGCGCGTCGCCGACGGCGAGGTGTCGACCGCGCCCGGCAAGCCCGGCCAGCTGTCGTTCCAGCCCGAAACCGGCCGCTACCGGCTCGACGTCAAGACCGCCGATGCCGCCGGTCCGGTCACCTCGGTGCAGTTCGACGTCGGCTGGTACTCCGACGGCTCCGCCGACACGCCCGATCTGCTCGAGACCTCGGTCGACAAGCCGGAATACGCCTCCGGCGACACCATGACGGTGACCGTCAATGCGCGGACCGCCGGCCTGTTGACCGTCAACGTGCTCGGCGATCGCTTGCTGACCACGCAGTCGGTGGCGGTCAAGCAGGGCTCGTCGCAGGTCAAGCTGCCGGTCGGCAAGGACTGGGGCTCGGGCGCCTATGTGGTGACGACACTGCGCCGGCCGCTCGACGCCGCCGCGCAGCGGATGCCCGGCCGCGCCATCGGCGTGCAATGGGTGTCGATCGACAAGAAGGCGCGCACGCTCCAGGTCGCTCTGTCGCCGCCGGCGCTGGTGCGGCCGTCGACCACGCTGAAGCTCCCGGTCAAGCTCGGCGGGCTCGCGCCCGGTGAGGACGCCAAGATCGTGGTCGCCGCGGTCGATGTCGGCATTCTCAACCTGACCAACTACAAGCCGCCGGCGCCGGACGACTATTATCTCGGCCAGCGCCGCATGACCTCGGAGATCCGCGACCTCTATGGCCAGCTGATCGACGGCATGCAGGGCACGCGCGGCCAGATCCGCTCGGGTGGCGATTCCGCCGGCGCCGAGCTGCAGGGCAGTCCGCCGACGCAGAAGCCGCTGGCGCTGTATTCCGGCATCGTCACCGTCGGCGCCGATGGCTCCGCGGAGATCAGCTTCGACATTCCGGAGTTCGCCGGCACCGCGCGGGTGATGGCGGTGGCGTGGACCGCCACCAAGGTCGGCCGCGCTACTATCGACGTCACGGTGCGCGACCCGGTGGTGCTGACCACGACGCTGCCGCGCTTCCTGCGCAACGGCGATCGCGGCACCATGGCGTTCGATCTCGACAACGTCGAGGGGGCGCCCGGCGACTTCACCATCAAGGTGAGCGCTACCGGCCCGGTGAAGTTCAACGGGCCGGCCTCGACCACGATGAAGCTCGCCGCCAAGCAGCGCGGCTCGGCCTCGCTCGCCGTCGAAGCCGGCGGCGC
Organism: Rhodopseudomonas palustris; assembly: GCA_016215605.1. Taxonomy (GTDB): domain Bacteria; phylum Pseudomonadota; class Alphaproteobacteria; order Rhizobiales; family Xanthobacteraceae; genus Rhodopseudomonas; species Rhodopseudomonas palustris_L. The sequence goes on from JACRJB010000066.1 coordinate 109,368, forward strand.
CGGCACCGCGGCGCTCGACGTCGCCATCAGCGGTCCGGGCGGGCTGGCGCTGGCGCGGCACTACGTGCTCGACGTCCGCCCCGCCAACCAGACCCTTGCGCGGCGCGTGGTCCGCACGCTCGCCAAGCAGGAGAGCCTGACGCTGACCGGCGACATGTTCGCCGACCTGGTGCCGGGCACCGGCGGGGTGTCGCTGTCGGTCAGCCAGTCGACCGCGCTCGACGCCGCCACCATCCTCAAGGCGCTCGACCGCTATCCGTTCGGCTGCTCCGAACAGATCACCAGCCGGGCGCTGCCGCTGCTCTACGTTAACGATCTCGCCGCCGGCGCGCATCTGGCGATGGACACCGGCGTCGACGAGCGGATCAGGACCTCGATCGACCGGCTGCTGGCGCGACAGGGCTCGAACGGCTCGTTCGGGCTGTGGTCGACCGGCGGCGACGATGCCTGGCTCGACGCCTATGTCACCGACTTCCTGACGAGGGCGCGCGAGAAGAACTTCGTCGTTCCCGACGTCGCCTTCCGCAGCGCGCTCGACCGCATCCGCAACGCGGTGGTCAATGCCGACGAGCCGGAGAAGGACGGCGGCCGCAACCTCGCTTACGGCCTTTACGTGCTCGCTCGCAACGGCGCCGCGCCGATCGGAGACCTGCGCTATCTCGCCGATACCAAGCTCGACAAGCTGGCGACGCCGATCGCCAAGTCGCAGCTCGCGGCGGCGCTGGCGCTGGTCGGCGACCGGGCCCGCGCCGAGCGGGTCTATGCCGCCGCGGCCGGCGATCTCGCGCCGAAGCCGGTGATCCAGTTCGGACGGGTCGACTACGGCTCGGCGCTGCGCGATGCCGCCGCGCTGGTGTCGCTCGCCAGCGAAGGCAACGCGCCGAAGGCGACGCTGTCGACCGCCGTGCAGCGCGTCGAGGCGGCGAGGGGCCTGACGCCCTACACCTCGACGCAGGAAAACGCCTGGCTGGTGCTGGCGGCGCGGGCGCTCGCCAAGGAGACGATGAGCCTCGACGTCAACGGCAGTGCGGTGAAGTCGGCGTTGTATCGCAGCTACAAGGCCGACGAGGTCCGCGGCCAGCCGGTCAAGATCGCCAACACCGGCGATGCGCCGGTGCAGGCGGTGGTCACCGTCAGCGGTTCGCCGGTGACGCCGGAGCCCGCGGCCAGCAACGGCTTCAAGATCGAGCGCAACTACTTCACGCTCGCCGGCGAGCCGGCCGACATCACCAAGGCGAAGCAGAACGACCGCTTCGCGGTGGTGCTGACGGTCACCGAGGCCAAGCCGGAATTCGCCCATGTGATGATCGCGGACTATCTGCCGGCCGGGCTCGAGATCGACAACCCGCATCTGGTGTCGTCGGGCGACTCGGGAACGCTGGACTGGATCGAGAACGGCCAGGAGCCGGTCAACACCGAGTTCCGCGACGACCGCTTCACCGCGGCGATCGACCGCGGCAGCTCGGACAAGGCGGTGTTCACCGTCGCCTACATCGTCCGCGCGGTGTCGCCCGGCAAATACGTGCTTCCGCAGGCGATCGTCGAAGACATGTACAACCCCTCGCGCTACGGCCGCACCGGCACCGGCACCGTGGAGGTCAAGGCGGCGAAATGAGCAAGGGGCCGACCAGTCCCGATTTGACGGACGCCGACACTTCGTGTCCCGGGCGCGGTGCAGCACGCAGTGCTGCTCCGCAGACCCGGGACCCCGGTTCGGCGGCTGAAGTCACCGGGACCCCGGATCAGCAGCGCACCACGCCGCAAGAGCGGCGCACTGCGCTGCATCCGGGGAACGGACGCCTGTTACGACGTGCTGCTTTCGCTGTCTTCGCGATCATTGGCGTGTCGATCGCCAGCCTGGTTGCCTACGCCGCCTCCCTCGGGCCGCTGCCGCTCGATGAGGCGCGCAAGACGTCGGTCAGCGTGGTCGATCGCCACGGCAAGCTGCTGCGCGCCTATGCGATGGCCGACGGGCGCTGGCGGTTGCCGGTCGACGCTAAAACCGGCGTCGATCCGCGCTATCTGCAGCAACTGATCGCCTATGAGGACAAGCGGTTCTGGTCGCATCACGGCGTCGATCCGCTGGCGATCGGACGGGCCGCGCTGCAACTCGTCACCCGCGGCCACATCGTCTCGGGCGGCTCGACCATCACCATGCAGCTGGCGCGGCTGATGGAGCCGCGGCGCGAGCGCTCGCTGCACGCCAAGCTGCGCCAGATGGTCCGCGCCGTCGAACTCGAACGCCAGCTGAGCAAGTCGCAGATCCTCGATCTGTATCTGGCGCTGGCGCCGTATGGCGGCAACCTCGAAGGCATCCGCGCCGCGTCGATCGCGTATTTCGGCAAGGAGCCGAAGCGGCTGACGCTGGCCGAATCCGCGCTGCTGGTGGCGCTGCCGCAATCGCCCGAGACGCGCCGGCTCGACCGTCATCCGGCGGCGGCGCAAGCGGCGCGCGACCGGGTGCTGGCGCGGATGGTCGAGGACGGCGTGGTCAGCGCCGAGGACGCCGCGCAGGCGAGGGCGGTGCCGGTCGCGCGCGCCCGCAAGCCGATGCCGGTGCTGGCGCCGCATTCCGCCGATCAGGCGACCTCGTTGGTCAAGGACTCGCCGGTGATTCGGCTGACGCTCGATGCCGGCATCCAGCGCGCGCTGGAGACGCTGGCGCGCGACCGCGCCGTCGCGCTCGGCCCCGACATCTCGATCGGCCTGATGGCGGTCGACAACGAGACCGGCGACGTGCTCGCCCATGTCGGTTCGGCCGACTATTTCGACGACCGCCGCGCCGGGCAGGTCGACATGACCCGCGCGGTGCGCTCGCCCGGTTCGACGCTGAAGCCGTTCATCTACGGGCTCGCCTTCGAGGACGGCTTCGTGCATCCGGAAAGCCTGATCGACGATCGCCCGGTCCGGTTCGGCGCCTATGCGCCGGAGAATTTCGACATGACGTTCCAGGGCACGGTGACGGTGCGCAAGGCGCTGCAGCTGTCGCTCAACGTCCCGGCGATCGAGCTGCTCGACCGGGTCGGCTCGAGCCGGCTGGCGTCGCGGCTGAAGCAGGCCGGCGGCAGCCTGGTGCTGCCGAAGGACGAGGCGCCCGGGCTGGCGATGGGGCTCGGCGGCGTCGGTGTCCGGCTGGCCGATCTGGTGCAGCTCTACAGCGGCGTCGCGCGCCTCGGCAGCGTCGTGCCGCTGCGGGAGATCGCCAGCGAAAACAAAGGCGAGCGGGAGACTCTGCGTCTACTGGATAAAGTCGCGGCCTGGCAGGTCGGCAATGTCCTGATCGGCACCCCGCCGCCGGAGAACGCCGCGCGCAACCAGATCGCGTTCAAGACCGGGACCTCTTACGGCTACCGCGACGCCTGGTCGGTCGGGTTCGACGGCCGGATGACGATCGGCGTCTGGGTCGGCCGCCCCGACGGCGCGCCGGTGCCGGGCCTGACCGGCCGGATCGCCGCCGCGCCGGTGCTGTTCGACGCCTTCGCCCGCAGCGGGCAGCTGCGGACGCCGCTGCCGAAGCCGCCGCGCGGCACGCTCACCGCCAGCAACGCCCAATTGCCGCTGCCGCTGCGCCGGTTCCGGCCGGCCGGCGACCTGATCCGCGCCGGCAACGAGCAGGCGCTGCGGATCCAGTTTCCGCTCAACGGCTCGCGGATCGACGGCGTCAGCCAGGCCTCGACCGGGGCGCTGCCGGTCAAGGTCGCCGGCGGCGTGCTGCCGATGACCGTGATGGTGAACGGCATCTCGGCCGGCGAGATCGACGGCCGGCGCCAGCGGCTGATCGCGCCGCCCGGTCCGGGCTTCGTCCGGCTGACCGTGATGGACGCCGTCGGCGCTGCAGACACAGTCGTTGTGAGAATCCAGTAGCAACCCGGCCAACTAGTTGTCCGGCTATCGGTTTCAGCGTATGCGAAACCGATGATCGAGACCTCTGCATCGCCCCGCTTCGGCGCCCCCCGCGAGCCCAGAAAAGCCATCGACCCGGGTCGCGGGCTGGTGGCTGTGCTGGATTTCGTGTCCGTCAGTCACCTGCGCGCGGTGGCTTTCCTGGCGCTGGTCGGGCTGGTGTTCTTTCTGCCGGGGTTCTTCAACATCCCGCCGATCGACCGCGACGAGGCGCGCTTCGCGCAGGCGACCAAGCAGATGGTCGAGTCCGGCGACTTCATCGATATCCGGTTCCAGGACGAGGTCCGCTACAAGAAGCCGGTCGGGATCTACTGGCTGCAGGCGGCGGTTGTGGAGACGGCGTCGAAACTCGGCCTGCCGCGCGCCGAAGTCCGGATCTGGCTGTACCGCGTGCCGTCGATGCTCGGGGCGATCGGCGCGGTGCTGATGACCTATTGGGCGGCGTTGGCTTTCGTCGGCAGGCGGGGCGCCGTGGTTGCCGGCCTGCTGCTGTGCAGTTGCATTTTGCTCGGGGTCGAGGCCCGGCTGGCCAAGACCGACGCGTTCCTGCTGTTCACCGTCACCGCCGCGATGGGCGCGATGGCCCATGTCTATCTCGCCTGGCAGCGCGGCGACGACCGCTACAATTCCTGGGTGACGCCGGCGGTGTTCTGGACCGCGATCGCCGCGGGCATCCTGCTCAAGGGCCCGCTGATCCTGATGTTCATCGCGCTGACGGTGATCGCGCTGGCGATCGTCGATCGCTCGGCCGCCTGGCTGTGGCGGCTCAAGCCGCTGGCCGGCATTCCGTGGCTGCTGCTGCTGGTGCTGCCTTGGTTCATCGCGATCTTCCTGCGCGCCGGCGACACCTTCTTCGCCGACTCGGTGGGCGGCGACATGCTGAGCAAGATCGCCAGCCCGAAGGAATCTCACGGCGCGCCGCCCGGCCTGTATTTCCTGCTGTTCTGGGTGACGTTCTGGCCGGGCGCGCCGCTTGCCGCGATGGCGGCGCCGGCGATCTGGCGGGCGCGGCGCGAGCCGGGCGCGCAATATCTGCTGGCCTGGCTGATCCCGTCCTGGATCGTGTTCGAACTGGTGATCACCAAGCTGCCGCATTACGTGCTGCCGCTGTATCCGGCGATCGCGATCATGACCGCGGGCGCGATCGAGCGCAGCGTGCTGTCGCGATCCTGGCTGACGCGCGGCGCGGCGTGGTGGTTCGCGATTCCGGTGGTGGTGCTGACGCTGGCGATCGTCGGCGCGATCATCCTGACCCGGCAGCCGGCGTTCCTGGCCTGGCCGTTCGTGGCGGCGTCGCTGATCTTCGGGCTGTTCGCGTGGCGGCTGTTCGACGAGAACCGCGCCGAGGCGTCGCTGCTCAACGCGTCGCTGGCCTCGCTGTTTCTGGTGACCGCGGCGCTCGGCGTGGTGGTGCCGACGCTGCGGCCGGTGTTCCCGAGCGTCGAGATCGCGCAGGCGCTGCGCAAGGTGGTGTGCGTCGGGCCGAAGGCTGCGGCCGTGGGCTACCACGAGCCGAGCCTGGTGTTCATGACCGGGACCGACACGCTGCTGACCGACGGCTCCGGCGCCGCCGACTTCCTGCTCGGCGGCAGCTGCCGGTTCGCGCTGGTGGAAGGGCGCAGCGAGCGCGCCTTCGCGGCGCGGGCCGAGGCGATCGGGCTGCGCTACAACGTGGCGACCCGGATCGACGGCTACAATTTCTCGCAAGGTAAGCCGGTGTCGATCGCGATCTTCCGCTCCGAAGGCACCCAGTAAGATGGCGTCAGGCGAGGGCGGCGGGACGCGCAGCTATCCGGTGGACCTGTTCACGCTGGTCGGCCAGTCGCTGGCGCGGCTTATGCGCACGCCGTCCCATTCGCGCCGCGCCCTAGCCGCCCGCCGCTGGGCGCGGCACATGCTGCTGGTGTCGGCGGCGCTGGCCGTCGCCATCGTTTTCCTGATGGTGGCGATCGACGCGGCCGAGATCGGGCTGATGCCGGCGCGCGGGACGCCGAGCCTGTGGCCGGTGAAGATTCTCACGGATTTCGGCAAGGCCGCCTATGTGCTGTGGGCTGTGTTCGCGCTGATGATCGTCGTCGCGCTGCTGCTGCCGCGGCTGCACGGCGTCTCGCGCGCCGCGATGATCGGGATCGGCACCCGTGTGCAATATGTTTTTCTGGCCGTGCTGGTGCCGGTGCTCGCCGGCGAGGTGCTGAAAGGCATGATCGGCCGCGGCCGGCCGTTTGTCGGCGGCGGCGCCAACCCGTTCAACTTCTCGACCTTCTCCTGGAACGAGGCCTATGCCAGCCTGCCGTCGGGCCACGCCACTACGGCGTTCGCGCTGGCGTTCGCGGTCTCGGCGCTGTTCCCGCAGTTGCGGCTCTGGATGTTCCTGTACGCCGTCGCGATCGCGATCAGCCGGCTGGTGCTGCTGGCGCATCATCCGAGCGACGTGGTCGGCGGCGCTATGCTCGGGATGATCGGCGCGCTGGCGGTGCGCTACTGGTTCGCCGCCCGGCGGCTGGCCTTCACGATCCGCCCGGACGGCACCATCGAACCACTGCCCGGGCCGTCCTGGGCCCGCGTCAAAAGGGTTGCCCGCGACGCCATCGCCCCATAAGAAGCGGTCGCGCCTGAGCGCGCCCGGCCGCAGTTCCGACGGCCCCGGATTGTTCCGAACCATGCCTGAAACCCTGCCAGAGTCCGGTGCGCCGCCCGCGGTGTCCATTGTGGTGCCGGTGCGCAACGAGGCCGACAACGTCGCCCCGCTGATCGCCGAGATCGCTGCCGCGCTGGACGGGCGCTGGGCCTACGAGATCGTCTATGTCGACGACGGTTCGACCGACGCCACGCCGCAGCGGCTCGCGGCCCTGCGTGCATCGCGCGCCAATCTGCGCCAGATCCGCCACGCCACATCCTGCGGTCAGTCGGCGGCGGTGCGCACCGGCGTCCGCGCCGCACGCGGCGCGATCGTGGCGACGCTCGACGGCGACGGCCAGAACAACCCGGCGTTCATTCCCGATCTGATCACGGCGCTGGAACGCGGCGGCGACCGCTTCGGCCTCGCGGCCGGCCAGCGCGTCGGCCGCAAGGACACCGGCTTCAAGAAGCTGCAGTCCAGGGTCGCCAACAAGGTGCGCGGCGGCATTCTCAAGGACGGCACCCGCGATTCCGGCTGCGGGCTGAAGGCGTTCCGCCGCGACGTGTTCTTGGCGCTGCCGTATTTCGATGGCTTGCATCGCTTCCTGCCGGCGCTGGTGCGTCGGGAAGGCTTCGACATCGTCTATGTCGACGTCGCCGACCGGCCGCGGCTGTCCGGCGTTTCCAATTACGGCTTCTTCGATCGGCTGTGGGTCGGGCTGATGGATCTTGCCGGCGTGTGGTGGCTGATCCGCCGCAAGAAGGCCGTGCCCGTCGCGACCGAGGTGAATGAATGCTGATTTCTTACGGCCAGGCGCTGAGCGATTATCTGTACGACGTGTTCGTCGCGAAGTTCGATTTCTGGCTGGCGTTCGGGCTGGTCGCCCAACTGCTGTTCACCGCGCGCTTCCTGGTGCAGTGGATCTCCAGCGAGCGCGCCGGCAAGAGCGTGGTGCCGATGGCGTTCTGGTTCTTCTCGATGGGCGGCGGGCTGATGACGCTGGTCTACGGCATCGCCAAGCGCGAACCGGTGATCATCGTCGGTCAGGCGATGGCCACCGTCATCTACATCCGCAACATCATGCTGATCATCAAGAACCACTCGCGCGGCTCGGAGAGCCTGCCGAACTGAGCGGCTGCGTTCAGTCACTTCGACGACTGCTGTGTTCGCGAGTGGGCCCTTCAGCAAGCACGACCTCATGGTGAGGAGGCGCGAAGCGCCGTCTCGAACCATGGGCAGCAGGTACCCGTGACCCATCCTTCGAGACGCCCGGCTTCGCCGGGCTGCTCAGGATGAGGACAGTGCCTGCGGTTGGGTTAGCGCCGCTTCCATCATTTGATGAGCGCTTGAACTCACCGCGCCGCGTTGAACGCCGCGAAGCCTCGCTCGAGATCGGCCTTCAGATCGTCGACGCTTTCCAGCCCGATATGCAGGCGCAGCGCCGGGCCGCCGGGGTTCCATGGCGTTGCGGTGCGATAGGTGGTGCAGTCGAACGGGATCACCAGGCTTTCGAAGCCGCCCCAGGAATAGCCCATCCCGAACAGCTTGACGGTGTCGAGCAGCGCGTCGACCGCCGGCTGCGGCGCGGGTTGCAGCACGATCGAGAACAGGCCGGACGCGCCGGTAAAATCCCGCTTCCAGATCGCATGCCCGGGATCGCTCGGAAGCGCGGGGTGCAGCACCCGCTGAACTTCCGGCCGCTGCGCCAGCCAGCGCGCCATCTCCAGCCCGGATTGCTGATGGTGCGCCAGCCGCACCGCCAGCGTGCGAAGGCCGCGCAGCGCCAGGAAGACGTCGTCCGGCCCGGCGCAGACGCCGAGCTGGCGAATCCCGTCGGCGATCTTCGGCCATGTCCGGGCGTTGGCCGCGATGGTGCCGAACATGATGTCGGAATGGCCGCCGATATATTTGGTGCCGGCCTGGATCGAGATGTCGACGCCCTGGTCGAGCGAGCGGTGATACAGCGGCGTCGCCCAGGTGTTGTCGTCGATCACCAGCGCGCCGTGCGCATGCGCGACCTCGGCGATTGCCGGAATGTCCGGCATTTCGAACGATTGCGAGCCGGGCGCTTCGACCATCACCACGGCGGTGTTCGGCTTCAGATGCGCGGCGATGCCGGCGCCGACCAGTGGATCGAAATAGCTGGTTTCGATGCCGTAGCGCTTCAGCATCTGGTCGCAGAACAGCCGGGTCGGGCGATAGGCGTTGTCGCAAACCAGGACATGATCGCCGGCCTTCAGCACCGCGAGCAGCGCGGTCGAGATCGCCGACACGCCGGACGGCGTCAGCCCGACGCCGGCGCATTGCGGACCTTCCAGCTCGATCAGCGCCTGCTGCAGCGCCTTGGTGGTCGGCGTGCCGTGACGGCCGTACGAATACTCGCCGCGATGCGCGTGCAGGTCCTCGGCGGTCGGATACAGCACCGTCGAGCCGCGCACGACGGGGGGATTGACGAAACCCTTCTGCGCCTTGGTGTCGCGGCCGGAGGTCACGAGGCGGGTTTGCGGGCTGAGCGGTTGCGTTGCGTCGTGACCGGAAGAATCCATTAGACTCACTGCTGATTTCGCCGCCACGGATGCTGCGCGAATAGGCTTGGCGGCTACCGACCGATCCGTCTAATAGCAGGCTTGGGAAGACGGCCGTCAACCCCTTGACCCGGGGGGGCAACTCGTTCTGTGATGCAATCGAGCTGTCTGGACGCCGTGCTGAGGGACTCGCGCAGATGTCGACCCGGGGTCATCCCTCACGGAACCACAGCGATGCCAGGCGGGCACGATGCGCCGATCGAACGGCCGCTCCTGCCGCGCACGCCACCATCTCGCGCCACACCTTCGATGCCGTTTGATGCGGCAGGACATTCCTTGAAAGGCTGCTTTATGAAACGCGTATCTCTCATCGCCGCCGCCGCCGTCGCCGCCTGTGTCACGGCCCAGACCGCGGGAGCCCAGACGCTGAAGACGGTCAAGGACCGCGGGATGCTGTCCTGCGGCGTCAGCCAGGGCTTGCCGGGCTTCTCCGCCCCGGACGACAAGGGCAACTGGACCGGTCTCGACGTCGACGTCTGCCGCGGCATCGCGGCGGCGATCTTCGACGATCCGAGCAAGGTGAAGTTCGTGCCGCTGTCGGCCAAGGACCGGTTCACCGCGCTGCAGTCCGGCGAGATCGACGTGCTGTCGCGCAACACCACCTGGACGCTGTCGCGCGACACCTCGCTCGGCGTCAACTTCGCCGGCGTGAGCTACTACGACGGGCAGGGCTTCCTGGTGAAGAAGGCCCTCAAGGTCAATTCCGCGCTGGAACTCAACAGCGCCTCGATCTGCGTGCAGACCGGCACCACCAACGAGCAGAACGTCGCCGACTACTTCAAGGGCAACAACATGAAGTACGAGGTGATCGCCTTCGCCAACGCCGACGAGGCGATCAAGGCCTACGAATCCGGTCGTTGCGACGTGTTTACCTCGGACGTCTCGCAGCTCTACGCGCAGCGGCTGAAGCTGACGACGCCGGCCGACCACGTCGTGCTGCCGGAAGTGATCTCCAAGGAGCCGCTCGGCCCGCTGGTCCGCCACGGCGACGACCAGTGGTTCGACGTCGTCAAATGGACGCTGTTCGCGATGATCAACGCCGAGGAGCTCGGCGTCACCCAGAGCAACGTCGCGGAGATGGCCAAGTCCGACAAGCCGGAGCTGAAGCGCGTGTTCGGCACCGATGGCAATCTCGGCGAACAGCTCGGCCTGACCAAGGATTGGGTCGCGCGCATCGTCAAGGCGACCGGCAATTACGGCGAGTCGTTCGAGCGCAACGTTGGCGCCGGCTCCAAGCTCGAGATCGCCCGCGGCCTGAACAAGCTGTGGAACAAGGGCGGCATCATGTACGCGCCGCCGATCCGCTGACGCGCGGATCGCGGCCGTGGCGATCGAGGCGCGACCACCGCCGGCGCAGATCGGCGCCAAACTGCGCCGCGCGCTCGGCGGCCGCTCCGGCTGGAAAGGTCTGATCGCGCAGCTGCTGTTCGTCGCGGTGCTGTGCTGGATCGGCTACGCGATCGTCGACAATGCCCGCGACAACCTCGCCAATCAGCGCATCGCCTCCGGCTTCGGCTTCATGTCGCAGACCGCCGGCTTCGGCGTCAGCCAGACGCTGATCCCGTATTCGGAGTCCGACAGCTACACCCGGGTGTTTCTGGTCGGGCTCGTCAATACGCTGGTGGTGTCGGTGATCGGCATCGTGTTCGCGACGCTGATCGGCTTCCTGGTCGCGCTCGGCCGGCTGTCGCCGAACTGGCTGATCTCGCGGATCGCCGGCGGCTATGTCGAGCTGATCCGCAATCTGCCGCTGCTGTTCCAGATCCTGTTCTGGTACCTCGCCGTGCTCGGCGCCTTGCCGGGGCCGCGGCAGAGCGTCACGCTGTTCGACAGCTTCTTCCTGTCCAATCGCGGCATCGTCGTGCCGCGTCCGGTCGGCGAGGCCGGGCTCGACGGCTTTCTGGTCGCGGTGCTGATCGCGGTGATCGCCGCGATCGTGCTGCCGATCGTTGCGCGGCGGCGGCTGTTTCAGACCGGCAAGCCGATGACGGTCTGGCCGTGGATCGTGGGTCTGCTGATCGGCCTGCCGCTGGTCGCGGTGCTGATCTTCGGCAAGCCGTTCGGCTTCGAGATCCCGGTGCTGAAGGGCTTCAACTTCGCCGGCGGCTCGCGGATCGCGCCGGAATTCGTCGCGCTGACGCTGGCGCTGTCGACCTACACCGCGGCGTTCATCGCCGAGATCGTCCGCGCCGGCATCCTGTCGGTGCACAAGGGGCAGATGGAAGCCGGCGCCTCGCTCGGGCTGTCGCGCGGCGCGACGCTGCGGCTGGTGGTGATTCCGCAGGCGATGAGGGTGATCCTGCCGCCGCTGACCAATCAGTATCTCAACCTCACCAAGAACTCCTCGCTGGCGGTCGCGATCGGCTATCCGGATTTGTTCTCGGTGTTCGCCGGCACCACGCTGAGCCAGACCGGGCAGGCGATCGAGGTGATCGCGATCACGATGGGCGTGTATCTGCTGATCTCGCTGGTCACCAGCGCGCTGATGAGCCTGTACAGCTGGCGGATCAACCGGAGCATGGGCGGATGAGCGAGCTCGGTTCGATCACGCCGGCCTTCGTCCGGTCCGAGGAAGTGCCGCAGCGCGCCGCGCCGGTGAAGACCACCGGCTTCGTCGGGCTGATGCGCGCCCGGCTGTTCAATTCGCCGACCAACATTCTTCTCACCCTGGTCGGCGCGCTGCTGCTGTATTTCACCGTGGTGCCGACGGTGAAGTTTCTGCTGGTCGACGCGGTGTGGACCGGCACCAACCGCACCTCGTGCCTGGCCGAGACTCTGCATCGCGACGTCGGCGCCTGCTGGCCGTTCGTGCAGGCGAAATTCTCGCAATTCGTCTACGGCTTCTATCCGCAGCCGGAGCGCTGGCGCGTCGATTTGACCTTCGCGCTCGCCGCGCTGCTGCTGCTGCCGCTGCTGATCCCGCGCGCGCCGGCGAAGACGCTGAACGCCGGGCTGTTCTTCGTCGCGTTTCCCGCCGTCGCGTTCTTCCTGCTGCATGGCGGCGGGCTGCACGGTTTCGCGGTGAGCTGGACCGCCGATCTCGTCGCCGATCTGGTCGGCAGCCTCGGCGAAGCCGGAACCAAGCTGGCGCGCGGCGGCGCGATCGCGGTCGGCATCGGCAAACCGGTGCTGTGGCTCGCCACCGCGCTGTCGTGGCTGATTGCGCCGCTCACTTGGCTGCGCGACTGGATTGCGGCGTCCGGCCAGCCGGTGTGGATCGATCTCGGCCTGACCGCGCTGATCGTCACTGCGCTGGTCGCCGCGCTGACCGGGCTGCGCAACGGCGGACGCGTGGTGCTGATGACGCTGGCGACCTTCGTCGGCATCGCAGTGGTGATCGCGGTGCTGCGGCTCGACCGCGGCGGCCTGCCGATCGTCGGCACGCGGCAATGGGGCGGACTGCTCGTCACGCTGGTCGTGTCGGTCACAGGCATCGTCGCCTCGATGCCGATCGGCATCGCGCTGGCGCTCGGCCGGCGCTCGACGATCCCGCTGATCCGGCTGTTCTCGATCGGCTTCATCGAGTTCTGGCGCGGCGTGCCGCTGATCACCGTGCTGTTCTTCGCGACCTACATGCTGCCGCTGTTCCTGCCCGGCAATTTCACCGTCGACGGGCTGATGCGGGTGCTGATCGGCATCGCGCTGTTCGCCGGCGCCTACAACGCCGAAGTGGTGCGCGGCGGGCTGAACGCGATTCCGCGCGGGCAGGCCGAAGCGGCCAGCGCGCTCGGGCTGAGCTACGCGAAGACGACCGGGCTGATCGTGCTGCCGCAGGCGCTGCGCCACGTCATTCCCGGCCTGGTCAACAGCTTCATCGCGCTGTTCAAGGACACTTCGCTGGTGTCGATCGTGGCGCTGTTCGATTTGCTCGGCCAGCTTCGCGCCGCCTTCGCCGATCCGACCTGGTCGACGCCGACCACGCTGTTCACCGGCTTCGCCTTCACCGGGCTGATCTACTTCGTGTTCTGCTTCGGCATGTCGCGCTATTCGTTGTTCGTCGAACACCGGCTCAATGCCCACCGGCGCACCTGACAGAGGACTTCAGTCGATGGCTGAGAAACCGATCGTCTCGATCGCGGGCCTGAACAAATGGTACGGCGATTTCCACGTGCTGCGCGACATCGACCTCGACGTCGGTCGCGGCGAACGCATCGTGATCTGCGGGCCGTCGGGCTCGGGCAAGTCGACGCTGATCCGCTGCATCAACGCGCTGGAGGAGTTTCAGGAAGGCCAGATCGTGGTCGACGGCATCGACCTCGGCCCCAGCCTGAAGCACGTCGACGAGATCCGCCGCGAAGTCGGCATGGTGTTCCAGAGCTTCAACCTGTTTCCGCACCTCACCGTGCTGGAGAACTGCACGCTGGCGCCGATCTGGGTGCGCAACGTGCCGAAGAAGGATGCCGAAGCCACCGCGATGAAGTATCTCGAGCGGGTGCGGATTCCCGACAAGGCCGACAAATATCCGGGGCAGATTTCCGGCGGTCAGCAGCAGCGCGTCGCGATCGCCCGGGCGCTGTCGATGAATCCGAAGGTGATGCTGTTCGACGAGCCGACCTCGGCGCTCGATCCCGAAATGGTCAAGGAAGTGCTCGACACCATGGTCGACCTCGCCGACGAGGGCATGACGATGCTGGTGGTGACGCATGAAATGGGCTTTGCCCGCGAGGTCGCCAACCGCGTGGTGTTCATGGACGCCGGGCAGATCATCGAGGCCAACGCGCCCGAACCGTTCTTCGCCAATCCGCAGCACGCGCGGACCAAGCTGTTCCTGAGCCAGATCCTGCGCTGAGGCCGAACCGCGCGGCGCGCGGTCCGCGCCGCCGGCGTCAGATCGCGGTCGCGGCCGACGAGTAGCGCTTCAGACGTTTGCTATCGTTCGCCGAAAACTGTCCGAACACCTGCCTGACGCGATCGGCCGGCGTGACGTCGTCGGCGAAGCCGCGCTCCGGTCGCAGGCTCGCGGCCGCGATGCTCGGCGCGTAGACGGCGCTGCTGAAGATGGCGTCGTTGAACCGCGGCGGGGCTTCGCCGAACACCGCATCGACGATCACGATCAGCGCCAGCAACGCTGGCCCGACGGTGGCGAAGTATCTGAGGACAGGCATGACGCGCTCCTTGTTGGCGGCAAGGAAACGGCGGCAGGGATGAAGGTCAGGTTGATGGCAGCGTCCGCGTTTCGGGCGCGGTTGCCGTCCGGTTAATCGGATCGCGACAATGCGCTGGTTGACGGTGCTGTCACGCGCGAACCGTTTTCAAACAGCTACGGCTCTTCGTTCTCGCGGCTCTGCTGAGCCCGAGGTTTGCACCCGTCGCTATCACAGCGAGGGGGGAGGGCGCGCCGGTCGGCGCAAAGGTGGTGAGTGTCGCGATGGCTTTGCGGACCATCGCGCAACGCCTTCCGGCGCGCCCACCGCGGCGATTTTGGGCATCGGGACCGTTCTTCCGGGACCACAGCGGAGCGGGATCTCCCCGGCCTTTGCTGCGCCCGTCCAGCCACGAAAGCGGCAGCCGCTCG
>JACRJB010000008.1 GCA_016215605.1 Rhodopseudomonas palustris
ATCATCGACGGCATCCTGATGATCCGCGACTCCAAGAGCCCGACCCTGGTCAGGGAAATGCTGCTCGCCTATCTGCCGGAGAAGCATCGTCACGAAGAGGACGAAGGCGTCCCCGCTTAGTCGGGCTGAAAGCATCCCGGAAAGCGAGCCATGGCCAAGAAGAAGCGCGAGGAGGCACACGGCGGTCACGGCTGGTTCGTGACCTTCGCCGACCTGATGGCGCTTCTGCTCGCGTTCTTCGTGATGCTGACGGCGTTCTCGACCCAGGACAAGGACAAGCTGAAGGTCGTCGCAGGCTCGATGCGGGAAGCTTTCGGCGTGCAGTCCGACGCGCGATATTCCGGCATCATCGAGAACGACGGCCTGCCGACCCGCGGCAAGGTCAAGAATACCGAGCACGTCAATCCGGAGCTGTCGACCGCCAAGCCGTCGCCGGGCGAAGTCTCCAAGGACGAGGGCATCAACACCAAGGAAGAGCGCGAATTCGCGCTGGCCTCGGCGTCGCTGCGGCAGGCTCTGCAGGACATGCCCGAGATCTCCGAACTGTCTAAGAACGTGATGTTCGAGGAGACCAAGCAGGGCCTCAACCTCGAGATCATGGACCAGGACGGCCGCGCGATGTTCGCCGACGGCTCCAAGGCGCCGTTCGAGCGGACGCGCCGGCTGCTGCAGCGCCTCGCCGGGCCGCTGCGCGCGACGCCGCTCCGGATCACCATCGCGGGTCACACCTCGGCAGGGCTGATGCCGGCGCGCAGCGACTACAACGGCTTCGACCTGTCGGCCGATCGCGCCAATGCGGTGCGTCAGATCCTCGAACGCGAGGGCGTTCCGACCTCGCAGATCTTTGCCGTCACCGGCCGATCCGACACCCAGCCGCTGTTCCCCGAAGATCCGGCGATCGCCGCGAACCGCCGCGTCACCATCACCCTGATGCGCGAAAGCCCGGCGCTGCCGCCGGGCCTGAAGCCCTAGCCGACGGCCCGGGCAGCCGAGATCTGGATCCGGTCACGGTCGGCCCATCCCCTTCGACCAATGGGGCGGTGCATTTCCGGCGCCGGCGGACTATCCAGCCGGCATGACCGCAACCCTTTTCCGAAGCTTGATTTTCGGCGCGCTAGGCGCGACCTTGGCGACGCAATGGCCGAGCGTCGTTCTCGTTGTTGCGCAAATGGTTCCAGATCGTGCAATCGCGGGAGAGACGAGAGTGGTTGGTCAGGTTGAGGATTTGATGCCGCAGGACGTCGCCAAGGGGATCGCCGAAGGGCGCTATCTGCTGGTCGACGTCCGTGAGCCGAACGAGGTGGCGGTGGAAGCCTATCCGGACGCCGTGGTGGTTCCGCTGTCGAGCTTCGACCCCAAGCAGATTCCCGATCCGGCCGGCAAGCAGGTCGTGTTCGCCTGCCGGTCCGGCAAGCGCTCGGTGACCGCGTCGCAGGCGGCGCAGATGGCGGGGCTGCCCTACAACAAGCATGTCGCCGGCGGCATCCTCGGCTGGAAAGCGGCGGGTCTGCCGACCAAGCCCGGTCACTGACGGCCGCGATGAACAAGGTCTTCGCCGATCTGCCCGTCACCGTGTTCGAGGCGATGTCGCAGCTCGCCCGCGACAACAACGCGATCAATCTGGGCCAGGGGTTTCCGGACGATCCGGGGCCGGAGGATATCCGCCGCGCCGCCGCGGACGCGGTGCTGAACGGCTACAATCAATACCCGTCGATGATGGGGATCCCGGAGCTGCGGCAGGCGATCTCGACGCACTACGCGCATTGGCACGGCGTCACGCTCGATCCGATGACCGAGGTGATGGTCACGTCCGGGGCGACCGAGGCGCTCGCCAGCGCGATCCTGTCGGTGGTCTCGCCGGGCGACGAAGTGATCGTGTTCCAGCCGGTGTATGATTCCTATCTGCCGATTATCCGGCAGGCCGGTGGCATTCCGCGCCTGGTCCGGCTGGAGCCGCCGCATTGGCGCGTCACCGAAGAGGCGCTGCGCGAGGTCTTCAATGCCAAGACCAAGGCGATCGTCTTCAACAACCCGCTCAATCCCGCTGCGGTGGTGTATCCGCGCGAGGATCTCGAACTGCTGGCGCGGTTCTGCCAGGAATTCGACGCGGTCGCGATCTGCGACGAGGTGTGGGAGCACGTCACCTTCGACGGGCTCAGCCACATCCCGCTGATTTCGATCGACGGCATGCGCGACCGCACCATCAAGATCGGCTCGGCCGGCAAGATCTTCTCGCTGACCGGCTGGAAAGTCGGCTTCGTTTGTGCCGCGCCGCCGCTGCTGCGGGTGGCCGCCAAGGTGCATCAGTTTCTCGCCTTCACCACGGCGCCGAATCTGCAGGTCGCGGTCGCCTACGGACTCGGCAAGTCCGACGATTACTTCCTGCAGATGCGCAAGGAACTCGCCCGGAGCCGCGATCGCCTGGCACAGGGCCTGTCCAGCCTCGGGTTTCCGGTGATCCAGTCGCAAGGGACCTACTTCCTCACCGTCGACCTGGCGCCGCTCGGCCTCAACGAGACCGACGAGGCGTTCTGCAAACGGATCGTCAACGACTACAAGGTCGCGGCGATTCCGGTCTCGGCGTTTTATGAAGAAGAGCCGGTCACCTCGGTGGTGCGGTTCTGCTTCGCGAAAAAGGATCAGACGCTCGACACCGCCCTCGAGCGTCTTTCGGATGCGGTGCACGGGCGCTAGGGCTTCTGGAATGCGGAACGATCTCTTCCGGCGCGTGCGGTTGGTGGGTGCGGCGATCGCGCTGTGCGCCGGCTTCACGACCCCGGCTCTGGCGCAGGATCGCACGGTCAATTTCTACAATTGGTCGAACTACGTCGCGCCCGGCGTGCTGGAGGAGTTCACCCGCGAAACCGGGATCAAGGTCGTCTACGACACGTTCGACGGCAACGAGACGCTTGAGACCAAGCTGCTCGCCGGAAAATCCGGCTACGACGTCGTGGTGCCGACCGCGTATTTCCTGCAGCGCCAGATCGGCGCCAAGGTGTTCCAGAAGCTCGATCGCTCGAAACTGCCGAACCTGAAGAACGTCTGGGACGTGGTCACCACGAAGCTCGCGCTGTACGACCCCGGCAATCACTATGCCGCCAACTACATGTGGGGCACCACCGGGATCGGCTACAACGTCGCGGCGATGAAGCGCATCCTCGGCGAGGGCGCGGCGATCGACAGCTGGGATATCGTGTTCAAGCCGGAAAATCTGGCGAAGTTCAAGGATTGCGGCGTCCAGATGCTGGACTCGGCCGATGATATCCTGCCGGCGGCGCTGACCCATCTCGGCCTCGATCCGAATTCGACCAAGCAGCCCGATCTGGAGAAGGCCGCTGAAACCGTCGCCAAGGTGCGGCCGTCGGTGCGCAAGTTTCACTCCTCCGAGTATTTGAACGCGCTCGCCACCGGCGAGATCTGCCTCGTCGTCGGTTGGTCCGGCGACATCAAGCAGGCGCAGTCGCGCGCCACCGAAGCCAACAACGGCGTCGAAATCGGTTACGCGATCCCGAAGGAGGGCGCGCAGATGTTCTTCGACAATCTGGCGATCCCCGCCGACGCGAAGAACGTTGCGGAAGCGCACGAACTGATCAATTTCCTGTACCGCCCGGAGATCGCCGCGCGCAATTCCGACTTCCTGTCCTACGCCAATGGCAACAAGGCGAGTCAGGACTTCGTCAATCCCCGCGTGCTGAACGACAAGACGATCTATCCGGACGAAGCGATGCAGGCGCGGCTGTTCGTCATCACCGCGCGCGATGCGGCGACGCAGCGGGTGATCAATCGGCTCTGGACGCGGGTGAAGACCGGACGGTGAGGCGGGCGCTTTACGGCCACCGAACTGCCGGATGCGCGTGCTCGAAGCCGTCCTGCGCACCGAGGGTGGCTTGGTCGAACGGCGGATCGGAATGAAACGCCGCAACGCTCGGCACGCATTCGCGCTGCATGCAGCACATCACCCGATTGCGTCCGGCGTGCTTCGCGTCATAGAGAGCTCGATCGGCCGCTGTCATCAAATCGGACAACTCGTCCATCGCCGGCGTCGAACTCGCGACGCCGATGCTGACGGTGGCTGAAACCGGGTGCGAGGCCACCACCATGGAGTCCGCGGCGACCTTGCGCCGCAACCGCTCCGCGGCGATGCGGGCCTGCTGCAGTTCCGTTTCCGGCATCAGCAGAGCGAACTCTTCGCCGCCGATCCGCGCGAGAACGTCGTAGTCCCGCTTGCAGCCGCGCGCCAGGTTCGCCAGGTGCACGATGACGTCGTCGCCGGCCTGGTGGCCGAAGCCGTCGTTGATCGATTTGAAGTGATCGATGTCGATCATCAGGAACGACACCGGCCTTCCATAGCGACGGGCTTTGGCCCACTCGCGGTCCGCCAAGGTCATGAAGTGACGGCGATTGTAGACGCCGGTCATGCAGTCGGTCGTCGCCAGCCGCTCGAGCTCTTGCGCGTTGCGCACGATGTCGGTGACGTTGCTGTAGATCAGCATGCGCCCTCCACCGGGCAGCACCGCGAGATGACAGCGCAGCGCCGTCCCGTCCGCCATCGTCAGATCCATCGGCTTCGGATCGCCGGACCGCACCCAGGCGAGGCGTCGCTCGACGTAGTCGTCGAGGTTCACCGCGACCGCTTGGGCGGCGGCACTGAGCATGTCCGCATAGGGCGGCCGCTTCGCCCGGATCTCCTCCG
The DNA here is from genome assembly GCA_016215605.1 of Rhodopseudomonas palustris. Classification (GTDB taxonomy): domain Bacteria; phylum Pseudomonadota; class Alphaproteobacteria; order Rhizobiales; family Xanthobacteraceae; genus Rhodopseudomonas; species Rhodopseudomonas palustris_L. The sequence continues at coordinate 4,694 of JACRJB010000008.1, forward strand.
TGCTGTTGGCCTTGAACATCACGTGAAGCACTGGATTGCTGTAGATCGCGTGGAGATCTCGATCGAGGATCAGCAGGCCGGCGTCGACGTTGTCGAGCGCGCTGTACAGCGTTTCGAGGTTCTGCCGGGCTTCGGTCAACTCGTGCATCAGACGCGAGAATGCCGCCGGATCGGCATCCGATCCGTTCGACCCTTCTGCTTCCCCCAACGGTCCTGAACCACTTTGCATGGTCATCGCCTCCGCGACGCGTGACCGATCAATACACTGTCGGTTGTATACTCGCCGACAACAACCCTTCGGTCGCGGAGCAATTTGAAGTAGGTAGTTAATGCGTGACTAATTCGATCGTCGAATCGACCTGAATTACCGCCACCTTCGATGCAGCCACAACCACTGCTCGGGCGTTTCGCGGATCCAGCCTTCGACCACAGACGTCACGACCTGCATCGTGCCTTGAATGTCGATCCGGCCGTCGGCGTCGCGCACCGGCGGAATCTCTTCGGTGAGTTCGGCGCGGAAGCGGTGGTCGGGGAGGCGGATGACGCGGGCGCCGTGCAGCGGACATTCGATCTGGCGAAGTAACCGCGCCAGCATCGGATTGGCCTTGGCCTTGCGGCCGAAGAAGGTGACGTCGACGCCATTGGAGTAGTGCTGATCGATCAGCATGCCGACGTGCTTACCGTCTTGCAGCGCCTGCGCCAGCTTGAACGGAGCGGTGCCGCCGGCAGCGACGAGCTGCCCCATCTTCACCGAACGAATTTCCTCGACGATGCGATCGGCCGCTTTGATGTTCGGCCGGCGGTACAGCACTGCGGTCTCGAGCCCGTGCGCAACCGCGGCGACCGCGGGTAGTTCCCAGTTACCGAGATGGCTCGCGAAGATCAGAGCCGGCTTGCCGTCGTCGCGGAGCTGCTCGAACAGTTCGAGCGAGCGCGGCGTGACTTCGACACGGCTGCGCTCCGGATGGTCGGGGTCGTAGTCCCAGACCGAATCGAGATGCGCGAATTCCGCGCCGGAACGGCCGAGATTGTCCCAGACGCCGGCGAGGATCGCGTCGATTTCGTCCGCTGATTTTTCCGGAAAGGCGGCGGTGAGATTGGCGCGGCCGATGCGCTGCTCGGGCAGGCGCGGGCCGAGCTTGCGGACCAGGGCGCCGAAGAAGTCGGCGGTCTTGGTCGGGTCGAATTGCCGCGCCAGATGCAGCGCGCCGATCGCCGCCGAACCGGCGATGTTGCCGACAGCGGTCTTGGCTGCGCGTTGCGCACGCAGCTTGGCGCGGAGCAGGTGTAGTTTCATCAGAAGTGGACGATGATCTTGCCGAACACCTGGCGGCTTTCCATCCGCTTCAGCGCGGCGCCGACGTCGTCGAGCGGCACTTCGGTATCGATCACCGGCAGCATCCCCGCCGCCATCTTGTCGAGACTCTCGGCGATGTTCTTCATCGTCGCGCCGAACGAGCCGAAGATGCGGTACTGCTGCTGGAACAGCTGCATCAGATTGATGGTCGTGGTCGGGCCGGAGGTCGAGCCGCAGGTCACCAGCCGGCCGCCGCGCTTCATCACCAGCAGCGAGCCGTTGAAGGTATCGGCTCCGACGTGTTCGAACACGACGTCGACACCCTTCTTCTTGGTGATCTTCCGTGTCTCGTGCTCGAAGCGGTCGTTGCGGTAGTTGATGACGTAGTCGGCGCCGAGCTTCTTGACGCCCTCGATCTTGCTGTCGTCGCCGACCGTGGTGATGACGGTGCAGCCGATCGCCTTGGCCATCATGATCGCGACGGTGCCGATGCCCGAGCCGCCGGCGTGCACCAGAATGGTTTCGCCGGGCTGCAGCTTGGCGTTGTCGAACAGCATGTGCTGCACCGTCGAGAACGCGATCGGTGCGCAGGCGGCGTCGCGCAGGCTGACGCCGTCCGGCACCGGGATCACCAGCCGGGCCGGGATGTTCATCAGTTCGCGCGCGAAGCCGTCGACGTGGAAGCCGATCAGGCCGCCGACATTCTCGCAGAAATTATCGCGGCCTTCCTGGCACGCCTTGCAGTGGCCGCAGGTCAGCGCGCCGTACATCACGACCTTCTGCCCGGGCGTAAAACGGCTGACGCCGTCGCCGACCGCCTCGATCGTGCCGGAGGCTTCGGCGCCGACCACGATCGGCAACTTGCGCTTGACGAAGGCCATGCCGCGATAGCCCCAGACGTCGATGTGGTTGAGCGCGACCGCGGCGACGCGGATCTGCACTTCGCCGGCCGCCGGCGGCGGGGGAGGCGGCAGATCGGAGATCGCGAGATCGCGATCGGCAACGAGGGTGAGCGCGCGCATCAATCGTATCCGAAGCGGTTGCGTCCTGGCGCGGCTAGACCGGCTCGCGCGTCAGGATCAGGGAAGCGTTCTGGCCGCCGAACCCGAACGAGTTCGACATCACCGCGGTGACGCGGGCATCGCGCGCTTTGTTCGGCACCACGTCGAGCGGGATCGCCGGGTCGGGCACGTCGTAATTGATGGTGGGCGGAATCCGCTGATGCTCGAGCGTCAGCAGCGAGAAGATCGCCTCCACCGCGCCGGCGGCCGACAGGGTGTGGCCGACCATCGATTTGTTCGACGACACCGGGATCGTCGAGGCGCGTTCGCCGAACATCGCGGAGATGCCGTTGTACTCCATCTTGTCGTTCTCGGGCGTGCCGGTGCCGTGGGCGTTGATGTAGTCGATCTGCTCGACGCCGAGACCGGCGTCGGCCAGCGTCTTCTTGATGCAGCCGATGATCGGCTTGCCGTCGGGGCTCGAACGGGTGCGATGGAACGAGTCGGCGAGCTCGCCGCAGCCGGCGACGACGCCGAGAATGGCCGCGCCGCGCGCCACCGCGGATTCGTAGCTCTCTAGCACCAGCGCGCCGGCGCCTTCCGCCATCACGAAGCCGTCGCGGTTCTTGGCGAACGGCTTCGCCGAGGCCTGCGGCGGATCGTTCTGGGTCGACAGCGCCGACAGCAGCGAGAACCGGATCAGCGCTTCGGCATTGACCGAGCCGTCGGTCGCGACGCACAGCGCGGCGTCGGCTTCGCCGCGGCGGATCGCTTCGACGCCCAGCTGGATCGCGCTCGCGCCCGAGGCGCAGGCGGTCGACAGCGAGATCGGCGAGCCCTTGGTGCCGAACGTCTCGGCGAGATGATCGGCGACCGAGCCGAACAGGAAGCGATGGTGATATTGCGTGAAGCGACCGCCGCCGCTGACCCGGAGCAGGGCGTCGTAATCGATCGCGGTGTTGGCGCCGGTGGCGCGCGCCAACTCCTGCCGCGGCAACCATTCGAGTTCGACCGGGGCCACGGCGAGAAACAGCGGGCCGGGGAAATCACCCTTGCGGCCGATGCCGGCCTGCGCGATCGCCTCCTCGGTGGCGATGTCGGCGAGCTTCTCGCCGAGCACGGTGGAGGAGAACGGCTCGACCGGGACGAAGTCGACGGTGCCGGCCATCGTGGTCTTCAGGCCGTCGATCGGAAACCGGGTGATGGTGCGGATGCCGGATTCGCCGGCGGTCAGCTTCGCCCAATTGTCGGCCTTGCCGGCGCCGAGCGAGGTCACCACGCCCATGCCGGTGACGACCACGATCGGCCTGCCGAATTTGTCGTGCGTGACGGTCATCGCGTCCCCCTCGCTCGGTCGATCGAGCTCACCGAATGGCCTCGACCAGCGCCATGCCTTCGCCGCGCCAATGGCCGGCGCCGATCACCACAATCTGGTCCGGGGCGTTCGCGGTTTCAATCTCCAGCCCGCTCGTATCGTTTGCGGGAAACAGCGCGCCGCGCGACAGCGACAGCGCCGCGAGCGCGATGCCGAGCGGAAACTGCGCTTCCATGATGTGCCCGAATGCGGTGCCGGTGGCGCGCGCCGGATGATCGGCGTGCGCGCGGAGGAATGCGGCTTCTTCCGAGGTCGCAGGTTCCGCACCGGTCGCGCCGGTGATGATCGCGGCCTTGTCGTGCACCGGTCCGAGCTGCGCCCAGAGCTTGTCGATCGACGCGGTGATGTCGCCCGGCGCACGCCGGCGCGACATGTCGGCGACGACGTTGGTCAGTCGCGCGAACGGCTTGGCGCCGCGCGCCTGCGCGTGCGCCTTCGACTCGATCACCAGAAACGCGCCGCCGGAGCCGAGCGCGAAGCCTCCCTTGGGGCCGCGTGAAAACACCGGCGCGTAGTTGTCCTTGAGATTGAAGTCGCCGAACTCGTAAAGCATCAGCAGATCTTTGCGCTCGCCGTTCTGCGCCGCGCCGATCAGCGCGATGTCGCTCTGTCCGGCGGCGATCCGCGCCAGCGCGATCCTCGCGGCGTCGACGCCGGCTTCTTCCTCGCCCATGAAGGTGCGCGACGAGCCGGTGACGCCGTGGACGATGGCGATGTTGCCGGCGAGCAGGTTGGACAGCTGCGCCAGAAACAGCGTCGGCCGCAGATCGTTCATCAGCCGGTCGTTCAACGCGCCGGCCGGCGAGTCGCCCTGCGCTTCGGAGTTGAGCACGGCGGAATCGACCGCGAGATCGCGCTCGCCGCCGCCGGCCGCGACGATCATGTCGGTCCGCGACAGGATTTCGGTGTCGCCCTTGATGCCGGCCGACTCCAGCGCCAGCCCGGCCGCATAGGTGCCGATCCGCTGCCAGGCTTCCATCTGGCGCTGATCGCCCTTCTTCGGGATCTGCTTGTCGAAGCTCAGCGGCGCCAGCGGGTGCACGATGTAGGGCGCGAAGCCGGTGGTATCGACGTTGACGCGGCGCTGCGCCAGCGCGTCCCAATGCGCGTCGAGGCCTTCGGCCAATGAGGTCGCGAGACCGATGCCGGTGATCCAGGCTTCCACAGGTTGCTTGTGCGACGTCTCAGCCATGGATCATCTGCTCCGGAAATCCGATCTGCCTGGCCATCGTCTCCATGTGCCCGCGCAAATCCGGATGCGGGAAGGGCACATGGCGGAAGGTCAGCGTCGCGTTGCACGCCAGCTTGCCGCCGCTTTTGATGTTCGCTTCGGTCATGGTGTAGCCCGAGCCCTCGTGGATCACCGATGCCTCGACCGACAGCGTCTCGCCCGGCGTGACGAAGCTGCGCATCTTGGCTTCCTTGACGGCGGCCAGAAACGGCATGCGCTGGAACTGCATCAGCGCGATCATCAGCCAGCCCGAGGTCTGCGCCATCGTCTCGATCAGCAGCACGCCCGGCATCAGCGGGTAGCCGGGAAAATGACCCTCGAAAATCGTGCTCGTCTGCGGCACCCGCGCCTCGACCGTGATGCTGCGCTGCTCGAGGCGAAGGTCGGCGATCCGATCGATCAGATGGAAGTATTCGAGGTTCATCGCGGGCGACTACGCGCCCTTGGCGGCGACCAGTTCGTCGATGCGCGCGGCGAGGTTGCTCAGGACGAAATACTGTTCGGTGGTCGCCTTGCCGTCATTGACCTCCTGGGTCCACTTTTCGAGCGGCAGTTTGATACCGAACGCCTTGTCGATGGCGAAGGCGATGTCGAGGAAATCCAGGCTGTCGATCCCCAGGTCATCGATGGCGTGGCTTTCCGGGGTGATCGTGTCGCGCGGGATGTCACAGGTTTCCGCGATGATGGTGGCCACCCGATCGAATGTGGAAGTCATCATTAAGCCTTTGAAATTGTGTCGGAAATGGCCGTCCCGCGGCGAGCGCGGCCGTGGTCGTGACGACAGGTGAATGCCCGTATATCGGAGCGTTGCCCCGAGTTCAATGGCGCGCGGGCCACAGCCCATTGACGGGGCTTCGACCCGATTTTCGCCGCGTGCGGAGAATCAGCCTTGCGGCGTCGCAATCTGCGCGCAATCGCGCCGGCCCATCAACACGCAATCCTGGGTCTTGCGCAGATCGGCGATGCTGGTGGCGAGCCAGAACCCCACCACGGTCAGCGCCACGGTGAAGGTCAGTGCGGCGATGTTGGTCAGCATCCGGTGGCGGAACTCGTCCTGCGATTCCTCGCGGCTGCGTTCGTAGCGCGACAGGTCGTTCTGAACCGGAGGAAGGTGCCGGCCATGGGCCACCGGCGCCCCGGCGGGGGGCGTCCGCGGCCGGAACGGCACGACGCGGTGGTCGTCGTCGGGAATGCTGAGGCGGTGGTTCTTCATGGCTGCCGGCCCAAGGCGGCGGGATCATTTGTTCGGTAGTTATCCTAGTGGATGCGGGACGCAAGGCAAACTCCGCAACTTGACGGATGTGCTTTGGTCTCGGTGTTGTGTTCCGCGCGCCCCATGTTGCGTTGCGAGTGGGCCGCCTCGTGCGATAATTCAATCCGCTTGCCGAACAGGAGATCGAGATGGTCAATCCGCGCGAACCCAGGCTTCAACCGGTTCCTATCCTGTCGCTGCGGCCGACCCAGATGACGGTCGGCCTGCGCGAGGTCGCCGAGAAGCGTCGGCGCTGGCGCGCGCACAAGTCGAAGAAGCAGGGCGAATTGCTCGGCAAGCACATGATCCCGGTGGTGCTCGGTCCCGGCAAACGGCACTACGTGGTCGATCACCATCACCTGGCGCGCGCGCTGCACGAGGAGGGCGTCGAGGATGTCGCCGTGACGGTGATCGCCGATCTCAGCATGGTCGATCGCGAGGCGTTCTGGGTCGTGCTCGACAGCCGGCGCTGGGTCTATCCGTACGACGCCAAGGGGCAGCGGCGTGGCTACGCCGATCTGCCGAAGACGGTGGCCGGCCTGAAGGACGATCCGTTCCGCAGCCTCGCCGGCCAGCTGCGCCGGGTCGGCGGCTACGCCAAGGACACCACGCCGTTCAGTGAATTCCTGTGGGCGGATTTTCTGCGCCGGCGGTTGTCGCGCAAGGCGGTCGATGCCGACTTCGAGAAGGCGACCGAGAAAGCGCTGGCGCTGGCCAAGAGCCAGGATGCGATCTATCTGCCCGGCTGGTGCGGACCGCTTCTGGGCGACTGAACGCGCGCGGCGTCAATCCTCGGGGGCCGGCGAGCCCTTGTTCGGCGCGTCGTCGTCGCCATTCTTGCCGCCGAGCAGGCGATGCAGCACGCCTTCGAGCCGGTGGCCGCCGATCAGCACCGCGAGCGTGATCGCCATCGCGGCCAGCACGCCCGGCCATTGGCCGGCACCGCAGGCGATGCCGATACAGGCCGTCAGCCAGGTGCAGGCCGCGGTGGTCAGGCCGTGGACATCGTGCCGGCCGCCGGTGTGGACGATGACGCCGGCGCCGAGAAAGCCGATGCCGGTGAGAATGCCCTGGATCACCCGGCTGGTCGCGTCGGAGATGTGGTCGAGATCGGCGCTCTGGTCGGCCAGCGCAACGAGCAGCGCCGAGGCAACGCCGACCAGCGCCAGCGTGCGCATCCCGATCGGCTTGCCCTGCAGGTCGCGATTGAGGCCGATCAGCCCGCCGGCCAAGGCGGCGATGCCGAGCCGTAACAGAATCTCCCACCACGGCAGCACCGCATCAACCTCCCAGCGCGAGCGGCGGCCTCATGCCTTCGGCAGCCGTCCCATCAAATAGAATTCGTCGTTCGGCCGCATCGCGGTGACATTGGCCATGCGGTTGGACAGCGCAAAGAACGCCGCCACTGCCGCGATGTCCCAGATGTCGTCGTCGCTGAAGCCGTGAACTTTCAGCGCAGCGAAGTCGGCGTCCCCGACGCTCTCGGCGTCGCGGCTCACCTTCATCGCGAAGTCGAGCATCGCTCGCTGCCGCGTCGTGATGTCGGCCTTGCGATAGTTGGTGGCGATCTGGTCGGCGATCAGCGGGTTCTTGGCGCGGATGCGCAGGATCGCGCCGTGCGCGATCACGCAATACTGGCATTGATTGGCCGCCGAGGTCGCGACCACGATCATCTCGCGCTCGGCCTTGGAGAGGCCGCTGTCCTTCTCCATCAGCGCGTCGTGATAGGCGAAGAAAGCGCGGAATTCGTCGGGCCGGCCGGCCAGCGCGAGAAATACGTTGGGCACGAAGCCGGACTTCTCCTGCACGCCGACGATGCGGCTGCGGATATCGTCCGGCATGTCGGCAAGCGACGGGACGGGAAAACGGGAGACGGCAGGTGAGGTCATTGAACGGTTCCGCTTGCTGACGATGCCCGCGAAACCTTAGACACAAGTCTATTGCAGTCAATCACATCGATGAAAAGAGGTCCGCGATGCGTGCCAACGTGTCGGCGCGAAACGCTAACGCCCCGTCATTGCGAGGAGCGTCGCGACGAAGCAATCCAGTTCCGTGCACCGCGCTGGATTGCTTCGCTTCGCTCGCAATGACGAAAGCGGAAAGGCTCAGCGCAGCGGCTTCTTCAGCAGCGAGAAGCGGTCCGGATCGAGTCCGAGCGAGGGCTGCAGCATCGGCGCGTCCACCGGGCGCGCCAGCGGTCGCTCGATCGTGCCCGGATCGTTCGGCACGTCGCGATGCGAGGTGGCGCCGCGCCAGCGTTCGAGCACCGCGCTGACGAAGTGCATGTCGTGGCCCGCGGTCGCCGACGGCACCGTCGAGATCGCCGCTTCCGAGCGCGGCAATTGCTGCGGCGGCACTTCCTTGAAGCGCAGCCGGGTCGGCAGCGCGACGCCTTCGCCGAACGCCAGCACTTCGCGGGTGCCGAGCGACGGCACGAACGACAGCAGGTTGGCGGCGGCGTCGGACACCGCCGAGCGCAGCAGCGACTGGTCGCGGTCGTTGGCGAGCCGCATCGCGAACAGCGTGTTGCACTGCGACAGGATGGTGGCGTCGAGTTCGGCCGGGCGCTGCGTCACGAGGCCGAGATAGACGCCGTATTTGCGGCCTTCCTTGGCGATCCGCGACACCGCCTTGCGGGTCGGGCCGAAGCCGATCGAGCGGTCGGCGGCGGCGTAGCGATGCGCTTCCTCGCAGACGAACAGCAGCGGCGATGCGCCGTCGCTCCACAGCCCGAAATCGAACGCCATCCGGCACAGCACCGACACCACCGAGTCGACGACTTCGGCCGGGAAGCCGGCGAGCTGCATGATCGTCATCGGTCGGCCGTTCGCCGGCAGCCGGAACAGATGGCTGATCACTTCCGCCATGGTGTCGCCGCCGACATTGGCGTTGTCGAACATGAAGGCGTAGCGCGGGTCGTTGCGGACGGCCTCGATGCGCGAGATCAGCTTGTGATAGATGATGCGCGACGAGCGGTTTTCGAGCTTGCCCATGCGCTCGTCGATCAGCGAGATCAGATCGACCAGGCGATACGGCACCGGCGTGTCGGCGGTGTAGCCGGCCGATTTCGGATCGGCGCGCTTCAGCCCGATGCGGTCGGCGCTGGTGTACTGCACGTACAGGCCCTTGGCGATCGGGATCACTTCGGCCAGCACGTCGAGCTCTTCCGGCACGCCGGGGCGGCCGGCGAACAGCACGTCGACGATCTCGTCGAAATTGAACAGCCAGAACGGCAGCTTGAGATTGCGCGGATTGAGCACCAGCGCCTTGTCGCCGAAGCAGCGGCCGTATTCGTTGTGGACGTCGAGCAGGAAGATGCGCAGCGCCGGCCGCGACTTCAGGATCTCGTTGAGCAGCAGCGACACGCCGGTCGATTTGCCGACGCCGGTCGAGCCGAGCACGGCGAAATGCTTCGACAGCATTTCCTCGATGTCGACATAGGCGATCACCGACGGGTCCTGCTGTAGCGTGCCGACGTTGATCTGGTCGGAGCCGGACGGCGCGTAGACGATGCGCAGATCTTCGCTGGTGATCAGCTCGACCGCGTCGTCGATCGTCGGATAGTTGGTGACGCCGCGCTGGAACTTCGCCCGCACCGCGCCCGGCAGGATCTCGCCGAGCAGATCGACCGAGGCGCTGGCGATGTAGCGGTCGCCGACCACATCCTCGCACGACACTTCGGTGATCATCGCGATGATGGTCGAGGTCGCGGTGCGGATGCTGATGAAGCGCCCGACGGTGGCGCGCATCGCGGCGGGCGACAGCCGGCTCTCCGGCAGGATCCCCGCGCGCGCCATCGAGCCGCGCACCGAGATGATCTTGCCGAACGCCGGCGCGGTAACAGCTTCTGCCATTTTTGGAACTCACACGATTCTGGTATTCGTGCGGCGACTATGCGCGGGCCGTTGCTGAGAAACTGTTAAGTGGCGGGGATCACACAAGGTCCCGCGACGCCCAGCCTGGTACGCATTTGGTGGCAGTGCCTGCTCTTTGCCGACAATTCGGCGCAACTCGGCCTGCCGGCGTTAACGCGGGGTTGACCATGCGGCAAGACGGGCAGGTTCCCATTGCTGTCGGCCGGACGGCGACAGCGCGATGCGCGGCGGCGCGCCGTCGTCGAGGGCGGATTGGATTATCAAACAGCCACGGCGATGTGTTCTCGCGGCGCCGGAGCGTCCGAGCTTTGCACCCGTCGCTGTCACAGCGAGGGGTGGGGGCGCGCCGGTCGGCGCGGGGTGTTGGTGGTTCTCGCGACGGCTTGCGAAGCCATCGCGCAACGCCTTCCGGCGCGCCCACCGCGGCGATTTTGGGCATCGGGACCGTTCTTCCGGGACCACAGCGGAGCGGGATCTCCCCGGCCTTTGCTGCGCCCGTCCAGCCACGAAAGCGGCAGCCGCTCGTAGTAGC
>JACRJB010000067.1 GCA_016215605.1 Rhodopseudomonas palustris
ACGGACCCGCCCGGCATCCCGGGCAGGTCCGTTCGCGACGCCATATAAGGGAAATTCGCCGGTTAAACCAACGTTATTGACGCCGGCCGTCCGGGGCCCGACCGGGCCGGGATCGCGGCGTCCCCCGCCGCTGCGGCGTTCGGACGCCGTTCCGGCCGGCCGCGGCGATCACTGGCCGTGATTGACCAGCACCTGGTTGCAGGCGCGGCTGATCTTCGGGCGGTTTTCCTTGAGGCAGGCCAGGATGGCGAAATCGCCCTGATCCATCAGCGCGCGGCAGTGACGCGACACGTCGCGCGAGCAGGCAGCCTGCTCCTCGGGCGTGCCGCTGCGCTGCTGCTGCTGGGCAAAGGCGCCGGTCGAGATCGGGGCGAGCAGCAGCGTGAGCGCAACCAAAGTCTTCTGCATTTTCTTCCTTCGAGGTGCTGGGAATTTTCGGAATCCGCAATCGACCAGCGTCAAAGCGACGCCCGAGACCGGCCGTCAAGCCTCTACCGACACGGATGTGCAAGCCCTGATCTGGCCGTGCAAATGCGGCCAAATTTGCGCCGATGATGCACAGTTGCGACGATGTTTCAAATATCGGCAAAGCCGTAACGCATTTCTTCGCGCGGCGTTGCGCATTTGCGACAAATACGCGAGGTTCCGTGCGTCGCGCGCGGTGTCCGGCGGGCCACACAGCTGGTCGCTCTCGCATTCGTCCGGGTTTGCACGGAACCAACCGCGATATTATTTGATTTGAACCTGTCGTTACGCAAAGACACTAACAGGCTGATGCGGCGGAGCGTCGTTTCGGCACGAATTTTTCAGGGGTAGACCAGAATGAAACTGCTTCGTTCGTCATCTTCGCTTCATGCCTTGAAGGCGGCCGGCGTCGCTGCGGCAATGCTGCTGTCGGCCTCGGCGAGCTACGCCGAAGGGCCGTTCGCGGGATTCGAAGGGTCGTGGTCGGGGACCGGCACCGTCGCCCTGTCCGACGGATCGAAGGAGCGCATCCGCTGCCGGGCGACCTACAAGGTCGGTGGCGGCGGCAACCAGCTCACGCAGACGCTGCGCTGCGCCAGCGACAGCTACAAGTTCGACCTCTCCGCCGACGTCGCCAGCAACGGCGACCGGATCTCCGGCAACTGGAGCGAAGCCAGCCGCAACGTCAACGGCAGCCTGCAGGGCAAGGCCGGCGGCGGCAACATCGAAGTGTTCGTCGAAGCCGCCGGCTTCGCCGCCAACATTTCGCTGACCACCCGCGGCAACAAGCAGTCGGTGGCGATCAGCTCCAAGGGCGACATCCGCGGCGTCAACATCAGCATGACGAAGGGCTGATCCGCCGCGCCGCGCGAATCAGACGACCCGAATCAAAAGCCCCTCGGACCGGCCGGTCCGAGGGGCTTTCGTTTGCGTATCGATCTGGTGGCGGACTACACCACCGGGCCCGGCTGGCGGTTGCGGCGCAGCCGCTCCGCCATGCTGATCAGCCACATCGCGGTCGGCCGCAGGATGAACAGGTCGGCGATCAGCGCCGCCACCATCGCGAAGGCGCTGAGCCAGCCGAACAGTCGCAGCGACGGCAGGTCGGAGAACACGGTGACGCCGAGGCCGCAGGCCAGCACCACGGTGGTGAGGATCAGCGCCGGCCCGACCAGCACGGTGGCACGCTCGACCGCGACCGCGGCGCTGGTGCCGGGCGGACTTTCCAGCCGCAGCCGGTTGAGGAAGTGGATGGTCGCGCTGAGGCCGAGACCGAACGACACCGTCAGCGCCACCACGCTGGCGAATTGCAGCCCCTCCCCCATCAGCCACAGCAGCGTGCCCGACAGCACCACCGGGAAGATGCCGGGCAGGATGCAGGCCAGCATCACCACCACCGAGCGGAAGGCGAGGCCGATGAACACCGCCACCAGAATGAATTCGATGGTGAGGCCGTGGTTGAGCTTGGAGATCATGTCGGCGCTGTTGCGCGCCGCGATCGCCGACAGGCCGGTGACAGCGACCTCGTAGCCGGGATGCTTCTGGCGGATGCCGTCGAGCGCCTTGTCGAGCTTCTGCACCACCGGCAGGATCTCGCTGGAGTCGAGGTCGGGCACGCGGCCCGATACCACCACCGCGGTCTGGTCGGCGGAAATGAACCGGCGCACCAGATGCTCGGGGATGACGTCGACATATTCCTTCAGCGTCGCGACGTCGTTGGTGTGGGCCTTTTCGGCGAGCCAGCGGCGCAGCGTCTCGATCGACCAGACGTTGCCGACGCCGGCCTGCTTTTCAACCATGGCGTGGACGTCGGCGATGGTCTGCAGCGTCTCCGGCGAGTACAGCGTCTGGCCTTTGGGGAATTCGATCAGCACGTCGATCGGATTGGCGCCGGTGAGCTTGGCGTCGAGCCGGTCGCTGGCCTGCACGGCCTGCTGCTTGTCGGGCACCTGATCGGCGAGCCGATAGCGCGGCTCGAGATTGGCGTAGATCACGCCGAGGCCGCCGACCAGCAGCAGCGCCAGCAGGCTGAACAGGCCGGGACGGCCGACCATCCGCACCGCGATGAAGGCGCAGAACCGGCGCAGCGCGTTGACCCCGAGATCGGCGCTCTGAAACTTGGCGGCGAACGCCTGTTCGTGCCGCACCAACAGCACGCCGAACACCGGCACCAGCGACAGCACCGCGATCAGCGCGATCACGGTGGCGACGAGGCCGGCCTCGCCGAAGGCGCGGATCAGATCGGAATCCGAGAACTGCAAGGCGATGAAGGAAATCCCGGCGGTGGCGTGGGTCAGCACGCAGGCCGGCCCGACCACCAGCACGGCATTCTTGAACGCGGTGTATTTGTCCTCGCCGGCGATCAATCGATCTCTCGCCGCAAAGGTGAGCTGCATCGAATCGGCGAAACTGATCACCATGATCAGCGGCGTCATGACGTTGAGGAACATGTTGAGGCTGAAGCCGGTCCAGCCGAGCACGCCGAGCGACAGCAGGATCGCCAGCAGCGGCGGAAACGCCGCCACGATCATGAACGAGATCTTGCGGAAGAACAGGATCGCGATGATGCAGCCGGCGAGGATGCCGGCGATGTTGTAGATCAGGCCGTCGCGCTCGACCGCGTTGCGGATTTCGAGCTGCATCACCGGCACGCCGGACAATTGCCGCGACAGGCCGGAGCCCTCGAGATCCTCGGCCATCACCTTGCGGATCTCGCCGATGGTCTTGGCCAGCTTGTTGTTGCCGACGATCTCCGGCTCGAGCGACAGCACGATCAGCGCCAGTGTCCCGTCCTCCGACAGCAGCTTGCCGCGGATGATCTCGTTACTCTTCACCGTCGCGATGAACTTGTCGTAGGCCTCGCCTTCCGGCAGTTCGTTGGGAAACAGCGCCGCCGGCAGCTTGCCCGGCTCCGGCGCCTGGCGCGCCGAGAACAGCGAAATCAGCCCGCGGGTGCCGTCGACGAGTTGCAGGTCGGTGACGAGGTCGCGCAGCTTTTCGAGATTTTCGCGGGCCAGCAGCGTCTTGCCTTCAACCACCACCAGCACGTCGAATTCGGTCGAGGGGAAGCGCTTGGTGACCTGCTCGTATTGATGAAACTCCTTGGTGTCGGAGCGGAACAGCTGGCTCAGCGAATCGTCGATCTTGATCCGCTGGATGCCGAAAATCGCGGCCACGACCAGCACCACGAGGATCACGCAGGACAGGATCGGCGCGCGCACCGCGATCAGCCCGAGCCGCTCCAGCCCGAAGGCGATGCTGAGCCGGCGCCGGTTCAGCTCGTTGATTTCGGCGTCGTTGACGTTCTTGTGCAGCATCCGCTGTTCCGTTCTGGCAATCGCTCAATACAGCAAGAAATCAGGCACGATTGCGACATCGCCGCGCCGGGACGGCGCCAGTCCATGATCACTTGCGATGAATTCATCGTGCTTCGGATTACAGGCCCCGAGGCCCCGTGGGAGGAGCCGACGGGGCACACTCGACCAGATTCGCGGCTCCGGCGCGATCCGGCTCAGCGTCGCGCCTCGTCCGGCGCCGTCAGCTCCGCCACGGGACCGATTTCACCGCTTTCGTCCTTCAGGGCGACGCCGGACGCGCCCCGGGCCAGCGCCTCACGCACCAGCCACGCAATTTTGAACGCCGCCTCGTCGGCAGTGATGCCGGCGCCGTGGATATTGGAGACGCAGTTGCGGTCGGCGTCGGTCCGGCCCGGCTTCGGACCGAGGGTCACATAGGCGCCGAGGCTGGCCGGCGCCGACAGCCCCGGCCGCTCGCCGATCAGCACCAGCACGATCCGGGCGCCGAGCAGCGCGCCGATCTCGTCGCCGAGCGCGACCCGGGCGCCGGTCACCACCGCCGCCGGCCCGAAGCTGATGCCGGCCGCGGCGAGACGCGGCAGCAGCCGGCGCACCACTTCGACCGCCTGGGCGGTCACCGCCACCGGCGACAAACCGTCGCCGATCACGAGCGCCAGATCGGCGGCAGCGGGTTGGCCTTCGAGCCGGGCGCGCGACGCAGCATCGAGCTGGCGCCCCAGATCCGGCCGGGCCAGATAGTCGCGGCGGCTCTCCGCCCGGCTCGCCAGCAGCAGCGGCGTCAGCCCCAGATCGCCGAGGTCGGCCGCGACCGCGTCGGCATCGAACGCCGCGTGCACCGCGTCGCGGGCGCGGGCATGGGCCAGGGTGAAATCCAGCAGCGCGTCGGTCGTCAGGCTGGCGCCGGATCGGCCGAGCGCGACTCGCGCCGGGGTGAGGCGGCGCAGATCGGTCAGCGCACGCGGAGTGATCGAAGACGAAGTCATGGTGCAACCTTTCGCGGCAGCGGCCGGAAGTCGTGACGGGCGGCCAAGACGCTACTCCGCCGGCACCGCAGCTTCGCGCAGCCGGATCGAATAGTTCGAGGCGTTGGCCTCGCCGCGCGAGGCCTCGCGGGCGTAGATGATCAGGTGGTGCGCAACCACCATCACCGACAGCAGGTTCTCGATATCGCCGCGGACCAGACGCTTCAGCGCGAATTTCCAGAATGCCAGCTTGTAGTCGCCGCGAACACCGATCTGCCAGATGATGTTGCGCAGCATGGTCATGCCGCGCTTGATGTTGGCCTTGGAGGCGCGCTGCGGCGTGTTGGGATGCAGCCGCGTCGCATAGGCGTTTTCGATCTGGTATTCGTACCGCTTCAGCAGAGCTTCGGGCTGGTAGGCGCGCGCCATGCAGTCCTTCCACATCGCCACCACCTGATCGTGCGGCATCAGGAAGTCGACGTTCGACTCGCGGCCGTCGTCGTGGATCAGCCGGCCCTCCTGCTGCAGCCGATCCCACAGCGGCGTCTTCGGCAGCGCCTGCAGCAGGTTGATGGTGAGCAGCGGAATCTGCGACTGGGCGATGAACTGCATCAGGAATTCGCCGGTCTCGGGCGTGTCGGTGTCGAGGCCGAGGATGATGCCGGACACCACCTCCATGCCGTAGCTGGAGATCGTCCGCACGCCTTCGAGGATCGGGACCATCATGTTGTGGTCCTTGTGCATCGCCTTGAGCGCGGTCGGATCCGGCGTCTCGATGCCGCAGAAGATCGTGGTGAAATACGCATCGCGCATCAGCGTCAGGATTTCCGGACGCTTGGCGATGTTCAGCGTCGCCTCGCAGGCGAGCTGCAGCGCGAAGCCGGTGCGCTTCTGCCACTCGACCAGATGCGGCAGCAGGTCGAGCGCCGCCTTGCGATTGCCGATGAAATTGTCGTCGACGAAATACACCGAGCCGCGAATGCCGCATTCGACCATGCGGTCGAGCTCGACGATGATCTGCTCCGGCGTCTTCAGCCGCGGGTTGCGGCCGTACAGCCCGGGAATATCGCAGAATTCGCACTGATACGGGCAGCCCGAGGAATACTGGATGCTGCCGAGCAGATATTTGCTGCATTCCGCCAGCTCGTAGGCCGGAATCGGAAATAGCGTCATGTCGAGGCGGTCTTCGGTGGAGAAGATGATCTGCCGCGGCGGCCGCGTGACGTCGTGCGCGAGCCGGGCGATCAGCTGATCGGTGGCATCACCGAGCTCGCCGACGTGCAGATAATCGAAGCTGGGATAATGGTCCGGGCAGGCGCTGACCGACGGGCCACCGATCGCCACCGGCAGGTCGTAGCCGTGGGCGCGGCGGCAGATGTCGTTCATCTGCTGGCGCTGGATGTGCATGCCGCTGACGAAAACCGCCTCGGCCCAGGCGAAATCCTCGTGCGTGGCCGTCCGGATGTTCTCGTCGATGAAGCGAACCGACCAGTTCTCCGGCAGGTACGCCGCGATCAGCAGCAAGCCCTGCGGCGGCATGAATGCCGCGACACCGTCCAACAGCGGGTAGGAATTCTCGAAAGTGCCAAAGGACTTGGTGTAACGCGGGAAAACGCACAAAATACGACGGCTGGACTGGCCGGACTCAGCTCTCATCAGACTGCCTCTGGGAACAATTCTCGAAACCCGTCTTTGGTGTGTTGCCCGGAGCCCCGGAACGGTTCGAATGACGGGCCAAATTCGAGCCGTCCACCATAACCTTCCAACGACAGAACTGGTTCCAATATCTTGCAGGCAATACGTTTGCTGCGCGTTTGGGCGATCTAATCACGGCGCAATCCGCCCGGCCACCGAATTCTTCGGAGCCGATTCCGCAATGCCGTTGCCCTGCAGCGGTCAGGCGATCAGGCGGGCGGCAAAGTCCGGCAGCCGCGCGTCGGCGGCGGTGAGGCGGAAATCGGCCTGCGCCAGCCCGGTGCGGACCAGCCAGTCGTCGAATTCCGGCGCCCGCTTCAGGCCGAGCAGGTCGCGGACGTAGAGCGCGTCGTGAAACGAGGTCGACTGGTAATTCAGCATGACGTCGTCGGCGCCCGGCACCCCCATGATAAAGCTGACGCCGGCGGTGGCGAGCAGCGTCAGCAGGGTGTCCATGTCGTCCTGATCGGCCTCGGCGTGGTTGGTGTAGCAGATGTCGACGCCGAGCGGCAGGCCAAGCAGCTTGCCGCAGAAATGATCCTCCAGCCCGGCGCGGATGATCTCCTTGCCGTCATAGAGATATTCCGGCCCGATGAAGCCGACCACGCTGTTGACCAGGAGCGGTGAAAACGCCCGAGCGACGGCGTAGGCACGGGCCTCGCATGTCTGCTGATCGACGCCGTGATGGGCACTCGCCGACAGCGCCGAGCCCTGCCCGGTCTCGAAATACATCACGTTGTCGCCGACGGTGCCGCGCTGCAGCGCCAGACCGGCCTGATGCGCCTCCTTCAGGATCGCCAGATCGATGCCGAAGCTGCGGTTGGCGGCTTCGGTGCCAGCGATCGACTGGAACACGAGGTCGACCGGGGCGCCCTCCTCCATCAGCTTCAGCGACGTGGTGACGTGGGTCAGCACGCAACTCTGGGTCGGGATCGCCAGCCGGGTGATGACGTCGTCGAGCAGCCGCACCAGCTGGCCGAGCACGGCGGGATCATCGCTCGCCGGATTGATGCCGATGCAGGCGTCGCCGGCGCCGAGCAGCAGCCCGTCCAGCGTCGAAGCGGTGATGCCGCGGGCGTCGTCGAACGGATGGTTCGGCTGCAGCCGCACGCTCATCCGGCCGGGCAGGCCGATGGTGTTGCGAAAGCGGGTGATCACGCTGCATTTCTTGGCGACCAGGATCAGATCCTGGTTTCGCATCAGCTTGCTCACGGCCGCCGCCATTTCCGGGGTGACGCCGCGCGCGATGCTGGCCAGCGTCGCGGGCGTCGCCGCATCCGACAGCAGCCAGTCGCGGAAGCCGCCGACGGTGAGCGAAGCGATCGGCGCGAAGCTCGGCGCATCGTGGCTGTCGACGATCAGCCGGGTGACCTCGTCGTCCTCGTAGGGAATCACCGTCTCGTCGAGGAATTGCCGCAGCGGCACATCGGCCAGCGCCATCCGCGCCGCCACCATCTGCTCGGCGCTGTCGGCGGCGATGCCGGCCAGCCGGTCTCCCGACCGCGGCGGCGTCGCCTTGGCGAGCAGATCGCGCAGATTGTCGAACACGTAAGCGACATTGCCGATCGAGTGACGATAGATCATGGCGGCCCCGGCGCGGCCCGCACGATTGCAGGCGACTACGACGCGGCGCAGGCTAGCATCGGGGGCGTCGCTAAGCGACCCGGACAGTTGCGAGAAATTTTTGCACTTCGGCGCGCAAACGACCATTTTCATTGGACAACAATTGCGCAGACGTCAGCACGCGCGACGACGCCTCGCCGGTGTCGGCGGCGCCGCGATTGACGTCGGCGATGCTGGCGGCAACCTGATTGGTGCCGAGCGCGGCCTGGTTGACGCTGCGCGAGATTTCCTGTGTGGCGGAGCCCTGCTCTTCCACCGAGGCGGCGATGGTCGAGGAAATGTGCGCGACCCGCCCGATGGTGCCGCCGATCTCCTTGATCGCCACCACGGACTCCCGCGTCGCCGACTGAATCTCGGCGATCTGCGCGCTGATTTCGCCGGTCGCTTTCGAAGTCTGCTCGGCCAGCGCCTTGACCTCCTGCGCCACCACCGCGAAGCCGCGGCCGGCCTCCCCGGCACGCGCGGCCTCGATCGTGGCGTTCAGCGCCAGCAGATTGGTCTGCTCGGCAATCGTGGTGATCAACTGGGTGACGTCCCCGATCCGCGTCGCGGCCATCGCCAGCTTGCCGATCCGTGCGTCGGTCTGCTCCGCCTGCGTCACCGCCTCCGCGGCGATGTTGCGGGATTCGCGGACCTGGCGACCGACTTCTCCCACCGACGCATTCATCTGCTCGGCGGCCGACGCCACCGACTGGACGTTGTGCGAGGTCTCGGCCGACGCCGTGGCGACCACGTTGGAGAGTTGCTGGGTGACCGCGCTGCCCTGGGCGAGCGCCCCGGCGGACTGTTCGAGCTCGCGCGAGGCGGCGCCGACCGCCTCGATGATCTGGCCGACTGCGGTCTCGAAGCCGGCGGCCAGCTGGTGCAATTCGACGCGGCGGGCGGCGGCGGCTTCGTGCTCCCGCTCTTCGCGTTCGGCGTGTTCGCGCTCGGCCTTTCTGACCGCCTGAAGCTTGAATTCCTCGACGGCGCGCGCCATGCGGCCGACCTCGTCGCCGCGCTCGAGGCCCGGCAGTTGCACCGCGAAATTGCCGGACGCCAGTTCGCGCATCGCGCCGGACATCGCCACCACCGGGCGGGCGATGCCGCGGCCGATCACGAACGACGTCAGCACGCCGATCAGCGACACCACCAGCAGCACCGCGCCCAGCATCCATTGCTGGCGATCGAGCGCGAGACTGGCCTGGGCGATCTGGCGGTCGCGGGCGTCGTTGCTCGACAGGATCAGGTCGCCGATCCGGGAGTCGATATCGGCGAAGCTCTTCTCGGCGCTCTTGATGAACAGCAGCGCCGATCCGGCATCGCCATCCGCCATCTCGATCGCGTTCCTGGCCTGCTTCCCGTAGCCGGCGACGGCTGATTTCAGCTTCTGGAACGAAGCCTTGGCGGCGTCGCCGCCGAGCAACTTCTCGACGTCGGCGAGCGCCTGCGGAATCCGGGCGATCGCCGCGGTTGCTTCCTTGGACACCTGGGTGAGCTTGGCTTCGTCGGACTCGTTGGCCGCGGTGGCGGCGAGCCGGTAGAGCTTGGCGTGGGCGGTCCAGGCGGTGTTGTTGAGGTCACCGGCGAGTTCCGCCAGCCGCACCGGACCCGATACCAGCGCGTCGACGCTTTGCTGATTGGTGCGCAGCGCCTGCAACGCGTAGATCCCGACGCCGATCAGCGCGACGACCAAGAGCGCCGGGACAAGCTGGACCTTCCACGACAGCCCGATGCTTCTGATCCAACGTCCCATCTGCGATCTCCAGGTTTCGCGCCGCCGCCGGCCTCACCGGCGGCGACGAAAGGCTGCTTGTCAGAGCTTGTAGACGCCCGCACAGACCGCGGTGTTTTCGACCCGCTCGCAGTACATCTCCTTCGGCTCGACCTTCTTGCTGACCGGGTTGACGAACTTGTAGTCCTGCCAGAACGAAGACTGCTTGGCGGCGAGTTCGACCCGCTCCTTGACGTAGAGCTTACCGTCGACATCCTGCGCGTCGATCATGTCCTTGCCGACGAACTTGGCATTGGCGCCGTGGGCGAGCACCTTGCCGTCGAGCTGATAGACCACGACGTAGAGATCGTCCTTCACGAAAGGCCCGGCCTTGTCGCTGATCAGCGGATAGGTCTTGTCGGCGCCGTCGGCCTTGATCGCCTCGACGGCCTTCTTCACCATCGCAATGGCGTCGTCCTTGCTGGCTCCGGCGACGGCCGGGGCGGCGGCCACGACGACAGCGGCGACGGCCAGTATCAGTTTTGTGCGCACGTGCGGTTCTCCTCCTGGATCATCACAAGCCCGACGGGGCGGCGGCGCCACATTCCCACCGAAACGCGAACGCGACGTTAAGGAACACGCACCCCGTGTTACTCCGAGGTTGCGTCTGACGCGCAGACTAAATGCGAGTGATAATCGATCGGAACCGCCGTGTAGCAGGACGGCTTGTTACTCGACGGGAACCACGTCGACCGCGACCGACAGCTTCTGCCGCCGGGAACCGACGATCACGCCGTCGACCGGCGACACATCGGAGAAATCGCGACCCACCGCAAGTACGATGTGATCGTTGCCGATCAGCAGATCGTTGGTCGGATCGAACCCGACCCAACCGGTCTCGTTGCCGCACCACACCGAAACCCAGGCGTGAGTAGCATCGGCGCCCTGCAGCCGCTCCTGACCGGCGGGCGGATAGGTACGCAAGTAACCGCTGACATAGGCGGCCGGCAGGCCGAGCCCGCGCAACCCGGCGATCATCACATGGGCGAAGTCCTGACAAACGCCGTGACGCTTCTCGAACACTTCGGCCAGCGGCGTCGAGATGACGGTCGCCTTCGGGTCGTAGCGGAACTCGCTGTGAATCCGGCGCATCAGATCCGCGGTCGCGGCGAGGATACCGCGCGACGACGGGAAACTCTGCGCCGCGTAGCGCGTCACGGCCGGCTGGATCGGAACCAGAGCGCTGGAGAACACGTAGCCGACCGGGGCATGTGCATCGAGGCTGGCGCAATCGAGCGCCGCCTCGCGCACGCTCTCCCACGCACTGCTGCCGGCGTCGCGCGCCGGCGGAACCCGGTCGACCTCGACCCGCGAGCGGCTGTCGATCCGCAGCGCCTTGTGCGGCGTTTCGATCACGATGCTCTCGGTCGGGATGCCGAAGAAGTCGGTTCGGGTAGTCCGCGTCGCCGGCTTGGGCTTGATCTCGATGCTGTGCGAGATCAGCTTCTGGTGCGCGTCGGTCAACGGCGTCAGCCGCAGCGAACAGCGCGCGAAGCTGACCTGGCTGCCGTAACTGTAGCTGGTGACATGACGAATATCGTAGATCAAGCCAGCCCCGTCAGCTTTTCCGGCCGCGTCGCGCTGGCGCCGTGCGGGAAGTAGTGCGAGCCGATCGCGTCGGCCAGCGACAGCAGGTCCTGCTCCAGCGCGAACAGCCAGGATGCGTTCAGCGCCGATGCCTCGGCTGTGGTCAGGGTCGCCTGCAGCGCGACCGCGAGCCGCTGCGGCCGCTCGATCAGCCCGCCCTCCTTCAGCGACGGCAGGCTGGCGATGTGCTCGTTGACTTCCTCGACCTGAAACGCCACCGAGCGCGGATTGTACGGATCGAGCACGGCGAGATCGCGCACCGGCGCGAGCAGCGGCGCAACCAGATAGCGCGACCGATAGGTGATCTGGCAATCGACCAGCGTCAGCAGCACGTCGAGGTCTTCGGCCGTGGCCTCATCATAAGCGAACTGCCGGGCGAACCGCGCGGTGTTGACGGCGCGCTCGATCCGCCGCCCCATCCGCAGGAAGCGCCAGCCAACGGCGCGGTTCATGTTCTCCTGCGACAGGCCGGAGAAGCTGGCGAGTTCCTGCAGCGTGATCTCGGCGAGGCGGATCACCGCCTCCTCGTCGTCGGCCGGCTTCGCCAGCCGTTCCGCGGTCTGCGTGATCACCTGCCAGGCATCGGGCGACAGCCGCTCGCGTAGCGACGAGGCATTGCGCTGCGCGGCACGGACCAGCGACAGGGCCGAACCGAACTGCTCCTCGCTTTGCAACGCGTCCGCGGCGATGCTCGCGGTCTGCGCGCGCGCGCCGAGCGAGGTCGCGCCCCAACTGATCAGCAGCCGCTGGATGCGCTCGATGGCGTGATGCAGCGGCCCCTTGCCGGGGTCGCGCTGCGGCGCGCTGAGCGAGCGCACCAGCCGCAGCGTGGCTTCCGCCCGTTCGAGATAGCGCCCGAGCCAGAACAGATTGTCGGCGGCGCGGCTCGGCAGCAGTCCGGTGATGCGGCGGATGCGCACGTTGTCGACGGCCGGCAGCAGCGACGCGGTCGACACCGCGTGATCCGACACCACCCAGACGTCGGCGGCGCGGGCGCCCTCGCCCATCGATACCGCGCGCGAGTCGAGCCGTTCGGCGATCCGGCAGAAACCGCCGGGCATGATCTCCCAGCCGTGCTCGGTCGCCGCGGCGAACACCCGGAGCACGAACGGTCGGGGCGCGAGCTTGCCGTCGTCCCACACCGGCGTGGTCGACAGCCGGACCTGCTCCTGCGCCACGTAGTCCATGCCGCGAGTGGCGATCGCGTCGCGCAGCCGGTCGCGCACCGCCGGAGGCAGTTCGGCCGGCAGCACGGCGCCGCTGTGCGAGAAGCCCGGCACGGTCGGACCGTAGGCGCCTTCGACGACGAAATCGTCGAGCCGCGACAGCACCTCTTCGCGCGCCGAGACCTGGCCGCACCACCAGGTGGCGATGTGCGGCATCGCCAGATCTTGGCCGAGCAGACGGCGGCTGAGACTCGGCAGGAAGCCGAGCAGCGACCGCGCCTCGATCACGCCGGCGCCCGGCATGTTGGCGACGACGACGCCGTTCTTGCGCAGCACGTCGATCAGGCCGGGCACGCCGAGCTGCGACGAGGCGTCGAGTTCGAGCGGATCGAGCGAATTGGAATCCACCCGCCGCAGCAGCACGTCGAGCCGCTTCAGCCCGGCGACGGTGCGGATGTGGACGCGATCGCCGGACACCGCGAGGTCGTCGCCCTCGACCAGCAGGAAGCCGAGATAGCGCGCCAGCGTGGCGTGTTCGAAATAGGTTTCGCTGAACGGGCCCGGCGTCAGCACGCCGATCCGCGGCTCGTCGCGATCGGCGCTGGCGCGCAGGCTGTCGCGGAACGCCTCGAAGAACGGCGCGACGCGTTCGACATTCATCGACTTGTAGAGATCGGTGAAGGCGCGCGACAGCACCAGGCGGTTCTCCAGCGCGTAGCCCGCGCCCGACGGCGCCTGGGTGCGATCGCCCAGCACCCACCAGCGGCCGTCCGGGCCGCGGCCGATGTCGGCGGCGTAGAGATGCAGATAGCGCCCGCCCGGCGGCTTCACGCCGGCGACCGCGCGCAGAAATTCCGGGCTGCCGGCGATCGCCGCGGCCGGCACGGCGCCGTCCGCGATCAGCCGCCCGTCGCCATAGAGGTCCTGCAGCACGGCCTCGAGCAGCGTCGCGCGCTGCGCGATGCCGGCGGCGATCTGCTGCCATTCGGCATCGCCGATCAGCAGCGGAACGTGACTGAGCGGCCAGGCGCGCTCGTCGGCATCGCCCGGCGCCCGATAGGTGACGCCGGCATCGCGCAGATGCCGGTCGGCGGCGCGGAAGCGGCGTTCGATGTCGTCGGGCGACAGATTCGCGAAGGCGTCGAAGTAACGGCTCCACACCGCGCGCGGCGCGCCGTCTTCGCCGATGAATTCGTCGGGAATGCCGGGCAGCCGCGCATAATCGCGGGTCCACTGCGCGACCTTCCGGTCGCGCGGACGGACGCGTTTCGCCTGACTGCCTTCTCGCGCCACTCCTCGAACTCCCCTGCCATCCGCATCAATGCAGCAGCGGGGCCCTTAAGTCGAGGGTCAGGGGGAATTCAAGTGTGCGTTCTTCCTGCGGCGGATCAATCCGCCCAGGGGTGTGGCCGTGATCCTGGAAACGCGCCAGCCGCCGCGCTTCGGCCTCATAGGAATTGACCGGCTTGGTCTCGTAGGACCGCCCGCCCGGGTGGGCGACATGATAGACGCAGCCGCCGAGCGAGCGGCCGTTCCAGGTGTCGACGATGTCGAACACCAGCGGCGAATGCACCGGTATCGTGGGATGCAGGCCGGAGGCCGGCTGCCAGGCCTTGAACCGCACCGCCGCCACCGCCTCGCCGGACCGCGCGGTCGGCGTCATCGGCAGCCGGCGGCCGTTGCAGGTGATGACGTGGCGCCCCTCGACAAAGCCTTCCGCCTTGACCTGCAGCCGCTCCACCGAACTGTCGACATAGCGCACCGTGCCGCCGGCGCTGCCCTCTTCGCCGAGCACATGCCACGGCTCCAGCGCCTGACGCAGCTCCAGCGTGACGCCGCCGTGATAGACGCTGCCGAACACCGGAAAGCGGAATTCGAGCTGCGCGGTGAACCATTCTGGCTCGAACGCGTAGCCGGCGCGGCCGAGTTCGGCGAGCACGTCGCGGAAATCCTCCCAGAGGAAATGCGGCAGCATGAAGCGGTCGTGCAGCGCCGTGCCCCAGCGCACGAACTTGCCGTCGAGCGGCTCCTTCCACAGCTTGGCGATCAGCGCGCGGATCAAGAGCTGCTGCGCGAGACTCATCCGCGGGTCGGGCGGCATCTCCAGCGCGCGGAATTCGACCAGGCCGAGGCGGCCGGTCGGGCTGTCCGGCGAATACAGCTTGTCGATGCACAGCTCGGCGCGATGGGTGTTGCCGGTGATGTCGACAAGGATGTGCCGGAACAGCCGGTCGACCAGCCACAGCGGGCCCTTGACGCCCGCCGGCGGCACATGCGCCAGCGCGATCTCCAGCTCGTACAGCGAATCGTGGCGCGCCTCGTCGATCCGTGGCGCCTGGCTGGTCGGGCCGATGAACATCCCGGAGAACAGATAGGACAGCGACGGATGCCGTTGCCAGAACAGCACCAGGCTCTTCAGCAGATCGGGCCGCCGCAGGAACGGCGAATCCGCCGGCTTGGCGCCGCCGATCACGACGTGATTGCCGCCGCCGGTGCCGGTGTGGCGGCCGTCGATCAGGAAACGGTTGGCACCGAGCCGGACCTGCGCCGCTTCCTCGTACAGCCCGAACGTGGTGGTCACCGCTTCGCGCCAGTTCTGCGCCGGATGGATGTTGACCTCGATCACGCCGGGATCGGGCGTCACCTTGATGACTTCGATGCGCGGATCGAACGGCGGCGGATAGCCTTCGACATGGACCTGGAGCTGCATCTCCTCGGCGGTCGCTTCGACGGCGGAGACCAGTTCGAGATAGTCCTCGATCTTTTCGGTCGGCGGCATGAAGGCGCACAGCACGCCTTCCCGGATCTCGATCGACATCGCGGTGCGGACGCCGCCGCGGCGCAGCTTCTGCTCCTCGACATTCTGCTGCGTGCCCGCAGAGGACGCGGCCTGTTCGAACACCGGCAACTGCTCGGTCGCGGGCGGCGGCGTGAAGCTCGGCGCCGCGTAGCTCGGCAGCGGGCCGCGCTCGTCCAGCGGATCACGCTCGTTGATGAACGGATAGTCCTCTTCGGGGATGTGCGGCAATGAGGCGATCGGCAGCCGCAGGCCCATCGGCGAATCGCCGGGCACCAAAAACAGATTGCCGCGGCGCAGCTTCCAGCGCTCGCTGCGCCAGCGCTTCTTCGGCGTCGGCGCCTCGGCGTTCCAGGCCTGGATCGGCAGCACGAAGCCCCGCGGGGTGGTCAGCCCGGCGTCGAAGATCCGCGCCATGCGCGCGCGCTCTTCGGGATCCGCCAGCTTGTTGTCGAGCGGATCGACGTTGGGCGGCAGCGTCGCTTCCTTCTGCAGCCAGTGGCTCGGATCTTCGAATGCCGGCAGCACGTAGTCGGTGTCGATGCCGAGCCGCCGGGCGGTGCCGATCGCGAACTGCTCGGCCTGCTCCACCTTGGCGGGGCGCTGGCCGAACACCGGCGCGATCAGGTCGGCATTCTTCCAGATCGGCTGTCCATCCTTGCGCCAGTACAGACCGAACGCCCAGCGCGGCAGGCTTTCGCCCGGATACCATTTGCCCTGGCCGAAATGCAGCAGGCCGCCCGGCGCGAACCGCGTCCGCAGCCGGCGGATCAGATCGTCGGCCAGCATCCGCTTGGCGCCGCCGACCGCGGCGACGTTCCACTCCGGCGATTCCATGTCGTCGATCGACACGAAGGTCGGCTCGCCGCCCATCGTCAACCGCACGTCGCCGGCATTGAGGTCGGCATCGACTTGCTCGCCGAGCGCATCGAGCCGCGCCCAGGATTCGTCGGAGAACGGCTTGGTGATGCGCGGCGCTTCGCGGATGCGCTTGACGCTCATCTCGAAGGCGAAGTCGACATTGGCGAAGCCGACCACGCCGGAGATCGGCGCTGCGGTCCGATAATGCGGCGTCGCCGCGACCGGGATGTGGCCCTCGCCGGCGAGCATGCCGGAGGTGACGTCGAAGCCGATCCAGCCGGCGCCTGGGAGATAGACCTCGCACCAGGCGTGCAGATCGGTGAAGTCGTTCTCGACTTCGCGCGGCCCCTCGACCGGATCAATGTCCGGCCGCAACTGGATGAGATAACCGGAGACGAATCGCGCCGCCAGGCCGATGTGGCGCAGCGTCTGGATCAGCAGCCACGCCGAATCGCGGCACGAGCCGGCGCCGGCCGCGAGCGTTTCCTCCGGCGTCTGCACGCCGGGTTCCATGCGGATGATGTAGCGAATCCGCTCGCGCAATTTCGCGTTGAGGTCGACCAGGAAATTGACCGTGCTCTCGGCCTCGCGCGGAATGCCGGCGAGATACTCCTTGAACAGCGGCCCCGGCTCGATCGTCGCCAGATACGGCGCCAGCTCCGTCTGCAGATCGGCGCTGTAGGCGAACGGGAAGGTCTCGGCATAGCTTTCGACGAAGAAGTCGAACGGATTGATCACCGTCATTGCCGCGGAGAAATCGACCTCGATCTTGAGCTCGTCCGCCTTCTCCGGAAACACGAAACGCGCCAGCCAGTTGCCCTGCGGGTCCTGCTGCCAGTTGATGAAATGGTTGGCCGGGGTGACCTTCAGCGAATACGACAGGATCGGCGTGCGGGTATGCGGCGCGGGCCGAAGCCGGATGGTCTGAGGGCCGATGTCGACGGGGCGGTCGTATTTATAGTGCGTGACGTGATGTAGGGCGACGAAGATCGACACAGGGCAACTCCAGCATTCATTTTGAGCAGAACACCGGAACCGGACGGGATCAAGCGCTAACAAAGGGCAAGAGCTGCATCAGGATGGGGCGGCCGATGACGAGCGCTTCTGGATTTTCGGCCAGGCCCCAATCAGCATGCCCCGGACGCGTTGCGACGTGAAACGCCGCTGCGCAGATCCGGGGCCCCGGTTCGCAGCACCGCCGCAGCAACCGGGGTCCCGGATCCGCGGCTCAGCGCTGCGCGCTGTGCCTTGTCCGGGACACAGACAAGAACGTCGTGAAAGCCTCACATCGTCGCGCCTTGCACCCACGGCGCGAACTCGGCGGCGCCGAAGTCGAAGCTTTCGCTCTTGGTGCGCTGCCCGGACGCCGTTGTCAGCATCAGCTCGAAGATCCGCCGACCGCATTCCTCGACGCTCTCGCTACCGTCGAGGATGGTGCCGCAATTGATGTCCATGTCGTCTTCCATCCGGGTGAACATCGGCGTGTTGGTGGCGAGCTTGATCGACGGCGCCGGTTTGCAGCCGAACACGCTGCCGCGGCCGGTGGTGAAGCACACCAGATTGGCGCCGCCGGCGACCTGCCCGGTTGCCGCGACCGGGTCGTAGCCCGGCGTATCCATGAACACGAAGCCCTTGCGGGTGATCGTCTCCGCGTAGTTCAGCACATCGACCAGATTGGTGGAGCCGGCCTTGGCCATCGCGCCGAGCGACTTCTCGAGAATCGTGGTGAGCCCACCAGCCTTGTTGCCGGGCGACGGGTTGGCGTTCATCTCGGCGCCCTCGCGCGCGGTGTAGTCTTCCCACCAGCGCATCAGCGCGACCAGCTTCTCACCGACCTCGCGCGACACCGCGCGCCGCGTCAGGAGATGCTCGGCACCGTAGGTCTCCGGCGTCTCCGACAGCACCACCGTGCCGCCGTGGCGGACCAGTAGATCGCTCGCCGCGCCCAGCGCCGGATTGGCCGAGATACCTGAGTAACCATCCGACCCGCCGCATTGCAGAGCGACGGTCAGTTCGCTGGCGGACACCCGCTCGCGCTGCACCTTGTTGGAATCGGCCAGCGCCTCGCGGACGAAGGCGATGCCGGCTTCGACGCTCTTGCGGGTGCCGCCGAGTTGCTGGATTTCCAGCTCGCGCAGCCGACCGGCCAGCTTCTGCTCGGCCATCAGCCCGCCGATCTGATTGATCTCGCAGCCCAGCCCCAGCACCACCACGTGGGAAAAATTGACGTGCCGGGCGTAGCCGCCGAGCGTCCGGCGCAGGATGTTCAGCGGCTCGTCCTGCGTCATGCCGCAGCCGGTCTTGTGCGTCAGCGCCACCACGCCGTCGACATTCGGGAAATCGGCGAGCGGATCGTGACCCGAGAACGGATTGCGCTTGAACACATCGGCGACCATCGCGGCGACATGTGCGCTGCAATTCACCGAGGTGAGAAGGCCGATGTAGTTGCGGGTGGCGACGCGGCCGTCGCTGCGCACGATGCCGTCGAAGCTCGCCGGCAACTCCGCGTTCGGCGTCGGCCTGACGTCGACGCCATAGGCGTAGTCGCGGGCGAAATCGCCCATGCCGCAATTCTGCGTGTGCACGTGCTGACCGGGCGCGATGAGCTGCGTGGCGAAGCCGATGATCTGGCCGTAGCGCCGGATCGGCTCGCCGACCGCGATCGGCCGAATCGCCACCTTGTGCCCGGCGGGAATCCGTTCCGTGGTCACGACACCGCCCGCGACCTCGACGCCCGGCAGGATCGTGGTGCGCGCGATCAGCACGGCATCGTCGGGATGCAGGCGAATGGTCGGGGATGGGGACATGCGCGGGCTCCTTGACCAATCTCTCGTTCGTCATTCCGGGATGCGCCCTGTCGGGCGCAGGCCCGGAATCCATACTCCCGGCAGTGGTTGTGGATTCCGGGCTCGCGCTTCGCGCGCCCCGGAATGACAACGCGTGGCTACGCCTTCCCGCCCGAGTTCTTCCGCGTCTCGCCGACCCAGGCTTTCGCGGCCGTCGCCATGATGCCGCTGTCGTTGAGCAGCGTCACCAGCTTGAAGCCCATCGCGAGGTTCTTGGCGGCGCCGGCGGGGCCGGAGCAATGAATGCCCGGATAGATCTTGCGCTTGTCGCACTCTTTCAGCAGCTTGTCGTAGATCTTCAGGATCTCCGGCTCCTCGCGGTCGAGCTTCGGCACCAGCCCGTAGGAGTAGCCGAGATCACTCGGCCCGACATAGACGCCGGCGATGCCCTCGACGTCGAGGATCGCCTCCATGTTCTCGACCGCGGTGCGGGTCTCGATCATCGGAATGCACAGCGTCTCGTCGTTCGCGGTCTCCTGATAGCTGCCGCCGGACCCGTACATCCCGGCGCGGATCGGGCCGTTGCTGCGGGTGCCGCGCGGCGGGTATTTGCAATACTGGACGAAATTCTCCGCCTCTTCCTTGGTGTTGACCATCGGGCAGATCACCCCATAGGCGCCGCCGTCCAGCACCTTGCCGATGATGCCCGGCTCGTTCCACGGCACGCGCACCATCGGCGTCACCGGATGGCCGTTCATCGCCTGAAAGCACGACACCATCGACTGATAGTCCTGCACACCGTGCTGGATGTCGACGGTGACGCTGTCAAAGCCGCATTGCGCCATCACTTCGGCGGAAAACCCCGACGGGATCGCCAGCCACGCATTCACCACCGCTTTGCCGGAGGCCCAGATTTCCTTCACCTTGTTCGCCATTGTGCTCCTCGAGCGTTTTGCTGATGGACGATGTTGTTAGTTTAGTTCGTCATTGCCGGGCTTGACCCG
This sequence comes from Rhodopseudomonas palustris, assembly GCA_016215605.1. Classification (GTDB taxonomy): domain Bacteria; phylum Pseudomonadota; class Alphaproteobacteria; order Rhizobiales; family Xanthobacteraceae; genus Rhodopseudomonas; species Rhodopseudomonas palustris_L. Next base: position 20,017 of record JACRJB010000067.1, read on the forward strand.
GCGATCCATCACCCTTCGCGAAGAAGATGGATGCGCGGGTCAAGCCCGCGCATGACGACAGACATTGTTGCCGGCGCCTCACGCCGTCGCCGCCTGAATGGCCTGCTCGGACACGCCGACTTCGCGCGCAGTGGCGACGATGGCGGCCCAGGTGTCGTCCGGCAGCGGCACGCCGTTCGCGGTGCGCTCGGCGCGGGTCTTCAGTTCCGGGTCGCCCGGAATCAGCACCTGATCGACGCCGGCGATGGTCTTGGCGCTCTTGAAGTAATCGACATAGCGCGTCACCTCGGCGTCGAACACGTGGCCGGGATCGATCCGCTGCGGGTCGACATAGATCGAGAACATGCCGTTGGCGAACGGCCGGTTCGGCCCGGTGGCGCCGTTGCCGCTCAATGCGCCGCCGAGCAATTCGCAGATCAGCGCCAACCCCGAGCCCTTGTGCTCGCCGAACGCACGGATCGCGCCGGCGCCGTTGGCGTGGTTGATCGGGCCGTCCTTCTCGAACGCGCCGTACAGCGTGGCCGGGTCTTCGCTGAGCGTTCCGTCGGGATTGACCAGCGCGCCTTCCGGCAGCTTCTTGCCGCCGCGCGCGGCGACCAGCACCTTGCCCTCGGCGACGATCGAGGTGGCGAAATCCAGCACCACCGGGGGCGCGCCCGGCCGCGGCACGCCAACGCAATACGGCGCCGTCGACAATCGCCGCTCGACGCCGCCGAACGGCGCGACCAGAATCGAGCCCGCCGCGGTGACGAAATGGATCGACACCAGCCCTTCGGCCGCCGCCATCTCGGCCCAATCGCCGATCCGGCCGATATGACCCGCGTTCTTCAGGCCGACCGCCGACAGCCCCTGCGCTTTGCATTTCTCGATGCCGATCCGCACCGCCTGCGGCCCGACCGTCTGGCCGTAGCCGAACTTGCCGTCGACAATCGCCAGCGACGGCAGATCGACCGGGACATCGACCACCTGATCGGGATGCACCGCGCCAGCGTTGCGCCAGCGAATGTACACCGGCACGCGGATCACGCCGTGGCTGTCGTGGCCGGTCAGATTGGCGGTGGTGAGATAGGCGCCGATGCGCCGCGCTTCCTCTTTGGACGAGCCGGCGCGTTCGAACACCTGGGCGACGAAATCAATCAGCCGGTCGACCTGGATCGTCACCATGCCGGCACATCCATGCCGCAGCCGGCGGCGCGCGCTACCCCGCGCTGTCTCACATCCATGTTCGTCCCTCCCGTCGCAGCCGCGCCTGTGGCGTCGGCCGTCATTTGCGTCCGCGAGTTGAGCGAAAATTGTCCGAGCTGTCTACCGCCTCGCCGGCATGGCGCACCGGCATCGCCGACAGGCTCGCCTCCAGCAAGCGCAGCATCTCCTGCAACCGGGCGAGGTTTGCAGCGCCGTAACGGCGCGCAATCTCGGCGTAGACGTCCTCCGAAAACGGCGCCACCGTCTCGATCAGGCCGAGGCCCTTCGGCGTGATCGACACCACGTTGCGGCGCTGATCGTCCTTCGCCGTCTTGCGCGCGATCAGCTTGCGGGCTTCGAGGTCGCGCAGCATCCGCGACAGGCTCGGGCCCAGCAGACAGGCCCGCTCCGCCAACTCGGTGACCTCGATCGTCTCCACCGCGGTGAGCGCGCGCAGAATCCGCCATTGCTGTTCGGTGAGGCCGTGCGCGCGCAGCAGCGGCCGGAAATGCCGCATCACCGCCTCGCGGCCGCGCAGCAGCGCCATCGGCAGCGAGCGCGAAAACTCGCGGATCGCCGGCCTGGTACCGGCCGCCCCCTCCCCGTCATGGCGAGGCGCATCGCGCCGAGGCACTCCGGACTTGGACGGGGCGGCCGGATTGCTGCGCTTCGCTCGCAATGACGACGGAGAGGATTTTTGCATTGCAGCACGCGCGGTTTGGGTTTGAGCCGGATCATTTAACATGTTAAGCAGTTGCCGCGCGACAGGAATGTTGTAACAATCACGCGTGGGATGGAAGCCGGCGATGGCGTTGACCAACAGCGAGATCCGCGCCGCGGCCGAGCGGCTGCATCGGGCGGAGCAGACCAAAGTCCAGATACGCCAGCTCTCGCTCGACCATCCGGCGATCACCATCGACGACGCCTATGCGATTCAGAAAGCCTGGATCGACATCAAGCTCGCCGAGGGCCGCGTTCTCCGCGGCCATAAGATCGGCCTGACCTCGAAGGCGATGCAGAGCCAGCTTGCGATCGACGAGCCGGATTCCGGCGCGCTGCTCAACGACATGTTCTTCGCCGATGGCGGCGTGGTGCCGACCGACCGCTTCATCGCCACGCGGATCGAGGCCGAACTCGCCTTCGTCATCAGGCATCGCCTCAGCGGACCGCATTGCACGATCTTCGACGTGCTCAACGCCACCGATTTCGTCGTCCCCGCATTGGAGATTCTCGACACCCGCGTGCAGCGCATCGATCCGGAGACCAAGGCGAAGCGAAAGATCTTCGATACCATCGCCGACAATGCGGCCAACGCCGGCATCGTGCTCGGCGGCCGCCCGATCCGACCGCTCGATGCCGATCTGCGCTGGATCGGCGCACTGGCGTATAAGAACGGACAGCTCGAAGAAACCGGCCTCGCCGCCGGCGTGCTCAACCATCCGGCGACCGCGGTGGCGTGGCTCGCCAACAAGATCGCACCGCATGGGCTGGCGCTGGAGCCGGGACAGGTGGTGCTGGCGGGCTCGTTCATCCGCGCCATCGAATGCCGCAAGGGTGACACGATTCAGGCCGACTACGGACCCTACGGCACCGTGAGTTGTTACTTCGGCTGATCAGCGAGCGAGCCCGCCATGCCGCATTTCACCATCGAATATTCCGCCAATCTCGACGACCGCGTCGACATCGCCAGTGTCGTCGAACTGGTGCGCCGAACCGCGATCGAGACCGGGATTTTTCCGGTCGGCGGGGTCCGCGTCCGCGCCGTCCGCTGCGAGCACTATGCCATTGCCGACGGCCGCGACGGCTTCGCCTTCATGGCGATGCTGCTGCGGCTCGGCGAGGGCCGTGACCTCCCGGCCCGCAAGCGCGCCGGCGAGCACATCTTCGCCGCGCTGTCGAACTACCTCGACCCGCTGTTCGCCGATGAAGGTTTCGCGCTGTCGTTCGACATGCAGATCAACGACAAGGAAACCTCCTGGAAGCGCAACTCGATCCACGACCTGCTGATCGCCGAGGCCCGCCATGGCTGATGCCGCTCCACCCAAGACCGCAAACTCGGCCGCCGCAATGCAGGCGAACCTCGACCGCGCCGCGCCGCTGTTGAAGCAGCTCAGGGCCGATGGCATCGGTCATCTCATCAATGGTGAGATAATCGCCTCGTCGTCCGGCGAGACCTTCGAGACCTCCTCGCCGGTCGACAACTCGGTGCTGGCACAGGTCGCGCGCGGCACGCCCGAGGACGTCGACCGTGCCGCCAACGCCGCCAAGGCCGCCTTTCCGGCCTGGCGCGACATGGCGCCGGCGAAGCGACGCAAGCTGTTGCAAAAGATCGCCGGCGCGATCGAGGCGCGCGCCGACGACATCGCCGTGCTGGAATGCATCGACACCGGCCAGGCGCATCGCTTCATGGCCAAGGCGGCGGTGCGCGCCGCCGAGAATTTCCGCTTCTTCGCCGACAAATGCGGCGAAGCCCGCGACGGGCTGAACACGCCGAGCGAGGAGCACTGGAACGTCTCGACCAGGGTGCCGATCGGCCCGGTCGGGGTGATCACGCCGTGGAACACGCCGTTCATGCTGTCGACCTGGAAGATCGCGCCGGCGCTGGCGGCCGGCTGCACCGTGGTGCACAAGCCGGCCGAGTGGTCGCCGGTGACGGCCGACATGCTGACGCGGATCTGCAAGGATGCCGGCCTGCCCGACGGCGTGCTCAACACCGTGCACGGCTTCGGCGAGGAAGCCGGCAAGGCGCTGACCGAGCATCCCGCCATCAAGGCGATCGCCTTTGTCGGCGAGACCGCGACCGGTGCCGCCATCATGGCACAGGGCGCGCCGACGCTGAAGCGCGTGCATTTCGAACTCGGCGGCAAGAACCCGGTGATCGTGTTCGACGACGCCGATCTCGACCGCGCGCTCGACGCCGTGGTGTTCATGATCTACTCGCTGAACGGCGAACGTTGCACCTCGTCGAGCCGGCTGCTCATTCAGCAGTCCATCGCCGATAAGTTCATCGAGAAGCTGGCCGCTCGCGTGCGCGCACTGAAGGTCGGCCATCCGCTCGATCCGGCGACCGAAGTCGGGCCGCTGATCCATCAGCGCCATCTCGACAAGGTCTGTTCGTATTTCGACATCGCCAAACGGGACGGCGCGACGATCGCGGTCGGCGGCGCGCGCTATGACGGGCCGGGCGGCGGGCATTACGTCCAGCCGACGCTGGTGACGAATGCGCGCGGCGACATGAGAGTGGCGCAGGACGAGGTGTTCGGGCCGTTCCTCACGGTGATCTCTTTTAAGGACGAGGCGGAAGCGATCGCGATCGCCAACGACATCCGCTACGGCCTCACCGGCTATGTCTGGACCGGCGACATGGGCCGCGGCCTGCGCGTCGCCGACGCGCTGGAGGCCGGCATGATCTGGCTGAACTCGGAGAACGTCCGGCATCTGCCGACGCCGTTCGGCGGCATGAAGCAGTCCGGTATCGGCCGCGACGGCGGCGACTATTCGTTCGAGTTCTACATGGAAACCAAGCACGTCTCGCTGGCGCGAGGGACGCACAAGATCCAGAAGCTGGGGGCTGTGTAGTGCCCTGTCTCTCCACCCGTCATTCCGGGGCGCTCGCGCAGCGAGCGAACCCGGAATCCATACTCCCGGCGCGGGCGTTCGTGCACGGTCGCAGACACAGGGGTTATGGATTCCGGGTTCGCGCCTGACGGCGCGCCCCGGAATGACGAACTTTGATGCTGTGAACTAACCACGCTTTCCTGGGGACTCCACCATGCCGGTGCCGCAACACGTGTTCGATCCGCCGTTCAACATCATCCGCGCCAGCCATGTGGTGCTCGACGTCGTCGATCTCGGCGCCAGCGTCGATTTCTACGAGAACATCATCGGCCTGCATGTCGAGGATCGCGACGAGGCCACCGCTTATCTGCGCGGCAACGAGGAACACCAGCATCACTCGGTGGTGCTGCGGAAGGCCGACGAGCCCGCCGCAGCCCGGCTCGGCTTTCGCGTCGGCGACGAGGCCGACCTCGACAAGGCCGGCAGCTTCTTCGCCGAGAACGGGCTGATCTACAGCTTCGTCGATCGCCCGTTCCAGGGCCGCACGCTGCACGTCACCGATCCGTTCGGCTTCCGGCTCGAGCTCTGCGCCAGCATGGAGAAGCGGCCGCATCTGCTGCGTCGCTACGAGCGCTACAGGGGCTGCCATCCGCAGCGGCTCGACCATTTCAACGTGTTCGCCGCCGAGACCCAGGACACCATCGACTTCTACGCACGGCTCGGCTTCCGTCTCACCGAATACGCCGAGGAGGACGGCGAGAACGGCCGCATCGCCGCCGCCTGGATGCATCGCAAGGGCAACGTCCACGATTTCGCGATCACCAACGGCAAGGGCCCGAGGCTGCATCATTTCGCCTATTGGGTGCCGGGTCCGCTCAACATCATCCATCTGTGCGACGTGATGGCCTCGCGCGGGCTCAGCCTCGAACGCGGCCCCGGCCGCCACGGCATTTCCAATGCGTTCTTCCTCTATGTCCGCGATCCGGACGGGCATCGCATCGAACTCTACTGCAGCGACTACCAGACCATGGATCACGACCACGAGCCACTGCGCTGGTCGCTGCGCGACCCCCGCCGCCAGACCCTGTGGGGCGCCCCGGCACCGCGCTCCTGGTTCGAGCAGGGCTCGGAATTTCTCGGCGAGCCGGTCCGCGAACCGGTGTTCGTCGCCGATGTGGTGATTGCGGATTGATCGCGGCGCCGTCGCCGCGTTCGACCGGGCGGTCCAGTATCCCAAAGGAGCCCTTTCGAAAACCGACCGCTCTGGAATACTGGCTCACCCGCGCTCGCGGGGGATGACGGCTCGACCGCAAGGATTGCTTCCCATGACCACTCCCCGTCTCGCCACCTTCACCGTCAACGGCCTCACCCGCTACGGCGCGGTGTGTGACAACGGCGTCGTCGATCTGTCGGCGCGCCATGCCAACGATTATCCGACCCTGCGCGAGGTGATCGCCGCCGGCGCGCTGATGCGGATTGTTCACGAAGCCGCCGGCCTCGCACCCGACTTCGCGCGCAACGCCATCGTCTACCATCCGCCGATCCCGCAGCCGGAAAAGATCATCTGCGTCGGCGTCAACTATCCGGACCGCAACGCGGAGTACAAGGACAACACCGAGGCGCCGAAATTCCCCAGCATGTTCATGCGCACGGCGCGCTCCTTCGTCGGCCACGGCGCGCCGCTGGTGCGGCCGCGCGCCTCCAAGCTGCTCGACTATGAGGGCGAGCTGACGCTGGTGATCGGCAAACCCGGCCGCCATATCGCCGAGACCGACGCGCTCGACCACGTCGCCGCGATCACGCTGTGCAACGAGGGCACGATCCGCGACTGGGTCCGCCACGCCAAGTTCAACGTCACCCAGGGCAAGAATTTCGACCACACCGGCAGCCTCGGGCCGTGGATCGTCCCGTTCACCGACGAGGCGCAGATCGCCGACATCCGCCTGACGACGCGTGTCAACGGCGAGACCCGGCAGGACGACCGCACCTCGCGGATGATCTTCGGCTTCCGCTATCTCATCCACTACATCTCGACCTTCACCACGCTGGTGCCGGGCGATCTGATCGTCACCGGCACGCCGGCCGGCGCCGGCGCCCGCGCCGAGCCGCCGGTGTATCTGATGCCCGGCGACGTCATCGAGGTCGAGGCCGACGGCATCGGCCTGCTGCGCAACGGCGTGGTCGACGAACCGGCCGCGTAGCCACCATCTCAACAGCAACGGACTCATCCATGAGCATCATGACCGGCGGCGAAGCGATCGTGCAGGGCCTCGTCGCGCACGGCGTCGACACCGTGTTCGGCCTGCCCGGCGCGCAGATTTACGGCCTGTTCGACGGCTTCGCCAAGGCGCAACTGCGCGTGATCGGCGCACGGCACGAGCAGGCCTGCGGCTACATGGCGTTCGGCTATGCCCGCGCCTCGGGCCGCCCCGGCGTGTTCAGCGTCGTGCCCGGTCCCGGCGTGCTGAATGCCGGCGCCGCGATGCTCACCGCGTTCGGCTGCAACGAGCCGGTGCTGTGCCTGACCGGGCAGGTGCCGAGCGCGTATCTCGGCAAAGGCCGCGGCCATCTGCACGAGATGCCGGATCAGCTCGCCACCTTGCGCAGCTTCATCAAATGGGCCGAACGCATCGAGTATCCCGGCAACGCACCTGCGCTGGTCGGCCGCGCCTTCCAGGAGATGATGAGCGGCCGGCGCGGCCCGGTGGCGCTGGAAATGCCGTGGGAGGTGTTCACTCAACGTGCGGAGACCGGCGACGCGATCAAGCTCGATCCGATCGCGCCGCCGCTGCCCGATCCGGACCGCATCGACGCCGCTGCGAAACTGATCGCCGCAAGCAAGACGCCGATGATCTTCGTCGGCTCCGGGGCGCTCGACGCCGGCGACGAGATTCTCGAACTCGCCGAGGCGATCGACGCGCCGGTCGTCGCGTTCCGCTCCGGCCGCGGCATCGTCAGCAACGCGCACGAGCTCGGCCTCACTTTCGCCGCCGCCTATCGACTGTGGCCGCAGACTGATCTGATCATCGGCATCGGCACGAGGATGGAGCTGCCGACGACGTTCCGCTGGCCGTTCCGGCCCGAGGGCCAGAAGTCGTTGCGGATCGACATCGATCCCGCCGAGATGCGCCGCTTCGCGCCGGATGCCGGGGTCGTCGCCGACGCCAAGGCCGGCACGCGCGCGCTGGTCGACGCCGTCGGCAAGCACGGCTTCAGCAAGATCAAGGGGCGCCGCGACACGATCCGCGACGCCACCGCCCGCACCCTGGAGGCGATCCAGTCGGTGCAGCCGCAGATGGCGTATCTGAACATCCTGCGCGAGGTGCTGCCCGACGACGCGATCGTCACCGACGAGTTGTCCCAGGTCGGCTTCGCGTCGTGGTACGGTTTCCCGATCTACCAGCCGCGCACCTTCCTCACCTCCGGCTATCAGGGCACGCTTGGCTCCGGCTTCCCGACCGCGCTCGGCGCCAAGGTCGCCTGCCCGGACAAGCCCGTGGTCGCGATCACCGGCGACGGCGGCTTCATGTTCGCCGTGCAGGAGCTCGCCACCGCGGTGCAGTTCAACATCGGCGTGGTGACGCTGGTGTTCGACAATTCCGCTTACGGCAACGTGCGGCGCGATCAGGTCACGCAGTTCGAAGGCCGCGTGGTGGCGTCAGATCTGGTCAATCCGGATTTCGTCAAACTCGCCGAATCCTTCGGCGTCGGCGCGGCGCGCGTCACGTCGCCCGATCATTTCCGCGCGGCGCTGGAGAAGGCCCTCGCCCACGGCGGCCCTTATCTGATCGCGATCGACGTCCCGCGCGACAGCGAAGCCAGCCCGTGGCCGTTCATCCATCCGGCGAAGCCGGCGTGAGTTGTTACTTCGCGTCTAACCTCTGAGTCGTCATTCCGGGGCGTGCAGCGAAGCTGCGCGAACCCGGAATCTAGAGGTTGGTGCAACAGGCCGGATGAACAGCTCGGGATTCCGGGTTCGCGCTGCGCGCGCCCCGGAATGACCGCTCTCGATCAAGGCGTCTCAGCGCCTGCCTCCGCCCCGCGCAGCCGCGACGCCGCCAGCACCAGCAGGCCTGCGCCGGCCACCGACCAGCACGCCACCGGGGCCCAGTGCAGCATCGGCGCGTAGTCCGGCAGCTTCTGCAGGCCGCCGGCGACCGCCGCCATCCGCGCGAAGGTCGCCAGCGCCAGCGCCGAGAACACCAGCCCGGTGAGCTTGCCTTCGGCGCCGGTCTGGCCGATCGCCAGCGCGGCCGACACCGCGCTCATCAGCATGCATCCCCACGCCGCACCGGCGACGAATTGCGCGACGATCAGCACGTTGAGATGGCCGGCGTATTCCGCGCCGATCACCGCCAGCGCGCCGAGCAGGCCGGCCGCGCCCATCACGATCAGTCCGCCGCGATGCTTGACCACCTTGCTGGCGGGAAACAGCGCGAGGTTGAAGCCGATCCAGAACACCGGCATCAGCCATTGCAGATCGTCGGGCCTGGCAAAGCGCAGGAACATCGGCGCGCTGTTCAGGCTGAAGTGCATCTGATAGCCGAGCGCGAGCAGCACGATCGCCGCGATGAACAGCACCGGCAGGCGGCCCGCCGCCTTGCCCGGCGCCGGCGTCTTCGCCACCGCCTGCGCGGTCGCAAGGCCGCGCTCGACCTTCGACAGCGCCAGCGTGACGACCAGCAGCACCACGCTGGAGATCACGAACGGCAGCCGCGCATCGATGCTCTTCATCACCACGCCGAGATAGGGCGACACTGCGCCGGCGAGGCCGTAGCCGAGCATGGTCAGCGCCGACAGCCACGGCAGCGACGGCCGCGCGCCGTATTTGCCGAGCAGCGTCAGCGGCGGCGCACGCAGTGCCGAGGACGTCGCGGCCCACACGACGATCAGCGCAATGAAAGCCACCTGCGCCGACGGCCCGCTGGCGGCAACGAACGGCAAAGCGACGAACGCCGCGCACGAGACCGCCGTGGCGATGCCCACCAGCAGGCCGAGCCGGCCGGCGAGCGCCGTCACCTTGTCGGCTGCGATCCCCATCGCGGTGTCGGCAACGGTGAAGATCGCCTGGTCGAGCATCAGGATCAGGATCACCGCGCCTGGCGCGATGCCGACTTCGGCGGCGAGCGTCGGCAAGAACACCACGTAAATGGTCCAGCACAGTGCGAACAACAATTGCAGCACTGCGATATAGACGCCGGTGCGGTTCACACCGCCAGTGGCGGCGGCATTGTCTTCGATCGCCAGGTCGGCCATGTCCGCTCTCCTCCGGCCAGCATAGACCGGAGTTCCATCGCAGGGAACCGCCTCGCACTACAGCGCTTTGCGGAATGTGAGGTTGAGACGCTGCCGACCGAGCAGCGGGTGGTCGCCGTCCTTCAGCGTCAGCACGCCGTGATACACCAGCCGCGTCGGCCCGCCCCAGACCAGCACGTCGCCGTGCCGCAATTCGTAGCGCCGCGGCTTGTCGCTGCGGCTCATGCCGCCGAACTGGAAGATCGCCGGCAGGCCGAGCGACACCGAGACGATCGGCGCGGTGAAGTCCCGCTCGTCCTTGTCCTGATGCAGCGCCATCTTGGCGCCGGGCGTGTAGCGGTTGATCAGGCAGGCATCCGGCGCAAAGTTCGGGAAGCCTGCGTCCGTGGCCGCACTGTGCGCAAGGTCACGCAGCACCCCTGGCATCTCGGGCCATGGCTGGCCGTTGGCGGGATCGTGTGTCGCGTAGCGATAGCCGCCGCGATCGGTCACCCAGCCTGCACGGCCGCAACTCGTCATCGCCACGCTCATGGTGTGGCCGCCCGGCGTCACCATGTGGCGGAACGGCGCGCGCTGAACCACGGCGTCGATCGCCGTGATCAGTTCGTGCTGCTGCGATCGCGCGAAGCCGTGCAGCAGCGCCGCGCCGGGCGCGATGTCCTCGCGGCGTGGCCCATCAAACAGAGTGTCGAACAGATCGGCCGCCACGGGCTGCTTCCCTTGCATCACGTCGTCGATTTCGCCCCGAACCGCCAGTCGCAGATCTCCGCGGCGAGATCGATGAAGGCGCGGACCTTGGCGGACAGCAGCCGCGAGGTCGGATAGACGATTGCGATCGGCATCGGCGGCACTTCGTAGTCCGCCAGCACGATCTGCAATCGCCCGTCCCGGATCGCCTCTGCGGCCTGATACGCGAGCACGCGCGTCAGCCCGCCGCCGCGCTCGGCGTGCAGGATCGCAGCGTCGGCGACGTTGGTGGTGAAACGCGGGGTGCAGGGCACGCGAAGGTCGCGGCCACCGACGACGAAACGCCATGTCACCGCCGGCGTCGTTGCGCCGAAGTGAATCGTGTCGTGCGCGGCGACCTCGGACGGCGCCACCGGCGTGCCGCGGGCCGCCAGATAGTCCGGCGACGCGACCACGATGCGCCGCATCGCGCCGAACTGCCGCGCCACCAGACTGGAATCGGCGAGCTGTCCAATCCGGACCGCGCAATCGACGCCGTCCTCGACCAGGTTGATCATCAGATCGGACAACCGCAATTCGCCGGCGACGTCCGGATAGCGCTTCAGATAATCCGACAGCAGCGGCGCGACGTGTTGCCGGCCGAATCCGACCGGCGCCGACACCACCAGCCGCCCCGACGGTTCGAGGCGCTCGGCGGAGGCCGAGGCGTCGGCCTCCGCGAGGTCGGCCAGGATCTGCTTCACCCGCTCCAGGTAGCGCGCGCCGACGTCGGTCAGTGCCACCGACCGCGTCGTTCGCTGCAGCAGCCGGGCGCCGACGCGCTCCTCCAGCGCGGCCACCAGGCGCGTGACAGCGGAAGGCGACAGCCCGAGCTTGCGCGCCGCCGGCGCGAACCCTTGCAGGTCGGCGACCGCGACGAAGGCAGTCATGGCATCCAGGCGATCCATCCGACTATTTCATCAGAGGCAACAATGAAGTGTCAATTCCACCGATTGTTCCACCGTTATGCAATGCGCATCTCTACCGCCTGAACCCAAGTCAGGCAGGAGGTTTCGATGACCAACGCGCTCCATGTCGCCAGCGACATCGCCTTCACCCCGCAGGTGAAGGCGATCCAGGCCCGCAAGGGGTCGCGCGGCGCCTATGCCCGGGTCGAACAGAATGGCGGCTGGCGGACCGAGATCGACCCCGACCTCGCCGCCTTCCTCGGCGCGCAGACCAGTTTTCTGCTCGCCACCGCCAGCGCCGACGGCCAACCTTATGTCCAGCACCGCGGCGGCCCGGCCGGTTTCCTTCACGTGCTCGACCGGCGGACCCTCGGCTTCGCCGACTTTACCGGCAACAAGCAGTTCATCACCCAGGGCAATCTCGCCGAGAATCCGAAGGCCTACATCTTCGTCATCGACTACGCCCACCGCCGCCGGATCAAGATCTGGGGCCGGGCGCGTGTGATCGAGGACGACCCGGCGCTGATCGCGCAACTGATGCCGCAGGGCTACAAGGCGCGGCCGGAGCAGGCGATCCTGTTCGAGGTCGAGGCGTGGGACAGCAACTGCCCGCAGCACATCCCGCAGAAGTTCGACGCCGGCGACGTCGCCGCGGCGCTGGCGGCGCGCGATGCGCGGATCGCCGAACTGGAAGCCGCATTGGCCGCGGCGCATCGGCCGGAATGATCAGGCCGGTCCGGCGCAATGCCGTTTCGCGCCGGGCCGCATCGGGCTAAAGCGGAGCGATGAGCAGCCCCGCCCCGATCGAACCGATGAGCCCGTGCCAGAGCTGCGGCGCCTGCTGCGCCTATTCGGCGAACTGGCCGCGCTTCACGGTGGAGGACGACGAGGCGCTCGACGCGATCCCGGCGGAGCTCGTCAACGATCGGCTGAGCGGGATGCGCTGCGACGGCGAGCGCTGCTGCGCGCTGAGCGGCACGATCGGGCAAGCCACCGCCTGCACGATCTACACCCTGCGGCCGGAGGTGTGCCGCGAGTGCCAGCCCGGTGATCCGGAATGCGCGATGGCGCGGCGCCGGCACAAGCTGCCGCCGCTTCCAAGCGGCGACCCGGCCGGACCAGCGGATTAGTTCGACGGTGCGGCCGCAGCGGGCGCGATCTCGTCGTCCTCGACCTCGTCCTGATCGAGCGGCGCGATGCTCGACAGCGGCTTGGTCGATAGCGTGATCGCCTTGCGATGGCTGTAGGCGGCGGGCGTCCGATGCCGTGGCGCCGCCGCTTCACGCGACAGCGACACCAGCACGGAACCGACCCGGCCGCCATGGCGGATCAGATCGCGCTCGTCGCAGCTCGCAGCGATCGTCAGCGCCAGCGCATGCAGATGCGCGCGGCGATAACAGAACAAAGCGAGTTGGGCACGAACGTCGGAAGAGACACTTTCCACCAGCGCCGGCAGACCGTTCTCGTTGGCGCGATACATCGCACCGAGGAGATCGTCCCGGACCGGGCAGTGGTCGTTTTCGAAGGCTTCACGGCTCGACAACATCGGCGTTACTCCGAGGCGATTGATCGTGAGGATGCGGCCGAATTTGTTAATGACCACTTAACTATGGCTTCTGATACCTCCGATAGGGCTTGCGCGAATCGCATGGAACGAAAACGCGATCAGGTTTTTCCAGTCGCCGGGTTGTGATCACTTCGCCGCCGCAATCGGAGTTAATATTGTGCTTCTTCGAAGAAGGATTGCAGTTCACCGGTCACCACGGAGATTTCAGATGAGTGATCCCGTGACGTTGTTCCCCAATCTGATGCCCGCAGCCCGCAGCTACGCCCCCGTCGGGGTGAAATTCTGGGAGGGCGAGGAAACCATTCTGGCAGGCATGAAGGAATTCGCCGACGGCTGGTTCGAGCGCCGGCGGATTGGAACCCACGCCGCCCTCGAAACAGCCCGCCGCATCGGCGAGGCGGCAACTCCGATCGACGTGGTCCGCGAGTATCAGGACTGGCTCGCCGGCGCGGCGTCGCGGTTGCTGGAAGACGGCATGGCGTTTCAGCAGCAGGTCATGAAGGCCAACGCCCGTCTGGCCCCGCATCTGCCCCACGCCGAAAAGGCCGATCCGGCCCCGTCGGAAGCGGACAGTCGGCTCAGCGCCTGACCGGCACGACCTGTATCGGATTGATCACTTACGCGGGAGCTATCTGGCGCGCACCGAGATTGGTGCGCGCTTGTTTCTCGCGCCCGTCGGATCTGCCCGGTACGGCTTGGCAGATCAGGACCGCCGGACTGATCAGCGGCGACAGGCAATCGATCCACGGCATCCGTTTCGCCGCCTCAACCGCCATACGCATGAGCCCGCATTGTCACTCGGGCCGCAAAGCTGTCCGATCGCCTACGGGTTCGCGGCCAGCACCACCGACAGGCCGAAGCCGGTGAGATGATGCAACGCCTGATCGGTGCCGATCAGCCACCAGAACCATTTGTTCTCGGAGGTGACGTTGCCGGTCGCCACGATGAATCCCTTGGTGCGATCAATCGCGAGATGAATGACGAAATCGATCAGCCCGATGAACCAGTAGCGCGGCGCCAGGACCAGCATCACCGCGGTGGTGAGCACCAGATGCACCGCGCAATGCGCCAGCAGCGGCAGCGCCCATCCGGTCTTCTTGTCCTTGCCGAGCGCCATCCAGGCGTTCTGCAGATAGAAATCGGCGAGTACGTGCTTGATGGTGAGTACCAGCATCCATCCGGTGAGCGCACCAACGGCGACCGTCGACGACAATTGAGGAAGGATCAAGCTCACGCCCTTCGCCTGGGCCCGACGGGACCATACCCAACACGAATCGGCGGTGCGCCGCTCGATGTCTTGCGGATCTCCCGTGCGAGCGCTGAGCATCGCAACCGGTCAGGACCGACCAGTGCTCCTTTATGACATTTTCGGTTCCGGAATGCACGTGGCGGAAACGGCGGACGCGAACGCCTGGGGATTCTCCCGGTAGCCGGGCATCCAAGGCGTTCACCTTCAGGGCATCGCCGACGCCGGCATCGTGTCGGCGCTGGCCCGGGTCCGGATGGCGGCGATGGCGCGCTTCAGCGCGGTCTGCCGGCGGTCGGGCTGCGCCGCCGCGCGGGCCTCGGCGATCGCCGCCGGCAGATCGTCGAGCGCCAGCGTGCCGGCGAACACCGGCTTGACCAGGCTGTCGATGATCAGCGTCCAGTTCGCCATGCCGTGCCGGTAGGTGTCGCCATAGCCGCGGATCATGGTGGCGCTCTGCACGATCGTCCACACCGCCTCCGGCCGTTTGGCGAGGCAGCGGTCGATCATGTGCAGCCAGCGCTCGACCCAGACCCGCTCCTGGCCGTAGCGGATCGACAACATCCGCCAGCGCCGCAACCACGCCTCGACCCGCAGCCGGCGGATGCCGAACCAGCCGGTGGCGTTGAAGCGCATCTTCAGGTGCATGTGCTGCCAACCCAGCTTGCCGAGCACCCTGAGGATCGGATTGGCGACCACGATCGGCAGCGACGACACCATTTCGTCGACGCGAAACCGGCATTTGCGATCGACCCGGACGGCGGCGACGCCATCGGGACCGACCGCCGCCTCGATCAAGGCGAGCTGCGCGAGCCGGATCGGATCCTCGTAGGTCATCCGCATCGTCATCAGCTGCGCGATCTCGATCAGCAGGTCGTCGTCGACATCGCGGCGCCTGGCGAAGCGGCCGATCCGGTCGAGATACAGCCGCGCATAGCGCCGGCCCTGATAGAAGACCAATTGCTCGACCGCGTCGCGGACCACCAGCTCGACCGCAGAGGACAAGCCGTCCGGCAGCGTCAGCGGCACGACGCGATCGCGCTCACCGATGATCTCGGCGAGCGTGGTGCGCAGCGCGTCGATATAGCCTGTCACCGTCCCGGCCCTCGCCCGACCCTACGCCGTGTCGCCGATGACCTGGGCCGGCACCGGCACGTGCGCCTGCGCCAGCCGGGCTTCCAGCGTCTCGATGTTCTGGAACAGCCGGGCGCTGGCGAGCCGCAGGAAATAGAAGCCGAACTCCGGATTCTGCACGTAGAGCTCCTCGACCTGGCGATAGCTGACGCCGAGCACGACGCCGGCCTCGATGCATTCCAGCGTCTGCGTCCGGGTGTTCGACGGCGACAGCATGCCGAGTTCGCCGACGATCGCACCGACCGGCAGCTCGATCCCGGACTCGACGAGCCGGAAGCGACCGCTGACGATGTAGTACATGTGCTCGGCCTTCTCGTCCTTGTAGAACAGCTCTTCGCCGGCCTTGCACTTGCGCTCGGTCATGAACGGCTTCAGCCATTCCATCGACAGATCGCTGTTGACCGACTTCTTCACGTCGCGGACGAGCTGCAGCATCTGGTGCAGCCGCCAGACATTGAGCGGCAACAGCACCGCGTGCAGCGCCATGGTCGGATAGTTGTGGGTCGGGATCGACACCACGATCAGCAGCATATTGGCCATGATGCCGAACACGCGCAGCGGGATCATCGTCCGCATCGTCGCGGTCGCGACCACGAAGATCGTGGCGAACAGACTGCCCGCGGTGCCGGCATGCTGAGCGATATGGGACATATCCATGGGGCCAACCTGTCTTCGAGAACCGGATCGTGACGCCGGCATGCGCAGCGGACACCACCGGCGGACGGAAACCGAGCCGCTGCGGGATGTCCTGGATACACGTTGAAGCAGACGGGATTATAAACAATCCGGCGCACGGAACGCCACCGCGGCCGGCCGTGGCCCGACCGCAGGATGATTGACCGCCGGGGTCGGCGCAGGCAGTTTGCGCGCCGATCGCCCCACCGGACGGCCCCTCGGCAGGCGAGCCGCATGCAGCGACGCGGTTCCCGCGGAGCGCCCTCTCGAGCTTCCTGGAGTTTTCCCATGTCGGACGCGGACAGCGCCAGCCCGCCGGTTCTCTCGATCGACGGCGCCCGCGCCACGATCCGGCTGAACCGTCCGAAACATCTCAACCGGCTGCAACCGGACGACCTCGCGGCGTTGCTGGCGCAGTTCGAGCGAATCGACAACGACCCGTCGGTCCGTGTGCTGGTGCTGACCGGCACCGGGCGGGCGTTCTCGGCCGGCTTCGACCTCGGCAAGGTCGCCGAACGCGCCGCCAGCGAGGTCGAAGGCGAGTCCTCCGGATCGGCGTTCGAGGCGGTCGCCAACCGGCTGGAAGATCTGCGGGTGCCGACGATCTGCCGGCTCAATGGCGGCGTCTATGGCGGTTCGACCGATCTGGCGCTGGCCTGCGACTTCCGCATCGGCGTCGACACCGCCGAGATGTTCATGCCGGCCGCGCGGCTGGGGCTGCACTACTATCCGAGCGGCATCAAGCGCTACGTCACCCGCCTCGGCATCGACAACGCCAAGCGGCTGTTCCTGACGGCACAGCGGATCGACGCCGCCGAGATGCTGCGGATCGGCTATCTCACCGCGATGACGACGATGGAACGGCTCGACCGTGAGGTCGACGCGCTGGCGACGACCCTCGCCGGCAACGCGCCGAGCGCCGTCGCCGGGATGAAGCGCGCGATCAACGAATTCGCGCGGCAGGCCTTCGACGAGCAGGCCGCCGACACCCGCGCCCGCGCCTCGATGCGCGGCGATGAAATCAAGGAAGGCATCGCCGCGTTCGCGGAGAAACGCGCGCCGCAGTTTTGAAAGCCGCCGGGTTCGCGTATCACGCCAGAGCGCGAGGCCACCCTTGACATCAGCGTTCGTCATTCCGGGGCGCCGCGTAGCGGCTAGCCCGGAATCCATACGCCCTGCGCTCTCGGGGAGTACGGCCGTCGGGACGCTTCGCGTCAACCAGCGAATGCGGTGGTTATGGATTCCGGGCTCGCGCTACGCGCGCCCCGGAATGACTCGTTGAGCAGCCCTTGTTACTCCACGAACGTCACGACATCCCCGATCGCCGCACGGCTGGTGCGATAGCTGTTCGCCTTGTGCTCGGTGTCGGCGTAGCCGAACGACATGCCGCAGACCACGCGGCGGTCGTCGGCGAGGCCGAAATGCTTGCGCACGTGGCCGGCGTGAAACGCCAGCGCGGCTTGCGGCACGGTCGCGACTCCGAGCGCCTGAGCCGCCAGCATGAACGAGGTGACGTAGCCGCCGCAATCGACTGCACCATAGACGCCAAGCGCCTCGTCGGTGGTGATGATCGCCGCGTGCGGCGCGCCGAAGAAGTTGAAGTTCTCGAGCGCCTGTTTGGCGGCGGCGGCCTTGTCGCCGCGGGGGATGCCGACGGCGTTGTAGAGCTGGAAGCCGCTTTCGCGGCGGCGATCGAGATACACGCCGCGATATTCCCGCGGAAACTCGAAATCGCCCGACATCGGCGTGCCGCTGGCGGCGACCGGATAGATCGCCTCGCGAAACTTCGTAGTCGCCTCGCCCGAGGTGATCACCACCTGCCACGGCTGGCTGTTGCACCAGGACGCGGTCTTCTGCGCCGCGCTCAAAATGCGCTCGATGGTGGCCCGCGGCACCGGATCTGGCTTGAACCGGCGGCACGAATAGCGCGCCGCCATCAGTTGTTCGAGGACGTCGATCGGGGCGGCAGTCGCAGCGGCGTCGGTCATGATGGCCTCATTGAATGAGCAATGTCATTCCGGGGCGCGCGAAGCGCGAACCCGGAATCTGAAACGCGCACAGCGCGTCTTCAAACGTCAACAACTGCGGGATTCCGGGTTCGCGCCAGCTTCGCCGGCGCGCCCCGGAATGACGACCTCTGTTGGATGATCGCCTCACCGCCCCTTGGTCGGAATCTGGTTGAACGGCACGTCCTTGTCGACACGGATGTCGCCCGGCAAGCCCAGCACGCGTTCGGCGATGATGTTGCGCAGGATTTCGTCGGTGCCGCCGGCGATGCGCATCGACGGCGAGCCGAGCAGCATCGCCTGGAAGCTGCCGCCGGCTTCAGCTTCCGCCGGATCGGTGAACACGCCCGCGGCGCCTTCCAGATCCATCGCGAAGGCCGCAATGTCCTGCAGCATCGGGCCGGCCACCAGCTTGCCGATCGAATTTTCCGGGCCCGGCCGCTCGCCCTTCGACAGCGCCGAGATCGAACGATACGACGTGTACTTCAAACCGCTCGCCTTGACCGCCCAGCTGGCCAGCTTGCTGCGCACCGCCGGATCGTCGATCGCCGGACCATTGTCGGTCACCAGATCGTTGCAGAACGCAAAGATCTCCGGGAAGCCGGTGGCGAGCCGCGCGCCGATCGACATGCGCTCGTTCATCAGCGTGGTCAGCGACACGTTCCAGCCGTCGCCGACATTGCCGAGGCGCTGGCTGTCGGGAATCCGCACATTGGTGAAGAACACCTCGTTGAATTCCTGCATGCCGTTGGCCTGCTTGATCGGCTTCACCTCGACGCCTTCGCTCTTCATGTCGAGGAAGAACATCGTCAGGCCCTTGTGCTTGGGCACGTTCGGGTCGGTACGGGTGATGAGCAGGCCGTAGTCGGAATAATGCGCGCCGGAGGTCCAGATCTTCTGGCCGTTGATGATCCAGTCGTCGCCGTCCTTCTCGGCGCGGGTGCGCAGACCGGCGACGTCCGAACCGCCGGCCGGCTCGGAGAACAGCTGACACCAGATGTTCTCGCCCGACGCCAGCTTCGGCAAGTACTTGCGCTTGTCGTCTTCGCTGCCATAGGCCATCACGGTCGGGCCGCACATGCCCTCGCCGATCTGGAACGGCTGGGTGAGCTTGCCGTAGACGCCCTCTTCCTGCTGCCAGATCACCTTCTCGATCGGCGTCGCGCCGCGGCCGCCATATTCCTTCGGCCAGGTCAGGCACGACCAGCCGCCCTCGGCCTTCTTCTTCTGCCACGCCTTGCCGACCTCGACGATGTCGGCCTTCTTCAGGCTGATGCGGCCGAGACCGGATTTGGTCAGCTCCTGCTCGTATTGCTTCGGCGCGTTGGCATCGATCCACGCGCGAGCCTTGGCGCGAAACTCGGCTTCCTGCGGGGTATCGTCGAAGTTCATCTCAGCCTCTCGTTCTGGTCTCAGCGCCGTAGGATTTTGCGAAACCCATCGACTAAGCGCTCTGTTGAATGATGGGTTTCGCTGCGCTCAACCCATCCTACGTGCTACGCCCGCCCCTTGGTCGGGATCTGGTTGAACGGCACATCCTTGTCGACGCGGATGTCGCCCGGCAGGCCGAGCACGCGCTCGGCGATGATGTTGCGCAGGATCTCGTCGGTACCGCCCTCGACGCGGGTCGCCGGCGAACGCAGCAGCATCGCCTGGAAGCGGCCAGCGACGTCGGCGTCCTCCGGCCCGCTCAGCACGCCCGCGGCGCCCTGCAGGTCGAGTGCGTACATCGCGACTTCCTGGATCATCGAGCCGGCAACCAGCTTGCCGATCGAATTTTCCGGTCCCGGTCGCTGCCCCTTCGACAGCGCCGAGATCGAACGGAAGCTGGTGTATTTCAGCCCGCTCGCTTTCACCGCCCAACTCGCCAGCTTGGATCGCACCGCGCGATCGTCCAGCGCCGGGGTGCCGTCGAGCGTCAGCGAATTGCAATAGTCGAACAGCTCCGGGAAACCGGTGGCGACGTTTGCGCCGATCGACATGCGCTCGTTCATCAGCGTGGTCAGCGACACGTTCCAGCCGTCGCCGACGCCGCCGAGGCGCTGGCTGTCGGGAATCCGCACGTTGGTGAAGTACACTTCGTTGAAGTCGGAATTGCCGTTGGCCTGCTTGATCGGCCGCACTTCGACGCCCTCGCTCTTCATGTCGAGGAAGAACATCGTCAGCCCCTTGTGCTTGGGCACGGTCGGGTCGGTGCGGGTGATCAGGATGCCATAGTCGGAATAATGCGCGCCGGAGGTCCAGATCTTCTGGCCGTTGATCACCCAGTCGTCGCCGTCCTTCTCGGCACGGGTCCGCAGGCCGGCGACGTCGGAGCCGCCGGCCGGCTCGGAGAACAGCTGGCACCAGACCTTCTCGCCGGAGCCGAGCGGCGGCAGATAGTGCCGCTTCTGATCTTCCGACGCGTAGGCCATCATCGTCGGGCCGCACATGCCCTGGCCGATGATGAACATCGCCGTGAGCTTGCCGAACACGCCCTCTTCCTGCTGCCAGATCACGCGCTCGATCGGCGAGGCGCCGCGGCCGCCATATTCCTTCGGCCAGTGCGGCACCGCCCAGCCGGCGTCGGCCTTCTTCTTCTGCCACGCCTTGGCGACGTCGAGGACGTTGGCGTCCTTCAGTACGACGCGGCCGAGCGACGCCTTGCGCAGGTCGGACTCGTATTGCTTCGGCGCGTTGGCGTCGATCCAGGCACGCGCCTTGGCGCGGAATTCAGCTTCCTGCGGGGTATCGTCGAAATTCATCAGTTCGAATCCTTGTGCTGCCTCGTGCCCCGGACGCTGCGCAGCGCGAAGCGGTGCGCTGCAGAACCGGGGCCGTTACAGATGCTGACCTCGCGACGGTCCCGGCTCTGCGGAGCGGCATGAAGAATGCCGCACCGCGTCCGGGACACGCTTGTTGTTACGCCGCGTTCTTCTGGCGCATGCGGTCGATCAGCTGATCTTCCCAGTACGACTGGCTGCCGAGCGCCAGCGCCAGCGCGTTGGAGCGGCGATAGTACAGATGGCAGTCGAACTCCCAGGTGAAGCCCATGCCGCCATGGACCTGGATGTTCTGCTTGGCGCAATGCTGGAACGCCTGCGTGGCGCTGATCCGCGCCGCAGCCGCCGCCTCGGCGAGTTCGCCGGCGTCGGTCGAGAGCGCCCAGGCGCCGTAGTAACAGTTCGAGCGCGCCAGCGTCGCCGAGACGTACATGTCGGCGAGGATGTGCTTGATCGCCTGGAACGATCCGATCGGACGGCCGAACGCGATGCGATCGAGTGCGTAGTCGCGGCCCATCTCCAGCGCGCGGTCGGCGCCGCCGACCTGTTCGAACGCGATCAGCACCGCGGCGCGGTCCAGCACCCGCGACAGGATGCTCCAGCCTTCGCCCGCCGCACCGAGCGGCTCGGCCTTGGCGCCGTCGAACGCCAGCTCGGCCTGCTGCCGCGACGGATCGACGTTCTGCAGCGGCTTGGCCGTGACGCCGCCGGCCTTGAGATCGACCAGGAACAGCGAGATGTCGGCCTCGCGGCCGCTGTTTCCGGTGCGCGCCGCAACGATCGCGAAGTCGGCGATCGCGCCGTCGGCGACCGGCTTCTTGGTGCCGGAGAGGGTGCCGTTGGAAGCGGCAATTTTGATCGCCTTCGGCGACGGGTTGCCGGTGCCTTCGAACAGCGCCAGCGTGCCGATCGCTTCACCGGACGAGATCTTCGGCAGCCATTTCTGCTTCTGCTCGACGCTGCCGGCGATCAGCAGCGCCTCGGCGGCGAGATACACGGTCGAGGCGAACGGCACCGGCGCCAGCGCGCGGCCGAGCTCCTCGGCGATCACGCACAGCTCGAGATATCCCGCGCCCGTCCCGCCGAACTCCTCCGGGATCGCGACGCCGAGAAAGCCCATCTCGGCGAGCCCCTTCCACAGCTCGCGATCGTAATCCGCCTTGCCTTCGAGCACGGCACGCACCGCGCGCGGCGGGGACTTTTCGGCCAGGAACCGCCTCGCCTGATCGCGCAGTTGCTTCTGGTCGTCGGAGAAATCGAAATTCATGGGCGTGGTCTCGTTGTTGTTAGGTGTTACAGATCGTCATTCCGGGGCGCGCGGAGCGAAGCTGCGTGCGAACCCGGAATCTGAAACGGGCACGTCGAGATTCCGGGTTCGCGCCTGACGGCGCGCCCCGGAATGACGCGAGTTTGTTTGTGTGTCGTCACTTCAACACCAGCACGTCGGCATCCGGCGTCTCGGCGTACAGCCGCGCAACCAGCGCAACGCGGCGGTCGAGGCCGGCGCGCTGGTTGATGTAGCCCTTGTCGGTGAGTTCGTTGCCGTCGATCGAGGGCGGCTCGCTCATCAGCATGGCGCGGGCGATCCGCATCGAGCTGACGCCCTTGACCTCGGCATTGTGCTTTTCGAGGCCGGCCTTGAACGCCGCGAGCACCGCCGGATGTTTCACGACGTCCTCGTAGGTCGCATCCGGATTGTCGACGATCTGCCGGCAGGCGTGCAGGTTCGGCCATGCCAGCAGGCCGATGAAGGCGCGGTCCTGCCCCGCGACCAGCGCGTCCTGCACCACCGGCGTCGCGGCGGCGATCGCGTCGGTGCGGACCGAGCCGACATGCACGAATGTGCCGGTCATCAGCTTGAAGTCCTCGACCACGCGGCCGGCGAAGATGATACCCTTCACCGGATCGTTCGGATCGACAAACACGCCGGCGTCGCCGATCTTGTAGAAGCCCTCCTCGTCGAACGCCTTCTCGGTGAGGTCGGGCTGGCCGTAGTAGCCCGGCATGACGTTGATGCCGCGCAGCCGCAGCTCGTATTTGTCGCCGATCGGCAGCATCTTCAGCTCGACGCCGGGGAACGGCAGGCCGATCAGGCCGACGCGCTCGGTGTCCCAATAGGTACCGGTCGAGGTCGGCGCGGTCTCGGTCGAGCCCCAGCCGGTGTAGAACACCAGCCGCTCGCCGGTGGCGCGCACCGCCAGCGCCTGCATCCGCTCGTACAGATCGTCCGGCAGCCGTGCGCCACCATAGGCCATCAGGGCGAGATTCTTGAAGAACGAGCGGCACAGCGCGTCGTCCTTTTCCATCGCGCTCGCCAGCGCGGCATAGCCCGCCGGGACGTTGGCGTAGTAGGTCGGCGAGATCTCGCGCAGATTGCGCAGCGTCTCCTCGATCATGCCGGGCACCGGCCGGCCGTCGTCGATGTACATCGTGCCGCCTTCGATCAGCAGCGGATTGAACGACGCGTTTCCGCCCATGGTGTGGTTCCATGGCATCCAATCGAGATTGACCGGTAGCGGCCCGTTCGGATCGCGCGGCCGCACCTGCATCATCATCGCCGCGTTGGCGCAGATCATCCGCTGGGTGTTGATCACCGCCTTCGGCATGCCGGTGGAGCCGGAGGTGAACAGCAGCTTGGCGACGGTGTCGGGCGTGATCCGCGCGATCGACTGCTCGACCTCGGCCGTCACCGGCGTCGCCGCCATCTCGGCGAACGACACGCTGGCGACGCCTTCGGCCGGATTGCCGACATGCACCACCTGCACGCCGGACAGATCCAGCGCGTGCAGCGCCTTGCTGAACGGCGCGCCGTCCTGCACCAGCACGACCGCCGGCTTCACCAGATCGAACAGGTATTTGAGCTTCTGATGATCCTGGCTCATCAGCGAATAGGCCGGCGACACCGGCGCGGTGGGGATCCGCGCCTGCATCGCCGCCATCATCATCAGCGCATGCTCGATCGAATTGCCCGACAGGATGGTGACCGGGCGGCCTTCCGGCAGCTTCAGATTGAGCAGCGCCTGGGTCAGCCCGTCGACGATGCGCTTGGCCTCGGCATAGGACACCTTGCGCCACTGCCGGTCCGCACCGGCGCGCTGCGCCAGCCAGACATGGTCGGGACGCTGCTTCGCCCATTTCGCCAGCGCCATCGGCAGATGCGGGTCGTGCTCCTTCAGCGGAAAGCGCGACTTCATCACAATGACGCCGTCGGCGCGGCGATCGACCTCGATGTCGCGCGGCAGCCAATCGACCTTGCGGAAGGCCGGCTTGGTCAGCACCGCGGCTGCGCTTGAAGTCATTCCTCGGTTCTCCCGTTGTCTTGGCCTCTTGCCGGGCCTCGAGATGTCTTCGTTGTGACGCCGTCCGATCCGGATCGCGCGTCAGCGCCGAACATAGACCGGCTTGCGCTTCTCCAGAAAGGCGCTGATGCCCTCGGCGAAATCTTCCGAGCGCGAGCACAGCACCTGATTGCGATCTTCCATCGCGATCACCTGCTCGAGCGAGCCGGCGTCGACCGCCATGTTGAGGCATTCCTTCGACAGCCGCAGCCCCACCGGGGACGCCGCCATCATCGCATCGACATAAGGCTGCGCGGCCGCTTCGAGCTGATCGTCCTCGACCAGTTCCGACACGAGGCCGGTCATCAGCGCGCGCTCGGCTTCGATGAAGCGGCCGGTCAGAATCAGTTCGGACGCGACCGAGACGCCGACGAGGCGCGGCAAGAAGTAGCTGGTGCCGATGTCGCAACCGCCGAGGCCGAGCTTGATGAAGGCGCAATTCATCCGGGCGCTGCGGCCGGCGATGCGAATGTCGGAGGCGAGCGCCAGCGCGAAGCCACCGCCGGCGGCGGCGCCCTGCACCAGCGCGATGATCGGCTGCGGACAGCGCCGCATCAGCATCACGATGTCGGCGATCCGGCGCTGCGAATCGAGCGATTCGGCGACGCCCGGCGGTTCTTGCTGCTTGCCGCGGCGCGCCATCGCGCCCTTGAGATCGAGCCCGGCGCAAAACGCCCGGCCGGCGCCTCTGAGCACGACGACGCGGGTGTCGCGGTTACGCTGCAGCTGACCGAAATAGGCGTTGAGGGCGTCGATCAGTTCGGGATTGAGCGCGTTCAGGCTGTCGGGGCGGTTGAGCGTCACCCAATCGACGCCGTCGCGATGGTCGACCAGCAGAGCCTCGGTCACGCTATCACTCCCGCAACTCGTTGTTCTTATGCCCTGCGAAGTCAGAGCTTGTTGTTTCGCCGATTGCGGCGATCTTTACCGCCGCACGCGGCGGTCGTTGTTGCGCCCTCCCCCCTTGTGGGAGAGGGCTCGTTTGCCGGTGGCCGCGAACTCTGCCCGGTGAGGGGGCCGGACCCGCGGCGTCCCCTCACCCGGCAGCCTTCGGCTGCCACCCTCTCCCACAAGGGGAGAGGGTTAAGCCAGTGCTACCGCGGCGCCATGCGGATGGCGCCGTCGAGGCGGATGGTTTCGCCGTTCAGCATCGGGTTCTCGACGATCTGCACCGCCAGCGAGGCGTATTCGCTCGGGTCGCCGAGACGCGCCGGATGCGGCACCTGCGCGCCGAGGCTGGCGCGGGCTTCCTCCGACAGACCCATCAGCAGCGGGGTCAGGAACAGGCCCGGCGCGATGGTCATGACGCGGATGTTCATCGAGGCGAGGTCGCGCGCCACCGGCAGGGTCATACCGACGATGCCGCCCTTCGAGGCGGAATAAGCCGCCTGGCCGATCTGGCCGTCGAACGCCGCGACCGACGCGGTGTTGATGCAGACGCCGCGCTCTTCGCCGACCGGCGGCGCGTTCTGCATGCGCTCGGCGACCAGCCGGATGCAGTTGAAGCTGCCGATCAGGTTGACGTTGATGATGCGCGAGAAGTGATCGAGCGGATAGGCGCCGTTCTTGCCGACGGTCTTCACCGCGCCGCCGATGCCGGCGCAGTTCACCAGCACGCGGACGATGCCGTGCGCGGCCTCGGCCTTGGCGATCGCTTCCTTGACCGGGGCTTCCTGCGACACGTCGCCGACGCAGGCGACGCCGCCGATTTCGGCCGCGACCTTGTCGGCATTGTCCTTGTTCATGTCGAGCACGGCGACCTTGGCGCCCTTGGCGGCCATCGCACGCGCCGTCGCGGCGCCGAGCCCCGACCCTCCGCCGGTGATGAGAACGGAGACGTCTTTCAACTGCATCGTAAAATCCCTTTCCTTGGGCGCTTCCTGAAACTTTTGTTCGAACCCGGTGCTGCCGGCCCCTGGGCGTTCCCTGAACTGTTCAACGAACCTCGGACGGGTCCTTCGGCGTGTTCTTCTTGCGCTTTCGAGCCGGAATGTTCAACGGCCCCCTGGGCGTTTCCCCGATTGTTGTCATGGGACGGACAGCCCGGCACGGCGCGGCCATCCTGTCCAGTGCCGCATCCGAAGATGCGTCTTGAAGACCTATCCCGAAACGCATCCGCCGGATGCATCTCGAAGGATGAGTTGTTCCGTTCGCCTTCTCGTCCCCCGTTCCGCATCCGTCGGACCGCCGCTCGGCGGCTTCCCAGGATGGGGCGTCGTTTGGTCGCTCACAACGGCGGCAAAGAAGTTTGGGCGTTTCCTGATTGTTTTCTTGGTGGTTTCGAAACTCTTCAAACGATGTCCCGGGGGTGCCTGAAGCTCCATACCGCCTGCCTCTTCCGGGCAGATTCCGTGAGCTGATCCTTGGGCGTTTTCTTGTTGTTGTTGGACGGTTTTCTTTGGCGTGTCCCGGGTCTTGATTGAAGGTCTCGCAGTTGCTTGGGGTCGTTTCTTCTTGTTGTTAGCTCGTTATCCGGCGGCGGCCTGTCGCGATTTCGCTTTCGCATCGCCTTTGGCGATCAGCAGCCCGCCGAGGATGATTTGTTCGATGTGGCCGATATAGGCGCGACAGACCTCGTCGGTGACGGGGCCGACGCCGGCCGCGCGCATCATGGTCTGCCGTCCGAAGAACAGGTGATCGCAGGCGCCGATCAGCGTGGTGTAGAACAGTACCGGGTCGACGTCGCGAAATTCGCCAGCCGCGACGCCTTCGGCGATCAGCCCGCGATGGAAATCCAGCAGCGGCCCGACGAAGAATTTGGTGACCTCGTCGGCGGCCTCGCGATTCTGCCCGTGCAGCAGATAGTGGATCAGCCGGTTGAGGTAGGGAAACTGGTGATACGCCTTGATGATGCCGGCGATGTGCAGCTTCAGCTTGGTGGTCGCCGACAGCGGCTGCGCCAGCAGAAAATCGAGATGGGTCATCTCGTTCGCTGCGTCGCGCTCGAGCAGCGCCAGCAGCAGACCGTCCTTGTTGCCGAAATGATACTTCACCAGCGCGGCATTGACGCCGGACTTCTGCGCGATCTCCGACAGTGAGATTTCGACCGAGTTGCGCTCGATCATCAATTCGCCGGCCGCGACCAACAGCTTGTCGGCGGTGGAATTCTTCACCACCGGTATTCGCGTCGCCAGAGCTGGGTTCGGGTGCGCTGCCATCGGCGTCGCAATTAGCGCATCGCGAGCCCGGGCTCAAGCGTTAATTGATTGATTGACTAAATCCGTCCCCGCCCCTGAAATCCGCCGCGCAGCCCGCCAAACAATGTCAATCAGGGAGAAGAAACGCATGGCCGAGGCCTATATCGTCGCCGCCGCACGCACCGCCGGTGGCCGCAAGGGAGGCCGCCTCGCCGGCTGGCATCCTGCCGATCTCGCCGCTTCCGTGCTGAACGCGCTGGTCGATCGCTCCGGCGCCGCGCCGGACCAGATCGAGGACGTGATCATGGGCTGCGTCGGCCAGGCCGGCGAGCAGGCCGTCAATATCGGCCGCAACGCCGTGCTGGCGTCGAAGCTGCCCGAATCGGTGCCCGGCACGTCGATCGACCGGCAGTGCGGCTCGTCGCAGCAGGCGCTGCATTTCGCCGCACAGGCGGTGATGGCGGGCTCGATGGACATCGTGATCGCGGCCGGCGTCGAGAGCATGACGCGGGTGCCGATGGGCTCGCCCAGCATCCTCGCCGCCAAGGCCGGAATGGGCACCTACAAGAGCCCGAAGATGGAAGAGCGCTATCCGAACATCCAGTTCAACCAGTTTACTGGCGCCGAGATGGTCGCGCACAAATACGATCTGTCGAAGGATGCGCTCGACGAATACGCCTTCCAGAGCCACCAGCGCGCGATCGCGGCGACTCAGGGCGGCAAGTTCAAGGACGAGATCATCCCGCTGCAGATCACCCGCGCCGACGGAACCACCGACACCCACCACATCGACGAAGGCATCCGGTTCGATGCGACGCTGGACGGAATCAAGGGCGTCAAGCTGATCAACGAGAACGGCGGTCGCCTCACCGCCGCGACGGCGAGCCAGATCTGCGACGGCGCGTCCGGCGTGATGGTGGTGAACGAGAAGGGCCTGAAGCAGCTCGGCGTCAAGCCGCTGGCGCGAATCCATCACATGACGATGGTGGGCGGCGATCCGGTGATCATGCTGGAGGCCCCGCTGCCCGCGACCAAGCGCGCACTCGAGAAGGCCGGAATGAAGATCGACGACATCGACCTGTTCGAGGTCAACGAAGCCTTCGCCTCGATCCCGACCGCCTGGCTGAAGGCAACCGGCGCCGACCCGGCCCGACTCAACGTCAATGGCGGCGCGATCGCGCTCGGCCATCCGCTCGGCGGCTCCGGCACCAAGCTGATGACGACGCTGATTCACGCGCTGCAGCAGTCCGGCAAGCGCTACGGCCTGCAGACGATGTGCGAAGGCGGCGGCATGGCCAACGTCACGATTGTGGAGCGGCTGTAAGCCGAAACCCGCCACCGTGTCCCGGACAAGGTGCAGCGCAAAGCGCTGCGCTGCAGATCCGGGACCCCGGTTGAGCGCCAGAGAAAAGAACCGGGGCCCCGGACCAGCAGCGCACCACGCCGCAAATGCGGCGCGCTGCGCAGCGTCCGGGGCAAAAGACTGAACTCATCAGAGCGGAAGCAATCCGCCGCATCACCACCGAGGAAACACCATGACGCATCCGTCGATTCACGCCCGCACCCAGCCCGACAAGATCGCCTATCAGATGGCGTCCACCGGCAAGGCGATCACCTATCGCGAGCTCGATGAGCTGTCGAACCAGGGGGCGCAGCTGTTTCGCTCGCTCGGGCTGAAGCCGGGCGATCATATCGCGCTGCTGATGGAAAACCGGCTGGCGTTCATGGAGATCTGCTGGGCGGCGCAGCGCGCCGGGCTCTATTACACGGCGATCAGCCGCTATCTGAAGAAGGACGAGATCGCCTACATCGTGCAGGATTGCGGCGCCAAGGTCGTGATCACCTCGCCGCAGGGCGCGGACGCGATCGCGCCGCTGGTCGGCACCGCAAAGGGCGTCGCGTTCTTCATGGTCGATCAGCCGGCCGCGGGCTTCCGCTCCTGGGACAAGGAAGCGGGCGCGCAGCCGACGACGCCGATCGCCGACGAGGTCGCCGGCTACGACATGCTGTATTCGTCGGGCACCACCGGCCGCCCCAAGGGCATCAAGCGCGAATTCGAGGGCAACGCGATCGACGTGCCGAGCCCGTTCCTGCGGCTGCTGTGCGAAAAGATGTGTGGCATGAACCAGGACAGCATCTATCTGTCGCCGGCGCCGCTGTATCACGCGGCGCCGCTGCGCTTCAACATGATGGCGACGACACTGGGCGGCACGTCGGTGATCATGGAGCATTTCGACGCCGAGGATTTCCTGCGGCTGGTCGAAAAGTACAAGGTGACCCAGTCGCAGCTGGTGCCGACGATGTTCGTCCGGATGCTGAAGCTGCCCGACGAGGTCCGCGATCGTTACGACGTGTCGACGCTGAAGGGCGCGATCCACGCCGCGGCGCCCTGCCCGGTCGACGTCAAGGCCAAGATGATCGAATGGTGGGGACCGATCCTGATCGAGTACTACGCCGGCTCCGAAGGCAACGGCGTCACGGTGTCGACCTCGCAGCAATGGCTGACGCATCGCGGCACCGTCGGCAAGGCCGTGGTCGGCACCATCAAGATTCTCGACGAGGCCGGCGAAGAGATGCCGACCGGCGAAATCGGCACCGTGTACTTCGCCGACGCGCCGGCGTTCAGCTATCACAACGATCCGGACAAGACCAAGAACGCCTACAACGACAAGGGCTGGTCGACGCTCGGCGACGTCGGCTATCTCGATCGCGAGGGCTTCCTGTATCTCACCGACCGCAAGAGCTACATGATCATCTCCGGCGGCGTGAACATCTATCCGCAGGAGACCGAGGACGTCCTCTTGACCCACCCCGACGTCGCCGACGTCGCGGTGTTCGGCGTGCCGAACGAGGAGATGGGCGAAGAGGTCAAGGCCGTGGTGCAGACCCGCGACGGCGTCACGCCGAGCAAGGAGCTCGAAGCCAAGCTGATCGGCTTCTGCCGCGAGCGGCTGTCTGCGATCAAATGCCCGCGCTCGATCGACTTCGAGGCCGAGCTGCCGCGCACCCCCACCGGCAAGCTGGTCAAGCGCCACCTCAAGGATCGCTACTGGCCGAAGAAGGAAGCCGCTCTGGCCTGATCGGACCTCGCACACGCAGAACGCGTAGGGCATCGCGACGAGTTGCGCGGCGTCTTCGGGACGCCGCGCATGATGCCTTGCCGGCGGCCCTCTTCGGGCCCCATGCTGCGACCTCGCCTTGGGAAGTCAGCGACGGCATTCGCCGGACCGTGACCAGATAAGGAGTCCCGCCGCCCGACCGGGCACGCTATGCTGGCGTCTTCCTTGGTCGTTGCTGGTTCCCATGACGGTCCGCTTCCCGATCCGCGCCGGCGTTGCCGCGTCCGTTCTGGTCCATCTCGGGCTGGTCGGCGCGGTGCTGCTGTTCGCCGAGGTGCGGCCGTTCGCCGAGGTGCCGGAGCAGCGGATCGAGGTCGACGTCGTCACCGCCGACGAGGCGCCGCCGGCGCCCGCGCCCCCGCCTGAGACCAAGCCTTCGCTCGATCTGCCGCAGACCAAGCCGACCGAACAGACCAAGCCGCCCGCGCAGGCCGCGCCGCCACCGCCGCCGAAACCCGAAGCACAGAAATCGGAACCAAAGCAGCCGGAGCCGACAAAGCCCGAGCCTCCCAAGAAGCAGGCCGCCGCGCCGACACCGGAACCGCCGAAACCCGAACCGCCGCAGCCGATGCAGGCCGCCCCCGCGCCGACACAGCCGCAGCAGCCGTCGACGCCGTTGCCGCCGGCGATCGCGCAGGAGCCCGACCTCACCGTCAAATATGCGGTGGCGCTCGGGCTGCCCGCCGATCCCACCTTCGATGCGCCGTCGGAGATCGCCGCCGATATCAGCGCCGACGCCATCGCGGCGTTGCGGAAGCGGCTGAAGTCTTGCGCGCCGCTGCCGGCCCCGGTCACGCCGTCGGACAATGTGAAGATCGTGCTGCGGGTGGCACTGCAGCCCGACGGCCGGCTGGCACAGGAACCGATCCTGATCGAGGCCAGCGCCTCGGCGAAGGGTCCGGCGTTGATGAAAGGCGCGATCGCGGCGCTGACCGCGTGTCAGCCCTACAGCATGCTGCCGGCCGACAAATACAAGGAATGGAAGGTGCTCGACATCGACTTCACGCCGCGAGATTTCCGCGGCGGTTAGCTCGATCGATTGTGCAATCCGCCTGAGAAAATATCCAACTCATTGATCGGCTGACCCCAACCCTCTCCCGCAAGCGGGAGAGGGAGTGCGCTGCGGCGTGGGGCTTGCCCTGAGAAGGCTCCCCACGCACTGCACGGCTCGCCCTCATCCCCGCCCCAAAATAAAGAAAGCTCCGGAACCGCCGGAGCTTCAAGTCAAGGGAGACTCCTTCCGGCCGACGGCCGGAAACGACTCGTCGATACGGACTACCGGCCGTTGAACCGATAGTTGAGCTTGAGCGCCACCAGATCGAGATCCTGCTGAATCCGGTAGACGTCGGCGGTCGGCGCGAAGCTGATGTCGCGGCGGCCGAGGAAGAGGTGATTGTACTCGGCAGCGATCGACACATGCTCCGAGAACGCCAGTTCGAAGCCCGCGCCCACCGTCGGGCCCCAGCGGGTTTCGGAGGCGCTGGCGAAGGTGATACCGGTGTCGGTGGCGAACACATCGTATTTCTCATGCACCACGCCGGCGCCGCCCTTGGCGTAGAGCAGCGCATTGTTCAGCGCGTAGCCGAACCGGCCGTTGATCAGTCCATAGGCGTCGATCAGCGTGCGGTTGCTCTGGTTGGCGAACAGCAGGCTCGCGCTCGAACCTTGCGCCCGGCCCCAGTCACCCTGCGCTTCCGCGCCGAACACCCAGCTTCCGGCCTGGACGTCGAAGCCGACCTGGGCGCCACCGAACAGGCCAGTGAAGTTGTGCGCGCCGTCGTCGCCGGTCGGCAGCAGCGGGCCGACATACGCCCAGCGCTTGTCCGACAGCGCGACGCTGCCGTTGAGGCCGATCGAGAAGCCGGTCCAGTCGTAGAGCTTGACCACCGGCGCCGTCTTGACCGGCAAATCGGCCGCCAGAGCCGGCGGCGCAACTGCCAACGCCCACAGGCCAACCACTGCCAACAACAATGATCTCATCGTCAATCCCCTGCCCCTGCGTCCGCCCGGACGCCTCAAATGGCTTCGCTTCAATGCGCCGCCGGCACCGGCCGGCGTCGTGACCGGTGACGTGCCGCGGACGATCGCCGCGGCACCCGGATCGCGTCAGAACAAAATCGTCGAGTACAGAATGAAGGTGTTCTTGTCGTGCGGCGTCAGCGTGTCGCCGTTGAACTTCGTGAAGTAGAAATACTGCGCGCCGATCCGCGTGTTGAACCACGGCCAGTACGGCGCCTTGCCGGTGCCGAACGGCAGATAGGCGAGCTCGGCCATGAAGCCGGTAGTGTCGGGCACCGTCCCCCAGTTCGGATCGACCGGCGTCGGACCGTACAGCCCGGCGTCGGGCGAGCCCCAGGTCCGGAAGTACTGGCCCGTCGCCACGACGCGATTGTCGCCGCCGATCGCCACGGTCGAACTCACCCGCAACGTGTTCAGCGAGTTGGTCAGGTTCACCGGCGTCGATGCACCGACATAGCCGGCATCGTAGCGCTGCTCCTCGCGGATATAGGCGGCCTTGAAGATCACCCAATAGTCGTCGCCGCGGTACTGATACTGCGTGTCGACGCCGAAATCGGTGTACTTGTTGGTGAGCGCGTACGGTGTATCGGCGATATTGCCGGTGACATCGAGCGGCACCGGCACGCCGGCGACCGACCAGGGCGCAACCTCGAACCGGCTGGCAAAGCCGCCGATCATCAGATTGTGGTCGCCGAAGCGCTGCTCGAGTGCGGCACGTCCATAAGGCGCGACGCCCGCGATCTGACCGGGGCTCCCGAGCGGGCCGGCACCGAGGCGGGTCGCCGCGGCGACGCCGAGCGTCTTGTAGCCAGTGGCTTCCAGATACAGCATGTCGTTGATGAACAGATAGCCACCGAGGCCACCGACCTTCTGCCCGTACTGCCCGTCGATGATGGTGGTGGTGGCCGGTCCGGTGAAGCCGAGCTGGGTGGTGAAGTAGGGATGCGTCCAGGCCGGCGCCGTATTCCAGACGTCCTGCACGGTCGGATTGTTGTGCGCGGTGATGCCGAACAGCACGTCCACCCCGCCGACCTGACCGGTGCCGGCATAGCGCACGTCGACGTTGTCCCATCCCCACGTTCCGGTCGCATCGCCGATCGCCGGGAAGCCGTAGGTCAATTGCGCGAACACGCCGATGTTGTCGCTCATCGCGCCGCCGCCGAACAGGCTGGCCTGCGCCATCCCGATGTTGTCGTTCGCCTTCCAGTGGTTCACGCCCGGCGCCCAGCCGGAATCCGGCGCCTGCGTGCGGGTGTAGCCGGAGATCAGCATGACCGCGAGCGGCGGCATCCAGCCGCGATCCTCTTCGGCCTCGGGCTGCACGGCGGCGAAGGAATTCGTGATCACCTGCTGTGCGCTGCCCTGCGGCGGCTTCCTGGCCGGATCGGCCGCGCGCGACGTCGTCTCCGCGTAGGAGCGCAATTCGGCGACGGCATCCTTGGGGGCGCTGCCGGGCGACAGCACGCTGTTGAAGTCGCTGACACTCGGGAACACCTTGCCGGATGGCGGAATCGGAAACAGCGTCTTGCGGAACGGGCCGCCGCCGAGCGTGTAGCCGCCGAGCTTGAAGCGCCGGCCGAACGGCGTGAGGCCGAGGACGTCGGTGTGGCAATTGCCGCAGGGCTGGCCGGTCTGCCGCGCAAACAGCGGCAGCGCCTCGGCGGTCGGCGCCGTCATCAGCAGCATCGCCCAAACCGCCGAGCCCGCGGCAGCGAGCGTCAGGACCACGGAGAGTGTCTTCTTCAAATGTGCGACGTCGTTCACGATGGCCCCCAAGTATAAATATAAGCAGCAATCACCGGTCGCCGGCCCGCAGCCCGATGCGGCTACGGCGGCGTTCACGGCCGTCTTCAATCCAAGCGGCTGAGCTCAGCCCTTCGCGGCGTAGAGCGAGCACCACCCATTCGCGCTCACCGAGCCTTCAACGACCTTGCACGTGCTCGACGCCGCAACGTAGTTGGAGCACTTTCCGCAACTTTGGCCGTTGCGCGGCGACGCCTGATACTGCGCGGCATTCTTGGCCATCTTGTTGTCAGCCAACGCGTCGTTTGCAGCCAGGCCGACGACCGCAACGGCGCCGACAGCCGTCGCCGCAACCTTGAAAAGGCCGCGACGCGAGACTTCCGGAGAACACACTTCACGCGCAATTTTGGTCACAGCTTCCTCCCGATCTGTTCAGGTTTTTTGAACGGTTTTTGTTGGACGACACGCCGCTTCGCGGCAGACGACAATCGTTAGCAATTGACCGACTGTCGGCCGAAATAGTCGTTATTAGCTATTTACTCATCATCGCAACTACGCGCGCAATAAATACGCCACTCGTTACAACTAACCATTATCATCGATTCACAATCGTCGTCAATCAACTAATCGTCGAGTTTTACATTTTGTGTCCGAAATAGGTCCGCCAAATCCAGATCCAGCGGTAAAGTCCAACAATAAAGCGCTCCTGCAATGCATTTGCGTCGAGATTACTGCTGTGCAATACGATATCGACCATCAACGGAGTAACGACCTTGGCATCGGACATCAGCTTCGCAACCGCCACCGAACTCAGCGCCGCGCTGAAGGCAAAGAAGGTCTCTGCCGTCGAACTGGCGCAGGACGCCATCGCCCGCATCGAGCGCCATGACGACAAGATCAATGCGATCTGCGTGCGCGACTTCGACCGGGCGCTGCAGACCGCGCGCGCCGCCGACCTCGCGCTGTCGCGCGGCGGACGCGGCGCGCTGCTCGGCATTCCGATGACGGTCAAGGAGAGCTTCAACGTCGCCGGGCTGCCGACGACATGGGGCTTCGTCCCGCAGAAAGATTTCATCGCTCAGACCGACGCGCTGGCGATCGAGCGGGTCAAGGCCGCCGGCGGCGTGATTCTGGGCAAGACCAACGTGCCGGTCGCACTCGGCGACTGGCAGAGCTACAACGAGATCTACGGCATCACCAACAATCCGTTCGATCTCGGCCGCACGCCCGGCGGATCGTCCGGCGGATCGTCGGCGGCGCTGGCTGCCGGCTTCGGCGCGCTATCGCTCGGCTCGGACATCGGCGGCTCGCTTCGCGTGCCGGCGCATTATTGCGGCGTCTATGCGCACAAGCCGACCTTCGCGCTGTGCCCGGCGCGCGGCCACACCCCGCCGCCGCTGCCGCCGCTGCCGTCCAACCGCGATCTCTCGGTGATCGGGCCGATGGCGCGCTCGGCCGCCGATCTCGCGCTGCTGCTCGAAGTGATGGCCGGCCCCGATCCGAGCTTCGACGGCATCGGCTACAAGCTCGCTTTGCCGGCGCCGCGGCACAGCGCGCTGAAGGATTTCCGCGTGCTGCTGCTCGACAGCCACCCGCTGCTGCCGACCGGCGCCAGCGTGCGCGGCGCGATCGAGACGCTGGCTTCAGGATTGATCAAGGCCGGCGTCAGCGTCACCCGGCAATCGCCGCTGCTGCCCGATCTCGCCGAAACCTCACGGGTCTATATGCGGATGCTGCTGTCGTTCCTCGCGGCCAGCTTCGCGCCGGAGATCTATGCCGGTGCGCAAGCCGCCGCGGCGCAGCTCGCCCCCAGCGACGACAGCCTCGCCGCCGAGCGGCTGCGCGGCATCGTGCTCAGCCACCGCGACTGGCTGATCGCCGACGGCCGCCGCATCGGCCTGCGCGCGCAATGGAGCGAACTGTTCAAATCGTTCGACGCGGTGATCTGTCCGCTGATGCCGACGCCGGCCTATCCGCACGATCATCACGAGCCGCAGGAAGAGCGCCGCATCCTGATCGACGGCCGGCCGCATCCTTACGTCGATCAGTTGGTGTGGCCCGGCATCGCGACGCTGCCCGGCCTGCCCGCGACCGCGCTGCCGATCGCGATGTCCGACGACGGCCTGCCGATCGGCGTGCAGATCGTCGGCCCCTGGCTCGAAGACTACACGCCGCTGAAACTCGCGGAGCTGATCGAGCGCGAGTTCGGCGGCTTCACGCCGCCGAAGGCGTTCGTCGACTGATCGCCTCTACGCGTCGAACATGATCACGCTGCGCACGGTCTTGCCGGCCTTCATCGCAGCGAAGCCGTCGTTGATCTCGGCCAGCGTCAGCTTGGCCGAGATCCAGTCTTCGAGATGCAGCCGGCCGCGCAGATAGAAGTCGACCAGCCGTGGCATGTCGACGCGAAAGTGGTTCGACCCCATCGACGAGCCCTGAATGCGGCGCTCGCGCAGGAAGTCGAAGCCGTGCAGTTCGATCTTCTGGCCGAACGGAAT
Organism: Rhodopseudomonas palustris; assembly: GCA_016215605.1. Classification (GTDB taxonomy): domain Bacteria; phylum Pseudomonadota; class Alphaproteobacteria; order Rhizobiales; family Xanthobacteraceae; genus Rhodopseudomonas; species Rhodopseudomonas palustris_L. Next base: position 56,894 of record JACRJB010000067.1, read on the forward strand.
CATGCCGACGATGGTGGCGGTGCCGCCGGGCGCCAGCATCGCGAACGCCTGCTCGGCGGTTTCCTTGCGGCCGAGCACTTCGAACGCATGGTGGACGCCGCCCTTGGTGAGTTCGCGCACCTGCTGCACGACGTCGCCATTGGCCGGATCGACCACGTCGGTCGCGCCCAGCTTGGTGGCAAGCTGCAGCTTGGCCGGATTGGTGTCGATCGCGATGATGCGGCCGGCACCGGCGATCTCCGCGCCATTGATAGCAGCCATGCCGACGCCGCCGCAGCCGATCACCGCGACGGTTTCGCCGGGCGCAACCTTCGCGGTGTTGGCGACCGCGCCGTAGCCGGTGATCACGCCGCAGCCGATCAGCGCCGCGAGATCGAGCGGCATGTCGCGGCGGATTTTGACGATCGCGTTTTCGTGCACCAGCATCTGCTCGGCGAAGGACGACAGGTTGAGGAACTGGTGCAGCTTCTCGGAGCGCCCCCACGACAGCCGGTTCGACGCGCCGGGCGGCAATTTCACGGTGGTGTCTGTGCAGAGCACGGGACGTCCGGTCGAGCAGTTGTCGCAGGTGCCGCAGAACACGGACAGACACGTCACGACGTGATCGCCGGGCTGCACATAGCTGACGTCGGAGCCGACCTGCTCGACGATCCCGGCCGACTCGTGGCCGAGCACGGCGGGCAGCGGGTGCGGATACAGGCCTTCCATGAAGTGCAGATCGGAGTGGCACAGGCCGGCCACCGCCGTGCGGATCAGCACCTCGCGCGGGCCGGGCTTCGGCACGCTGACATCCTCGATAAGCAGCGGCTTGTTGACTTCGTGCAGAACGGCGGCCTTCATCGGCGTTTCCCTTGTTGGTTGTTGGTTGTTTTTTGATGTCTCGATCGATCCGTCCGGCATCTCCTCGTCATTGCGAGCCGAAGGCAAGCAATCCAGCTCCGTGCGCTGCGGCCTTGGATTGCTTCGTCGCTTCGTTCCTCGCAATGCCGGGGTGACGCCTTGCAATCAACGCTACGCTGTCAGCAATGACGCGATGTCCTCCATCGTTGCGTTGCGGTCGCCGAGCAAATGGTCGGCGATGGCGAGTTCGAGCCGACCGTCCTGACGCGCGAACGGGTCGGGCTGATACAGCCGATGCTCGACAACTAATCGCGACAGCAGCGCGCGTCGCGCATCGCCGCGCATTGCCTCGATCTTGGTGCCTTCCCACGCCAGCGAAACCGCGCTGGCGACGTGATACAGCGAGCTGGTGGCGCGGCGGGCGTCGGCTTCGTTCTCGGCATGGCCGGCGACGTCGCGGGCGAAGCCGATCGCGCGGTCGATCAGGCCCCGCAAACGGTCGCTCCAGGCTTGAGGCAAACCTGTGGCATCGTCCAGCCGCGCATGCAGGTCGGCGCCGAGTGCCGCGTCCGCGCCGTGACGGCCGACGGCGCGCTTGAGTGCATCGAGCGCGACGATATTACCGGTGCCCTCCCAGATCGAACCGAGGTGAGCGTCGCGCAACAGCCTCGCAGTCGCGAATTCCTCGACGTAGCCGATACCGCCTCGCATTTCCAACGCGTCGCCGCAGACCTTGCGAGCATCGCGGGTGGCGCGGAACTTGAGAGTCGGTGTCAAGATGCGCAGCAGCGCGGCGGCGTCCTGGCTGCCGGCTTCGGCGCGGTCGAGCGCGTCGGCGGTGAGGAAGCTGATCGACATCGCCTGCTCGGTCGGCAGCAGAATCTTCATCAGTTGGCGTCGCGCCAGCGGCAGGTCGACGATGCGCTGACCGAACACTACGCGGTTCTTCGCCACGGTGATCGCGTCGTGCCAGGCGCGGCGCATCAGCGCGGTCGACTTGACGCCGTTCGAGAGTCGCGACGAGTTGACCATCTCGGCCATCTGCACGAAGCCGCGGTCGAGCTTGCCGACCGCATAGGCGATCGCGCCTTCGAGCTTGATCTCGCCGGAGGCCATCGAGCGTGTACCAAGCTTGTCCTTCAGCCGCACGATCCGATAGTTATTTGGGGTGCCGTCGTCGAGAAAGCGCGGCATCAGGAACAGGCCGACGCCGCGCGTCCCGGGGCCGGCGCCCTGCGGCCGCGCCAACAGCATCACCACTTTGGCGTCGGCGTTGGAGCAGAACCATTTCTCGCCGTACAACCGGAAGTGATCGCCGTCCGGCACGGCGACGGTCGTCAGCGTGCCGACGTCGGAGCCGCCTTCCTTCTCGGTCATGAACTGACCGCCCTGGGTCAGCTTCGCCATGTCGGTCTGGGTCAGGCCGTCGAGATATTTCGCCTTCAGGTCGTCGCTGCCGAATTTCGACAGCAGCTTGGCGCAGCCGTCGGTGACGTTGATCGGGCAGCCCATGCCGAATTCGGTTTCGTTGAACAGCAGCGTGAAGGCATGCTTGGCGGTGACCGGATAGACGTCCGGCCAGCCCATGATGCCCTTGCGGTGCGACAGCGCGTGGATGCCGAAGCTGCCGAACGCGGCGTTCTCGAGTTCGCGATAGGCCGGGTGATACTCGACATATTGCGCGTCGCGGCCGAAGCGGTCGCGCTGATGCAGGATCGGCGTGTGGCGATCGGCGAGCCGCGCGCATTCGTCGAGCGGACCGCCGGCGAGTGCGCCGAGCCGGTCGAGATGCGGTTCGATATGCGCGACGAGATCTGCCGGCAGATGAATGCGCAGCAGATCGGCGAGCGACGGATCGGCGCGATAGAAGTTGAGACCGCTGGTGTCGGGCGCGATCAGATTCGCGGCATTGCCGGGTTGCGCCGCGACGGCGGCGGCTGGTGCGTGTCCTGCCCGCATGTGCCTCTCTTGTTTTTGGCTCGCGGACGACGTCGAGGTCGTCCGCCCGCCGTAGTGAGCACAATGCAGGGCGAAATGGCAATCCGGCATGCGCGCCGCGGGGGCTGCGCGCAGTGCAGGTCAAGGCATCGCGGTTGCTCCGCGCCGCGGCTCGTCCAGTCAGCGCCCGACGGCTTGCCGCCGATGTGCCGCAGCGAGGCGCAAGCTCGCGCAGGGAACGATCAGCGCTGCGTCGCTCACCTGTTTCGCCAGCCGGGTCTGCTTCCAATCGATGGGCGACGGTTCGAACGCGTAGCCGGTCTTGCGCGCCAGCGCGATCATCCGTGTGTTCGACCGCAGCGTGTCGGCATAAAGCCGCGTCGCGCCGCGTGCCGCACCACGGCATTCGAGATTGGCGAGCAGCGCCGCGCCGATCCCCTGTCCGTGCCAGCGATCGAGCACCGAGACGCCGAATTCGATGGCGTCATCCTCGCCGTGATGAGCATAGCGGAGTTCTCCGATCACGGCGGCGCCCGCGTCGGATGCGGCGAGGGCCAGCACCGTGAAGGCGTCGTCCTGTCCCGGCCGCACGAACCGCGCCAGCTGCGTCTCCGGCAGTTCCGGCGCCGCGCCCATCAGGCGGTTGTAGCGTGAAGACGGCGACAGCGCGCGGAAGTAGCCTTGCAGCGCTGCGGCGTCGCCGGGGCCGGCGAAGCGCAGCGTCAGGTGAGCGCCGGAGCGCAGCCGCAGCGTATCGGTGGCGCGGTCGGGATCGTCGAGATCGAACGCCATGGCCGGACTCCCGGGTCTGCCGCCGTCTCAGGACCGCCAGAACGGCTTCTCGGCCTCGTAGAGCATCTCGCCCCACGACAGACCGATATCGTGCAGGTCGCGTTCGCTCAGCCGCGCCAGCCCGGCGCGCTCGCGGCTGCGGTTGCGCCACAGCAGCCAAGTGTCGCGAAGCGCCGACAGCAGACCGCTCTGACCATGATGATTTATCATCGACGGATGGGTGCAGGTGGACATCATCGCCTCCATAAATTAGCCTATGGCAAAAATATCGGTGCGGACGGGACGACTGACAAACGACATTGCATCCCGCCTTGCATGAGACAAACTCATGAACGAGGGAGCGTCCCGATGGCCCGGCTGCCGTCGCTGAACGGGCTCCGCGCCTTCGAGGCGGCGGCGCGGCATCTCAGTTTCACGCTCGCCGCGGCCGAACTGAACGTGACGCAGACCGCGATCAGCCATCAGATCAAGCGGCTCGAACAGGAGCTCGGCGTGAAGCTGTTCGTGCGGCAGAACCGGGCGCTGACGCTGACGCCGCAGGCGCGCGACTACCTGCCCGGCATCCGCGCCGCCTTCAACGATCTACGGCTGGCGACCGACCGGCTGCTGCGCAAGGACAACGATCGCGTCCTCACCGTCAGCACGCTGTCGTCGCTGGCGGCGAAATGGCTGCTGCCGCGGCTGTCGGCGTTTCAGGAGGCGCACACCGGCATCGACGTGCGCATCACCACCTCGACCGCGCTGGTCGACTTCGCCAAGGACGACGTCGATGCGGCGATCCGCTACGGCCGCGGCCGATGGCCGGGGCTGCGCGCCGACTGGCTGATGGCCGACCAATTGTTTCCGGTGTGCAGCCCGGCGCTGCTCACCGGCGGCCGGCCTCTCGCCTGCCCGCAGGACCTCGCCGAGCACACTTTGCTGCACACCAGCGGCGGCTATGACGACGACTGGCGGCTGTGGCTCACCGCTGCCGGACTGCCACCCGACGTCTCGAAACTGCCGGGCCTCACCTTCGACATGACCTTCATGACGGTGCAGGCCGCGATCGACGGGCTCGGCGTCGCGATCGGCCGCACCTCCTATGTCGAGACCGACATCGCCAAGGGGCGATTGGTGGTGCCGTTCAAGATCGCATTGCCGGACGAATGGGGATTCTATCTGGTGTCACCATTGGCCAGCGCAGATTCGCCGAAGCTGACGGCGTTCCGGCAATGGCTGATCGCCACCACCAGCGGCAAAGCCGGAGACAAGCGATGATGAAGGATCTCGTCCCCCTCGCCGAAAAGGTCGCTCTGCGGCTGATCGCGCAGAAGCAGACCATTGCGGTCGCGGAATCGTCGACCGGCGGGCTGATCGCGGCAGCGCTGCTCGCTGTGCCCGGCGCCTCCGCGTATTTCCTCGGCTCGGCCGTAGTCTACACCCGCGAGGCCCGGCGCATCCTGATGGATATTCCGGATGCCGCCATGAAGGTCGAGGGCGTGCGCTCGTCGTCCGAGCCTTATGCCGAGCTGCTGGCGAGGCAGATCCGCGGCCGGCTCGGCGCCGACTGGGCGCTGTCGGAGACCGGCGCCGCCGGCCCCGGCGGCAATCGCTACGGCGACGCCGCCGGCCACACCTGCATCGCGGTCGCCGGGCCAGCCCATGCGGTGATGACGCTGGAGACGGCGAGCGCCGACCGGCTCGACAACATGCACGTGTTCGCTTCGACCGCGCTGACGTTTCTGCTGCACACGATGGCGCAGCAGTCCTGAAGTGTCAGATCAGCGCCGCAGGGCAACAAAGAGGCCGTGATTGCATCGATGATCTCTCCCCGTCATTGCGAGCGAAGCGAAGCAATCCAGAAGCGCCGTGGTCGGCGCTGGATTGCTTCGTCGCTTCGCTCCTCGCAATGACAGAGAGGAGTCGCCTCGCTCACAATTACGGTCGGGCCTATGTAACCGCGCGGATCAGGGCCATGCCGGCGAACAGGCCGGCGATCGCCAGCACCACCGAGCCGATCACGTAGAGCGCCGCAAGGCCCAGCGCGCCGCGCTCGTACAGCAGCGCGGCATCGAGCGAGAACGCCGAGAAGGTGGTGTAGCCGCCGAGGATGCCGGTCATCAGGAACAGCCGGACGTTCTGCGACGAGCCGCCCTTGAAGGCGAAATAGCCGGCGATCAGGCCCATCACCAGCGAGCCCGACACGTTGATGAAAAAGGTGTGATACGGAAACGCGGTGCCCAGCATCCGTCCGCTGACAGTGTTGATGAAGTGGCGAAACATCGCCCCGAGCCCGCCACCAAAGAACACCAGCAGATATGTCATTTCGTTTGTCTCCGTGTCGCGCGAGGCCGGCGCGCCGTTGTGCCGCAGCCGCGCGGGTCGGGCAAGAGTCGTCGCGGACAAAAACAAAAGGCGGCCGTTGCCGGCCGCCTTTCGATTACCAAATCGTGAACGCGCGAGCGCGATCAGGCCTTAACGCGATCAGGCCTTGGAGTACAACTCCTCGACGTATTCCCAGTTGATGAGATTGTCGACGAAGGCCTTGAGATAGTCGGGACGACGGTTGCGATAGTCGATGTAGTAGGAGTGCTCCCAAACGTCGACGCCGAGGATCGGGGTGGCGCCGTGCACCAGCGGATTCTCGCCGTTGGCGGTCTTGGAGATTTCAAGCTTGCCGTTCTTGACCGAGAGCCAGGCCCAGCCCGAACCGAACTGGCCGGCGCCGGCGGCGGCGAAATCGGCCTTGAACTTCTCGAGCCCGCCGAGGTCTTCATTGATCTTCTTTTCCAGCGCGCCCGGCAGCTTGGTGCCGCCGCCGTTCGGCTTCATCCACTTCCAGAAATGGATGTGGTTGAAGTGCTGGCCGGCGTTGTTGAACAGCGGAGCGTTCTTGCCGAACGAGCCCTTGACGATCTCCTCGAGCGACTTGCCCTCGAATTCGGTGCCCTTCAGCAGGTTGTTGCCGTTGGTGACATAGGCCTGATGATGCTTGTCGTGGTGATATTCGAGCGTTTCCTTCGACATGTACGGCTGGAGCGCGTCGTAGGCATACGGCAATTCAGGAAGCGTGAAGGTCATGGGTCATCATTTCCACAATGGTGGGGGACGTCGTCTTAACGAGCCCCCTTATAGAAGGTTCCGTCAGCGGACCCAATATCTATTCTGAATTGCAACAGTGTGTCACGACAGCGCTGCCGTAGCAAATACCTTCGCCGCCTGAACAAGTTACCGGAGCGGTGCGCCAGTGCTCCGAGCTAGGCGGTGACGGGCACCGCCAGCTCCTGGCGCCGCGGCGGACGGACGTTCATCAGCATCTGCGCGGTGCCGGCGATCAGGCCGATCAGAACCGCGGCCTGCCAGGCGCGATCGTAGCTGCCGAGATGATCGTAGATCATGCCGCCGCCCCAGGCGCCGATGAACGAACCGACCTGGTGACTGAGGAAGGCGATGCCGGTCAGCGTCGCCATGTAGCGCAGCCCGAACAGCTGCGCGACCAGGCCGTTGACCAGCGGGATCACGCCGAGCCACAGCGCGCCCATCACCGCGGCGAACACCAGCGTGGTGGTCGCCGAGGCCGGGAAATAGAAATACGCCGCGATCGTCAGCGACCGGACGATGTAGATGCCGCCGAGCAGATACTGCTTGGGATAGCGACCGCCGAGCCAGCCGAACACGTAGGAGCCGAGCACGTTGAACAGCCCGATCGTCGCCAGCGCGCTGGCGCCGAGCGACGGATCGAGGCCGCAGATCGCCAGATAGTTCGGCAGATGCGTGGTGATGAACACGAGCTGCAGCCCGCAGACGAAGAACGCGATCGCCATCACCATGAAGCCGGAATGGCCGAGCGCCGCCTGCACCACTTCGCCGGCCGATTGCGACGAATCGTCGGCCCTGTCGATCTCGATCTTGTCGGCACGGCCGGCGAACAGCGCCGACGGCAGCATCACCGCCGCGAGGCCGAGGAAGCCGATCAGCGCCATCTGCCAGCCCGCGGTGGTGATCAGCGTCTGCGCCAGCGGCGACGCGATCACCAGACCGAGCGATCCGGCCGCCGACACGGCGCCCATCGCCACGCTGCGCTTGGCCGGCGACACGGTGCGCGAGGTCGCCGCCATGGTCATGCTGGAAGCGGTGCAGGACAGCGCGATGCCGACGCAGACGCCGCAGCCGAGCGTAAAGGTCAACGCGGAGTCCGCGGTCATCATCAGCACCAGACCCGCGGCATAGACCAGCACGCCGCCGAGCATCACCCAGCGCGAGCCCCAGCGATCAGCGATCAGCCCGACCATCGGCTGGGTCACGCCCCAGATGATGTTCTGCAGCGCCGTCGCCAGCGAGAAGTCGGCGCTGGTGATGCCCACATCGCGAATCACCGACGGCTGAAACAGGCCGAAGCTCTGCCGCATCCCCATCGCCAGGCTGAGCAGCACGGACGCGCCGATCAGAATCGACCAGCGCTGAAACGAACTGAGCTGGGCTGCCTTCATAGGACGGTTTCCTCTCGCAGGGCTATTTTGGAGATAGTCATGCCCTGAAATCCGGGGTTTGACCATCCTTGGCGCCGGTATCCGGGTTCTGCATGGGACGCAGGGGTGCGCCCCTTCGGCCGCTGGGCGCCCACATCGCGCGAAGTGCGGGCACCGTTCGGACACGACCTCTGCGGATCGCCGGGGTGTCGGCTGCGCGAGGCGCACGGCCGATCGCCTTGCGTGCTGATGATATGTCGATCATAATCCAATCATCGACCGCCGCGGCGAGCGGCCGGCAAGGGCAGGAAACCGCATGACCATCGACGCACCGGCGGGCACGCCCCTGCCCGCCGCATCGGCCAACCGGCTGCTGACAGCCCCGATTCTGCCGACGCTGATCCGGCTCTCGATCCCGAACATCGTCGCGATGGTCGGCACCGCGGTGGTGGCGGTCGCCGAGACCTCCTATATCGGCCGGCTCGGCACCGAGCCGCTGGCGGCGATCGCGCTGGTGTTCCCGTTCGCGATGTTGACGCAGATGATGTCCGCCGGCGCGATGGGCGGCGGCGTGTCGTCGGCCGTCAGCCGCGCGCTGGGCGCCGGCGATCGCGCCCGCGCCGAGGTGCTGGCGCTGCACGCCATCATCATCGGCATCGGCGGCGGCCTCGCCTTCACGCTGATCATGCTGCCGTTCGGCCGATCGCTGTTCGCGCTGCTCGGCGGTCGCGGCGAAGTCCTCGAGCAGGCCTGCGCCTATTCGGTCGTGCTGTTCTCCGGCGCGGTCTCGATCTGGCTGGTCAACACCTTGGCGTCGGTGCTGCGCGGCACCGGCGACATGATCCTGCCGGCGGCGACGCTGCTCGGCGTCGCGGCGCTGCAGATCGTGATCGGCGGCACGCTCGGGCTCGGCCTGTTCGGCCTGCCGCGGCTCGGCATGCCGGGCGTCGCCTCCGGTCAACTGATCGCGTTCTCGCTCGGCGCGCTGTTCCTGCTGGTCTACATGGCCAGCGGCCGCGGGCGGCTGAGCCTGCGCGTCGGGTCGTTCGTGTTCCAGAAGCCGATGTTGGTCGATATCCTCAAGGTCGGCGCGATGGCCTGCCTGGCACCGCTGCAATCGGTGCTGACGATCCTGATCTTCACCAAGATTCTCGCGACCTACGGCACCGCCGTGCTGGCCGGTTACGGCATCGGCTCGCGGCTCGAATTCCTGCTGATTCCGATCGCCTTCGCATTCGGCGTCGGCTCGATCCCGATGGTCGGCATGGCGATCGGCGCCGGACTGGTGGCGCGGGCGCGGCGCGTCGCCTGGACCGCAGGCCTGGTGTCGGCGGTGATCGTCGGGCTGGTCGGGCTGTTGCTGGCGATCCGCCCCGAGCTGTGGGTGTCGCTGTTCACCAGCGATCCCGCGGTGGCCGCGGCCGCGCATTCCTATTTCGGCTGGGCCGGTCCGGGCTTTGCCTTCTTCGGGCTCGGCGTGACGCTGTATTTCGCCTCGCAAGGCGCCGCGAAGGTCGGCGGCCCGGTACTCGCCGCGACCGCGCGTCTGCTGCTGGTCGCGATCGGCGGAACCGCGCTGCTCGCCAGCGGAGCGCCGGCGTCGGCATTGTTCGCGCTGGTCGGCGCGGCGATGGTGGTCTACGGCCTCGGCACGGCGGGCGCAATCCGCCTGACACGCTGGGTCAAGTGATTTGGCGCCGCAGCTGCGCGGCGCCGGCAGTCTTGTTTTGGCACGAATCCCCTCGTCTGCTATTCATCCGGCTTGCGGCGCACCCCGGCGGAGCGCTGCCGAACGACGCTCCTGGAGGATGAATGACTGCCCGATCCGCTCTCGTTGTCGCTGCGCTGCTCGCTGTGCTCGCCCCGGCCGGCGCCAACGCGCAATCGGCGCCCGGTCCGCACGGCACCTGGCTGACCCAGGCCGGTGACGCCAAGGTCCGGATCAAGAGCTGCGGCGCGGCGCTGTGCGGCACGATCGTCTGGCTGAAGCAGCCGATCGATCCGAACACCGGCAAGGCCCAGGTCGACGACAAGAATCCGGACCCGGCGCGCGCCACGCGGCCGGTGATCGGGTTGCAGATCTTCGGCGACATGCGGCCGGTGTCGCAGGGCAAATGGTCGGGCCACATCTACAATGCCGACGACGGCAAGACCTACGAGAGCAGCCTCTCTCACACCGGTCCGACGACGCTGCATGTCGAAGGCTGCGTCGGCTCGCTGTGCGGCGGCGAGAACTGGACGTTCGCCGGGCGCTGAGCGCAACGCCGGCGCGGCTCAGGCCTGCATCGCTTTCAGCGTCAGCGCGGCCTGCGCATATCCGCCACCCGCGCCGTCGATGAAGTGCACGTGATCGTTGCGCATCGCCGACGGCGTGAAGCAGGTCATCATCGCCGCCTGCTGCCGGAACAGGCCGTAGCGCGCCACCCCGGCGGCCGCGGCCGCGGCGAGCAGCTGCTCCAGCGCATCGGCGAGTTCGGGCGTGCAGTCCAGGATCATCCGCAGCCCGTCGTCGTATTTGCGGAAGTCGGAATTCTCCACCACCTCCGCCACATAGGTCTGCGGCACGAAGCCGCCGACGGTGATGCGGAAGCGCATGATCAGATAGACGAACAGCGTGTACAGCAGCACGGCGATGCGCCGCTTGAACAGCGGACCGCCGCGCGACGCGCGCGCCTCGAGATCGAACCCGGCCGGCGGCCAGCGCAACGCCGGGCCATGCGACGGCACCGGTCGGCCCGCGTCGGGGCTGCGCTCGGTGCGCGCGACCGCCTCCTCGATCAGCCGACGAAACGCCGCCGGATCGGCACCTGCCGCCGGCACGATCAGCACGGACAGGATGACGCCCTGCGCCGAGGGAATCTCCTCGAACCGGCACGACAGGCCGGAGAGATCCGGCATCGTGCCGGGAGGCGCCGGCGCGATCGCGAATTCGCCGCGCTTCATCGCCGCCTCGGCCCAGCCGAGACCACCGCCGGAGAACATCGCGTAAGAGACGTTGGGCGACGGCGCGAACCGGGCGACGCGCACGTCCAGCCCCTGCGCCCGCACGGCGGCGACCGGCACCAGCGCGATCCGCATCGTGAGATCGAGTTCGTCGCCGACCCAGGCCGCGGAGGCCGCCATCGCCTCGCGCGCGCGGTCGAGATCGCCCGGCGCAACCGCGAAGCTCGCACCGTCGCCGCCGAACACGAACGGAAAGTCGCGGCCCTCCAGCGCGTTGGCGACCGCGGCGATCACCGACGCGCCGGCCATGTTGACGGCCTTGTAGCGCTGCGCCGCGATCGCCTTGGTGGACTCGACGATGTCGGCGGTGCCGATCGTCCAGTCGTCCGGCAGCGCCGCATACAGCGCCGGATCCATCAGGCTTCGAAAGCCGCGGAAAACGGCGACGCTGTCGTAGAATGCCGCGCTGTCGCTCCCGTCCATGGTGACAGACCTCTCTCGGCGGATCGCCGGATCAGATACGACCGTCATCGACCGAAGTTGCAGCCCCTGGGAGCGCTCATTCGCCCTTGGCGCACAGGCCCAGCATCGCCGTCACCGTGCCGCGCACGCAGCGGGTCATGGTGACGTCGGTGTAGAGGCCATAGGCGAACACGGCCAGAGCGAGCAGAACAATGATGCCGAGCGACTTCAAGCGATGCACTTCCATCCGACGGAGCCGTCGTCCGCCTGCGTCAGCGGGACCGGGCATGGCCCGGCTACCTCGGGCGACGGCTATCGCAGGGACTTAGAGCAGAAACACGGCGCGGCGATCAACCGGGGCGAGCTTACGCCCCGGAGCCCCCTCCGCCAGATCACCGATCCGACGCCAGCGACGCGGACGATCGGAGACGCCTCGGCGCCCCCGTCAGACCTTGACGATGCTCGGCAACCGCATCGCCGGCGGGGTGTTGCGCGAGCGCTCGCTGCGGACGATGCCGTCGATGATGGTCATGCCGATGCCCGGCAGATCGCCGAGGCGGACGCTCTCCAGCAGCGACGTACTGGCCGAATGCTGGGCCGCGTCCATGATCACGAAGTCGGCGACGCGGCCGACCTCGATCAGGCCGCAGTCGAGTTCGCGCATCCGGGCGGTGTTGCCGGTGGCGAGGCAGAACGCCTGCTCGGCGGGAAGATCGCCGAGCGACGACAGCAGCGATATCATTCGCAGGATGCCGAGCGGCTGCACGCCGGAGCCGGCCGGCCCGTCGGTGCCGAGGATGACGCGATTGAGATCGCCCATCTCGCGCGCGATCCGCAGCGTGTACAGCGCCGAGCGCTCGTTGCCGTTGTGCACGAGTTCGAGGCCGGCCTTGCAGCCCTCGCAGATGCAGCGGATCTGTCCGTCGGGCAGCGCGGTGTGGCCGCCGTTGATGTGGCCGATCACGTCGGTGCCGGCTTCCAGCACGACGTCCTTGTCGATCAGTCCGGAGCCGGCGATCGACGGGCCGCCGGTGTGAATGGTGGACTGGATGCCGTATTTGCGCGCCCATGCGACCATCTTCTTCGCGGTCGGGCCGTCCTTGACGCCGCCGAGCCCGATCTCGCCGAGCAGCTTGACGCCGGCCGCCGCCAGCTCCTTGAAGTCGTTCTCGTCCATCTCGTGCTCGATCACCGGAGCGCCGGCATGGACCTTCACGCCGCTGGCGCGGAAGGCGGAGAAGCTGCGCTGCGCGGTGATCGCCAGCGCCTTGATGCCGACGACGTCGCGCGGCCGGCCGGGATAGTGCACCTCGCCGGCCGAGATCATCGTGGTGACGCCGCCGTGCAGCGAGGAGTCGATCCAGTTGAGCTGGCTCTGCCGCGGCGTCCAATCGCCGGCGACCGGATGCACGTGGCTGTCGATCAGGCCCGGCGTCACCGCCGCGCCGTGCGCATCGACGACGGTGGTGGCGCCCTCGGTGTCGACGTCCTTGAGCCGGCCGATCGCGGAGATCTTGCCGTTCTCGGCCACGATGGTGTCGGCATCGAGGATCGGCTTGTCGAGGTCACCGCTGATCAGGAGGCCGATGTTGCGAATGACGAGCTTGGTCGGTCCCGTGGGGGCGGCGGCGTCGTGAGCCATGTCCGATGTCTCCGAAAAGAGTGAGCCCGGTCGTTTGCAGACACATGAACTGTAGGCGGTGACGCGACGCTTGAAAACAGCCTCGAGCCGCCACGGTTCGAGATTTTCTCAGCGCTCGGCGAAGGCCTTTTCCAGCACGAAGTCGCCGGCCTCGCCGTGATTGCCTTCCTCGAAACCGAGATCGGCCAGTCGCGTTTTCAGATCGATCATCATCTGGGTCGAGCCGCACAGCATCACGCGGTCGCGGGCTTTGTCGAGCGACGGCAGGCCGATGTCGGCATGGAGCTGACCGCTGTCCATCAGCTTCGAGATCCGGCCCTCGTGGACGAACGGCTCGCGGGTGACGGTCGGGTAGTAGATCAGCTTGGCCTTGACGTCGCCGCCGAGGAATTCGTGCTCCTGCAGCGCCGTGACCATCTGCTCGCCGTAGGCCAGCTCGGCGATCTGCCGACAGCCGTGCACCAGCACGATCTTCTCGAACCGCTCGTAGGTCTCGGGATCGCGGATGATCGACAGGAACGGCGCGACGCCGGTGCCGGTCGCGAGCAGATACAGATTCTTGCCCTCGCGCAGATTGTCGATCACCAGCGTGCCGGTCGCCTTGCGGCCGACGATGATGGTGTCGCCCTCTTTGAGGTGCTGCAGGCGCGAGGTCAGCGGCCCGTTCGGCACCTTGATCGAATAGAACTCCAGCGTCTCTTCGTAGTTCGGGCTCGCCACCGAATAGGCCCGCAGCAGCGGGCGGCCGTCGACCTTGATGCCGGTCATGGTGAACTCACCGTTGCGGAACCGAAAACCGGAATCGCGGGTGGTGGTGAAGCTGAACAGACGATCGGTCCAATGGCGCACGCTGAGAACGCGCTCTTCCATCAAATTGCTCACGCAACTCGCCCTTTCTCTTCGCGCGGACCATCCCGGCCCGGTTTCGACACGCCGCCGGCTGCGGCTAATTCATTTGTATACGAATGAAAATAACGGCGGTTGCGGGCGGCTGTCAACGCGCGATGACGCATACCAATGCGGACATTTCAGGCAGGACGCGTCGATTTTTCAGGCAGTTACGAGGGAATCGCAGGGTCAGTGCGTGCCCTGGTGAGCCCGCAGCCGCGTCACCGCCTGTTCGACTCCGCGCCAGGCCGGCGCTTGCGGAGCGAACGAGGCGCGCATGTAGTTCACCAGGGCTGCGACCTGCGCATCGCTGAAGCTGTTGCGGAACCCGGGCATGTCGCCGAGGTCCGCTGCGGCGGGATTGGGAATGCCGTCGAGTATCACTCGGATCAGATTGTCCGGATCGGCGGCATGCACATTGGTGTTGAGCGCCAGCACCGGGCGGACACCGAACAGCGTCGGCCCGCTGTCGCTGTGGCAGGACGCGCAGGCGCCCTCGTAGAGCTTGCCGCCGAGCGAATCCAGCGGCCGCAGCGTCGCCGCCGCTTCGGCCTGCAGCGCCGCGGCGCGTTCGGCCGGTGGCTGTTCGGCGGCCGGCGCGAACGAGGCCAGATAGGTCGCCATCGCGCGGATGTCCGCATCCGGCAACGCGGACAGCTGCTCCACCACCGGCGCCATCGGCCCGGCCGCGGTGCCGTGGAACTTCGAGAAGCCGCTGCGCAGATACGAGAACAGTTCGGCCTCGGTCCACGGAATCGGCGCGCTGGACAGCGCATTCAGCGCGGGCGCGTGCCAGCCGTCGACCGTGCCGCCGCTCAGATACGAGGTTTGCGCCTTCTCCGCGCCGAGCGCGTTGCGCGGCGTGTGGCAGGCGCCGCAATGGCCGAGGCTCTCGACCAGATAGGCGCCGCGATTCCATTGCGGCGCCTTGGCCGGGTCGGCCTGCATCTGGCCGGTGCGCAGGAACAGCATGTTCCAGCCGGCCATCAGCGGCCGGATGTTGAACGGGAACGCCATCCGCGCTTCGGGCGTCGGCGCCTTCACCGGCGCCTGCGCCATCAGATAGGCGTACAGCGCCTGCAGATCGGTGTCGCTGGTCCGCGTGAAGGAGGCATAGGGAAACGCCGGGTAGAGATGCCGTCCGTCGCGGGCGATGCCCTCGCGCATCGCGCGCTCGAACGCCGCGTAGGACCAGCGGCCGATGCCGGTCTCCGGATCGGGCGTGAGGTTGGTGGAGTACACGGTGCCGAACGGCGTCTCGACCGGCCGACCGCCGGCGTTGGTGACGCCGCCGATCTCGGTGTGGCACACCGCGCAACCGCCGAGCGCGGCGAGCTGCCGTCCGCGCGAGATCATCTCGGCGGAGAAGCTCGCCGGATCTGGCGGCGTGATCGGCGCGAGCGCGCCGCGAATCGGCAGCGCCAGCGTCGCCATGCCGAGCGCGCCCGCGATCGCGGCACCCGCCATCTTGAACCACGACCGCTTCTTCGCCGCCGACGCGGGCGGCGGCGGCAACATCGGATTGCCGAGCGCGGCGCGCACCCGCTCCGGCGTGAACGGCGGCTCGCGCAGCCGCGCGCCGGTGGCGTCGAAGATCGCATTGGCAATCGCGGCCGCCGACGGCACCGAGGCGGACTCGCCGCTGCCGAGCGGCGGATCGTTCGGCCGCGGCATCAGCACGACGTTGATGACCGGCACTTCCGGGAAAGTGAGAATCGGGTACGCGCCCCATTCCTTGTCGGCGACCGCGGTGTCGGTGAAGCTGACCTGTTCCTTCAGCGCCCGGCTGGTGGACTGGATGACGTTGCCGTGGATCTGGTGCTCGACCCCGGCGGGGTTGATCATCAGCCCGGAATCCTGCCCGACCACGACGCGCTTCACCGCAACGTCGCCGGTCGCCTTGTTGACCTCGACGTCGGCGACCCAGGCCGACCACGCCGCGCCGTAGCCCGGAAACTTGGAGTGGACGTAGAGCGCATAGGCGACGCCCTGGCCGCGCACGACGTCGCCTTCGACCACTTGTTGGCGCGGGCCGGTGCGATGCACCCAGCCGGCGCGTGCGGCGACCTCCTTCACCAGATCGACGGCCCGCGGATCGTGCAGATAGCGCAGCCGATACTCGACCGGATCGACGCCGGCCGCGGCGGCGAGTTCGTCGATGTAGCTCTCGTGCGCGAACGAGTTCGGCAGCGCCGAGACGCCGCGCAGCCACGACGCGCGCACGATCGGCGCCATGTCGTGCACCTTCACCCGGATGTTGTCGTAAGCGTAAGGCGGGATCGCGGTGCGATCGCCCATCTCGAACACCGGATTGTTCGCCGGCACCCGACCTGTGAGTAGCAGCGCCAACGTCGTCGCCGCATTCGACGGATAGCGCGTCGCGAAATCATAGGCGGCGGGACTGCCATCGGCGTTGAGGCCGCCGGAAATTTCCATCAGTTGCGCCGCGCCTTTCGGCTCCCAGGCGTGCTCCTGCTCGCGGGTCAGTTGCACCCGCACCGGGCGGCCGACTGCGCGCGACAGCAGCGCCGCGTCGGCGGCGACGTCGTCGGCGCAGTTGCGGCCGTAGCAGCCGGCGGCCTCGAATCGCAGCACCTCGATGTCCTGCTCGGGTAGGCCGAGCAGTACCGAGAGATCGAGCCGCAGCGGATAGGGATTCTGCGTCCCCGACCAGACCGTCGCAGCGCCGTCGCGCACGTCCGCCACTGCGCAGGACGGACCGATCGAACCGTGCATCTGATACGGCCAGACATAGACGCGGTCCATCGGCACGGCGGCATCGGCACGGGCGCGATCGACGTCGCCTCTGTCGTGCAACGTCCGCGTCGTCGCCGGATTGGCGCCGAGCGCGGTGGCGAGATCGTCGAGATCCGGCAGCGGCGGCGGCGGCTTCCACTCCACCTTCAACACGCGCGCGGCCTCGATCGCCTGCTCCTCGCGCTCGGCGACAACGCCGATGAAATCGCCCATGCTGACGACGGCGACCACGCCCGGAATATGCGCGACGGAGGCTTCGTCGACACCGATCAGGCTGTGGCCGATGAAGTCGCCGGCATCGACGCCCGCATAAGGCGGCCGCACCACGCGGCCGTGCAGCATGCCGGGCACCCGGACGTCGTGCACATAGACGAAGTCGCCGGTCGCCTTGGCGGGAATGTCGGAGCGCGCGATGCGCTGGCCGACGATGCGATGTTCGGTCACCGGCTTGGTCGCGACATCGTCGGCGAGCATCAGGCGGTCGCTGCGGCCCTGCAGCAGCGATGCGTAGGACACGCCGACATTACTGCGGTCGCGCGGATGCACCACGCCGTCGGTGACGGTGAGTTGCTCCGGCGGCATCTCCAGTTCCTGCGCCGCCAGCGCGACGAGATGAAGCCGCGCCTGCGCCGCGGCGTTGCGCAGCGGCACCGCCGAGACCTGGATGCTGTCGCTGGCGATCGTCGCGCCCTGGTTCGGCGTGCCCGAGGTGTGGCCGAGCACCATGGTGACGGCGGCGAACGGGACGTCGAGTTCTTCCGCGACGATCTGCGCCAGCGCGGTGCGGATGCCGGTGCCGAGATCAACGTGGCCGTTGAAGGCGAGTACCTGCCCTGCATCGTCGAGAAACAGGAACAGGTCGAGCGCGCCGTCGGGCGGCGGCGCCGTCGGCACCAGCCCTTTGACGTACTGCGAGGGCCGCAGCACCGCGAGAGTGCCGGTGCGAGCCAGAAGGTCGGAAGCGACCGGCGTCGGCTCGCTCATCGCGGATCACTCGTCACGGCATCGCCTGGTGCAAGACCATCCGCGAGCGCGTTCAGCCCGGCGGCGGCCATCACGGCGCGCAGGATTTCCACATGCGTGCCGCAGCGGCACAGATTGTAGCGCAACGCCTCGCGTACCTGATCGAGCGTCGGCGTGGGATTGCGGGCGAGAAACGCCGCGGTGGTCATGATCATGCCGTTGAGACAATAGCCGCACTGCGCCGCCTGCGCATCGATGAACGCGGCCTGCACCGGATGCAACGCGGCGGTTCCGCCGAGCCCTTCCAGCGTGGTGATCGACCGCCCCTCGGCGGTCTTCAGCGTCACCACGCAGGAGCGCGCCGCCACGCCGTCGATCAGCACCGTGCAGGCGCCACATTCGCCGAGGCCGCAGCCGAACTTCGGACCGTTGAGTCCGAGATCGTTGCGCAGCACGTAGATCAGTCTGGTGTCGCGCGGCAGATCGAAACTGTGCGTAACTCCGTTGACGGTCAGCGCCACGGGATCACTTTTTTGCGGCGGCGACATGTCAATTGTGCCCTGCAGCAAGCACCGTGCGGCTGTCGACGCAGGCGTCCGAGTGCGCTGCGAACACGATTTGTCTCCGCATATCCGCTTCCAGGCCGAGGCAGCCGTCCTGTCCTGATTGTTTCTGTACCAACAATAATCGTCAAGCTGTTTGCACTGCGATGAGGGTTTGTGCAGGTGCTGCCCATTCCTTATGCTTGACTTGGATCGGGTCCCGCTTTTCATTAGTATACATACAAATGCGGCGGACGCGACGCGGCGGACCGACCGGAGCGAAGAGCAGAGCCACATGGCCGACGAAACCACTGCCGGGACGGACCAGGCCAGCGACGGAAAGATCCGCTGCGATGCTTGTCCGGTGATGTGCTACATCAAGCCCGGCATGAGCGGCGCCTGCGATCGCTACGCCAATCACAACGGCGATCTGGTCCGCGTCGATCCGCACATCGTGCTCGACCGCGCGCTGGAACACGGCAGCGCCGTGGTTCCGTTCCATCGCGACGGCTCGTGGGACGGCAAGCTGATCGCGGCCCCCGAAACCTTCGTTACGGCGATCGGCGCCGGCACCACCTATCCGGACTACAAGCCCGCGCCGTTCATCGTCTCGTCCGAAGTCGACGGCGTCGACATGGTGACCGTCGTCACCGAAGGAATCTTCAGTTACTGCGGCGTCAAGGTGAAGATCGACACCGACCGCTTCCTCGGCCCGGAACAGGCGACCGTGCGCGCCGCGGGCGAAGCCGTGGGCCACGTCACCACCTCCGAATACGGCTCGCAGATGCTGTCGCTCGGCGGCGTGCATCACCTCACCGGCGGCAGCAAGAAGGAAGGCCGCGTCACCTGCGAAGCCCTGCTCGATTTGTGCAACGGCAAGGCGGTCGAACTCACGATCGACGGCGGCTCCACCGTCGTGGTGCAGGCCGGACAGGCCCCGATCGTCAACGGCGTCAAGGAAGAGCGGATGCGGGTCGGCTGCGGCTCCGCGACGATCGGCATGTTCGCCAAGCAATGGCTCGGCCTGGTCGACGACGTCGTGGTGGTCGACGATCACATCACCGGCGTGTTGTCCGAACATCAGGCCGGCAAGGTGCTGGACGTTCCCGACACCGGCATCAAGATCAAGGGCCGTCGCTCGACCCCGGGCCGTTACTTCCAGGTCGCCGAGCCCGGCACCGGCTGGGGCGGCACCAACATCTCCGATCCGCTGTCGATCCTCGGCCCGTTCGATCGCAAGGTAGCGTGGCCCGGGCTGCGGCTGTACTTCATCTCGACCACCGGCGAACACGCGGCGTACTACGAGCTGGACGAAACGCTGACGCCGCGCGAAAAGCCGATGCCGGAGGCGCTGGCGGCATTGTCGCAGCGGGTGAAGGACAATTGCGAGCCGGCGCTCTCCACGGTGCTGTTCATGGCCGGCGCCGGCGGCTCGCTGCGCGCGGGAGTCACCGAAAACCCGGTGCGTCTAACACATTCGGTGAAGGACGCGCTGACCTACGTCACCTGCGGCGGCGCGCCGGTCTATGTCTATCCCGGCGGCGGCATCACGCTGATGGTCGACGTGACCAAGATGCCGGAGAACGCGTTCGGCTACGTGCCGACGCCCGCTCTGGTGGCGCCGATCGAATTCACGCTGCGGCTGTCGGACTACGAAGAGCTCGGCGGTCATATGGCCGAAGTCCGGCCGGTGTCGTCCATCGTCTCGAACGACGGCCTGCAGACCGTCGCGCCGCATTCCGACAACCCATGGCCGCTCGCACCGAATGCGGCCAAACGATTCTTCGGCTGATCCGATGGCCGCCCCGCACCTCCTCACCCCGGTTCGAGGACGCGCAGCGCAGGCGGCGATGCTGGCGGACGGCCGCCGGCTGCATCTGCAGGATGGACCGATCGACCTGATCATCGAGGCGAGCGGAGATGCCCGCGCCGTCCGGCACGCCTACGCGGCTGCCGCGCAGCGCTTCGCCGGCCTGCTCGATGCGCTGTGCGCCGAGCTGTCCGCTTTGCGCACGCCGGCGCGAAGCGACATGCCGGCGTTCGGTCATCCGGTGGCGCAGCGCATGGCCGATGCGGTGGCGCCGTTCGCGGGCGAGATCTTCATCACGCCGATGGCCGCCGTGGCGGGGGCCGTCGCGGACGAGATCCTGAAGGCGCTGATCTGCCCCGGCATCACCCGCGCTTACGTCAACAACGGCGGAGATATCGCGCTGCATCTGTCGCAAGGCGCGCGCTTCACCGTGGGGCTGGTCGACCGTCCGGATGAGCCGCGTCTGGTCGGCCGGGCCGAGATCGACGCGAACGGCCCGGTGCGCGGCGTCGCCACCAGCGGCTGGCGCGGACGCAGCTTCTCGCTCGGGATCGCCGACGCCGTGACCATACTGGCGCCCACCGCCGCGACGGCGGACGCCGCGGCCACCGTGGTCGCCAATGCGGTCGACCTGCCCGGCCATCGCGGCATCGTTCGACAGGCCGCCTGCGAGCTTCAACCGGACAGCGATCTGGGTACACTGCAAGTCACCCGGCAGGTGCCGCGGCTCGGTGCAACGGATCGGTCCGAGGCGCTGGGCGCCGGCCTGACCATGGCGCGCGCGCTTCTGTCGCGCGGGCTGATCTGCGCCGCGGCCCTGCATTTGCAGGGAGACTCGGCGAGCGTCGGCTCCGCGACTTTCGTTTCCTTGCAACCACAACACGAGCAGCCCGATGCCTGAGGTCAAAATCCGCAAGAAGCTCCTGATCACCGAGGAGATCTTCCACGAGGGCGGCCCGGTGGCGGCGACGCCGCGGCGGCGCGGCGCGATCATCGCGGTGATCGAGAATCCGTTCGCCGGCCGCTACGTTCAGGACATCTCGGGCTTCATGGACGATCTGACGCCGCTCGGCGTGGCGCTGGCCGGCGAACTGCTGCAGGCGCTCGGCGGCGATGCGAAGGCGATCGACGGCTACGGCAAGGGCGCGATCGTCGGCGCGGACGGCGAGCTGGAGCACGGCGCGCTGTGGCACGTGCCCGGCGGCTACGCGATGCGCGAGATCCTCGGCGACGCCAAGGCGATCGTGCCCTCGACCAAGAAGGTCGGCGGTCCGGGCACCCGGCTCGACGTGCCGGTGACCCATGTCAACGCGTCCTACGTGCGCAGCCATTTCGACGCGATGGAAGTCGGCGTGACCGATGCGCCGAAGGCGAACGAGATCGCGCTCGTGCTAGTAATGAGTTCCGGCCCGCGGGTCCACGCCCGCGTCGGCGGCCTCGCTGCGGCGGACATCAAGGGTGAGGACGGCCTGCGATGAGCGCGAAAATCCGCAAGATCGTCGTCATCGTCGAAGAGACGCTGACTGAAATGGGACGCACCGTCACGCCGCCGACCCGCCGCGCCGCCGCTATCGCGGTGATCGAAAATCCGTTCGCCGGTCGCTACGTCGAGGACCTGTCCGAGCTGATCGCGATCGGCGAAGAACTCGGCGGGCTGCTCACCGAGAAGGCGGTCGCCGCGCTCGGCATCGACGGCGCCAAGGCCGAGAGCTACGGCAAGGCCGCACTGGTCGGCGAGAACGGCGAGTTGGAACACGCCGCCGCCTTGCTGCACCCGAAGATGGGCGCGCCGGTGCGCAAGGTGCTCGGCAAGGGCGCGGCCTTGATCCCGTCGTCGAAGCGGCGCGGCGGCCTCGGCGCCGAGCTCGACATTCCGCTCGGGCACAAGGACGCCGCCTTCGTGCGCAGCCATTTCGACGGCATGCAGGTGAGTGTATCGGATGCGCCGCGCGCCAATGAGATCGTGGTGGCGGTGGCCGTCACGGATTCCGGCCGGCCGCTGCCGCGCGTCGGCGGACTGACGACCGCCGAAATCAAAGGCGAAGACGGGCTACGCTAAAGAATGATGTTTTCGAGTGAGGCGGAGCCCGGCTCGCTTGAAGGCAAAAACGTCAAGACGACGAGTGGCTGAGGTTGGTTCAACACAGAGGGCATGAGCGTATGAAACAAGTTGCACGACTAGCTTTGACGGCACTGCTTTTCGCTTCCGGCGTCGCCCATGCGCAGCAGGGCGAGATCAAGGTCGGAGAGATCAACTCCTATTCGGCCCTGCCCGGCTTCACCGAGCCTTACCGCAAGGGCATGGAACTGGCGCTGAAGCAGATCAACGACGCCGGCGGCATCAAGGGCAAGAAGCTGGTCGTCATCACCAAGGACGACGGCGGCAAGCCGGGCGACGCGCTGACCGCCGCCAACGAACTGGTGTCGCGCGACGGCGTGGTGCTGATCGCGGGCGGCTTCCTGTCGAATATCGGGCTGGCGCTGTCGGACTTCGCCAAGCAGAAGAAGGTGCTGTACGTCGCGGCCGAGCCTCTCACCGACGCTATCGTGTGGTCGAAGGGCAACGATTACACCTTCCGGCTGCGCACCTCGAACTACATGCAGGCCTCGATGCTGGCGGAAGAAGCCGCCAAGCTGCCGGCCAAGAAGTGGGCCACCATCGCGCCGAACTACGAATTCGGCCAGTCGTTCGTCGCCGCGTTCAAGGAAATCCTGAGCAAGAAGCGTCCGGACGTCGAGTTCGTCGCCGAGCAGTGGCCGCCGCTCAACAAGATCGACGCCGGCCCGGTGCTGCAGGCGATCGACGCCGCCAAGCCCGACGCCATCCTCAACGCCACCTTCGCCGGCGATCTGGTGAAGCTGGTCCGCGAAGGCAACACCCGCGGCGTGTTCAAGGACCGCGCGGTGGTGAGCTATCTGACCGGCGAGCCGGAATATCTCGACCCGCTGAAGACTGAAACGCCGGAAGGCTGGATCGTCACCGGCTATCCCTGGTACGCGATCGACACGCCGGAGCACAAAGCCTTCCTCGACGCCTATCAGCAGCTCAACAAGGACTATCCGCGGCTCGGTTCGGTGGTCGGCTACGCCACCGTGAAGACCATCGCCGCCGTGCTGACGGCCACCGACGATCATTCGACTGACGGCCTGGTCAAGGCGATGAAGAACCTGAAGGTCGACACCCCGTTCGGCACGGTCGTCTACCGCGCCGGCGATCATCAGTCGACGATGGGCGCCTTTGTCGGCAAGACCACGCAGAAGGACGGTAAGGGCATCATGGTCGACGTGGTGTTCAAGAAGGGCGCCGACTATCTGCCGAGCGAGGCCGACGCCGCCAAGCTGCGTCCGGCGAACTGAGGCGTCGCGGGCGACGCGTCGCCCTCGCGTACTGCTCCCGACTTTGACGAACGGCCGCCGCTGGCGACAGCGGCGGCGACCATCGGGTTCATCGATTTTCTCCAGACGAAAGGCGTCGCCGTGGAACTGATCTTGGTCCAGGCCCTCAGTGGTCTCGCCAGCGCTGCGTCGCTGTTCCTGGTGGCGTCGGGGCTCTCGATCATCTTCGGCGTCACGCGCATCGTGAACTTCGCGCACGGCGCCTTCTACATGCTGGGCGCCTATGTGGCTTTCACGCTGACCGACCGTTTCTCCGGCGCGCTCGGCTTCTGGGGCGGCCTCGTCGCCGCCAGCCTGATTGTCGCGCTGCTCGGCGCGTTGATGGAGATGGTGCTGCTGCGCCGCATCTATCACGCGCCCGAGCTGTTCCAGTTGCTTGCCACGTTCGGCGTGACGCTGATGGTTCAGGACATCGTGGTGCTGATCTGGGGCGCCGACGATCTGATGGGGCCGCGCGCCCCTGGCTTTACCGGAGCGTTCAGCCTGTTCGGCCGGCTGGTGCCGACCTACGATCTCTTGCTGATCGTGCTCGGCCCCGCCGTGCTCGGCGCACTGTGGCTGCTGTTTCACCGCACCCGCTGGGGCGTGCTGGTGCGCGCCGCGACGCAGGATCGCGACATGGTCGCGTGCCTCGGCGTGAATCAGAAGTGGCTGTTCACCAGCGTGTTCGCGCTCGGCGTGTTCCTCGCCGCACTCGGCGGCGCGCTGCAGATCCCGCGCACCACCGTCACCCACTACATGGACCTGTCGATCATCGTCGAAGTGTTCGTGGTGGTGGTGATCGGCGGCCTCGGCTCGGTCACCGGCGCGTTCATCGCCGCGGTGCTGGTGTCTGAACTGAACGCGCTGGGCATCCTGGTGCTGCCGAAGATCTCGCTGATCGCGGTGTTCCTGGTGATGGCGGTGGTGCTGGTGGTGCGGCCCTACGGCCTGCTCGGCAAGGCCGAGCGCGGCGTGCGCGCCAGCGCCGGGATCTCGTTCCGTCCGTGGAAGCCGATGTCGCAATGGGAACGCATCGGCGCCGCGGTGCTGGTGGCGAGTGCGGCGCTGCTGCCGTTGTTCGCCGGCAACTACCTGCTGAGCGTCGGTTCGGAGATCCTGGTGTTCGTGCTGTTCGCCGCCAGCCTGCACTTCATGATGACGGTGGGCGGCCTCGCCTCGTTCGGCCATGCCGCGTTCTTCGGCCTCGGTGCTTACGGCGCCGCCTTCGCGGTCAAATTTCTCGGGGCGCCGATGGAGGTGGCCCTGCTCGTCGGCCCGCTGTTCGGGCTGATCGGGGCCGTGGTGTCGGGCTGGTTCTGCGTGCGGCTGTCCGGGGTGTATTTCGCGATGCTGACGCTGGCCTTCGCGCAAATCATCTGGTCGATCGCGTTCCAATGGGTCGAGGTGACCGGCGGCGACAACGGCATTCTCGGAATCTGGCCGTCGGCCTGGGCGTCCAGCCCGCGGGGCTTCTTCTGGCTGACGCTCGGCGTTTCCGTCGTCGGCGTGGCGCTGCTGCGGATGCTGGTGTTCTCGCCCTACGGCTTCGGGCTGCGGGCGACGCGCGACAACACCTTGCGCTCCGATGCCATCGGCATCGATCGCAAGTCGGTGCAGTGGGCCGCTCTGCTGGTGGCCGGCACCTTCGCCGGCGTCGCCGGCGCGCTGTTCGCCTTCCTTAAGGGCTCGGTGTTTCCGGAGTCGCTGGCGATTCCGATCTCGGTCGACGGCCTGGTGATGGTGCTGCTCGGCGGCATCGAGACCGTGTCCGGCGCGGTGGTCGGCGCGATCGTCTACAAGGCGCTGGCGATCTGGCTGATGAGCCAGACCGACCTTTCCAAGCTCGTGCTCGGCGCGATCATCGTGCTGCTGGTGGTGGCTGCGCCGAAGGGCATCGTCGGCTTCATCGAAGATTGGCGCCATCGCCGCCCGCCCGCACCGAACGGCACCGGCCCCGAAGCCGCGGGCAAGTCGGGCACGGTCGGAATCGCCAAGATGGAGGCCGCCGAATGACCACGCTGCTCGACGTCAAAGGGCTGGTGAAGTCCTATTCCGGCGTGCATGCGGTGCGCGACGTCAGTTTCGCGGTCAGGCCCGGCGAAATCCTGGCGCTGATCGGCCCGAACGGCGCCGGCAAGAGCACCTGCTTCAACATGCTCAACGGCCAGATCCGGCCGGACGCCGGCTCGATCAAGCTCGCCGGCGAGGAAGTCGTCGGCCTGCCGCCGCGCACGGTGTGGCGGCGCGGCGTCGGCCGCACCTTTCAGATCACCGCGACGTTCTCGTCGATGACCGTGCGTGAAAACGTTCAGGTCGCGCTGCTGTCGTTTCACCGCCGACTGTGGTCGTTGTTCGGCTATGCCGGCAAAAGCTATCTCGACGAGGCGAACGAACTGCTGACCCTTGTCGGCATGCAGGAACAGGCCGAGCGGCCCTGCGGCGAACTCGCTTACGGCGACCTCAAGCGCCTCGAGCTGGCCGTGGCGCTGGCCAACCAGCCGCGGCTGCTGCTGATGGACGAGCCGACCGCCGGCATGGCGCCGAAGGAACGCGTCGAACTGATGCGTCTGACCGCCGGCATCGCCCGCCGCAAGGACATCGGCGTGCTGTTCACCGAGCACGACATGGACGTCGTGTTCGAACACGCGGACGAAGTGATGGTACTGAACCGCGGCCAGCTGGTGGCGCGCGGCACGCCGCAGCAGGTCCGCAGCGATCCGCACGTCCAGGCGATCTATCTCGGAGACGGCCTGCTGTACGACGCCAAGCACCGCAAGGAGACCGTGCAATGAAGCTTGAAGTCTCCGACCTCAACAGCTTCTACGGACCGGCCCACATCCTGTTCGACGTCGGTTTCGCCGTCGGCGAAGGCGAGGTCGTCGCGATGCTCGGGCGCAACGGCGCCGGCAAGAGCACCACGTTTCGCTCGGTGGTCGGCCTGGTGTCGCGGCGCGCCGGCAGCGTGATCTTCGAGGGCGAGGACGTCTCGCGACTGCCGCCCTACGAGATCGTGCGGCGCGGGCTCGGCTACGTGCCGGAGGACCGCCGGATCTTCACCGAGCTGAGCGTCGAGGAGAATTTCGAGGTCGGCCGCCAGAAGGCCCGCCCGGGCGTGGCCGAATGGACGCCGGACCGGATCTACAAGCTGTTTCCCAATCTGGGCGAGATGCGCAAGCGGCTCGGCGGCGACATGAGCGGCGGCGAACAGCAGATGCTGAGCATCGGCCGGACGCTGATGGGCAACCCGTCGCTGGTGCTGCTGGACGAACCCTCCGAGGGGCTGGCGCCGAAGATCGTCGAACAGATGGCCGACGCCATTCTGGCGATGAAGCGCGAAGGACTCAGCATCATCATTTCCGAGCAGAATTTGCATTTTGCCAAGCTGATCTGCGATCGCGCCTATATCATCGAGAAGGGACGCATTCGATTCTCCGGCACGATCGACGAACTCGAAGCGCACCCCGAAATCCGGGACGCCTACCTTGCGGTGTGAGCAGGACGGGGCAGCGAGGCCGCTAGTTGAGTAAGAAATCGGTATCGACCAAGCGCGGCGCAAAGAGCAAGGCCGCATCGACTTATCTGCTCGACGCTCAAGTCGGTTTCATGCTGCGCCAGGTGATCCAGCGCCACGCGACCATCTTCGTCGGCCGCATGGGCGAGGATCTGACGATGACCCAGTGGGCGGCGCTCGCCAAGCTGTTCGAGCTCGGCCCCTGCTCGCAGAACCTGCTCGGCCGCTACACCGCGATGGACGCCGCCACCATCAAGGGGGTGGTCGAGCGTCTGGTGAAGCGCGGCCTGCTCGACACCAGTCCCGACCCCGAGGATGGACGCCGCCTGGTGGTCGCGCTGACGCCGGAAGGCACAGCCTTGACGGAGCGCTCCATCGCGGTGGCGCACCAGATCACCAAGGAAACGCTTTCGCCCCTCACGAAGGACGAACGCACGCTGTTCCTCGCCCTGCTGGAGCGGCTGAAGTAGCGGACGTCTATGCGGCATCGGCCGCATATGCACCGTCTCATCTTCCACGCAAGCCGAGCCGATGCCCGCTACTCGACCGAGCGAGTGCGGCGACCACCGCCGCGATCAATAGCCGAGCGCCAATCCATCTTTGCGATGATCGGACGCGCCCAGCAGAACGCCGCGCGCACGATCGATGCGGATCGCCTGGCAGCCGCCGATCGCTTCCTCGGTCCGGCGTACGGTGTGTCCGCGCCGTTGCATCTCGTCGAAAATGTCCTGGCCGATCGTGGTCTCGAGCGACAACGCGCCGTCGAAGCAGAAGCTGCGCGGACGCTCGGCCGCGGCCTGAATGTCGAGGCCGAGGTCGAGCACATTCGAGATGAAGTTCGCATGCCCGGCGGCCTGATAGTGACCGCCCATCACGCCGAACGGCATCACCGCCTGATCGCCCTGCATCAGCATGCCGGGAATGATCGTGTGCATCGGCCGCTTGCTCGGCGCCAGCGAGTTGGGATGGCCGGGCTTGGCGCGGAAGCTCCAGCCGCGATTGTGCAACAGCACGCCGGAATTCGGCGCATAGATGCCGCTGCCGAACGGCGAGAAGATCGAATTGATCAGCGACACCGCATTGAGATCGCGGTCGACCACGGTGACGTACACCGTGTCGCGATGCTCGGTGTCGAGCCACGGCTGCGCCTCGCCGGCGCGGTCCATCGTGATCGCCTGCCGGATCTGGCCGATCACGGCGTCCGACAGAAAGCGGGCGGGTTCGAGCGGGTGGATCGCCGGATCGCAGAAATAGGCGTCGCGCGTCGCATAGGCCGCCTTGGTGGCCTCGGCGAGCAGATGAATTCGATCGGCCTCATTGAGCTTGCCGACCTCGAAGCCTTCGAGCACGCGCAGGATCATCAGCGCGGCGAGGCCCTGCCCGTTCGGCGGACATTCCATCACGGTGAAGCCGCGATAATCGGCCGAGATCGGCGTCACATCTTCGGAGCGATGCGCGGCGAAATCATCCATGCTGTGCGCGCCGCCGAGCTTGCGCAGCACCGCCACCATCTCCTCGGCGACTTCGCCCTGGTAGAAGCCGGCGCGGCCCTCGCGGGCGATCTTGCGCAGCGTTGCGCCGAGCCGCGGCTGGGCGCGGACGTCGCCGATCTCAGGGACTTGCCCGCCGGGCAGGAACTGCGCGGCGGCGTTCGGGTCGATCTCGACGCGTGCGCGAAACCGGCGCCAGTCGGAGGCGACCCGCGGCGTGACGCAGAAGCCCTGCTCCGCGGCCTCGATCGCCGGCGCCAGCACATCCGCCAGCGGCAGAGTGCCGTGCCGCTCGATCAGCGTGCACCACGCATCGATCGCCCCCGGAATGGTGACGGCCTCGGGCGAGGTCGGCGGGATGTCGCGCGCCTCGCCGCCAGCGTATTTCTCCGCATCGGTGCCAGCCGGCGTGCGGCCGGAGCCGTTCAGCGCGATCGACCGGCCGCCGCGCAAAGCGATCAGCGCGAAGCAGTCGCCGCCGATCCCGGTCATCTGCGGTTCGACGACACCCTGCACCGCGACCGC
This sequence comes from Rhodopseudomonas palustris, assembly GCA_016215605.1. Taxonomy (GTDB): domain Bacteria; phylum Pseudomonadota; class Alphaproteobacteria; order Rhizobiales; family Xanthobacteraceae; genus Rhodopseudomonas; species Rhodopseudomonas palustris_L. The sequence goes on from JACRJB010000067.1 coordinate 85,823, forward strand.
GGCCACAGCGGCGTCGATCGCATTGCCGCCACGACGCAGGATATCGACCGCAGCCAGCGTCGCGCGCGGATGCGACGTCGCCGCCATGCCGTTCTGCGCCCCCGCGAGCGAGCGGCCAGTCTTGTGGAAATCGCGCATTGTGGGTTCCTTGTTGGATGGGGGTGCGTCGCGCTTCCCGCGGGCAGCCAACGCTCCGCGATTTGCCGACGAAAGGCCAGAGCCGTTCGACTATGCTGTCATCGCATTCGGCGCCGTGGCGGCCTGCGGGCCGGCGAACAGGCTGCGGCCCGGAATGGCATCCAGCAAGGCACGGGTGTAGGCATGCTGCGGCGAGGTGAACACCGACTTGGTATCACCCTGCTCGACGATCTCGCCGTGGCGCATCACCACGATGCGGTCGGCGATCTCGGCGGCGACGCGCAGATCGTGGGTGATGAACAGCATCGCCAGGTTCATCTCTTCGCGCAATTCCGCGAGCAGGTCGAGGATCTGCGCCTGCACCGAGACGTCGAGCGCCGACACCGCCTCGTCGGCGACCAGCACCATCGGCTTCAGCGCCAGCGCGCGCGCGATGCAGATGCGCTGGCGCTGGCCGCCGGAGAATTCGTGCGGATAACGCCCGGCGGCGCTGGCCTCGAGCCCGACGCGCGCCAGCAGCCGCCTGGCGTCGGCCATCGCCTCGGCGGGCGGCGCGCCGTAGGCCATCGGCCCGCGCGCGATCGCGTCGCCGACCTTCTGCCGCGGATCGAGCGCGGCGAACGGATCCTGAAACACGATCTGCACCTTGCGGCGCATCGCCCGCAGCTGGCTGCCGCGCAGCTCGAGGAAGTCCGCGCCGGCGAATTCGATCGCGCCGGCATCGGGCTCGATCAGCCGCATGATGATGCGGCCGAGCGTCGATTTGCCGGAACCGGACTCGCCGACCACCGCGACGGTCTCGCGCGGCCGCAGGCTGAGCGCGACGTCGCGCACCGCGACGACGGTCCGGTCGGGCCGGAACAGCCCCTGACCGGTGACGAAGGTCTTGTTCAGCCCGTGCGCATCCAGCAGCGGCTCGCCCTCGATCTTGCGATCGACGGTCGACGCCGGTCGCGAGCCCGGCACAGCGGCGATCAGCGCCTTGGTGTAGTCGTCCTTTGGCCGCCGCAGCACCTCGTCGACGCTGCCCTGCTCGACCACACGGCCGTTGCGCATCACCACGACGCGGTCGGCGATGTCGGCGACCACGCCGAAATCATGGGTGATGAACAACACGCCCATGCCGCGCTCGGCCTGCAGCCGACGGATCAGCGCCAGGATCTGCTTCTGCGTGGTGACGTCGAGCGCGGTGGTCGGCTCGTCGGCGAGCAGCAGCGCCGGATTGTTGGCCATCGCCATCGCGATCATCACCCGCTGGCGCTGGCCGCCGGAGAGCTGGAACGGATAGCTGCGCACCAGCGTCGCCGGCTCCGGCAACCCGACCGCCGCGATCAGCTCCAGCACCCGCGCGTCGAGCTCGGCGCGGCTCGGCCGCGGCGCCGCGTGCACCAGGATGACCTCGGCGATCTGATCGCCGACCCGCGCCAGCGGATTGAGCGCGCTCAGCGGCTCCTGAAAGATCATCGAGATCGCGCCGCCGCGCAGGCCGCGCATGGCGTCGTCGTCGGCATGAGCGATGTCGTCGCCGCGAAACCGGATGGTGCCGGCGCCGATCTCGAGGCTCGGCGGCAGCAGGCCCAGCACGGCATGCGCGGTGATCGACTTGCCGGAGCCGGACTCGCCGACCAGGCAGACGATCTCGTTGCGGCCGACGCTGAGCGACACGTCGGCGACAGCGTGGCTGCGATCGCCGCCGTGCGGCAGCTCGACCGACAGGTGCTCGACGGACAGCAGGGTTTGGTCGCTCATGCGTTGCGCACCTTTCGCGCGATGCGCGGGTTCAGCGTGTCGTTGAGGCCCTCGCCGACCAGATTGATCGCCAGCACCGTGAGCAGGATGGCGACGCCGGGAAACACGCTCATCCACCACGCCTGCCGGATCACCGTGCGCGAGGCGCCGATCATCAGGCCCCACGACATCAGGTTGGGATCGCCCAGCCCCATGAAGCTCAGCGCACTCTCGATCAGGATCGCGGTGGCGATCGTCAGCGAGCCGGTGACGATGATCGGCGAGATCGCGTTGGGCAGGATGTGGCGCAGCGCCACCATCAGCGGAGCTTGACCTTGGCACACCGCCGCCTGGACGAACTCACGGCCGCGCAGCCGCATGAACTCGGCCCGCGTCAGCCGCGCCAAGGGCGGCCAACTGACAGCGCCGATCGAGATGATGACGTTGGTCAGCGTCGGCCCGATCGTCGCCACCAGCAGGATGGCGAGGATGAAGCCCGGGATGGTCTGGAACAATTCGGTGATCCGCATCATCAGATCATCGACCTTGCCGCCGAAGTAACCGGCGATCGCGCCGATCGTCACGCCGATGCACAGCGCCGCGAGCGTCGAGGCGACGCCGATCGTCAGCGACACCCGCGCGCCGTAGGCGATGCCGGCCGCGACGTTGCGGCCGAGCATGTCCGAGCCGAGCGGCAGATCTTCGCTCCCCGGCGGCTGGAACGGCGCCGCCACCATCTCCCACGGATCGTCGGGAAACAGCGCCGGCGCGCAGATCGCAAGGATCACCACGGCCGCCAGAATGATCAGTCCGATCATGCCGGTCGGGTGACGCAGGAACGTCTTCAGCCTTTCCATCCCAACCTCCGCTCAGGCCGCCGCACGCAGCGACACGCGCGGATCGACGATCCGGTAGATCGTGTCGGTGACGAAATTCAGCAGGATGACGATCACCGACATCACCAGAAAGATGCCGAGCATCAGCGGGTAGTCCCGCTGCAACACGGAGTCGAAGGTCAACCGCCCGAGACCGGGCCAGGCGAACACGGTCTCGATCACCACCGAGCCGCCGACCAGCGTGCCGGCCTGCATGCCGGCGACGGTGACGACCGGCAGCACCGCGTTGCGCAGCATGTGGCGCATGATGATCTGACCGCGCTTCAAGCCTTTGGCACGGGCCGTCTTGATGAAGTCCTGATGCGCGACGTCGATGATCGCCGAGCGCATCAGCCGCGCGTAGATCGCCATCAGTACGGCGCCGAGCGACACCACGGGCAGCACCATATGGGCGGCAATGTCACCGATGCGTTGGAGCGGAGTCATCGGCACACCGATGCTGACGTAGCCGAACGCCGGCAGCCAATCGAGCTTCACCGAGAACAGCAGCACCAGCATCAGGCCGAGCCAGAACACCGGCATGGCGTAGAGCAGCAGCGAGACGATCGTCAGCGCGGTGTCCGACCATTTGCCGGCGCGCACGCCGGCCAGCGTGCCGAGCGAGACGCCGGCCGCGAGCGACAGCAGAAACGCGCTGCACGTCAGCAGCAGCGTCGCCGGCAGCCGCTCGGCGATCAGCGACAGCACGCTGCGCTGCTGCCGGTAGGAATAGCCGAGGTCCAGCGTCACGATCCGTTTCAGATAGATCGCGAGCTGGACCGGGTACGGCTTGTCGAGGCCGTACTCGGCGCGCAGCTGAGCCAGCATCTGCTCGTCGGCCGATCCGCTCTGCCCGGCCATCACCTGCGCGGGATCGCCCGGCGCCGCATGCACCAACACGAAGTTGAAGGTGGCGATCACCAGGACGACCGCGACGAACCGCGCCACCCACTGGGCGATCGCTATCGCGATCGCCACGCCGCGGTTGCCGGTGACGGACAGCGCCAGCGCCCTCATCCGAACGAGACCGTGCCGAAGGTGTCGTGGACGCCGATCGCCGTGGTCACCACGTTCTTCAGCCGCTTGTCCATGAAGTTCGGATAGTCGATCTCGAGCAGCCAGGCGACCGGCACCTCCTCGACCATGATCTTCTGCAGCGCGCTATAGGCTTCCTGACGTTTGTCGTCGGAGGTCGCGACCGCGGCCTCTTCGAACAGCCGGTCGACTTCCGGATTGTTGTAGCCGCAAGTATTGGAGAACAGGATGCCCTTGCGGATGTTGGAGGAGACATAGCTGCGCGACACGCCGAGCGCCGGATCGCCGAACTGATAGACCGTCGTCGTGGTGGTGGAGAAATCCCAATTGCTGAACTTGTCGGCCCAGCCGGCGACGTCGATGCCCTGCAACTGCAGATCGATGCCGACGCGGGCGAGCGACTGCCGCAGGAATTCGGACGTCCGCTGATGCGTCTCTCCGTAGGGCGGCACCAGGAACGGAATCGACACGCGCTTGCCGTCCGGGCCCGGCTTCAATCCCATCTCGTCGAGCAGCGCCTTGGCCTTGTCGGGCGAGAAGTCGTAGTTCTTGACGTTCTTCTCGTAGAACTTGGTCTTCGACGACACCGGGCCGGTCGCGACCTTGCCGAGGCCGAAATAGATCCGGTTCAGCAGCGCCTTGCGGTCGATCGCATGCATCACCGCCTGGCGGAACCGCTTGTCGTTCATCGGCGCGATGCGGGTGTTGAACTCGAGCCAAGTATGCGGCGCGAAGAATTCGTAGCCTTTGGTGGTCATCGTCAGGTTCGGCAGCTTAGACAGCCGCGGCACCTCGAACAGCTCGACGTCGGTCCATTGCGTCAGTTGCACCGTGCCCTGCTCCAGCGCAACTGAGCGCGACGCGGAGTCCGGGATGACCCGATAGATGATCTCGTCGAGATACGGCTCGCCCGGACGATAATAGCCTTCGTGCCTGACCAGATGGACGTGCGAGCCGCGCACCCATTCCTTCAGCTTGAACGGGCCCGAGCCGATCGCCTTGGCGTTGGCCGGGTTCTTGCGATAGTCGGTGCCCTCGTAGATGTGCTTCGGCACGATCGGCGCCGTGGTGCAGTCGAACGCGGTGAGGAACGGCGCGAACGGCGTCTTCAACGTGAATACCACTGTGAGCGGGTCCGGCGCTTCGGCCTTCGCGACACGCGAGAAGGTGTTGCGCGCTCGCGCGTGGTTCTCCATCAGAATTTTCGTCACCGAGAAAACCACGTCTTCCGAGGTCAGCGGCGTGCCGTCGTGGAAGGTGATGTTGGGGAACAGCTTGAAGGTGTAGGTGAGCTTGTCCGGCGACACCTCCCACGACTGGGCCAGGCCCGGCAGCGGCTTGAGGTCGAAGTCGTAACGCAGCAGGCTCTCGTAGATCTTGCCGCCCAGCGTCAGCGTCGGCTGCTGCTGGTTGAGCGCGGTGACCAGGATCGGCGGCTCCGGCTGGATGATGGTGTTGAGCGTGCCGCCCTTGGTTTGCCCCGCCGCGCGCGTGATGCCGAGCGGAATGCCACTGAGGCCGAGCGCGCCGGCCATCACGCCCAATTTGGCGAATTCACGTCTGTTCATGCCATCCCCCGCGTTGCAAGAAGTTGAAACTGATAGTTCATCTATGAGGTCGCTGGTCGTGACGAAGACGGTCTGCGCATCAGACCATCGCCTCGATGAGATACGGACCGCGCCGCGCCAGTGCCGCATCGAACGCGCGCGTGAATTCGGCCAGCGTGGTCGCGCGGCTGGCTTCGACGCCGAGGCCTTGTGCCATCTTGGTCCAGTCGAGTTCGGGCTGATCGAGCTGCAGCATCCGCTGCGCGTTGCGGCCGGGCGTCTGCGCACCGACCTTGCTCATCTCGCCCCACAGCGTCGCGTAGGAGCGGTTCGAGAACACGATGGTGACGACATCGAGGTTTTCGCGGGCGTGGGTCCAAAGCCCCTGCACCGTGTACATGCCGCTGCCGTCGGCTTGCAGGTTGATCACCTTGCGATCCGGACACGCGACTGCGGCGCCCGCTGCCATCGGAATGCCGATCCCGATCGCGCCGCCGGTGATCTGCAGATAATCGTGCGGCGCCGCGTCATAGGAGTGATCGAAGAAGCCCGAGGACGTCAGCGCCTCATCGCAAACGATCGCCTGATCGGGCAGCCGGGCTGCGACCAGCCGGTTGACCATGTCGACGGTCAGCGCGTCGCCGGCGCCGGCCGTCGGCGCAGCGACGGCGAACGGCTTGACCGCGACCGCCTCGTTCGGCGCATTCACTTCGTCGGCCAGCCATTCCAGCGCCTGCACCAGATCCTGATCGGGGCCGGCGAGCTGGACGATTTCGCAATTCGGCGGCGTCAATCGGCCCGGCCGGTTCGGATAGGCGAAGAACGACACCGGCTCCTTGGCGCCGATCAGCACCACCATGTCGACGTCGCGCAGCATGTCGAGGCCGACGTCGTGGGTCATCGACAGCTTGGCGATTGGCGCGCGGCCGCGGCCACGTTCGATCCGGCCGTTGACGCCCTGCGCGTAGATCTCCACGCCGGCGCTGCGGCGAATGTTGTCGGCGATCCGCAGCGGCCGTTCGCGTAGCGCCGCGCCGGTGAGCACCAGCACGACCTTGCGCTTGGTGCGGATCGCATCGCCGATGCGCGCCACCGTCTCCTGCTGCAGCGGCTTCTGTTCCAGCCGCTTGCCGCGCACCGGCGGCGAGCGATAGACGTGCTCGTTCCACGCCATGTCGGCGGGCAGGATCAGCGTCGAGATCCCCGGCGCCATGCTCTGCGACCACGCCTCGGCGACGTCCTGATCGATCCGCACCGGATCGGCGATGCGCTTGACCCAGCGCGACATCGGCCGCGCCAGCGAGTCGATGTCGCTGGTCAGCGGCGCATCGAGCGGCAAATGATCGACCGCGTGATCGCCGACGACGTTGATCATCCGCGACTGCGCGCGCCGCGCGTTGTGCATATTCGCGAGGCCGTTGGCGAGGCCGGGGCCGAGATGCAGCAGCGTCACCGCGGGCCGATCGGTCATCCGCGCATAGCCGTCGGCGGCGCCGGTGACGACGCCTTCGAACAGGCCGAGGATACACCGCATCCGCGGCTGACGGTCGAGCGCCGCGACGAAGTGCATCTCCGACGTGCCGGGATTGGCGAAGCAGACGTCGACCTCGTGCGCCAGCAGCGCCTCGCAGAGCCGGTCCGCGCCCGTCATCGATTGCACGGCGCTCGCCGTCCGAGCCGCGGCGGCCATTACAGCTTCCTCAGCCCGCACCACTGCGCGACGAACAGTGCGATGCTCAGCGTCGTCTTGCGCAGGCTTTCGAGATCGATGCGCTCGTTGAACGCGTGCGGCCCCTCGCCGTAAGGTCCGTAGCACAACGCCGGAATGCCGTAGTCGACCGAGTAGTAGCGCGTATCATTGACCGCCGTCGACAGGCGGGCGTCCAGCGGCGCGTTGAACGCGGCCTTGTGCGCGCTGGAGAGAACGTCTTCGGCGACGCCGCCGGGCTCGCACACGGCCGGATCGGCTTGGAAGCCGCTCCAGATCAGTTCGGCCGGATTTTCGGAGAGGAAGCTGTCGGTCGCCTGCGCGTCGGCGAGACACTTCTCGATGCCGCGCATCGCGTCCTGCGGCGTATCGCCGGTCAACAGACCGAGCCGGCAGTCGAGTTCGCACCACGCGGCGGTCGAGCTCGCCCAGTCGCCGCCCTTGACGATGCCGACGTTGAACTTGATCGGATTCTTGATCTGCCCGAACCACGGATCGCGCACCGCCGCCGCGTTCAGCGTCTTGGTGTACTCCTCGAACGCACGGATCAGATGCATCGCCGACAGGATGGCGCTGGTGCCGGTCTCCGAATAGGCGACATGCACCGGCGTGCCGCGGACGCGCAGCCTGAACCAGATCGCGCCGACCTGAGCACGCGTCAGCGTGTGTCCGGTCGGCTCGGGGATCAGGCAGGCATCGGCGCGATAGCCGCGCATCAGCGTCGAGAGCGCGCCGTTGCCGGTGCTTTCTTCTTCGGTCACCGTCTGCACATGAACGCGCGCATCGGGCACGTAGCCGGCGGCGCGGATCGCATCGAGCGCGAAGATCATCGCCGACACGCCGCCCTTCATATCCTGCGCGCCGCGGCCGATCATCCAGCCGTCACGGACGGTCGCGGCGAACGGCGGATCGCTCCACAGATCGACCGGCCCTTCCGGTACGACGTCGATGTGGCCCTGCAGGATCAGACTGCGGCCCTTACCGTCGTAATCGGGGGTGGCGACGACCTGCATCGAACCGGCCGGATCGATCGTATCCATCGGCGCCGCCTTGGGATGGCTGGCGATATCGACGTCGGCGAGGCTGAACGTATCGACCTTGTAGCCGCGGTCGGCGAATTGCTGCGCCAGCCAGGCCTGCTGCGGAGCTTCTTCACCGCGCAGGCTGCGGAACTGCACCATGCGCTGGAGAAACGCGACCTGGTCGTCGAAATTGCGATCGACGGCGGCGCGCAGGCTTTCGGTAATCGCATCCGATGTCGTCAATGTCTCAGTCGCCACGTCTCGGTCTCCCCTGGATCTGAAAGTCGTCGCAATGCGAATGGCAGTCAGCGATCGAGGCCGCCGAGCAGGATGTATTTGGTCTCGACGTATTCCTCGATGCCGTGGCGCGAGCCTTCGCGGCCGAGGCCGGACTGCTTGACGCCGCCGAACGGCACGACGTCGGCGCCGAGCAGCGCCGAATTGACGCCGACCATGCCGGACTCCAGCGCCTCGGCGACGCGGAAGACGCGGCCGAGATCGCGCGCGTAGAAGTAAGCGGCGAGACCGAACGGCGAGTCGTTGGCCTGCGCGATGACGTCGGATTCGTCGGTGAAGCGATAGATCGGCGCGACCGGACCGAAGGTCTCTTCGCGGGTGATCACCATGTCCGTGGTGACGCCGGACAGCACCGTAGGCTCGAAGAAGGTGCGGCCAAGTGCGTGACGCTTGCCGCCGAGCACCACCTTGGCGCCCTTGGCGACGGCGTCGGAGAGATGACGCTCGACCTTGGCGATCGCTTCCTTGGTGATCAGCGGGCCCTGGGTCACGCCGGCATCGACGCCGTTGCCGACCTTGAGCGTCGCTACTTTGGCGGTGAGCTTCTCAACGAAGGCGTCGTAGATCCCATCCTGCGCGTAGATGCGGTTGGCGCAGACGCAGGTCTGCCCCATGTTGCGGAATTTCGAGGTGATCACACCCTCGACCGCAGCATCGAGATCGGCGTCGTCGAACACGATGAACGGCGCGTTGCCGCCGAGTTCGAGGCCGACCTTCTTCACGGTCGAGGCCGCCTGGCGCATCAGGATCTTGCCGACTTCGGTCGAGCCGGTGAAGCTGATCGCCCGCACCGTCGGACTCTCTGTCCAGGCGCGGCCGATCGCCGGCGCATCGCCGGTGACGATGTTGAGGACGCCGGCCGGGAAGCCGGCACGCTGCGCCAGCACGCCGAGCGCCAGCGCAGTGAGCGGCGTCTCCGGCGCAGGCTTGATCACCACGGTGCAGCCGGCGGCGAGCGCCGGTGCGACCTTGCGGGTGATCATCGCGGCGGGGAAATTCCACGGCGTGATCGCCGCGACGACGCCGACCGGCTGGCGGATCACCATGGTGCGGGCATCGGCGCGATGCGAGGGGATCGTCTCGCCGTAGATGCGCCGCGCTTCCTCGGCGTAGAACTCGACGAACGAGGCCGCGTAGTCGATCTCGCCCAGCGCTTCCGCCAGCGGCTTGCCCTGCTCGCGCGTCAGCAGCAGCGCGAGCTCGTCGCGATTGGCGACGATCTGGTCGAACCACGCGCGCAGCAGCGTCGCGCGCTGCTTGGCGAGCAGCTTCGACCACTGCCGAAACGCGATGTCGGCGGCGCGCACCGCTTCCTCGGCTTCGTCCGCGCCGAAATGCGGCACGGCACCGATGCGCTCACCCGTCGCCGGGTTGAACACGACGTCGACCGGCTCGCCACACCATTTGCCGCCGATCAGGCAGCGGTCGGCCAACAGGCCAGGATCACTCGGCTTCAGCATCTCGATCAGTCCCGTTTCGGCGCGCACGCGCCATTGCTACGCGGCGAGGCAACGCTCCAGGATCGCCAGCCCCTCGTCGACGATGGCGTCCGACGCCGTCAGCGGCACAAGGATGCGGATGGTGTTGGCGGCCGTGCCGCACGACAGCAGGATCAGGCCGTTCTCATAGGCCAGCCGCGTCACGCGCTTGGTCATCTCGGCGTCCGGCTCGTTGCTGCCGCGCTGCTTGAGAATGTCGAACGCGACCATCGCGCCCGGGCCGCGCGCCGGCGACGTCGGTACCAGCGTGTTCGACAGTGCGAAACGATCAATCGCATTGCGCAGTCGCTCGCCGATCTGGTTGGCACGGGCGATCAGGTTCTCTTCCTCGAACACGTCGAGCACCGCGAGCGCCGCCGCGCAGGCCAGCGGATTGCCCGCATAGGTGCCGCCGAGCCCGCCCGGTTCGGCGGCCTCCATGATCGCGGCGCGTCCGATCACACCGGACAGCGGCATGCCACCGCCGAGGCTCTTCGCCACGCAGACGATGTCGGCCTGGACGTCGTAGTGCTCCATCGCGAACATCTTGCCGGTGCGGCCGAAGCCGGTCTGCACTTCGTCGGCGATCAGCACGATGCCGTTCTCGTCGCAGATCCTGCGCAGACCGCGCATCAGTTCGGCGGGCGCCTGATGAAATCCGCCCTCGCCCTGCACCGGCTCGATGATGATCGCGGCCACCTGAGACGCGTCGATGTCGGCCTTGAAGATGAACGAGATGCAGCGCAGCGCGTCGTCGACCGTGACGTCACTTCCGGCCACCGGAAACGGCACATGCCAGACGCCCGGCAGCGGCGGGCCCAGCGCCTTCTTGTAGGGAATGACCTTGCCGGTCATCGCCGACGCGAACGCGGTGCGGCCGTGGAAGCCGCCGGTGAAGGCAATCACTCCGCTGCGACCGGTCGCGGCGCGGGCGATCTTGACGGCGTTCTCGGTGGCTTCCGCACCGGTGCTGAGCAGAATGGATTTCAGCGGCCCGTTGATCGGGGCCAACTGGTTGAGCCGTTCGGCGAGCCGGATGTAGCCTTCGTAGGGCAGCACCTGAAAGCAGGTGTGCGTGAATCGATCCAGCTGACCACGGATCGCCTCGACGATACGAGGGTGACAATGCCCGGTGTTCAGCACGGCGATGCCGCCGGCGAAATCCACGTAGCGCTTGCCCTCGACGTCCCAAATCTCGCTATTCAGCGCACGCTCCGCGAAGATCGGCGTGGCTTGGCTGACACCTCGCACAACAGCGGCCTGTCTGCGCGCCAGCAACTCACTATTCGTCATCAGCTCTCTCCCGAACTGATCGCGAAGCTAGAGCCGCAGCGAAGACAATCAATCAGCTTGTAAGTTCGATCTGGTGACTTGCATGCACCAATCAAACGGCGCTGCACCATCGCGTGCAAATGTTGGCACTTTGTTGGGCGATCTGCCTAGCGGACAGCCAGCGCACCGCGCGATCGTCGTCGACGCCGCGTCGCCTAGCGATCGGTGAGGACCCGCTTCAGCCAGTTGCGCAGCGCGACGATCTCCGGATCGTCCCAACGCTCCTTCAGCGCCACCAGCTGATAGGTCTCCATATAGACCGAGGAATCGAGCACCTCGACCAGGGCGCCGGAGCGCAGATCCTCCTCGACCAGCACTTCATTGCCGAGCGCAACGCCCTGGCCGAGCCTCGCCGCTTCGATCGCCAGATGGGCGTGCCAGAGCCGCTGACCACGCAGCGGCGGCAGATCGTCGAGGCCAGCGAGTTCGAACCAGCGCGTCCACTGCTCGGTGGATTCTTCGTGGATCAGCGCAATTTTCGACAAATCTTCGAGGCTCGCGATCGCCGGATAACGTGCCAGATAGGCCGGGCTTGCGACCGGAAACACACGCGGGCGCACCAGGACTTCCGCAGTCAGCGGCCCGCGCGCGTCGATCACGTCGGCATAGACGATTTCAGCGTCCGCTTCGGCGCGTAGCAGGTCGGGATGCGTCAGCGTCGGCTGCAGATTCACTTCCCAATTGCGCGGCGGTCCGGTCAATTCCGGAAGCCGGGACAACAGCAGGCGATTGGCGATGCCCGGGATGCACCAGATGTTCAGCGTCGGCAGCGACGTCGGCCGGGCGCACATCGTGGCACGGGCGATGATGTCGAAAGCCTGCGAAATCTGGGTGTGAAAACTCTGTCCGGCTTCCGTGAGAATGACCCCACGCCCCTCGCCGCGCACCAGCGCGACCCCGAGGGACTTCTGCAAGTTCTGGAGATGGCGCGACACCACGGTGTGGCTGACCGCGAGTTCGTCTCCCGCGGCGCGCACGCTGCCGGTGCGCCCGACCGCTTCGAAGGCGCGCAGCGCAATCAACGACGGCAATCGTCGACGCGTCATGGACGCTCCGTCACTGGATCGGGATGGCTGCACGCTTGCACCTTATCTCCTTGTCGTCTCTGCACGCTCGCTCCGCGCTCCTGGCATGCGAAGTTTGAAGTTCGAGCTACCCGGCGAGAATCTTGGCTCTTGTCGCATGCATCCGCAACCGTCACAAATGTCCAAGGCTTCCACTTCGCCGCGCATGGCGTATTCGACCTTACGGCATTGCTGGCAATTTTGAACGATCGCAACCCATGCGGCATCGGCACGTTCGCTCGACGAGCCGACCGCCCCGAACGATCGATGGAGAAGACGGCATGAACGACGGCTGGAGCACGCACAGCTCGCATTGGGGCGCCTTCTCGGCACGGTGGGACGGCCGGGACATCGAAGTCGCACCCGATGCAGGCGACCCGGCGCCGTCGCCGATCCTCGGCAACTTCACCGACGCGCTGCGGCATCGGGCTCGGATCGAACGTCCGATGGTGCGGCGAAGCTGGCTGAACAAGACGAGCGAGCCGCGAACATTGGACGGCGCGTTCGTCGAACTGGCATGGGACGAGGTTCTCGATCTGCTGGCAACCGAGTTGTCCCGCGTTCACGCCGATCACGGCGCCGCCGCGATCTTCGGCGGCTCCTACGGCTGGGCCAGCGCCGGCCGCTTCCATCACGCGCAGAGCCAGATTCATCGGTTTCTGAATGTTGCCTTCGGCGGCTATGTCCGCTCCGTCAACAGCTACAGCGCCGGCGCCTCCGCCGTCATCCTGCCGCACGTGCTCGGCCCGTTCGAAGCGCTGTCGCGGCGCAACGTCACCTGGGAGCAGGTCAGCGAGCACACCGATGTGGTGCTCGCCTTCGGCGGCATGGCGCTGAAGAATTCGATGGTCGCCAGCGGCGGCATCAGCCGACACATCGAGCGGGATGCGATGCGCAAGGCCGCCGAGCGCGGCGCACAGTTCTATTGTATCAGCCCGCTGCGCGACGACCTGCCCGAGCAGGCCGCGGCGACCTGGCTTCCGATCCGGGTCGGCACCGACGTCGCCTTGATGCTCGGGCTGGCGCATAGCCTCGTCGCCGAAAACCTGCACGACCGCGATCTTCTCGCGCGCTACTGCAACGGCTACGACAAGTTCGAGCGCTATCTGCTGGGGCTCGACGACCGCCAGCCGAAGCACGCCGGGTGGGCGTCGGACATCACCGGCATGGCGGCGGCCGAGATCGTCGCGCTCGCCCGCAAGGCGGCGCAGGGACGCACGCTGGTCACCGTGTCGCATTCGCTGCAGCGCGCGCAATACGGCGAGCAGCCGGTGTGGATGGGCGCGGTGCTGGCCGCCATGCTCGGGCAGATCGGATTGCCCGGCGGCGGCTACAACTACGCGCTCGGCGCGCTCGGGCACACCGGCCGGCGCGTCAATGCCGTTCCGATCCCGACGATGCCGCAGGGCCGCAACGGCGTCGAAGACTTCATTCCGGTCGCGCGTATCAGCGACATGCTGCTCAATCCCGGCCAGCCGTTCGAGTACAACGGCCGGACGCTGCGCTACCCGGACATCAAGCTGGTGTACTGGGCCGGCGGCAATCCGTTCCATCATCATCAGGACATCAACCGGCTGCGCCGCGCCTTCAACGTGCCGCAGACCATCGTGGTCCACGAAACCGCCTGGACGCCGTCGGCGCGCTTCGCCGACATCGTGCTGCCGGCGACGATGACGCTGGAGCGCGACGACATCGGCGCGGCCGCGACCGATCCGCGGCTGATCGCAATGCGCAAGCTGGCGCCGCCGATCGGCGAGGCGCGCGACGACTTCGACATCTTCGCGGCCCTCGCACGGCGCCTCGGCGTCGAGCACCCCTTCACCGAGGGCCGCGACAGCCGGCAGTGGCTGGCCCATCTCTACGAGACCACCCGCAAGGCGCTGGCGGCGAAAGGCCTGGACGCGCCGGACTTCGATGAATTCTGGCGCCGCGGTGAACTGGCATTGCCGTCCGAGCCGGACGACGGCGGCTTTCTGCGCGCCTTCCGCGACGATCCGGACGCCCACAAGCTGCCGACGCCGAGCGGCAAGATCGAAATCTTCTCCGGCACCATCGCAGGCTTCAACTACGCGGATTGTCCCGGCCATCCGACCTGGCTGCCCTCGACAGAGCCGCCGAGTGCGCGCCATCCGTTGACGTTGATCGCCAACCAGCCGGCGACGCGATTGCACAGCCAGCTCGATTTCGGCCGGCACAGTCAGTCGCGCAAAGTGGCGGGGCGCGAGGTCGTGCGCCTCAACCCCGTCGATGCGCGAGCACGCGGCATCGCCGATGGCGACATCGTCCGCTTGTTCAACGATCGTGGCGCCTGTCTGGCGGCCGCCGCGCTCTCCGGCGACGTGGCGGCGGGCGTGATCCATCTGCCGACCGGCGCGTGGTACGACCCGCAGGCCGATGGCGACGATCCCGCACTCTGCGTCCATGGCAACCCGAACGTGCTGACGCGGGACATCGGAACTTCGCGGCTGGCACAAGGCTGCACCGGTCAGGTCAGCGTCGTCGAATGCGAGAAATACCTTGGTCAGTTGCCGCCGATCCGCACCTTCGATCCACCGCAGCCGGCGGACCGCTGACGAGCGTGGTTCGCGGCATGCGATCTGGCCTCAGAGGCGCAACGGGCTGGACGCCTTTCGCAGCACTGCAAACACTGCGATCGAGACCAGACCGAGTAGTCCGGACAGCACTGCGGCGCGCGCGTACTCGCCGTTGAACACCGCGTTGTAGACCTCGAGCGAGATGGTGTTGGTCTTGCCGACGATATTGCCGCCGAGCATCAAGGTGATGCCGACCTCGCCGAGCGAGCGCGCGGTGCCGAGCACCAGGCCGGCGACGAGGGCGCCGCGAATATTGGGAAGGATGACGAACACAAGCGTGTCGAGTTCACCGCGGCCCAGTGTGCGCGACGCTTCGCCGAGGCTGCGCGAGACGCTCGCGATCGCCGCCTCGATCGGCTTCACCACCAGCGGCAGGCCTGCGATCACCGACGCGAGCAGCACGCCCTCGACCGAGAAGACGAAACTCAGTCCCAGGCTGGCGTCGAACCAATGCCCGACCGGACTGCGCCTTCCGAGCAGCAACAGCAGAAAAAATCCCAGCGCGATCGGTGGGAACACCAGCGGGATCGTGACCACCGCATCGAGCAAAGTACGGCCCGGCCAATTCGGTTTGGCCAATGCCCATCCGAGCATTGTCCCGAGGATGGCGTGCAGCACCAGCGTCGCGGCGGCGATCTCGAGCGACAGCGTCGCCGGACGGATCAACGACGGATCCCGCAACGCCTCGGCGACCGCGTCGAGCATCGCGCGCTAGAGTCCGTAGCGATTCAGAATCTCGCGCGCCGGCGCCGAGCCGAGAAAGCCGACGAAACCCTCCGCCGCCTTGGTGGTCGGCGCACGCACGGCACAGACGATCTCCACCGGATCGTAGAGCCCTTTGTCCACCGCGACGAAGCCGCCGATATTCGCCGCCGCGCCGATCGCATCGGTAGCATTGACGAAGCCGGCGTCGACCTCGCCGCTGGCGACGTAACTCGTGACCTGAGGCACGGTAGCGACCGCGATCAGCCGCGGGTCGATCGTCGCGGCGAGCGCGCTTCGTTCGAGAAACTGGCGTCCGGCCTTCCCGTAGATCGCACTGGCTTGATCCGGGATGCCGATCCGTTTGAATTCCGGCCCCGCAATCTCCTCGGCCTTGGTCAGCGTCAGACCTTTCCGATAGGCGACCACCAGCTTGCCGAATCCGAGAGAGACCATTCGTTCGAACGCGACGCCTTGCGCGCGCTCCAGCACCGTGCGGTCCCCGCAGACGATGGCGATCTGTGCGCTTTCGCGCGCCTGCGCCAACACCTGGCCCATGTGGCCGTAGATCTGAAGCACCTTGTCGCCTGACTGCTGTTCATAGGCTGCAGCGACTTCGGCGATCGGTCGCCGATAGCCGGCGCCCGCGGCCAGCGTCGTTTCCTCCGCCAAAGCGGGGCCGAGGAGGAGCACAACGGCCGCGCCGGTCAGGGCGCCCCGACGAAGACTGAACAGCATCGAGAACTCCGCAAAGGTTCGAGCGACAAGCCAGCGTTACCAGCTTCCAATTTCGTTGTATATTGCACTATATAACGCTGTGGATGGCCAGAGCATCGAAATGGCGGACGGACGGGGAGATGGCATCGAGCTGAAGGTCCGGACAACGTTGAGCGGGCCGGCGGGGCCCTTCGATCTGGAGATCGAACTCGGCATTGCGCCGGGCACCCTGCTCGCGATCACCGGGCCATCGGGCGCAGGCAAGACCACCCTGCTCCGGATCATTGCCGGACTTGCCGATCCGCACCACGCGCGGCTGCGGGTGGGATCGGCACTGTGGTGCGACACGCAGGCGAAGCTGAAGCTGCCGACACGGAAGCGCTCGATCGGCTTCGTGTTTCAGGACTACGCGCTGTTTCCGAACATGACGGTGCGGGGCAATGTCGACTACGCCGTCGGCTCGCGCACGCGTGCGGCGGTGGTCGACGAACTGCTGCAACTGGTCGAGCTCGACGGCCTGGCGCAGCAATTTCCCGATCGCCTCTCCGGCGGGCAGAAGCAACGCCTGGCGCTGATCCGGGCGCTGGCCCGGCGTCCGTCGCTGCTGATGCTCGACGAGCCGCTGTCGGCGCTCGACCCGGCGATGCGCCGCAAGCTGCAGGACGACCTCCGCCGGCTACATCGTCGTTTCGGCACGACGACGCTGATCGTCAGTCATGACGCGTCCGAGATCTTGCGGCTCGCCGACCGGGTGATCCGGCTCGACCACGGCCGGGTGGTGTTCGACGGTCCGCCCGCGGCAGCATACGGCGCGCCTGCGGCGGACGAGCGGCTGGTCCTCGTCGGCGAATATCTCGGCGATCTCGACGAAACCGGCCGTTGCAGCGTTCTGATCGATGGACACCATCGACGCCTTCGGTTGGACGATGCAGCTGTGTCGGGTTTGGCGGTCGGTGACAGGATCGCGCTTCGCGTCGATGAGGCAGCGGCCAGCCCACTGGTTGCGGTGACGACACCTGCTCGACAGCGCTGAAACAGCAATTGATCAGCTCTGCCTTGGGCGCGAGCAGTCGCCGACCAGACGCCCCGACGTCATTGGCGGCAATGCTACTCACTCGCAACAACACATCAGCAAGCGCGATGATCAGCGCGCGCCCCGCGGCGCCATCACCCGCAGCTATACAACGCCTTGAATTTACTCATTGTTGCTCATTGTGTCGAATTGACCAGGCCGGAGAAAAGTGCAGATTTACCAGCAGTTCCGCATCTAGGAACTACGCGCATCTTCGTTTCGCACGGAGTCGCGAGACTGCGCTGGGGATCGCATCCTCCAAGAAACTCTCTGAGAGAACGCTCGCGGAAGGACCATGCGTCCGCCGTGACGCCGATGTTTTGCAGATTGAAAGGAAGTCCTGATGGCCAACTCGACCGCGGAGCTCGAAGCGCTCCTGATGCAACGATCGCTGACCGATCCGCAGCTGCTGGCAGCTGCGGATTCGGCTCCCGATTACCGCATCCTGCCGGACGCCACCGTGATCAAGGTCGGCGGGCAGAGCGTCATCGATCGCGGCCGCTCGGCGGTGTATCCGCTGATCGACGAAATCGTCGCGGCTCGCAAGTCGCACAAGCTCCTGATCGGCACCGGCGCCGGCACCCGCGCGCGGCATCTGTATTCGATCGCGGCCGGACTGAGCCTGCCGGCGGGCGTGCTGTCGCAGCTCGGCGCTTCGGTCGCCAATCAGAATGCCGAGATGCTCGGGCAGTTGCTCGCCAAACACGGCATCTCGGCGGTGGGCGATGCCGGTCTCTCGGCCGTGCCGCTGTATCTCGCCGAGGTCAACGCCGTGGTGTTCAGCGGCATGCCGCCCTACGGGTTGTGGATGCGGCCCGCGCCCGAGGGCGTGATCCCGCCGTATCGGACCGACGCGGGTTGTTTCCTCGTTGCCGAACAGTTCGGCTGCAAGGCGATGATCTATGTGAAGGACGAGAACGGCCTCTACACTGCCAACCCGAAGACCGCCAAGGACGCCACCTTCATTCCGAAAATCTCGGTCGACGAGATGAAGGCCAAGGGCCTGCAGGATTCGATCCTCGAATTCCCGGTGCTCGACTTGCTCAAATCAGCGCGCCACGTCCGGCAAGTTCAGGTCGTCAACGGCCTCGTTCCGGGCAACCTCACCCGCGCGCTCGCCGGCGAACACGTCGGCACCATCATCACCGCGAGCTGAAGAGAATCACCATCATGGCTGACACCACCACCATCAAACACGTCGCTTCGCCGCTCGCGCGCCAGACTTTGCTCGACGGCGATCTCACCCGCCCGGTCGCCGGCAAGCGTCCGATCCGGATTCTGCCGTGGCTGCAGGTCGTCAAGATCGGCGGCCGCTCGATCATGGATCGCGGCGCCGACGGGATCCTGCCGATTGTCGACGAACTGCGGAAGCTGCTGCCCGAACATCGCCTGCTGATCCTGACCGGCGCCGGGATTCGCGCCCGCCATCTCTACAGCGTCGCGCTCGACCTCGGCCTGCCGGTCGGCTCGCTCGCCCCGCTCGGCGCCAGCGAGGCCGGCCAGAACGGCCACATCCTCGCGACGCTGCTGGCGCCGGACGGCGTCTCCTATGTCGAGAAGGCGACCGTCGCCGACCAACTCGCGATCCACCTCAGCGCCACCCGCGCGGTGGTGGCGAGCGCCTATCCGCCCTACCACAGCCACGAGTTTCCCGGCTCGCGGATCCCGACGCATCGTGCCGACACCGGCGCGTTCCTGATCGCCGATGCGCTCGGCGCGGCCGGCCTCACGCTGGTCGAGGACGTCGACGGCATCTACGACGCCGACCCCAACGCCGAGGGCGGCGACAAGGCGAAGCTGCTCGGCGATGTCAGCGCCGCCGACCTCGCCAGGCACAGCGGCACGTTGCCGATCGACCGCGCGATGGTCGAGGTGATGGCGAATGCCCGCCACATCGCGCGTGTGCAACTGGTGAACGGGCTCAAGCCCGGACGGCTCACCGCCGCGCTGCGCGGCGAGCATGTCGGCACCATCATCCGCACAGGTGCGCGGCCGGCCGAGGTTTGATCTGAAGGCCGATACATGGCGCATGGCGGATTTCATCGCTGGCCATGATCTGGTAACCTCTGCTCAGCGCGCGCCGTAAGCGTGCGCTGAGCGCCGGAACGAGGGTTCCAACCAAATCGCCGACCGCGCCTTGCGGCCGTGTGTTGGAGCTTTATCGATGATGATCCCTTCCGCTGTCCGACAGCTGCTTCTCCCTGCACTTCTGGTTGTGATCGCCTCGGCCGCCTCCGCCGCCGAGCCGAGCGGCTGCGCAGCCTTCAAATGGCCGGTCGATCGCGAGCGCGCGATGCTGACGGCCCCTGATGTGACGCGGCTCGACACCGGCGCGGAACTTGCCGCTCCGCCGACGACGGCGATGAAACTGGTGTTGCGGCCGACCGCCGAGGCGGCGCTGCCGACCCCGCCGGAGCGCGGCTCGGCGACGGACCGCTTTGCCGGCTTCCTGCGCATCGAAAAGATCGCCAAACCGGGCAACTACACGATCGCGCTGTCATCGGCCGGCTGGCTGGATGTCGTGCAGGACGGCAAGCTTCTCAAGCCGACAGCGTTCAGCGGTGCGACCGACTGCGCCGGCATCCGCAAGCTGGTGCGCTATGAACTCGGCGCCGGCAAATTGCTACTACAGATCAGCGGCGTGGACAGCGACGCGATCGTGCTCGCGATCCTGCCGGTCGATTGACAGGGACCGCGCTGCGACCGCAGCCCGAAGCGCATGGCTGACGCGCTCCCCAACGACCCGCCGCACGAGGATCCCGACCGCTGGTACTGCACCAACATGGTCGGCGTGCCGGTCGGCCTGATCGGCTCGACTGCCTTCAACCGAAGCCTCCGCCGCCTCACCATCCACGGCACGCGCGAGACTCACCCCGGACTGTTTCGGCTGCTCGCTACTTGCCGCCGCCAAGCCGATGCCGCCGAAGTGTTCGAACATTACATGTCGATGGAGTTCGGGCTCGGTCCGCTCGCCGCCGAGCAACCGGACCGGCGGCGCGTGACCAGCTACATGGAGCTGCTGCGCGGCTGAGGCGTCGACTCCAATGGTCCCAAGGCCGCGGTGCTGAAGGGCTGGGTCGAAAGCCGGTTCGGTCTGGTACCGATCTTCCACAAGCAGCGGCTCGGGCTGTTTCCCTCGGCAGGCTGGGCGGTGTATCTCGAAGAGAAGACCGACAGCCGGTTTCACGACAATTGCATCCATCAGCAGTTCGATCTGCTCTACGAATACTGCCAGTGGAGCATTCGCCGCTTCCACGCGCCCGGCCCGCGCTTCGTCCGGCTGTGGCGCGGCACCAACAATGTAGAAGAGCAACTGGTCGAAGGCGATCCCCGCTCCGGCCGCTGCACCGTGCGCCTCAACAATCTCGTGTCGTTCAGCGCGTCCAAGGAACGCGCCGACGAATTCGGCGACTGGGTGCTCGAAACCGAAGTGCCGACCGTGAAGCTGCTGTTCTTCCCGGGCCTGCTCCGCGCCCATGTTCTCGCCCACGAGAGCGAGTTCCTGGTGATCGGCGGCAACTACAAGGTCCGTGCCCATCACGGCTGGTTCTGATGCAGCCGCGCCGTCGGGATCACCGGATGGACACCCGGCGCTGCGTCACGCGGTTTCGTCGGCCTCCTCCATGCGCGGCTCGCTGAAGCCGTAGCTCTTGCCTTTGATGCTACGAGAAACGGCACATCGTCCTGCGCCAGCGCCAGATGCATCACCCTGTCGCCGTGCAGGATTTCGTCGATCTCGGCACGATCGACGATCTCGCGGCTCCGACGCCGCATCGGACGCGCCAGGATCTCGTTTGCAGAGCCGGTCATTGTCTGTCTCCTCATCAAACAAAATGCGATCGACACCCGCGCCGCTTTGCGGCAAAGGTCGATGCGACTGACTTGCAAAATGGAATGATCCGCGATGACGAACGACCGCCCTGCCGATCCGCGAGCCCGCTGGGCGCAGCTGTCGCAGAGCGAGCGCGATGCCGCCTACGACTGCAACAGCGCGGTCAAGAACAGCCCGCAATTGATCGCGGAGCGCAATGCGGCCTCTGCGGAGGCGCGCGCAAAGCTGACCTCGGTGCTCGATCTGCCCTATGGCCCGCGCGAGAAGAACAAGATCGACCTCTATCCGGCATCGGAGGCGGACGCGCCCTGCCTGCTCTTCCTGCATGGCGGCTATTGGCAAAAGAATTCACGCGAGCTGTTTGCGATGATGGTGGAAGGCGTCGCTGCGCATGGCTGGTCGATGGCGATCCCCGGCTATTCGCTGGCGCCCGACGTGTCCCTCACCGAGATCGTCGATGAGGTCCGCCATGCGCTGGATTGGCTCGCTGCGCATGCGCCGGACCACGGTGTCGCCGGTCCGATCATCACCTCGGGCTGGTCGGCCGGCGGCCACCTCGTGGCGATGACGCTCGACCATCCGCTGGTCACGGCCGGGCTGTCGATCTCGGGCGTGTTCGACCTCGCCCCGCTCCGCGACACCGGGCTGAACACTGCTCTCAAGTTGACGGATGACGAGATCGAAACGCTGTCGCCGCTGCGGCTGCCGGTGATCGGCAAGCGTCTCGACCTCGCCTATGGCGCCAACGAACTGCCGGCACTGGTGCTGGATTCGATCAACCTACACGAGCATCGCATCGCTGCCGGCGCGCCCGGGCGACTGCTGCCGATCGCCGGGCACGATCACTTCTCGATTCTTGCCGAACTGAGGCGCCCCGATGGCGCGCTGGTGCGGGCGGTGCGTGACCTCATCGCCTGAGATCGCTCGCCCTCGACTGGACCACGTGCCGTCGCGGCTCGATGGAGATTTCGCGGCGCGCCGTCCCGCAGCCCTTGCGGCGGAATGCGCCTCGCTTGTCGCCACGGGGAATCTGGCAGATTATGGGGAAATGCTGGCGTCCGCTGATAGCGTCCTGGCCCATCGCAACCCGGTGGCAGCTGAAGCTCGCCGGAGCACCTCCAATCATCGTGAGCCTTGATGTCTCGTCCATCTGCGCTGACCCGAACGAGAGCCTGGCTCGCCGACTTCGCCGCCAACAAGGACCCGCTCGCCGCCACCGGCAACCTGGTCGCGCTGGTCCTTGCCGGCAATACGCCGTTCTATCCGATCTATGTCGCCGCGGTGGCAGGCACCGGCGGAATGCCGTGGCTGCTGATGACGCTGTTGTCGTTTCCGTTCTTCTGCCTTGTTCCCGTCCTCGCCCGCTTCAACTCGCAGCTCGGGCGGATCACGCTGTCGCTGGCGGCGACCGGGAATACCGTGTTCTGCACCTGGCTGCTCGGTGTGCCGTCGGGGATCGAATTGTTTCTGCTGCCCTGCGCGACGCTGGCCAGTGTGCTGTTCCGGCGGAGCGAGCGGTTGCTGATGCTGCCCTTGGCGGGACTGCCGGTTGCAGCCTATCTCGTCCTGCACGGACGGTACGGCGCACCGCCTCACGCCTATCAGGCCGACGAATATGCCGCGCTGTTCTCGATGAACGCGATCAGCGCCGCCATGATTTCGATCTTCATCGGGATCGTGTTTTCGGGTCTGTACGCCGAGCCCGCCGATCGCAAGTCCCAGGTTTGAGCTCCCTGGAAACGGTTGAATCAGCGCGCGGTCGGCACTTACGGCCGTCGTCGCCGATATGCTATCCGGGGCGCCGGGACGGCCCGGAATCCCTCTGGATCGCCGGGACAGATCTCCGAGGTGCGTGATGGTGGATGCGGAGCAACAGGGCCGTCAGATCAACGACCGCTTGCGAGCCGAGGCGGACGTTAGAACTGCGCCGCATCCCGCCGCCGGCCAAGCCGCCCCCCGACACGATTGGCGCGAGTTGCTCGCGCTCGCGGTCGTTCTGGTCGCAGCGTCCGCCATCGCCGGGGTGATGTTCACCGATTACTATCGGGCGCCCAACCTGCTGTGGCGCGGCTTCTACCATGACCGCAACTCGCATTTCAGCTTCGGTCTCGACCTCGCTTTGGCGGTCCGGCATCTCGACCCGGTGTGGTTCTTCAGCGAGCTGGAGAAGGCAAAGGTCTGGCCACCGTTCCACGGCTTGGTGCTGAGTGCCGTGCTGCTGGTCGGCGGGATCGACTATCGCCTCGGTATCGTGCCGAGCCTGATCGGCTGGGTCGCGACGATCGCCTTCGTCTGGCTGATCACACGTCGGTTGTTCGGCAATCGACTGGAGGGCATGTTCGCCGCCGCGATCGCCGTCATCCTCACTGCCTCCAGCCCCGCCTTCCGGCTGATCAGCGCCGACGTGATGCTGGAGGGGCTCGGCGCCGGGCTGTCCGCTGCGGCGCTGTGGGCGTATTTGCGGGCCTTCGCCATGCCCGACAGCGCCGCGCGCTGGCGGCTGCTCGCTGCGATCCTCACGATTCTGTTCTTCCACAAGGGCAACTACTGGGGCCTGCTGATCGCGGCGATCGCTGTCGCCTTCGCATCCGAACACTGGCGCGCCACCGTCGAGGCTGCGCGCGCTGTCGGCCGGATCAAGGTTGGTCCGGCGATCATCGGCATCGTCCGGCAGCCGCTGTTGATCCTTGCGGCCGTGATCGCCGCCCTCGTCGCCTACATCTATGCGCGCGGTCCGACGGCGCTGGAGCTGTTCGGGAAATCGGTGTCGCTGTATCCGCCGGAAAACCTGACCACCGCCGCCTATGCCATGGTGTTTCTGTGGTGGTCCTTGCTGTGGTGGCGGAACAAGGCGGCGATCGATGCCTGGCTCGGCCTTCCCGGTCGCGCACTGCTCTACTGGCACATCACGCCGATCGCGATTTCGTTTTTGCTGCCGCATCGACTGTCGCGCTTTTTATGGTTCGTCGGGCCGGCCAACAATCCCAATCTCGACACGGGTCTTTGGCAGGGCGTCCAGTTCTATTGGCAGGTGTTCGCCGAGGGCTTCCACACGCTCCCCTGGCTGGCTGTTCCCGCGCTGGTGCTGGCGGTGATCGGCGCATTCCGCCTGCCACGGCTGGCACCCGGCGCCCGCGTGGTGTTTCTGTTCGCACTGGTCGCTGCGATCGGCGTGGTGATCCATCCGCAACACCAGGGCCGGTTCATGACGACTTGGGTGTTCGCCGTCTGGATCTGCTCCGGCATCGGCGCCGGCCTGATCCTGGGCGCGCTACGCGGCCTGATCTCGCCGTGGGTGCGCGGCATCGTCGCCGCGGCTGCGGCCTTATCGCTGATCTTCCTCAATATCGGCCACCCGCTGTCGGAGGCCGTCTATGCGACCGCGATCCACCCCAAGGACGGCCCGACGGATCTCAATCTGATCCGCCCCTATCTGGCGGAGCTGGACGGCGCACGCGAGGTGACCGTGTTCACGACCTTCGGCAACAGCAAGCTGTTCGCCTGGGTGATCCGCGAACACTGCCGTTGTCACCGCATCGTCGACGATCCTTTCATCGACAATCTCGCCACGCGCGACGACGTTCGGCAGCTGATGGCTCAACGTGTCGCGCAGTCGACAGCAGACGTCATCGTCACCATCGACTCGCCGAGCACCCGTCACGAACTGCCCTCGGTCGGATGGGTCTATCCGAAGATGGCGGGCATCCTCGATGCCATGAACGAGCAGACGCGCTACGCACGCGGCGCGTCCTACGATCTGCCGGACGAGCAGGCGACGGCCACAATCTGGCGGCGACACTGAGAGTTGACCGCCGACGGCCACGAGCCGGAACGTTGAACCACGATTCACTGCATCGCATTCTGAGCCGGGTTTAAGAAACCTGCGTTCTGACCAAATCCGCGGCCGAGCGTTGTGATCGGGGCCGGGCGCGTGACAACGGCGGCGCTGCCACCGCCGTGCGTGACCGCCCCTGGGGCAGCCCCATGCGGTCCGGCTTGCGTCTGGTTCGGGCTGCGCTTAACCAGTGCCTGCTTTTCTGCAAGGTAAGACATGAACCAGGACCGGATCGCCGCCCATTTCCAGAACTCGCTCGCCACGATGACCGCAGCCGCGGCTGACGCAGCGCTGCTGGCGGCGTCGCGGGCGATTGCAGCAGCCTGCATCGCGGCGCTGCGCGACGGGCGCAAGATCCTGCTCGCGGGCAACGGCGGAAGCGCGGCCGACGCCCAGCACATCGCCGCAGAAATCATCGGGCGCTATAAAGAGAACCGGGCGGCATGGCCCGCGATCGCGCTGACCACCGACACCTCGGCGCTGACCGCGATCGCCAACGACTACGGCTTCGACCGCGTGTTCGCCCGCCAGGTGGAAGGACTTGGCCAGCGCGGCGATGTCTTCATCGGCATCACCACCTCTGGGCGTTCGCCGAACATCCTGGCGGCGCTGATGACCGCTCGCGAGCGAGGGTTGGTCACCGTCGGCATGACCGGCCCCGGCGGCGCTTCGATGGGGGCGCATTGCGATCATCTGCTGATCGCGCCGGGAGCCGAGACCGCGCTGGTGCAACAGATCCATCTAATGGCCGCGCATGCGATCTGCGACGAAATCGAAACCGTGCTCGGCGCTGCGAAGGCATGACCTCGCAGGCGACCACGCCGCTGCGGCCGGCCGCGTTTCTCGATCGCGATGGCGTCATCAACTACAATGATCACTACATCGGCACGCGCGAGCGCTTTCGCTGGATGCCCGGTGTCGCGGCGGCGATCCACCGGCTGAACGCGGCTGGTTACATGGTGTTCGTCATCACGAACCAGTCCGGCGTGGCGCGCGGAATGTTCAGCGAGGACGACGTGCAGGCGTTGCATCGCTGGATGGTCGACGAATTGCGCAAGCAAGACGCACGGATCGACGACATCCGCTACTGCCCCCATCATCCGGACGGCATCGTCGAGACCTATCGAAAGGCCAGTGACGACCGCAAGCCGAAGCCGGGCATGATCCTCGATCTGATGCGGGCATGGCCGGTGTCGTTGCAGGGCAGCTTCGTGATCGGCGACAGCGACATCGATGTCGAAGCAGCGCGCGCCGCGGGCATTCCGGGCTTTCTGTTCGCGGGTGGCGATATCGACGCGTTCGTCGCCGATGTGCTCGCGCGGATGGCGCGCGGCGGCGTGGCGGACTAATCAAATTCAGGGCATCTGAACTACGCGTTACGGATATCGCCCGTCAGCGCTGCGCGACGTCGAGCAGGTATCGGCCGTAGGCACTGTTCGCGATCGGCTTCGCCAGGCTCTCGAGCTGGGCGGCATCGATCCACTTCATGTGATAGGCGATTTCCTCAGGACAGCAGATCTTGAGGCCCTGCCGCTTCTCCAGAATGCGGACGAATTCGGCGGCTTCGAGGAGGTTGTCGGGCGTGCCGGTGTCGAGCCAGGCAAACCCGCGACCCATCTTTTCGACCCGAAGTTGCCCCCGCTCGAGATAGGCCCGATTGAGATCGGTGATCTCCAGCTCGCCGCGCGCCGACGGCTTCAGGCCTGCGGCGATCTCGACCGCACGGGAATCATAGAAGTACACCCCCGTCACCGCCCAATTCGAGCGCGGCGCCGCCGGCTTCTCCTCGATCGAGATCGCCCTCTGGTCCTCGTCGAACTCGACCACGCCATAGGCTTGCGGATCTCTGACCTGATAGGCGAACACGGTCGCGCCATCGCAGTGACTCGACGCCGTTTGCAACAACGGAATCAGATCGTGGCCGTAGAACAGATTGTCACCGAGCACGAGCGCGGAGGACCCGCCGGCGACGAAGTCGGCGCCGATGATGTAGGCCTGCGCGAGCCCCTCCGGGCGCGGCTGCTCGGCATAGCTGAACGACATGCCCCAGCGCGCGCCGTCGCCGAGCAGTTGCTGGAATCGTGGTAGATCCGCCGGGGTCGAGATCACCAGGATGTCGCGGATGCCCGCCATCATCAGCGTCGACAGTGGATAGTAGATCAGCGGCTTGTCGTAGATCGGCAGCAATTGCTTGGAGGCCGACACCGTCATCGGGTACAGCCGCGTACCGCTCCCGCCCGCGAGGATGATGCCCTTGGAAACGCTGGTCATGTCGGAGCCTGTTTCAATGGTTGACGCGCCCGGCAGCGAGCAGCCGGTCGACGCAGGAGGCGAGCGAGTGCTTCCAATCCGGGAGGCGCACGCCATGACGCTCTGCAAGGCGTGCGCTGTCCAGTCGCGAGTTGGCGGGCCGACGCGCCGGGGTGGGATAGTCGGAGGTCGCAATCCGCTTCACGCGCGCCGAGGGACCGCCGGCGGCGGCGGAGCACGCGAAGATCGCTTCGGCGAATCCGGCCCAGTCGGTTTCGCCGCTGCTGGTCATGTTAAACAGACCCCGCAGCGCGGCCTCATCCGGACGCGCCAGCAGATTGCGCACCACGGTGATGATGCCGTCCGCCAGATCGAGCGCGCAGGTCGGGGCGCCACGCTGGTCGCAGACCACGGAAATGTCGTCGCGGCTCTCGGCCAGCGTCAGCATGGTGCGGACGAAATTCTTGCCGAACGGGCTGTAGACCCAGGCGGTGCGCAGGATCGCATGATCGGGATTGGCCGCGGCCACCGCACGCTCGCCGGCGAGCTTGCTGGCGCCGTAGACGCCGAGCGGCGCCGGCACGTCGTCCTCGCGATAGCGGCGAGCCAGACCGCCGTCGAACACGTAGTCGGTCGACAGATGCACGACTGGAATACCGAGCCGTCCGGCGACTGCGGCGACAGCGCCGGCGCCGGCTTCGTTGATGCGATAGGCCTGCTCGGAGTCGGTCTCGGCAAGATCGACCGCCGTATAGGCAGCGGCGCTGACGACTGCGTGCGGCCGGGCCGCGGCGATCGCCTGTGCCACGGCGCCGGCGTCCTGCAGGTCAAATTCAGGACGCGCAAGCGTGACGATCTCGACATCCGCCGGCGCGCGCTCCAGCAAAGACTGGACCACCTGGCCGTTCCGGCCTGTGACAGCGAGGCGCATCGGCTACTCGAAATAGGTCGGCAGAGAACGAAACGGCGGCAGCCGCAGATCCTTGTCGGACAGCACCACCTTGTCGGGCGCCACTGGCCAATCGATCGCGAGGTCCGGATCGTTCCAGGCGAGGCCGAGATCGTGCGGAGGTGAATAGTAACCGGTCACTTTGTAAAGGACGTGGGTATCCGGCTCGAGCGTGCAGAAGCCATGCGCGAAGCCGACCGGGACCAGCAGCTGCTTGCCATTGTCCGCGGACAGCTCTTCCGCGACCCATCGACCGTAGCTCGGCGACGAGCGCCGCAGATCCACGGCGACATCGAGAATGCGGCCGCGCAGCACCCGCACCAGCTTGTCCTGCGCGGCCGGATGGCTCTGGAAATGCAGGCCGCGGATCGTGCCCGGCTCTCGCGACGACGACTGATTATCCTGCACGAAGTCGAGCGCGATGCCGTGGTCGACGAAGCGCTTGTGATTATAGGTCTCGCAGAACACCCCGCGCGAATCCGCAAAGCCCTTCGGAACGATCACCTTCACGGCTTCGATCGCCGTCGGCGTAGCTGTCAGCACGGGCGCCCTCCTCGGCTGCCGTCAAATTGCAATCCCGAGGCGTTCGCCCCGGTAGGCACCGGAACGGACCCGCTTCCACCACTCGCAATTGTCGACGTACCATTGCACGGTCTGACGCAATCCCGTTTCGAAACTGTGGCGCGGCTTCCATCCGAGCTCGCGCGCGATCTTCGTCGCATCGATGGCATAGCGCAGATCGTGCCCCGGCCGGTCGACCACGAACTCGATCAGTTTCTCGCGCGGACCGATGGCCGCATCGGGCGCGAGCTCATCGACGATCCGGCAGATCGCACGCACGACCGAGATGTTGGTGTGTTCGTTGTGCCCGCCGATATTGTAACTGTCGCCGACGAGGCCGTCGCGGGCGACGAGCAGCAGGGCTTCGGCGTGATCGTCGACATGAAGCCAGTCGCGGACGTTCTCCCCGTTGCCGTAGACCGGCAGCCGCTTGCCTTCCAGCGCGTTGATGATGGTCAGCGGGATCAGTTTCTCAGGGAAGTGATACGGCCCGTAATTATTGGAGCAGTTGGTCATCACCGTGGGCAGGCCGTAGGTGTGGTGCCAGGCGCGGACCAGGTGGTCGGAGCCCGCCTTGGACGCCGAGTACGGCGAGTTCGGCTGGTAGGCCGTCTGCTCCGTGAAACAGCCGGTCGGCCCAAGCGAACCGAACACCTCGTCCGTCGAGATGTGATGAAACCGGAACGCGGCCTTCCGATCCGCCGACAGCGTGCGCCAGAGCTCCAGCGCCGCCTGCAACAGCACGAACGTGCCGACGACATTGGTCTGGATGAACTCGCCGGGGCCGTCGATCGAACGGTCGACGTGGCTTTCGGCGGCCAGATGCATGACGATGTCGGGTGAGAATTCGGCGAACAGCTTCCGCATCGCGGCCGCGTCGGCGACATCGGCACGTGCGAAATGGAAACGCGGATCGGCGGACACCGGCGCGAGCGATTCCAGATTGCCGGCATAGGTCAGCTTGTCGACGACGAGCACGTCGTGGTCGGTGGTTTCGATCAGCCGACGAACGACCGCCGAGCCGATGAAACCGGCGCCGCCCGTGATCATGAATTTCCTGGTCATCTCGGATCCGGCAGCAGACTGAAGAGGGGAAAGAGAGCCTCGGGGACCGCAGCCGTGACCCGAGCCGAACTGCCGCACGCCCAGCTGCCGGCTTTCTGGCCGGACCGGAGCGGCCGATCAACCAACTCCCGAATCGGAATTCGGCCCGGCGCAACCAAGGTATTCGAGCGCCTTCTCGCTCTCCCGGCTTGCGCCCGACCCCGATTTCCAGACTAAAATAGTCGCATATCTTCGGCAACCCGCCTGTTATAGAGTTGGGCAAGCGAAAAAGCCCCCAAGGGCACGCGAGGGCGTCCCGCCATCCTACAGCTAGGCTGTGGCGAAGGACTGCCCCGAGGGAGGATTGGGTTTGGAACACGCGTTAGAAGTGCGCAATGTGTCCCTGCGTTTCGGCGGCGTCCGCGCGCTGAGCGAGGTCAGCTTTGCCGTGAACGACGGCGAGCTGTTTTCCATCATCGGCCCGAACGGCGCCGGCAAGACCTCGATCGTCAACTGCATCTCGGGCCGCTATCGGCCGACCGAAGGCCAGCTGTTCTATCACGGCCGCGACATCACCGCGCTGAAGCCGAACGCCCGCGCCCCGCTCGGCATCGGCCGCACCTTCCAGAATCTGGCGCTGTTCCACCACATGAGCGTGCTCGACAACATCATGGTCGGGCGCCACCACCTTCTGAAGAACAACTTCTTCACCGGCGCGCTGTACTGGCTCGGCGCCCGGCGCGAAGAACTCGAACACCGCCGCAAGGTCGAGGAGATCATCGACTTCCTCGACCTGCAGTCGGTGCGCAAGGCGACCGCCGGCACCCTCTCCTACGGCCTGCGCAAGCGCGTCGAGCTCGCCCGCGCGATGGCGCTGGAGCCGAAGCTGATCCTGCTCGACGAGCCGATGGCCGGCATGAACTTCGAAGAGAAGGAGGACATGGCCCGCTACATCGTCGATCTCAACGAAGAGTTCGGCATGACGGTGGTGATGATCGAGCACGACATGGGCGTGGTGATGGACATCTCCAACCGGGTCGTGGTGCTGGATTTCGGCCGCAAGATCGCCGAGGGCGATCCGGCCACCGTGCTGGCCGATCCGCACGTCAAGCGCGCCTATCTGGGCGAAGAGGACGAAGTGCTAGTCGATCCGGACGATGCGCCGGATCATCCGAGCGTTGCGGAGCGCGTCGCATGATGGACTATGCCGGCCGCGTCGCGGCAGCCGACACCTTCCCCAAGCTGCTCCGGCTCAACGCTCGCGAATTCGGCGACGCGATCGCGCTGCGCGAGAAGGACCTTGGGCTGTGGCGTGAATTCTCCTGGGCCGATTACCAGGGCCGCGTCCACGATTTCGCGCTGGGCATGATCGAGCTCGGCCTCGGCCGCGGCGACGTGATCGGCATCATCGGCGACAACCGGCCGGACTGGGTCTCGGCCGAAATCGCCACTCACGCGATCGGCGCGATGAGCCTCGGGCTCTACCGCGACGTGCTCGATGAGGAAGCGGAATATCTGCTGAGCTACGGCGAGGCCAGACTGGTGTTCGCCGAAGACGAAGAGCAGGTCGACAAGCTGCTGCTGCTCGCCGAGCGGGTGCCGAACCTGCAGCACATCGTCTATTCCGATCCGCGCGGGATGCGCAAATACGACGATCCGCGGTTGCTGCCGGCCGATACGCTCGCCGCGATGGGCCGCGCCCGGGCGGGGCGCGAGGCCGGGCTGTACGATCGCCTGGTCGATGCGACGCAGGGCGACGACGTCGCGATTCTGTGCACGACCTCCGGCACCACGGCGCATCCCAAGCTGGCGATGCTGGCGGCGGGGCGCGTGCTGAAGCACTGCGCGACGTATCTGGCGTTCGATCCCAAGGGGCCGGACGACGAGTACGTCTCGGTGCTGCCGCTGCCGTGGATCATGGAGCAGGTCTACGCGCTCGGCAAAGGGCTCTTATGCCGGATGAAGGTCAACTTCGTCGAAGAGCCCGACACGATGATGAACGACTTCCGCGAGATCGCGCCGACCTTCGTGCTGTTCGCGCCGCGGGTCTGGGAAGGCATCGCCGCGGACGTGCGCGCGAGGGTGATGGACGCCTCCCCGCTGAAGCAGAAGCTCTACGACGCCGGCATGAAGGCCGGCCTCGCCGCGTTGGCCGAGGGGAAGCATTCGGCCTTCGCCGATGCCGTGCTGTTCCGCGCGCTGCGCGACCGGCTCGGCTTCACCCGGCTGCGCTCGGCGGCGACCGGCGGCGCCGCGCTCGGGCCGGATACGTTCCGGTTCTTCCGCGCCATGGGCGTGCCGCTGCGCACGCTGTACGGCCAGACCGAACTGCTCGGCGCCTACACGTTGCACCGACCGGACGCGGTCGACCCCGACACCACCGGCGTGGCGATGGGCGCCGAGATCGAGATCAAGGTCCTGAACCCCGACGTGCAGGGCATTGGCGAGATCGTGGTGCGTCATCCCAACATGTATCTCGGCTATTACAAGAACGAGGAAGCCTCCGCCGCCGACATGAAGGACGGCTGGATGCACTCCGGCGACGCCGGCTATTTCAACGACAAGGGCCAGCTCGTCGTCATCGACCGCATCAAGGATCTCGCCGAAACCTCGCATGGCGAGCGGTTCTCGCCGCAATACATCGAGAACAAGCTGAAGTTCTCGCACTACGTCGCCGAAGCCGTGGTGCTCGGTGCCGAACGCGATCATCTCGCGGCGATGATCTGCATCCGCTATTCGATCATCTCGAAATGGGCCGAGAAGAAGCGCATTGCCTTCACGACCTATTCGGACCTCGCGTCGCGACCCGAAGTCTACGAGCTGCTGCGCGGCGAAGTCGAGACGGTCAATGCGACGCTGCCGCCGGCGCAGCGCATCAGCCGGTTCCTGCTGCTGTACAAGGAACTCGACGCCGACGACGGCGAATTGACCCGCACCCGCAAAGTCCGCCGCAGCGTGATCAACGAGAAATACGCCGACATCATCGACGGCATCTATGGCGGCCGCAGCGAGATCCCGGTCGACACCGTGATCCGGTTCCAGGACGGCACAACACAGCGCATCCGCACCACGCTGAAGGTGGTGGACCTCGGCAGCGGCCACGCCCATGCGGAGGCGGCGGAATGACCGCGCTGTCGATCGCAACAGCGCCAATGACTGCGCCCTCTCCCCTTGTGGGAGAGGGCAGCATCAACGCCCGCACCGCTAACAACCGGGTGAGGGGTCGGGCGCGACCTCGGCGCCCCCTCACCCGCCCTCGCTTCGCTCGGGCACCCTCTCCCACAAGGGGAGAGGGGAAGGCATCCCTCGCTGGTAGTCACGCCGCATGAACACGCACCTCCTGATCCAGCTCCTCGTCAACGGTCTCGTCGTCGGCACGCTGTACGGCGTGGTGGCGATGAGTTTCGTGCTGATCTACAAGGCCACTCAGGTCGTCAACTTCGCGCAGGGCGAACTGCTGCTGATCGGCGCCTGGGTGTGCTGGGCGCTGCTCGCGAAATATCAGGTGCCGTTCTATGTCGGCATGCCGCTGACGCTGGTGTTCATGTTCGCGTTCGGCATCGCGATCCAGATCGTGGTGCTGCGGCCGATGATCGGCGAGCCGATCATCTCGGTGATCATGGTGACGATCGCGCTGTCGACGGTGTTCCAGGCGACGCTGAAATGGATTTTCGGCGTCAACCCGCAGCCGTTCCCGCAGATCTTCACCAGCCAGTCGGTGTCGATCGGCGGGCTGCAGATCCAGACGGTCTACGTCATGAGCCTCGTCGTCTCGATCGCGATGATGATCGGAATGGCGTGGTTCTTCAAAGTCTCGAAATACGGTCTCGCGATGCGCGCCACCGCGTTCGACCAGCAGGTCGCGCAATCGCTCGGCATCTCGGTGAAGAGCGTGTTCGCGATGGCCTGGGCAATCTCGGCCACCGTGTCCGCGGTCGCCGGCGTCGTCGTCGCCGTGGTCAACGGCGTGTCGTCGGGGTTGTCGGCCTACGGCATCAAGGTGTTTCCGGCGGCGATCCTGGGCGGCCTCGACTCGATCGGCGGCGCGGTGCTGGGCGGCATCATCATCGGGCTTCTTGAAAACATCGCCCAGTACATCGACAGCGAATATCTGCACTGGGGCAATCTCTACGAAATCGCGCCGTTCTACGTGCTGATCATCATCCTGATGATCAAGCCTTACGGCCTGTTCGGCACCAAGGACATCGAGCGCATCTGATGGCGAATGCTTCACTGATTCCGGCCGGCGATTTCCGCACCTCCTACGCTGCCGACACCACGATCTTCCCGACGAAGACCAGCCGCAATACGGCGATTCTCGGCGTGATCCTGATCGCGTTCGCGCCGCTGGTGCTGACCGGCTATTGGCTGAGCGTGCTGATCCAGATCGGCATCTTCGGCATCGCCGCGCTCGGTCTCAACATCCTGGTCGGGTTCACCGGGCAGATCTCGATCGGCCATGCCGCGTTCTTTCTGCTCGGTGCCTACACCTCGGCCTATCTCAACAACAATCTGCCGATCCCGGTGTTCTTCACCATTCCGATCGCGGGCGTGATCACCGCGTTGGTCGGACTGGTGTTCGGCGTGCCGGCGGCGCGGCTCAAGGGGCTGTATCTGGTGATCGCGACGCTGGCGGCGCAGTACATCCTGATCGACTTCTTTTCGCGCGCCGAATGGTTTTCCGGCGGCTCGGTGCCGGCCTCGGCCAATCCGTTTTCGCTGTTCGGCTACACGCTTCGCGGCGACAAATCCTACTTCTACGTCGTGCTGGCCTATCTGCTGGTCAGCTATCTGCTGGTGACCAACCTGATGCGCACCCGCGACGGCCGGGCGCTGGTGGCGGTACGCGACCATTATCTCTCCGCCGAGATCATGGGAATCAACCTCACCAAATATCGCACGCTGTCGTTCGGCCTGGCGGCGTTCTTCGCCGGCATCGCTGGGGCGCTGTATGCGCATTACCAACTGGTGGTCTCCAACGAAGGCTTCGGCATCGAACGCTCGATTCTGTTCCTGGCGATGATCATCATCGGCGGCATCGGTTCGATCTCCGGCACGCTAATGGGCACCGCCTTCGTGGTGCTGCTGCCGGAAGCGATGGAATGGATCAGCATGGAACTGAAGGGCGGCACGATCGATCGCGCGCTTCAGCTCAACAACAATCTGACCTTCCTGCGCGAGATCGCGATCGGCCTGATCATCATCGCCTTCCTGGTGTTCGAGCCCGACGGGCTGGCGCACCGCTGGCGGCAGATCAAGGCTTACTGGAAACTCTACCCGTTCTCGCATTGAGGACGGGACGGGGGATGGACGACAAGACTTCACAAAGACGACCGGAGGAGAACACCAATGACAATGAAATCCCTGTTGAGCACGGCGTCGCTGGCGCTGCTGATCGCCACCGCCTCGGCGGGCGCGCAGGCGCAGATCGCGATCGGCCACCTCGCCGACTATTCCGGCGGCACCTCGGACGTCGGAACGCCCTACGGCCAGGCCGTCGCCGACACCTTCGCCTGGGTCAACAAGAACGGCGGCGTCGCCGGCAAGCAGCTCAATGTCGACACCAACGACTACGGCTATCAGGTGCCGCGCGCGATCGCGCTGTACAAGAAATGGTCCGGCGGCGACAAGGTCGCGGCGATCATGGGCTGGGGCACGGCCGACACCGAGGCGCTGACCGGCTTCCTCGCCCAGGACAAGATCCCCGACATGTCGGGCTCCTATGCGGCCGCGCTGACCGATCCGGAAGGCACCAGCGGCAAGGCCAAGCCGGCGCCCTACAACTTCTTCTACGGCCCGTCCTACTCCGACGCGGTGCGCGCCGAGTTGATGTGGGCCGCCGAGGACTGGAAGGCCAAGGGCAAGTCGGGCGCGCCGAAATTCGTCCATATGGGCGCCAACCACCCCTATCCCAACGCACCGAAGGCCGCCGGCGAGGCACTCGCCAAGGAGCTCGGCTTCGAGGTGCTGCCGCCGCTGGTGTTCGCGCTGGCCCCGGGCGACTACAGCGCGCAGTGCCTGAGCCTCAAGAGTTCTGGCGCCAACTACGCCTATCTCGGCAACACCGCGGCCTCCAACATCTCGGTGATGAAGGCCTGCAAGGCCGCCGGCGTCGATGTGCAGTTCATGAGCAACGTCTGGGGCATGGACGAGAACGCCGCCAAGGCCGCGGGCGACGCCGCCGACGGCGTGATCTTCCCGCTGCGCACCGCAGTGGCCTGGGGCGGCAGCGCGCCCGGCATGAAGACCGTCGAGGAGATCTCCAAGATCTCGGACCCGTCCGGCAACGTGTATCGGCCGGTGCATTACGTCGCCGCGGTGTGCTCGGCGCTGTACATGAAGGAAGCGCTCGACTGGGCCGCCAAGAACGGCGGCGCAACCGGCGAGAACGTCGCCAAGGGCTTCTATCAGAAGAAGGATTGGGTGCCGGCCGGCATGGACGGCGTCTGCAATCCGTCGACCTGGAGCGACAAGGACCACCGCGGCACGATGAAGGTCGACCTGTATCGCGCCAAGGTCTCCGGCTCGACCGATGGCGACCTCAAGGACCTGATCGCCAAGGGCACGATCAAGCTGGAAAAGGTCAAGACCGTCGACCTGCCGCGCAAGCCGGAATGGTTCGGCTGGTGAGCTGACGGCGCGGCTGCCTGCAGCCGCGTGCA
Source organism: Rhodopseudomonas palustris (assembly GCA_016215605.1). Classification (GTDB taxonomy): domain Bacteria; phylum Pseudomonadota; class Alphaproteobacteria; order Rhizobiales; family Xanthobacteraceae; genus Rhodopseudomonas; species Rhodopseudomonas palustris_L. Next base: position 122,265 of record JACRJB010000067.1, read on the forward strand.
ATGAGGGCGCCGCATTCGCTTTGAGCCGCGGCGCCGGAACTCTAAAGACCGTCGTCCCCGCGCAGGCGGGGATCCAGTACTCCGCAGCCTCACGTTGAAATCGAGCGCTCTGGTATACTGGGTCCCCCGCATTCGCGGGGATGACGGTGGTGGCGGGGCAACGTTGTGCCCCACTGCCAGTCAGCATTTCCAAGACCGTCAGGACCGCTCATGACCGAAGCCGCCGAACTCGATCGTCCGCAGCCCGGCGCGTCGCCGGCCCCCGCCCCGCTGCTCAGCGTCAAGAACATCGAGGTCGTCTACGACGACGTCATCCTGGTGCTGCGCGGCCTCAGTCTCGACGTGCCGCAGGGCGCGATCGTGGCGCTGCTCGGCGCCAACGGCGCCGGCAAGTCGACCACGCTGAAGGCGATCTCCGGCCTGCTCAAGACCGAGGACGGCGAGGTCACCCGCGGCGAGATCGTGTTCGACGGCGAGCGGATCGACGGCGTCGATCCCGACAAGATCGTCCGCCGCGGCATCTTCCAGGTGATGGAGGGCCGCCGCATCGTCTCCGACATGACGTCGCTGGAAAACCTGCGGCTCGGCGCCTTCACCCGCAGCGACCGCAACGTCGCGGCCGATATCGACATGGTCTACAATTACTTCCCGCGGCTGAAGGAGCGCACCGGCCTCGCCGGCTATCTATCGGGCGGCGAACAGCAGATGCTGGCGATCGGGCGGGCGTTGATGGCCCGGCCGAAGATGATCCTGATGGACGAGCCGTCGATGGGTCTGTCTCCGCTGCTGGTGAAGGAGGTGTTCTCGATCATCAAGCAGATCAACCGCGACCTCGGCGTCACCATCCTCCTGGTCGAACAGAACGCCCGCGCCGCGCTCTCCGTCGCCAGTCACGGCTACATCATGGAACAGGGCAAGGTCGTGCTCGACGGCACCGCCGACGAGTTGCGCGACAACGAAGACGTCAAGGAATTCTACCTCGGCGGCGCCGGCGACCAGCGCAAGAGCTTCAAGAACCTGAAGAGCTTCAAGCGGCGCAAGCGCTGGCTGTAACGGCCGATGCCACGCAATCAGGTCTGGCCGGGCTTGGTGGAGACGCCTCCGGCCTTCGGCCGAAGCGCCTCGGTCGCGAGAATCGTCCGGACACGGGTCGAGATCAGCACGATCACCGACAGCACCACGACCGCGACGATCCCGGCAATCACGTTACTGTAGGGGAACGAACCGTCATCCAGCAACGCGGCCCTGCCGAGCGCGCCGAGATACGTGTAAAGCAGGATCTGCGGCAACGCGAAAACGAAGGTGACCAGCGTGTAGGACAGCAACCCGATCTTGCTCAATCCGAACAGATAGTTCTGCACGAAGTTGGGAAACGGTCCCCAGAATCGCAGCAGTGCCAGAATTTGCCAAGCTTCGTCGTCGATCGCCTGAGCGACCACTCGCCACGACTTTCGCTTCTGCACCTGCTGCTCGACCCAGGAGCGGATCAGCCAGCGCGACGTCAGGAAAGCCAGCACGCAACCCAGCGTCGTGCTCGGCAGGATCACCACGAGCGCGCCGGGACCCAACGCGGCGCCGCTCCCGATCAAAAGCAGCGTCCGCGGAAACGGCACGAACGCCATGACCACGTAGATCGCGGCCAGGAAACTCGCCGAAACCGCATCGAGACGACCCCAGCCCGCGATCCAAGCGGCTATGGTTTCCCAGGACATCGACGATCGATCAATCGGTGATCATGAACGGCGATAATCGTCCTCGATCCGGATGATGTCGTCCTCACCGAGGTAGCTGCCGGTCTGCACTTCGATCAGTTCCAGCAAGATCTTTCCGGGATTTTCGAGCCGGTGAACCGCGCCCATCGGAATGTAGATCGACTGGTTCTCGTGGACGATCTTCGTCATGTCGTCGACGGTGACCTGCGCCGTGCCGCGCACCACGATCCAGTGCTCGGATCGATGGTGGTGCTTCTGCAACGACAGCCGGCCGCCGGCCTTCACGACGATTCGCTTGACCTGATGACGCTGGCCGTTGTCGAGCGACTGATACGAGCCCCACGGGCGATGAACCTTGAGATGATCCTCGGTCACCTGCGGCGCCGACTTCTTCAGCCTGGCGACCAGCCGCTTCAGGCCGTTGGCGTCCTTCTGCCGCGAAACCAGCACGGCATCCTCCGTCGCCACGACGACGAGATCGTCGACTCCTTCGAGCGCCACCAGCGTGCCATCGGTCGACACGTTGCAGTTTCGGGAATCTTCGAACACCGCCTTGCCCTGCGCGGCATTGCCGTGCTCGTCCTTTTCCGACAGCTCCCAGACGGCGCGCCAGGAACCCACGTCGGACCAGCCGCAGCTCACCGGCACGACCGCGGCCCGGCGGGTCTTCTCCATCACCGCGTAGTCGATCGAGATCGGGGTGGCCGAACCGAAGGCGGCCGGATCGAGCGTGACGAAGCCGAGATCCCGACCGGCGTTGGTGACCGCATCGGTCACGGCCTGCACGCTTGCGGCATCGACTTCCCGATACTCGTCGAGCAGCACGGAAGCCTTGAACATGAAGTTGCCGCTGTTCCAGAAATAGCCGTCGCGGACATAGGCTTCGGCGGTCACAGGGTCCGGCTTCTCGACGAACTGCACGACGGAGCGAACCTTGCCGATCACCGCGTCACCAGGCCGGATGTAGCCGTATTCGGACGCGGGCCGTTCGGGTGCGACACCGAACGTCACGATCGAGCCGGCCTCCGCGGCGGCACGCGCTTCGCGGCACGCCGCCACGAACGCCTCGGTATCCCGAACGACATGATCGGCCGCCAACGCCAGCACGATCGCGTCGGCGTCACGGGTCTGCGCGAAGGCCGCACCGGCGACGATCGCCGGGCCGGAATCGCGCCGCGCCGGCTCCAGCAGCACATCGGCCTCGATGCCGATTTCCGCGAGTTGCTCGAGCACCATGAACCGGTAAGCGGTGTTGGTGATGACGATGGCGCGGCCGAACAATTCGGGATCAGAAACGCGCCGCAAGGTTTCCTGAAACGTCGATCGCTCGCCGAACAGCGGAAGAAATTGCTTCGGCCTCACCTCGCGCGAGGCCGGCCACAGCCGCGTGCCAGCGCCACCGCACATGATGAGGGGAATGATTTGGTTCTGCATTGCCGTTCCCGATTGCCACCTAGCCGTTCGCGGCGCGCACCATACCCGTTTTCTTCCGAAACGCCAGCATGGCGGTCCCGCTTTCGCGGCACCGCAGCGGCTAAAAACGCCTTGAAAGCCAATGCCTTCGCCCCAAAACGGGGAGTTTGGGCTTGAAAACCGACCAGCGCTCCCCTAATGGCTTGGGCCATGAGCCAGCTCCCCGTCAAAAAGCGCGCATTGGTGACCGGCGGAGCTGGACAGGACGGCTGGTATCTCATCGAATTGCTGCGCCAGAAAGGCTATCAGGTCGTCGCGCAGTCGCGCCGCCGGATCGACCCGTCGCTTCACGGATCCGAGGTCGCGTGGCGAGCCGGTGACCTCACCGACAGCAGCTTCCTGGAAGACCTGCTGAATGAGACGGCGGCAGACGAGATCTACAATCTTGCGGCGGTGTCGCGCCCGGCAATCTCATGGGACATCCCGCTCGAGACGGCCCACCTCAATGCCCTCGTCCCGCAGCAGATTTGTGAATTCATCCGGCAGCGCGCGCCGGACTGCCGGCTGTTTCAGGCATCGTCCTCGGAAATCTACGGCGACTCCCTCTCCACCACCCAGGACGAGGAGACCCGTACCAACCCTCTGTCGCCCTACGGCATTTCGAAGGCCTACGCGCACCAGATCGTGGGCGCGTACAGGCAGCAATACGGCCTGCATCTGTCGTGCGGCATCCTGTTCAACCACGAGAGCCCTCGCCGGCCGCTCAACTTCGTTTCGCAGAAGATCGCACACGCCGCCGCTGCGGTCGCCCTCGGCTTGACCGAGACGCGTGAGCTCGACGAGCGCGGATTGCCGATCCTGGCGCAGGGCAAGCTGTCGCTCGGCGACATCAGCGTGCGACGCGACTTCGGTTTCGCCGGCGACGTGGTCGAGGCGATGCACCTGATCGTCCGGCACGACAGACCGGCGGATTATGCGGTCGGTACCGGCGAGGCCCATTCGATTGCTGATTTCTGCGAAATCGCATTCAAGGTCGCCGGCGTCGACTGGAAGGACCACGTCGTCACCGACTCGTCACTGGTCCGCAAAGTGGACAGCCATTTTACACGCGCCGACCCGTCCAAGCTGAAGTCTGTGCTTGGCTGGCGGAGCAAAGTCGATTTCGTTGGGCTGGTAGAGATGATGGTTCGGGAGCGGATGCGCCTGCTCGAAGGCGAACCGCTTCCAGCCGGGACTATTGATTGATAGACATTTGGTCGTCGCCGCCGGTCTCGGCTGCGATCCTGTTGGGGGATCCTGATGCACATCGGGTTCGATGTTTCACAGACCGGCGCTGGCAAGGCAGGCTGCGGATATTTCGCGCACGCCTTGATCGGCGCCATGGTTTCGGTCGCCCCGCAGCATCGCTACTCGCTGTATCCGAGCTTCGGCGATTTCTATTTCGATCCCAAGATGCCGCTGGCCAATCCGTATCGTCGCAAGGGGGTCGCTTACGGTCCGCGCCATCTGACGCGTGAATCGGCGCGGTCTTTCTGGCTGCACGACGATCTGGAAGCAGCGCTGGGGCATCCGGACGTCATTCACTCGAACAATTTCTGGACGCCGGTGCAGATCCGCGACAGCCGGCTGATCTACACGCTGTACGATACCGGCTTCGCGGTGGATCCGGACTGGACCACGGAAGCCAACCGGATCGGCTGTTTCGAAGGCATGTTTCGCAGTTCGATCGCGGCCGACTGGATCGTCGCGATTTCGGAATCGTCACGGTCCTGTTTTCTGAAGATGTATCCGCATTTCGATCCGGACCGTATCCGCGTGATCTATCCGTGCTCCCGCTTCACCGACACCGGCCAACAGGGCGTCATCCCGGCGGCGGCGAAGGCGCTGGCGCCAAATGGTTTCTGGCTCAGCGTCGGCACCATCGAGCCGCGCAAGAACCAGCGGCTGCTGGTCGAAGCCTACGCCCGCTATCTCAAGGCGGGCGGGACGCCGATGCCGCTGGTGCTCGCCGGCGGCAAGGGCTGGCTGATGGACGACTTCGTCTCCCACATCGCCGCACTCGGCGTGTCCGACCAGGTGATCCTCACCGGCTACGTCAGTGACGACGAGATGATCTGGCTGTACCGGAACTGCTACGCCAACATCTATCCGTCGCTGTTCGAGGGCTTCGGGCTGCCGGTGCTGGAAGGCATGCAGTTCGGGGCCGCGACGATCTGCTCCAACACCACATCGATGCCCGAGGTCGCCGGCGACGCCGCGATCCTGCTGTCGCCGCAGGCCGCCGAGCCGTGGAGCGCGGTGATGCTGGAACTCGCCGCCGATCCGGCGCGCAGAGCCGGCCTGCGCTCGTCCGCGCAGCAACGCGCCGCGCAATTCGATTGGTCGCGCAGCGCCGGCGAGCTATTGGCGCTGTACGAGCAAGCCATGGCGTCGCCGAAACGCACGATGCGGCCGTCCGCCCGAACACCCGAACGCCTCTCTGCCTGAGTGAAAGTCAGCACGACATGTCGAAGAACGCCCGAGTCTTTGTTGCCGGTCACCGCGGAATGGTCGGGTCGGCGATCGTCCGCAAGCTGAAGGAACACGGTTACACCGACATCGTCACGCGCGATCGCAACGAACTCGATCTGGTCGAGCAGTCGGCGGTGCGGGATTTCTTCGCCACGGCCGGGATCGACCAGGTCTACATGGCGGCCGCCAAGGTCGGTGGCATTCACGCCAACAACACCTATCCGGCCGACTTCATCTATCAGAACCTGATGGTGGAGGCGAACGTCGTCAACGAGGCCCACCGATCCGGCGTCACCAAGCTGTTGTTCCTCGGGTCGAGCTGCATCTATCCGCGACTGGCGCCGCAGCCGATGTCCGAAACCACGCTGCTGACCGGCGTGCTGGAGCCGACCAACGAGCCTTATGCGATCGCCAAGATCGCCGGCATCAAGCTGTGCGAGAGCTACAACCGTCAATACGGCACCGACTATCGCAGCGTGATGCCGACCAATCTGTACGGGCCCGGCGACAACTATCACGCCGAGAACAGCCACGTGATTCCCGGCCTGATCCGCCGTTTTCACGAGGCCAAGCAGTCGAACGCGCCCGAGGTGGTGATCTGGGGCACCGGCTCGCCGATGCGCGAATTTCTCTATGTCGACGACATGGCCGAGGCCTGCATCCACACCATGGAGCTGGATCGCGAGACCTATGCCAAGAACACCCAGCCGATGCTGTCGCACATCAACATCGGCACCGGAGATGATCTCACCATCCGCGATCTCGCCACGCTGATCGGCGAAGTCATCGGCTTTCAGGGCAGGATCGCCTTCGACCCCACCAAGCTCGACGGCACGCCGCGCAAGCTGATGGACGTCAGCCGGATGCGCAGCCTGGGCTGGGCGCCGCGGATCGCACTGCGCGAAGGTCTCGGCCTCGCCTATGCAGACTTCCTCGCGAGCATGCGACGCTGATGGCCACCGCGGCCGTCGCCACAATCGCGATCCCCTCCTACAATCAGGGGCGCTTTCTCGAACAGACCCTGACCTCGCTGTTCGAGCAGGAGCTGCCGATCGAGGTGATCGTGGCCGACGCCGGTTCGACCGACAACTCGCTGCAGGTGATCGAGCGGTTCGCCGATCGGCTCGCCGGCTGGCGTAGCCACCCCGACGATGGCCAGGCCGCCGCCATCAATGAGTCCATCGCTCGAGGTCGTGCGCCCTATGTCGGATGGCTGAACAGCGACGACCGTTTGATGCCCGGCGCGATCGCCCGTCTGGTCGCGGCGCTGGAGCAACATCCCGATGCGCCGGCAGCCTACGGCAAGGTGTGGAATTACGTCGAGGCGACCGGTGCGCAGAAGCCGGTGTGGGTCGAGCCGTTCGACGAGCGCCGGCTGGCGCTCCGCTGCATCGTCTCGCAGCCCGGCACGCTGATCCGGCGCAGCGCCTGGGAGACCACGGGCGGACTGGACCAGACCCTGCACATGGCGCTCGATTACGACCTGTGGTGGCGTCTCTACAAAAGCTTCGGCCCGCTGATTTTCGTCGACGACTTCGTCGCGATGAACCGCGACCACGCCGACACCAAGACCAACACCCGGCGTGCCCTGCACTACCGCGAAGCCATGCGCATCGTGCGCAAGTATCACGGCCATGTGCCGTTGAAATGGTGGCTGCTGCAACCCTATGCGGTGTGGTGGCGGGCCGCCGCCAACAAATTGCACTCGGCCTAGCGGCTCAGCGGATGGCCGCAGGCTTTCATCTTCTCCTGACGGTGAAGTTGGCGGCAGCGGCCGCAGGCCTGAACGCAGCGATCTTCTGGTTCGGCGCGGCGAGCGCTTTGACCGTACGTCTTGCCGGCGGGAGACCTCCGCCGGGGTCGGCATTTCTGTTCGGGCTGGGCTTTGCCGAGCTGATTGTCGGAAGCTGGATCTGTTTCCATCTCGACATAGGTCTGCGCACCGGCTTTGCGCTGATGTGCGGCGCGAGCTTGGTTCTTCCTGCGTCGGCTGCGGCGCTTGCGGGCCGCCGCGTGGCGTCGTGGCAGACCCTCGCGCCGGCGCTGCCGAGCCGCTTCACCGTGGTCGCCTTCCTGGTCTGCGCCCTCGCCTTCTCCGGCTTCATCACCGCGGCGCTGACGCCCGGCGATCTCGCGATGGTGCTGAGGGGCAACAACGATATCCACATGTACGCGAAGGTCGCCGACGTCCTGCTCAACTATGCCGGCGGCCCCGGCAACATTGTCGGTATCGATCTCCGGCCGCCGGTTCAGAGCGACGTTTTCGGCGCCTACGTCTATCTGGCGCTGGCTGCGTTTCTGACGCAGCAGCCCACCGTCAGCATCACGTTGATGCCGCTGATCGGCGCGGCGGCGCTGATCGGGGCATCGATCGCGTGGATCGCCGCACGCATCATCCGCCTGCCTGCGCCTGCCGCCATTGTGCTGGCGCTGTGCGTGCTGTTCACCGGGCTGTTTGCCGAGATCTCCTTCAACTATTTTCTGTCGCAGCTGATCAGCCGGGCGTTGATGCTGACAATGCTGATCGCGCTGCTGCAGGCACACCAGAGACGTTGCCTGTCGCTACCGATCTCCTTCACCATCGGCCTGGCCATCCTGATCGGCATCCAGACCAGCTATCCGGCCCTGTTCTTGTCCGATCTGACGATGTTCGCCGGCATCTACGCGGGCCTTCAATGCATCGACGCGCTCTCGCGCCGGCGAAGTGCGGTGGTCTGGACGCTGTTTGTCGCGGCGTTGAAGTCCGTCGGCGTCACCGCCGCGATCTTTGCAACCGTTGCCCTGCTGTTTCCCGATCGGGTCTCACATGCCTTGCAACTGATCCGATCGTTCAGCGAGGTCGATGTCGGCGGATGGCCGATGGATCTCGTCAGCCCATTGATGCTGTCGGGTCTCGGCGTCGGGTGGACGTTCCCGTCGCTCGCCGGCTGGCCTGCGGTGCAGTTCGCGGTGCTGGCGGCGATGGTCCTGGCCGCGACCGTGCTGGTGGCCCGCAAGCGGGACGCGCCTCAGGATCCCCTACTGCTACTCGGGCCGATGGCGCTCGGCGCGCTGTTGCTGGCGCTGTATGCGGTCGCCTGGCTCCGCTTCGGTCAATCCTATCGGCAATGGAAATTCGCCGCCTCGTACAGCCTTCTGCTCGGCTTTGCGGTGCCGGGGACGGCGCTCGCTTTGCTGTGCGCTCCGCTGCTGGCACGTTGGCGCCGGACCACGACTGCCGCGATGACATTGGGTCTGGCAGCGATCCTGGCCGCGAATTGGCACTTCAGTCGACACTGGCACGACAATGAGGGCCACTTCCCGCTGGACTATTTGACGATCGCCAAGATCGACTCAATGCCGGACCTTCGCGACGTGGTGATCGACCTGCCCGAATTCGGGATGCGGATGATGGCCGCTTCGCTGATCCGCCACAAACGCGTCGGCCTGACCGGACTGACCTACTATGGCGCGGGCGCCCCGCCACCTTCGCCGATCCCTGACGGGATGCGCGTGCTGCGCCTGAAGAGCGCCGCCCGCCCCGGCGACGAACCGCTCGGCGAGTTGTTCGTGCTGTCCCGCCAGTGAATTTCGAATCACGCGGCCCAAAGCCGGCGGCCAGATTCGGTTCGGACGACGCGCCTGACCAATCCATCGCCGAACACGATCACCAGCAACAGCCCAGCCACGCCGCAGGCGGTCAATGCCCAGATCAGCCATGGAATCTCGTAGGTCACGACGATGGGCTGCCGAAGATCGGTTGTCCGAATGTTCAGGCGATAGTTGAAGTCGACCCAGGCCTTCAGCGGCGCCCCATCCTGGCGGGCAACGAGAAACCGGCTGTAGACCATTGGAACTTCGACAACATAGCTGCCGGACGCACTCGGCTGGTAGTTCCCGACAAGATCCTGCTGCACGGAAAACACCCGTTGCAATCCATGGGCTTTTGAGCGCTGCACGGCGTCCGCATAGACGTAGGAACGACCTGGCCCCTCGATGAGATAGGCGCGATCAAGATTGAACGCGACCTGATGAATGCTGACGGGAACGCTACGCGAGAAACCGACGCGAATCCTCGCAGCGGCATCTGCCACAGGCAGCACGATGTCGAACTGTTCGCTGTCGATTCGCGTCGCATCTTCCGGAATGGTCGGTTTGGATACCCCTTTGTCGCCCGGCGGACCGAGCCAGACGTCATAGGGCAGTTCGACTCCCTTGACCGTTCGTCCGACCAGACGCAACGCGAGAGGAGAGCTTTGCGCAGCCGTCGTCTCGCGCCATTTTTCGATATCGATGTCGTTGAGGGCAATCAGCCCGCCGTTCATGAGAACACGAAATTCCTCATTCACGTAACGCGGAAACGTGTGGAAGGCATTGACCTCCCAGCCCTTGAGATACTGATCGTCAGTGAAGCGAAACAGCGGCACGGGATAGCTGATGACGACCCATTGACTTGCCGTCATCAACGTCAGCAGGGCGGCGGTGGTCTTCCATCCGGGCCTCCAGCGCACCAGCATCAGCGCCAGCGCACCGGCCAGGCTCAGGAACGCCAGCGTTCGAAACGATATCTGTGTGGCGGTGAAGGCCTGAGGCAACAGCGAATAGGCGAACTTCGGCGTATAGGTCAGCAGAAAATAGGCGACGAAGAGCGCAGCAAGGATCGCAGCAAAAGCTCGGCGACCGGGCCGCGCCAGCCAGACCGCAACAAGCACTGACGGTACGGTCCACCAACCGACCGTGAAGAAGAACGAGGTTTCATTGCCCAGCAGCGAGAACCTTCGCGGCCATCCGAAGATGCCACTGAGGCTGGAGAAATCCTGCACGAAACTGTCGGTCACCTGCGCGGCAAAGCTGGTGTCTTTGAGACCGAGATAGGCCGGCATCCATTGCCAGGCGGTGATGGCCAAGCCGAGACCAAGACCGAGCGCCACACTGCCGGGGGCGAGCAGACGCGGCGCGAGTCTGCCGCCGTCGCGGCGGCGAGCGACAACGGCTGCAACGAGGCCGAACACGACCGCAAGACCACCAAAGAAGGCGCCATGCAGCAGGAAAATGTTGTGGGCGAGCGCCATGGCGCCGATGCCGAGGGCCGTCGCGACAACAGCCGCCCGATAGCGTCCGGTCCAGGCGCAGGCAAAGCCGAGCGCCATCATCGGCAGCAATGCGTGCGAAACGCCTTCGGCGACCCCGCCGCGCGCATAGATATTGCTGATCAGCCAGGGAGACACGAGGTAGGACCAACTGGCCAGCAGCGCCAGATTGCGTCGCGCTCCGAGCAGCAAGGCCGCCACATAAAGGCACAACGCCCCGACCGCGAAGCAGAGAAGGAGAACCCAGCCGAGCGCCTCCGGTCCCTTGATGCCTGCGCTCAAGAAGGGATAGGCGAGCGCGCTCGGCAAGAACGCGTAATATTGAAAGACCGGTGCATCGGGAGTCGGCGGCGTGCCGTCGACGGTCCCGCCGCCAAGCTGAAACTCACGCGGGAACTCGACAAGCCGTGGCGGAAGCTGGCCGTGATCGAGCGCGATCTTGAAATTCATCGCATAGCTGACTGCGGGCGGAAAATCGGCGCCCGCATAGGTGCGCCAGAGAAAACCGCCATAGAGCCAGAAGCATCCGGCCAGCAACGCTGCGACCGCCCAGGCATGGTGATTCTCGTTGCGGAGGCTGGCGACGAGCTGCGACGCAGATTGCACAACGCGATTCGGCAAAAGCCGGCGGTTCCACCCGGAGGAGTTGTTCTTTTCCATTTTCGCGGGAGGGCTCCATCAAAATCGCCTCCACACGATGTCCCATCGCAACCTCGACTTCAATCTTCCGATGAAATTTTCGCCCTTGCTACTATTGTCGTGTGTTCTCAGCGCCCCCCGATCACCGCCAGGAACGACGCGGCCGATTCCTCCAGCTTGCGGCGCATCTGCGCGGAAGCGGCGGCTTCGCGCACCAGGTCCGGCCCGGGTGCCAGGCTGGCGTCGATTCCGGCGACGGCCTCGGCCAGCGATGCCGGGTCCTGCGCCGCAAAGAACACGGCCTCGCCCTCGATCTGCTCGCGATGCAGCGGGATGTCGGACACGATCATCGGCCGTCCAAGCGCGCGAGCGTCCTCGATCACCGTGCTCCAGCCTTCGAACAAGGACGGCTGGATGATCGCGCAGGCCCGGCGAAACAACTCGAACTGCAGGCTGCGCGGCAGCACGCCGACCAGGCGGAGATGGTCGCCGAGCTCGAGCTCGTCGATCAGCGCCAGCAGGCGTTGCTGATATGGATCGGAGGAATTGCGCAGATCGCTGCCTGTGCACACGAACGTGACGTCGCAGCCGCGATCGAGCAGCAGCCGCAGCCCTCGGAACAGCGTCTCATGGTCCTTGTGCTGCCAGAACTGATTGGGCGTGTAGTAGAAGCGGTCCGGCAGCCCCAGATCCGCGAACTGACTGCTATCCGCCGCATCCGCCAGATCGTCCGGCTCGGTGTGAAAATGCCAGACGTGGCTGTGGCTGCGCGCGTCGGGATAGAACTGCGCGAAGTGGGATTGCGCGTCAGCGCTCGAGAAGACGATCGGAACGTCGCGCACCGAGAGCGCTTTGATGTCGCGATCGCGCGCCACCAATTCTTCCTTGGCGAAATAGCCGGGCCAGAACCGGTGCTGAAAATCGGGAATCCAGTAGATCGGTCTCGGCACCGTGGCCATTCCCCAGGACGGGTACAGCACGGGAAAAGTCCAGTCGATCGCGTCGAATAGTCGGCTGCGCCGGTCTGAAGAGGCAACTTCGTCGCCCCGGAGGTAGCGACGCAGCGCGGGCGTCGCGGCGATCGGATTCTGCTGCGTGTCGAAGACGCCGATGACGGCCTCGCATCGAGCGAGCTCCTCGACGATGTCGCGAAAGCCGGACCGCTCCGCCCAGTCGTCCATCACGACGACGACAAGCCGCGGGCGCTGCGCCTTGGGCAGAACCGACAGAATACGCGCAAAATTCAGCAAGTAGATTTGGCCGCCGAGCCAGCCGGTGCGAAATTGCATGGCCGGCAGACAGATCGTAGGACGCCGCGCACGCGGACCGCGCAGCTCGCGACGGGCGGGAAAGATCGCGGCGAAGTCATCGGCAGTCCGCGCCGAGACGAAATCCGGATTGACGGCAAGTGCGCGCGCGAACGCTTCCCTGGCGCTGACGACATCGTTGAGCGCCAGCTGCGCCACGCCGAGCCAGTATTCGGCTTCCGCGACGTTCGGTGTCGTCTTCAGAACGGCTGCAAAGACATCGCGCGCCCGGCCAGCGTCGCCGTTCACCAGCAGCCACTCACCGTATCGCAACCCCGGTTCAGGGTAGCCACTGAGTTCAAAGGCGCGCTGATAGCATTTTGCCGCCTCCTCGTCGTGGCCGAGCCGCGCCTCGGTCTTGCCGAGTCCCAGCACGGCGCCAGCAAAGGTCGGCACTACGTCGATCGCCAACTGATAGTAGTCGCGCGCATCGATCTCGCGACCTTCGGCTGATGCCAGCTCAGCCAGGCAAAACGCAGCTTCCGGATGCGGTGGGTTACTGGCGGCCGCTGCCAGCAACGCCGCGACGCCCTCCTCCTCTCGCCCGAGCCTCCTGGCAGCGATGCCAATGCCGTAGTAGCCTTCAGAGGTAAATCCTCCGCTGGCGACAACCTGCTGGAAAAGCTCGATCGCGAGCGGGAGCTGATCGCTCGCGAGAGCCTCCTTGGCGCGACCAAGAAGCACAGAGAGTTCGTCGAGCCTGGAGGCCTGGGCGACTTCTTCACGGCTCACCGCGTCGGCGGCGACCTCGTCTGCCTTCCGGGAAGAACTTAACACGGCGCGCAACGTTCGGGAGACGCCTTCGATCCATCGTCGCAATTGCTACCCCTTTTGCGTCTCAGGTACGCGCGCCAGCGGCGCGGGTGGCCTGCTCCGCGTGCTGCTCGCGCAACCACTCCGCATAATTCGAAAGGCCACGCCGCAAAGGCGTAAACGCCAGGCCAGTCGTTTGCAGCAGTCGAGCAGGATCGGCTCGCTGATGCGCAGGATCTCCCGGTCGTGTCAGTCCGTTGAATTCGATCTCGGCCCGCACACCAAGCGCCACGGCAAGCTCTCCGGCAAGGTCTCGTATCGAGGTCGCCACACCGGTTCCGATATTGAACGTCCCCGTCGCGTCCGGCAGCATTGCCAATCGGCAGATCATTGCGGCCGCGTCGGGAGCGAAGACAAAATCCCGCGCTTCCCGGCCGGTGCCGCCGAGCTCGATGCGACGTTGTCCGGAAAGCAGACGCTGCGCCAGCTCCCACAGCAGAAGCTTGTGTTGCAACGGCCCGTAGACCGAGAAAAGCCGCGCAATCACCAGTTCGAGTCCGGAATGGCGAGCCTGAGCACGGCACAGCTCTTCGGCGAGCCACTTCGTCTGACCGTACACCGAAATCGGATCGGCCTGCGCATCCTCCGCCAGACCTTGCTCGCCGGCGTCGCCGTAGATCGCCGCGCTCGACGGATACACCAGCCGCGCATTGGGGGCAGAACCAGCCAGGAATTCGAGCAAGACCCGCAAAGAATTGACGGTCCGCGCAATGTCGGCCTGCGGATCCGCCGCGGCCTGGCCGACCGATCCACTACCAATGGCGTGAAAAACCGCGGCAGGCGCGCCGTGCCGGTCAAAACCCTGCCTCAGCAGCTCCTCGTCGAATTCGCCGACTTCGACCGCGGCAAAGCCATGGGTGCGAAACTCGGCTTCGGCGATGGGCCGCCTCGCAAACCCGACCACCTCGACGCCATCGCGCGCGAATTGCCGCGCAACATGCCGACCGAGAAAACTGGTGGCGCCCGTGACCCAGACGGAGGTCGTTTCAGCCGGAGCGACCATGGACGATCTCCTGCACGAGCGAGGGATCCGAACCACGTTTCGCCCGCTTCCGACTGACTGCGATAGGGGAGCACCACATCGAAAATTCGGCGGATCCCGTTTCAAATTGACGCAATTGATTGAAAATCGCGTTCTCTCCTTGTACTCCGGAGCGGCTCCGATTGCGGGGCTCCAACGAGCCTGAAAGGCAAGGGATTCGCCCACATGCCGCCGCTATCCCCACCTGCAAATCTCACGGAAGCTTTGGAGCGGACAGCCCCCCACAAGACAGTTGCAGAACGGACGGACGACGCGCCTCTCGGTTTACGCTCGGGCCGCCTCCCGTGGACGGCAGCCTCATTGTTCCAAGGCCTTAGCACCCACTCCCGGGTTTGGCTACTATTGCTTTTCACGGTCGAGGCGGTGGTCTTCTACGTCCAAATGGCGGACCAGATTGCGCCGTTCTTCCCGCTGAACTTCGATCAGGGGGGGTACGCGAACTATACCTACCAATTGTTCGAAGCGATCCGAGAGCGGGGCTGGAGCGCGATCGGATCGGTGATCACCGATCCACCCACGGCGACCGGGACCGCGCTGATCATCCAGGGCGCCCTGCTGTCGCTGATCGGCGGTGCCAGCCGCACCACGCTGATCAGCATCAACCTGATCTATTTCATCGCGTTGCAGCTTGTCGTTTTGCTCACGGTGATGGCGCGCACCAAAAGTCTGCGGCTCGCGGGTATTGCGCTGGCGCTGCTGCTGGCGATGCGGACGTTCTTCAATCCCGCCGGGGGCATCTTCGACTTCCGGATGGATTTCGCCGCGCAGTGCCTCTACGGCATCTGGTGCTGCCTTCTGCTGTGGTCCAACCGACTCGCCGATCGTCGTATTACCATCGCGGCCACGCTGGTCGCCATGCTGCTGGTGGCGACGCGCTCGTTCACGCTGATCTATTGCGGCTCGGTCCTGCTCGCACTGTGGCTGACTGCTCTGGTCGAGGCGCGGCGCGCGGTGGAGCCGTCCGTCCAGGCCGCGGCCAGACTTCGCGCCCGCAACACGTTCTGGTCCGGCGCAGCGCTCGGCGTGCTGGCGTTGCCGCTGATGTTCATGGCGCGGCAAAAAATCTACGAGAAATACGTGGTCGGCCACGTTCTCAACGACGAGAAATACATCCGCGCCGAAGAGATGAATGTCTCCAACCTGTGGGAGCACCTGGCATTCTACCCGAAATCCGTGGCGATCGACCACATCGGACCGACCGCGGCGTGGCTGGCGTTGGCGTTGGTCGTGATCAGCGTTGCGGCCGGCGTATTGCTGGCGCGGAGGGCCTCGCGCCGCACCGACCATCGCCGGCTCGCGGATCTCGGAGACATCGCGGCGTTGGTGCTGACAATCCTCGTGCCGATTGCACTCTTGGCAGCCGACATCGCGAAATCGACGGTGGTCGGCGGCATCGTCGCGATCCCGCTGCTGTTGATCGCCACCTCGGTCATCGCCGCGCTGTCACCCTGGTTGTCGTCACCGACGAACGGTGTGTCGCAGAATGCAGGGCGAAACGGCGGCCACGTCCTCGGGACGGGTGTGACCTTTGCAGCGCTGACGGTCGGCGTCGGCGCCATGCTGCTGCACGCCAATGCCCGGCAACACGCATTGCCGCACAGCGACCTGCGGGCCATCAACACGTTGAACGAGGCGATTGCCGACTACGCCATCCGACTGAACCGGCCGGAACCGGCGATGTCGCTCGACCGCATCATCGACTACGTCAACATCGGCACCGTCGCCGTCTCCGCTTACGAACGCGACCGTGCCATCGTCAAGTTCCGCCGCGGCATGCTGGGCGACGATATATTCGCCGTGCCGCGCGATGAAGCGCTGAAGATGGCCGCCGACAGCGACATCCTGGTTCTCACCGATCCGCAGCGCGGACACGAAACGCCCTACCCGTTCAATGCCGGCATCAAGAGCTACTGGGACGATCTGCGCAAGTTCGCCAACGACAACATGGTGCCGCTGGTCGAGCGCGACATCGAGGGCATTCCGCACCGGGCGTACGTCAAGCCGGTGATCACGATCGGCGGATCGTCGGGCGGCTGGATCACCAGCGCAGGGCTGCTGCTGACCGCGAACGCCGCAGAACTCAGACGATGGCCCTGGATCCGGCTCGAAGGCGAAGCCCCTTACGACGTGCTCGGCGGCGAGCCGATTCCGCGGGCCGTCGTGCTGGGTGAGATGGACCAGCCCGGCACGGAACTGCCGGCGCGCCTGAACCGTCGCGGCAGTCGCTACGAAGTGGCGATCGACACACGCCCCGCCCCCGCCGGAGCGGATCAGATCCGGATCCGCCTGACCTTCGACCGGTTCTTCGTACCGAAGCTGCGTGGGATCAACAGTGACACGCGCGAACTCGTGGTGTTCGCACCGGCGTCCACCGGGATGAGCGCCGCCGCGCCGTGATGCGCGGACAGCTCGCTTCCGTCACCGAGATGTCCGGATCGTGACCTTAAAACGCCTGGTACACGAACGGCGCGATCGGAAGCCAAACCCGGTACAGGTAATAGTTCGCGACGACGCCGACCAGCGCGCCGATCAGCGCCCATTTCACGCATAGTCCCAGTGTGGCAGCTTTCATCTACTGCACCCAACCGTTGTTGCGGGAGGTCGCACGAACCCGATCTGCCAAACGCGGCGCGATCTTGGCAGCGCCGCTGACCGAGAGGTGCACGCGATCGATGTAATCGTCCTTCTCGAAACCCTCGCACGCCAACAAGGACGACGGACCGACCTCCATCACGCGTTTCACCATCCGCTCCCGCATCGCCTTGCGGATGGCCTGGGTCTCCGGCGCGGCCTGCTCCAACAGCCACGGGCTGTTTTCGCACACGGCCAGCACCGCCGACTTGCGCACAACATCCGGCAGCGCCGTCTCGAGCGCGGTCCCCACCAACGTCCACTCGGGCTCGGTGGGCATTTCCGATATCCGTTTGATCAGTTGCAGCTCCAGCTCGCCGTTCCGATAGCGAAACTGCTCGGGCGGATCGATCTCGTTGTCCGGCAAGTCCTTGCGCGCCTGCCAGAAATGCCCTGGGATCAGCGTCGAATAGACCGTGAAGACGTAGTCGTAGCCGATCGTGTTCCACAGATCCATGAAGTACAGATACTTGTTGAGCATCGCGCTCATCCGCTGCTCGGCATACCACGGCAGCGTCAGACGTTGGTCGCGCGCGGGCCAGTCGATCAGCATATTGCGCGCACGCGCGTCCCAGAAATAATACTGATACGGCGTGCTGCCGAGCAGCGTCACCGTCCCGCCCACGGCGATGTCGGACACGTAGACGACCCGATACTGCTCGCGAAGCAGCATTTCGACGGTCTGCTCGGCGATTCCCGAAACGTCGCCGCCGCGCATCGCCAGATTGATGACGCGGTAATTTTCGCCGAGATCACGCCGGAGATTGTCGGCGATCGTCTGGCCCTCGGGCTGGCCCACGCCGTAAAACACCGAACTGCCGCCGATCACGACATTGACTTTGTTCTTGTCGAGCAGTTCGCGCGCCAGAGCCATGACCTCGCGCGCGGTCGGCTGGAAAAACGATTCCGGGCTGAGCCGGGTGTGGAACCGCCCGAAGTCACGGAAGATGTTCGATGACGAAGCCTTCCAGCCCACCGCCGCGCAGATCGCAAAGGCGAGCACTGCCCCCACCACGAACGAGGCGAAGCGCGCGGAGTTGCGGCCGCTTTCGTGGGGTGCAGCCTGTCTGTCCTGGGACCTGTCCGCCTTCCGGGTCATCGCAATCTCAATGAGAGAACAATCGCAGCGTCATGTGGAACGCCTGATCGACCGGATAGAAGAACAGCAGCCATCCGATCATGACGAAGAGCATCGTTGCCGCCCAGCTGAATCCGCGCCAGGCGAGCCAGGTCGCTGCGAGCGCCGCCGGCCTGAAGGACGAGAACACCAGAGGCGGCTTTTCCGACAACAACCGCGGCAACGGCAAGGCGCCCGCAATCGCAAGACCGACGCCGTGGTAGACGCCCCACAGGGCGAAGTTCCATGCGGCGCCGTGCCACAATCCGCAAAGCGCCATGGCGATGAAGCCGTTCAGCGACTTCCGCATCAGCCCGTGCCGGCTGCCGCCCAGCGGGATGTAGATGTAGTCCCTGATCCAGGTGCTCAGCGAGATGTGCCAGCGACGCCAGAAGTCGGTGATACTGTGCGCGATATACGGCCAGTTGAAGTTTTCCGGCAGCCGGATGCCCATCATCCGCGCAAAGCCGATCGCCATATCGCTGTATCCGCTGAAGTCCAGCAGAATACGGAACGCGATCGCCACCACGATCCCCCAACGCACCGACAGCGGCAACACGTCGAACGACGCCTGCTGGCTCTGGATCCAGCTGGTCAGAACGTCACCGAGAAACTTCTTGCAGATGCCGATCGCGAGGCGAACCATGCCGGCAATGACGTCGTCGGACGACACGTTCCGGGCGCCGTGAGACAGCGAAACGGAGAACTGCCGATACCGCTTGATCGGGCCCGCGACCAGCGACGGCCAGAACGAGGTGAACAGAGCGAAGGTCAGCGGCGAGCGGATCGGCCGGTGCCCTCTCCGGATCTCCATCAGATAGTGGACGAACTCGAAGACGAAGAAGCTGACACCGAGCGGCGGCAGCGTCGGCAAAATGCCGGCCAACGCCTCCTCGCCGCTCTTCGCAAGGTCGGGAAAGGCGACGCCGATGATGCCCTGGAACAGGAAATGGGTATATTTGTAGAAGATCAGTGCGAGCGCGCAGACCGTGATCCAGAGCGCGCACAGCAGTCGATTGCGCGACAGCGCCACGAAATACGTGCCGACCGCCAGCACGATGATCGGCAGCACGCCTGCGGGTCCGGAAAAATGGACCTGAAACGTGACCGAGGCCAGCAGCAGCAACAAGCGGCGAGCTAACGGGATCGGCACCGCCCAATAGGCGATGAAGAACAATCCCGTGAAGACGGCGAATTGATGTGAAAAGAAGATCATATGGCCTGAAGGACGACGCGGCGGCTTCAGCTACGGAGTACGGGGGCCCCTAATACCGGGGCCGCCTCCGGGCCGACCGCAAACCTCCGATTCCCCCCAAAAAGTCCGGTCCGACGGCGTTGCTGGCGGATACCTAGCACGCTGCACAAACCCGCGCCAGCGATAAGGCCTCTCGTGCGACGGACCAAGCCCCCGCGGCGCGACGCATCGCCGCGACGAAAATTCTGTTTGCAAAAGCCGGCAAAATGTGGCGATTGCAGCGATCCGGGCACCCTTTGCAACCCATTGACGAACACCGGCGGCGAGTTTGACCAATACGATTGCAAGCGGCAGGTCGCGACAACTGGACATGCCGCTGTTGCTCGCTCTGTTCGCGATCGAAGTGATCGTTTTCTATCAGCAGGTCGCGCACAACATCGCGCCGTTCTACCCGCCGAACTTCGATCAACTCTCGTACTTCCTGGCGACCTACGATCTGATCGGCGATCTTCACACGCGAGGGCTGCGCGCCTTCTGGGGTGAATTGTTCCAGCCGAGTTCGGCGACCGGCACGACCTTCGTACTGCAGGGCGCGCTGATGTCGTTCGTCGGCGGCACCAATCGCACCGCGCTGCTGAGCCTCAACCTGTTCTACCTGCTGGCGCTGCAGTTCACCTTCTTCCACACCGTTCGGGCTCGCACCGGCGACTCCCGCTTTGCCTGGCTGGGCACGGCGCTGCTGCTGGCGCTGGCGACCCTGTTTCTGCGGCTCGGCGGCGTGTACGACTACCGGATCGATTTTTCGGCACTGTGCCTCTACGGCATCTGGGTCTGTCTGGTGGTCTGGTCCGAGACCTTCGTCCTCACGGCACGATCGCTGATCGTCGCCGCGATCGGGATCCTGCTGATCTATTCGCGCTTCTTCACCATCATCTACGTCGCCGCGGTCTATGGCGGGCTGTTGCTGGCGGCGCTCGTGGCGTTGTGGCTCAATCGATCCGCCGCCGACCGCGCCGCGGCCGGCGCCCGGATCCGGAACATTCTGATTTCGGGCTCGATCGTCGCGGCCGTCTGCCTTCCGCGCCTCTACCTGTCGCGCGAGGCGATCTACAATTACTACGTCGTCGGACACGTCATCGGTGAGGAAAAGTTCATCCGCGCCCACGAGCTCGGCATCTACACCTTCGCCGATCATCTGCTGTATTATCCGAGATCCATCCTGTTCACCCATGTCGGACCGTTCGCGCTGTGGATGTCCGCCGCGGTCCTGGTGATCGCGCTGATCGGCGCGGTGCTGATCGACAGGGTCGGACCAATCACGCTGATGCGGCGCGCCCGCGACTACGGCTTCGATTTTCTGGCGCTGGGATTCGCCACGCTGATCCCGATCGCGATCCTGACCGCCAACGTCGCCAAGTCACCGGTGGTCGGCGGAATCGTCGCGGCGCCGATCGCGCTGGCGCTGGCGCTGTTCATCGCCGCGGTGTGGCCGCGGACCGAAATCGTTATCCCGGTGCCGGCGTTTCTGCGCCGGCGAATTTCGATGCAGCGCTCTGGCTGGCATCTGCCGGTCGCATCTTTCGTGGCGCTGGTTCTGCTGGTGATCGGGGTTGAGAACTTCGTTTCCAAGAGCCTCGCCTCGAAACCGCCGGCGTCGCAGATCGATCTCGAGCGCATCACCGAACTCGGCAAGACGATCGCGACCTTCGCCAAGGACTACGATCTGAAGGTCCCGACATTGTCGTCCGACCGCATCGTCGACTATCACAACCAGGGCACAGTCCGGCTGTTCAGCATCGAGCTGCTGCACCGCAATCTGAGCATCAATCCGCGCTTCGGTCACGGCGAATACGGGATCTTCGCGACTCCGAAAGAGAAGGCGCTCGAACTGTTCGCCGACAGCGACATCATCGTCCTGACCGATCCGGTGACCGAGCGCTCCGTTCCCTATCCGATGAACGCCAAGATCAAGGAATACTGGGACGACCTCGCGAAGTGGACCGCTGCAAATCGGGTGCTGATCTACTCGACGAAGATTTTCGGCATTCCCTACAACGTCTGGGTCAGGCCGCTCGCGAAACTGTCGGGCACTTCGGCCGGATGGGTCACGAGCGACGGAATCGAGCTGGAAGCCAACAGTGCGACGCTGGCCGAATATCCCTTCGTCGTCCTGGAGGGTAAGGCCGACGTGTCGGTGCTCGGGGGAACGCCGCAGCCGACTGCGGGCCTTGTCGATCCCGGCGGCAAGCCTCCGAAACCTCTGCCGGCAACAATTACGATGACCGGGCAGACCTATCGGATCGTGATCGATACCCGCGGCGCCGTGCAGCCTTCATTCTGCCCGTCCAAGATCAAGCTGACGTTCGACCGCTTCTTCGTGCCCAGCAAGCTCGGCATCAATGCCGACATCCGCGAACTGGTGATCCCCACGCCGGACAAGCACGATCTGCTGCGGACCGCACCGGAGTAGCAGGCGAGCCGACTTTAGTTCGGCGCGGCTTCGTTGCGGATCAGCAGGAACTGGCGCGTACGATAGACGATCTGGTCGGGCGCGACGTTGTCCAGTGCCGACACGATCCGGTACTTGGCAGGCTTCGGCTCCGGCGGCCGATGCGCGCAACTGTCGACGCCGACCTTGCACCCGGAAAAATACTGCCACGCCTTATCCGACCATTGCAGCGGCACGTCCGGCCCCAATCCGACGACCAGCGCAAGCCCGAATTGAGGGGCTTCGACGACATCGATCATCGCCGGATCGGAGCCGATCGCCTTCGCAAGTCCGTCGATTTCCTGCTTGGTGAACTGATATTTCACCGGCGTATTGGGTCCCTCAAATCGATCCAACGCACCAATAAAGCGCGGCAGGTGTGCGGCGATGACCAACGCCGCCAGCGCGGCGCCCCCAACCGCCGCAGCCCGCGTGCGCCAGCGAGGAGCGTTCGGCTGCAGCCATGCGGTCTCGGCCACCGATATCAACCCGACCAGGCCCAGTGGATAGAACGTCCCGATCATCTGGAACACCATCGACCGTGCGCCGGCCAGATACAGCACCAGCAGGAGGAGCATCGGCCCGGCGATCAGGGCGGTGGCCTCTGCATTGCGCTGGACGATCGCCGCGACGAGCAACGCCACCCAGATCGCACCCATCAGCCACGTGAGTTGCAGGAGCTGCGCCTCGGTGAACAGCGACAGGCGCGCGCCCTGATGCTCGAGATCGGCGGCCCGGGCGAAGACGTAGGTCCAGGTGAGATCGTAGTTGGAGTATCCCAGCGCGAGCGGACGCGCGATGACCCCGGACGCGGCGACGGCGATGAGGACGCCCAGCGACAGCAGCATCAGACTGTCGCGCGTCTCCAGGTGCAGATCCGGCCCGGCGCCCCGTCCGAGTTCGACGCGTTGGAAGAGGTGGCGCGCCAGAAGGTAGCTTACACCCAGCAGCCCGACGAACAATCCCAGCACCGGGCCCGGATACATGTGGCTCATCGCAACAACGATCATCGCCATCGACACCAGGGCGAACAGACGTTGCTCCGACCTCATTCGGAACGCCAGAAAGGCAAGACCGGCGACCGCGAAAATGCCGGGGTAATCCAGGGCCTTCCCGAAATAGCCGGTCCGGCCGTAATCGAACCAGTGGCAGGTGACGAGCCCGACCGCCAGCAGCACGGCGAACAGTTTGGTGCGGCTGAACACCCCGACCATCGCGAGGATGCCGACCGTCAAGCCCAACGCGCAGGCGAGGTCATGCGCGAACAATCCGCTCAGGCCCGTCACCAGGGACAGCAGCGAGATCACCACAAAAGTGCCGAAGCGCGGATCGAGCGTGAAATGAAAGTAGGGAATCCACTGATAGGTGTCGAGATTGGCCGACATCCAGTCGAGCGGGCGGTGCGTGACCGGGTAGAGGCGCAGCCAATCAGCGGTCCATGCCCAGCCGGCATGGTCCGTACCGTCGTAGTACAGGATCGCGGGTCCGCCGAGGCGGTAGGACATGTACGTATTCATGGCGGTTTCAACCGCCGTCAGCACGCCGACAGACAGCAGCCACAGCAGCAGGTTTCGTCTGGCGGGCAAGGGTCTGCCGTTGATCCAGAACATGTAGATCGACAGTGCCGTGCAGACAGCCGCCGCGAGAAGGCCCGCATAGGCCAAAGGCAGCTTGAGCATCACGTAAAAGAACAGCGACAGGAAGGCCAGCATCACAAGGCCCGCCCATGGCGCGATCAGGGCGATGAACGGACGCGTTCCATTGAACGGTGCGACGATGAACCAGCCGAAGACTGAGAGCGCAACGATCACCGCGAAAAGCAGCAAGAAGTTCTGCAGCAAGATCATTCGCTCACACTTTCCAAAAGTCGCTCCGAGACTCACCCCAAGTCTCGGCCGGCCGCCTGCGTCATGCGAAGGCGGATCAATTCACTTTATCGCGGTTACGCCGTCAATACGAATACAATTGGATTAGGACGCGAGCGGCCTCGCATGGACGATTGTACCAATCCGCGCCCCCGCCCTCGCGACGGGATCGGCCGCGTCAGGCCTTCGCCGGCTTACGGGCGATCGCCAGCGCAGAGACGCCGAATGGCGGCCGGAGGTACGGAGCCGTGGCGACGTCGGCCCGGAAAACGCCGTTCAGAATCCGATTGATCAGGGGCGTATTGATTTCGTTCTCGCTGCTGGGGTTGATCGACGCCATTCGCATCAAACGGCGGGCAAGGAGAATCGGAACGAATAGAAGGTAGTTGAAATAATAGGACCGCTCGACATCGAGCGGCGTTTGCTCGACCCGCTCCAGCAATTGCTCGATACGATAGCGGCGCTTGTGGTGGGACCGATCGTCCTGCACGCCCCAAAGCGACTGGAACGTCGGAACGGTCAGGAGCAGGATTCCGGATGGTCGCAGCACCCTCGCCGCCTCACGCAGCGCCAAGGCATCGTCGTCGATGTGTTCGATGACGTCGGTCGCCATCACCAGATCGAACGTTGCGTCCGGGAACGGAATTGCACACGCGCTGCCCTGGGTGACGTTTCCGAGGCCTTTTTCCGCGCAGAAACGGATAGCGTCTGGAGACGGATCGATACCTGCAACGTTGGTATAGCCGAGGCGGCCCAGCAGCCTCAGATTGGCGCCAGTGCCGGTTCCGACATCGAGGATCGCAGCCTGACGCGACAGCCCGAGCCGATCGATCTCGGCGGCGAACAGATTGCGCCGCTGAACGAACCACCAATGGGTGGCTTCGACTTCCGCCTCGACGGCAACGGTTTGTGTATCCATCGGCTCGCGCGATCCCGCGTTGAAACTAGTGAAGACCGTAGCGTTCCACACTAGATTGGAACGTCAGCCACGACCAGAGCAGCAGCCGGTGGTCGACCCGCCCCTGCCTGTGTTCTTTCCAATTGCTCTCGATCCAGGCGGTCCTGATCCCACCGATCTCCGCGACGCGCGGAGCCTGCGGCATCTCGCGCAGCCATTTGCCGAGCGGCATCCCGAAGCCCTTCTTCCGGCGCGCCAGGATATCCGGAGGCAGCCATCCTTCGAGCGCCTTGCGAAGCAGATATTTGCGCTGGCCGTTGCGAAATTTCCAGATCGTCGGCAGGCGCCGGCAGAAATCGACCAGATCGTTGTCGAGGAACACCGCCCGCGTTTCGAGACCAAACCGCATGCTGGCGCGATCCACTTTGACCAGGATGTCGTCAGGCAGATACAGGCTGGTGAAATACTCCAGCGTCCGCTCGACGATGCCCCCGGCGGACCCGCGTCGCCAGACCGACAGTGCATGGTCGTACAGCGCTTCGGACGGCAGCGGCTGTTCGAACATCTGCGGAAACTTCGCCGGCTCGACCGGCGCCATCCAGGCCGGATTCCACATCGCGGGTTGATAGGACAAGCCCTGCAAGGTGCGCTTGATCTTGAAATCGAGGCTCATATTGGCGTGCGAAGTCGGGAGGCGAGCGGCGGCCCGGCGCAGCACCGCGTGCATCCGTTGAGGCACGATACGGCTATAGAAATTGGCCGGCGCCAACGCCGCGAACGGATCGTATCCGGCAAACAGCTCGTCGCCCCCGTCGCCCGAGAGCGCGACGGTGACGTGTCGCCGGGTGAAACGGCTGAGCAGATAGGTCGGCACAATCGAGGCGTCGCCAAGCGGCTCGTCCATGGCGCCGAGGACCTCGTCGAGCAGCGTTTCCCCGTTTCTGTAAGACAGGATCTCTTCGTCGTGCCGGGTTCCAAGCACTTCCGCGACCTGACGCGCATAGGCGGACTCGTCGAAGGTCGGATCGTCGAAGCCGATCGTGAAGGTGCGAAGCTGGCCCGGTGGCAGCAGCCGCGCCGCACAGGCCGCGATTGCGCTGGAATCCAGTCCGCCGCTCAGGAACACCCCGATCGGAACGTCGCTCATCAGACGGCGCTTCACCGACTGCATGAGCAGGTCCTGCAGCTGTTCGACCAGCAAGCCCTCCGGAGCGTCGACCAGCGAATCGTCCGGCTCCAACTGGAAACGCCAATAGGCGTGCTGCTCGAACGACAGATCGTCGAGATTGAGCTGCCCCCAGTGCCCCGGCTGGAGTTTGGCGGCGCCCTTGAACAACGACTCATCAGCCGGAAAATAACCGCTGGCGAAGAACTTCTGGGCGCCGTCATGATCCATCGCCAATGCGAGACCAGGATGCTGCGCCAACGCGCCGAGCTCGCTTGCGAAGGCGAACAGGCCCGGCGCCCGAGCGTAGACCAGCGGCTTTTCTCCGAACCGATCGCGGGCCAGAAACAGCCGACGGCGGCGCCGATCCAGGATGGCAAAAGCAAACATGCCGTTGAGCCGGATCGGCAGGTCGTGGCCCCACTCCTCGTAACCGTGGATCAGAGCTTCGGTGTCGGAATGATCGGTCGCGAACACGTGGCCGCGGTCGATCAGCTCGCGGCGCAATTCGGCGTGGTTGTAGATTTCGCCGTTGAAGACGATGCCGACGCTGCCGTCCTCGTTCCACATCGGCTGATGGCCGCCATCGAGGTCGACAATCGCAAGCCGCCGGTGCCCGAGATGGACGCGAAGCTGATCGTCGTGGTGGAAGCCCTCACCGTCCGGACCGCGGTGTGCGAGACAGTTCGTCATCCGCGCAATGGCGTCGCGACCGCCTCGACCAGCGAAACCGGCGATCCCGCACATCCGTCAGTCGTCGCAGTTGACGGTGTCGCGCACCGAATAGGCGCGCCGATCCTGGGATTCGAAATAGGTTCGCGCCAGCATCTCGGCGACCAGCCCCAGCAACAGCGAGAGAATGCCGACCAGAAAGAACATCGCAGTCGCGAGCGGCAGCGGCGTCTGGATCAGCGAAACGCCGTCGACGAGCTTCAGATAGAGCGCGTAGACCCCCGAGATCATCGACACGAACAGCGACAGCAGACCGAACCCGCCGAACACGTAGATCGGTTTGACCAGATGACGGTCGAGGAATTTCACGACCATCAGGTCGAGAACGACTTTCGCCACCCTCTCGAGTCCGTAATTCGACTTGCCGAACCGGCGGGGGTGGTGCCGAACCGGAATCTCCGTGACCTTGGCACCCTGCCAACTGGCGTAGACCGGAACGAAGCGATGCATCTCGCCGTACAGCCGGACGCCCGTCATCACTTCCCGCCGATAGGCTTTGAGGGTGCAGCCGAAGTCGTGCAGATGAACACCGGTGACGGTCGAGATCAGCTTGTTGGCGACGTGGCTCGGGAAGTTGCGCCGAACCGCATCGTCCTTGCGATCGACACGCCAGCCGGCGACGACGTCGTATCCCTCGGCGATCTTCGCGAGCAGATTCGGAATATCGTCGGGATCGTTCTGCAAATCCGCGTCGATCGAGATGGCGACCTTGCCGGTGCAGTAATCGAAACCCGCCATCAAGGCGGCCGTCTGCCCGGAATTGCGCGAGAAGCTGATGATCTTCAGTTCCTTGCGCCGCGCGGCCACTTCCTTGAGCTCAGCAAGCGAATTGTCGCTGCTGCCATCGTTGACGGCGATGATCTCGAAGCTGAGATTCAGCCGATCCAACACGGCAAACAGCCGCTCCGCCAGGATCGGGATGTTGCCCTGCTCGTTGTAGATCGGGACCAGGATCGATACGTCGCACAGACTTGACGCAGCGACCGTGGCCGGGGCTCGCCCGAGCCGAGGGGCAATGGATGTCACGATCCGGTTTCCTTGCTCGTTAAGCGGGCCGCGAGCCGACGACGGTCCAGCTGTAGCCATGCCGATGATGCGTCTCGACGTTCACGAACCCCGCCCGCTTCAACAGCCCCTCGGCTTCCTGCTTCGTATAGTATTTCGCATATGCCGGGTTCAACTGATCATAAATTACGAGGTATCGCTTATCGCGATCGAAATGACCGATCACATGCTCGACGTAGGCGCGCTTGGGCAACGGAATGAAACGGCAAGCCAGAATGTAGATATCGAGCATCCAATTGAGGACATGGCTGACGCCGGCCAACGCCCATTGCGGCAAACGCTTCGTCACCAGGCGCAAAGGCTGCACCAGCGACAGATAGAGGCCGTTGCCTTCCCAGGCATAGAGCCAGACGAGACAGCGGCCGCCGGGCGCCAGGGCGTTGAACGCGGCCCGCACGGTCGGATCCGGCTCCGGGATGTGATGCAGGACGCCCATACTGACGATCAGATCGAGATCCAGACCAGCGGGAAGTTGTTCACCGAGGATGTTCATCGCCACCACCCGCTCGCCGGCGGTGGCAAGATTTTCCCGTAGGACCGCATAGGCCTCCGACGGCTCGACGGCGACAACCTGCGCCGCCCCGGCCCCGAGCAGCATCCCGACGATGCGACCGGTTCCGCTGCCAATGTCGCCGACGCGCTTGCCGGCAAAATCCGACGGCACCAGGAACGGCGCGATCATGTCGGCCAACAAATCGACCGATCCATAATATCCGGAGTTATCGGTATAGGCGGTCCATTGCCGACCGAAATCTCGGATGGTCTGGGATTGGAGATCGGTATCCATATTGGCTGAGGCCTGCTCGACCCGTCATTCAAAAACGACGGCTTTTCCGGCCTTTCTCTGGCACAATCCCGGGCCTGAAGGAAGGGGCCCGGAAGCCCTGGAAAACGGCCTCAGCCGGGCGTTTTCTGCGGTTTTTTGGTCATCCGACACGCTCGCCGTGGTGCGAGGTTATTCAACGCGACAGTCGGCAAAACGACGCCTGGTCCGGTTGATCATTTGATGCCGGGCAAGGTAGGTTGCGCCCGGCGTCGAAGCCTTCGCATGGTTGGCAGGTCTGCATGAAATTCCCGTTCGTCTTCCGCAAGCCAGACCTCCCCGTCGCAGCCACCATCCCCGCGATCGAGCCGGAACCGGTTACAGTCGAGGCAATGCGCCCCCAGGTCGGCAAGGGAAGCTATGTCGACAAGACGGTCCACGTGCTCGGCTGGGACAATCTCCTGATCGGCGACAACACGTCGATCGGGGAATACACCTGCTTCAACATCAATCTGCGCGACCAGCTGCGGCTGCGGATCGGCGACAATTGCTTCATCGGCCGCCGCAATTTCTTCTCGACCGGTGATTTCATCGAACTCGGCGATTACTGCCTGACCGGACCGAACTGCTCGTTCCTCAACGCCGGCCATGTCACCGACTCGCCGTTCGTGCCCTACATCGTGTCCGGGATCGAATCCTACGGCAGGCTCGAGATCGGGACCAATTGCTGGCTCACCAGCAACGTCACCATCATCGGCGGAGTGACGATCGGCTTCGGCAGCATCGTCGGCTCGAACTCACTCGTCACCGAATCCATCCCGCCGCTGGCGATCGCGATGGGCATGCCGGCGCGGGTGACCAAGCTGTTCGATCAGGACGCCGGCAACTGGCGCAGCGTCAACGACTATGGCGTGTCGCCCGAAGAGGCGATCGCGCGTCACATCGCCCGGCTGCCGCCCGAGGACGAATTCAAGGCGGCGATGAAACAGAAATACCCGGAGGTCCTCGTCCCGCAGGTGGCGGCTGGACTTGCCGCCGGCGAGATCTGAGCGACGCTACAGCGACGGGCTGCTGGGAATATTGATCAGGCAGGCGTCGATCGCCTCCGCGACCGAGAGGTCGTCGCGCGGGCAGTCCCGGAACATCGGCAGGCGGTGCATCAGGGTCCAGCACGGCCGGGTCTGCAGCCCGGCCTTGTTGGTCCGGTCGAGCACGACATCTCGCGCATCGCTGACCGCTTCGTCGAGCAGGAGCACGTTGAGCCAGTAATTGCTGGTCGCGAACGGCGGTTCCACGAAGCTTCGCACACCGCCGATGCCGGCGAACGCCTTCTGGTAGCGCAGCGCCAGCGCGCGTTTGCGGGCGAGAAAGCCGTCGAGCTGTTCGAGTTGCGCGCAGCCCAGCGCCGCGTTGAGGTTCGGCAGCCGGTAGTTGTAGCCGACCATGTCGTGGTCGAACCGCCAGCCGTTCTTCAATCGCGCCGTCGTGGTGAGGTGCTTGGCGCGTTCGGCCAAGCTCTTGTCCCGGGTCACGATCGCACCGCCGCCGCCGGTGGTGATGGTCTTGTTGCCGTTGAAACTGAGGACGCCGAGATCACCGAGACCACCCGCGGGACGCCCTTTGTAAGAGCTGCCA
Source organism: Rhodopseudomonas palustris (assembly GCA_016215605.1). Lineage (GTDB taxonomy): Bacteria > Pseudomonadota > Alphaproteobacteria > Rhizobiales > Xanthobacteraceae > Rhodopseudomonas > Rhodopseudomonas palustris_L. The sequence continues at coordinate 152,325 of JACRJB010000067.1, forward strand.
AGCGCCTCCGCCGCGTCCTCGACCAGCACGATGCCGAGGTCGCGGCACAGCTCAACCATCGGCTCCAGATCGACCGGATGGCCGTAGGTGTGCATCGGCATCACGACGCGGATCACCCGCCCCGTCGCGCGATTGAAGAAGTTGCTGCCTCGCCGTTCGCCGATGGTCGCGAGATAGCGCGTCAGTCGTGTCGGATCCATCCCCAGGGTCAGCCACGAGCTGTCGACGAAATGCGGCACGGCGCCGCAATACGCCACGGCATTGGCGGTCGCCACGAAGGTCAGCGTCGGGATCACGACCTCGTCGTTCGGCTGCACGCCGGCGATCAGCAAGGCCGCATGAATCGCCGCGGTGCCATTCACCGTCGCCACCGCGGAGGGCACGTCGACCCGCTCGGCCAGCATCTGCTCGAAGCGATCGACGTAGGAGCCGACGCTCGAGACCCAGCCGGTGTCGATACAGTCCTTGACGTAGTCCCACTCCCGACCGCCGAACGACGGCTCGTGGAGCGCGACGGTAGCGCCAGACGGCGCACCGGGAATCGCCGAGCGGATCGCCGCAATCACCGAACCGGCGATCGCCTCGTCGCGCGCCGGTGTGCCGGCGACGCCCGCACTCTCAAGTCCGCTAGATGGCGTAGGCATCGGAACGATACATCGACAGATTGGCAGGATCGGAGAACCAGGCGATGGTTTCTGTCAGACCGCGCTTCAGTCCTTCCAGCCCGGCATAAGCGGGCCGCCAGCCGAGCAATTGCGCGGCCTTGGAGGCGTCGCACAGCAGACGCTCGACCTCACTGGCGGCCGGCCGGTGCCGCGCCTCGTCGTCGACGAACTCGATCTCCCGATCCATCAGCGACGCGATCAATCGCGCGGTGTCGCCGATCGAAATCTCGAAATTGGTACCGAGATTGACGGTCTCGCCGACGCTTTCCGGAGTTTCGGCGGCGGCGATGAACCCCGCCGCGATGTCCGCGACGAAATTGAAGTCCCGGGTCGGGTGCAGCGAGCCGAGCTTGACGCGCGGACTGTGCGCGAGTTGCGAAATGATTGCTGGGATCACCGCACGGGCGGACTGCCGCGGCCCATAGGTGTTGAACGGACGAACCACCGCGACCGGCGTGCCGAACGAGCGATAGAACGACAGCGCAAGCTGGTCGGCGGCGATCTTGGTGGCCGAATAGGGCGACTGCCCCTGCAGCGGATGCTGCTCGTTGATCGGGACGGTCATCGCCGTGCCGTAGACCTCGCTGGTGGAGGTCTGGATGATCTTCGAGGTGCCGAGGTCGCGGGCGGCCTGCAGCACATTCAGCGTGCCGGTGATGTTGGTCTCGACGTAGCTCGCCGGCGCCACGTAGGAATACGGGATCGCGATCAGCGCGGCGAGATGCATCACCGTATCGCAGCCGCTCATGGCGTGTTTGACGAAGGCGGCGTCGCGAATGTCGCCGGCGAACACCTCGATCGACTGCTGGACGTCGCGCGGGGCACGGTCCAGCCAGCCGCGCGTCCCAAGCGAATTGTACAGGACCAGCGCACGCACCCGATGGCCCCGGCGCACCAGCGCCTCTGTGAGATGCGAGCCGATGAATCCATCCGCACCGGTGACGAGAACTGACGACAAAGCCGAAACTCCAGAATGACAAATGGCCGGCATCAGCCGGCGATGGCCTCGGCCTCGTTGCCTTGCCACAGCAGGCTGCGGCCGTCCCAATCCTTCAGCCGCTTCAAGGGCTCATCGTACAGCAAAAGCGAGTTCTTGTATGCAGGCCAGAACCGCTTGGGAAACCACCGCTCGATGAACGCATCGTCCATCGGCTGCACGACGTCGATGTCGTAGAGATATTTCAGCGACAGGGTCGGATAGGACATGCAGATCGGTTGGGATTGATGCAGAAGCCGCTTCGCGAGCTCGATCGGGTAGCGCTTGAACCGCGGATCGATCCGATACACCGCATAGTCGTTTTCCAGAGCTGCGGTGAGCGCCTCGTTGCGCGGCAGCGTTTCGCCCGGATGCGACTTGAGAATGATGGCGCTGCCGGTGGGCGCGCGCTCGCGCACGATGCTGCAATACATCTCGATCTCGCGTTCGAACGAGATGCACTCGCCTTCGGCGTTGTTCTCCGTGATCAGCAGGAATTTCGGCCGATCGCCGCAGTCAGCCAGAATGGCCTCGGTGTGCGCGAGAAATTCGGTGCAGCCGGCGGCGGCCTGATCGATCAGATCAAGCACCACAGATTTCGGGACGGTCTGCAGCTCGACGCCGCGCAGAAAGCGGCCGGACTGATCGACCGGCAGGATCAACCCCGCAATGTGCGGTTTGACGGCTGTGGTCCCGAACGGCGCCGGCGGCGGCTCAGGGACAACGACCGGCGCGGCGGTCTCTGCATCGCCCGCATTCGCGCCCGAAAACCAGTTCAACAGCCGTGCGATGCCGGACGGCTTCGCCACGGGCGCGGCGGGAGGCTGGGTCACAGCGGGAGGCGGCACAGGCTCGGGCTCGTCGTCGAGCCGGGGCGGCAGCGGCTCGCCGTTCTCGTCGACCGGCGGATAGCTGACTTCGAGGTGGTATTTGCGCTGATAGACGATGCCGAGGCCGTCGCCGAAGCAGATCCGTCGCGCGCCGGGATAAGCCTCGGCCAGCGCCCAGAAGAACTCGCCGACGACGTCGTGGGAATAGTAAATCTCGTCGAAGCTCTCACTGCCGAGCCGGGCGCGCAGCTCGGACGCCGCCACGGCGGCGTCGGGACGGCCCATCACCCCGCTGAGCATCTCGGTGGTGATCGGCTGTGCGCTCACGACCTCGGGCATGCGCGACGACATCGTGGCGATTACGCCGAGCAATTGCTCGACCTGCGCCAGCTCGGCATAGGGCCAGTGCACCCAGACGCTGACGCGCAACGGCCGATCACCGTGCAGCGCCTTGGCGGCGCCAAGCGCGTCGATCAGATGAATCGGAGAGATCAGATAGGCAATGATCTCGACCGGACGAACGGAACGGTTCGCGGAAGCGGGCGATCCGGTCTCGGGCATCGTGTCAGCCAGCGGTCGCCAGGCTGAGCTTCGGCTCCGGCAGGTCCAGCGTCATGTGCGGCGCGAATCCGGGGTAGAGCGTCGAAGGCTTGCCGTCGGGGATGCGGTGGTTGATCCGCCAGATCTTCTCGTACTCGTCGATCCGCCGCCAGTTGAAGCTCATCATCATGTCGCGCAGGCCGACCAGCTCGATCGCGTTGAAGTTGTGGCAGATGATGGCGGACGATTTCGACGCATCGCCGAGATCGAGAATGAAGCGCTCCAGATCACCCTTGTACTGCTGGAGAATGTGCTGGCGGTACATCGTGTACCACTCCGATCCGGGATAAGGCGTCGCGAAATGCGGCTTCACCACGATGCCGAGTTTCTGCCACGCGTCCATATCGGCGCGCAACGAGTCGAAGGTCTCGTTGGGAAAGCCGATGATCTGGTTCGGGATCGGCCGGATGCCGGCTTCCAGCGTCCAGAAGAAGCTGCGGATGTTGTTGGCCGGCGTGGCGCCCTTGCCGAGCGCCTTCATCACGCTCTGATCGAACGATTCATAGCCGTAGACCAGCTGCGAACAGCCGGCCTCGCGCATGATCTTGAGGATTTCCTGGGTGCACAGCGAGGCGTGGCTGGTGCCGCCCCAGTACACGCCGGTCCAGGTACCGTCCGGATTCTTCTTCGGCGCCAGACCGTATTCGTGCCACAGCCTGCAGATCTCCTTCAGCCAGGTGCGGCCGGAATATTGATCCATCGTCATCAGGTTTTCGTCGATGAAGGCGATGAAGTCGATCTTGTAGGTGTCGTAGGCGTGCTTCACCATCTTCACGATATACTCGGGCGAGTGATATCGGATGGTCCGGGTGTAGCTGCCCTTGCGATCGAAGGCGACGTCGACGCCGCCGTCCTTGGCTTCCTCGTAGCGCATGTCGCCGGCGATGCCGAGATGGAAGCAGAACTTGCAGACCAGCGAACAGCCGAGCGAGCCGTTGATGTCGAGCCGGCGCTGCGCCATCATTCCTTCTTCGGAATAGAGCGACTCGCTGTTCTTGAAGTAGACTTCTTCGAGCGGAAACAGATCCCAGGCCGGATACGGCAGCACGTCGAGTTCCGGGATCAGCGCACGCATCGGGCTGAGCACCAGCTTGCCCTCGGCGTTGCGCGAAATGGTGCCGTTGCACTTCTTCCAGTCGCGATTGCCGGCGTCGATCATGTCCAGCATTTCGGGAAAGGTGACGAAGGCTTCGCCGATCACGCCGACGTCGACCTCGGGCAGGAAGTCCATCATGTCCTGCGGCATCGAGGTGAGCACACCACCGCCGAGCGTGATCACCGCGCGCGGGCAGATCTCACGGGCCATGCCGACGATTTTCTTGATCGCCCCATAGGCCGTGGTGATGCCGCCGAGCCCGATCAGGTCCCAGTCGTCGGCTTCCAGCACCTGCCGGGTGACGGCATCGCCCTTGCGCCACGCGTTTTCGTCGTAGACCTGGACGAGATGGCCTGCCTTGATCGCGATGGCGGCCAGCAGCGCCATGCCGTAGGGCACGTGACGCGGCACGTCCTCTTCGCGAACCGTGGGGTTGATCAGCAGAACCTTCGCCATATCCGCCTCCAGCGGGTCGAGTCCGTTGTTATCGCGCGCCCGAAGCCTTCATGTCGGTCAGAAACTGGCTCAAAGGCTGGGTGCGGATGTGGTCGCCGAACAGGATGCCGCCCTCCGTGCAGTTGTAGGTCACACAGTCGGCATCTGCCGCGAGTTCCAGGAACGTCTCCCGGAACCAGTAGTAGGCCGGATCGGTGTAGAACTCTTTCTGCAAGTCCGGGTTGAACACTCGGATGTAAGCGCTATCGAGATTCTCCTCACCGATGATGTCGATCAGGTCGCGATAGTATTGGGTATTGAAGTACGGCGTCTCGGGATAATAGGAAAAATCGATCCCGGTCAAGGCCACGTGTTTCTTTTCGAGCACGGCGTGGGCGATCATGTAACACGAACTGCCGACATTCCCGCCGGCATTGATGCAGGGCATGCCGTTGGCCTCGAACAACGCCGCGGTCTTGCTGCCCGGAAGGTCGGGGTCGTCGAACATCGGGTTCCACCAGTAAATCTGCATCCCGATGTCGAGCACGCGATCGACCAGGCTCTTGGACGCACAGGTCGCCAGCGCGATCTTGATCTGCGGCCCGTAGGTCTCGAGCAGCGACATGATCTCGCGGTTGGTCTTCAGTTCGTCGGCGAACGCGAAGTCCATGTCCTGCCGGCGCCAATAATCGTCCTTGGCGATCTCCTCGTGGTCGAGGTCCGGCTGGCCGAACCAGCGGACCAGCCCTTCCTGCGGATCGACCGTCACGACCAGATCGGGAATGACGCCGTTGCGCAGCATGTAATACATCGCGCTGTCGGTCGCGACGAGCGCGCCCTTGTAGCCCGACGCCTTGATGGCCTCGATCGGATTGCGCCGCGGGATGCTCGGACCCGCGGCGATCACGATCGCGCTGTCGCCCTCGCCCACCGGTCCGCCGCGCAGTTCCGCGATCGACTTGCCCCGATGCATCACCGCCTGATTGCGAGCGGCGTTCGCCAAGCCCTCTTCGCCAATCTTTTCGAGCGTCAAGCGATCCATCTGGGCGACGAACTTCATCCCGAGTTCGCCGGGCCCCTCGTACACGACTGACATTTCGTTGCTATCCCGGCTCAGCTCTTAGGCTTGAATTCCCACATCACCTTCTTCTTCGAAACGAAGGCGATGCTGCCGCCGAGCCGCTTCAGCGCGGTCCGCTCGAACCGGTCCTCGAGCGTCTCCTCCGCCACTTCCGGCGCGACGACCTCGTTCTTGGTCTTGAAGTTTCCCTTCAACAGGTCCGACATAGCCCCTCGCTTCAAGGAGTTGCGGCGGCGCTGTGGGCAGCCCGACGCAACGGCAATAACCGTAGATTCTATCGACTATTAGGGGAGTTTGGACCCTGAGTCCACTCTAGCCGCCCCGGGCCAGGCGCAGGTCTTCAGGCCGCCCGACGTCGATCCACGAGTCTTCGGAATAGCAGACATTGACCGGGCTGCCGGCTTCCAGCAGCGACTCGAAGAGTTGGGTGATCGGGTAGTCCTCGTTGCGGGGGATCATCGCGATGATCGACGGGTCGAGGACGTACAAGCCCCGGTTGACGAGGTAGTCCATCGTCGGCTTTTCCTCGACCGCAATCAGCCGGCCGCCGCGCTCGGTGACGGTGCCGTAGGGGATCGTTACCTGATAGGGGCCGACGCTCATGGTGGCGGCGCAGCCGCTGGCGGCGTGCGAGTCCAGCAGCGCGCTGACGTCGATATTGGTGATCTGGTCGCCATTGAGCACCAGCAGGGGATCCTGGAGGGTCGGCGGCAACAGCGACAACGGACCGCCGGTGCCGAGCGGCCGGTCTTCCCGCAGATAGCTGATCTCGCAGCCGAAGGCGGCGCCGTCGCCGAAATACTGCTCGATCGTCTCGGCCATGAAGTTGACGGCGAGAAAGATCCGGCAGACGCCGTGTCCGACCAGATGCAGGATGATACGTTCGAGGATCGGCCGCCCCGCCACCGGCACCATCGGTTTCGGCAGATTGTTGGTGTAGGGCCGCAATCGGGTGCCCTTGCCGCCTGCCATGATGACGGCCGCATTGGGCTTGAGCGTCATGCCGATCAGGTCGCGCAAGAAATGGATCGCGACCAGCCGGCCCTCGGCGTCCAGCACAGGGACGTGTCGGATGCTGCGCGCCTTCATCAGATCGAGCACCGCGGCCCTGTCGACCTCGCCGGTCACCGACACGAACACGCGGGTCATGACCTCGCTGGCCGGCGACTCCAGCGTCAGCCCCCGCAGAAGCCCGCGACGAATATCGCCGTCCGTGATCAGCCCGACCATGCAGGCGTCGGCATCACGCACCAGGACGACTTCACGCATGTTCTGGTCGATCGCCTTCATGGCGTCGTGAATCGAACTGCGATCGTCGATGACGAGACCTGAAAAGCGCTCCGAGCTGGTTGTCACGGCTTCCTTCCCTCGACAATCCAGTTCGACAGCCGGTGCGCCCGGCCGGCAACCGTGAGCTCGCTGAGGTCGAGTTGCAGCTCGAACCGGCCATACAGATCGCGGATCTGGGCCTCGTCAGAGAATCGGGCCAGGCCGGCATTCGCGAACGGGCCCTCGGTGATGCCGGTGAAGGTGCATGGTCCGACCTGCGCGCCCAGGCCGTCGCCCCAGCTCCCCGCCGCGGCCGTGAAGGAAAACAGCCGGCCGCCCGGCTTCAAGCGGTCGAACACGCCGTCGAGGATCCGTCGGGTGTCGTCCGGACTGTTGTGCTGCAGACAGGCGAGGTCGATCATGCAGTCGAAATGCGCGGGCGGGTACGGCAGGTCGATCGCATCGCCCGCGACCAGCCCGGCGGTGAGGCCCTCGGCGGCAAGCCGCTCGCGCAACCGCGCGATGATCAGCTCCGAGCCGTCAATCCCTTCGACCGAAAACCCCTCGCGCGCCAGGAACCAGGTCGCCGCGCCGAACCCGCAGCCCAGGTCGAGGAACCGAACCGCTTGCCGATCCGGGGCCGCATAGTAATTCCGCGCCACGAAGCGGATCAGCTCTTCCTTGGGGTACTTGCCCCATTGCCGCGCAGCGAAGATATCGTCCCAGACGGGATCCCAAGCACCCAACTCAGCCTCCTGCCCGACAAACGAAGACAAGCTGCCCCAGCAGGGCGCTCCCGGATTGCTTTCCGGTGGCGTAGTCGAACGTGGATCTCGAAACGATGTCCAGGCCCGCTTCGCTCAAGAGGCCGCCGATCTCCTGCGGCGTGAACAGATGTCCGCTGCCGCGAATGGTCTTGTCGCCGACCTTCCAGTCGAACACGGTATCGCCGCGCCGGTCGTCGGGGCGCAGCGCGTCCAGCACCACCCGCGTCAACACGCGGCCCCAGCCATAGGCCGTCGCATTGTGCCTGTTCTGGACGTCCAGAAACACCCGGCCGCCGGGCGCGAGCATGTCACGCATCCGGCGGAGCGCCGCGATCCGGTCCTGCCGGCCCTGCAGGTGGCCAAGCACGTTCCACAGGCAGGTGATCACATCGAACCGCATACCGTTGTGCGGCAGCGCTTGCGCCGCCACCTGCCAGACCTCCGTCGCCCCGAGCGTCCGGCACCGTCGCACCATCTCCGAGCTGACATCGGTCAGCACGACCGTCTCAATGCCGCACGCGCGCGCCAGCGCCATCGCGCGGTGGCCGTCGCCCGATCCGACGTCGAGCAGGCTGCGCGCTGAAGCCGGCATCTGCTGACGAATGAAGGCGTCGACGCTGCCGAGATAGTTCGCGCGGCGTGCGGCGTAGTCCCGATAGTCGGCGGCCATCGCGTCATACAGTTCGGCGCCGCTCATACCAGACAATCCCAGGTGATCGGGCGATCCTCCTCGAGATCGCAAGCGAGCACGCGACCCAGCACCTTGTCGAGCTCGCCGGGATGGAGGCCATTGGCGGGGCTCTTGATCTCGATCATCTCGCGCGACAAACGGGTGCCGCGCGTCAGGCTGAAATTCGCGACCAGGCTCTTTCGGATCAGCGGCAGGTTTTCGATCTCGCACGGCATCGGACGCTTCACGCCGTCGCCGAGCGAGCGATGCGCCAAGGCCACTTCGCTGACCAACGACTTCAATTCGTCGGGCTCGAGCGAGGCGGCGTGATCGGGCCCCTCCATGCTGCGGTCGAGCGTGAAGTGCTTCTCGATCGCCACCGCGCCGAGCGCGACCGAGACGACCGCAGCCTGTGTGCCTTCGGAATGATCTGAGAAGCCGACCGGCAGACCGAACTCGCGTTTCAGCGTCTGGATCGCGCGAAGGTTGAGTTGATCGGCCGGCGTCGGATAGCTCGAAACGCAGTGAAGCAGAATGAGTTCGGGGCATCCCGACGCGCGCAACGCTTCGATCGCGGTGCCGACCTCCTCCAACGTACTCGCGCCGGTCGACAGGATCGCAGCGAGGCCGTGTCGTCCGATCTGCTGGAGGAACGGGATGTTGGTCACCTCACTGGAGGCGACCTTCATCGTCGTGATCTTCACGGTATCGACCAGCATATCGAGACTGTCGAAATCGAATGCGGTACACAAAAACGGCATGTTGCGTTGATCGCAATACGCCTTCAGCTCGACGAGTTGAGGCCCGCTCAATTCCAGCGGCCGCGCGAGCTCGAGCTGATTGGTCGCCGTCGAGCCCGACTGCTCCTGATACGGCGCCATCGCGGCGAACCGGCTGACGGCCTTCTCGGTCTTGAACGCCTGAAACTTGACGATGTCGACGCCCGCCTCGACGGCGACATCCACCAACCGCTTCGCCAGAGCAGGATCGCCGTTGTGGTTGACGCCGATCTCGCCGATGACGACCGGCGGATCGCTCTCGGCGAAACTGAACGAGCGGCTGAAGAAATCCATGACGGGCTCTATCTGCGGTACTGCGGAAGGAAGGTCGAGGCCGATTCCTGCCCGGTCGTCGCAATCTCGAATTCGCGCTTGCGGCTGCACAGATCGTCGTAGACCGACCTGTTGCGGATCCGGAAATAAGTATAGAGCGGCGCGCAGACGCTCGCAAATCCGGACTTGAACTGACGGAGTCCGTCCTCCTCGCGCCGGGTCACGCCGCCGCCGAGGAAACATCGAGCGTACCCCTGGCTGCGGGCCCAGGAGGCCATCTCGAAGAACATCAACGTATCGATCCCGATCCGACCGTCATCGGCGTTGGTGCCCGAGAAATGGTAGTACACGGTCTCGTAGCCATGAATCAGGATATAGGCACTGGCGACGCGTGCGCCGCGGTACCCGAAGAACAAAGACGAGCCGCGCTCGCCGAGCCAACGGATGGTGGTCGTGAAGAAATCCGGCGGGAAGCGCCAGCGCTGCGCGGCGCCGCGACGCTGCATGCTCGCCGCATAAAGCGCGTTCAGCGTTCGCAGGTTGTCCTCGGTCGGCTCGACCTTTTCGACCCGAACCTCGTTGCGACGGGCGAGGTTGATGCTGGCGCGGTGACCCCGGCGAAGCTTGCGCCACAATTCCTCTTCGTCGAGCTTGAGATCGATGTAGTAGATATCCTTCTCGTGGACCGGCGACAGCTCTTCTTGGGTCAGCTGCAGTTGATGCTCGTTCAACACCGGATGCAGGCTGGTGAACTCGCTGGCGATCTGCTCGCGGTCGCACCATTCCGCCAGACTCGCCGCGAAGCTGCCATACAGACGTCGGGCGCTATCGGCGTCGGCGGCGTTGGAGAGCGGCCCCCCGAAGCCGTACGGATTGGCGAGGTCCGAAAACACCGCGGAATCCGCCGCGCCCTGGAGAAACGGCAACTGCCCGAGCGGTCGCCGCACATAGGGCTGCAAAACGAAATCGTCGCCCTCCTGATACACCGCCAGCAACGGCTCGAAACCGAAACAATCGCGATAGATCATGCCGTATTCGGGCAGGAAATGCAGGTCGCGCAGATGCGGCGGCAGCGCCTCGATCAGGGCCGACCAGCGCTCGCGATCGCGGCCCTCGGCCGACAGGATCTCGAAAGCCATCAGGTCGACCTGCAGAGATACGGGCCCGAGGACGGCAGCCACTTCGCCGTCGTGCCGGCGTCGAGCCGAAGATGCAGCAGTACGTCGACGATGCGCTCCGCCGCGTGCCCGTCCCCATAAGGATTGCGGCACGCCTTAAGCCCCTCGCGGAAGGCGGTGTCGTGCAGCGCCCGGTTCACCGCGGCAACGATCTGGTCGGCGTCGAAATCGGCATCGATGATATTCTCGGATCGTTCGCGCGACTGCTGCCGCGTGCCGATGTTGACCGCAGCCACCGACAGCGAAGGCGCCTCGAGGAAAGCGCTGCTGGAATTGCCCAGGACCAGCGCCGCGGCTTTCATCAGACTGAGGTACCTTGCCGAGCCGAGATTCGGCACGATCCGCAGGAAGTCGTGGCCGCGCCAGGACTCCAGCACGTCGCGCATCGCGCGGCCGCCGGCATCGCTGTTGGGATAAGTGAAGACCACCTGATGCCCGAGCCGCGACAGAGCATGCAGTGTCACCTGCATCTGCCCGGCCCCCTGCTCGGCCTCGTCAGTGACGGGGTGAAGCGTTGCCAGAATGATGGGCCGTGCCGGGTCCAGACCGTATTCGGCGGCCAGTTCGGACAGTGGAATGAACTGCATCTCCCGAAGCACATCGAGGCCGGGCTCGCCGACAAAGACGATGCGGTCGGGCTGTTCTCCCATCGCGATCAGCCGCCGGGTGCTCGCATCCGACGTCGTCAGATGAAAATGCGACAGCTTCGAAGTCGCGTGCCGGACGGAATCGTCGATGGTACCGCTGCTGTCTCCGCCCGAGATATGCACGGCGCAGATGTTCATGTGCGCCGCCGCGATCGCCCCTGCCAGGATCTCGCTGCGATCTCCCGGCAGCATCACGATATCGGGCTGCAGCCGGCCGAGATGCTCCGCAATCGCAAAAGTGCCCAGCCCGATCGACTGCGCCATCGCCTTGCCGCTGTCCTCGCCCAGGATCATGCTGGCCTCGGACAGCGTGGCGAAATTGTCGCCGCGCACCTCAGCGAGGCTGGAGGCGAATTCGGGCAGCAGGTGCATGCCGGTGACGATCAGATGCAGGTCGAGCTGCGGCTGCGCCGCAATTGCCCGGTAGACCGGCCTCATCAAGCCATAGTCCGCACGCGTTCCGGTGAGGGCAACGATCTTACGCAATGCCCTTGCCTATCGGTTCGCGTAGGCCGAGATTCTGCCCGACGGGACACGCTGCGCGGCCTGGAAACCTGCATGGCCGTCGACGTCGGCAGCTTCTGATTTCATCGAATACCCTGCCACTTTTGTCCCGTATCTGGTGCAAAGGTCCGTATATCTACGGCGAGCCTCAAAGTACGAGCGCGTGCAAAAACCGGGCATATTTGCCATAGTGTTGGGCTGGATTGCGAATCTTTGCCAAAGGGATTGGCTGGATTGCAAATCCTGGGGTCGAGCGATAACTTGCCGCGCAAATGGCAATTGCGGGCGCTGCATCTCCAGAATTGCCTGTTCCTTGCTCTGCCATACGAAAAGCCCGCCTGTCCATCGATAAGATTGAATTCGCCCCCGCGATGCTGTTCTGTTCCAGCTTGACTACCGCTGCGGTGCTGGACAGATTGCCGCGGAAATCGAAGGCGTTGCGGCGGTGTCCGCGCATCGTCGGATGGCTGAAAACTCTCGCAATGCCTACCCAATTTGGTCGGGATGCTGCACCCGTTAGCGGTCCGGCTTTTGTCGTTGGGACCGGACCGGCGCAAACACGCGAGTGTTCTGCCCAAATCGAGTGTACTGAATGAGTGATTTGAAGATCGAGGCGACTGGCGATGGCGCCAAGCCAGAGGCGCTTTCCGGCGCCTATCGCGGCGAGACGAAGCTCGACGCAAACGTCATGACGGGCGCCGCAACGGCCGGCGCCGTCGAACGCGAGATCGTGTTCGACACGGGAGCCGTCAGTCAGAAATCATTGGCGGCGCGCGATATCATCGACGGTCTCAGCAACTTCCCGCTGTGGTCGATGATCGGATGGCGCGACATCAAGCAGCGTTACCGTCGCTCGACGCTCGGCCCGTTCTGGCTCACGCTCAGCATGGCCTTCATGGTGACCGGCCTCGGCCTGGTCTACGGCGCGCTGTTTCGAATGGAGCTGAGCAAGTATCTGCCGTTCCTGTGCCTCGGCCTGATCTTGTGGGAGTTCATCTCCAAGTCCATCATCGAAGGAGCGAGCTCGTTCGTGCTGCTGGAAGGGTTGATCAAGCAGATCCGCCTGCCGCTGACGACGCACATTGCAAGCACGATCTGGCGTAACGTCATCGTTCTCGGCCACAACGCCGCGATCTATCTGGTGGTCGCCACCATTTTCCAGATCAATCCGGGCTGGAACGCTTTGTGGTTCATTCCGGCGTTTTTCGTCGTGACCCTGAACCTGACCTGGATTGCCCTCCTGCTCGCGATCCTCTGCACCCGCTTCCGCGACGTGTCGCTGATCGTACAATCGGTCGTGCAGATGCTGTTCTTCGTCACGCCGATCTTCTGGTCGCCCTCGCTGATGCCCGGCCGCACCATCCTCGTGCACGGCAACCCCTTCTATCACATGGTCGAAGTGCTGCGCGCCCCCATCCTCGGGGAGCCGGTTCCGCTCGACAGCTGGGTGTTCGTTTCGGTGATGCTCGTCGTCGGCTGGATCACGTCCTTCTACCTGTTCGCCAAATTCCGCCGGCGCATCGCATACTGGCTGTGACATCATGAATCTGATCGAACTATCCGACGTCGGCGTCGATTTCGTCATCTATCAGGGCAGCGGCCGATCGCTCAAAAAGACGCTGCTCAACGCCGGCACCGGCGGGCGGCTGTCGCACGACGCGCACCATCGGACCTTCGTCAAGGCGCTGTCAGGCATCACCCTGTCGTTGCAGGCCGGCGACCGGCTCGGCTTGATCGGCGGCAACGGCGCGGGCAAATCCACCCTGCTGCGGGTGCTGGCCGGCGTTTATGAACCGACGCAAGGGCGGGTCCGGGTCGTGGGCAACGTGACGCCGCTGTTCGACATCAGCCAGGGCATCGACCCCGATGCGACCGGATTCGACAACATCGCCCTCCGGGCGGCCTATTTGGGCATGTCCCGGCGCGAGATCGCCAACGTCATCGACGAGATCGGGGAATTCACCGAACTCGGCGACTATCTCGACCTTCCGGTGCGGACCTACTCGGCCGGCATGATGCTGCGGTTGGCGTTCGGTGTCGCAACCACCGTCAAGTCGGACGTGTTGTTGCTCGACGAGTGGATCGCTGTCGGCGACGTCGGCTTTCTCGAGAAGGCGCAGCAGCGTGCCTCGAGCTTCGTCAGCCGCTCCAAGGTGATGGTGGTGGCTTCCCATTCCGAACCGGTGATCCGGCGCCTGTGCAACAAGGTGCTCTGGCTTCGCAAGGGTGAGCTCGCCGCCTTCGGCGACGTCGACGAAATCATCAAGCAATACAATGCGGAGCAGAACGTCGCGGCCTGAGTCCGCGGCGAGCGGGATCAGGTGACGTCGACGGCGGCGAGCATTTCCCGCAACTGCCGCCACTTTTCGCGAAACGTCCGGTCGTTCGGCTGCATCGCCTGCTCGCGGGCCTGACGTATCCGCGCAACCGCGGCGTCGCAGAACCGCTCGATCGTTTCGCTCTCCGACGGACTGTCCCAGGCGATGTTCACGACCTCGGGGCGAGCAAATCCGTCCAGGTCCCGGCCCCGTGCAAGCGCCTTCATGGTGGCTGCCGAGTCGCACAAGGTTGCCGAAGAATAGGCACAGGCCAGTCGCCGCTCCACCTCGAGCCGCGGCGAAGCCTGATCGGCCGCAGCAGGATCAATCGCCGCGAGGACCAGCTGAACGGTTGGGACCAAAAGCGGCGTCGTCAAGCCGCTGGACACGAACACGTCTGCCTGAACGAAATCGCAGAACTTCTGCAGCAGCCCGGAATCTGCCGCAGCTTCGATGAAGCGATAGCTCGGAAACGGATAGGTCACCGCCCCATCGTGTGGCGGCGTCCCACCGCGATCCAGGATCACGGCAGTCGCGCCCTCTCGCGTCGCGATCGACGTCACCAGCTGTCTCGACAGGCGCGCCCAACGCGCGCCGATGGCCTGAGGCGCCAGCTGTGACAGGACGCTGTCGATGACGATGATCATGCCGCCCGCTCCTGATCGGTGCGCGCGGCGCGGGCAAGCCGGAGAAGGGCAGATGCCACCACGTCGTAGTGGTCGCCTCCAGGCAACTTCTCACCGCTCGCGCCGACGAGAGCTTCGACTTGCCGGGCGAGTTCCTCGCTCGTGCCGTAGATCAGCGGCGACTGCAGCTTTCGGGCGTACTGCTTGAACAGGCCATGCCCCTCCCGGACGCCCGGCATATTGGGGTCGGTCGAGACGCCTTGCGGATTCTGGTAGTAGACGACGTGCGGCGTGTTGATCTTGTAGAAGACCTTCCCTGCCGTCAGGCACCGCATCCAGAATTCATAGTCTCCGGCGGATTTGAAGGCGGTGTTGAACATGCCGACGTCGCTGTGCAGCGCCTTGCGCCACATCGGAGCGTTGTGCGGCGAATTGAAGTGCAGCAGGTTCAACGGGGTCACGATCGGCAGAT
This sequence comes from Rhodopseudomonas palustris, assembly GCA_016215605.1. Lineage (GTDB taxonomy): Bacteria > Pseudomonadota > Alphaproteobacteria > Rhizobiales > Xanthobacteraceae > Rhodopseudomonas > Rhodopseudomonas palustris_L. The sequence goes on from JACRJB010000067.1 coordinate 167,511, forward strand.
CGCTCTTGAAACCGAATGCGGCGACCTGATCAAAACTCAACGCGGGATCGAAGGTATAATAGAAGTCTTGGTAGGTGACATCGGCGAACGGCAAGCGATCCAGCGTCTCCGCCTGAATTTGCAGCGATGCCGGGTGCCGCAGATCATCCAGATTGGTGTTCGTCAGATATTCGCCGCGCGCCATCTCGATGCCGACGTTCCAGGCGTCGTAGATGCCGATCCGATAGTCCATGCGCCGGTAGACGATATTCTTGAACCGTTGCTGGTACTTTCTGATCGTCTCGGCCTCGTTCTCCGGCGAATTCGCGTCGACTATGATCAGCTCAAATGCATCGCCGAGCGTCTGATTCATCATCGAGTCGAGGAACTTGTCGATATAGCGCCCGCCCTTGTAGAGGCTGGCGATCGCGCTGACGCGAATTCCGCCGGAACGGTTCACGTAGGGCGCGGGACATTCGAACGGCGGCGGCGGCTCGCCTTCCGTCGCCAGTTGTGCCGCCCGTGCGCGCCATTTCTCGGCGGTCAACCGTTCGGTGGTGCCCATGACGAGCACGTCGGTCGGGTCCTGCCGCGCGCAACCGGCAGCTTCATCGTCCTTGGCTTTCCGATAATGGTTGTAAAAGATCTCGGCGAGCGTTGCTCGCGTCCAGCCGGACTTGCGGGCGAGATCGTCCCAGATCGCCAGTTCGGAGGCTCGAGCCCCATAGCCGACATAGACGTCGAACATGTCGGCGATGAAGTCTCGGGTCGGAGGAACGCCCAAGTCTCCGACCGGTAGCGCAATCTTGCGAGTGACCCGTGACGCCAGCGATCGGCCCCTGCGCAACAGGGCGGCGGCAATCGATCTAGGGCTGCGTCTCATTGGGCCGGTCTGCTCAGGGTTTCGCGACTCGCTAACAATCTACACAAGCCAATTCAACCGCCTGGAACAAGGTTAATTTCCTGGTACCCATCGCGGACAGCGGCTGTGACGATCGCGGCCCCAACCTCGGTCGACGTCGCCTGATTCCGGCTTCCGGTCCATACGACGACGCAAGTGGCGGGCGGCGGTCCGATTGGGCCGCCGCCCGCCGATTTCAGAGCTTGAAGCCGGCGGCGATTGCGTCGTCTGCGAACATCTTGCAGGTTTCGAGCGAATAGTCGTCCAGGTTCTTGCCCACCAGCGACAGCTTCTTGAGGATGTCGTTGGTCACGGTGATGACCTGGCAGCCGATCGAGTCGGCGTGGAAGATGTTGAGGAGCTCGCGCGGGCTCGCCCAGATCAGCTCGGAGGCCGGCGCAACCTTGAGCATTTCGACGGCGGCAGCCATCATCGGCAGCGGATCGACGCCGGTGTCCGCGATGCGCCCGGCGAACACCGAGACGTAGCTCGGCACGTTCGGATCCAGCGCAGCTACGACGTCACGGACCTGGGTCAGCGTCATCAGCGCGGTGACGTTGAGCTTGACCTTCTTGGCCGCCAGCTTCTCGATCAGCTTGTAGGTCGGCTCGCGCTTGGTGTTCATCACCGGGATCTTGACGTAGACGTTGTCGCCCCAGCTCGCGATCTCGAGCGCCTGACGCTCCATGTCGGCGAACTCGTCGGAGAACACCTCGAGCGAGATCGGCCGATCCGGAATCGCCTTGAGGATGTCGAGCGAGAACGCCTTGTAATCGGTGATGCCGACCTTGCGCATCAGGGTGGGGTTGGTCGTCAGCCCCTTGATGTACGGCTTGGCGTACATCTCGAGCATGCCGGCCTTGTCGGCGCCGTCAGCGAAGATCTTGACCTTCAGCTCTTCAATTTTCTTCATGTCCAATCTCGCTCTCGATGATGATGTTCAGCGCCTCTTGGGTCGAGGTGACCCGGTGATCATAGGTGGTCGGCTTCGGCTCGTTGTAGGACCGGTCGACGAAGATCGTCCGGCTGCCGGCGGCGATCCCCGCTTCCATGTCGCCGCGGCGGTCGCCGACCATGTAGCTCCGCGCGAGGTCCACGTCGAACGCCGCCGCGCCTTCGAGCAGCATTCCGGGGCGAGGCTTGCGGCACGCGCAGTTGTCGGCATTGTCGTGGAAGCAGACGAGGATCTTGTCGATCGACGGCAGTTCGCTGGCAATCAGACGGTTGATGTCGTCGACCGTCTGTTTCGACGTGGTGCCGCGTGCGACGTCCGGCTGGTTGGTCACCACGATCAGCCTGAAGCCCAGATCCTTGAGCCGCTGCAGCTGATCGCGCAGACCGGGATAGAGTTCGACGCTGGCGGCGTCCGCGGGGGGATACGGCTTGCCGTCGCGCACCAGCGGCCGGTTCAGCACGCCATCGCGATCGAGGAAGACCGCCCGCGACGTCATCGCGCCGGCATAGCGGTCCCGACCGCTGACTCCCACTTGGTCTGGTTGGCCTTCAGCTTGGGGTGCGACACCAGAAGGTGCCAAACCACTGCCTGGAAGGCTTCCGAATGCGGCGTGACGTTTTCGGGATTGACGGTCGGCACGATCACACAGGCGTCGGCGACCTGGGCGGTGTAGCCGCCGTCACGGCCCACCACGCCGACGACCTTGGCGCCGACCGACTTGGCGTGCTGCAGCGCCGTCACCAGGTTCGGGCTGATGTTCTTCTCCAGATTGCCGCCGCCGACGGAGAAGATGAACAGCATGTCCTTGGCGAGCAGCTTGCTGATCTTCAGCCACTCGACGAAGATCGTCGCCCAGCCCTCGTCGTTGGTCCGCGCCGTCAGCTCCGACACGTTGTCGGTGGGGGCGTAGGACTCGATCCCGACGATCTTGCGGAAGTCGTTCACCGCATGCGAGCAGTTGCCGGCCGAACCGCCCACGCCGAGGAAAAAGATGCGGCCGCCATCGGTCTTCACCTGCGCCAGCAGATCTGCCATCTTTTCGATCTGGCCCAGATCCATCTTTTCGATGATCTGCACCGATTCCCGCATGTGTTGTTCAGCGTAAGACATCACTCTCCCCTAGCCCTGAAATAATCCGCCGTCTCGGCGAGACCCTTGTGGGATCCGATTTCGTAGAAACGCTCCTGAACCTCGTATCCTTCGAGCTGCCCTGATAGCGACAGCTCGTGATAGACATCGGCCAGGTCGAAATTCGTGTCCGCCGGTTGCTGCGCGAGCACATCGGCGGAAATCACGCCGAGTCCGTAGTCGATGTACTGCATCTCGGGCCGCGGCGCGCGCTTGTTGTACTCCACCAGCGCGTTGTTTCGGAACAGGACGTTGCTCTTGTCCCACTGGTCCGAATTGCGCTGCACCGTCATCAGCGCCGGCTTGCCACAGGCCAGAAAGCTGCTCTCGACCGCTCGAAAATCAATCGGCAGATAGGAGTCTCCATACAGGACGAAAAACGACGAGTCCAGCAACGGCAGCGCTTTGCGGAGCGCTCCGCCGGTTCCAAGCAGCGTCGGCCAGTCCTGTGAATAGGCGACCGAAACACCATAGTCGCTGCCGTCGCCGACCAGATCCCTGATCTGCTCGCCCAGATAGCCGATGCACATCACCACCCGACCGATTCCCTGCTCGCGCAACTGCGCCAGCTGGCGAACAATGAAGGGCTGGCCGGCGACCTCGACCAGCGCTTTGGGAATCGTTTCCGTGATCGGCTTCAGCCGCGTTGCCAGGCCGCCGGCCAGAATGGCGACCGGAAGCGTCACGAAAACAGAACCTTGGTGCCTTCGAAGTCGAAGCTGAAGCGGACCTCCTCGAGGCCGGCCTTGGTCATGGCGTGGCGCAGCTTGTTGCGATCGTTGGCGTAGAACAGCAGGAAGCCGCCGCCTCCGGCGCCGACCAGCTTGCCGCCGGCGGCTCCGTTCTGCATGCCGATATTGTACCACTCGTCGATCTGCGGATTGCTCATGCCACCGGAGCGCCGCTTCTTGTGCTCCCAATGCTCGTGCATCAGTTCGCCGAACTCGGTGGTCTTGCCACCCTCGAGCAGCAGCTTGCTCTTCAGACCCAACTCCTTCACGAAATGAAGGTTGTCGATCATGCCCTTGTCGCTGCTCTTGGTCTTGGTGTTCTGATCCTTCAGGATCGACCCGGCACTTCGCGAAAAGCCGGTGAAGAACAGCAGCAGATTGTCTTCGAGATCGAACTTCGTATCCATCGAGATCTGCAGCGGAACGACGTCGACGCTGTCGTCCGGATTGAACGTGAAGCAGGTCAGGCCGCCACAGGCAGCGATGTACTGGTCCTGCTTGCCGATCGGTTCGCCGAGCCGGTCGATCTCGATCTCGCAGGCGAGTTCGGCGAGCTCCTTCGGCTCGATCTGCCGCATGCGATGAACGTACAGCGCCTTCAACAGGGCTGTCGTGAAACTGCCGGATGAACCGAGCCCGGTGCCCGAAGGGATGTCGGCGAGCGTGGTGATTTCGACCTGAGGGGTCTTGAAACCGAGGATCTTGATCGCTTCGCGGATGATCGGGTGCTGCACCTCGCCGACGGTGTCGACATGCTCAAGGTGCGAGTACTTGAGATAGATGCCTTCCTTGAACGGGCGCATCACGTTGACATAGACGTATTTGTTGATGGCTCCCGCGATGAGGAACCCGCCGTGCTCGCGGTAGTAGGAGGGCAAGTCGGTGCCGCCGCCGCCGAGGCTGATGCGGAGAGGACTACGCGTCGTGATCATAGCCGGAGGTCCTGTAAATCTTGTCGATGATGGTGAGTGCCTCGACCGCGTCGCGGAGACCTGCGGAGGGCTGCCTGTTCAAGCGGATATCATCCCGGAACTCCGCGAATTCCACATCCCAGGAATTGTCGGCCATCGGAAACTCCCACGCAGTGGTTTCCGGCGGCCCCATCTCCGGCAGCATCTTGTAATAGGTCAGCCGCTCCAGCCCGTAGCTTCCGCCGAGCCCGTTGATATCGAGCTTGCCATCCCGGCCGTAGATTTCAAACGAAAACGTGTTCTTCCACTCGGTGCAGCTCGCGTGCAGGAACGCCACCTGCTTGGAGGCGGTCTTGAGCAGCAGGAAGCCATTGTCGTCGACCGGCATCTGCCAGAACATCGTGGCGGCATAGCCGTCGACCTCGGTGAAGTCGCCGAGAAACCAGCGCGACAGATCGATCAGATGAGGCCCCTGGTCGATCAGTTCACCGCCGCCCGACCGCTTCGGATCGGCGCGCCATTCCTTGTCATAGCCGACACGCCCGCCATGGCCGTACCGCGCCCGAATGAACATCAACGGTCCGAGAGCGCCGGACGTCACGATGTCATGAGCCTTCTGCAGAGCGCGATGATAGCAGTGGTTGAAGCCCACCCGGACCAGCACGCCCTTCGCGGCCGCAAGATCGATCAGGCCGGCAAGCTCCGAGGGATGGCGCGCCGCCGGCTTCTCCACCAGCACATGCTTGCCGGCTTCGATGGCGCCGCGCGTGATCTCCGCCAGCGTGTCGTGCAGCGTGGCGACCATGACCACCGAGACCGCAGGGTCATTGACTGCAACCCGCCAGTCGGTGACGGCCTTGCAGCCCGGCACCGTCGCGGCCAGCCGCTCCGCCCGATCCTGGGCGATGTCGGCGCAGACCACGAGGCGCGCTCCGCCGAGCGCCTTGGCGCGCTTGTGGCCGATCAGTCCGCAACCGATGATCGCTACGCCGAGTTGATCGCTCACCGGTCGCCCCATGTCTTGCCGCGATCGCGGCCCGTGATTCGTCGCAGCGTGTAGACGTCGCTGTCGTTGAGTTCGTCGAGATGCTGCGGCCAGTCTTCCCAGCGGTCCCACTGCGCCGCGATCAGCTTGCCGGTGATGCCGTTGCTCTCATCCGAGCCGAGGAAGACGCAAAGCTTGGCGCCGACTTCGAGCGGCGTTCCGCCCTCGTCGGCGATCTTCTTCATCCGATCGTAGAACGCCTGCCCGACCTTTTCGGGTCCCGCGGCGAGCAATTGATCCATCATGCCGGTGTTGAGGGCGCCGGGCGCGATCGAATTGACGTCGATGCCGTCGTTCTTCGCTTCCAGCGCCAGCGACTCGGCGAACCGGACCACCGCGGCCTTCGAAGCGGCGTAAGAGGTGATCGCAGGCAGCGGATTGGTGGCGCCGCCGCCGGATACGTTGATGATCTTGCCACGACGTTGCGCCCGCAACATCGGCATCGCCAGCCGGCAGCAATACACCAGGCCGAGCAGATTGATCCGGATCGCGTCGACCCATTGCTCCCAGTCGACGTCCTCGATGTTGCCCATCGGGCCGTAGACGCCGGCGTTATTGACGAGGATGTCGAGCCTTGGAAACTCGGCGCGCAGCGTCGCGAACACCGTATCGACGTCCTTCGGCTCGCCGACATCGGCGACGACCGTGACCACCCGGGCGCCGTCCGCGAGCTTCGGCCTCAGCAACTGCGCCTGCTCACGCAGCTTCTCGGCGCTGCGCGCGCACAGCAACACGCTGGCGCCGTTGGCGACGAAATGCTGAGCGATCTCAGCGCCCAATCCCTGGCTCGCGCCAGTGATCAAAGCAAATCTGTCGCGCAGCTTCATCGGCCCTTGCCCGCCACGATGTAGTCGAGCCCCGGTGCGATCGCGGCCGATTTGGCGGCGTAGGCGTTCTGATCGATCAGCATCGGACGGCTCATGCCGGCGACCAGCCCCGCATAGTCCAATTCGCGGAAGTCCGGCCATTCGGTCGCCAGCACGACGGCTTCGCTGCCCGCGAACACATCGCCGGGCGAAGCAACGATCTTGACGGACGACGCCAGCGGCTCCGGCAGCGATTTCACCTTGGGGTCGAAGGCGGTGACGTCGGCGCCGTTCCTGATCAATTCCTGGATCACCTCGATCGCAACCGAGCGGCGGATCGCGTCGGTCCCGGCCTTGTAGGCGAGGCCGAGAATGCCGATCTTGCGGCCCTTCAAGGCGCCGAGCTGCTTCACAAGATGCCGGACGACCCACCCCTTGTGATGCTCGTTGCTGTCCAGCACCGCCGCGAGCACCGGAACCTGCGCGTCCTGCTGGCCGGCGATCGCCTTCAGAAACTGCACGTCACGGGCCAGCGTGCCGCCGCCGAACGCGGAGCCGGCCCGGACATAGGCCTTCTTGCCGATCCGCGGATCGAGCCGCAACGCCGCCTCGACTTCGCTCATGTCGGCCGAGACGTTCTCGCACAAGGTCGCGATCTCGTTAGTGAACGTCACGCAGGTCGCCAGATAGGCGTTGAGCGCGTGCTTGACCATCTCGGCGGACTCGACCCGGGTCCACAGCAACGTATCGCAGAACGGCTTCAGCACGACCTCGATCACGTCGCGCGCATGCGCGTCGCGCACGCCGATCACGATCCGCTCCGACTGCGTAAACACGCGAATGGCGTCGCCTAGCCGCAGGTTTTCCGGCGAATAGGCAAACGAGACCTTGCGACCGCCAGCCACGGCGGCAAAGTCACGCTCCAGCAGCGCGGTGCTGCCGACCGGCACCTGCGACGAGATCAACACGACCGCGCCATCCTTCAGATGGGCAAAGGTGCCGCGCACGCGTTCGAGAACGTATCCGACATCGGCGACGTCGTTGTCGTCCACCGGCGTGTCGAAGTTGACCCACAACAAATCCGCGCTGCCGACGGCAGCTGCGACGTCGTGGGTGAATTCGAGCGTCTTGTCGCGCAATCCCTGCGCCACCATGTCGTCGAGCCCCGGCTCGAACAGCGGCGCTTTGCCGGCGCTCAGTTCGGCGACGGCCTCGGCGCTTTCCGCAAGACCGATGGTGGAGATACCGCGCGATGCAAGGCACGCGGCCGTCACCGTGCCCAGGTGCCAGAGGCCGTAAACGCAGACTCTCATGAACGCGCCTCGAGAATCCAGGGATTGGCCTTCAAGTATTCCAGGGTCGCGAGCACGCCCTCGCGGATCGACAATTTGGGCGTCCAGCCCAATGCGCGGATCCGACTGCAATCGAGGAAGATGAACGGATTGTCGCCGATCCAGCCGCGCTCGCCGCCGGTGTAGGACAATTTCGGCGACACGCCGAGACGTTCGCAGATCCAACCGATCGACTGGTTGACCTCGCAATACTCGTTCTGGCCGAGATTGAAGATGTTGACCTTGCCGTTCGCCCGCTCGACCGCGATCAGGATCGCGTCGATGCAATCCTGAATGTACAGGTAGGACTTGCGCTGCTTGCCGTTGCCCAACACCTCGAGCGAGCTCGGATCTTCGCGAAGCTTGCGATAGAAATCGAACACGTGGCCGTGGGTGTAGCGCTCGCCGAGGATCGAGACGAAGCGGAAGATGAAGCCTTGAAAGCCGAAGCCCTCGCAATAGGACGCGATCAGGCCCTCGGCTGCGATCTTCGAATTGCCGTACAACGAGGTCTGCACCGGGAACGGCGCATCTTCCGGGGTCGGAAACACCGTCGCCTCGCCGTAGACCGAACCGGTCGACGAGAACGCGATCTTCTTGATCCCGTTCGCGCGCATCGCCTCGAGCACGTTGAACGTCGCGATCAGGTTCTGCTCGATATCCTTGAACGGATGATGCGTTCCGAACCGGACGTCCGCGTTGGCGGCGAGGTGAAAGACGATATCGCAGCCCGCGATGGCGGACTTGACCTTGTCGAGATCCAGCAGGTCGCCCTCGACCAGTCGAAAGTGAGGCGACTTCTGCGCGTCATCGACGAAGCGGCGTTGGCCGGTGGAGAAGTTGTCGTAGCCGACGACGCTGTGGCCGTCCTTCAAGAGGCGATCGACCAGACTGCTGCCAATGAAGCCGGCGGCTCCGGTAACGAATGCCTTCATTTTATTTACTCACAAAGACCCAAGCCCGCATGACTGTGAAGCTGATCGCCGACGAGGCTACGATTCCGATGAACAGCGCTATCGAAGTATCGAGATGCAGAAGCGTGCGGGCACCATAGAACGCGCCCCAGTTGACGACGGTGGTCATACACAACAGCACGCCGAATTTCAAAACCTCAGCGCGGATCGCAACGCTGCTCTTGTGCAAAAACGTAAAGTATTTCGAAGCGACGAAATGCGCGGCGGCCGCGACGACGTAGGATACGACCAGGGAGACGTATTCGCCGGCATGGCGCGACAAAAAATAGAACAGGACGATGTAGAGAACGTAGGACGAGACGCCGGTGATGATGAAGCGCAGCCCCTGAAGCGCCAACGCGGGCGCAGCGTCGAAAGCTCGCGCGGCGGCCGGCGTCTGATCGAATTCACTTCGACGGCGCAAGGAGAACAACATTACACCTGAGTTGTCGCTGAGCTTCGGGCGCTTCTGCTAAAAATTGATTTTCTTGTCAACGATAAACATCGGACGACGCTTGGTTTCATCGTAGATCCGCCCGATATACTCACCGACGACGCCCAAACCGAGCAGTTGCACGCCCGAAAAGAAGGTTACCACGAGAACAGTGGTCGAGAGGCCGGGCGTGAGCGGAACACCGAATACCCGTTGCAGGGCATAAAAGATGCCGACGAGGAAGCTCAAGCCGGCCAAGCCGAAGCCGGCCAGCGACATCACCTGCAGCGGACGGCTGCTGAACCCCACTAGGCCATTGATGCCGATCCGCAGCGAGCCGACCAGCCGGTTGTAATTGCCCGTGCCCGAAAACCGTGCATCGCGATCGTACAGCACCGCAGCCTGCTTGAATCCGACGAAGGCGACCATGCCGCGCAAAAATCCGTGGGACTCCGACAGCCGGCGGAGTTCCTCGATCACTCTGCGCGACATCACCCGAAAGTCGCCCGTGTTTCGCGGAATCTGCACGTCACTCAGCTTGTTGATGACCGTATAGCCGAAATGCGAAATGCCACGCTTGATGAGGGTTTCGCCCTCCCGCGAGGTCCGCATCGCATAGACGACCTCGTAGCCCTCGGCCATTTTGGCGAGGAGCTTCTCGATCAGCTCGGGCTGGTCCTGCAGGTCGACGTCGATCACCACGCACTTGTCGCCCGTGCAGTGCAAGATGCCGGCCATCGTCGCGGCGGGCTGCCCGAAGCGCCGGGAGAACAGCAGCAGCTTGATCGACGGATTGCGTTCGATTTCCTGCAGGATCACCGTTTCCGTATCGTCCGGCGAAGGATCCAGCGAGAAGATGATCTCGTAGCTCAGTCCGAGCTTGGCCATCACCGCTTCGGTCCGCTTCAAGAACGGCCTGATGTTGGCCGACTCCTTGTAGACCGGCACCACGATCGACAAGTCGACGGATTTGCCCAGATCGGGTTGCACGGGCGGCGTTACGGTCATTTCCATCGTCCTGTTACGAAAACTCGGAAGTCGGCCTCAAATCGTCTCGTCGCTGCGCATCTCTGGCTGAGGGTCGAAGCCGCCCGCTGATTGCACCGAAATAGCCGAAATTGCAACGTTTTCGCGGCAAATTATGACGCGATCTCCACGCCTGAGCGCCGCCTAGGGTACCTCGGTGATGCGACCGGGAAATGCCTCATCCAAGGGGTATTTGCCCTCGAGCGACGATATCAGCGGGCTCTCACCGAACCGAACCGGACCGCTCAGCTGAAGCGAGGTGGCCGACAACGGGAGGGCGGCTTCTGTCACCGCCCCGTTGCAAACCAACCGGATATTCCTGTCGAAAAGCGACATTCGCAATTCGAGCTTCATCCGGTTTCCCCGGCACTCGCCCCCTGGAACCATTTTCACGGGGGGATAGCCCCATTGGTCGTAACGGAACGTATTGGATTCTCCGAACTGCACGGTCAGCAAGGAGGCGTTCCCCGGTTGTCCTGAAACCCAGACCGGATACCAGTGGTCCGGCGCAGTCTCGTCGACAACCTCGAGGTCGAGCTTTCGATTGATCTCGATGCGCGTGTCCTCGATCATGCTGTTCAGCTCTGCCGCCGAGGCGGGCTGATAGATGAACACCCTCGAATTGGCGTACAGCTTCCTGTTCTCGAGGCCGGGATGCTGCTTCCAGCTCACGACCAGCGGAGCCGCGGCTGACTGGTTCTCGATCTGGCTCAGTCGTTTGGAGAACGCGACACCCACTGGATCGCTATGAACCGAGATCGTCGCGATCATCGGAATGACGCGGTTGTTCCGGGCGAAATATTCCAGCCAGGCGGTTCGATAGGAGCCCGAGTACATCTCGTTGTCGACCCAGAGCAGATAGACGTCACGCCCGCTGGTCGCGCCGAGCAGTTCTCTCACGTGATGAAAATCCGGATCAATCAACAGATTGGCGGCCCCCCGATGAGACTTCGCCACGGTTTCGGGGTTCGCTGAGGCCGACGCGATGCTGAAAACCAGGGCCGCATTCACGGCCGCAAACAGGGCGCCGAAAGCGTATGCGGGCAGTCTCCCAGGATTCGCCTGGAGTCGCTCACCAACTGCAATGATTAGCCAAAAAACGTACAGCGGCGCGACGCTGAGGACGAGTTTATAGAATTGATAGCTGTGGGACGACGCCTTGCCGAGCGCCAGGGGGCCCGCAGGGATCAGCATCAACAGGGCCAGAACCAGAAGGAAGTAGCTGAAACGCCGGCGCAATCGAACGGCCAAGGTGATCAAGGCGATGCCGATCAGAACGAGGCTCGCGACAGCGGCCACCGCCATGCCGGCCGGCTTGCCGACCTGGTTGCCGACCCACAGCCGCGCCATGCCCTCGGGGCGGTAGGCCCAGGGATAGATCATCCCCAGCACGTCGCCGGATGTGGTCCGCGACATGATTGCCAAGGCCGAATGCCGGAAACCGAGATTGGCGAGGAACGCGACCAGCAGCGCGAACAGAAGCCAGAACGTCGCTCTGCCCGCCCGCACGGGCTCCACTGAGCCCACGTGCCACCCCAGACGCCCCGCCCAGAGTTTCTCGGTTTCGCGAGCGAGCGCGCAGACGAGCGCAATCCCGAGCAAAATGGGAACAAGTTCCGTGTAGATGGAAGCGATGACCGCGAGCAGCAGCCCGGTCGGAATCGCCGGTCGCCACCCCGGACTTTCCACCAGTCGCCCGACCGCAAGCGGCCAGAGCACGAGGAAAGGCATGCTCATCGCCTGCGAGAAGAAACACTCAAGGTGCACCGTCGCCACTGCCGGCGCCAGCGCTCCCGCCGCCGCAGCGAGGATCGACACGTTCATCGAAGCGACGAAGCGTCGGGCCATCGCCAGCAGGGCGAAGAAGATCAGAAAGGGCGCCAACAGGATGGTCGCTCCGAAGGTCTGCTGCGCATCGGCGCCCGATGACGCGACCAGAAACGCATGCAGCACCGACTGGCCGATCCGATCCAGCTTGTAGAAATGCGCCGCGCGCAGGAAATTCGGCGTCGTGTCCGACGAACTGAACGGCCAATAGGCGAATAGTTCGGCCTGAGCGACATAGTTGAACATGTCGTCCCAACCGTAGCCGTAGTAATAGCTCGCGCCGAGCCTCAGCAGGCCAGCGCCATGGATCAAGTAAACCAAACCTCCTGCCGCCAATGCGAGGAGCGGCACCGGGCGCAAGGCGGCTCGGCGATGCGGCGACAGCAACACCACCAACCAACCGATCGCCGCGAGCGACCAGACCCCCAATGACGATCGTGCGACGGGAATGTCGAGGTAGAGCAAATTCTGACAGACGAGAATGATTGCGCCGCAACCGACGAGCGGCGCGAGGGCCCAGGCCGCCCACGACTCGACCTTGAGCTTCAGGGCCGAAGCCCCGAGGATCACGGCGGGCACGCCAACCGCAAAGCCACAAACCCATGCGACTGCAATGACACGTGCAGTCACTCCGACTTCCACGATCGACATCACGCTCCTAAAGAGTTCGGGACTGGCGCTCCGCCGCCGGTTGTAAGGAATAGTCTTACGCTTCCGCCCGGCGGCCGAGCAAGAGACCACCGAGTTCCGGGAAAAAGAATCCGCGCCTGATGATCTCCGGCGCTTACGATTCCCACAGCCATGCAATAGAACGAAGCTCCCGAATCCGAACGAGTGCGCATGCTTTCCGCCGTCCTGTCAGCGCCAGCCGTGTCAGTTGCGACCGCGCTGCTCGGCTTTTTCGTGATGATCTGGCCGGGATATGCCGTTCTTCATCTGCTCGGACTCGGCAGGCATCGCTGGAAGGCCGCACTGTTCGCCGGCCCTGCGGTGACTACGGCGATTTGGACGATCGCACTCTCGGATGCTGCCTGGGCATCCGTGCCATTGCGAGATGTCGCCAACGTCGTCTGGCTGACCACGGCGATCGCCGCGGCGTCGGGTCTGCTGCTCGCGGTGATCTCGCGCCCGCAGCCCCTCCCCGCTACCTCGTCTGCGGAACCATCTGTTCGATGGCTCTGGATTTCAGTCGTGACCATCCCGTTCGTCATCATGCCGTCCGTCCTGTGGTTCGGACTCGGTGACTTTGCCAATTCGACGATGCCGGACTCCTGGTCCTACGTCACCGTCGCCGACTACCTCGCTCATGTCCCGCGCGGCGCCGATAGCGGGCTGTCGCCGTTGCATCAATACGCGTCTCATCTGATGCATGTGCGCAACGCGTCGTCGGCCATTCTGGCCCAGCTTGCGGCCGGCTTCGGCGTCAAGGCCGATCAGACGATGGCGCTGTACTGCCTGCTACTGCTGTTCGCGTTTGCCGGCGCGCTGGTGGCCTTCGGCATGACGGTGTTCCGGCACACGCTTGCCATCCTGTATCTCCTCGTTCTCGCGGAATTCGGCTGGACCGCGAACATCGTGTTTGCAGGTAACTTCGATCAGCTGCTGCTGCTGCCATTCCTGCCACTGATCGCGTCGCTGGCGCTGCGCGCCGGCAGTGGCGAGGCCCGTGTGGACACGGCCGGCCTGCTGATCGGCGTGCTCGCCGCGGCGGCATTTCTCGCCTATGTCGAACTCGCATTTGCCGCGCTTGCCGTCGCGCTTGCGTTTGGAATTGCTACGCATCAACGCCCACTGGCTTTGATCGGCCGGGGCCTGATCGTGTTGTGCCTCGCCACCGTTCTATTCCTCCTCCTGACGTGGCCGGCGTTGCCGCCGCTGCTGGCGATGCTGCAGCACCAGTTCGTATCGAGTATTCCAGGCTCGCGTCCCGGCGAGGGAATGTTCGGGGGACTGACGTCGTTCAAGAACCTGCCGGCTACGTTCTGGGCCCTGGGAGGCGAACACGGCAAACATTTCGGTTGGCCGATCGGAGCACTGCTGTTCGCGGCTCTTGCCATTGGCGCAGTTGTGGAACGGCGTCGATGGCTCGCCTTATTGGCGCTGGCGACGGTGCTCGCCGGAGTTCTCTATTTGATCGTCCATGAAGTTTACAGCTACGGCGCCTATAAGCTGATCAGCGTCAATTTCTGGATGGTGAGCTTCTTCACAGTTGCCGGGGGCATCTGGTTGGCCCGCTGGCTCTCACGGCGGTTTCAGCGTCCGCACCTCGCAGCCACCGCGCTTCTCGTCTCCATTGGCGTCGTCGCGCTCGACCGCACCATCGTGCAGGCTCGCCTGATAAAATTCACCGCCAACACGATCCAGCAGCGCCAATTTCGAGAGGCGCTCGACGTTGCGGCGATCACCGGTCAATCCCCCACGCTCCTCTCGGTGCGCAGCCCGCTCGCCAATCAATGGGCGGTGTACTACCTGAGTGACGTTCCGTTGCTGGTCTCGCCATATCGCATCTACATGGCGCAGGCCCATGTGATCCCGTACATGGAGCGAGCCAGAAAGATCGATCCGTCCGCGATCAAATACATCCTGACCGATCGAGACGACGACCTGGCAGCACCCGTGTCGGGTGCCAAACGCATCTGGAACGGGCAGGCCTACAGCCTGTGGCAGATCGTCGACGAGAACTGGTCGGTGTTGACCGACGCCAAGACTCCCAACGGCATCGAGCCCGGCAGACTGGGGCTCGGCGGTGGAGCGACCGAATTCCTGACCATGACGGCGAAGCCCCACCTTGCGCACCTGACCGGCATCCTGACCGCAGGCCCCCAGGCGCCGGCCGGAGTGGACATTTTCGCGGCGATCTTGCAAGGTGCGGGAGTTGATCAATCGATTTCGTTGAAGCTTGGACCGATGCATCTGCCTATCGATCTCAAGGCAGGCCCCGGGTCTTTCGCCATCTCCCTCCCGCAACCGCCCTCCGACCAGATCCCGGCGATTGGCGACAAACCAGTCATCCTGTGGCTCAGTCACCCTCGGTTGGAAGGGACGGACAAGGATTCGCGTTGATAACGATCCGGCTCCCGACGGCAACTGGAGGATGCAACCGCGTGGTGGGTTTGGCACCGCCCCGCGTGAGGTTCGTTGCCTGTCGAGCCGTCTACGGGGCTGAATAAGATGGAAATCGACCAAGCCGACGGCAACCGCCTTCAAACGATCGTCGTCGATCTGACGCCCGTTCGCCCAGGGGGCGAGAATGGCGGCGCCAAGGTCTTCGTGCTCGAATTGATCCGGCGTCTGGGCGAACTCGCTCCCCAGACAGAATTCGTGTTGCTGACGCAGCGCGCCGCTCACGACGAATTGGCGGCGCTCGACAGCCACAACATCAGGCGTCTGGTGACCGTCGATCGCGCAAGCCTGCCCGCGGTCTTGCCGCTCGGTGGCAGGCTGTTTTCGGCGATCCAGCGCCGCCTCCCCAACCGCCTCCGCGGCTTCGCGGGTCAGTTCCGTTATCGCCTGGTGTCCGCGCTCAAAACGCGCCGAACGGGCGGACTGCTTCAGTCGCTCAAGGCCGATCTGCTGTTCTGCCCCTTCACCGCACCGACCTACTTCGATCCCGCGGTGCCGACCGTCTCGACCGTCTATGACTTTCAGTACAAGGCCTATCCCGCATTCTTCGAGCCGGAGGACGTCGCGAGCCGTAACCGGACATTTGTCGAGGCGGCCCGCAAGGCGACACACCTTGTCGCCATCTCCGACTACACGCGGCTGACCGCCATCAAAGACGAGAAGGTCGATGCCGACCGCATCTCCACAATCCACCTGCATGTCGCCGAACTCAGCCGCAATGCAGAGAGCCGAGATGATGGCGTGCTGGACAGGCTCGGCCTCGTCGCGAACCGCTATCTGATCTATCCGGCCAACTTCTGGAAGCACAAGAACCACGAGATGCTGCTGGCCGCGCTCGGCATCGCACGACACGACGGCCTCGACAGCACCATCCGGCTGGTCTGCACCGGCGCCCCGGGAGCCCGGCAGGAGTTTCTAGCGCGCGCGGCGCGAGATCTGGGCCTTGAGGATCGCGTGATCTTTCCTGGATTCATCCATGAGGCGGAGTTGTGGGCTTTGATCACCCACAGCGCTGGGGTGATCTTTTCGTCTCTTTACGAGGGATTCGGCCTCCCTGTGATCGAGGCTCTGGCAGCAGGCGTTCCGGTCGCATGCAGCAACGTCACGTCGCTCCCGGAAGTCGCCGGCGATGCTGCGATCCTTTTCGATCCCCGGCGACCGGAGCAGGTCGCCGCCGCCATGCGGGCACTAATCGAAGATCGCGAACTCGCCGCAAGACTGGTCGCTGCAGGCAAAGCTCGCGCGGCGCTGTTTTCCGACTCGCGCGCGATGGCTCGGCAATATTGGGAGATCTTTGAACGTGTAACCGGGCCACGACAATGAAGATCAGCGTCGTCACCCCGTCCTACAATCAAGGCGTCTTCATCGAACGGACGCTCGATAGCGTCGCCAAACAGACCGGCGGCGAGATTGAACACGTTGTGTTCGATGGCGGGAGTACCGACGAGACTGTTGGAGTACTCGAGCGGTTTCGAGGTCCGCTGCGTTGGGTTTCAGAAAAAGACCGTGGCCAAACCCACGCCGTCAACAAAGGCATCGCCGCCACTGACGGCGAGATCATCGGCTGGTTGAACTCCGATGACGTGTATTTCGACGGCGCGATCGCCGCCGTCGTCGCGTATTTCGAGGCGCACCCTGAAGTCGACGTCTTGTACGGGATGGCCGATCATATCGACCGCGACGATCGCGCGTTCGAACCGTACCCAACCGAGCCGTGGAATTTCGAGCGCTTGAAGGATACCTGCTTCATCTGCCAGCCGGCCACGTTCTTTCGGCGCCGCGTGATCGAGCGCCACGGTGCGCTGGACGAGACGCTGAACTACTGCATGGATTACGAATTCTGGCTGCGGCTGGCGAAAGCAGGCGTCCGGTTCGGCTATCTCGAGCAGCGGCTCGCGGGGTCGAGGCTGTACGCCGAAAACAAGACCTTGGGTGACCGCATCAAGGTCCATGCCGAGATCAACGACATGCAAAAGGCGTTGTTCGGCCGGGTCCAAGATCGATGGATCTGGAACTACGCCCACGCCGTGACCGAACCTCGCATTCGGAGGGAGCAGCATCCTCGGCTGTTCGCCCTGTTGCTGCTGCTCTCCGTCAGCGCAGCGTCCCTGCGGTGGAATGGCAGCCTGTCACCAGGGGGGCGGAAAGGCGTCGCGGATTTGCGGCGGCGCTTGCGAATTTAGCCAACGCGGCGTTGATTTGGCCTTTCACCTAAACTAGAAGGCCCTATTGAGCAGATGTCGCCGGGGACTGGCCCCGGGGCGAGTTATTAGAGATGTGTCCGATGTCGAATAAAACGGCTTTGATTACCGGGGTGACGGGCCAGGATGGCGCCTATCTCGCCGAGCTCCTGCTGACCAAGGGCTATTCGGTCCACGGCATCAAGCGACGCACCTCGCTGATCAATACCGACCGCATCGATCACATCTATCACGACCCGCACGAGAAGGGGCTCGATTTCACCCTTCACCATGGCGACCTGACCGACTCGTCGAGCCTGATCCGCATCGTCGAGGAAGTGCAGCCGGACGAGATCTACAATCTGGCCGCCCAGAGCCACGTCGCGGTGTCGTTCGAGGAGCCGGAATACACCGCCAACTCCGATGGCCTCGGCACGCTGCGCATCCTCGAAGCTCTGCGCATTCTGGGACTCGAAAAGAAGTCTCGTTTTTATCAGGCTTCGACGTCCGAATTGTACGGCCTCGTTCAGGAAGTGCCGCAGCGTGAGACGACGCCGTTCTATCCCCGTTCACCGTACGCCGTCGCCAAGCTGTACGCCTATTGGATCACCGTGAACTATCGGGAAGCCTACGGTATCTACGCCTGCAACGGCATTCTGTTCAATCACGAGTCGCCGCTGCGCGGTGAAACCTTCGTCACCCGCAAGATCACCCGAGCCCTTGCCCGCATCAAGCTCGGCCTGCAGGAACGGCTGCATCTCGGCAATCTCGACGCCAAGCGGGACTGGGGCCACGCTCGCGACTATGTCGAGATGCAGTGGCTGATGCTGCAGCAGGACAAGCCGGAAGATTACGTCATCGCGACCGGCGAGCAGCACTCGGTGCGCGACTTCGTCAACATCGCCGCGGCGGAAGTCGGCATCAAGGTCCGCTGGGAAGGCCACGGCGTCGACGAAAAGGGCTACAACGCCGAGACCGGCAGTTGCATCGTCGCCATCGATCCGCGCTATTTCCGCCCGACCGAAGTCGAGACGCTCCTCGGCGACGCGACCAAGGCGAAAGAAAAGCTGGGCTGGACCCCGCGCACGACCTTCGCCGAACTCGTCAGCGAGATGATGCTGGAAGACCTCAAGCTGGCCGAGCGGGACGAACTGGTGAAGAAGCACGGCTTCCGGTTCTTCAACCGCCACGAATAGTCGCCGTCGGTCTGCGGCACCGGTCGCGCATTCTCGCCGGGTAAGAAGCCGCGCTTTGAGGCACGGCCGACAGGATCGTTTCCTTGCGCATTCTGCACGCCTACAAGATCTATCGGCCGGACATCGAAGGCGGCATCCCGGCGGTCATGTCGAGCCTCGCCGAGGCCGACGACGGCAATCAGCACAGCATCCTGTGCGCGCGACGATCGGGCGTCGCCCGCAAGCTGACGGTCGACGGCGTGCCGGTGGACGCCGTGAGCTCGCTGGGGACGCTGTTTTCGACTCCTCTGGCGCCCGCCTACATCCCGCAGCTGATCAGCAGGGCCCGGACGAGCGACCTCGTCATTCACCACGCGCCGATGCCGCTGACGGATGCCGCGATCGTCGCAGGCTTGCCGCCCGGCGTCGCCTTGATCGTGTATTGGCACGCAGAGATCGTCGGCTTTGCACTCCTCCGAGATCTGGTGTCGCCGCTGCTTCGGCGGGTGCTCGAACGGGCCGACCGGATCGTGGTGTCCGGGCAGCCAATGATCGACCATTCAGATTTCCTCAGGCCGCACGCTCACAAATGTGCGGTCGTCCCCTATGGTCTGGATTTCGAGGATTGGCGGCAAATCGACGAGCGTGACCGGATCGAGGCCGAGAACATCCGACGCAGCAAGCCGCGCCATATCGTCTCGGTGGGCCGCCTGGTCGGTTACAAGGGATACGACGTGCTGACCCGGGCGATGCGCTCGGTCGACGCGGATCTGACCATCGTCGGCGAAGGCGTTCTGCACGACGAGCTTCGGCAATTGGCCTCGACGCTCGAGGTCGCGGACCGGGTGCATTTCGCCGGCCGGCTTCCCCGCAACGAGATCAAGCAGCTGTTTCACGCCGCACAGGTCTACGCGTTTCCCTCGGTCACCGTCGCCGAGGCGTTCGGCATCGTGCAGATCGAGGCGATGGCGAGCGGTCTGCCGATCGTCAACACCGACCTGGCCAGCACCGTTCCCGAGGTCGCACGGCACGATATCGAAGGGTTGACCGTCCCGCCCGGCGATGTCGATGCCCTGGCGGGCGCGCTCAATCGCATCCTCGACGACGCCGACCTTCGCGACAGGTTTTCTACCGCGGCCGTTCGGCGCGCGGCTGAATTCGACCAATCGATCTTCCGCGCGCGGATGGCAGACATCTACGAAGATGCGACGCGTAGCCGCAAAACGGCGGTGCTGAACCAGCGGCGCGGTTCCTAGCCGTTGCGGCAGGTCGTACCGATGCAGAGATTGAAATTGGCGACCGGAATTTTCAGCGGGAAGTAGCTGCGGTCGATCTCCGAAAATCGCTCGCCCATCAGCTGCAGGATTTCCTCCGGCGAATTGATGTGCTCGCGGCGGATCAGCCAGCCGTAAGGAAGCTTGTAGCGTGCCTTGAAGATTCTCTCGGCGGAGATCTTGCGCGCGACCTCGTAGGCCAGCCCCGGATCGCAAGGCAGCACCACGGAAAACAGGCCGCCCGGTTTCAGCACGCGCTTCACTTCGTCGAGGCAGGCCGGAAGATCCGGAAGATGTTCCAGCACATGCACCACCACCACACGGTCGAAGAAGCCGTCCTCGTAGGGCAGATGCCTCTGGCAATCTCCGACGGCAGCCGTGACCTGCGGAAACCGTTCCATGATGGCATCGGCCATATTCTGGCGCAGTTCGATGCAGTGATAGTCCTGTCGCGACAGGTCCTCGAACGCCAGATGGGCGCCGATGCCCGCCCCCAGTTCAAGCGTCCGGAAATGGGGCAAATCCGGCAGAAAACGCAGCGGATAGCCGTGATTGAACTTTTCGATCGCGCCGTATTTCTTCGGCAGAACTTCATGCCAGTGCCGCATGAAATCATTGCTGATTTCGGTTTGCTCGGCATCCAGAGGGGGGACCATCTTGGGCCAAACGAAACGCGGCAGGTTTGGGACTGAAGTATCCATTCGACTCGACCGTTGGAGGGGCTGCCAGCCCGAAAAATCGTGGTGACTACTATACTACGCGAAAATTTCGGTCAAATCCGGGCTCTCCGAGAGTGGCCGCGCTCTAAGGCCCCTATTTCGCGGGAAACAGCTGCAAAATCAAAGTTCCACGGAATGGCCCGTGCAAAGACGGATATGCTCCGCTGAGGGGAGGCAGCTGGTCGTCCGTCCAGAAGCAGGTGCCTCACTCTTGACAACCCAAAAGGCCCTGTGTCGGCCCCTCCCCCGGCACAACTTCCAATCTGGCCTCTTCAATGCAGCTCTGCTAAGATTGTGTGACAAAGGAACGAGTTGCCCTTGATGCACCAACGGCTCCCCCGCGATATGGTTATCCGACCGAAGCGCACGACAGAGGAATTGATCGCCATGATCAATCAGCGACAGGCTGATTGGTGGCCGGCGGATTTCCATCTGACGATCGAGCGGTCCGCCGAGCACGACTGGATTGCCGTGGTCGAAGACGCTTACCGAAACTCCAGTTTTGCAAACAGCCTCGGGCAAGTCGTGTCGGACCTTCGCTTCCGTAACGCCTGGGCCGGATACTAGATCTGCCGCGCGTCCCCGCAATTCCCCCGCCCGACGCAAAACCCGCTCAAACATCCCATTGCTGACGGCGCGAACACGCGCGACGTCCTTTCTGACCTTTGTTGGCTTTCAATTGCCGGAATTGCATAGTCCAGAGAGTGCATGACCGTTCACCGTGCCTGAATTTTTCTTCGAGGATGAAGCCTGATGTTTCCGAAGCCGAAAACAGCCTTGCTGCCCAATACCTACGCGTACGAATCCGAGCCGATGGTGAAGCCGACCGGTTTCCGCGAATACGACGCACGCTGGTTGTTCGGCAAGGAGATCAACCTGATGGGCGTGCAGGCGCTCGGCATGGGGCTCGGAACGCTGATCGCTGAACTGGGGCAGCAGAAAGAGATCGTCACCGGCCATGATTTCCGAGGTTACTCGGCGTCGATCAAATATGCGCTGATCTCCGGATTGATGGCGGCCGGCTGCAAGGTGCACGATATCGGGCTCGCGGTGACCCCGATGGCGTATTTCGCGCAGTTCGATCTCGACGTGCCCTGCGTCGCGATGGTAACGGCCTCGCACAACGACAACGGCTGGACCGGCGTCAAGATGGGGGCCAACCGCCCGTTGACCTTCGGGCCGGACGAGATGAGCCGGCTCAAGGAGATCGTGCTGAATGCGCAGTTCGTGAGCGGCTCCGGCTCCTACGTCTTCCACGAGAACTACCCGGCACGCTACATCGCGGACCTCACCAAACACGCCAAGCTGAAACGCAAGCTGAAGGTCGTGGTCGCCTGCGGCAACGGCACCGCCGGCGCGTTCGCGCCGCAGGTGATGGAAGCCATCGGCTGCGAAGTGATCCCGCTCGACACCGAACTCGACCACACCTTCCCCAAGTACAATCCGAACCCCGAAGACATGGAGATGCTGCACGCGATCCGCGACGCGGTGCTGCAGCACAAGGCCGACATCGGGCTTGGCTTCGACGGCGACGGCGACCGCTGCGGCGTCGTCGACGACACCGGCGATGAGATCTTCGCCGACAAGGTCGGCGTGATGCTGGCGCGCGACATGTCGGCGATCAACGCCAATGCGCAGTTCGTGGTCGACGTCAAATCCACCGGCCTGTTTCACACCGATCCGGTGCTGCAGGCACAAGGCGCGAAGACCGAATATTGGAAGACCGGCCATTCCTATATGAAGCGCCGGACCAACGAACTGAAGGCGCTGGCCGGCTTCGAGAAATCCGGCCACTTCTTCTTCAATGCGCCGCCTGGCCGCGGCTACGACGACGGTCTGGTGTCGGCGATCACGATCTGCGAGATGCTCGATCGCGCACCGGGCAAATCGATGTCGGACCTGAAGAACGCGCTGCCGAAAACGTGGTCGTCGCCGACGATGTCTCCTCATTGTGACGACGAGGCCAAATACGGCGTCATCGACGCAGTGGTGAAGCATTTCGAGGCCGCGCAGGCGAACGGTGAAAAGGTCGCCGGGCAGCCGATCCGCGACCTTGTCACGGTCAACGGCGTCCGCGTCACCTGTGAAGACGGTAGCTGGGGATTGGTCCGAGCGTCGTCGAACAAGCCCGAACTGGTGGTGGTGGTCGAAAGCCCGGTCTCGGAAGCGCGGATGCACGATATGTTTGGCGCGATCAATTCGGTCTTGCGCCAGCATCCGGAAGTCGGCGAATATAATCAGACCATTTGATATTCCGGGCTCACCTTTTCGATCCGCTTCGTCAGTTCAGGCGAACTCCGAAATGATTGATCGCGCGGCAAGGCGGTCCCCATCCAGCGGGCGGCGCCTTGACGATGCGTCCCGGGCATGCGGGCGATCACGGCGTGGGCATGGTCGGAGCGGCGGACAAAGTGCGGCGGGCGTTCGAACGGCCCGCCGTCGCCGATTCCGTCGTCGCCCTGATCCTTTTGATCACGGCCTTTCTGACCGTCGTACAATTGCTGAGGCAGGAAGCGGTCACCGGCTCGCCGGGACAGGATCTGGCCAAGCACGTCGCCTCGACGCTGAACTTCCGGGCCGCCTTCGACGACGGCCAGTGGTTGCCGCGGATCCAGATCGACTCGCCATATCTGAACGATATTCCGCTCTTCCAATTCTACAGCTCGTTTCTCGGCCTCATTACCTTTCCGTTTCTTGCGGCCGGGCTGGCGCCGATGCCGGCGATCTGCCTGGCAATCCTGGCGATCAAATGGATCGGCACGTTCGTATTGTTTCGGTGCGCGCGGATGCTCGGCGCGTCGGTCTGGGCCGGCATGCTGGCGAGCGGATCCTACCTCTTGTCTCCCTATGTCATCTCCAATTTCTACGGCCGCGTCGCGCTGCCGGAGACGACCGCGCATTTCCTGCTGCCGGTCCTGCTCTACGGCCTGATCCGGATCACCATCCGGTCCGATAGCGTCGGGATCGCCGCGATCGCGCTCGCCATCGTCGGCCTGGCGCTCGCTCATCCGATCTTCCTGCTGTACGGGGTGGCGGCCACGGGGTTGTTTCTGCTGGCTCTCTGCAAGCTCAGGCCGCTGATCCTCGGCGGCTATGCGATCGTGGCAGGCCTGCTGCTCGCGAGCTTCCAGTGGTTGCCGGCGATGGTCGCGCGCAACGACATCCCGATCGATCTCTCGATTTCGCCGTACTACGCAGCCGTGCTGACTTCCTACACCGGGCTATGGTGGTTTCCCCGGGCCCTCAGCAGCGCCTTCGGCGAGGACCATCTCTATCTCACGCCAGGCATCCTGACCTTGCCGGTGGCGGCGCTGCTATTCTGGCACATCCGCCGCCCGATGGCGCGCACGGCTCTGATCTGCCTTCTCGTCTTCCTGCTCGGCAGCAAGGCACCGATCGATTTCTGGCGCTATCTGCCGATGTCGTTCCTGGCGCTGCAATTTCCCTATCGCCTGCTGGCCTTCGTCGCGTTGTTCGTTGCGTTGGGTGTCGCGCTCTGCGTGCCGCGGCTGCGCCCCATACAATGGCTCGTGGTGGGCAGCATCGTGCTCGGTCAGGTCGTTCCGATCCTTGTCCAGAAGCCTTACTTGATGCCGATCCCCGGCGATGCGCGTTACCTCGCCTATCATTACGCGAACTTCGATTATTTGGCCGTTCCGATCCAGTTGCCCTTCGTCGCCGCCGACCGCTGGCTGCTGAACTATGCGACCGACCTCTCGACGGATCGGGGCGCCCTCGAAGGCGCGATCGACGCCTCCGGCACGATCCGCCCGGGCAACAGTTTCGGGATTGTCCAGAGCAGCTTCGCCGACAACTACCTGCGGATCACCGGCACCGCGGGCAGCGCCGCCGTGGGCCGGTTGGCGCTGACCTCGACGGCCGACGGCGCCGTCCTCGCGGCGACCCCGCCTGTCGCGCCGGGCCCGTTCCGTTTCCTGCTCCACCATCCCAATGACGGCCGGCGGCTCACGCTGACCTGCATCGAGCCGGCTTCCGACTGCGCCGGCCTCGCCGTCACCCACGTCGAGGCGCTGCCGCGCAACGGATTTCAGGTCGAGGCCAATGCCGGCGATCTCACCATGAAGCTGGAAGGTTGGACCGCCTCGGATCGGCAGCGCGTCGATCTCTGGTTCGCCCATCCGGCACAGGCCGATCGGCCGGTCACCGCGACCGTTTCGGTCGGACCGGGCCGTTTCGAGACGTCGCTGCCCCTGCCCGCAGAGCCGGGCCAGTATATGCTGGTGTCGTCCTGGTCGGAGCCGGCCGCCGGATCGCGACGATTGAGTGTGGCGCTCGATTACTTCGGCATCGAGCGATCCGACGGGCCGATCCAGCTGTCGCCCGCCAAGCTTCGCAAGATCGAGAGTGGAGGTTACCGCCGAACCTTCGTCGTGGAGGCGCCGGTGCCGCCTGATGTCGCGACGCAGAGAGGTGTCGCGATCGATCTGCCGATGGCCTTCAGTTCCTTGTATCGCGTGACTCAGGGGGACCACGTTTTGCCAAGCACGCCGTCGCGACAGGGCCGCCTGCACATCGAGACGCACGACACGCAGACGCCCATCACTGCGCGCTTCGCCCCGCCGCTGTTGTCGCTGATCGGCCCCGTCGTCGGCTTGCTGATGCTGGTGCTGGCGCCGCTCGCTTTACGCCGGAGAACTTTGCGGCCATCCTGACCGTCAACAACAAGACCGGCTCATAGACCGGACGGTTGCTGACGAAAGCCAGCCGGCCGCCACGATCATCCTCGACCTCGCCGGCGATTTCGGAGGCAACCCATGAGCTTTCCCCGTGCCTCGCAGGCACTCGCGCGGTTCACCGTGCTCGACCTCACGCGCGTGCGATCGGGGCCGACAGCGGTCCGCCAGTTCGCCGATTGGGGCGCCAATGTCATCAAGATCGATGCGTTGACCGGCGATTCCGGCGGTGAACAGCCGGGCGGGCCTCGACACGGATCCGACTTTCAGAATCTGCATCGCAACAAGCGCGCGATGACGCTCGACCTGAAGCGTGCCGAGGGCCTCGCGGTGTTCGCTCGGCTGGTGGCGCAGGCCGACGTCGTCATCGAGAACTTTCGGCCCGACGTCAAAGCGCGCCTTGGCATCGACTACGCAAGTCTGCGCGCCATCAATCCGCGGATCGTCCTCGGCAGCATTTCAGGCTTCGGCCAGGACGGTCCCTACCAAAAGCGTCCGGGGTTCGATCAGATCGCGCAAGGAATGGGCGGGCTGATGTCGGTCACGGGCGCCCCCGGCGAAGGACCGATGCGCGCCGGGATTCCAATCGCCGATCTCTCTGCCGGCCTCTTTTGCGCTCTCGGCGTGATGACCGCGCTGCTGGAGCGCGACGTCTCCGGCGAGGGCCAATGGGTGCAGACATCGCTGCTGCAGGCCCAGATCTTCATGCTGGATTTCCAGGCGGCGCGCTGGCTGGTGGATCACGAAGTGCCGGAGCAGGCTGGAAACAACCATCCGACTAGCATCCCCACCGGGGTCTTCAAGACCTCGGACGGATACATCAACATCGCCACCACCGGCGGCAAGATCTGGGAGCGTTGCGCAGAGACGCTGGGCGCGCGGGAGCTGATCAGCCATCCCGACTACGCCACCGCGCCGGCACGCTCGAAAAATCGCGACGCCCTGAACGCGGAGATCAACGCGCTGACGGAAAAGCAGACCAGCGCTCATTGGGTCGAGGTCCTCAATGCGGCAGGGGTTCCGTCGGGTCCCATCTACTCGATCGACCAGACCTTCGACGACGCCCAGGTCCGACATCTTGGCATGGCGCAGGACGTGCCTAGTCGTGATGGCAGCTCGATCCGACTTGTCGGACAGCCGTTGTCGCTGTCGCGCACACCGACGCGAATGGCAGCCCCGCCGCCGGCGTTCGGCGAACACACCGAGGAAATCCTCGCCGAATTCGGCTTCAGCCGTCAGGAGATCGAGGCGCTGAGGCGCGATAAGGTGGTCTAGACAAAGGAGACCGCCCACTCAGAGCGGCGTGTAAGTCTGTCGCGCGCACCAATGCTCGGGACCGACCCGCTCGCGCCTCCCTATGCGATCGTTATCAATGGTGACGAGAAAAGTCTGGATGCCGAGCGGCTGCCCGGTGACGCCGACGACTTCGCCCTTAACGCAGGTGTCCCATCCGCCGTATTTTCCGGCGACGGGCGGTGAAAATCGGATGCCTGCCGGGGATGATCCTTGCGCAAACACCGCATTGACGTTGCTCTTGAGGAGTGCGCCGACATCCGGCGTCTGCTGAGCAACCGGCTGTGGCGAGGCCTGCTTCATGACATCCGGGACGTAGCTGATATTGGCGTCCACGGCGCAGCCATACAGGCACACCGTTAGAAGCGACAATGCGGTGAGGCGGGCGGCTCGCAACATGGCAATCGTTGTAGCGTGGGGACCCGACGATGAGAATAGGCGGCGTCCGTCAAAGATCCGTCGAGCCGCCCCTCGAGCCCGAGGCCGATCTTTCGTCCCGGACGACTTCGCATCCGGCTCTTGTTGCCCTACGCCCCCACCCTGTCACAACTTTGCCAGTCCGCGTTGATATCGGCTGGGGAGTGGTATAGGCAGCAAGGTTACTGACCATTTATGCTCGAAATTGCACATCGATGCGGATCCCCACTGCCATCATTGGTTGTCTGGCACTGGCTGGATGCTCATCGATCCTGGAATCGATCCCTGAGCCTGCTGATCAAGCTCCCTCGATCACGTCGGCGTCCGCCGATATCAAGAGAATCGCGAGTGAGGCCAAACTGACGGAGCCGCTGGAAGTGGCAGGGCCGATCGAAGCAAACCCGACCACGGTTGCGCCCTGGATCATTTGCGTGCGCAGCAGTTCGCCCGATCAGTCGCGGCAAACCTACGCGCTGTTCTATCGCAATCTGAAGCTGGTTTCGTCGCGGCTGTCGGCCATCGTTGATCGCTGCGAATTGCAGACCTTCGCGAGGCTTTAGCCCGGCCAGCAGGACACCAAACCGCCCCTTAGGCGGCGTCTTCCTTCAGCCCTTCAGCCGGCTCCGGCTCGCGTCGCTTGTGCGGATAGGCTTCGCTTTCGTACAGCGACCGGATGCCCTTCTGATCGAAACGAGCTTCATCCACCTGCAAATATGCGCCGTTGAGCGAATCCGCCGGCAGTTCCTCGATGGCAAACCGTACGGCGTCGGCCGCATTATCGAAGCGGCGATAGGTAAAGCCGGCACGCTTCTTCTTTCGGATTGCGGCAGGAAACAATTCGGCGGAGGTCTCGAAGCTGAATGCCATGATGTTACTAACCTTCTGACAAAATGGGTGAATCAGACGCTCGAGCCGCACCATGAAGGACAGCCAGCCAACGCCGGACGGATACATTATCTAATATAGGCACGTTTGGGCGAAATGCGACCCCACGGGCCAAACCAGTGGCAGGTTCGATCGTTTGCCGTCTTTAGCCGAAGCGCAGAAGGCGTCAGATCTTGCCCAGCAGCATCAGCACCAGGACGACAATCAACAGCACGCCAAACAGGCCGGTCAGGCCGTGGCCCTGGCCGTAACCATAGCCGCCGAAACGTTGGCTGAGGCCGCCGAGCAGCAACAGCAGCAGAACAATGATGAGAATGGTTGCGACTGACATATCGCCCTCCTCAGCCGAAATGCGGACGCGCACGCCGCTTCGGCTTTGGAGGATGATACGCCTGATCTCAGCGCAATTGCGGCGCGGCCGTCAGGACTCGCAGAAAGCGGAAACCGGGGGTGAGCCCGCTTATCGCGGCTTCAGCTTCAGCGCCGCCGAGTTGATGCAATACCGCAGACCCGTCGGTCCGGGGCCATCCGGAAACACATGCCCGAGATGGCCGCTGCATCGCGAGCACAGCACCTCGGTGCGGATCATGCCGTGGCTGATGTCGCGCTCCTCGTCGATGTGGCCGTCGACGGCCGGCGCGGTGAAGCTCGGCCAGCCGCAACCTGAGTCGAATTTTGCATCGGACTCGAACAGCGTCTGTCCGCAACCAGCGCAGACATAGGTGCCGGGCGTCCGCTCGTGCTCGTATTCACCGGAGAACGGACGCTCGGTCGCCTTCTCGCGAAGCACCGCGTACTGCATCGGCGTCAATTCCTTGCGCCACTCGGCTTCGCTCTTGGCGACCTTGCCGGGCATCGTCTTGGTATCGGTCATGGCAACTCCTGAAGTTGAGGCCGTCCTGCCGTTAATTCGTCACCTTGGCGCTGCTCACCAGCGTCGGCTTTTCCAGATAGTCTTTGGGGAACAGCTTCTTCAGGTTCTCGATCTTCGGCAGATCATTATAGACGATATAGGGCTGGGTGGGGTGCAGCGTCAGGTAGTCCTGATGATACGCCTCCGCGGCATAAAACCCCTCCAGCGCGCCGACCTTGGTGACGATCGGCTTCTTATAGACCCGCGCCGCGTCGAGCTGCGCGATGTAGGCGTCGGCGACCTTCTTCTGTTCGTCGTTCACGGTGAAGATCGCAGAACGATATTGCGTGCCGGAATCCGGCCCCTGGCGGTTGAGCTGGGTCGGATCGTGCGCAACGGAGAAGAAGATCTGCAGCAGCTTGCCGTAGCTGATCTGCTTCGGATTGTACTTGATCTCCACCGCTTCGGCATGACCGGTGGCGCCAGTCGATACGGCCATGTAGTTCGCGGCCGCCTTGCTGCCGCCGGCATAACCCGAGACGGCGTTGACGACGCCGGTCGTGTGCTGGAACACGCCCTGCACGCCCCAGAAACAACCGCCGGCAAACACCGCGGTCTGGGTGCCGTCGGCAGGCCTGGCGTCGACCGCCGGCGCCGGAATCACCACCGCGTCCTCCGCGGCCAGCGCCGGCGCGGCGATCGTGAGCATGGTCAGTGCACCAAGGACGGCGGCGCGGTGGGCAACACGGCTGATGGAGCGCATGGGGTTTTCCTCGCGGATTCGACAGGCTCTGCGGCATGGGCGGTGAGCAGTTCGGCCTTCAGGCCCATTCGCGGCTGTCCAAGATACGCGGCTCGATGCCGAATGTTACCGGCCGGCGCACACGAGTGCGTGAGATGGCGGCGAGCCCCGTCAGGGCGTTCAAGACGGTACGGGACGATGCCGGATCTGCCGGCCCGGCGCGCCCCCGCCAGCTTTCGGAAGGGGTAAGGTTAACCCGGGAACGGGCTGGATCACCGGGCTGTGATCGGCGACAATGCACGCGGCCCGGTGGCGGAAGATCAACGCGGGGGCGGTGCAACGCTCTTTTTCCTGGTTCAAGTCCAGGCTGGGCCTCCAACATCCCAATTTGCCGGTTGACGAGGGGCGTTCGACCCTTTCCCCGCTGCGGAAACTGGTCTAAGACACGGCCGCGCGCCTGGGACGCCCGGCGCTTATGAGCAAGGGACGCGCGGCTGCGCGCCCTTTTTTTGTGCCCGGACTTCCCCGCCCGCGTCAGCGAGATTTGATGCCCAAACGTACAGACATCTCCACGATCCTCATCATCGGCGCCGGTCCCATCGTGATCGGCCAGGCCTGTGAATTCGACTATTCCGGTACCCAGGCGGTCAAGGCGCTGAAGCAGGAAGGCTACCGGGTCGTCCTGGTCAATTCCAATCCGGCCACCATCATGACCGATCCGGAATTGGCCGACGCGACCTATATCGAGCCGATCACGCCCGAGATCGTCGCCAAGATCGTCGAGAAGGAACGCTACGTCATCCCCGGCGGCTTCGCGCTGCTGCCGACGATGGGCGGCCAGACCGCGCTGAACTGCGCGCTCAGCCTGCGCAAGCTCGGCACGCTGGAGAAGTTCGACGTCGAGATGATCGGCGCGACCGCCGACGCCATCGACAAGGCCGAGGACCGCGAACGCTTCCGCGAGGCGATGACCAAGATCGGCCTCGAGACACCGCGCTCCCGCCAGGTCAAGAACCTGCCCGACGCGTTGCGCGCGCTCGACGAGATCGGCTTCCCGGCACTGATCCGGCCGTCCTTCACAATGGGCGGCACGGGCGGCGGCATCGCCTACACCAAGGCCGAATTCATCGAGATCGTCGAGAGCGGCATCGACGCCTCACCGACCAGCGAAGTGCTGATCGAAGAGTCCATCCTCGGATGGAAAGAATACGAAATGGAGGTTGTCCGCGACAAGAAGGACAACTGCATCATCGTCTGCTCGATTGAGAACTTCGACCCCATGGGCATCCACACGGGCGATTCCATCACCGTGGCCCCGGCGCAGACCCTGACCGACAAGGAATACCAGCGCCTGCGTGATGCCTCCATCGCAGTGCTGCGCAAGATCGGCGTGGATACCGGTGGTTCGAACGTGCAGTTCGGCATCAACCCGGACACCGGCCGCGTGG
>JACRJB010000068.1 GCA_016215605.1 Rhodopseudomonas palustris
GACAACGGCATGCACGCCGTCATCATCTATGACGACTTGTCGAAGCAGGCCGTCGCCTATCGCCAGATGTCGCTGCTGCTGCGCCGCCCGCCGGGCCGCGAAGCCTCTCCGGGCGACGTGTTCTATCTGCACTCCCGCCTGCTCGAGCGCGCCGCCAAGCTGAACGACGATCACGGTGCCGGCTCGCTGACCGCTCTGCCGGTCATCGAAACCCAAGCCAACGACGTGTCGGCCTACATCCCGACCAACGTGATTTCGATCACCGACGGCCAGATCTTCCTGGAAACCGACCTGTTCTTCCAGGGCATCCGCCCGGCCGTGAACGTCGGTCTGTCGGTGTCGCGCGTCGGATCGTCGGCGCAGACCAAGGCGATGAAGAAGGTCGCCGGCAAGATCAAGGGCGAGCTCGCGCAGTACCGCGAAATGGCGGCCTTCGCGCAGTTCGGCTCCGATCTCGACGCCTCGACCCAGCGCCTGCTGAACCGCGGCGCGCGCCTGACCGAGCTCCTGAAGCAGCCGCAGTTCTCGCCGCTGAAGATGGAAGAGCAGGTCGTGGTCATCTACGCCGGCGTCAACGGCTATCTCGACGCGCTCCCGGTCGGCAAGGTTCGCGCCTTCGAGGACGGCCTGCTGTCGCTGCTGCGCGGCAAGGAAGTCGGCATTCTCGACGCGATCCGCACCAGCCGCGATCTTTCGGACGACACCGCCGCGAAGCTCAAGGCGGTTGTCGAGAGCTACGCCAAGACGTTCGCGTAAATTCACGTTCCGGCCGGGCTCGTCCCGGCCGCGACGTGTTGCGCATCGACCATCGACGATGTGGATGCCCGGCGCGCGGCCGGGCATGACCAGTGTGAGGATTGCGGTCGGATCATCGATCTGATCGCCGGGGTGGACTGAGAATGGCTTCTCTTAAAGACATGCGCGTCCGCATCGCCTCGACCAAGGCGACGCAGAAGATCACCAAGGCGATGCAGATGGTCGCGGCTTCGAAGCTGCGCCGCGCCCAGACCGCGGCGGAAGCGGCCAGGCCTTACGCCGAAAAGATGGATTCGGTGATCTCGAACATCGCCGGCGCTGCGGCGGGACCGGGCGCGCCCGTGCTGCTCGCCGGCACCGGCAAGGATCAGGTCCATCTGCTGCTGGTCTGCACCGGCGAGCGCGGCCTGTCCGGCGCGTTCAACTCCTCGATCGTCCGCCTCGCCCGCGAGCGCGCCTACGCGCTGATGAACCAGGGCAAGGAAGTCAAATTCTTCTGCGTCGGCCGCAAGGGCTACGAGCAGCTGCGCCGGACCTTCGACAAGCAGATCATCGAGAACGTCGAACTGCGCTCGGTGCGCCAGCTCGGCTTCGTCAACGCCGAGGACATCGCCAAGAAGGTGATCGCCCGCTTCAACAACGGCGAATTCGATGTCTGCACGCTATTCTATTCGCGCTTCAAGTCGGTGATCTCGCAGGTCCCGACCGCGCAGCAGTTGATCCCGCTGCAGGTCGAGGCGCCCGCCGCCGGCGCGGTGGCGACCTCCTACGAATACGAGCCGGAAGAGGACGAGATTCTCTCCAGCCTGCTACCGCGCAACCTCGCGGTGCAGATCTTCCGCGCGCTGCTCGAAAACAACGCTTCGTTCTACGGCGCGCAGATGAGCGCGATGGACAACGCGACCCGCAACGCCGGCGACATGATCAGGAAGCAGACGCTGATCTACAACCGCACCCGGCAGGCGATGATCACCAAGGAACTGATCGAGATCATCTCGGGCGCCGAGGCGATCTGACCGCACTTCTTCAGGCTTACATCCGGTCGACGACCGCGATTTCGAATTCGGACTTCAGGGAGAGAGTTTAATGGCTACACCCGCCAATCAGACCGGACGCATCACCCAGGTCATCGGCGCCGTCGTCGACGTGCAGTTCGAAGGCCACCTGCCGGCCATTCTGAACGCGATCGAGACCAAGAACGGCGACAATCGCCTAGTGCTCGAAGTCGCCCAGCATCTCGGCGAATCGACCGTCCGCACCATCGCGATGGACACCACCGAGGGTCTGGTCCGCGGCCAGGAAGTCACCGACACCGGTTCGCCCATCATGGTGCCTGTCGGCGTCGGCACGCTCGGCCGCATCATGAACGTGATCGGTGAGCCGGTCGACGAACAGGGCCCGGTCGCCAACGAGGGTCTGCGCCCGATTCACGCGGAAGCGCCGACCTACACCGACCAGTCCACTGAGGCTGAAATTCTCGTCACCGGCATCAAGGTCGTCGACCTGCTCGCGCCCTACGCCAAGGGCGGCAAGATCGGCCTGTTCGGCGGTGCCGGCGTCGGCAAGACCGTGCTGATCCAGGAACTGATCAACAACGTCGCCAAGGCCCACGGTGGTTACTCGGTGTTCGCCGGCGTCGGCGAGCGCACCCGCGAAGGCAACGATCTCTATCACGAGTTCATCGAATCGGGCGTGAACAAGAAGGGCGGCGGCGAAGGCTCGAAGTGCGCCCTCGTCTACGGCCAGATGAACGAGCCGCCGGGCGCCCGCGCCCGCGTCGCGCTGTCGGGTCTGACCGTCGCCGAGCACTTCCGCGACCAGGGCCAGGACGTGCTGTTCTTCGTCGACAACATCTTCCGCTTCACCCAGGCCGGCTCGGAAGTGTCGGCGCTGCTCGGCCGTATCCCGTCGGCGGTGGGTTATCAGCCGACGCTCGCGACCGACATGGGCGCGCTGCAGGAGCGCATCACCACCACCCACAAGGGCTCGATCACTTCGGTGCAGGCGATCTACGTGCCGGCCGACGACTTGACCGACCCGGCGCCCGCCACCTCGTTCGCCCACTTGGACGCCACCACGGTGCTCAACCGCGCGATCTCGGAAAAGGGCATCTACCCGGCGGTCGATCCGCTCGACTCGACCTCGCGCATGCTGTCGCCGCTCATCGTCGGCGAGGAGCACTACCAGACCGCCCGTATGGTTCAGCAGGTGCTGCAGAAGTACAAGTCGCTGCAGGACATCATCGCCATTCTGGGCATGGACGAACTGTCCGAAGAGGACAAGCTCGCGGTTGCCCGCGCCCGCAAGATCGAGCGCTTCCTGTCGCAGCCGTTCTTCGTCGCCGAAATCTTCACCGGCTCGCCGGGCAAGTTCGTCGAGCTGGCCGACACCATCAAGGGCTTCCGCGCGATCTGCGAAGGCAAGTACGACCATCTGCCGGAAGCGGCGTTCTACATGGTCGGCGCCATCGAAGAAGCCGTCGAGAAGGGCAAGAAGCTGGCTGCGGAAGCAGCCTAAACAACTGAGCCTCACCCTGAGGAGCCGGCCGTAGGCCGGCGTCTCGAAGGGTGACGACCACCTCTCTCGTCCTTCGAGGCGCGCGCCGCCGGCGCGCTCCTCAGGACGAGGTCAGCGGATGAACGAACGATGGCCACCTTCCACTTCGATCTGGTTTCGCCCGAAATGGTCGCCTTCTCGGGCGAGGTCGATCAGGTCGACATCCCGGGCGCCGAGGGTGATTTCGGCGTGCTCGCCGGCCATGCGCCGGTGGTGGCGGTGATCCGTCCGGGCATTTTGACCGTGACCACCGGCGGCTCGCAGCAGAAGATCGTGGTGCTCGGCGGCATCGCCGAAGTGTCCGACAAGGGCCTCACCGTGCTGGCCGATGTCGCCACCGCGGCCGCCGATATCGACATGCAGAACTTCGCCGAGACCATCACCACCATGGAGCAGCAGCTCCCGGGCAAGGTCGGCGACGAACTCGACAAGTCGATCGAGCGTCTGGACCACTACAAGAGCATCCAGCACCAGCTCTCCACCACCGCGATGCACTGAGCCGCGCGCAAGCGTTCAGGTTTCGAATGGCCGGGCATCGTCCCGGCCATTTGTTTTTGGCGCGGATGCCGTCGTTCCGGGGCGCTTGCACAGCAAGCGAACCCGGAACCCAGAGGTTCATGGCACATCGAGATTCCGGGTTCGCCGCTGCGCGGCGCCCCGGAATGACCGAGGGGAGACTGGTGTCGCCTAGACGAACCGCGCGAAGCTCTTTGCCACTTCTCGATAGACCTCGCGTCGGAACGGCACCACCAGATCGGCGACGCGATCGAGCCGTTCCCAGCGCCAGGCGTCGAATTCCGGCGGCATCTCGTTGCGTACGGCGAGCGGGTCGATGTCGCGCTCGTCGCCAGTGAAGCGCAGCGCGAACCATTTCTGGCGCTGGCCGCGAAACACCGCCAGCCGGTGCGGCGGGCCGTCATAGGGCGGAAAATCGTAAGTCATCCACGCGGTCTCGCCGAGCATCTCGGCGCGCTCCACGCCGGTTTCCTCCCACAGCTCGCGCATCACCGCCGCCTGCGGCTCTTCATCGGCGTCGATGCCGCCCTGCGGCATCTGCCATTCGAGCCCAGGCAGGATGATCTCCGGGCCGTCGTCGCGGAAGCGGCGACCGATCAGCACGCGGCCTTCGGCGTTGAACAACGCGATGCCGACGTTGCGCCGGTAGGGGAGTATCTCCGCTGGTGGCCTGTCGCTCACGACGCCAGCAGCTTGCGGAAGTAACCGATGGTTTCCTTCAACCCGTCGGCGAGCGCGACTTTCGGCTCCCAGCCGAGTTCGCGTCGCGCCAGCGCAATATCGGGCTGGCGTTGCTTCGGATCGTCGGCCGGCAGCGGCAGCGCGATCAGCTTCGATTTCGAATCCGTCATCTCGATCACCAGTTCGGCGAGCTGCCGGATGGTGAATTCGACCGGGTTGCCGAGATTGACCGGGCCGATGAACGCGTCGCCGGTCGCCATCAATTTGGCAAAGCCGTCGAGCAGGTCGGTGACGTAGCAGAACGAGCGGGTCTGACTGCCGTCGCCGTAGATGGTGATGTCGTTGCCCGACAGCGCCTGCACGATGAAATTGGACACCACGCGGCCGTCATTGGGATGCATCCGCGGGCCGTAAGTGTTGAAGATCCGCGCCACCTTGATCCGCACCTTGTGCTGGCGGTGGTAATCGAAGAACAGCGTCTCGGCGGCGCGCTTGCCCTCGTCGTAGCAGGCGCGGATGCCGAGCGGATTGACGTGGCCCCAATAGCTCTCCGGCTGCGGATGCACATTGGGATCGCCATAGACCTCGCTGGTCGACGCCTGGAAAATCTTCGCCCGCGTGCGCTTGGCCAGCCCCAGCATGTTGATCGCGCCGTGCACGCTGGTCTTCAGCGTCTGCACCGGATCGTGCTGGTAGTGGACCGGCGAGGCCGGGCAGGCGAGGTTGTAGATGTCGTCGACCTCGACATAGAGCGGAAAGGTGACGTCGTGGCGCATCACCTCGAAGCGCGGCGTACCGACGAGGTGCTCGATGTTGCGCCGCCAGCCGGTGAAGTAATTGTCGACGCACAGCACTTCATGGCCTTCGGCCAGCAGCTTGTCGCACAGGTGCGAGCCGATGAAGCCGGCGCCGCCGCTCACGAGAATTCGTCGAGACAATCGCATCGCTCAGTCCTGGGCAGGGCCTTGTTTGGACGCGCTTTCCGCGCGAAACGCCATGGCCCGCAGGTGTCGCGACGGCCGTTGTCGGCCGCATTGAATGGCAAGAAACCCCATGCTAGGCAAGCGCCGAAACCGGCTCCGGCCGGCGCTCCCGCCGCGCGTCCCGGCCGCGTCGACCTCCGGATCGTTCCGATCCGTTCGACCTCGGGGTTCGAGCCTCCCCGAAGGCGATCTCACGCAAGAGGCGATCTCACGCGATGACCGCGCCCGTCGATACCTCTCAGGCTCGAATCCTCGAGATCGGCGGCGGCTATTTCAAGCTGCAGTATCCGGAGCGCACCACCTGCCTGTGGACCTGGACCAAGCTCACCAATGATTTCGGCGAGCTCGACGGCTTCTCGACGCCCGACCGGATATGGCGCGAGCTGCGCGCCGCGCGCGACGGCAAATACGACGTCGTCGTGGTCAACACGCTGCGCTATTCGCCGTGGCATCCGCGCTATTGGGCGCGCGGCATCTTCTATACGCCGGCCAATCCCTGGGCGTCGCTGACGCGGCAGTTCGGCCCCAGCATGCTGCGCTGGCTGAACGTGCCGGTGCCGCTGGTCGCGGTCGAGATGGACGATTCATTCGGGATCTCGAAGAGCAGCGTGTTCCTGCTCGACAAGGCCAAGGCGTATTTCAAGCGCGAGCTGCCGGCCGACAAATGGCAGGTGTTGTACGGCAACATCCATCCGCATCTGCCGACGCTGCGCTACCGCCGCAACGAGAAATGGCGCCGCCGGATCGACCGGCTGCAGCCGATCTCGCTGCCGCAATTCAGGTACGACGAGCGCTGGCGCGATGCGCCGTTTCCGGAAAAGACCCACGACCTGTTCTTCTCAGGGGCGGTCGATGGCAATTCGACGGTCCGCGCCGCCGGCCTGCCGGACCTCGAACGGCTGCGCGAGATGGGCGTGCGGATCGATCAGCCGACCGAGCGGCTGCCTTACGACGCCTTCATGGAGCGGATGTCGCATTCCTGGCTGGCGTGGTCACCGGAGGGCATGGGCTGGGACTGCTATCGCCACTACGAGGCGCCGATCGTGCAGGCGGTGCCGGTGATGAACAATCCGACCATCGTGCGCCACGCCCCGCTGCTGTCCGGCGTGCACGGCGTCTATTACGACATCGAGCCGGGCGGACTCGAGCGCGCCGTCATGGCGGCGCTGGCCGACAAGGACAGATTGCGCGCCATGGCGCTGGCGGCGCGCGCCCACGTGTTCGCGCATCACACCGTGAAGGCGCATTGCGACCATATCCTGCAGGCGGCGCTGTCGGCGGATCGGGCCTGACCGCGTAGCGGCTCAGACGGCAGCGGCGAGCTGCGAGAACTCCTTCACCACCCGCTCATAGACCGGGCGTTTGAACGGCACGATCAGATCGGGCAGATTCTGCATCGGCTCCCAGCGCCAGCTGATGAATTCCGGCTTGTGACCGCCGGGCGCCGCGACATCGATTTCGGAATCCGCACCGGTGAAGCGCACGGCGAACCATTTCTGGCGCTGGCCGCGGTAGCGGCCCTTCCAGGCGCGCCCGGCGACGGTGCGCGGGATGTCGTAGATCAGCCATTCGGGGACTTCGCCGATCTTCTCGACCGAGCGGACGTTGGTCTCCTCGTACAGCTCGCGCTTGGCGGCTTCCCAGGTGTCTTCGCCGGGATCGACGCCGCCTTGCGGCATCTGCCAGACGTGGGTCTCGTCGACATGCTCGATGCCGCCGGCGCGACGCCCGATGAAGACGAGACCCGCCCGGTTGATCAGCATCATGCCGACGCATGTTCGATAGGGCAGGTCTTCGTAGCGCGCCATTCGGTCCGTGCCTCGTCCGTCCGCAGAATGCGGGTGCTGGAGCGTTTTCGAGCGAAGAGGATACCGTTTCGCGTGAAAGAAAACGCGTCGAATCAATCACCTAGAGCTCCGATTCCGATCCTATCAGAACCGCAACTGCTCTAGGTTGATTTTGATTTCAGCATCGCCGTTGTCAATGGCACCAGCAGGATGCCGCGGCTTTCCAAGCTCTTGCTCCAGCTAACAATTCGTTCAATCGACACCGGCAGCGCCGAGGCCGTGCCGATGGCATTGCCGCGCTCCTTGGCCAGGGCCTCGAGCCGCGCCAGCGCCTTGTCGATTTCGGCGGCGGTCGGAACCGTGTCGATGGCGAGATCGGAGCGGCCGAACGGCATCGCCAGCGATTTGGCGAGGCTCGGCGCGACGCTGCGCGGCGCCGAACCGTCATCGAGGTAGCCCAACCCGCGCTTGGCCGCTTCGCGAATGATCGGCTGCATCGCGGCTTCGGTGGCGACGAAGCGCGAGCCCATGAAATTCGACAGACCGACATAGCCCTGGATCCGGCTCAGATGCCAGTTCAGGCGGTCGAGATTCTGCTCCGGCGCGCCGGAGGTCAGCAGCGTCTGCGGGCCGGGATCATTGTCGGGATAGTCGAACGGCTCCATCGGGATCTGCAACAGCACCTCGTGCTGCTTGGCCCGCGCCTGCTCGACCAGCTTGCCGGGCTCCGAGCCGTAGGGCGTGAACGCCAGCGTTACCGCGCGCGGCAGCTTCATCACCGCATCGTTGGTGCGTGCCGCGCCGACGCCGAGGCCGGTGACGACGATGCCGATGGTCGGCATCTTGTCGGCCTTGGCGCGCTCGGCCTCAGTGGACATCGCGTAGGCGGAAAACGGCTTCAGCGAACCGGCCATGACCGGGATCATGCCGTAGCGCGACTGCTCCAGCAGCCGCGGATTGATCCCGCCGGCCATCGCCGGCTGCTCGGCCGGCGGGGCCTCGGTCTTGTCGTCGACCCCGGTCGAGACCACGACGTCCTGACGGGTCCCCTTGGAACCGTCGATGATGGTGATGGTCTTCTGCCCGGCCGGAGCCGCATCCTTGGCCTCGGCATGCTGGGATTTCTCCGGCTTGGCGGCAGCGGCCTTGTCGGCAGGGGCGGAGGCTTCCTTCTTGTCGTCGGGCGCCGGCGGCTTGAGGGTGATCCGGGCCACCGGTTCGCCGCCGAGCGGGTCGTTGTTGAACAGAGCGAAACCGAGAAAGGTCAGCAGGAACAGGCCGAGCACGGTCGCAATCGCCTGCGTAGCGGTGAACGGCAAACGGAAGCGGCGCAGCCGCCCGCGCTTCTGACCCAGCGGTGTGCTCAGTTCGTCCGCCGACACAGCCGTTCGTCTCCCGAATCACCTGCCACGACGATACCACGTCGCTGCGAGCGGGCGGCATCACCGGCCGGTCTCCCCGGTGGCCAGCGCCCAGCAAAAAGGGCGGCCCGAGAGCCGCCCTTTGCAGAAAAACCGTGAAACTGGGTCTGGTCAGTTGGCGGCCTTGTTAGCAGCCGGCTTGTCGATCGCGGCCTTCTCACCGCTGGCAGGGGCCGCCGGCGAGGTTGCGGTCGCCTTGATGCCGTGCAGCAGATCCGCAGCGGTCTTGAGCGCCTTGTCGTCCTTGGCGTCCGGCGGCACGTAGGATTGCGAGCCGGTCTTTTCGTCACCGTCCTGGCCCTTGAGATGACCGCGCAGCGAGGCTTCGCCCTTGGTGTCGGTGCGCGCCTTGAGATCGTCCGGCACGTCCTGCAGCACCTCGATGTCCGGGGTAATGCCCTTGGCCTGAATCGATTTGCCGGACGGCGTGTAGTAACGCGCGGTGGTCAGACGCAGCGCGCCGTTGCCAGAGCCGAGCGGGATGATGGTCTGCACCGATCCCTTGCCGAACGAACGGGTGCCGACCAGCGTCGCGCGCTTGTGGTCCTGCAGCGCGCCCGCGACGATTTCCGACGCCGAAGCCGAGCCGCCGTTGACCAGCACGATCACCGGCTTGCCCTTGGTGAGATCGCCGGCATGCGCGGAGCGACGCTGGGTCTCTTCGGCGTTGCGGCCGCGGGTCGAGACGATCTCGCCGCGATCGAGGAAGGTGTCGGAGACGGTGACCGCCTCTTCGAGCAGGCCGCCCGGATTGTTGCGCAGGTCGAGGATGAAGCCCTTCAGCTTGTCGGAGCCGATCTGATTGGTGAGATTGGCGATCTCCTTCTTCAGGCCCTCGGTGGTCTGCTCGTTGAAGGTGGTGATGCGGATGTAGCCGATGTCGTCGGATTCGACGCGCGCGCGCACCGAGCGGACCCGGATGTTGTCGCGGACCAGCGTGATCTCGAGCGGATTGTCCTGGCCCTTCCGCATGATCTTGAGCTTGATCTTGGTATTGACCGGGCCGCGCATCTTCTCGACCGCTTGATTCAGGGTCAGGCCCTGCACGGCTTCGTCGTCGAGATTGGTGATGATGTCGTTGGCCATGATGCCGGCCTTCGACGCCGGGGTATCGTCGATCGGCGACACCACCTTGATCAGGCCGTCTTCCATGGTGACTTCGATGCCGAGGCCGCCGAACTCGCCGCGGGTCTGCACCTGCATGTCGCGGAAGCTCTTGGCGTCCATGTAGCTCGAATGCGGATCGAGGCCGGTGAGCATGCCGCTGATCGCGGATTCGATCAGCTTGCTGTCGTCCGGCTTCTCGACGTAGTCGCTGCGCACCCGCTCGAACACGTCACCGAACAGATTGAGCTGGCGATAGGTGTCGGAGGTCGCGGCCCGCGCGGTCGAGCCCATCAGCACCGAACGCGGCTGGGTGACGAAAAGTGTCAGCGCGGCACCCGTGACGGCGCTGAGAAGAATTACCGAAGTCTTGCGCATCATCCGCGAACCTTTTCGCCTTCATTTGCGGCCCACCATGGGCCTGGATCAATGGGAGTGCCGTCCTTACGGAACTCGATATAGAGCACGGGCTGACTGGCGTTCGCCGCCAAGATCGAAGCGACCTGCGACTTCGATCCCATAGTCGCGACCGGCTCCCCCGTGAGCACAAACTGGCCGATATTAACCGAAATGCGCTCCATCCCGGCGATCAGGACATGATATCCGCCACCGGCATTGAGGATCAAGAGTTGTCCATAGGAGCGAAAAGGTCCGGCATACACAACCCAGCCGTCACACGGGGTTGTGACCTGTGCGCCGGGACGGGTGGACAGTGAAATTCCGCGTTCCACCCCGCCGACCCCGTCGGGGCGGCCGAATTCGCGGATCTTGCTGCCGTTGACCGGGAAAGCCAGCATGCCCTTGGCCGAGGCGAAGGCGACCGCCGGGCTGAGCCGGCCGGGATCCTTCAGCGCCGCCAGATTGGGCTGGCCGTTCAGCGCCACCGGGCTACCCTTCTGGCTGGCGGTCGCGGCGGCCTTGGCGGCGCTCTTGAGGTCCTGCTCCATCTTGGCGATCAGGCCCTGCAGGCTGTCGACCTGACGCGACAGCGTCAGCGCGCGGGAGCGCTCGGTCTCGATGTCCTTCTCGACCGCGCTTTGCTTGCGCTGGCGTTCGTCGATCAGCGCGGCGAGCCGGGTCTGGTCCGCGGTCATGTTGCCGCGGTCGGCGGCGAGCTGGTCTCGCTCGGCCGCGATCGTCTTGCGGACGGCGATCAGTTCGCCGAGATCGGTGGCCAGACGGTCGGCGCGCTCGCGCAGATCGGGCACGACGGCGCCGAGCAGGATCGCGGTCCGCAGTGACTGCAGCGCATCTTCGGGCCGCACCAGCAGCGCCGGAGGGGCTCGGCGCCCGGCGCGCTGCAGGGCCGCCAGCACTTCGCCTATTTCGCCGCGGCGCTGCTCGAGCGAGGTGCGGATCTGGGTTTCGCGGGCGTCGAGCGGGACGAGCCGCGCTTCCGCATCGCCGATCCGGGTCTCGACCGCGCGCACCTTGGCGGCGATGTCGATCAGCTGCTGATTGAGTTTGGTGCGATCCTCGCCGATCGCGGCGAGGTCGGCCCGCAGCTTGTCCTGAAGCTCGGCGGCGCGCTTTTGCTGCGCGCGCGCAGCTTCCAGCTCCTGCTCGCGCTGCCGGATCAGATCGACGGTCGGCGACGGCATCGCTGACGGTGCGGTCTGCGCCTGCGCAGCACTGACGGTCGCACTGGACGTCAGCGCGCCGAGTCCCAGCGCCAACAGGCCCGGCGGAAGCGCCGTCGCAAATCCGCCCGACACTAGGCTCGCCGACAGCAGCGCGACCGACGGCCAGCCCGCGCCCGAGGCTCCGCTCTTCGCAGCCGTCGCCAGCTCGTGTTGAACACAGTCGTGGTGCATGTGATCGCTGCGGCGCTCGCTAGGCACGATGATAAGGGTGTCCCGCCAAAATCGTCGCGGCCCGGTAGATCTGCTCCAGCAGCATCACGCGGACCATTTGGTGCGGCCAAGTCGCGGCACCGAACGACAAGCACAGCTTTGCCTTGCGCCGCAATTCAGGCAAAAGTCCGTCCGCCCCGCCAATCACGAAAATAGTACCGGGCACCGATTCATCCCGCCAACGGCCGAGCTGGGCGGCGAAGGCCGCGCTGTCGACGCTCTTGCCGCGCTCGTCGAGGGTGACCAGCGCGCTGCCGTCAGGAACCAGTGTGGCGATGGCGGCGGCTTCCTCCGCCATCCGTGCGGCCGCCTCGCGGGCCCGGCTCTCGCTGATTTCATGGATGTCGAGGCCGCGAAAGCCGAGCTTGCGGCCGATGTCATCGAACCGCGCGCGATAGCGCTCGGCGAGTTCGCGTTCGGGGCCTTGTTTGAGTTTGCCGATGGCAATCACGGTCAATCGCATCGGGCTGCGGTCCCCGCCCTGCAGCGCCGACGGGCGCGGGCCGATGTAGACGCGCGTTCAGCCGCGCACGCGATGACCAATGGCGCGCGCAAGATCGTGGCTGCTACAGCGTCTTGGCCGGCTGAGGTCCCTGCGTCCACAACCGCTCGAGGTTGTAGAATTCGCGAACCTCCGGTCTGAACACATGCAGCACCACGTCGCCGCAATCCATCAGCACCCAATCGCAATTGGTCATGCCCTCGACGTGGATCTTGGCGATACCCGCCTCCTTCAGCGCTTTGGAGACGTTCTCGGCGATCGCGCCGACGTGACGGTTGGCCCGCCCGCTGGTGACGACCACGTAGTCGAACATCGCTGATTTGCCACGGAGGTCGATGGCGATCGTCTCTTCCGCTTTCATGTCGTCGAGGCGGGCGAGGATCAGTTGCAGCGTCTCTTCGGCCGTCAACGGCGTCCTGGAGATCGCTTCGGGAGTAAGCGTTTCAGCGGCGGATCGCGAAACGGCAGTCTTCGAGCTGGCAGTCTTCGAAGTCGCCGTCCTGGACTTGACCGCCTTCGCGGCGACCGGCTTCGGCAAAGCCGACTTGGACAATACAGATGTGGTCAGGGACCTTTCCTTTCACTGTATCGCGCGCGCCGAATCCCGGCGCCTGAGAACCATACTAGGCATGTGGGGTCCGCGCTTTCAACATTCCAGACGGTGCGGACTCTTCATTTCTTCCAACTTCCGTCGGGGTTCCGAAGCGAGGTCGAAGACACAGGCGATTTCAGCCCTGTCAGGAAAATCCATGACGGCGGTGACCGATCGGCCAGCGTCGCCGCGGCGGTGTTCGGCAGGCGGTAGCGCTTCAGCGTCTGCGCGGCCGGTGCGGCGAGGGCGCGGAACGTCGCCGGCGGCCGGTCGATCACCGCGATCGGCAGCGACGCCGCGATCCGCTGCCAGCGTTGCCAGCGGTGGAACTGAGCGAGATTGTCGGCGCCCATGATCCAGACGAAGCGCGCGCCCGGGCAGTGCTGGACGAGATAGTCGATCGTATCGGCGGTGTAGCGGGTACCGATCGCGGCTTCGAGGCAGCTCACTTGGATGCGCGGATCATCGGCCATCGCCTGCGCCGCCGCGGCGCGGGCATCGAGCTCGCGCAGGCCCGAGACGTCCTTCAGCGGATTGCCGGGCGAGACCAGCCACCAGATCCGGTCGAGCTTCAGCCGCGTCAGCGCGAAACGGCTGATCGC
Source organism: Rhodopseudomonas palustris (assembly GCA_016215605.1). Taxonomy (GTDB): domain Bacteria; phylum Pseudomonadota; class Alphaproteobacteria; order Rhizobiales; family Xanthobacteraceae; genus Rhodopseudomonas; species Rhodopseudomonas palustris_L. Next base: position 13,354 of record JACRJB010000068.1, read on the forward strand.
GCGATGCGCTTCGTGTGGCGGATTGAACGAGCCGCCGAGCAGGCCGATCCGCATGCCGGGACTGTAAGCCGGAACGGCGCGGCGGGCCGCCACGGGGTCGGGCGCCAACTCAGGCTCCGCTTCGGCGGATGATGGCGCTCACGGCCGGGTCTGTCCGGTGCCGTGAATGCGATATTTGAAGGTGGTGAGCTGCTCGGCGCCGACCGGGCCGCGGGCGTGGAATTTGCCGGTGGCAATGCCGATCTCGGCACCGAACCCGAATTCGCCGCCGTCGGCGAATTGGGTCGAAGCGTTGTGCAGCACGATCGCGGAATCGACCTCGCCGAGAAACTTCGCCGCAGCCCGCGCATCATCGGCCACGATCGCGTCGGTGTGGTGCGAGCCATGGTCGTGGATATGCACGATCGCGTCGTCGACGTCGTCGACGACCTTCGCCGCGATCACCGCGTCGAGATATTCGGTGTCCCAGTCCTGATCGGTCGCGGGCTTCACCCGCGCGTCGGCCTGCTGCACGGCGGCATCGCCGCGCACTTCGCAGCCGGCATCGATCAGCATGCCGACCAGCGGTGCGAGATGTGTCGCGGCAGCAGCGCGATCGATCAGCAGCGTCTCGGCGGCGCCGCACACGCCGGTGCGCCGCATCTTGGCGTTGAGCACGATCGACTTCGCCATGTCGAGATTGGCGCTACGATCGACATAGACGTGATTGACGCCTTCGAGATGCGCGAACACCGGCACCCGCGCCTCGCTCTCGACGCGCGCCACCAGGCTCTTGCCGCCGCGCGGCACGATGACGTCGACGGCGCCGTTGAGTCCGCCGAGCAGGAGACCGACGGCGGCGCGGTCGCGGGTCGGCACCAGCGTGATAGCGGCGTCCGGCAGACCAGCCTCGCGAAGGCCCTGCACCAGACATTCATGGATCGCACGGCCGGAGCGAAAACTCTCGGAGCCGCCGCGCAGGATCACGGCGTTGCCGGATTTCAGACAGAGCACGCCAGCGTCGGCGGTGACGTTGGGGCGGCTTTCGTAGATCACCGCGACCACGCCGAGCGGCACCCGGACGCGCTCGATCGTCATGCCGTTCGGCCGCTGCCAGCTCTCGGTGACGGCGCCGATCGGATCGGGGATGCCGCGCACCACCGCGATGCCCTCGGCCATCGCCTCGACCCGCGCCGGCGTCAGCGTCAGCCGGTCGAGAAAGGCGGAATTGGCGCCGGTCGTCTTGGCGTCGGCGACGTCCTCGGCATTGGCGGCGAGGATCTTGTCCGCGCCGGCGCGGATCGCCTTTTCCATCGCCTCGAGCGCGCGATTCTTCTGCTCCGGCGGCGCCAGCGCCAGCACCCGCGCGGCGGCGCGGGCATTGCGTCCGAGGTCGTTCATCAGCGTGGCGAGCTCGGCGCTGCCGTCGATGGCTTTGAGCGATGCGGTCATGGGCGGTTCGGCCTGAAAAATACCTGTCGGGTCATGTAAATAGGCCGAAATCGCTAAACCGCCAAGCCGGTTGCGGGTGGGCCCGGCGAATACTATCATTTTGGCGTGTCTTCAGGAGGCGCGCATGGCCGGCAGCTACACCCTCGACGAGCAGTCCGAGGCCTTCGTGGAAGGCCTGGTCGAAAGCGGCCGCTATGAAACCGCCGGAGATGTGCTGCGGGACAGCCTGCGCTTGATGAAAGCCCGCGAAGCGAAGCTGCAAGAACTGCGGGCGGCGATCCAGGAAGGCCTCGACAGCGGGCCGATGGAAGAGATCGGCGACATGTTCGAGCGCATCAAGGCCGAGGGACGCAAGCGGCTGGCAGCGGAACGTGGCGAATAGGGCACGGAAGAGTCCGGAAGCCGAGCGCGATATTGCCGCGATCTGGCGCTTCGTCGCCAGCGACAATATCAAAGCCGCGGATCGGCTGCTCGAAACCTTCGAGAAGGTGTTTGACGTTCTGGCGCAGTCGCCTCTCGTCGGACGAGCGCGACCGGAGTTGTCGCCAAAACTACGCAGCTTTCCGTCAGGAAGCCACGTCCTGTACTATCTCCCTTTGAAGGACGGTGTGGTCGTCGTTCGCGTCCTGCACGGACGCCAGGACATCTCGCCCGAAGACTTCAAATAAGCCTCACCCCGGGGCGGTTCCGACCACCAGATCATCGCGGTGGATCATCTCGGAGCGTCCGGTGATGCCGAGGATCATCATCACGTCTGAGGACGAGCGGCCCTTGATCTTGTCGGCGTCGTCGGCGTCGTAGGCGACGAGGCCCCGACCGATCTCGTGGGTGTCCGGCCCGCGCACGATCACCGCGTCGCCGCGGGCGAATTGGCCGTCGACCCGGATCACACCGGCTGGCAGCAGGCTCTTGCCGGCGCGCAGCGCGGTGACGGCGCCGGCGTCGATCGTCAGCGTACCCTTCGGCTCCAGCGAGCCGGCGATCCAGCGTTTTCGCGCGGTGACCGGATTGGCCGGCGTCAGGAACCAGGTGCACGGGCCGCCCTCGGCGATCGCCCTGAGCGGATGGTCGATCTTGCCGGAGGCGATCAGCATGTGGGTGCCGGCGCTGGTCGCGATCTTGCCCGCTTCGATCTTGGTGCGCATCCCGCCGCGCGACAACTCCGAGCCGGCGGCGCCCGCCATGCCCTCGATTTCCGCGGTGATCGATTCGACGACCGGGATCAGCGTCGCGTCCGGATTGCTGCCGGGCGGCGCGGTGTAGAGGCCGTCGATGTCGGACAGCAGGATCAGCAAGTCCGCGCTCGCCATGGTGGCGACGCGGGCGGCGAGGCGGTCGTTGTCGCCATAACGGATTTCGGTGGTCGCGACCGTGTCGTTTTCGTTGATCACCGGCACCGCGCGCCATTCCAGCAGCTTGCCGATGGTCGAGCGGGCATTGAGATAGCGGCGGCGCTCCTCGGTGTCCTGGAAGGTGACGAGGATCTGGCCGGCGCCGATGTCGTGGGCGCCGAGCACTTCGGACCAGGTGCGCGCAAGTGCAATCTGCCCGACCGCGGCCGCGGCCTGGCTCTCTTCGAGCTTCAACGGGCCGCGCGGTAGCCGGAGCCGGCTGCGGCCGAGTGCGATCGAGCCGGACGAGACGATCATCACGTCGCGGCCGCCGCCATGCAGCTCGGCGATGTCGGCAGCCAGCGCGGCCAGCCACCCCGCCCGCACCTCGCCGGCATCGGAATCGATCAGCAGCGAGGAGCCGACCTTGACGACGATGCGGCGGAAATCTTGAATCTTCGGGCGGGCCATCGGACACGAATCTGGGGGTTTCGCGCGTCGCCGCGCCGAGGGATGGAACGCGTCGTTTTGCAGCACGCGCCCCGCGGGCGCAAGCCGCAGCGCCAGGCGGCGGAGCGGCCACGGAGAGCGATCCGGCGGTCGGTGGCCGTTCCGCCGAGGCAAGGGCATTTCCGGCGCGGTCCAGGTCTGATCTATTCGGCGAAAATGAAAATCAATGCGAGGGGAGCCCACCATGGATCGACGTGCGTTTCTGGCCGGAGCTTTGGCACTGCCCGTCGCCGGAGCGACGGGATTGGCCCGGGCGCAATCCGGGCCGCTGACCAAGATCATCTTTCCGTTCGCGGCCGGCGGCGGCGGCGACACGCTGTGCCGGGTGATCGCTCAGGACATCGCGCCGATCCTGGATCGCACCGTGATCGTCGACAACCGAACCGGCGCCGACGGGCTGATCGGCATCCGCGCGGTCAAGGCCGCCAATCCGGACGGCACCTCCGTGCTGGTGACCACCGGGCCGACGATGTACCTGCTGCCGATGGTCGAAACCGCGCCGAGCTTCGACACCGACAAGGACTTCGTGCCGGTGTCGCTGCTGGCGCGCTTCGAATTCGCCGTGGTGGTCGGCAAGACGATCGCCGCGAAGGACTTCAAGTCGTTCGTCGCGGAATTGAAATCGGCGCCCGACAAGGCGGTGTTCGGCGTGCCGAGCAACGGCACGATTCCGCATTTCACCGGCTCGCGGCTGGAACAGGTGCTCGGGATCAAGATGACCCGCGTGGCGTATCGCGGCAGCGCGCCGATCATCACCGATCTGGTCGGTGGCCACATCCCGTTCGGCATCGTGACGTTGTCCGATGCGATCCCTCAGCATCGCGCCGGCGGCGTGCGGATTCTTGCCGTCAGCAGCGCCGAGCGTTCGCCCTTCGTCGCCGACGTGCCGACGTTGAAGGAGAGCGGCGTCGAACTGGTCGCCGACGGATGGTACGGAATGTGGCTGCCGGCCGGCAGCTCGCCGGATCTCGCGCGGCAGCTCAGTGCAGCGGTGGCGACGTCGCTGGCCAAGCCGGAAACCCGCGACAAGCTGAACGCCATCGGGCTGATCCCGGCGGGATCGACGCCCGAAGGGCTCGCCAAGGAACTCGCCGCCAATATCGCGTTCTGGCAGCCGATCGTCAAAGAGACCGGCTACAAGATCACGCATTGAGCCCGCGCTCGGCTTCACGCCGTCGCCGAGGAACTTAGCGCTGCGGCTGGAATTCACATCCCGACGATGTGTCCATTCCAGTTGTGAGTCCTTGCGATTTTAGCACCGACCAACCTTCAGCTTCTGCTGTCCCGCACCGAGCTGTTCGCCGCCAGAGCGTTCGAGTGCGCCGCCGCCTCCGATGCCGCCGCAGCGGTCGACGACGGCTTGTGGGGAGAATTCCGCCGCTCCGGACTGGCGATAGCGCCATTTCCGGAAAAGCTTGGGGGATGCGGACTGATCGAGTCCGACCGTCAGGGCAATCTGTGTACCGTGCTGCGGCTGCTCGGTGCCGGCGATCTGTCGATCGCGCGGCTGATCGAAGGCCATATCAATGTGATCGCGCTGGTCTGTCGCTACGGCACGCCGGCGCAGCAAGCGTCGCTGGCGTCCGATGTCCGCGACGGCGCCCTGGCGGCGGTGTGGGGCGCCGACGATGCCGCCGGCCTGAAGATCGTGACCCGCGATCACCACAGCGAATTACGCGGCCGCAAGATCCTTGCCTCCGGCGCGGGCTTCGTGATGCGCCCGATCGTCACCGCCAAGGCCGGCGACGATCAATGGATGTGCCTGCTGCGGCTCTCTCCGGATCACCCTGTCGATCTCGGCGGCTGGACCGCGCAGGGCATGCGCTCCACCGCCACCGGCGCGATCGATCTCACGGGAATTCCGATCGGGCCGGACGAGACCGTCGGCGCCGCCGGCGACTTCATGCGGCAGCCATATTTTTCGGGTGGTGCCTGGCGGTTCTGCGCGGCGCATCTGGGCGCAATGGAGCGGCTGGTCGAGTTGTTCCGCCAGCATCTGGTCTCGCGCGGCCGGGCCGAGGATCCGTATCAGTTGCAGCGTGTCGCCGTCTGCGTCGCCGCGGTGCGCACGGCGCGGTTCTGGGTCGAAGAGGCCGCGCGCCGGTTCGGCGGCGAGGCCGATCCGGAGGCGACCGTCGCTTTCGCCAACATGACCCGAATGGTCACCGAGAGATCCGCGCTCGACATCATGGAGAGCGTCCAGCGCGGCGTTGGGCTGCTGGCGTTCATTCGGCCGGACCCGATCGAGCGGATCTGCCGCGACCTGTCGACGTATCTGCGTCAGCCGGTGCCGGATCTGGCGATGAGCAACGCCGCGCGCGCATGGCTGAAGTCCGCGGCACCCGTGGGAGAGTTCTGATTGATCGCCGCGGAGTACTTCGACGCGATCCGCCGGCTGCCGATGCGCTCGCTCCGCGATCTGACCGGCGGCGCGCCTTGCGTGGTACTGTCTCCGCATCCCGATGACGAATCGCTCGGCGCCGGCGGATTGATTGCCGCAGCCGGCGACGCCGGCCAGCGCGTCGAGGTGGTTTTGATCACCGATGGCGGTGCCTCGCATCCGCGGTCGCCGAGCTATCCTCGGCAACGCCTGATCGAACTGCGGCGCGCCGAACTCGAACAGGCCGCCGCGCTGCTCGGGTTGCCGCCCGACCATGTCCATCATCTCGGACTGCCTGACACCCAGGCCCCGACCGAAGGCCCGCCGTTCGACGCCGCCGTCCATGCGATTGCGGCGATCTGTGTTCATGCCGGCGCCAGATCGCTGCTGGTGACGTGGGACGGCGATCCGCATTGCGACCATCAGGCGACCGCGCGCATCGCGGAGGCGGTTTGCCGCAAGCATCCGGAGATCGCGCTGTGGGCGTTTCCGATCTGGGGCTGGCACCTCGATCCGGCGGAGCCGCTGAACAGGCCGCAGCCCGATGGTCTGCGGCTCGACATCACGGCGCAGCAAGCCCGCAAGCGTGCGGCCATCGACGCCCACGTCTCGCAGATGACCGATTTGATCGACGACGATCCGGACGGCTTCCGCTTCACCGATCAGACGCTGGCGCCGTTCGTGGGCCGATTTGAATACTATCTGAAGGTCTCGCCGTGAGCCGCAGAACCGAAACGATCGCGGCGGACTATTTCGAGCAGAAATATCGCGCCGACATCGATCCATGGCGGTTCCGCAGCAGTGACTATGAACGTGAGAAGTACCAGTCGACACTCGCGGCGCTCGGCCGGCCGCGTTTCGCCCGAGCGCTCGAAGTCGGCTGTTCGATCGGCGTGTTGACCGCTCAGCTTGCGCCGCGTTGCGACAGACTGGTCGCCATCGACGCCTCGCAGACCGCGATCGATGCAGCGCGCGCCGGCGATGTGCCCGCCAACGTGACGTTCGACGTCGCGACACTGCCGCAGCAATTTCCGGCCGGGCGATTCGACCTGATCGTGCTGTCAGAGGTCCTGTACTACTTTGCGCCGCCGGACCTGGCACGTGTCGCGCAGCAATGCCTCGACGCGCTGCTGCCGGACGGCGAGATCATAATGTGCCACTGGCTGGGCGAGACCGACTATCCGCTGACCGGACTTGAGGCCAGCGATCGGTTTGCCACGGCGGTGGCGTCTAGGCTGCCGGTTCGAGCCATCGTGAACGACGCCGTGTATCGGCTGGAGCGATTGTCGGTGCACTGACCCGAAGCCGAAGTTGGCGCAGGATCAAATTCGCGACCGCGATCTGTCGTGGCAGGTCGGACGGACGCAACGGCGCCCCGCGCTGCAAGGCCGGGCTGTCGCGGCAGATCCGCTGCCAAGCCTCCTCGAACACCACGCCGGGTTCGGCGAGTGACCGCATCGCCGCCTTCGACACCTGCCAGCCGCGCGGCAGGTCGCGGTGCGCCGGCTGTTCCGCCAGCATGCGGCGCAGATGGCCGCGATAGATCGACCGCCGCGTCGCCTGCAAGGCAGGCTCGAGATCGTCGTCACACGGCGCATCGGTCTGCTCGTGGCGTAGCCGCATCGTATCGGCGGCTCCGCCCTGCGCGCGGCCGTCGAGCCGGCACGAGGTCAGCACCGTCACCGCCATCGAATGCCGCACCTTGAAGCCCGCACGCTCCAGCGCAGCGGTCAGCGCGGAGTCTTCGCCGACCGGGCGTGACGGCAGGCCGCCGATCGCCCGATAGGCGGCGAGCGTCAGCGCCAGGCTGGCGCCGGACGAGACCCGGTGGTTCGGCCACGGGTCGTGCGGGCGCGGGTCGCAGCGTGCATCGATCTCGGCGAGTTGCCGCAAATAGGTGTCTTCGAGCCGGCCCCGTGCCAGGAATGCGCTGCCGAGACCGACGATTTCGAGCGGCTCGGCGTCGATATAGCCGGCGACGCAATCGGCGCCGCCGTGCAGTTCCCGCATCGTGGCGGCGAACCAGGTCGGCGCGACACAGCTATCGGCATCCGTGGTGAGGATCACGCTGTCGGGTCCGTCCCGCTCGGTCAGCCGAGCGGCCGCCAGATCCATCGCGCGTTTGCGCGCAGCCCCGGCCGAGCGCTCGTGCGGCGGCAAGCGTTCCTCGATGACGACGACCGGGTGTGGCACGGACGCTGCGAAGCTGCGGACGACGTCCGCGGTGGCATCGCTGCAGTTGTTGGCGAAGATCAGAATATCAAATGCGCCGGCTGGAACCGGAGCGCCGGCCTCGTCGCGCTGCATGGCGAGCGCCGACAGGCAGCGCCGAATTCGTTCAGCTTCATTGTGGGCGGGAATCGCAACGACGGCTCCGCCGATTCCTGCAAGGCGCGCGGTCTTCATCCACGTCTCAATCACGAAACTCTCTTAGCTTGCCGAGCCGCATCCGCCCAGTTCAATAGGACTCCTTCTCAAAGTGACGGTGGACGATTCCGTTCCTCCGGCTTTGCGTCGCTCAGCCGGCATCCGATTACTTCAGCACGATCCAGGCCGGCGCGTGATCGCTGGCCCCCTCGCGCGCTCTCACGTCGCGGTCGACGCCGGCTGCCGCCAGTCGCGGCACGAGGTCGGGGCTCAGCAGCAGGTGATCGAGCCGGAGGCCATGGTCGCGTTCGAAGCGCTCTCGCCAGTAAGTCCAGAACGTGTAGATCCGAAGCTCCGGGTGCAGCGCCCGGAGCCCGTCGGTCCAGCCCTGGTCGAGCAGCCTCGCATAGGCGCGCCGGCTCTCGGGCTGGATCAGAGCATCCTTGGTCCACGATTTGGTCGGGTAGATGTCGAGGGCGGTCGGTACGACGTTGAAGTCGCCGGCGATCACGACGGGCGCGCCGGATTTGTGCAGCATCCCGGCGTGCCGGTGGAGCCGCTTCATCCACGACAGCTTGTCGTCGAATTTCGGACCAGGCTGCGGATTGCCGTTCGGCGCGTAGAGACACGCGATCACAATGCCGCCGATAGCCGCCTCAAGATAGCGCGCCTGCAGATCCTTCGGATTGCCCGGCAGTCGGGTCCGGGTCACGAACAGCGGCCGGTTTCGTGCCAGGATCGCCACGCCATTCCAGGTCTTCTGGCCGACCCAGGCGGCATTGTAGCCGGCGTCACGCAGCGCATCTTCGGGAAACGCGGCCTGCGCGGCCTTGAGCTCCTGCAGGCAGACGATGTCGGGCCGGGCCGCGCGCAGCCACGCCAGCAGGTTCGGCAGCCGCGTGTTGATGTTGTTGATGTTGAAGGTCGCGATCTTGATGCGGCCGCGGCCGCGGCCGCGTGCGCCCGACGCCGCCACGATCAGGCGACCATGTGATGATCGAGGCCGGCCGGTCTCGTCGTCGTCCGCATCAAGATCGGCCTTCGGCCTGGACCCCGATCCGCTTGCTGATCGCGGCGAGTTCGTCTTCGTCCCAGATCCCGATCAGTACGCCGTTCTTCACCTGCAGCTGATTGTCCGCATAGGCCGCGATCCTGGCTTTGCTGGTGGTGATGTGATTGTTCGGGTGCAGAGCCCACTCGAACAATTCGCGTTGCAGCCGCGCGACGATGTCGACGCAGGACGGGTCTGTGCCGCGATCGACCAGTTCGTCGGGATCGGTGCCGAGATCGTACAGCATCGGCCGGAAGCCGGAGGCGTGCACCAGTTTCCAGCGGCCGTCGAACACCATGAACAGCCGGCACTGCTCGATCGGCTGATCGAGCATCAGCCGCACGTCCTGCATCGAATAGTCGTACTCCGAAAACGCGACCTTGCGCCATTTGTCCGGCGTGCGGCCGTGCAGCAGCGGCATCAGCGAACGGCCTTCGAGAATGTGGCCGGGCGGCTCGCCGCCGAAATACGACACGAAGGTCGGCGCCAGATCGATCGCCTCGACCAGGGCGTCGTTGACCGTACCGCGCGTCGCGTCCGCCTCGGGCGACGGATCGACCACGATCAGCGGGATCCTGGCGGAGGCGTCGTGGAACAGATCCTTCTCGCCCATCCAGTGATCGCCGAGGTAGTCGCCGTGATCGGAGGTGAACACGATCATGGTGCTGTCGAGCAGCTTCTGCTCGTCGAGGAAACGTATCAGCACGCCGAGCTGATCGTCGATCTGCTTGATCAGTCCCATATAGGTGGGAATCACCTTCTCGCGGGCGCCGTCGCGCGCCATGTTGCGCGAGTAGCGCATGTTCATGTAGGCGGCGAACACCGGATGCGCCTCCTGCCGCTCCTGCTCGGAGCGCACCACGGGCAGAATGTCGGCGGGGCTGTACATCGAGGCGTAGGGCTCGGGCGCGATGTAGGGCCAGTGCGGCTTGATGTAGGACAGATGCAGGCACCACGGCCGCGGATCGTTCGCTGCCTCGGTGATGAAGTCCATCGCCCGCCGCGTCATGTAAGGTGTTTCTGAATGCTCGTCCGGCACCCGCGCGGCCTTGTCGGCATGCACCAGCAGCCAGCCGTTCTGCAACTCGCCGTCCTCGTCGGCGCCGGAATTGGCCCAGTGCTCCCACGGGTTCGCCGCTTCGTAGCCATGCTGGCGCAAGTAGGTGTCGTAGCGCGGTCGCGGCTTGCCGGTCGGATGCAGGCCGTCGTCGCGCTCGTAGGGCTCGAAGCCGCATTGTGAGACGTGCACGCCGATGATCGATTCCGGCGGGATGCCGAGCTGCTTCATGCCTTCGAGGTCGGGCGCCATGTGGGTCTTGCCGACCAGCACGTTGCGGACGCCGAGCCTGTTCAGATGATCGCCGAGCGTCGGTTCGCCGACGCGGAGCGGCCAGCCGTTCCAGTGCGAACCGTGCGAGCGCATGTAGCGGCCGGTGTAGAACGACATCCGCGACGGGCCGCAGATCGGCGACTGCACATAGGCGTTTGAAAACCGCACCCCGCGTGCCGCCAGCGCGTCGATATTCGGGGTCGTGAGTGTCGGGTGCCCGCTGCAACCGAGGTAATCATAGCGAAGCTGGTCGCACATGATCCAGATGACGTTCTTGGGGCGCTGCATGGCGGGCGTTTCTTGATTGGTCGCGGGAGCGCGATGCTGCGACATCGTTCCGGCGAAGACAAGCGCCCGCCGCGGGCGGCGGCAGATCCCGTTCACGACCCGAGAAGCGGTTCCTCAGGCGTCCTGCGGCGCCCACGGTTTGGCGTCGGCGGCGTTCTCGGCAGCGCCCTTCGCCTTGTCGGACACCGGCGCTTCACCGATCACGGCCGCGAGCGCGCGCAAGGCCTCGGGCACGCCCTGACCGGTGACGCCGGACATCAGCAGCGGCTTTTTCTTCGCCGCGCGCTTCAGCCGATCCCGCTGCTTCTTCAGTTCGTCCGGCTCGACCGCGTCGATCTTGTTGAGCGCCACGATCTCGATCTTGTCCGCCAGCGTCTCGGCATAGGCTTCGAGTTCACCGCGCACGGTCTTGTAGGCTTTGCCGGCGTGTTCGCAGGTGGCGTCGATCAAGTGCAACAGCACGCGGCAGCGCTCGACATGGCCGAGGAAACGATCGCCGAGACCGGCCCCTTCATGGGCGCCTTCGATCAGCCCCGGGATGTCGGCCAGCACGAATTCCCGGCCGTCGGCATTCACCACGCCGAGCTGCGGATGCAGGGTCGTGAACGGATAGTCGGCGATCTTCGGCTTGGCGGCGCTGACCTTGGACAGGAAGGTCGACTTGCCGGCGTTGGGGAGCCCGACCAGACCGGCGTCGGCGATCAGCTTCAGCCGCAGCCAGATCCAGCGTTCCTCGCCGGGAAGACCGGGATTGGCGTGGCGCGGGGCGCGGTTGGTCGACGACTTGAAATGCGCGTTGCCGAAGCCGCCATTGCCGCCCTCGGCCAGCACGAATCGTTCCCCGACCTTGGTGAAGTCGTGGATCAGCGTTTCCTTGTCCTCGTCGAAGATCTGGGTGCCGACCGGCACTTTCAGCACGATCGCCTTGCCATTGGCGCCGTGGCGGTCGCTGCCCATGCCGTTGACGCCCTTCTGGGCCTTGAAGTGCTGCTGATAGCGATAGTCGATCAGCGTGTTGAGGCCGTCGGCCGCCTCGACGATCACGTCGCCGCCGCGGCCGCCATTGCCGCCATTGGGTCCACCGAATTCGATGAACTTCTCGCGCCGGAACGCCACGCAGCCGTTCCCGCCGTCGCCGGAGCGGATGTAAACCTTGGCTTCATCGAGGAATTTCATGGGCTATCCGTATCGTACGGGGAGGGGGCGCGGCAACAATTCGATCGCCCCGGACCGGCGCCGCTTTGGCGTGCGGCGATTTGCGTGGTCATTGCCGGCAGGCGGCCTTGCACCGCCGCGAGCCGCCGGGCCATAAGCGGCCTCGCCGCCGTCCGGTTCGCAAGGGTGCCTGAGAGATATGGGGCTGTTTCGCAAAATCTCCACAGGCCCCGATGACCATGGCGCCCACAGCGCGGGCATCGTGCTGATGCTACTGGCAATGCTGGCGTTTTCGTTCGGCGACGCGCTCGGCAAGAAGGTCGTGGCGACCTATCCGGTCGGCGAATTGCTGCTGCTGCGCGCCATCGCGGGACTGATCGTGTTGGCCCCGCTGATCTGGCGGCAGCGCGCGGCCTTCCGGCGACTGGAGCGGCCGGGTCTGCAATTGCTGCGGACCGTGATCGCGGCCTGCGAGGTCGCGGCGTTCTTCATCGCGACGATCTATTTGCCGCTCGCCGACGTGATCACCTTCTATCTGGCGTCCGCGCTGTTCGTCTCGGTCGGGGCGGCGGTGTTTCTCGGCGAGCGGATCGACCGTGTCCGAGCCGTTGTCATCGTGATCGGCTTCGGCGGCGTGCTGATCGCGCTGCAGCCGTCGCCGCAGACCATGACCTGGCCGGCGCTGATCGCCATCCTGGCCAGCGTGTTGTTCGCCGCCCTGTTGCTGATCACGCGCTTCCTGCGCCAGACGCCCGCGATGGTGCTCGCCTCGCAGCAATTCGTCGGCACGGCGCTGCTCGGTGCGGCGCTGATGGCGCCGTCCGGATGGATGACACCGGCGCCGGTGGATTGGCTTTGGTTCGGACTGGCGGGGATGGTTTCGGCGGTCGCACTGCTGTGCGTCAATCGTTCGCTCGGGCTGGCGCCGGCGAGCGTTGTGGTGCCGTATCAGTACACGATGATCATCTTCGCCGCGGCGTTCGGCTGGCTGGTGTTCGGCGACGTGCCGACGCTGCCGACAGTGGTCGGCGGTGCGGTGATCATCGGCGCGGGGCTGTATCTCGCGTTGCGCGATCGCAACGCGGCGGCTCAAATCTCGCCCGCGAACGAGTGACGCCGGCTATTCACCGAGCGCCAATTTGAGGCCGGTGAACCGGGCGGTGAGGTCGCGGGCGCGCTCGCGCCGCTCCTCGGCGAGCAGCCGGCGTTCCAGCGCCTCGAACGCCTCGAGGTCGTGGTGAAATTGATCCTGGACGGTCGCGGCGGCGGCGTTCAGTTCGGCCTGGTCGGACATGGTGACCTCTTGTTCGGATCCGAAACGATGTTCGGGCGGCGCATCCTCGTCGCGAACTGATTAAGGCCCGGTACTCCGGCGATCTGACGCCGGAGAGAAACTGGTTCGTGTCGTTAAACGTCTACGAACGCGCGGGCCCGCCGGAAAGATCAGATGCCGAACCGGCGGTCGAGATCGATGAAGCGGAAGCTTAACTGCTCGGTGCGTTCGCGCTGCTCGGCCGCGTGGATGGCGCGTTCGCACTTCTCGATCACGTCGGTGCCTTGCTCGATGGCTTCGGCGGTTTCGCGGGACAGGACGGCCTGGATGTAGCGGTGGGTCAGCATGTCGAACTCCATGTTTGAGGAGCTCGTGCTAAGCGACTGCCGCAGTGCTGCGTACTCGGTAACGCCCGAGCGCCCGCCGCTCTGGTTAAGCGTTGCTGACGCAAACGGCGCAAATGCCACGAATGCCGTGCGAATCGAAACGGCCGGGACGAGCCCGGCCGTTGCTGGTCGATGGTTCATGGCCTGGTGCGTCAGCGGCTGCGCCGCGTCTTGCCCCAGCTCTTCAGCGACGACCACACCCCGCGCGTCAGGCGGAAGCAGTCGACCGGGGTCGACGAGCCGATCGCCTCCATCCGATGCAGTTCGACGCCGGTCCATTGGAAGCCGCATTTTTCCAGAACGTTGCGCGACGCCGGATTGATCACGCGCGCAGCCGAAATCATCTGCTGGATGGCGTATTCCTCGAAGGTGAAGTCGATCACCGCCCGCGCCGCCTCGGTGGCATAGCCGTTGCCCCAATGCGCGACACCGAGCCAGTAGCCGAGCTCCGGCGCGGAGCGATCGCGCCAATCGACGCCGACCATGCCGACGGGCTCGAAATCCGCCTCGATCAGGAACACCGTCTCGTGGTCCTGCCCCAGCGACGTGACGAAGCGCGCGGCGTCGTCGCGCGTATAGGGATGCGGCAGTCGGCGGGTCATCTCGGCGACCCGGCGATCATTGGCGAGGCGAGCAATGGCGTTTACGTCCGCGAGAGCCGGCTTGCGCAGCGTCAGCCGCTCGGTCTCGAGGACGCAAGGTCTCGCTTCTCGCAACGAGGGCGTGGGGGTCGGGATTTCCTGCAACATCGCGGGCTCCTGATGCATCAAACAAATTGGACGCAAACGAAAGGGGAGGTCGGTTGTCCCGCCTCCCCTGGAGCCCTTTTTGTGCTCCGCCGGTTTGTCAGGACCCGGCGGACACTTGTTTGTCCACCGTCTATTCGGCCGCCTGCGCAATCGGAAGAACCGATACGAAGGTGCGGCCGTTGGCTTTGGCGCGGAACTCGACGCGGCCTTCCACCTTGGCGAACAAGGTGTGATCGGTACCCATGCCGACGTTGAGGCCGGGGTGCCAGGTCGTGCCGCGCTGACGCGCGATGATGTTGCCGGGAATGACGTGCTCGCCGCCATAGGCCTTGATCCCGAGGCGCTTGCCCGCAGAATCACGCCCGTTACGCGATGAACCGCCCGCTTTTTTATGAGCCATGGCTCGTCTCCAAAATCCGAGTGATCTCTATACAGATTCCCGCCTGGGAATCATCTCACTTTTTGTCTCGCCGGCGCAGCTTACTCGGCGGCTTCCGCCGGAGCCGCTTCGGCCTTGACGCGCTTCGGCCGGGGGCCGACCGTGGGCTTCTTGCCGTCGGCCAGGATCTCGGTGATGCGAAGCACCGTGATCTCGTCGCGGTAGCCGCGCTTGCGCTTCGAATTCTTGCGACGACGCTTCTTGAAGGAGATCACCTTCGGGCCGCGCTTGTGGTCCAGCACTTCGGCCGCGACGCTGGCACCGGCCACCGTGGGCAGGCCGAGCAGCGGCGTATCGCCACCGAGCACCAGCACTTCGCCAAGCTGCACGATCGTGCCGACTTCGCCTTCGATCTTGCCTACTTCGAGCACATCTTCCGGAACGACACGGTACTGCCGGCCGCCGGTTTTGATGACTGCGAACATCGTTTTCATCCTTCGTGTTCGATCCCAGCCTCGGCGTGAACCGGGCCGGCTTCTTGTTCAGTCGTTGCGGGTTGCGACCTGATGGCCGCTGGATCAATGCGAACCGCTTCGCCCTCTGCGGGGCTTCGGCATGGCGCGCACAAAGCAATTCGGCGCGGGACCTGCCCACGCCGGGTGCGGGACTTATAGCCGCAGCTCGCCTCAAGTCAAGGCGGACGGGGCAAAAACCCGAGTCGCAGCAAGGGGAAGCGGGCTGCCGAGATGTCGCAGCGCGTTGCAACCAACGGGTTCCCGGATCGTTGTCAGGCGGTTTTCACACCGGGGAAATGACCGATGGCTGAGGATACACCGACCACCGCGACAGGAATCGCCGCTCACGGCTCCGAGCGACTGCCGTCGGTCGACGTCGATACCTATAATATCGAACTCAAGGATGATGACGGATTTCTCGGCGATCGCGCCAGCAAGGGCGCCTTCCAGCGAATCCTGGACGCCTCCCGCAAGCCGCTGCGCAAGAATGGCGACGATCCGCTGGGCAAAAAGGCGACCGAGGACATCTCCAAGAGCACCCTGGACGAGGTTCTGACCGGCGACGACGTCGCCGCGGCCGCTCTGGTGCATGGCGCCATCGAGGAGTTCGCCCAGGAACTGGCCTATGTCACCCGCCGCTTCCTCAAGACCAAGGCCTGGGCCGATACCGAGTGCATCGTGGTCGGCGGCGGCTTCCGGCAGAGCCGGGTGGGCGAGCTGGCGATCGCCCGCACCGACATTTTGCTGAAGTCCGAGGGGCTGAAGATCGATCTGGTGCCGATCCGGTTCGACCCGGACGAGGCCGGCCTGATCGGCTGCCTGCATCTGGCGCCGTCGTGGATCTTCGAAGGCCACGACAGCATTCTGGCGGTCGATATCGGCGGCTCCAACATCCGCTGCGGGGTGGTCGAGACCTGTTGGAAGAAAGCGCCGGACCTGTCGAAGGCGTCGGTCTGGAAGGTCGATCTGTGGCGGCACGCGGACGACGAGCCGACCCGCGAAGGCGCGGTGAAGCGGCTGACCAAGATGCTCAAAGACCTGATCGCGGACGCCGAGAAGGAGGGCTTCAAGCTCGCCCCGTTCATCGGGATTTCCTGTCCGGGCGTGATCAATGCCGACGGCACGATCGAGAAAGGCGCCCAGAATCTGCCGGGCAATTGGGAAAGCAGCAGGTTTCACCTGCCACGCAGCCTGATCGAGGGCATCCCCACGATAGGCGACCACGATACCGCGATCCTGATGCACAATGACGGCGTCGCCCAGGGTCTCAGCGAAGTGCCGTTCATGCAGGAGTTCGACCGGTGGGGCGTCCTGACCATCGGAACCGGCCTCGGCAACGCCCGCTTCACCAACCGCAAGCCGAAAGAGAAGGCGAAGAAAGACAAGGGCAAGGAAAAGGACCGCAAGGACAAGGACGACTGACGGGCGCCTCAGGCGTGTCTCCGGACGCCGGCATCGGGCCCTCATGCCGGCGCCAGCCGCTTTAGTGACGTCCATCTCTTGCCGGCGACGGGATGTGGTCGGGGGCGATGGAACGGCCGGATCAGCGCAGGTCCAGCTTTCGGGGCAGAGGTGGTTTCCACGCTCCGGAACCGAATGGTCTGCTGGGCCAGCACCCTGTCCAACGCCATCCGCCGCACGGGACGACAGTTTTGCGGCGAAGTCACCATCGCCCATCTTGTTAATCCCGCGCGGCTCCCTTATGAACAGCGCCGACCACAACGGGCCGCAAGGCCCGGTACCGGCACCGCGGAGAGGTGGCAGAGTGGTTGATTGTACCGCACTCGAAATGCGGCATAGGTGCAAGCCTATCGGGGGTTCGAATCCCCCCCTCTCCGCCACGCCTCCGATCCGAGCCCCCGATTCGCGCTCCCGCATCGTCGAGGGATTTGGCGCTTCGCTCGGGTTAAGTACGCTGCGGGCGAAGCCCTTTCCCGCATCTATCTGATGCCATCCATTTTGTGCGGCTGCCGGCTGGCGCGTTTTGCCATTCAGATGGCGCGAATTGTCAGGATCGGCCTGCGGCAGTCCCGTTAGGCTCCCCGCATCGGCGACAAGACCGGTGACAAGGGAGTGAGACAATGAGCGAAGCAGCCGTGCTTCAACGCGCGCTCGACGATCTGGATATCGAGGCGCTCCGACGCAAATATCTCGACGAGCGCGCCAAGCGCCTGAATCCGAAGGGCAACAGCCAATATATCGAAGTCAAAGGCGAGTTCAGCCGCTTCATCGACGATCCCTATATCGAGGCGCCGCTCGTACGCGACGCGGTCGATGAGACGGTCTCGGCGCTGGTGATCGGCGGCGGCTTCGGCGGTCTGCTCGCCGCGGCCGAATTGCACAAGATCGGCGTGACCGACATCCGGATCGTCGAAAAGGCCGGCGACTTCGGCGGCACCTGGTACTGGAACCGCTATCCCGGCGCGCAGTGCGACATCGAATCGTACATCTACATGCCGCTGCTGGAAGAGACCGGCTACATCCCCACCGAGAAATACGCGCACGCCGCGGAGCTGTTCGCGCATGCGCGGCGCATCGGCGAGCACTACGATCTCTATCCGCGCACATTATTCCAGACCCAGATCGTCGAACTGCGCTGGGACGAAACCGATAGCTGCTGGCTGGCCACCACGGATCGCGGCGACCGCATTCGCGCGCAATGGGTGCTGTCGGCGTCGGGGCCGCTCAATCGTCCCAAATTGCCCGGCATTCCCGGCATCGAGACGTTCAAGGGACATACGTTCCATACCAGTCGCTGGGACTATGACTACACCGGCGGCGACAGCCGCGGCGGCATGACCAAACTGGCCGACAAGCGCGTCGCGATCATCGGCACGGGCGCGACCGCCATCCAATGCGTCCCTTACACGGCCCGCGATGCCCGACATCTCTACGTCGTCCAGCGCACGCCTTCGACCGTTGATTTGCGCGGCAATCGTCCGACCGATTTCGATTGGATCAAGACGCTGCAGCCCGGCTGGCAGCGCGAGCGGATGGACAACTTCAACATCTTCGTGTCCGGCATGGTGGCGCCGGTCGACATGGTCCAGGACGGATGGACCGATCTGTTCCGCGATCTGGTCACGTCGTGGATGCCCGAAGACCCCCGCGCCGTCCCGCCGGAAGAAATGGCGCGGCTGACCGAGATCGCCGACTTCCGCAAGGGCAACAAGATCCGGGCTCGGATCGATGCGGTCGTCAAGGACAAGGCGACGGCCGAAGGACTGAAGCCGTGGTACGGCATGCTGTGCAAACGCCCGACCTTCAACGACGACTATCTGGAGGCGTTCAACAGGCCGAACGTGACGCTGATCGACACGCAAGGCCGCAGTCTAGACCGCATCACCGAGACGGGCATCGTGTTCGACGGCGTCGAATATCCGGTCGACTGCATCATCTTCGCGACCGGCTTCGAGTCCGGCACGAACTACACGCGCCGCGCGGCGATGGAAATCTACGGCCGAAACGGCAAGCGGCTGACCGATCAGTTCACGCCGAGGCCGCGAACCCTGCACGGCTTCTTCACCGACGGCTTTCCGAATTTCTTCATGCTGGGGCTGAGCCAGAACGCGTTCAAGCCGAACATCACCGATATGCTGGCCGAGCAGGCCGAGCATCTCTGCGCGCTGATCGCCGCGGCGAGGTCCGAAGGCAAGACTCGGATCGAGCCGAACAGCGAAGCGGTGGACGCGTGGATCGAGACGATCCGCGAGAAATCCAAGGCGAGGCGCCAATTCCTCGCGACCTGTACGCCCGGCTATTACGGCGGTGAAGGCGATCTCGATCAGGGCTTGCTGATCGAGACCTATGCGGACGGCTCCATCGCGTTCTCGGAGCTTCTGCGGACTTGGCGCGCTGCCGGCGATCGCTCTGGCCTCGAGGTCCATTGAGATGAGCAGGCTTGCAGGAAAGACCGCGATCGTGACCGGCGCCGCGAGCGGGCTCGGCGAAGCCATCGCCCGCCGGTTCGCTCAGGAGGGCGCACGCGTCCTTCTGAGCGACATCTCCGATGAAGGGGCGGCGGTCGCCCGCGACATCGGCGGCGACGCTCAGTTTCTGGTTCAGGACGTTGCGAACGAGCCGCGCTGGGCCGAGATCGTGGCTCACGCCGAGACGCAGTGGGGGCGGCTCGACATTCTGGTGAACAACGCCGGCATCTCGATGTTCGGGCTCGTCACCGACCTGAGCTACGCGCAGTGGCGACGCTGCATCGAGGTCGATCTCGACAGCGTCTTCCTCGGGACGCGCGCCGCGATTCCGGCGATGCGTCGCGCCGGTGGCGGGGCGATCGTCAACATCTCGTCGATGGCGGGTATCACCGGGCAACGGGCGCTGTCGGCCTATTGTGCCGCCAAGGGTGGGGTTCGCTTCTTCTCCAAAGCGGTCGCACTCGAGTGCGCCAATGCCCGCGACAACATCCGGGTCAACTCGGTGCATCCCGGCATCATCGATACGCCGATCTTTCATGCCACCGCCTCGGACAGCCGGCGCTCGCCAGTCGGCGCGGCGCCGATCGACGTCGGACCGCTTTCCGCCATGGTCGTGCCGATGGGGCGTCCGGGACAGGCCGAGGACATCGCTGCGGCCTGTCTGTATCTCGCATCCGATGACGGACGTTATGTCACCGGCACCGAGATCGTCGTCGATGGCGGGTACTGCGCGGCCTGATCGCGCGGTGCTCTGCTGACAGTGAAAAGCCCGCTAACTCTCCAGAGACGCGCCGCGTCGGGTGAGTTCGCGGGCGCCTGCCTTCAGATGGAGCCTCAGATAGCGCGACGCCGCGCTGGCGTCGCCGTAGCCGAGGCGATGTGCCAGCAAGGTGAGGTTGGGGCGGCGCTCCGTCCGAAAGTAATCGTCGACGATACGGCGGCGTGCAGCATCGAGGCGCTGGCTGAAGCTCGTATCATGCTGATCCAGGCGCCGCTGCAGCGTGCGACGGCTGATGCAAAGCAGTTTGGCGATCTGCTCCATCGTCGCGTCGCCGTTGGCGAGGTTGGCGGCGATCAACCGATCCACCTGTGCGACGAAGTACACCGGCATCTCGCTTTGCGCCGATTCGAGATGCCGCTCGAGGAAGCCGAGGAGATGTGCATTTCCATTCGGCGTCGGTCGGGTGAGATCGTCGCGATGCACGACCATCGCCGATCGCTCGGCGCCGTACTCCAGCGGGCAGCGGAACAGCCGCCGCTGGATCCGGTCGTCGTTCGGTGCGGAGTGCTGAAACTCGATGCGGAGCGGAGACCAGTTCTCGCCGAGCACGAGCCGCGCGATCCGGGTCGACAGCAGCAGCGTCGCCTCGATGAACTGCGAACTTCCGTAACGTGCGGGGACCAGTAACAGGTGCCGAACCGCGATCTCGTCGCCGTCCTGCTCGAGCGGTGTCGTCAGCGCGCCGCTTTCGAGATGAATGTAGCGTCTGTTGACGCGGATGATTTCGGCAAGCGTCGGGCAATGGTCCCACAGCAGGCTGAGCGGGCCATAGTGGCGCATGTTGCCCCATTGTGCGAAGGAGACGCCGAGGTCCGGTCGTCCGGCCACGGCAGCGCAGACCTGCAGCATGTCGATGATCGCGTGGGCGGGCACGCGATCCGCCTCGGCGCACAGCTCGGCGATCGCGCGCAACTCATCATCGAGGATCGCGCCGAGATCGAGGCCCGATGTGCGCGCGAACTCGATGAACTGCCGCAGAGCTCCAGCGTCGGCGTCCGCCTGCTTTTCCATGGCACTATCTGTCATGACAACGGCGCAAACTGTCAAGATGACGGCGCGCTCCGTGCGGCATGTGTTAGCTCAAATATAAAAACGAAGATGAGGGAGGCTGACTTGGTCCAGCCATCAGCCGGCGTCGCCCCGATGGGGCGAGTCGTCGAGGCCTATGTCCGCGGTGATTGCACCGCACACCTGCTCGAACTTCCAATCGGAGAAGCATTGCGCGCTGCAGCACGCAACTGGGCGCGGACGCCGGCCCTGACCCGCTTCGTCAATGAACTGCCGATGACACCGTCGGGCAACATCCAGAAATATCCGATGTGGACAGCCGAGCGCGGGCGTTCAGATCAGTCCGCGCACTGAGAGAAGCGACCGCGAGCAATCGCGTTCGATTTCTCCGCAATTTCGCAACATGATCAGCGACAGCATTGCGCGAGATGTCCCGGACAGCGGTGCGTCTCACGACGAGATCGGTAACCAGCCCGCCGGATCCAAGACCTGCGGCGTGATACTAACGATGAGGTTCTGATGACGGACATGACGCTCGACCCGGAATTCGCAGCCATCCTCGCGGCCATGGCCGGGACCCAGGCGCCGAGTATCCTGACCGGCGATATCGCGCAGATGCGCGGCTTCCTGTCGGCGATTTCGCCTCAGGGCGGCCCCGAGATGGCGCGGATCGAGGACAGCCAGGCGGGGGGAGTCCCGGTGCGCGGCTATTGGCCGACCGAGGCGGTTCGCGGTCGCATCGTGTTGTTTCACGGCGGCGGATGGGTGCTGGGCAGCGTCGCCGACTACGATCACTTCGCCCGGACGTTGGCGACCCAGACCGGATGCCAGGTCCTTTCGGTCGATTATCGGCTGGCGCCCGAGCACCCGTTCCCGGCCGCGGTCGAAGACGCCTGGTCGGTGATCCGTTCGATCACCGACGACGGACCGCTGTTCGTCGCCGGTGACAGTGCGGGGGGCAATCTGTCGGCCGTCGTCGCGCAACTCGCGCGGGATCACGGCGGCCCGCGGATCGACGGGCAGATTCTGATCTATCCGTCGGTCGCGGGCGATGCGGACAGCGCCGGCATGCGCGCCTTCGTGCCGCCGATGATGAGCAGGGAGGAAATCGCAGCCTATTACGACCTCTACGTTCCGGCCCGCGCGGATCGGGAGGATTTGCGCTTCGCGCCACTCTCGGGGCTGCTCGAGAACTTGCCGCCCGCGCTCGTCGTCGTCGCGGGCGCCGATCTGTTCACGGCTGAAGCTACGCTCTATGCGAACGCGCTCGGCGAAACAGGGGTGCCGGTGGTCGTGCATCATCAGCCCGGCGTGCCCCACGCTTACCTCACTCTTTTCCCCGGGACCCAGGCAGCCATTCGCACGATGAGTGTCATCGGTGATTTCGTGGCGGCGTGCATTGATGCCGGTCCAGCCGTCGACGCGAAAGGAATCAGCAAATGACCCTCGCAACCGCAGCCGTCGCGCGCCAGCCCAAGGGCGCATTCACGATCGAATCGATCGAGGTCGAAGCTCCGCGCGCGGGCGAAGTCCGCGTGCGCATCGCCGGCGTCGGGCTTTGCCATACCGATCTGATCTTCCGCGATCAGTTCGCGCCGTTCGCACTCCCGGGCGTGCTCGGCCACGAGGGCGCCGGCGTGATCGAGGCGATCGGCGAGGGCGTCGAGGGGCTGGCTGTCGGCGACCGGGTGGTGGTCGGCTTTTCGAGCTGCGGCACATGTCCGCGCTGCCACGACCATCTGCCGAGCTACTGCCAGAGTTTCGTGCCGCTCAACTACGCGGGCGTGCGACTCGATGACGGCTCGACCGCCTATGCCAGAAACGGCGAACGGGTGACGTCGCACTTCTTCGGCCAATCCTCGTTCTCGGCGCTCACGGTGACGCGGGCGCGTAACGTCGTGAAGGTCGACACGTCGAAGGTCGCGTTGGAATTGCTCGGTCCGCTCGGCTGCGGATTTCAGACCGGCGCCGGCGGCGTCATGAAGTCGCTCGCCTGCACCGCAGGATCGAGCGTCGCGATTTTCGGCGGCGGTCCGGTCGGACTTGCCGCGGTGATGGGTGCGGTGATCCAGGGCTGCAGCACGATCATCCTGGTCGAGCCGATTGCGGCGCGGCGCGACATCGCGCGAGAGCTCGGCGCGACGCATGTGATCGATCCCGCCGAGGCGCCCAACCTCACCGAAGTGTTGCGCAGCATCGCGCCGGCGGGGCTCGACTTCGCGTTCGACACCAGCGGCGTGGTGCCGGTGATCGAGGCCGGGCTCGCGGCGCTCGGCAGCCACGGCACGATCGGGCTGGTCGGCGTTCCGTCGAAGGCCGAGGCGTCGATCAACGTCAATATCGCCGCGCTGATGACGCCGGGTCATCGCATCATCGGAATCATCGAGGGCGACAGCGACCCGCACGTCTTCATCCCCGAACTGATCGCGCATCACGCCGCGGGGCGCTTCCCGTTCGACCGGCTGATCAAGACCTTTCCGCTCGACCAGATCAACGAGGCGGTGGCTTCGCAAGCGCGGGGCGAGTGCATCAAGGTCGTGCTGATTCCTTGAACGATAGAGCCGCAGGCCGGCGGACAGCTCGATGCCCGATTCGGATCAAAGCAGATCAGGCGATGATCCCGCGGAGCGGGAAATCCGGTTGGGCCCTTGCACTGCAGCGCAATCGCGCGCCGCGACGGCGGCGCGTGACGAGGGCTTGTTGGTTGACAAGAAATTCGGAGAACCGCAAGACGCTCTGAGCGAACGATGCCTCGCCACGTCAAGCGAGGTGCATTCGAGGGAGCAAGGCGGCATGAAGACCACCGAACCGATTGCGGGCTATGACATTCCGGCCGTCGAGGCCTGGATCCGCGCCAATGTCCCGGCGCTGAAGCCGCCGCTGGTCTGGACGCGGCTGCAGGGCGGTCATTCCAATCTGACGTATTTGATCGAAGATGCGAGCGGTCGCAAGGCGGTGATCCGCAGGCCTCCGCTCGGCGAGTTGCTGCCCAAGGCCCACGACATGGGGCGCGAGTGGGCGCTGATCAGCGCGCTGGGACCGACCGCGGTGCCGGTGCCGGCCGCGCTCGGCTTCTGCGACGACACCGCCGTGACCGGCGCGCGCTTCTACATCATGGGCCACGTCGACGGCCAGCCGCTCTACACCGCCGACGATACGCGCCGCCTGGTGCCCGAGCCGCAGCGCGAGAAGCTGGCGCATTCGTTCATCGACGTGCTGGCCGATCTGCACGCGGTCGACCCCGACGCCGTCGGCCTCGGCGAACTCGGCAAGAGAGACAGTTACGTCGGCCGCCAGCTCAAGACCTGGTATCAGTCCTGGATGGCGTCGATCGAGCCGGCGAAATTCGACGATCCGCGCGCGCACAGCCTGCGCGAATTCCTGCTCGCGCAGTTGCCGGATCAAGGCGCGGCGCGCATCGTCCACGGCGACTACGGCCTGCACAACACCCTGACCGGTCCGGATCATACGATCGCGGCCGTGGTCGATTGGGAGATTTCGACGCTCGGCGATCCGCTCGCCGACCTCGCTTACGCGATCAATCAGTTTCCCGATCCCAGCGATCGCGATCGACAATGGGGCGAAGCCCCGACCGTGCCACCGGGCTTTCCGTCCCGCACCATGCTGGCGGATCGCTATGCAGCACGCACCGGGCGCGATCTGTCGAAGCTCGATTACTACATCGGCTTCAATCGCTGGAAGAGCGCGGCGATCATCCATGGCGTCTATGCGCGCTACATGGCGGGACAAAAGAGCGCAGAGGGCGTCGATCTGGACAGCCTGCGGCGCCGCATCAGCGAGCAGCTCGATCTGGCCGAGCAGGCCG
Source organism: Rhodopseudomonas palustris (assembly GCA_016215605.1). Lineage (GTDB taxonomy): Bacteria > Pseudomonadota > Alphaproteobacteria > Rhizobiales > Xanthobacteraceae > Rhodopseudomonas > Rhodopseudomonas palustris_L. The sequence goes on from JACRJB010000068.1 coordinate 38,043, forward strand.
TCGGCCGGCTGAAGTAGAGCGCGGCTTCTACCGATTACTATCACGGCCGGCCGTTGAGCGTCGGCCGGCATCGTCGAACAAAGCTCAACCCAAGGGAGAAACTGTATGAAACTCGATTCCTCGATCGCTGCCGTCGTGACTGGCGGTGCGTCCGGCCTCGGCGCCGCGACGGCGCGAGCGCTCGCCGCGCACGGCGTGAAGGTCGCGATCTTCGACTTCAACGAAGAGAAGGGCGAAGCCGTCGCCAAGGAGATCGGCGGCGTGTTCTGCAAGGTCGACGTCACCTCCGACGAGCAGGTCGACGCGGCCTTCGCCAAGGCGCGCGCGGCGCACAAGCAGGAGCGCATCCTGGTGAACTGCGCCGGCACCGGCAACGCGGTGAAGACCGCCGGCCGCGACAAGAAGACCGGCGAGCCGACGCATTTCCCGCTCGACGCCTTCAATCGCATCATCCAGATCAATCTGGTCGGCACCTTCCGCTGCATCGCCAAGTCGGCGCAGGGCATGCTGTCGTTGTCGCCGCTCGACGACGGCGAGCGCGGCGCGATCGTCAACACCGCGTCGGTCGCAGCCGAAGACGGCCAGATGGGCCAGGCCGCGTACTCGGCTTCGAAGGCCGGTGTGGTTGGCATGACCCTGCCGGTCGCGCGCGACCTGATGAGCGAAGGCATCCGCGTCAACACCATCCTGCCGGGCATCTTCAACACGCCGCTGCTGCAGGGCGCTCCAGAGAACGTCAAGGCCGCGCTGAGCGCGTCGGTGCCGTTCCCGAAGCGTCTCGGTCTGCCGGAAGAGTATGCGCAGCTCGCGCTCACCATGATCACCAACGGCTACTTCAACGGCGAAGACGTCCGCCTCGACGGCGCCATCCGGATGGCACCGCGCTAGTCGCCGGTCGGTCGAACGAGCAGGCAGATCAGGACGCCGCGGAAAGCGGCCCCTGATCTGCAACGGGGTCGGCAGCACATCTGCCGTAAAGCCCTGAAGCGATCGCGTGCCGAGCGACGCGCTATCGCGGGCTTGATCGCAAGCGCAGATTGATCATCGGCGATGATCTGCTCGCGAGCTTCGACGACCGGCGGACCTCGGCGCCGCTGCGGTTGTTAGCGGCTGACGCCGTCTGTTTACTGCCGAGTTTCCCATTCCCAGCGCAGAATCGCGAACTGCATGGTGTTCTCGTAGATCGGCGCGCCGTCCTTGTTGGTGGTGAACGACACGAATTCCTTGAACAATCCCTCCTGACGCATGCCCAGCTGCTCGCACAAACGTCTTGAGGCAAAGTTGTGATCTTCCACGTATGCGTAGAGGCGGCGGGCGTTTCTTGTGGCAAACAAGTGGCAGAACAGAGCGTGGGCGGCCTCCGATGCGAATCCGGCTCCGGCTACCGTCGCGTTGAAATGCCAGCCGACCGAAAAGGTGTCTTCTTCCGCCACGGCGAACAGGTCGCCGATCAGCGTGTCGGTCGTTTTCAGCGACACCGCGATGTGCTCGTCGTTGCCACTGCGCGCTGCGGCCTCGGCCGCAGCGGCCGCCATGTCGGCGAGCGCGAGCGACAAGAAGCAGCTCGCCCGCGGCTGATGCAAATAGGCGAACAGATCCGCGGCGTCGCTGGTTCGGAAATTTCTCAGGACGAGGCGGTTTGTTTCGATGGCGTCCATGGCATCCGGCTTTCTCGTGGGACCGCTCGCGGGCGGGGGCGGCGGCTTTTGCAGCCGGCCTTCAACGCTTTGATGGCGGAGCGGAGCGTCAGCTTGCCGCAACGAAAAAGCGGCCCGCGTTGCCGCGGACCGCTTTGATGTTCGTCGGCTGAGGCGGCCGCGGGCTCAGCGATACTCTTCCGACTCGCGCAATCCGCTGATCCACAGCGCCAGGGTGGTCACCACCGCGCCGGACAGCAGATAGGCGCCGGACGAGATCAGCCCGAAATCGGTGGCGAGCAGCAGCGCCACCAGCGGCGCAAAGCCGGCACCGAACAGCCAGGCGAGGTCGGCGGTCAGCGCGGAGGCGGTGTAGCGATAGGCGGTGCGGAAGCTCGACGCGATCACGCCGGACGACTGGCCGAACGACAACCCCAGCAAGATGAAGCCGAGGATCATATAGGCCGTCTCGCCGACGGCGCCGGCATCGAGCATCTGCGGGGCGAAGCCGCTGAACACCGCGATTGCGATCGCCGATCCCATCAGCAACGGCTTGCGGCCGATGCGGTCGGCCAGCATGCCCGACGCGATGATCGCCGCGACGCCGAACATCGCGCCGATGGTCTCGATGATCAGGAACCGCACCGGGCTTTCGCGCGTGAACAGGAACACCCAGGACAGCGGGAACACCGTCACCATGTGGAACAGAGCGAAGCTCGCCAGCGGCGCGAACGCGCCGATCACGATGTTGCGGCCCTCGTTGCGGACGGTTTCGACGACGCGGCCGGGCTGCAATTCGCGGCTTTCGAACAGTGACGCATATTCGGGGGTCACCACCATGCGCAGCCGCGCGAACAGCGCCACGACGTTGATCGCGAAGGCGACGAAGAACGGGTAGCGCCAGCCCCAGCCGAAGAAGTCCTCGGCCGACAAATGGCCGGTGAAATAGGCGAACAGCGCGGAGGCGACGATCAGGCCGAGCGGCGCGCCGAGCTGCGGGATCATCGCGTACCAGCCGCGCTGCTCCTTCGGGGCGTTGAGCGCCAGCAGCGACGCCAGACCGTCCCAGGCGCCGCCCCAGGCCAGACCCTGGGCGGCGCGCGCCAGCGCCAGCAGCCAGATCGAGGCCGCGCCGATCTCGTAATAGCCGGGCAGGAACGCGATCGCGACCGTGGCGGTGCCGAGCAGCAGCATGGCCGAGATCAGCTTGGCGCTTTTGCCGTATTGGCGGTCGATCGCCATGAAGATCACGGTGCCGAGCGGGCGGGCGATGAAGGCGACCGCGAAGATCGCGAACGAATACAGCGTGCCGGTCAGCTCGCTGGCGAACGGGAACACCAGCCGCGGAAACACGATCACCGACGCAATCGCATAGACGAAGAAGTCGAAGAACTCGGCGGTGCGGCCGATGATGACCCCGATGGCGATCTCGCCGGGATTGACATGCTTGCGCGCCGGATCAGAGCCAAGTCCCGCCGTCGTCGTATCTGTCATCGCGCTCTGCCGTTGTGATATTTGAGGAATTCGCTGCGATCGCCTCTCAATGGCATGACGATCTGCCCCCTGTTTGAGCGGTGATCCCGCACCGCAACATTGGACAAATTGTCCAATGTCCGGATTGCTGCGCCGCAGCTAGGCCACGCCTTGCGAGATATTCTCATTCTCAAAGGGCGGATCGTGTCACGGCTCAAGCTTTTAGCGTTGCTACCTCTGGCCGCAGTCCTTGGCGGCTGCAACTTCGTGGTGATGGCGCCGGCCGGCGATATCGCAGCGCAGCAGCGTGACCTGGTCGTGATTTCCACCGTGCTGATGCTCCTCATCGTGATCCCGGTGATGGCGCTGACGGTGTGGTTCGCTTGGCGCTACCGCCATTCCAACGACGCCGCGAAATACGACCCCGATTGGGACCATTCGACCGGCCTCGAGCTGGTGATCTGGTCGGCGCCGCTGGCGATCATCATCTGCCTCGGCGCCATCACCTGGATGGGCACGCATCTGCTGGACCCGTATCGCTCGCTGGACCGGATCGCGGCCAACCGCCCGATCGACCGGGACAAGGCGCCGCTCGAGGTCAACGTCGTCGCGCTCGATTGGAAGTGGCTGTTCATCTATCCGGAATACGGCGTCGCGTCCCTCAATGAACTGGCCGCGCCGGTCGATCGCCCGATCAATTTCCGCATCACCGCCTCCTCGGTGATGAACTCGTTCTACATCCCCGCGCTCGCCGGCCAGATCTACGCGATGCCCGGGATGGAAACGAAGCTGCACGCCGTGGTCAATCACGCCGGCAAATACCGAGGCTTCTCCGCGAACTACAGCGGGGCCGGCTTCTCCGGCATGCATTTCGCGTTTCACGGCCTCGACGATGCCGGTTTCGAGCAATGGATCGCCCGCACCAAGGCCAGCTCCAACGTGCTCGGACGCACCGAATATCTCGTGCTCGAGAAGCCCAGCGCCAACGAGCCGCCGCGCGGCTTCGGCACCGTCGACGCCGATCTGTATCGCGCCATCCTCAACATGTGCGTCGAGCCCGGCAAGATGTGCATGAGCGAGATGATGTCCATCGACGCCAAGGGCGGTCTCGGACTCGCGGGGCTGAACAACACCCTGCCGCTCGCCTACGACAAATACGCCCGGCGCGGCACCGCGCTCGGCCCCGAGCCCAGCTTCGTCGCGGGCACCTGCACGATCGACGAACCGCAAGGCCGCATCGCCGCGCAGGTCCGGGAAAGCACGCCGCTGCTCGGCGCCGGCCTGAAGCGTCCGTCGGCGCCGTTCACGCCGCTCGGGTCGTCCACCTCCCTGCTGTTCGGTTCGCCGTCGAAGTCCCAATCCTGAGAGATCGCATGCTCACCAATCCCGACATCGTCAAAGCGATCTTCGGCCGGCTGACGCTGGAATCGCTGCCGCTGCACGAACCGATCGTCGTCCTCACCTTCGTCGCGGTCGCGATCGGCGGCGCCGTGATGGTCGCCGGCCTGACCTACTTCAAGCTGTGGGGCTATTTGTGGCGCGAGTGGTTCACCACCGTCGACCACAAGCGCATCGGCATCATGTACATGATCCTCGGCATCGTCATGCTGCTGCGCGGCTTCGCCGACGCGGTGATGATGCGGCTGCAGCAGGCGATGGCCTTCGGCGGCTCGGAGGGCTATCTCAACGCGCACCACTACGATCAGGTGTTCACCGCCCACGGCGTGATCATGATCTTCTTCGTGGCGATGCCGCTGGTCACCGGCCTGATGAACTACGTCGTGCCGCTGCAGATCGGCGCGCGTGACGTGTCGTTCCCGTTCCTCAACAATTTCAGCTTCTGGATGACGACGGCCGGCGCCGTGCTGGTGATGATCTCGCTGTTCGTCGGCGAATTCGCCCGCACCGGCTGGCTCGCTTATCCGCCGCTGTCGAACATCGGCTACAGTCCGGATGTCGGCGTCGACTATTACATATGGGCGCTGCAGGTCGCCGGCGTCGGCACGACGCTGTCCGGCGTCAACCTGATCTGTACCATCGTCAAGCTGCGGGCGCCCGGCATGACGATGATGCGGATGCCGATCTTCACCTGGACCTCGCTCTGCACCAACATCCTGATCGTCGCGTCGTTTCCGGTGCTGACGGTGGTGCTCGCGCTGCTGACGCTCGACCGCTACGTCGGCACCAACTTCTTCACGAACGACTTCGGCGGCAACCCGATGATGTACGTGAACCTGATCTGGATCTGGGGCCATCCGGAGGTCTACATCCTGATCCTGCCGGCGTTCGGCATCTTCTCGGAGGTGACGTCGACGTTCTCGGGTAAGCGGCTGTTCGGCTACACCTCGATGGTCTACGCCACGGTGGTCATCACCATCCTGTCGTATCTGGTGTGGCTGCACCACTTCTTCACGATGGGCTCCGGGGCGAGCGTCAATTCGTTCTTCGGCATCACCACGATGATCATCTCGATCCCGACCGGGGCGAAGATGTTCAACTGGCTGTTCACGATGTATCGCGGCCGGATCCGCTACGACCTGCCGATGATGTGGACGATCGCCTTCATGCTGACCTTCGTGATCGGCGGCATGACCGGCGTGCTGCTGGCGGTGCCGCCGGCCGACTTCGTCCTGCACAACAGCCTGTTCCTGGTCGCGCACTTCCACAACGTCATCATCGGCGGCGTGGTGTTCGGTGCGTTCGCCGGCATCGCCTACTGGTTCCCGAAGGCGTTCGGCTTCAAGCTCGACGTGTTCTGGGGCAAGGTCTCGTTCTGGTGCTGGGTGGTCGGCTTCTACTTCGCCTTCATGCCGCTGTACGTGCTCGGCCTGATGGGCGTGACCCGGCGTCTGCGCGTGTTCGACGATCCGAGCCTGCAGATCTGGTTCATCATCGCCGGCTTCGGCGCGTTCCTGGTCGCGGTCGGCATCGCCGCGTTCCTGATCCAGATCGCCGTCAGCGTGATGCGTCGCGAACAGCTCCGCGACGTCACCGGCGATCCGTGGAACGGCCGGACGCTGGAATGGGCGACGTCCTCGCCGCCGCCGGACTACAACTTCGCCTTCACGCCGATGGTGCGCGACACCGACGCGTGGTGGGACATGAAGCGGGCCGGCTACCAGCGGCCGCTGGAAGGCTTCAAGCCGATCCACATGCCGAGCAACACCGGCACCGGCATCATCCTCGCCGGGCTCAGCACGGTGATGGCGTTCGGGCTGATCTGGTACATCTGGTGGCTGGCGGCGCTCTCGTTCATCGCGCTGCTCGCCGTCGCGATCGGTCACACCTTCAACTATCACCGCGACTTCCACATCCCCGCCGATGAGGTCGTTCGCGTCGAGGACGAGCGGACGCGCCTGCTCGCCGCGGGAGCCAAGCCATGAGCGTCGCCGTCGCCACTCCTCAGGCCGCCGAGCCGGTGTTCCACGTCGTCGACGAGCACGCGCATCCGGAAGGCGCGAGCACGATGCTCGGCTTCTGGATCTACCTGATGAGCGATTGCCTCATCTTCGCGATCCTGTTCGCGACCTACGGCGTGCTCGGCGGCAACTACGCTGCCGGGCCGGCGCCGAAGGATCTGTTCGATCTGAAGCTGGTCGCCCTGAACACCGCGATGCTGCTGATGTCGTCGATCACCTACGGCTTCGCGATGCTGACGATGGAGAAGCGCCATGTCGGCGCGACGCAGATGTGGCTGGCGATCACCGGCCTGTTCGGCCTCGCCTTCCTCAGCATCGAACTCTACGAATTCCACCACATGATCCATGAAGGCGCGACGCCGCAGCGCAGCGCCTTCCTGTCGTCGTTCTTCACCCTGGTCGGCACCCACGGCCTGCACGTCACCTTCGGCATCGTCTGGCTGGTGACGCTGATGACGCAGGTCGCGCGCAGCGGCCTGATCGAAGCCAACCGCCGCCGCTTGATGTGCCTCAGCATGTTCTGGCACTTCCTCGATGTGGTGTGGATCGGCGTGTTCACCTTCGTCTACCTGCTCGGAGTGCTGCGATGACCCTCAATTCTGCTCCGGTGGACGCGCACGGCCACGACCACGGCCACGACGCTCACGTCGCCGCGCACGCCCACGGCACGCTGAAGAGCTATCTGATCGGCTTCGGGCTGTCGGTGGTGCTCACCGCGATCCCGTTCTGGCTGGTGATGGGCGACGTACTCGGCAACAAGCAGGTCACCGGGCTGGTAATCATGGCGTTCGCGGCGGTGCAGATCGTCGTGCACATGATCTACTTCCTGCACATGACCACGTCGGCCGAGGAAGGCTGGACGATGATGGCGCTGATCTTCACCATCGTCATGGTGGTGATCGCGTTGTCCGGGTCGTTGTGGGTGATGTATCATCTGACCACCAACATGATGCCGGCCCACGACATGATCCGGCGCTAGGGGCGCCGCGATCGTGACGCCCGACAGCGATCAGCCGGACGGCAAGTCGGCGTCGACACGCCGGCCGTCGCTGTGGATCACGATCCCGGCGCTCGTCGGCGTGATCGGATTGATCGGGCTCGGCGTCTGGCAGATCGAGCGGCGGGAATGGAAGCTGGCGCTGATCGACCGCGTCGAGCAGCGGATCCATGCCGCCCCGGCGCCGCTGCCCGCCGTCACGGCCTGGCCCGACGTCACCGCCGCCCGCGACGAATATCGGCCCGTCAGCGTGACCGGCCGCTTTCTGCACGACCGCGAGACGCTGGTGCAGGCCGTCACCGATTTCGGCGGCGGCTTCTGGGTGATCACGCCGCTGCGGACCCACGACGGCGCTACGGTGTTGATCAATCGCGGCTTCGTGCCGCAGGATCAGCGTGCCCGCGCGACCCGCCGCAGCGGCGAGCCAGTGGATTCGGTGACCGTCACCGGCCTGTTGCGACTCACGGAACCCGGCGGGGGCTTCCTGCGCCATAACGATCCAGGCGCCGACCGCTGGTATTCGCGTGATGTCGCTGCGATCGCTCAGGCGCGCGATGTCGGGACTGTCGCCCCCTTCTTCGTCGATGCCGACGGCTCGCTCGACGCGCCCGGGCAGCCGATCGGCGGGCTGACGGTGGTCCGGTTCCCGAACAATCATCTGATCTACGCGCTCACGTGGTTTTGCCTAGCTTTTATGCTGTCCGGCTGGCTTGTTGTCGCCTTCGGTGGCGGTTTGTGGCGGCGCGCAGGCGCTGGTCGCGGGCCGAGCAACCCGGCGGGCGCCGCCCTCGCGACAGGATCACATGCTGGATCGATCTCCACGCATCGCTGACGACAACGCCGACTGGACTGCGCGGCCTTCGCCCGCGCTCGGCCTGCCGCGCCTCGGCGACGAGGTCACGGCATCTGAAAACGCGACGGTTCCTGCGGCCGATGCGACCGACCGCAAGAACATGTCGCTGCTGATCCAGCTCCGCTGGACGGCCGTGTTCGGTCAGATCATCACCATCGCCGCCGTGCATCTGTGGCTCGGCACGCCGCTGCCGGTCGTGCCGATGGCCGCCGTCGTTCTCGCGCTGGTCGCGCTCAATATCGCCAGCCTGGCGTGGATGCGCTTCCGCGTCGCCGTGAGCAATCGCGACCTGCTCGTCGCGTTGATCCTCGACGTCGTCGCGCTGACGGCGCAGCTCTATCTCAGCGGCGGCATCACCAATCCGTTCATCTCGCTTTATCTGCTGCAGGTGACGCTCGGCGCCGTGCTGCTCGACAGCCGGTCGAGCTGGTCGCTGGTCGCAGTGGTCTTCACCGCCTTCATCTGGCTCACCGAATCCTCGCGGCCGCTGGTGCTGTCGCAGCAGGCCGGCGATCCGGTCAGCCTGACCGTCGCCGGCATGCTGCTCGGCTTCGCCCTGAATGCCGTGCTGCTGGTGGTGTTCGTCACCCGCATTCACCGCAACCTCCGCGAGCGCGACGCGAACCTGGCGGCGCTGCGCCAGCATGCGGCCGAACAGGACCACATCGTGCGGATGGGACTGCTGGCGTCGGGTGCGGCGCATGAACTCGGCACGCCGCTGGCCTCGGTCTCGGTGATTCTCAGCGACTGGCGCCGTATGCCGGCGTTGACCGCGAACAAGGAGCTCGTCGAAGATCTCACCGAGATGGAGACGGCGCTGAAGCGCTGCCAGTCGATCGTCACCGGCATTCTGGTCTCGGCCGGCGAAGCGCGCGGCGAGGGCTCGTCGCCGACCACGGTGGCGGAATTCCTGTCGGCGCTCGCCGAGGAATGGCGCAACGCGCGCAGCAGGACGACGCTGCACGTCGTCAACGCCTTCGGAGAGGATCTGCCGATCGTGTCCGACGTGACGCTGAAGCAGGCGGTCTTCAACGTGCTCGACAATGCCTTCGAAGTGTCGCGCTACTGGATCGAACTGCTCGCCGAACGCGACGGCGACAATCTGGTGCTGTCGATCAGCGACCGCGGACCGGGCTTTCCGAAGGACATGCTGACGCAGATCGGCAAGCCGTATCAATCGAGCAAGGGCCGCGCCGGCGGCGGCCTCGGCCTGTTCCTGGTGATGAATGTGGTACGCAAGCTCGGCGGTGCGATGACCGCCGAAAACCTCCGCAACCGCGGCGCCAAGGTCAAACTCGTGCTGCCACTGGCATCGCTCGCGATCGGAAACGATTTTGATTGAAGAACGCTCCCTGATCGTCGTCGAAGACGACGCCGGATTTGCCCGGACGCTGAAGCGCTCGTTCGAGCGCCGCGGTTACGACGTGGTGCACGCCTCGGCCATCGAGGAAGTCCGTGACGCGCTGGACGAACGATCGTTCGGCTACGCCGTCGTCGACCTCAAGCTTGGCAGCGCCTCGGGGCTCGCCTGCGTCGAACTGCTCCACGCGCAGGATCCGGAGATGCTGATCGTGGTGCTGACCGGCTTCGCCAGCATCGCCACCGCGGTCGAGGCGATCAAGCTCGGCGCCTGCCATTATCTCGCCAAGCCGTCCAACACCGACGACATCGAGGCCGCGTTCCGCAAGGCCGAGGGTAACGCCGACATCGCGCTGGCGAGCCAGCCGACCTCGATCAAGACGCTGGAATGGGAGCGCATCCACCAGACCCTGATCGAGAGCGAGTTCAACATCTCCGAGGCGGCCCGCCGTCTCGGCATGCATCGCCGCACGCTGGCGCGAAAGCTGGAGAAGCGGCAGGTCCGGTGATCACGGCCGACGCCGATGACCGGAACTTCGTCAAGGCTCGGTGGTCCGCGTATTAACTCTTGAGTCGCCGCTTTCCCGGCGTATTCATAGGCCACGCGTTCCGGTCGGTGAGGCCAGTCTCCAGACGGAACCCCGTGATCAAGCGCGGCTGGCCCTCAAATGCGCAGCCGCGCCAGCTCATTTTGGTGACCTTATGTTCAAATCCCGCAGGTTTATTATCAGCGTCGCCGCCGCGGCCGGCATCATCACCATTCCCATGCTGTCGGCGCTGGCGCTGCAGCGGACCCCGACGGCGCAGCCCGACCTCGATCTGCTCGGCGGCGTCATCGGCCTGGTCGAGCGGGCCTATGTGCATCCGGTCAGCCCCGACGACCTGACCAAGGACGCCCTCAAGGGCTTGCTGAACCGGCTCGATCCGCATTCGGATTACATGGACGAGAAAGAATTCAAGGACATGCAGACCGACATGTCGGGTCAGTTCGGCGGCCTCGGCATGCAGATCTCGGGACAGGGCGGTGTGCCCAAGATCGTCGCGCCGATCGACGGCACCCCGGCCGCCCGCGCCAAGCTCGAACCCGGCGACGACATCATCAAGGTCGGCGCCACCTCGACCCAAGGCATGAGCCTGCGCGAAGTCGTCGACATGCTGCGCGGCACGCCCGGCTCCAAGGTGACGATCACCATTCTGCGCGGCAAGGAGCCGCCGTTCGACGTCACCCTGACCCGCGAGATCATCAAGGTCGCGTCGGTGAAGTCGGAGCTCAAGCCCGACGGCATCGGCTACGTGCGGATCAGCCAGTTCGGCAACGACACCTCGGACGGTTTCAAGAATGCGCTGACCAAGCTGAAGACCGACTCCAAGGACGGGCTGAAGGGGCTGGTCATCGACCTGCGTCAGGATCCCGGTGGCCTGCTCACCGCCGCGGTCGATGTCGCCGGCAATCTGCTCGACGGCGGCACCGTGGTGTCGATCCGCGGCCGCCAGCCCGACGATCAGCGCGTGTTCAGCGCGCCGGCCAAGGGCGACATGCTGCCCGGCGTGCCGGTGGTGGTGCTGATCAACGGCGCCTCGGCCTCGGCGTCCGAAATCGTCGCCGGCGCGCTGCAGGATCGCAAGCGCGGCACCGTGATGGGCACGCAGAGCTTCGGCAAGGGCTCGGTGCAGACCGTGATTCCGATCAAGGGTCGCGGCGCGGTGCGGCTGACCACGGCGCTGTACTACACGCCGTCCGGCCGCTCGATCCAGGACGACGGCATCACGCCGGACATCGTCCAGGAAGCTCCGAAGGATCAGCAGATCGCCGGCGGCGCGATGCTGCGCGAAGGCGCTCTGCGCGGCGCCATCGCCAATCCGGGACAGCTCGGAGCGAGCGGCAAGCCCGGCGCTGCCAAGCCGAAGGCGGGCGCCGCGGCTGCGACCGACAAGCCGGCGGCGTCGTCGCCGCCGATCAAGGCCGACCTGATCGGCAAGCCGGAAGATGCCCAGCTCAACGCCGCGATCGCCTATCTCGGCAAGCGCGCCGATAACGACAACGGCGCCGTGAAGGCGCAGTAATACACGCCGCGTCCATTTTCCTTCGTGTACACCTTCTTTCGTCATGGCCGGGCTTGTCCCGGCCATCCACGTCTTAGGCGGGGCAACTCAGTAAAGGCGTGGATGCCCGGGACAAGCCCGGGCATGACGCGGGGATCAGGTTGTATTCGCGCCGTCGCTCCTCCGATGTGGAAACGGTCGGTGATTGCGATCCGCCCAAAAATCACGCAACTGCTGCCTATTTGCTAGCAGCGTTCGAACAAGAGGTTGTGCGCCCGGAGACAAGTTTTTCCCAGGCGCCCGGTCTTAGCTCCCAGACGGTTCGGAACATGGCCTCCGCCATGACACCATCGAAGGAGCGATCGAATGGTCAAGTTGCCACTTCCCGATTTTCGGAGCCTGACGAGCGCCGCGCTGATGGGCGCGCTGGTGCTGGTCGGCGTTGCGGCCTCGAAGCCGGCCCATGCGGCTGCGCCCGCCGCCTGCGCGGCGCTGCAGGAGAAGTACCCCGACTGGAAGGGCAAGACCCTCGTCAACGCCATCAACCCGCACACCCCGGGCTACGAGTCGATCGATCCCAAGGACCCGACCAAATATGTCGGCTACGACATCGATCTCGGCGAAGCCATTGGTGAGTGTCTCGGCTTCAAGCTGACCTACAAGGCCGTGACCTTCGCGGCGCTGCTGACCACGCTGGCGAGCGGCCAGGCCGATATCGTGATCTCCGACATCTACGCCACCGAAGAGCGCGCCAAGGCCGCCGACTTCATCACCTACTCCAAGGTGTTCGACGGCGTGCTGGTCGCCAAAGGCAATCCGAAGAAGATCACCGGCATCAACACCACGCTGTGCGGCACGGCCGCCGCCGAGAACACCGGCTATGTGGAAGTGCCGCTGATCCAGGCGATCGCGCCGGAGTGCAAGAAGCTCGGCAAACCGGAGCCGACCATCCAGCTCTACGACAACAACGCCAACTGCATCCAGGCGATCCTTGCCGGCCGCGCCGACACCTACATCAACGACGTCAACACCGTCGACAACGCCGTCAAGGCCTATCCGGACAAGCTCGAGAAGGCGATCGCCGTGACGATCCCCTATCAGGTCGGCATCGGCGTGCCGAAGGACAAGCCGAAGTTCCGCGATGCCGTGAAGGCCGCGCTGACCGAGATCTACAAGTCCGGCGATCAGCTCGCGCTGCTCAAGAAGTGGAAGCTCGACCCCGAGAACCTGATCGAGCCCGGTTTGCTCGTCGTCAAGTAACAGCCGTCACGTAGTCCCGTAGGGTGGGCAAAGGCGCAAAGCGCCGCGCCCACCACCTCGGCCTCGCGAAAAATGGGTGGGCACGCTTTCGCTTTGCCCACCCTACTCCTGAGCTAAGGATGCCGCCGCCATGGAGTTGTTCCTCCATTACTTGACCATGCCCTACATGATCCAGGGCATCGAGGTGACCCTGCAGGTCACCGCCCTCGGGCTCGGCGGCGGGCTGATCCTCGGCACGATCCTGGCGGGGATGCAGCTCAGCCGCTTCCGGCTGCTGTCATCCGCCGCCCGGATCTACACCGTCATCTTCCGCGGCACGCCGCTGATCCTGCAGATGGTGTTCGCCTACGACGCGCTGCCGCATATCGGCATCAAGCTCCCCGCGATCCTCGCCGCCGGCCTGGCGCTCGCCTGCAACGAAGCCCCGTTCATCGCCGAGATGCTGCGCGCCGGCGTCCTCGGGGTCGAGAAGGGCCAGCTCCTCGCCGGCCAGGCGCTCGGCATGACGCCCGGCGTGCTGATGCGCCGGATCATCGCCCCGCAGGCGATCCGCACGATGATTCCGGCGTTCGGCAACGAGGCCGTCAGCGCGCTGAAGAACTCGTCGCTGGCCTCGGTGATCGCCGTGCAGGAGCTGACGCTGCGCTCGACGCAGCTCGCGTCCTCGACCTTCGATTTCTTCTCGATCTTCTTCGCCTCCGGCCTGATCTATCTGCTGCTGACCACCGCGATCTCCGCGATCCAGATCTTCCTCGAGTGGCTGTTCGATCTCGACCGCACCTCCAAGCAGGTCACGCTGATGCGCTTCCTGCCCTGGTACCGCGCCCAGGGGATCGACGATCCGCTACAGGATCAGGAGCCCGCGCCGGAGATCCTGCCGGACGGCGGCGTCGCCGAACTGCCGCCGCCGCGCGTGGCTCAGAGCCGCGTCGATCGTGCCGAACGCGCCAAGACGCTCGTTCACAACGATGTCGCCGTCGCCGTGAAGGCGCTGCGCAAGAACTACGACGCCAACGTCGTGCTCGACGGCGTCGATCTCACCGTGCGCAACGGCGAAGTGATCGCGCTGCTCGGCCCGTCCGGCTCCGGCAAGAGCACGCTGCTGCGCTGTATCAACAATCTCGAATTGTGGAACGACGGCACCATCGAGGTCGGCGGCCGCCGGCTCGGCTTCAATCATTTCGGCAAGCCGCTGTCGCCGCGGATGGCCGCGCAGGCGCGCGCCGAAGTCGGCGTCGGCATGGTGTTTCAGCAGTTCAATCTGTTCGGCCATCTCACCGCCAAGGAGAATATCGCCGGGCCGCTGCGCTGGGTGCACGGCATTGCTCCTGACGAGGCGGAGCGCCGTGCGCTCGAACTGCTCGAACGCGTCGGCCTGTCGCATCGCGCCGATGCGCTGCCGCGGCATCTGTCCGGCGGCCAGCAGCAGCGCGTCGCCATCGCCCGCGCCATCGCGCCCAATCCGAGCGTGCTGCTGCTGGATGAGCCGACTTCGGCGCTCGATCCCGAACTGGTCAACGAGGTGCTGGAAGTGATCCGCCGCCTCGCGGTCGAGGACGGCCTCACCATGATCATCTCGACGCATCAGCTGCGCTTCGCCAGCGAAGTCGCCGACCGCGTCGTGCTGCTCGCCGGCGGTTCGATCATCGAGGAAGGCCCGGCCGACCAAGTGCTCAATCATCCGAAGAACCCGGTCGCGCAGCGCTTCCTCAACGCCATGGAAGCCGAAGTCTCGTGACCGCCGTCTGCTTTCTCATTTGTTTCCCGTCGAGGATCTCAGCATGAAGCATCATCTGCTCCCGGTGTCGCCCAAGACCGTTCATTGGGGCTATTTCAGCAAGGTGGTGGCGCCGTCGCTGACCCTGAAGTCCGGCGACCGCGCCACCATCGAGACGCTGACGCACCACGCCGGCGACGATTACGAGCGCATGATCGAGGGCGATCCCGGCGCCGAGAGCGTGTTCAAATGGACCCGCGAGCACAAGGCGATGGTTCGCCGCGGCGCTGGCCCGACCGAAGGGCCGTTCATCCGCGGCTCCGGCGAGGGCGTCGGCGTGCATCTGCTCACCGGCCCGGTGGCGATCGAAGGCGCCGAGCCGGGCGATGTGCTCGAAGTGCGCATCCTCGACGTTCGGCCGCGGCCGGCCTGCAAGGCCTGCCACGCCGGCAAGTGCTTCGGCTCCAACATCGCGGCGAATTGGGGCTTCCACTATCACGATTTGATCGAAGAGCCGAAGCCACGCGAGGTCATCACCATCTTCGAGCTCGACACCTCGGGCGAGCCGTTCGCCAAGGCGGTCTACAACTACGTCTGGACGCCGCAGACGGACCCGGACGGCATCGTGCATCCGACCATCGATTATCCCGGCGTGCCGGTCGATCACCGCACCATCATCAAGCGCGAGAACATCCTCAGTAACGTCAAGGTGCCGGCGCGGCTGCATTTCGGCACGATGGGGCTAGCGCCGTCCGAGGAAGATTTCGTCTCCTCGATCCCGCCGAGCTACACCGGCGGCAATATCGACGACTGGCGGGTCGGCAAGGGCGCCAAGATGTACTACCCGGTCGCGGTGCCGGGCGCGTTCTTCTCGGTCGGCGATCCGCATGCGGCGCAAGGTGACAGCGAACTCGGCGGCACCGCGATCGAGACCTCGCTGACCGGCGATTTCGAATTCATCCTGCACAAGAAGAACGACCTCGGCGGCACGCCGCTCGAAGGCCTGACGCATCCGATGCTGGAGACGCCGGAGGCCTGGTCGGTGTACGGCTTCACCTATCCGAACTATCTGGCCGAGCTCGGCGCCAATGCGCAGCTGGAAATCGCCAACCACTCCAGCCTCGACCGGGCGATGCGCGACGCCTTCCGCAAGATGCGGCGGTTCCTGATGACCGTGCACAAGCTCAGCGAGGACGAGGCGATTTCGCTGATGTCGGTCGGCGCCGATTTCGGCGTCACCCAGGTGGTCGACGCCAATTGGGGCGTGCACGGCACCATCCGCAAGAACATGTTCCGCTGCGACTAGGCACGCCAATGAGCAGGCTGGTGGTCGGGCAATGCGCCGTCTGCTTCGGGATGGCACGGGGGTTGCTTGGTTTCGGCCAGGAAGGCCGAGCCATGAGTCTGCGTCCCTATTCCAGCGAGTCGTATTGCGAAGGCGAGCGTCCCGAAGCCTGGCGCGATGTGCTGGAGTCGCTCGGCTTGCAGCCCGCCGCCGCCGCAACCAGCCATGCCGGCCACGCCACCGCGGTGCGCCGCAGTTCCGAAGGCGTGACCCTGGCGACGCTGTCGGCCGGCCCACAGGCCGTGGCGGCTCACGCCGATGCCCACGGCGATCAGCCGCTGGTGCTGCTGCCGCTCGAGGACGGCGTCTCGCTGAAGACCTCTGCTGGCCACCAGATCATCGCGGCCGGGCATCTGCTGCTGCTGCCACGGGCGAGCGGCTGGAGCCTGTCGTTTTCACGCGATCTCCGCGCCGTGGTGTTGTCGGTGTCGTGCGATGCGGCGCGGAGCCGGACCATGGCGCCACGATTGACCGAGGTGCAGCAGATCGCGCCGAGTGGCTTCGGCGAGCTGTTTGTGCGGATGTTGGAAAGCGCCGCTCGCCATCTCGAAACGTTGTCTGATGCCGAATGGCCGGCTGCCGCGCAGGGCCTCGCCGATTTGCTGCCGACGCTGATGCGTCAAGTGCCGGCGCCATCCGACCTGAATGCCGGCACCGCCAACAAGGCGGCGACGCTGCAGCGGCTGTGTCAGGCGATCGAACGCCGGCTCGACGATCCGGATCTGACACCCGCCAAGGTCGCGGCCGCCGAAGGCATCTCCGAGCGCTATCTGCAAAAGCTGTTCGGCGGCACCGGATCGAGCTTCACGCACTACTTACGCGAGCGCCGGCTGCAGCGGACTTGCGCGGATCTGGCCAATCCGGCCGAGGCGCATCATTCGATTTCCGAGATCGCGTTCCGTGCCGGCTTCAACGACTCGGCGCATTTCAGCCGCGCCTTCCGCCATCGCTTCGGCGTGTCGCCACGCGAATATCGGCAGACGGAGGCGGAGCGTCATGCGGCGACGGCCGCAGCGGTCGCGCAGCGTGGCTGGCCGCAGCAGGCGCTGGTGCAGCTGCGCAATCAGCCGACAGCGAGCGCGGCGCGGCGGCCGGCTGTCGAGTTTCCGGCGTTGGAGTTCTGCGCCGGGACCACGCCGCAGCATTATCATCTCGCAGCCGACGCATCGCGCGTGCATTGGGGATACTTCAGCCGCTCGCTGGCGCCGCAGATCGAGATTGCGTCGGGCGACACCATCACCATCGAGACGCTGACGCAGCACGCCTCCGACGATCCCGAGCGGATGATCAGCGGCGACGCCGGCGCCGAAAGCGTGTTTCACTGGACGCACGATCAGAAGAACGTCGATCGCCGTGGGGCGGGGCCGCTCGACGCTTCGATCTACGGTCGCGGCGCCGGCGAAGGTTTCGGCGTGCACATCTGCACCGGTCCGGTCGCGGTGAAGGACGCGCAACCCGGCGACGTGCTGGAGATCCGCATCCTCGACATCGTGCCGCGCGCCAGCCGCAATCCCGACTTCAAGGGCCGGGTGTTCGGCAGCAGCGTTGCCGCGTGGTGGGGCTATCACTACAAGGAGTTTCTCGCCGAGCAGCACGCCCACGAGGCGGTGACGATCTACGAGATCTTCGCCGATGAGGCGGCGCCTTATGCGCGCGCCGCTTACTCCTATCGCTGGGCTCCGCAGGTCGATCCGTTCGGCACGGTGCACACCACTTACGATTATCCGGGCGTGCCGGTGCAGCCGTCGTCGGTGCGGCGGCGTCACGACGTGCTCGACGGCGTGCGGATTCCGCTGCGGCCGCATTTCGGCGTGATCGCGCTGGCGCCGCGCGAGGCCGACTTCGTCGATTCGGTGCCGCCGTCCTATTTCGGCGGCAACCTCGACAATTGGCGGCTGGGCAAGGGATCGACGATCTATCTGCCGGTGTCGGTGCCGGGCGCGCTGCTGTCGGTCGGTGATCCGCACGCCGCGCAGGGCGACGGCGAACTCGGCGGCACCGCGATCGAGTGCTCGATGACCGGCACCTTCGAGGTGATCCTGCACAAGAAGGGCGAATTCGCCGACAAGCCGTTCGCCGATCTCACCTATCCGCTGATCGAGACCGCCACCGACTGGGTGCTGATGGGCTTCAGCCACCCGAACTACCTGGCCGAATTCGGCGCCAAAGGGCAGAGCGAGGTCTACGCCACTTCGTCGCTCGATCTCGCCATGAAGGACGCGTTTCGCAAGATGCGACGCTTCCTGATGAGCATCAAGGGACTGACCGAGGACGAGGCGATCGCGCTGATGTCGGTCGCGGTCGATTTCGGCGTCACCCAGGTGGTGGACGGCAATTGGGGCGTCCACGCCATTCTCAGCAAACAGGTGTTCGCCGACGGGCGCGCCTGATCTCTCATGGAAGGTCGATCTTGAAGTTTCACATGATCCCCGGCGGCCCGAAGCCGGTCGCGCCGTTCAGCCACGCGGTCGAAATCGACGGCTTCGTCTTCGTCACCGGCCAGATGCCCGATACGCCGCAAACGCCGGGTGTGCTGCCGGACGGCATCGTGGCGCAGACCCGCGCGGTGATGGAAAATCTGCGCGTGGTGCTGGCCGGCCTCAACCTCGGGCTCGAGGACATCGTGATGAGCCGGATCTATCTCACCGAGTTCAAGCGCGACTACGCGGCGATGAACGAGACCTATCGCAGTTACTTCCCGGAAGGCCGCCTGCCGGCCCGCACCTGCGTCGGCGTCACCGGGCTGGCTTACGACGCGCTGATCGAGATCGACCTGGTCTGTCGCCGCCCGGCGTGAGACGTCACGCCGTCGGCGCCGCGCCGGCGATGGTCGGCTTGCCGGTGCCGATCTCGTCGGCCAGCGCCAGCGCGCTGAGGTCGAAGGCCTCGCCGCGGATCTGCGACAGCGTCGCCAGCGCGCGGTCGCGGTCGCCTTCGAGAAGCTGGCCGAGATGAGTGGCCGCGGCATTCGGCCGATGCTGCCGGATCGCCTTCAGCGTCGACGCCATCAGATCGGCGGCGAGCCTTCGAATCTCCTGCGTCTGATAATCCAGCGGTGATTTCCAGATCGTCGTCCACACCGTCTGATTGGCCAGGTCGGTGAGCAGATCGACCAGAAGCTGATTGCCGGAGCCGCGCGCGATGGTCTTGACCGCGCGCGTCGTCGTGCGCGCGAAGGCGATCGGATCGTCGGGTTCGACCTGTGCCTTCAATTCCTCGCAGCGGCGCGCCAGCGTCTCGATGTAGCTTTCCACCGGCGACGTCGCCATGGTCCGCACCGCCAGCATCGACAGCGCGGTGCGGACGTTGAACAGATCGGCGACCGATTTCAGCGACACCGGCTTGATGTAGGCGCCGCGGCGCGGCAGCAGTTCGACCAGCCGGCGACGTTCGAGAATCCGGATCGCTTCACGGATCGGGCCGCGGCTGACGCCGAAATCGCGCGCGAGATCGAGCTCGACCAGCCGCTCGCCCGCCTTGCGTCGACCGGAGATGATCTCGGCGCCGAGTTCTTCGGCGACCTGATCGGGCAGCGTGCGCGGCGCAAACCGCCGCTCGGTGGTGCCGTCGGTCCCGGCTGGTGGCCTGCGATAGGTCGCTGCCAAGACGTCCTCCATGATGTTCTTCCGTCGTGCGGGACAAACTAGCGCGGCAGTCAATTGTTGACAATTGACAATCGCTCCCCTTTGATTGGGGTTCATCGCGCGGTGAAATCGGCGGCAAGCCGAGGAGCGATGAAACGGTCCTCAGCGGATCGGGACCGATGGGAGGATGAGATGGCGACGATATCCGCGCCGGAGCACGTCCGGTCGAACGCGTTGCAAAATGCCGCCGGGCTCGGCGTCGCCGGGCAACCGCTGCTCGACGTGCGCAATCTGTCGCTGTCCTTCGCCACCGCGGGCGGCGCCTTGCCGGTCACGCGAAACGTCAGTTTTTCGATCGCCCCCGGCGAGCGCGTCGGCCTCGTCGGCGAAAGCGGTTGCGGCAAGACCGTCACCGGCCTGTCGCTGCTGCGGCTGCTGCCGACGCATTCGGCCCGCATCGAAGGCGACGTGCTGTTCGACGGCACCGACCTGCTGAAATTGTCGCCGCGGCGGATGCGCGCCGTGCGCGGTCGCGACATCGCGATGATCTTCCAGGAGCCGATGAGCGCGCTCGATCCGGTGTTCACCGTCGGCGACCAGATCAGCGAGGCCTATCGGATTCATTTTCCCGCCAGCAAGGCCGAAGGGCGCGAGCGGGCGATCGCGGCGTTGCGCGAAGTCGGGATTCCGGCGCCGGAACGGCGCTGCGACGAATATCCGCATCAACTCTCGGGCGGCATGCGCCAGCGCGTGATGATCGCGATGGCGCTGATCTGCAAGCCGAAGCTGCTGATCGCCGACGAGCCGACCACCGCGCTCGACGTCACGGTGCAGGCGCAGATCACCGATCTCTTACGCTCGCTGAGCGAGCGCACCGGCACGGCGCTGATCTTCATCACCCATGATCTCGGCGTCGTCGCCGAAACCTGCACCCGCATGATCACGATGTATGCCGGCGAAGTCGTCGAGGACGCCCCGGTCGACGACGTGCTGACTCGTCCGCGCCATCCCTACACGTCCGGCCTGCTGCGATCACTGCCGGGGCTGAGCAAGCGCCGCGGTGTGCTGGCTTCGATTCCCGGGCGCGTGCCGTCGCCGCAAGCGATGCCCGCCGGCTGCCGCTTTCGCTCGCGCTGCACCCACGCCGCACCCGGCTGTGAGGCGGATCAGCGGATGATCGAGATCGAACCCGGCCATGCGGCGCGATGTTGGCGCGCGCCCGAACTCGCTCTGGCGGGAGCGGTGAACTGATGACCGCCGCACGACACGACGCTGCCGACGCCGGCATTCTTGCGGTGCGCGATCTGCGCATCCTGTTTCCGTCGCGCGACGGCCGGGACACCGTCAAGGCGATCGACGGCATGGATTTCGAGGTGAAAGTCGGCGAGACCTTCGGGGTGATCGGCGAATCCGGCTCGGGCAAGACCACGCTCGGCCGCGCTCTGGTGTCGCTGCTGCGGCCGACCTACGGCCAGATCCTGCACGACGGCACCGACCCGGCCACGCTCGGCAGCCGGGCGTTCCGCCAGCACCGCCGCGACTATCAGATCATCTTTCAGGATCCGAACGCGGCCCTCAATCCGCGGATGACCATCATCGACAGCGTGGTCGAGCCGCTCGAGATCCTCCGCGAAGGCGACGCGGCGTCGCGCCGCCGCCGCGGCATCGAGATGCTGGAACGCGTCGGGCTCGCGGCCGAAGCGGCCGATCGCTATCCGCACCAGCTCTCGGGCGGGCAGAAGCAGCGCGTCAACATCGCGCGCGTGCTGACGCTGCGCCCCAAGGTGATCGTCTGCGACGAGGTGGTCGCGGCGCTCGACGTCTCGATCCGCGGCGACGTGCTCAATCTGTTTGCCGATCTGCAGCGCGAGTTCGGCCTGACCTATGTGTTCATCACGCACGACATTTCGGTGGTGTCGCACATCTCCGATCGGATCGCGGTGACCTATCTCGGCAAGCTGATGGAGCTCGGCCCGGCCGAGGATGTGGTCGAGCGGCCGCTGCATCCCTATACGCGCGCGCTGTTGTCGTCCGAGCCGATTCCGCTGCCGTCTCATCTGCGGGTCGATCGCCGCATCATTCTGGAAGGCGAGATCCCGAGCCCGGTCTCGCCGCCGTCGGGCTGCCGTTTCCGCACGCGCTGTCCGTCGGTGCAGCCGCGCTGCGCCGAGGACGTGCCGGCCTGGCGCGAAGTCAGGCCCGGCCATCTCGTCGCCTGCCATTTCGCGACCGCCGAAGGGCCGCCGGCCGACAATCAACAGGCGCGATCAGCGTCATAATCATCGGGAGGACGACATGCGGATATTCGACCTGGGACAACGAACCTTGCGACGCCGGGACATTCTGGCGCTGATCGGCGGCGGTGTCGCGGCGGGTGCGCTCGGCCTGCCGGCGCTGGCGCAGGAAGCCAAGAAGGGCGGCGTGCTGATGGTGGCGGCGCCCGCCAATCCGTCGTCGCTCGACCCGGCCACCGGCGGCGCGGGCTCCGACCACAGCATTCTCTGGACCATGTACGACACGCTGGTCGAGTGGGACTACGACACGCTGAAGCCGAAGCCCGGCATGGCGAAATGGTCGTACCCCAATCCGAACACCATGGTGCTCGACATCACCAGCGGCATTCAGTTCCACGACGGCACGCCGCTCGATGCCGAGGCCGTCAAGTTCAACCTCGAGCGCAATCGCTCGGACCAGCGCTCCAACGTCAAGCCGGATCTCGCCAGCGTCGAGTCGATCGAGGTCACCGGCCCGCTGCAGGTGACGCTCAAGCTGAAGAACCCCGACACCGCGCTGCCGGCGATCCTGTCGGATCGCGCCGGAATGATGGTGTCACCCACCAACATCAAGGCGCTCGGCACCGACACCGACCGCAAGCCGGTCGGCGCCGGTCCCTGGAAGTTCGTTCGCTGGAACGACAACGAAATCATCGTCGTGGCGCGGCACGAGAACTACTGGCGCAAGGGGCGGCCGTATCTCGACGGCATCGAGTTCAACATCATCACCGAGAACGCCACGGCGCTGCGCTCGGTCGTGGCCGGCCAGAACGACATGGCGTTCCAGTTGCCGGCGCGGCTCAAGCCGGTGATCGAGCGGGCCAAGGATCTGGCGATGGTCAGTTCCCCGACGCTGTACTGCATTCAGGTGTATTTCAACTACGCCCGCGCGCCGCTCGACAATCTCAAGGTCCGCCAGGCAATCAACTTCGCGCTCGATCGCGAGACCTTCGTCAAGGCGACCCTGGGCGGGCTCGGCGAACCGGCGCGGATGACCCTGCCGAGTTCGCATTGGGCTTACAACAAGGATGTGGCGGGGACCTATCCGCACGATCCGGAGCGGGCGAAGAAGCTGCTCGCCGAGGCGGGCTACAAGGACGGCCTTGAGATGACGATCGGCGGCTACACCGATCAGGATTCGGTGCGCCGTGGCGAGGTGATCCAGGACCAGCTCGGCAAGGTCGGCATCCGCCTGAAATTCACCCGCGGCACCATCGCCGAGATCAGCGCGCAGTTCTTCGCCCAGGAGAAGAAGTTCGACCTCTTGGTGTCGGCCTGGACCGGACGGCCCGATCCGAGCATGACCTATGCGCTCGGCTTCGACAAAGGCGCGTACTACAACGCCGGCCGCACCGCGGACCCGGAGCTGTCCAAGCTGATCCTCGAAAGCCGCGTCAGCGAGGATCTCGCCAAGCGCGCCGAAGTGTTCGCCAAGATCCAGCGCATCACGGTGGAACAGGCGCTGTCGGCGCCGCTGGCGTTCCAGTTCGAACTCGATGCGCTGTCCTCCAAGGTGAAGGGCTTCAAGCCCAATCTGCTCGGCAAGCCGAAGTTCGAGAACATCTCCCTCGCGTGAGCGAACGGCGCCGCAGGCTGCTGCGGCGCCCGTTCCGGATTGAAACTCCATGTTGAACGCCGCACGTCTCCACATCATCGGTCGCCGGCTGCTGCAGGCGATCCCTGTGGTGGTGCTGTCCACCTTCATCGTGTTCGGCCTGCTCAAGCTGGTGCCGGGCGACGTCGCGGTGACCCTCGCCGGCGACAACGCATCGGAGCAGCGGATCGCCGAAATCCGCGAGCTGTACGGCCTCAACCAGCCGTTCCTGCTGCAATACGGTTCGTGGCTGGCGAAGGCCGTGCAGGGCGACCTGTCGAATTCGCTGGTGTCCAACGAAGCGGTGCTGACGTCGATTCAGCGCTGCCTGCCGCACACGCTGCTGATCGTGGCGCTGGCCCTGTTCACGGCGCTGCTGATCGGCGTGCCGCTCGGCATCGCGGCGGCCACCAAGCCTGGCTCCTGGATCGACAGCATCGTGATGGCGATCGCATCGCTCGGCGTCGCGGTGCCGAATTTCTGGCTCGGCATGTTGCTGGTGGCGTTCTTCTCGCTGCAGCTCAACTGGCTGCCGGCGACCGGCGCGGTGGCGTTCACCAAAGACCCGTGGGCGTCGCTGAGCCACGCAATCCTGCCGGCGCTGGCGCTCGCCTCCGGCGGGGTCGCCGAAGTCGCGCGGCAGCTACGCTCGTCGCTGGTCGAAATCCTGTCGTCGCAGCAGGTCCGCACGCTGCACGCCAAGGGCCTGCCGCCGTCGTCGATCCTGTGGCGTCACGGCTTGAAGAACGTCAGCGTCAATCTGCTCACCGTGATCAGCCTGCTGGCGAACCGGATGCTGGCGGCGACGGTGGTGGTCGAGGCGGTGTTCGCGATTCCCGGCATGGGCGGGCTGATCGTCAACGCCGCGATGCATCGCGACTTCCCCGTCGTGCAGGGCGTGGTGTTCACGATGGTGCTGATCGTGGTGTCGCTCAATCTGCTGACCGACATTCTGTACAGCGTGCTCGATCCGAGGATCGCGACATGACCGATGTCACGACGACGACGGTGGCGTATCGGCCGCGGCGGATGCGGCGCTTCGTGCGGTGGTTCGTCTCGGACATCCGCGGCGCGATCAGCCTGACGTTTCTGCTATTGCTGGCGGTGATTTCGATCCTCGCGCCGTGGATCTCGCCCTACGATCCGGTGGCGCAGGACGTCAATGCGGCGCTGGCGCCGATGTCGGCCGAACATTGGCTCGGCGCCGACGATCTCGGCCGCGACACGCTGAGCCGGCTGATCTACGGCGGCGTCGCGTCGCTGTATGCGAGCTTCCTGGCGGTGGCGATTGCGGTGCTGATCGGCGTGCCGGTCGGCATTCTGGCCGGCTATCTCGGCGGCTGGGTCGACACCATGATCAGCCGGGTGATCGACAGCTTCCTGTCGTTCCCCGCCATCGTACTGGCGATCGCGGTCACCGGCGCGCTCGGAATTGGACTCACCAACGGCATGATCTCGGTCGGCATCGTGTTCGCGCCGCAGCTCGCGCGGCTGGTGCGCGCGCGAACGCTGGTGGTCCGCCACGAACTCTATGTCGACGCGGCGCGCTGCTTCGGCGGCTCGACCGGGCGCATCCTGTGGCGCCACGTGCTGCCGAACGCGATCCAGCCGGTGATCGTTCAGGTCACGCTGCTGCTGGCGGCGGCGCTGCTCGCCGAAGCCAGCCTCAGCTTCCTCGGGCTCGGCATCCAGCCGCCGGATCCGAGCTGGGGCGCGATGCTGGCGCGCGCCTACCAGAACATGGAAATCGCGCCCGAGCAGATGTATCCGCCCGGCCTCGCGATCCTGTTCACGGCGCTCGCCTACAACACGCTGGGTGAATCGCTGCGCGCCGCGCTCGATCCGACCATGAAGCGCAACTGACAAGACCAAGAACAACAAGGACACCAACAATGAGCGCAGACGCCAAGGAAGCCGACTATCTCGCGACGTTGCATGGGCTGTGGGCGAAGGCCTGGCCCAAGGGCATTCCCAACACGCCTCAATTTCCGCACGGCGAAGTGGCGCTGACCGAGTATCTGCGCGCCTGGGCGAAGCGCGCGCCGCAGCGTCCGGCGGTGATTTTCTACGGCCACGTCACGACCTATGCGGAGCTGGATCAGCTCAGCGATCGGTTCGCCGCGCTGCTGATGCAGAAGGGCGTCCGCAAGGGCGATCGCGTCGCGGTGTTTCTGCCGAACTGCCCGCAATTCCACATCGTGTTCTTCGGCATTCTCAAGCTCGGCGCCGTTCACGTGCCGGTCAGCCCGCTGTCGCGGGCGTTCGAATTGTCCTACGAACTCAACGACACCGACGCCGAAGTGATCGTTGCACTCGATCAGCTCGTCCCCGTCGTGGAGCAGGTCCGCGGCGAAACCAAGCTGCGCGAGGTGATCGTCACCAGCTTCGCCGACGTGATTCCGGCCGAGCCGACCATCCCGGTTCCGGATTCCGTGAGCGGCCCGCGCGTCGCGATCGCCGGCGCGACCGATCTGCTGCCGGCGCTCGCAGCGTTGCCGACGCCGGAGCCGCTGCCGCCCGCGGCGCTCGACGACGTCGCGGCGCTGAACTACACCGGCGGCACCACCGGCATGCCGAAGGGCTGCGTTCACACCCAGCGCGACATGGTCTACACCGCCGCCGCCAATCACGGCATCTCGGTCGCGGCCGACGAGAACAGCGTGTTTCTGTCGTTCTTTCCGGAGTTCTGGATCGCGGGCGAGAATTTCGGACTGATCTTCCCGCTGTTCGCCGGCGCCACATTGGTGCTGCTGGCCCGCTGGGACGCGGTCGGCGTGCTGTCGGCGATCGATCGCTACAAGGTCAACGTCACCGCGATGCCGGTCGACGGCGCCGTCGAGCTGATGGACCATCCGCGCTTCAAGCAGTTCGACCTGTCGTCGCTCAGCCAGGTCCGCGTCGTCTCGTTCGTCAAGAAGCTCAACCCGGCCTACCGCAAGCGCTGGAAGGATCTCACCGGCACGATCCTCACCGAGGCCGCCTGGGGCATGACCGAGACCCACACCTCGAACACCTTCACCGCCGGCTTCCAGGGCGACGATTTCGATCTGGTGTCGCAGCCGATCTTCGTCGGCCTGCCGGTGCCGGGTGCGGAGTTCAAGATCACCGATTTCGAGACCGGCGAACTCGTGCCGCTCGGCGGTGAAGGCGAGATCCGGGTGCGGACGCCGTCGCTGCTCAAGAGCTACTGGAACAAGCCGCAGGCGACCGCGGAGTCGCTGGTCGACGGCTGGCTGCGCACCGGCGACATCGGCACCATCGATCCGCAGGGCTTCCTGCATTTCCTTGGACGTCGCAAGGAGATGTTAAAGGTCAAGGGCATGAGCGTGTTTCCGCCGGAGATCGAGGCGCTGCTCGGGCAGCATCCCAAGGTGCTGGGTTCGGGCGTGGTCGGCCGCGACGATCCGGGCAAGGGGCAGGTGCCGATCGCCTTCATCCAGCTCAAACCGGAAGCGGAAGGCAGCATCACGCCGGCCGAACTGCAGGCGTGGTGCGCGGAGCGGATGGCGGTCTACAAGGTGCCGGAAATCCGCATCATCGACGCGTTGCCGATGACCGCCACCGGCAAGGTGAAGAAGCAGGAGCTCGACGCCAACGCGCCGCGCTAGATCGGCATCGTGGTGACGACGGCGCCGGCGCACCGGCGCCGATGTGGTTGTTTTGATGAGGACATTCGAATGCCGTTTCGCAAATTGCTGATCGCCAATCGGGGCGAGATCGCGATCCGTATCGCGCGGGCCGCGGCCGATGCCGGGCTCGCCACCGTCGCGATCCATCCGGCCGACGACGCGGCATCGCTGCATGTCCGCATCGCCGACGATGCGCGGGAGATTCCGGGCCGCGGCGCGCGGGCCTATCTCGATATCGAGGCGGTGATAGCGGCCGCCAAAGCCGGCCATTGCGACGCGCTGCATCCCGGCTACGGCTTCCTCAGCGAGAACGCGGATCTCGCCCGGCGCTGCGCGGAGGAAGGTATCCGGTTCATTGGTCCGTCGCCTGAAGCCTTGAGGCTATTCGGTGACAAAGTTGCGGCACGCGAATTGGCGAAAAAGTGCGGCGTTGCGATCATCGCCGGCACCCAGGGGCCCTCGACGATCGACGACGTCAAGGCGTTCTTCGCCTCGCTCGGCGACAACGCTGCGGTGATGATCAAGGCGATGGCCGGCGGCGGCGGACGCGGCATGCGGGTGGTCGAGCGCGCTGAGGATTTGGCCGAAGCGTTTGCGCGCTGTCAGTCCGAAGCCAAGGCGGCGTTCGGTAGCGACGGCGTCTATGCCGAGCGGCTGATCCGCAATGCGCGGCACATCGAGGTGCAGATCATCGGCGATCAGCACGGCGGCATCAGTCATCTGTGGGAGCGCGAGTGCACCATTCAGCGCCGCAACCAGAAGCTGGTCGAGATCGCACCGAGCCCGTCGCTGAGTGACAGTCTGCGCGCGCGCATTCTGGCGGACGCCAAGACCCTGGCGGCGGCGGCGAACTACGACAGTCTCGGCACCTTCGAGTTTCTGGTCGACGGCGAAGCCGGCGAGGGCGACGGCGCGTTCGCCTTCATCGAGGCCAATCCGCGGCTGCAGGTCGAGCACACCGTCACCGAGGAAGTGCTGTCGATCGATCTGGTGCGCGCGCAGATCGCGGTGGCCGGCGGTGCGACGCTGGCGTCGATAGGCCTCGATCAGGCGAACGTGCCGCGGCCGCGCGGCTTCGCGATGCAGCTTCGCATCAACATGGAGACGATGGACGCCAGCGGCGCCACCAAGCCGACCGGCGGCACGCTGGCGATCTTCGAGCCGCCGTCGGGCCCGGGCGTGCGCGTCGATACGTTCGGCTATGCCGGCTACAAGACCAGCGCCGCGTTCGACTCGCTGCTCGCCAAGGTGATCGTGCACACGCCGTCGCAATGGCCGGACGTCGTCGCCAAGGCGGCGCGCAGCCTGCGTGAGTTCCGCATCGACGGCGTCGCAACCAACATCCCGTTCATCCAGGCGATCCTGGCGCATGCGGATTTCAAGGCCAACAAGGTCAGCACCAGCTTCATCGACCGCAACGTCGCGGAACTGGTCGGCGCCGCCGACAAGCTCGCCGCGCCGCTGATTGCGTTGCCAGGTGGCGATGCGCAGCACGGTGGCGCGAAGGCCGCCGTCGAGGCCGTGCCCGAGGGCACGGTCGCGATCGTCGCGCCGCTGCAGGGCACCGTGGTGGCGATCACGGTGGCGGAAGACGACGTCGTCCGGCCGGGGCAGCAGCTCGCGGTGATCGAATCGATGAAGATGGAGCATCTCGTCACCGCCGAGCAGGGCGGCCGCATCCGCCGCATCGCCACTGCCGATGGCGTGACGCTGATGCAGGGCGAGGCGATCCTGTATCTCGAGCCGCAGGACATCGAGGGCGATCAGGCCGCCGAGGAGGCGGAAGTCGATCTCGATCACATCCGCCCAGACCTCGCCG
Source organism: Rhodopseudomonas palustris (assembly GCA_016215605.1). Classification (GTDB taxonomy): domain Bacteria; phylum Pseudomonadota; class Alphaproteobacteria; order Rhizobiales; family Xanthobacteraceae; genus Rhodopseudomonas; species Rhodopseudomonas palustris_L. The sequence continues at coordinate 67,045 of JACRJB010000068.1, forward strand.
AGATGCTGGCGCGGCAGGGCAATACGCTCGACCAGAATCGCCCCGACTCGGTCGCACGCCGGCGCAAGACCAATCAGCGCACCACGCGCGAGAACATCGCGCAGCTCGTCGACGACGGCTCGTTCATGGAGTACGGCAGCCTGGCGATCGCCGGCCAGCGCCGCCGCCGCGCGCTCGACGACCTGATCAAGAACACCCCGGCCGATGGCCTCGTCACCGGCGTCGCCACCGTCAACGCCGCGCAGTTCGGCGAGCACGACGCGCGCTGCATGGTGATCGCCTACGACTACACCGTGCTGGCCGGCACCCAGGGCCACATGAACCACAAGAAGATCGACCGCATGTTGACGCTGGTCGAGCAATGGAAGATGCCGCTGGTGTTCTACGCCGAAGGCGGCGGAGGCCGTCCCGGCGACACCGACCGGCTCGGCCTCACCGGGCTCGACGGGCCGTCCTTCGTGCAGTTCGCCCGGCTGTCCGGGTTGGTGCCGGTGGTCGGCGTCGTCTCCGGCTATTGCTTCGCCGGCAACGCGGCGATGCTCGGCTGCTGCGACGTGATCATCGCGACGCAGAACGCCTCGATCGGCATGGGCGGCCCGGCGATGATCGAGGGCGGCGGGCTCGGCGTGTATCACCCCGCCGAAGTCGGCCCCGTCTCGTTCCAGTCGCCGAACGGCGTGGTCGATATTCTGGTCGAGGACGAAGAGGAGGCGACGCGGGTCGCGCAGAAATATCTGTCGTATTTCCAGGGCGCGGTGAAGGAATGGCGCGCGCCGGATCAGCGGCTGCTGCGGCGCGCGATCCCGGAAAACCGGCTGCGCGTCTACGACATCCGCCACGTCATCGACCTGATCGCGGACGAAGACTCGGTGCTGGAAATCCGTCGCGACTTCGGCGTCGGCATGGTCACCGCCTTCATCCGGATCGAAGGCAAGCCGTTCGGCCTGATCGCCAACAATCCGAAGCATCTCGGCGGCGCGATCGACGCGGCGGCGGGCGACAAGGCGGCGCGCTTCCTGCAGCTGTGCGACGCCTTCGACATTCCGATCGTGTCGCTGTGCGACACGCCGGGCTTCATGGTCGGCCCCGAAGCGGAGAAGACCGCGATCGTGCGCCACGTCGCGCGGATGTTCGTCACCGGCGCCAGCCTGACGGTGCCGCTGTTCGGCATCGTGCTGCGCAAGGGCTACGGCCTGGGCGCGCAGTCGATGATCGGCGGCGGCTTCCACGCCTCGTTCTTCACCGCGGCGTGGCCGACCGGCGAGTTCGGCGGCATGGGGCTGGAGGGCTATGTCCGCCTCGGTTTCCGCAAGGAGATGGAAGCGATCGCCGACCCGGTCGAGCGCGAGACCTACTACAAGAACAAGGTCGCCGAGATGTACGCCAACGGCAAGGCGGTCTCGATCGCGTCGGTGTGCGAGATCGACAACGTCATCGATCCGGCCGAGACCCGGCGCTGGATCATGGCCGGGCTGCGCTCGGTGCCGACGCCGCCGCAGCGCGAGGGCCGCAAGCGGCCGTGCATCGACGCGTGGTAGTTCGAGGCTTTCTGTCCAGACGGAGTGACCGATGACCGCAACCGCTTTCGAGACGCCGATCGACGATCTTGGCGATGCGCTGGCCGGGCCGTGGCGGCAGCCGCGACAGATGCTGCACGCGCAGGTCTACGACTCCCACGCCTCGATCCACGACGACGCCACCGCGCAGAAGCTCGGCTTCAAGGGCGGCACGATCGAAGGGCCGACCCATTTCAGCCAGTTCGCGCCGTTGGGCGAGCGGCTGTGGGGACGGGAGTGGTTCGAGACCGGTTGCATCTCGGCGCATTATCGCAACGCCGCGTATGAAGGCGAAGAGGTTCAGGCGATCGTCGACAAGCCGGCCAGCGGCGCGCGGCACAGCACGATTCGGATGGTGAAGCGCGACGGCACCGAAGTGCTGCGCGGCAGCGTCTCGGTCGGCCGCGACGCGCCGCCCTCGGCGCTGGACCAGCGCCTGACCGAGCTGAAGCCGCTGACCGACGCCGTGATCCTGCGCGACATCAAGGTCGGCATGACGACGGCGCCGCAGACGGTGAAGATGGATCCCGACCAGAACATGGGCGAGCTCTATCCGTTCTCGCTGGCCGACAAGTTGAAAGTGATCACCGAGCCGTCGCCGTATTATCGCGACGCATCGCCGTGGGGCCGGGCGATCATTCCGGTCGAGATGCTGAGCGTGCTGTTCCAGTATCTCAGCAAGAAGGACGGCTTGCCGGTGCGCGGCCCCGCGGTCGGCCTGTTCGCCGATCAGGAAATCCGCCTGGTCGGCGGCCCGCTGTTCGTCGGCGAGAGCTACCGCGTTCAGCGCAAGGTCGTCGCGCTGTCCGGCAGCAAGCGGACCGAGAGCCTGTGGGCGCGCACCGAGGCATTCGACAGTGCGGGCCGGCTGGTCGCCACCATGCTGCTCAACTCGGCGAGCCTGAAGGACTCCTACGCGGCTTACGCGCAGGAGTATGCGGCGCTGAAGCAAGGCGCGTAGCACGGCGACGAGGTCACAAACCGCGCCGCAAAAGTAATCAACGCGTCATGGCCGGGCTCGTCCCGGCCATCTACGTTTTGCCACGCGGCCACGCCCAAGTTCGTGGATGGCCGGGACAAGCCCGGCCATGACGGATCTCACGGACGACGCGAGCTGAAAAGTCGCTGGCACTCCCGCTCGCATTTCGGGTCGGACTGGCGGGACCACCGTGGCGCCGTCAGCCGAGTTCGGCGCGCACGATGCGCGCGGCGTCGCACATCGCCTTCAGCTTGCCGAAAGCGGTGGCGCGCGGCATGTACTTCATGCCGCAATCCGGCGCCGGCACCAGCCGCTTCGCATCGACGAACTTCAGCGCGTCGCGGATGCGGCCGGCGACGGTGTCGACGGTTTCGACCACCGGATCGGCGAGGTCGAGCACGCCGAGCATGATGGTCTTGGACGACAGTTCCTTCAGCACGCCGAGATCGAGTCTGGGCTGCGCCGCCTCGATCGAGATCTGATTCGCGATGGTGTCGTCGAGCTCGGCGAGAAACGCGTAACCGGCCGGCTTGTTCGAGCCCGGCACCACCGCCGCGTAGCCGAAGCACAGATGCACCACCGTCGGCACGGTGATGCCCTGCAGCGCGCGGTTGATCGCCTTGACGGCGTAGCGCTTGGCGATCTCCGGATTGTTGCGCACCCACGGCTCGTCGAGCTGGATCACGTCGGCGCCGGCGGCCTGAAGCTCCAGCGCCTCGGCGTTGACCGCCTCGGCGAACGCCATCGCCAGTTCCTCGTCGTCCTTGTAGTACTCGTTCTTGGCCTGCTGGCTCATCGTGAACGGGCCGGGCAACGTGATCTTGGCGGCGCGGTCGGTGTTGGCGCGCAGGAACTGCATGTCGTGCAGCTCGATCGGCCGGGTCCGCTTGACCGGACCGACGACGCGGGGCACCGGCGTCTTGGTGTTGCCGGTGCGGGCGACGATGATCGCCGGGTTGTCGGCGTCGATGCCGTCCAGCGCCGTCGCGAAACGGTTGGAGTAGCTTTCGCGGCGGATTTCGCCGTCGGTGACGATGTCGATGCCGGCGCGCTCCATGTCGCGGATCGCCACGATGCTGGCGTCGTCCTGCGCCTCTTCGAGATGCTCGGCCGGCAGCCGCCACATCTCGTGCAGGCGCGTGCGCGGCACCGTCTTCGACAGCATCGCACGGTCGACCAGCCAGTCCGGCTGCGGATAGGAGCCGACCACGGTGGTCGGCAGCAGGTGAGTCGGCATCGGCACGCAGGTGATCCTTCTTGTTGTTTGTCGTTGGGCTGGTGCGGATCAGGCGGCGCGGCTCGCCGCCGCCGCCGTTTCGTCGATCACCGGATTGCGCAAAATGCCGATGCCGGAAATCTCCACCTCGACGACGTCGCCGCCCTTCATCCACAGCGGCGGGGTGCGGTAGGCGCCGACGCCGCCGGTGGTGCCGGTAACGATGACGTCGCCGGGGGCCAGCGCGGTGAAGGTCGAGCAATAGGCGATCAGCGCCGGCACGTCGAACACCAGGTCGGAGATCGGCGCGCGTTGCACCTCGACGCCGTTGAGCCGGGTGATCAGCGTCTGCTTGCTGATGTCGTCGATCTCGTCGGCCGTCACCATCCACGGGCCGAAGCCGCCGGTGCCGACGAAGTTCTTGCCCGGCGCGAATTGCGAGGTGTGGCGCTGCCAGTCGCGGATGCTGCCGTCGTTGTAGCAGGCGTAGCCGGCGACGTGAGCGAGCGCCGCCTCGGGCGCGATCCGCCGTCCGGCCTTGCCGATCACGATCGCCATCTCGCCTTCATAGTCGAAGCGCTCGGATTCCAGCGGGCGGATCATCGGCTGGCCGCCGCCGACCTGGCTGTTGGCGAAGCGGGTGAAGATCATCGGATGCGGCGGCGTCGGATGGCCGCTTTCGGCGAGGTGGGTGGCGTAGTTGACGCCGATGCAGAAGATCTTGTCGGGGTCGGGAATCGTCGGCAGCAGCTCGACGTCGTTCAGCGCGCAGTCCGGCCGCTCCGTGGCGAGCTTGCGCAGTTCGGTGAGCGCGCCGCCGGCGAGCAGCGCCCGCAGCGTCGGGAAGGCAGTCAGCCGCTTGCCGGCGTCGATCAGTCCGGCGTCGGTGACGATGCCGTAGGAGGCGCGGCCTGCGGCCTTGAAACTCGCGATCTTCATGTCGGGGCACTTTCTTCGATCGAGGAGACGTAGTCGTGAAGCGGCAAGGCGATGGCGCCGCTGCGGATCGGAACGCAGTCCGGCGGAAAATCCTGGCGGAAGCGGGCGCCGTCGGCCGCCGCGCGGTCGAGGAAGCGCTCCAGATGCCGCATCGCGCCGGTCGGCAGATCGTGCAGCACCATCAGCGTCCACGGCCGGGCGCGGCACTGCGTCAGCGCGCGCTCGACCCAGCCGTCGGGATCGTCCCAATCGCGCGGGATCGCGTTCCACAGCACGCAACTGTGGCGGTTTCGCTCGAGGTGGCGAACCACGGAGGGCTTCAGCAGCCGGTCGTCGAGATTGCCGCCGCCGCCGAACGGCCGGAACCAGAGCTGCGGGTGCGCCAGTTCGCCGATCGCCGCCTGGGTGCGACCGATCTCGGCCTCGGCGGTGCCCGTGCCGGGCTGCTCGCCGAGCGGAATGCTGTGCGTGTAGGTGTGGTTGCCGATCCAATGGCCGGCGTCGTGGGCCCGAACGGCGAGATCACGGCGCGCCGGATCGGCCAGCTTCTCGCCGATCACAAAGAAGGTCGTGGCGAGGTCGCGCTCGGCCAGGATGTCGAGCACGCGCTCGGTCACGCCGGGCTCGGGGCCGTTGTCGAAGCTCAGCGTCAGATCGAACATGCGGTCGTCCTTCACGTTGCCGGCTGCAGTCTGCCGCGCGCGATCTGCTCGTCGGCGTCCTGCCCGGCGCGGGTGCCGGTCTGCCAGACCGCGACCTTGCGTTCGATCAGGCGCACGCCGGCGCTGAACATCACCGTCATCAACAGCACCAGCAGCACCCCGGCGAAGACGCTGGCGCTGTCCAGAACGGTGCGATAGCGCGAGATCAGAAAGCCGATGCCGGCGGACGAGATCAGCATCTCGGACACCACCACGCCGACGATCACCAGCGCGCCGCCGATCCGCAGGCCGGACAGCACGGTCGGGATCGCGGCCGGAATGATCACGCGTAGCAGCCGCTGGCTCGGCGTCGCGCCCATGCTGCGCGCCGCGATCAGGAGCTGCGGGTCGATGGTCTGGATGCCGGCTGCGGTCGCCAGCATGGTCGGAAGAAATCCGTAGATCGACGCGAAGGCGATCTTGGATTCGGAGCCGATACCGAGCCACACGGTGAACACCGGATACAGGATCACCAGCGGCACGGCGTAGAGGCTGGAGACCATCGGCATGATCAGGATGCGTGGCCCGCGCAGGCTGCCGACGATCGCGCCGAGCAGGATGCCGCCGCCGCAGGCGATCGCCATCGAAATCACCACCTCGTACAGCGTCACCGCCAGTGCGTGGCCGAACTCGCCGGCCTCGTTCCAGCCCGCCAGCAGCGTCTTCGACAGCGGCGGCAGAAACAGCTCGGCGATCAGGCCGGCGCGCGGCAGCGCTTCCCACAGCACGATCAGCACCAGCACGATCAGGCGTCGCAGCGTCGTTGCGCTCATCGCCGCCTCACGCCGACTTGCGGATGTGGCGCCAGATCCGGTCGCGCAACGCGCCGAAAGCGTCGCCGCTCAGCATTTCGTAGGTGCGCGGCCGCGGCAGCTGGACCTGCAGATGATCGACGATGCGACCGGGGCGCGGCGACATCACGATCACTTCGTCGGCGAGGTACACGGCCTCGGTCAGGCTGTGGGTGACGAACACGACGGTCTTGCCGGTGGCGGCCCAGATCCGCAGCAGCTCGTCGCCCATCGTCATCCGGGTCTGTTCGTCGAGCGCGGCGAACGGCTCGTCCATCAGCAGCACCGGCGGATCCTGCACCAGCCCGCGCGCGATCGAGACGCGCTGCTTCATGCCGCCGGACAATTCGTGCGGGTGGCGCTTGCCGAAATTGTCGAGGCCGACCAGCTTCAGCGCGTCCTGCGCCTTGGCGCGGCGCTCGGCCTTGGCGACGCGGCGCAGCGCCAGCGGGAATTCGACGTTCTCCTCCGCGGTCAGCCAGGGAAACAGGCTCGGCTCCTGAAACACCACGCCGACCCGGTTCGGATCGGGATCGGCGATCGGGGCGCCGTTGACCGCGATGGTGCCGGCGGTCTGCCGGCGCAGGCCGGCCATCATCATCAACAAGGTCGATTTTCCGCAGCCGCTCGGCCCGACCAGCACGACGAAGCGCCCCGGCTTGACGTCGAGCGAGACGTCGTCCAGCGCGACGACGTCCTGCGAGCGCGTCCTGAACACCTGTCCGACGTTCCGCACCTCGATCGCGCCGGCGCGCAAGGAGGGGCGCAACGGAGTCACGTTCGCCAGTGGCTGCATCGCGTTTCCACCCATCTGATCAGTTCGTTGAAGGTCATGGCGATCACCGCCACCATCACCACGCCGGCGAGCAGCTGCTTCATCTGGAAGTTCTCGCCCCAGATCGCGATCTGGTGGCCGATGCCGTCCGGCGAGGCGTACATCTCGGCGAGGATCACGCCGGTGAGGTTGAAGATCATCGCGATCCGCAGCGCTTCGAGCAGCACCGGCAGCATGCTGGGCAGGTACACGCGCCATGCGGTCTGCAATTTGGTCGCGCCGTAGGAGCGCGCCACGGTGAGGTGTTCGACCTTCACCGACTCCACCGCGGCAGTCGTCGACATGATGACGATGAAGATCGTCGAGAAGAAGCCGAAGCCGACCTTCTGGGCGAAGCCGACGCCGAACACCAGGATGAACATCGGCAGGAAGATCGACTTCGGGATGCTGAACGCGAAGAACAGCAGCGGCCGGACGACGTCGCCGAAATAGCGGTTCTCCGCGACCAACACGCCGATCAGCGCGCCGACCGGGACGGCGAGCACGAAGGCGGTGAGCACTTCGGTGGCGGTGACGCCGAGATCCTTGCGCACGGCGGCGCGCTGCAGCAGGTCGATCAGCGTCGCCAAGGTGTCGGACGCGGACGGCAGCAGCCGCGGGTTGACGATGCCGGTGCGCGACAGCGTCTCCCACAGCGCCAGGATCGCGAGCACGATCGCGAACCTGGCCAGCTTCATGGCGAACGATCCGGCCATGCTACGGCTTGGTCGGGACCGGCTTGAACTTGGTCGAGATCACGTCCTCGACCGGCACCACGTCCTTCAACCCGCCGAGCTTGGCGAGGTCGAGAGAGAGCTGCACCGCCGCCGGCACGTTGGCGGCGCTCATGCTGCCGTCGGTCTCGAGCTGCATGATGGTGTTGTCGTATTCGAGCGCCGCGATCTCCGGCGGCATTTCGTAGAGCTCGGCGATCAGCTTGATGGTGACGTCGCGATTGGCGCGCATGTAGTGCACCGCGCCGTACAGCGCATTCACGGCCTTCTGAACCACCTGCGGCTTGGACTCGGCGAGACGGTCGAGCACGATCCAGCCGGCGGTCAGGTTCGGCGCCACCGCCTTGGTGTAGTCGAGGATGCTCTTGGCCTCGCCCGACTTGGTGATCTGGAAGCTCAGCGGCGAATACACCACGGCGGCGTCGATGTTGCCGGCGAGCAGATTCGGCACCAGGCCGCCGCCGCCGACCGGGACGCGGGTGAAGTCGATCTTCTTGTCCTGGATGGTCCACAGCGCCAGCAGGTCGGAGCCCGAGCCCGCCGCGGTGATGCCGACCTTCTTGCCGGCGAGATCCTTGACGTCGAGATTCGATTTCGCCGGCACCATCAACTGCCAGCCGAAATTGCCCATCGCGGCGTTGGCGACGATCCGCGACATCACGCCCTTCTTTCGGCCGGCCGAGACCAGCGACGGCGGATCCAGAATGATGTCGGCGGCGCCCGCCGCCATGCCTTCGAACGTCTCGGCGCCGCTGCGATAGATCGTCAGCTCGGCCTTGAGACCTTCCTTCTCGAACAGCTTCTGCCGCACCGCGGTTTCGGCGATCGTGGTCGGCCAGTAGGTCTTGGTGGGAAGGCCGACGCGGATGGTTTCCGCGGCCGCGGCGGGGCCGGCGAACAGAACGGCGGCGGCCAGCGACGACAGCGCCAGGCGACGAGACATTTTCATTCCGGATTTCCTCCCATGTGGTGTTGCTCGCCGGGGTTCGTCCCCGGTCGATCAGCGTACGGCGTTGACCTCCGCGATGCGGGGGGCCGCGAGTTCGACGAATTCCCGGGTGATGTCGAAATGCCGCGCCAGCGCCGCGACAGCGGCGTCGGCGTCGCGTGCGAGCACGGCGGTGACGATGGCTTCGTGTTCGGCTTCGACGTCGCGCGGCTTGCCGGCCTCGCGGCGAATCGACAGCCGTCGGTAGCGCTCGCTCTGCTCGTGCAGCACGTCGCGGAATCCGAGCAGCCAGCGCGAGCCGCAGGCATTCACCAGCGCGCGATGAAAGATGCGGTGCCGCACCACCCATTCCTCGTAGTGCACGGAGGAATCGTCGGGATAGCGATAGGGGACGGCTTTCAGGTCGGCCCAGGCCTGGCGCACCGACGCCATCCAGTCCGCGTCGCCGCGTTCGATCGATCGTCGCAGCGCTAGGCCTTCGATGTCGATCCGGCTGCGCGTGACGTCGGCGAGATCGTCGAGCGAGACCGGCGTGACGCGAAAGCCGCGCTGATCGGAGGCTTGAACGAGCCCGTCGGCGGTGAGCCGCGACAGCGCCTCGCGGACGGCGGCGAGGCTGACCGCGAAGGTCTTGGCGAGGCCGGCGATGTGCAGCTTCTGGCCGGGAAGCAGCCGCGTCGCCAGAATATCGGCGCGCAAACGCTCGTGCAGCGCGGACGTCAGGCTGCGAGGCCCGCCGCTGATCGTGTCAGAGAAACTCAGCCCGACCCCGTTCATGGCAACGATGATGAACAGGATACCGAGAAGCGTCAACGCAAATCGAAAATCGATTTTTTCGTGACGTGGTCTTATTGCATTGCGAGCGGAGGTTGCTGTGCAGCAAGGGCGATGCACAACGGTCGGTTCGCAGCAGGCGCGACGACGGCCGCAGCGAAAACGACAACGGGGACTACGCGTCGCCGCGGAGTCCCCGTCAAGCTCGTGATCGACGTCGTGACGTTTACTGCAGGCCGATCGTGGTCAGATCCTGGAACCAGTGCTGGGCCTGCACGAAGCTCTTCACCTTCGGCGACAGCGCGTGCGGGTTGGTGTCGTGCACCACCCAGACCAGCGCGGCGTCGTCGACGATCTGGGCATGTGCCTGCGCCAGCAGATCGTCCTGCTTGGCGGGTTCGAAGGTCTGCTTGGCTTCGTCGATCAGCGCGTCGACCTTCGGATTCTTGTAGCCGCCCCAGTTGACGCCGACCGGCGCGACCTGGCCGGAGTGGAAGAATCGCACGATCGCGTAGAGCGGATCGGAGGTGACGTAGGCGATGTTGTTGGCGGTGATGCCCGCCATGCTTTCGTCGGCCGCGCCCTTGCGCCACGCGGTGTACAGCACCTCGAGTTCGACCACCTTGAACTCGACGTCGATGCCGATCTCCTTGAAGCTCTGCTGCAGGAACTCGTTCATCGGCAGCGACAGCATCTGGCCGGTGCCGCCGGTGGCGATGATGAACTTCGCCTTCAGCGGTTTCTCCGGCGAGTAGCCGGCTTCCTTCACCAGCCGCTTGGCTTCGGCGAGATCGTATTTCAGCTTGAAGGTCGGCTTGCCGAACCACGGGCTCGACGGGTCGACCTGGCCGATCGCCGGCTTGGCGAGACCGTTCATCAGTCCAACCACGGCGTCGCGGTCGATCGCGAGATTCAGCGCCTTGCGCAGACGGATGTCGGTCCACGGCGAGCCGGGCAGCACGCTGAGATGGTAGTTCCAGACATGCGGCGTGACGTTGTCGACGATCTTCATGCCCGCCGATTTGAGCTGCGGCACCGCGTCGGGCGCCGGCGTCTCGATCAGGTCGACCTGTCCGGCGAGCAGCGCGTTGGTGCGCGTCAGCGCCTCGGGCATCGGCACCAGCACGAGCTTGTCGGTCTTCGGCAGACGGGCCTTGTCCCAGTAGTCTTCATTCTTGGTCAGCTCGGCGAGTTCGCGCGGCACCAGCTTGGTGAGCTTGAAGGGGCCGGTGCCGGACGGCTGCGCCGCGAACTTGTCCCAGTCCTTGCCGACCTTCTCGTACTGCGCCGGGCTCGACACCAGGAACCAGAGCATCTGATACGGGAAGAACGAGTCCACCGTCTTGGTGTCGATCTCGACGGTGTAATCATCAATCTTTGAATAGCTCTTCACCGACGGCAGTCGCGTTTTGACCTGTGCGCTCTGCCGCTTGTCGAACTGCGGTGCCTTGTCGTTGAGCACCTTGTCTAGATTCCAGACGACGGCGTCGGCGTTGAAGTCGCTGCCGTCGTGAAACTTCACGCCTTTGCGCAGCGTGAAGCGCCATTTGGTCTTGTCGGACTCGTCGACTTTCCATTCGGTCGCCAGACCTGGCACCAGCTTGCCGGGCCGGTCCGCCACGTTCATCTCCCACGCCACCAGCGGATCGTAGATGGTGTAGCCGGTGAATTGATAGGCACCTGCACCGCGATCGGGCTGACCCGTCGTGAGCGGAATGTCCGCCATCGAGATTCCGTAACGCACCACCGATTCGGCCCTCGCGGACGCAGAACCAATGGCCACGGCGATTGCCGCGAGTACGATCGACTTCCGAAAACCCATGAACACAGCTCCAAGGTGCGGGGTAAGCCCGACAGGGAGCAAGCTTGATGCCAGTTCGATGCCTTCGCATGCATGGCGGCAGATTTGACGCAGATTTGTGCGCAATCGTCCCAACGGGCGGTGCTGGCACGCGCGTTGCATAACTTTTGACCAGTCGCGTTCAAAAGGAAACACACCACGATGCGAACTTCGCTTCTCACTTCCGGTCGCACCGCAACCGCTCTCACGATGCTCGCAATGGCATCGACCGTGGCCTTGCCGTATCGCGCCAATGCCGAGACCGTGCTGCGGATCGGCATGACCGCCGCGGACATTCCGCGCACGCTGGGCCAGCCGGATCAGGGATTCGAAGGCAACCGCTTCACCGGCCTGACGATGTATGACGCGCTGACGATGTGGGATCTGTCGTCGGCCACCAAGGCGAGCGTGGTGATTCCCGGGCTCGCGACCGACTGGAAGGTCGACGAGGCCGACAAGACCAAATGGACCTTCAAGCTGCGGCCCGGCGTCACCTTCCACGACGGCACGCCGTTCAACGCCGACGCAGTGGTCTGGAACGTCGACAAGGTGCTGAACAAGGAGGCGCCGCAGTTCGATGCCAGCCAGGTCGGCGTCACCGCGTCGCGGATGCCGACGCTGGTGTCGGCCAAGAAGATCGACGACATGACGGTCGAGCTCACCACCAAGGAGCCCGACAGCTTCCTGCCGATCAACCTCACCAATCTGTTCATGGTCAGCCCGTCGAAATGGCAGGTGCTGTACGAGCGCGCCGAAGGCGCCGACGCCAAGGCGAAGTCGCAGGCGGCGTGGGCTGCTTTCGCCAAGGACGCCGCCGGCACCGGGCCGTGGAAGATGGCGAAGTTCACGCCGCGCGAGCGGCTCGAACTGGTGAAGAACGACGCCTACTGGGACAAGGCGCGGGTGCCGAAGACCGACCGCATGGTGCTGCTGCCGATGCCGGAGGCCAACGCCCGCACCGCGGCGCTACTGTCCGGCCAGGTCGACTGGATCGAAGCGCCGGCGCCGGACGCGGTGAAGGAGATCACCGCGCGCGGCTTCAAGATCGAGAAGAACGAGCAGCCGCACGTCTGGCCGTGGCAGTTCTCGCGCATTGAAGGCTCGCCCTGGAACGACATCCGCGTCCGCAAGGCCGCCAATCTCTGCATCGATCGCGAAGGCCTGCGTGACGGCCTGCTCGCCGGACTGATGGTGCCGGCGACCGGCACCTTCGAACCCGGCCACCCGTGGCGCGGCCATCCCAACTTCCAGATCAAGTACGATCTGCCCGCGGCGCAGAAGCTGATGAAGGAGGCCGGCTTCGGCCCCGACAAGAAGCTCAGCGTCAAGGTGCAGACCTCGGCGTCCGGCTCCGGCCAGATGCTGCCGCTGCCGATGAACGAGTATCTGCAGCAGGCGCTGGCGGAGTGCTACTTCGACGTCAAGCTCGACGTCATCGAGTGGAACACGCTGTTCACCAACTGGCGCCGCGGCGTCAAGGATCCCTCCGCCAACGGCTCCAACGCCACCAACGTCACCTACGCGGCGATGGATCCGTTCTTCGCGCTGGTGCGCTTCCTGCAGTCCTCGATGGCGCCGCCGGTGTCGAACAATTGGGGCTACATCAACAATCCGAAGTTCGACGAGTTGGTGAAGAAGGCGCGCACCACTTTCAACGCCGAAGAGCGTGACAAGGCGCTGGCCGACCTCAACGCCGCCTCGATCGACGACGCGGCCTTCCTCTACGTCGCCCACGACGTGGGCCCGCGGGCGCTGAGCCCGAAGGTCAAGGGCTTCGTGCAGCCGAAGAGCTGGTTCGTCGACTTCTCGCCGGTGTCGATCGCGCCGTAACTGAGGCATCTCGTCATTGCGAGGAGCGAAGCGACGAAGCAATCCAACTCCGTGCACTGCGCTGGATTGCTTCGCTTCGCTCGCAATGACGGGGCTAATGCCTTCCTACGAACGGGTTCGCTTAGCGCGTAGCCCAATCGCAGTAACTCTCGGCGTCATGGCCGGGTCAAGCCCGGGCATGACGAAGGAGGGATTTCCGATCAGGATATCCCGCCGCCTTCTCAAGTCGTGCCGTAAGGGACACCCGTGCTCGTCTACATCGCCCGCCGTCTCGTCTATGTGATTCCGATCGTGGTCAGCGTGGCGCTGGTCTGCTTCATGCTGGTGCACATCACGCCCGGCGATCCGCTGGTCGCGGTGCTGCCGGCGGACGCGTCGCAGGAGCTGGCGGCGCAGCTGCGCGCCGCCTACGGCTTCGACCGGCCGCTGCCGGTGCAGTTCGGGCTGTGGCTGTGGAAGGCGCTGCACGGCGACCTCGGCAATTCGATCGCAACCGGCCGGCCGGTGCTGAGCGAAGTGCTGCGCGCGGTCGGCAACACCGTGACGCTGGCGATCGCCGCGGCGATCATCGGGTTCTCGTTCGGGCTGCTGTTCGGTCTGCTCGCCGGTTACTTCCGCGACAGCTGGATCGACAAGGTCTCGACCTCGATCGCCATCGCCGGCGTCTCGGTGCCGCATTACTGGCTCGGCATGGTGCTGGTGATCATCTTCTCGGTGCAGCTCAACTGGCTGCCCGCCGTCGGTGCCGGCCCGGGCGGCTCCGGACAATGGGGCTGGGACTGGGCGCATCTGAAATATCTGGTGCTGCCGGCGATCACCACCTCCGTCATTCCGATGGGCATCGTCACCCGCACGGTGCGGGCGCTCACAGGCGACATTCTCTCGCAGGACTTCGTCGAGGCACTGCGCGCCAAGGGCTTGCGCGAGACGCAGGTGTTCCGCCATGTGCTGAAGAACGCCGCGCCGACCGCGCTGGCGGTGATGGGGCTGCAACTCGGTTACATGCTCGGCGGCTCGATCCTGATCGAGACGGTGTTCTCCTGGCCGGGCTCCGGGCTGCTGCTCAACTCCGCGATCTTCCAGCGCGATCTGCCGCTGCTGCAGGGCACCATTCTGGTGCTGGCGCTGTTCTTCGTGTTCCTCAATCTGGTGGTGGACATCGCGCAGGCCGCGATCGATCCGCGCATCAAGCGCGCTTGAGCGGGAAGGATTGCCGCTGATGACCGCGATCACCGAAACCGCTCCACAAACCGCGCCCGCAGGCAATGCCCGTGGCTACTGGTCCACCGTCGGCCGCCGCCTGCTGCGCGACAAGGTCAGCATCGCCTGCGCGCTGATCCTGCTGCTGATTTTGCTGTCGGCGATCTTCGCGCCGTATCTGCATCTCGCCGATCCGTATCAGGGCTCGATGATCCGCCGGCTGAAGCCGATCGGCACGCCGAACTATCCGCTCGGCAGCGACGAGCTTGGCCGCGACATGCTGGCGCGCTTGATCTATGGCGGCCGGCTGTCGCTCTTGATCGGCATCCTGCCGGTGGTGCTGGCGTTCGTGTTCGGCACCTCGCTCGGCCTCGTCGCCGGCTATGTCGGCGGCAAGGTCAACACCGCGATCATGCGCACTGTCGACGTGTTCTACGCGTTCCCCTCGGTGCTGCTGGCGATCGCGATCTCGGGCGCGCTCGGCGCCGGCATCACCAATTCGATCGTGTCGCTGACGGTGGTGTTCCTGCCGCAGATCACTCGCGTCGCCGAAAGCGTCACCACCGGCGTGCGCAACATGGACTTCGTCGAGGCCGCGCGCGCCTCCGGCGCCGGGCCGATCACCATCATGCGGGTGCACATGCTCGGCAACGTGCTCGGGCCGATCTTCGTCTATGCGACCGGACTGATCTCGGTGTCGATGATCCTCGCGGCCGGCCTGTCGTTCCTCGGTCTCGGCACCAAGCCGCCGGAGCCGGAATGGGGCCTGATGCTGAACACGCTGCGCACCGCGATCTACGTCAATCCCTGGGTCGCGGCGCTGCCCGGCGTGATGATCTTCGCGGTGTCGATCTGCTTCAATTTGCTCAGCGACGGCATGCGCAGCGCGATGGATATCAGGAACTGACATGACGCAGATTGCAGACGTCCCTGATCGGCTGGAGCCGATCGAAGATCTCGGCGGCGCCGCGCAGCCGCTGCTGCGGGTCGACGGGCTGACCAAGCATTTTCCGGTGCGCGGCGGGCTGTTCAGCGCGGCCAAGACGGTGCGGGCGGTCGACGACGTCTCGTTCGCCATCGCCAAGGGCGAGACCGTCGGCATCGTCGGCGAATCCGGCTGCGGCAAGTCGACCACCGCGCGCCTGCTGATGCATCTGATGCCGCGCAACGCCGGCGACATCGTCTATGACGGCCGCGCCGTCGGCCGCGAACTGTCCTTGCGCGAGCTGCGCCGCGGCATGCAGATGGTGTTTCAGGACAGCTACGCGTCGCTGAACCCGCGCCTCACCATCGAGGAGTCGATCGCGTTCGGCCCCAAGGTCCACGGCATGGCCGACGCCACGGCACGGGCGTTGGCGCGCGAGCTGCTCGGCAAGGTCGGGCTGCGACCCGAGACGTTTGCCAACCGCTATCCGCACGAGGTTTCCGGTGGCCAGCGCCAGCGCGTCAACATCGCCCGGGCGCTGGCGCTGTCGCCGCGGCTGGTGATCCTGGACGAAGCGGTGTCGGCGCTCGACAAATCGGTCGAGGCGCAGGTGCTGAATCTGCTGGTCGACCTCAAGCGCGAGTTCGGTCTCACCTATCTGTTCATCAGCCACGACCTCAACGTGGTGCGCTACATCTCTGACCGCGTGCTGGTGATGTATCTGGGTGAAGTCGTCGAGCTCGGCCCGGTCGATCAGGTGTGGGATCAGCCGGCGCATCCCTATACGCGGGCGCTGCTGGCGGCGATGCCGTCGTCCGATCCGGACAAACGCACCGAAGTGCCGCCGATCACCGGCGATCCGCCGAACCCGATCGATCCGCCGGCCGGCTGCCGGTTCCACACGCGCTGCCCGTTCGCCGAGCCGCTGTGCGGCCAGGCGTCACCGAAGCTGACGGAGCTGGACCCGAGCGGCCATCAGGCGGCATGCTTCATGGCCATTCCGGGCTCCGGCCACAGCCGCGCCCCAAGAGGAGAAACCGCCCGATGATCAAACCCGCCCCTACCGCGATCAAGCCGATGGCGGAGATCGCCGGCCTGCCGGTGGACGACGAGGTCGCGGCGCGGATCGCCAATTCGATCGGGCCGGCGTTCGAAGGTTTTGCGCCGATCGCCGGCACGCTGCCGTTCGATCTGGAACCCGCCAGCTACGTCGCCGTGCAGAACGAGTCCGCCCGATGAGCGCGTCCGATCCGGCTCTGCTGACCCTCACTGAAGTCGCCGCCGCGCTCGCGGCCAAGAAACTGTCGTCGCGTGAGGTGACGCAAGCCTGCCTCGACCGCATCGCCAAGGCGCAGCCTAAGCTCAATGCCTTCATGTCGATCGAACCGGATAGCGCGCTGGCGGCCGCCGATGCCGCCGACGCCGCTCTGGCGCGTGGGGACGGCAAAGGCGTGCTGCACGGCGTGCCGCTGGCCCATAAGGATATGTACTACGAGGCCGGTCACGTCGTGACCTGCGGCTCGAAGATCCGCAAGGACTATGTCGCGACCACGACGTCGACCGCGCTGCAGCGGCTGAAGGACCAGGGCACGGTCCGGCTCGGCAGCTTGCAGATGGCAGAATTCGCCTATGGGCCGACCGGCCACAACGCGCATTACGGCGCGGTCGGAAATCCCTGGGCGCCGGCGCATATCACCGGCGGCTCGTCGTCGGGCTCCGGCGCCGCGGTGGCGGCGCGGCTCACCTTCGCGGCGCTCGGCTCGGACACCGGCGGCTCGATCCGGATGCCGGCGCATTTCTGCGGCGTCACCGGGCTGAAGACGACGGTCGGCCTGATCAGCCGCGCCGGCGCGATGCCGCTGTCGCAATCGCTCGACACCGTCGGCCCGCTGGCGCGCACCGCCGAGGATTGCGCGCTGCTCACCGCACTGATGGCCGGCGTCGATCCGGCCGATCCGACCACCTCGACCCGCGCGGTGCCCGACTATCTGACGGCGACGCGCGGCTCGCTGCAGGGCATGACCATCGGCATTCCGAGCGCGTTCTACGTCGAGGATCTCGACGCCGATGTCGCGCGGGTGCTCGACGACACCAAGGCGACGCTGGTTCGCGAGGGCGCGAAGGTGGTCGAGGTGATGCTGCCGGAGCAGCGCCAACTCACCGCGGCGAGCCAACTCGTCCTGGCCGTTGAGGCCGCGGGCTTTCATGCGCAATGGATGCGCGAGCGGCCGCAGGATTACGGCCCGCAGGTGCTGATGCGGCTGCAGAACGCGCTCGGCGTGCCGGCGCTGAGCTATCTCGAAGCACTACGCTGGCGCGGCGTGGCGCTGGCCGAATTCGTCGCGGCGATCGCGGGCGTCGACGCCGTGCTGGCGCCGGTGTCGCCGGTGCCCGCGCCGACCATCGCGGACAGCGATGTCGGCAACAGCCTGAACGCCGAGGCGGTGATCCAGCGGCTGACGCGCTTCACCCGGCCGATCAACTATCTGGGCCTGCCGTCGCTGGCGCTGCCGTGCGGCTTTGCGGCGAGCGGATTGCCGATCGGGCTGCAACTGTTCGGCCGCGCCTTCGACGAGGCGACGCTGCTGCGCATCGGCGCGGCCTGGCAGCGCGCCACCGACTTCCACACAAAGGTGCCGGAGCTGGCATGAGCAATCTGGTCGAGGTTCGCGATCTCAACATCCGCTTCGGCGGCGACCGCACGGTGCACGCCGTCAACAATCTCAGCCTGACGCTCGGTGAGGGCGAAGTGCTCGGCCTGCTCGGCGAATCCGGCTCGGGCAAGAGCGTGACGCTGCGCGCCTTGATGCGGCTGTTGCCTAAGAAGCGCACCACGATCACCGGCAAGGTCGAGGTGATGGGCCGCGACGTGCTGGCGATGGACGACGACGCGCTGTCGAACTTCCGCGGCCAGGCGGTGTCGATGATCTTCCAGGAGCCGGCGCTGGCGCTCGATCCGGTCTACACCATCGGCCAGCAGATCGCCGAGACGGTGATGCGGCACGAGGGAAAGTCTCAGCGCGACGCGATGGCTCGCGCGCTGGAGATGCTCGAAGTGGTGCGCATCCCCTCGGCGAAGCGGCGGCTCGACGCCTATCCGCACGAGATGAGTGGCGGCATGCGGCAGCGCGCGATGATCGCGCTGGCGCTGGCCTGCAAGCCGAAGATCCTGCTGGCGGACGAACCGACCACCGCGCTCGACGCCACCGTGCAGATCCAGATCCTGCTGCTGCTGCGCGAATTGCAGCGCGAATTCGGCATGTCGGTGATCTTCGTGACGCACGACATCGGCGTGGCGATCGAGATCTGCGACCGCGTCGCCGTGATGTATGCGGGGCAGATCATCGAGCAGGGCACGCTGAGTCAGATCGTGCGCACGCCGCTACATCCTTACGCGCAGGGCCTGCTCGCCTCCACGGTTCACGGCGCCAAGCGCGGCGCGCGGCTGGAGACGATCCCGGGCGCGCCGCCGTCGCTCGACAAGGCGCCGACCGCCTGCTCGTTCGCCCCGCGCTGCGCCCACGCCCAGCCGCGTTGCACCGAAGGCCTGCCGCCCGACGTGCAAGTCGGCCCGGGCCGCACCGCGCGGTGCGTCCTGGTCGACCCGGCGCCGGCGATGGCGTAGCGAGGCGTCAGCGACCGATGCCGCGGCTGGCTTCGATCAGTTTCACCGCGACCTGCAGCGCCAGATTGGTCGGCGTCGGGACGCCGAGCTCGGCACCCTTGCGCGCCACAGTGCCGTTGAGGAAGTCGATCTCGCCGGGCTTGCCGCGGGCGAGGTCCTGCGCGGTCGACGACTTCTGGCTCGGCATCATGCCCGGCAGCGCCAACACCTTGCCCTGCAGATCGTCCGGGATGGCGACGCCACTGGCGCGCGCCACCGCGATGCACTCGGCGACCACATTGGCCACCACCTCGCGCGTGCCGCCGATCTGCATCAGCGGGCCGTAGGGCATGTCGGCGATCGCCGACAGCGCGTTGTAGGCGCAGTTCAGGATCAGCTTCGACCACAGCGCCTGGTCGATGTCGGGCACGACGGTGGTGGGGATGTTGGCGGCGGTGAGCGCCGCGGCGATCGCGTCGCTCTGCGGCGAGGCGCCGATCAGCAGGTCGCCGCGGCCGTGATGCAGCACATGGCCGGGCCCGGCCATCTCGGTGCCGACCTAGACCACGGCGCCGATCGCGGGGCGGCCGATCGGGCCCGACAGCCGCTGCGGATTGTCGACGCCGTTCTGTAGGCTGAGCACGGCGGTGTCCGGCTTCAGCCGCGGCGCCAGCGCGGCGCCGGCCGCCTCGGTGTCGGCGGATTTGACGCAGACCAGCACCAGATCCGGCGGCTCGATCGCGCCCGGATCGATCGCGGCCTTCAGCGGGATGAAGCGCCGGCCGGCCTTGGTCTCCAGCAGCAGGCCGTTGGCCTTGATGGCTTCGACATGGTTCGGCCGGCCGATCAGCGTCACGTCGTGGCCGGCTTCCGCCAGCAGCCCGCCGAAATAGCACCCGACGGCGCCCGCGCCCATCACCACGACTTTCATGCCCTGATCCTCCATTGTTGGTGAAGGGTTCTGAAACGCCCGGCCGCCGGCCGCAACCCGCTGTCCGCGCAGGCGACCATTTGCGCATTGCAGGGGCGAACCATTGGGCAACCAATGGTTCTTATCATCGGCGTTCACCGACAGAGGATTTCCGCGTGCATATCGATCTGAACCCGAAACTGGATTTCCGCGACGTGCTGATCCGGCCGAAGCGCTCGGTGCTGTCGTCGCGGTTCGAGGCCAATATCAACCGCAGCTTCAGGTTTCGCCATTCCGGCCAAGGCTGGACCGGCTTCCCGCTGATCGCCTCCAACATGGACACGATCGGCACGCTCGAGATGGCCGAGGCGTTCCGGCCGTTCGGCGCGCTGGTCGCGCTGCACAAGTTCTACGATCCGGAGCGGCTGGCCGCCTATCTCGACAAATACGAGGATCCCAACGTCTTCCTCACCGTCGGCACTGGCGCGGCCGATTGGGAGCGGCTCGCGGCGGTGAAGCAGAAGACAAAGGTGCCGATGCTCAACATCGACGTCGCCAACGGCTACACCGAAGCGTTCGTCCGTGCGGTGTCGAAGCTGCGCGAGGAAAATCCCGACGCGATCATCATGGCCGGCACGGTGGTGACGGCGGAAATGACCGAGGCGCTGGTGATTGCCGGCGCCGACATCGTCCGTGTCGGTATCGGCTCCGGCTCGGTGTGTACCACGCGCGATCTCACCGGCGTCGGCTATCCGCAGCTCTCCGCCGTGATCGAATGCGCCGACGCCGCGCACGGCCTCAAGGGCCACGTCTGCTCCGACGGCGGCTGCACCGTGCCGGGCGATCTCGCCAAGGCGTTCGGCGGCGGCGCCGATTTCGTCATGCTCGGCGGCATGCTGGCCGGCCACAATGAATGCGGTGGCGAGCTGCGCTACGTGGAGCGGGAGGGCAAGCAGGTGCCGACCGGCATGGTGTTCTACGGCATGTCGTCGGCGACCGCGATGAACAAGTATCACGGCGGCGTCGCGGATTATCGCGCGGCGGAGGGCAAGACCGTCGAGGTGCCGTATCGCGGCGAGGTCCGCGCGACGGTGGAGACCGTCGCCGGCGGATTGCGCTCGGCGATGACCTATATGGGCGCCGAGAATCTCAAGGAGATCCCGAAGCGGACCACCTTCATCCTGGTGAATGCCCAGCGCAACACCGTGTTCGATCGCTGAGCCCGCGCGATTTGCCGCCGCTCGGAATTCGCTCCGCGGCGTTCCGCGCCGCGCTTGCCTGCGCCGCCGCAACTGGCATTGTGCGACGGCGCGTGACGAGTCGCGTGCGGGAAACGCTCGACACCAATCAACAAGAGCCAGGCCATGGACTTTGCCCTCACCGATCAGCAGCAAGCTATCCGCGACGCGGTCGCCAATATCTGCGCGGATTTCGACGATGCCTATTGGCTGAGGAAGGATCGCGAAGGCGGCTTCCCGCACGACTTCCACAAGGCGCTCGCCGACGCCGGCTGGCTCGGCATCTGCGTGCCGGAACAATATGGCGGCTCCGGCCTCGGCATCACCGAGGCGACGATCATGATGCGGACGATCGCCGAATCCGGCGCCGGCATGTCGGGCGCCTCGGCGGTGCACATCAACGTGTTCGGGCTCAATCCCGTGGTGGTGTTCGGCACCGAGGAGCAGCGCCGGCGGATGCTGCCGCCGATGGTCGAGGGCCGCGAGAAGGCCTGCTTCGCGGTGACCGAGCCGAACACCGGCCTCAACACCACGCAGCTCAAGACCCGCGCTGTGCGAACGGGCGATCGCTACATCATCAACGGCCAGAAGGTGTGGATCTCCACCGCACAGGTCGCGCACAAGATGCTGCTGCTGGCGCGCACCACGCCGTTGGAAGAGGTCAAGTCGCCGACCCATGGGCTGAGCCTGTTCTACACCGATCTCGATCGCAGCAAGGTCGAGGTGCACGAGATCGAGAAGATGGGCCGCAAGATCGTCGACTCCAACGAGCTGTTCTTCGCGGATTACGAGATCCCGGTCGAGGACCGGATCGGCGAGGAGGGCAAGGGCTTCCAGTACATTCTCGAAGGCATGAACCCGGAGCGTATCCTGATCGCGGCCGAGGCGGTCGGGCTCGGCAAGCTGGCGCTGGCGCGCGCGGCGGACTACGCCAAGTCGCGGATCGTGTTCAACCGCCCGATCGGCCAGAACCAGGGGATCCAGCATCCGCTGGCGAAGAACTGGGTCGAGCTGGAAGCGGCGTGGCTGATGGTGATGTCGGCTGCCTGGCAATACGACAAGGGCATGCCGTGCGGCGCCGCCGCCAATGCGGCGAAGTATCTAGCGGGCGAGGCGGGGTTCTCGGCCTGCGAGCAGGCGGTGATGACCCATGGCGGCTTCGGCTACGCCAAGGAGTATCATGTCGAACGCTATCTGCGCGAAGTGATGATCCCGCGGATCGCGCCGGTCAGCCCGCAGCTGGCGCTCAGCTTCATCGCCGAAAAGGTGCTGGGGCTCGCCAAATCCTATTGAACCGCCGGGCGGCCGGTCCCTGCCGACGAGCCTTTGCCGACAAGCCTCTGCCGATCGGCGCCGCAGCAGGTTCATGGATTGTTCCCAATGGCGCCGTCCGTCGCGTCCGGACTGCGGCGTTTCCGACCGGCGGCGCCCGATCGGCGGCGATATTCCGGCTGCCGCCTTGTCTGACGGCCGCGCCTCGCCTAGAACACCGGCCGACCAGCCGCGGGCCGAAACGCCCGCTTGCGCCGCGGAGAGGTGGCAGAGTGGTCGAATGCACCGCACTCGAAATGCGGCATAGGTGCAAGCCTATCGGGGGTTCGAATCCCTCCCTCTCCGCCAGTTTCTGTTTCCGATCCGCCAGTTTTTCGGTCCGAATTCGTCGATAGATTCAACGCTTCCGGCTGTGCGAGTGTGCCAGTGTCGAAGCGCGTATCCCCCGATGTATCCCGTCAAGTAGTCCGCGGCTCACGCGGTCGAGCGGCTCAGCCTTCATACCGCCGGCGCGGTCCCACCTACTTGGTCCGCCGGTTTTCCACGTTCTTCTTCCAGATCCGCCCTCCGGCCGACCTGCGCGTATTTGTGGCCATTCAGGATGCGGTCGTGATCGAGAAGGAGGTCCGCAAGGGGGATCTCGGCCATCCCGCTGTGGTGTCGAATGCCGAGCTGCTCCACAAGCAGGTTTGGGATCGGTGGCAGGCAGGCGAAGGTCTCGCACCGTCAGGTCCGCAAATCGCCCAGGTCATGGATCGCTTTGCGGAGATCGCAGAACGACAACTGTCGCTGCTGGAGAAGAATTCCGAGAAAGCAATCCACCTCGCTGCAGTAGAGAGGGTGGATTGTCCGCCGGAGCAATCCACCATCAGTCCACCGGACGAGATCAAGGTGACGACGGCGTGGGTCGGGCGAACTATCCCGAGGGTGTCGGGCGGGAATTATCGAGCAGCCGCTGGCTGGCGGCGGCTGCTCGACCGGCAAATCAGGTTGCCGCGTTGATGATCTGGAGCTGGGTGAACTCCGCGAGGCCTTCCTCGGCAAATTCAACCCCGATGCCGGACTGCTTGGCGCCACCGAACGGGATGTGCGGCGCCATGTCGAGGTGCTTGTTGATCCACACCGTGCCGGCCTCGAGCCGATTGGCGATCGCATAGGCCCGGTCCGGATCCGACGCCCAGACCGAGGCGCCGAGGCCGTAATTGGTGCCGTTGGCGCGGCGGATCACGTCCTCGGAATCGGAGTACTTGATCACGGGCAGCACCGGTCCGAACTGCTCCTCGTCGACCAGCCGCGCGCCTTCGGCGATGTCGCGGACGATGGTCGGCTGTATGAAGTAACCCGGCCGGTCCATCACATCGCCGCCGGCGATGATCGTGCCGTTCCGCTTGGCGTCGTCGAGGAAGCCTTTCACTTTCTCGTACTGCATCTTGTTCTGGAGCGGGCCGAGATTGGTGCCCTGCTTCAGACCGTCGTCGACCACGGCGGTGTTGGCGAGGGCGGCGAGTTCGTTACAGATCTCATCATAGACCGACTCGTGGACGTACAGCCGCTTGATCGCCAGACAGACCTGTCCGCTGTTCTGAAACGCGCCTTCGAAAATGCCGGGCGCGACCTTCTTCGGATCGACATCGTCGAGCACGATCGAGGCGTCGTTGCCGCCGAGCTCCAGCGTGATTCGCTTCAGCGTCTGTGCGGCGCTCGCCATCACCTTCTGGCCGGTCGCGGTCGAGCCGGTGAAGGAGATCTTGCGGACGTCGGGATGGCGGGTGAGGGCATCGCCGAGATCATTCGCATCGGCGATGACGTTGAGCACGCCAGGCGGCAAGATGTCCTTGACCAGCTCGGCGAATTTCAGCGTCGACAGCGGCGTGGTCGGCGCCGGCTTAACAACCAGCGTATTGC
Organism: Rhodopseudomonas palustris; assembly: GCA_016215605.1. Taxonomy (GTDB): domain Bacteria; phylum Pseudomonadota; class Alphaproteobacteria; order Rhizobiales; family Xanthobacteraceae; genus Rhodopseudomonas; species Rhodopseudomonas palustris_L. Next base: position 91,222 of record JACRJB010000068.1, read on the forward strand.
CGGCCAGCAGCGCCGGCGGCAGCTTGAAGCCGAGGATCAGCAGCGGATAGTTCCACGGAATGATCGCGCCGACGACGCCGAGCGGCCGACGGTGCGCTTCGACGCGGCGCCCATTGCCATCCTCGATCACCCGCATCGGCAGCTCCAGAGAGCCGAGATAGCGGAAGAACGCCGCCATGCCCATCACCTCGCCGGTGGCGTCGCCGAGCGGCTTGCCCTGCTCGCTGGTCAGTAGCCGCGCCAGTTCCCCGGCATTGGCCTCGAGCACGTCGGCCATCTGCACGATCAGTTGCCGCCGCTGTTCGATCGGGGTCGCCGCCCAGGCCGGGAACGCCGCCTTGGCCGCGGCGACGGCGCGGTCGAGCTGCGCAAGCGAGGCGCGCGGGCACTGCGCCAGCACCTCTTCGGTCGCCGGATTCAGCACCGGCATCGTGGCGTCTCCCGGAACGAGCCGGCCGTCGATCAACAATTGGAATTCGCTCATCGGTCGCTTCTCCCTGTTGTGCCCGATGTGGGCATCGTTATATTCATATAAATATCACGGTACGGACGTGCGATCCAGAGGCGGTTGCGCGTGTCGGCAGACATCGCGTCGCAGCGGACCGGTGCGGAGGGATTCAGAGAGGATCAATGGCCGAAAAGAGTTACTTGAAGTTCGCAAGCGAACGCTTGACCAATTGTGCCGTCTCGGCCGATGGGACGACGCTGGTGCTTGGGTTCGAGGATTCGCGCGGACGCAAAGCCAGCCTCGAGTTGCCTATCGAGCAGGCCGGCTCCCTCGCCATGACACTGCCGTCACTGATCGAGCACGCCGTGCGAAAGCGCTTTCAGGACAGCTCTCTGCGCTATTCCTACCCGCTGAAATCCTGGCAAATCGAGCGGTCGAGCGATCCGTCGACCGGCATGGTGACGCTGCGGACCACCGACGGATTCAGCGTCTGCTTCTCGATGCCGATCGCGCTGCAGAGCGATCTCGGCAATGCGCTGGTGGCTCCGCCGGAGGTGAAGGTCGAACTGCTGATGAACTGAAAACTGGCCGGAGCCGGTCAGGCTTTGGCGTTTCGGCGTTTGCCGATATCCGACCGCAGCGACGCCAGATGCTGCTTCGCTGCAGAGGCGGCCGCGTGTTCGATCATCCGATAGCGCTCGACCAGCGACTTGCCGAACGGCGTCAGCGCGGCGCTGCCGCCATTCCTGCCGCCGGTCTGGCGCGCGACCGCGGGCTGACCGCAGATCCGGTTGACCTCGTCGACAAGGTCCCACGCGCGCTTGTACGACATCGCCATCGTCCGCCCAGCGGCGGCAATCGAGCCGCAAGCCTCGATCTGCTCCAGCAGTTCGATCTTGCCGGGGCCGATCCGGCCCTGCGGGTCGAAGTCGATCCGGATGCTGAGGGTCGGTAGGGATTTCGGGGTGGCAGACGGCATGAACATCTCTTCAAAACAAGGGCCGTCGGGGACGCCTCGCCGCGGCAGTGCCAGCGTCATCAAGCTGATACATCACTCGAGGATAGCATGGACGACGGGAGACTTCGACCATGATCAGACATCCGGACGGCAGCGCGGGCGATGCCGACTACGCCGTGATCGGTGAGCGTTATGCCGACTTTCGTCGGCCAGAACCTCGTATCGCGGCGCAGATAGCGGGCGTGCTGGGCGGGGCCGAGACGGTGCTGAACGTCGGCGCCGGTGCCGGATCGTATGAGCCGACCGATCGCGATGTCACCGCCGTTGAGCCATCGGCCTCGATGCGCGCGCAACGCCCCGCTCATCTGCCGCGGGCGATCGATGCCTGCGCCGAAGCGTTGCCATTCCCGGACCGTTCGTTCGACGCCGCGATGGCGACCTTCTCGGTGCATCAATGGTCGGACCTGAAACGTGGCCTCGCGGAAATGCGGCGGGTGACCAGGGGCCCGATTGTGCTGCTCTCCTGTGATCCCGTTCAGGTGCAGACATTCTGGCTGAACGAATACGCACCCGAGGTGCTCTCGGTCGAAGCACGGCGCTATCCATCGTCCGGTGCGTTGGCAGAGGGCCTCGGTGGACCGGTTCGGCGCGTACCTGTGCCAATTCCACTGCAGTGCCGCGACGGCTTCAACGAAGCCTATTTCGGACGGCCGGAGATGCTGCTTCGAAGCGATGCGCGCTCGGCGTGCTCGGCCTGGAGCTTCGTCACCGACGATGTCGCCGAACGGTCGGTCGCCCGACTGCGTGCCGACCTGGAGTCGGGCGCGTGGGATGCGACGCATGGTTCGCTCCGGAGACAGGCGGCATACATCGGCTCGCTCTATCTGTTCGTCTCGAATCCAACCGATTAGTCGGCTTCCCGAGGTGGGGGCGAAAAGTCGTCGAACATCTTCTTCGGCGGCTGCCGCCCGTCGCAGTTCGAATATTGGAAGCACACGCAGTTGATCATCGACGACCGGGTCGTGGCGCGGGGTTCTCCGCCGAGGCGCCGGAGGGCGTCCGTTTTCTGACTCGAAGCCGTGTGTTCAGCGACGACGAATTGGCGGGGCTGGACGACGGCGGGACCGAGCCGGAAGTCGCCGGCCGGATAGCACATCGGCGCTGAACGGTCACAGCACCCGACGGACTGGTGAAACATCAATTCACCGAATTTGCGTTTGAGCCGCGCCGCCTTCTCCGCCGCCGAATCCTAACCGAACCGGCTACGTCCGCGGCTCGCGCTGACGTCCGGTTCTTGTCGATGCATCGTGAATTTACACATCGCGCAAAAACCTCGGCCGAGATTCACATTCTTCGTAAGATCGGACGGGTGCCGTTCGGCGAGCAATTCGCATCACCATCGCTATAGCAAAAATCATATAGCGAGCGGCACCGGTGATGCGTGAAATTATCCTCTCGAATCAACAGCATCACGTCCCGCATCGGACTTGGTGAAGCGGTTAGCGCATCAGATAGCGCTGTTGGCACATCGGTTGCTCTTACTGAATGCGGAGGCGGTGGCACGTGGCCGCCGCGCAGCAACCACGGGAGCGACCATCATGACGCGCAAGATTGCGATCTACGGCAAGGGCGGAATCGGAAAATCGACGACGACTCAGAATACTGCGGCAGCGCTCGCGCACTTCCATGACAAAAACGTCTTCATCCATGGCTGCGACCCCAAGGCCGACTCGACGCGTCTGATTCTCGGCGGTCTGCCGCAGGCGACGGTGATGGATACGCTGCGTATCGAAGGCGCCGAGAAGGTCACGCTCGATAAGGTGGTCAAGTCCGGCTTCAAGGACATTCGCTGCGTCGAGTCCGGCGGGCCGGAGCCGGGCGTCGGCTGTGCGGGCCGTGGCGTCATCACGGCGATCGACCTGATGGAAGAGAACGACGCCTACACCGAAGATCTCGATTTCGTATTCTTCGACGTGCTCGGCGACGTGGTGTGCGGCGGCTTCGCCATGCCGATCCGCGATGGCAAGGCCGAAGAGGTCTACATCGTGGCATCGGGCGAGATGATGGCGATCTATGCGGCCAACAACATCTGCAAGGGCCTGACGAAATACGCCAAGCAGAGCGGCGTGCGCCTTGGCGGCATCATCTGCAACAGCCGCAACGTCGACGGTGAAAAGGAATTCCTCGCCGAATTCACCAAGGCGATCGGCACCAAGATGATCCATTTCGTGCCGCGCGACAACATCGTGCAGAAGGCCGAGTTCAACAAGAAGACCGTCACCGAATTCCAGCCCGATGCGAACCAGGCGCACGAATACAAGGAGCTCGGCCGCAAGATCATCGAGAACGAGGATTTCGTGATCCCGAAGCCGATGGCGATGGATGAACTCGAAGCCATGGTCGTCAAATACGGCCTGATGGACTGAGGCTCAACACGCGCGCCGGTCGCCCGGCGCGCGCCCCCAACCATTTCCATGGAGCGAGGCCCATGCCGTATCATGAATTCGAAGTCAGCAAATGCATTCCGGAGCGTAAGCAACACGCGGTCGTCAAGGGGCCCGGCGAGGATTTGACCTCCTGCCTGCCGAAGGGTTATCTCAACACCATCCCCGGTACGATCTCCGAGCGTGGCTGCGCCTATTGCGGCGCCAAGCACGTGATCGGCACGCCGATGAAGGACGTGATTCATCTCAGTCACGGCCCGGTCGGCTGCACTTACGACACCTGGCAGACCAAGCGCTACATCAGCGACAACAATGACTACCAGCTGAGGTACACCTTCGCGTCCGACGTGAAGGAAAAGCACATCGTGTTCGGCGCCGAGAAGCTGCTGAAGCAGAACATCCTCGAGGCGTTCAAGGCGTTCCCCGACATCAAGCGGATGACGATCTACCAGACCTGCGCCACCGCGCTGATCGGCGACGACGTCGACGCCATCGCCGCCGAAGTGAAGGAGGAACTGCCCGACGTCGACATCTTCGTCTGCAACTCGCCGGGCTTCGCCGGCCCCAGCCAATCCGGCGGTCACCACAAGATCAACATCGCCTGGATCAACCAGAAGGTCGGCACCGTCGAGCCGAAGGTCACCGGCGACTACGTCATCAATTATGTCGGCGAATACAACATCCAGGGCGACCAGGAGGTGATGGTCGATTTCTTCAAGCGGATGGGCATTCAGGTGCTGTCGACCTTCACCGGCAACGGCTCCTACGACGATTTGCGCGCCATGCACGGCGCCCATCTCAACGTGTTGGAATGCGCGCGGTCGGCCGAATACATCTGCGACGAATTGCGGGCGCGCTACGGCATTCCGCGGCTCGACATCGACGGATTCGGCCACAAGGCGCTCGGCGACTCGTTGCGTAAGATCGGGTTGTTCTTCGGCATCGAGGACCGCGCCGAGGCGATCATCGCCGAGGAGACCGCCAAGTGGGGCCCCGAACTCGCCTGGTACAAGGAACGCCTGCAGGGCAAGAAGGTGTGCCTGTGGCCGGGCGGCTCGAAACTCTGGCACTGGGCCCATGCCATCCAGGAAGAGATGGGCGTCAAGGTCGTCTCGGTCTACACCAAATTCGGCCATCAGGGCGACATGGAGAAGGGCGTCTCGCGCTGCGGCGAGGGTGCGCTGGCGATCGACGATCCCAACGAACTCGAGAACCAGGAAGCGCTGAAGATGCTGAAGCCGGATGTGATCTTCACCGGCAAGCGGCCCGGCGAAGTCGCAAAGAAGATGCGCGTGCCCTATCTCAACGCCCACGCCTATCACAACGGTCCCTACAAGGGGTTCGAGGGCTGGGTGCGCTTCGCCCGCGACATCTACAATGCGGTGTATTCGCCGATCCACCAACTTTCGGCGATCGACATCTCCAAAGACGACTACGTCGCCGACAAGGGCTTTGTCACCAGGCGGATGCTCTCCGATGCCGATCTGTCCGACGAGGCCAAGGCGTCGCCGATCACCGGCTATTCCGGCAAGTTCGATACGATCGCAGCCATCCGCGCCAAGACCGACGCCGACTATCCGGTATTTCCGCGTCGCGCCGTCACTGAAGCCGCCGAGTAAAGGAGAGGTCCATGGCCAAGAACAGCAAGAAGGACGTGGCGCGCGCCAACTATCCCAAGCGCTTCACCCACGATCCGCTCGCCGATTTCGACCCGGAGACCCGGTCGAAGGTGTCCGAGATGGAGAACTACATCATGAAGAACTGCCTGTGGCAGTTCAATTCCCGCGGCTGGGACCGGCGCAAGCAGAATGAAGGCATCCTCGGCAAGACCGCGCAGATCCTGATCGGCGAGGAGGTGGAGAATCCGACCCCGAACGACAAGTGCTACTGGGTCGACGCGGTTCTGCTCGCCCGGAATCTCACCGAGCGATGCAGCTGGCTCGCCGACATGGGCAAGGACGACATCAACGCCCTGATCGACAAGCTGCACGCCCGCATCGACTGGCTCACCATCGACGGCTCGCTCAACGAAGAGCTCACGGTCCAGAACTACTGAGGAACACTCCATGAATTGCGAAGTCAAAGTCAAGGACCGTGTCGGCACCATCAACCCGATCTTCACCTGCCAGCCTGCCGGCGCCCAGTTCGCTTCGATCGGCATCAAGGACTGCATCGGCATCGTGCATGGCGGGCAGGGCTGCGTGATGTTCGTCCGCCTGCTGATCTCCCAGCATCTCAAGGAGAGCTTCGAGATCGCCTCGTCCTCGGTGCACGAGGACGGCGCGGTGTTCGGCGCGCTCGATCGCGTCGAGACCGCGGTCGACGTGTTGCTGATGCGCTACCCGCACGTCAAGGTGGTGCCGATCATCACCACCTGCTCGACCGAAGTGATCGGTGACGACGTCGACGGCCTGATCACCAAGCTGGAGGAGGGGCTGCTCGCGGAGAAATACGCCGGCCGCGAAGTACATCTGCTCGCGATCCATTCGCCGAGCTTCGTCGGCTCGATGGTCTCGGGCTACGACGTCGCGGTGCGCGACTTCGTCAAGAAGTTCGCCAAGAAGGGCGAGCCGTCGGGCAAGATCAACCTGCTGACCGGTTGGGTCAATCCGGGCGACGTCACCGAGCTCAAGCACCTGGTCTCCGAACTCGGCATCGAAGCCAATGTGCTGTTCGAGGTCGAGAGCTTCGACAGCCCGCTGCTGCCGGACGGCAGCGCGGTGTCGCATGGCAACACCACCATTGCCGATCTCGAAGCCACCGGTTCGGCCATCCACACCTTCGCTCTGAACCGCTACGAGGGCGGCAAGGCGGCGCAATATCTCGAAAAGAAACTCAAGATTCCGTCGACCATCGGTCCGACGCCGATCGGGATCCGCAACACCGACGCGCTGCTGAAGAAACTGTCGCAGGTGACCGGCAAGCCGATTCCGGAGAGCCTCGTCAAGGAACGCGGCATTGCGCTGGATGCGATCAGCGACGTGGCGCACATGTTCCTCGCCGACAAGAAGGTGGCGATCTACGGCAACGCGGATCTCGTCATCGGACTGGCCGAATTCTGTCTCGATCTCGAGATGAAGCCGCAGCTCCTGCTGCTCGGCGACGACAACGCCGGCTATGTCAACGATCCCCGCATCAAGGCGCTGCAGGAGAACGTCGACTATCCGATGGAGATCATCACCAATGCCGATTTCTGGGAATTGGAGGACCGGATCAAGAACAAGGGGGTCGAGCTCGATCTGATCCTCGGCCATTCGAAAGGCCGCTTCATCTCGATCGACTACAACATCCCGATGGTCCGCGTCGGCTTCCCGACCTACGACCGTGCCGGCCTCTATCGCTATCCGGTTGTCGGATACAAGGGCGCGACCTGGCTTGCCGAACAGATGGCCAATGCGCTGTTCACCGACATGGAGCATAAGAAGAACAAGGAGTGGCTGCTCAACGTCTGGTGATGTCGACCAGTGGTCGACGACGCGCAAGGTGTCGGGCGCGGAACGGCGCCCGACCATCGATACGGACATGCAACGGGAGTTCGCCATGAAGATCGCGGTCTATATCGACGGGCAGGGTCGGTTGGTCAGTCTCTACGAGCCGGGGCAATTCTGCATCTACGAGGGCAGCGGCGGCGACTGGATAGCGAAACGCGAGATTGCTTTCGCGGTCGACAACGGAGGGCTCGCCGCGGTCAAAGCCGCGCTCGCCGCGGCGGTTGCGGATTTCGGCGATTGCGAGGTGCTGCTGTCGGGCAGCGTCAAGGGCTTCCTGTATTCGTATCTGCAGGAGGAATTCGGCCTTCGTGTCTGGAAATCCGAGGGCATGCCGGTCGAACAGCTTGCGGCGGTCGAACAGCACGAAGTCGATCGGGCTGCACAGCAGCAAGACAATGCGGCCTCCTGTGTCGCTGCTGCGGGATGTTCCGGCGGTGCATGTGGTGGCGGCCGGGCAAGACGTCCGGCAGTGATACCATCCGCAGCGATGCCCGAAGGCCTGTCGACCGCAGCGGAGGACCTAGGCGGTGGGTACTTCCGGATCGATCTCGCCGGCGCGCTCGAAGCCGATGCGAGCCTGAATTCGCGGCAGATCCTGCTGCCGATCCTGGAAAGCTCCGCGTTCGACACGCTCGAGATCCTTTGCGATCACCTGCCGAGATGGTTCGAGCCGAAGCTTCACGATTTGAACTTGAAGGCCGACTGCACGCGCCTAGACCACGGTCACGGAGTCAAGGTAATCGTCGCGCACGATCGCGGCTGCGCCGGGAGCCGGTGACATGACGCAGCTTCCGCATCGCAAGACCGTTCTGCACTTCGCTTATGGCGCCGACATGAACCCCGAGCAGATCGTGGAGCGATGCTCGGGCGCCAAGGTCGTCGCGGTGGCGCGGCTGCCGGATCACGCGCTGTCGTTCCACGGCCATTCGCAGGTCTGGGATGGCGGCGAGGAGGCGGCGGTGCCGCGGCCGGGGCGGGATCTCTACGGCGTCGTGTATCGGCTGACGCCGAGCGATGCCGATCGGCTCGATGCCGCCCAAGGCGTGCGCCTCAACGGTACCGGCGGATATTTTCATTTTCCCGCCGAGGTGATCGGCCTCGACGGCAGCCGCTGGAGCGTCGTGCTGCACAAGAAGGACGTGCTCCGCGAATTCCGCCGCCCCAGTCGGGAATATCTCGATTTCATCATCAGGGGGGCCGAATTTCACGGATTGCCGGCCGAATATGTCGATGGCCTGCGCGCCATCGAGGCCGGCCCGGCGAGCTATGCGGTGCCGCGACGGACCGTGGAGCAATTCCGTATCCTGTCGACGTCGTCATGTGCCTGTTGAAGCAACGGGACCGGGCCGCGGCTGATCACGACGACCACTCTGATCCGATTGTGGGAGACAGCCGGGCGATGCGGATCGCCATGGAGAAACTCCGCCGGGTGGCGCCGACATCGCTGTCCGTTCTGCTGCTCGGCGAGAGCGGCACCGGCAAGGGCGTGCTGGCGCGGGAGATCCATCGTCTTTCGCCACGGCGCGAGGCGCCGTTCGTGCAGGTCAACAGCGCTGCGCTGGCGGAGAGCGTGCTTGAGAGCGAGCTGTTCGGACACGAGAAGGGCGCCTTCACCGGGGCGGCGTCGCAGCGCCAAGGGCGCTTCGAGCTTGCCGATGGCGGAACCTTGTTTCTCGACGAGATCGGTGAGATTTCACCGTCGTTCCAGGCCAAGCTGCTGCGCGTCCTGCAGGAGCGCGAGTTCGAGCGCGTCGGCGGCACCACGACCATTCGGGTCGACGTCCGCATCATCGCCGCCACCAATTGCGGTCTGGAAGCCGCGGTCGCCGCCGGCCGGTTTCGCAGCGATTTGTACTTCCGTCTGAACACGGTGCCGATCCGGCTGCCGCCGCTGCGCGAGCGCCGCGACGACATCCCAGCATTCGCCGCGAGGGCCCTTGAACAATTCAATCGGGATAGCGAGAGGCAGTTGACGTTCTCGCCCAGTGCGACGGCGGTGATGCGCGGCTGCTCGTTCCCGGGCAATATTCGCGAGTTGGAGAACTGCGTTCGGCGAACCGCGATCCTGGCGCGACGCCCGATCATCCGAGCCAGCGATTTCGCCTGTCGCGGCGAGGGCTGCACTACGCAGCAGATGATCCGTTCGGCTGCTCTGCACGCAGCCACGTCGTCCGCCCGGCGCCCGGCCGGAGCGGGCCGGGAGCCCTTATCCCAGTCTGCCGACAGTGAACCACGCAACCGGCCGGCGCTCGGCCGAAAGCCCGGTCGACATCGCGTCGTGGATGCCGATCGCCTTGTCGATGCGCTGCGGAAAGTGGGCTGGTCGCAAGCCAAGGCAGGCCGCCTGCTGGGCGTGACATCCCGCCAGGTGCGCTATGCCCTCAAGCGCCACGGCATCAAGATCCAGAAGACTTGATCTCACGGTAGCGCCGGACTGTCCGGCGTGACCATTCCATCAGGTTGCCGCGGCCCCAGCGAGGCGGGACACGTCATTTCCGCGTCCGCGGTCCGGCGTTGCGAAACGTCTTGTAGTGCAGGCCGTGCCGTTCCATGCGCACGCCCATCATCCGCCGGGTGAGGCCGAGAGCCGCGGCGGCCTCGCCGATCTTGCCGTTCGCGGCCTTCAGCGCCTCGACGATCATCTCCTGTTCGACCGCGGCAATCCGCTCTTCGAGTGACAGGCTGGAGCTGGCGCCGGCTTCGACCGGCAATTGCAGTGAAGGCGGCAGGTCGTAGCCGTGGATCACGCCTTCCTCGGCGAGGATGACGGCGCGTTCGATCACGTTTTCGAGCTCCCGGACGTTGCCGGGCCAGTGATAGCTCATCAGCATGTTGATGGCCGGCGTCGAGATACGATGGATCGGCTTGCCGGTTTCGGCCGCGAAAGTGGTGACAAAATGATCGGCGAGCGTGATCACGTCGGAGCCGCGCTCGCGCAGCGGCGGGATGGTGATCGGAAATACGTTCAGCCGATAGAACAGGTCTTCGCGAAAACTGCCGTCGGCCACCATCTCGGCGAGGTCGCGGTTAGTGGCGGCGACGATGCGGACATCGACCTTCACCGGCCTGCTGCCGCCGACGCGTTCGAACGTGCGCTCCTGCAGCACGCGCAGCAGCTTGGCCTGGTTGGCGAGGCTGAGTTCGCCGACTTCGTCGAGGAAGATGGTGCCGCCCGAGGCTTGCTCGAAGTAGCCCTTGTGGGTGGCGATGGCGCTGGTGAAGGCGCCTTTCTCGTGGCCGAACAGCTCGCTTTCCGCCAGCGCCTCGGGCAGCGCGGCGCAATTGGCCTTGATGAACGGGCCATCCGCGGCCGGGCTGTTGTAGTGCAGCGCGCTGGCGACCAGCTCCTTGCCGACGCCGCTTTCGCCGAGCAGCAGCACCGTCGCCTTGGTGGCGGCCACCTTGTGGATCAGCGAATAGACTTCCTGCATCGGCTTGGAGTTGCCGATGATATTGGTTGGCCTGAACCGCTGCTTGAGCTCGTTCTTGAGGCGGCGGTTCTCGGCCTCGAGCCGAACCTTGTCGACGCTTTCGATCAGGTACAGTTCGACTGCCGGGGCGATCAGCGAGGCGACCATCGACAGCAGTTCGGCATCCTGCTTCAGGAGGCGCTGATTCATGTAGACGCGCTCGGCGCAAATCGTGCCGAGAACCTTTCTGGCCATGATGATCGGCACGCAGAAGAAGGCGAGCTTGTCCTGCTTGCGACCTCTGTGGGCGCGGGTGCGGTCGAGAAAGTCCGGGTGCTCCAAGAGGCGAGGGATGATGACGGGCTTGCCGCTCTGCACCACCTTGCCGGTGATGCCCTCGCCCGGCGCGTAGATGCCACGTCCTCGCTCCTCCTCGGTCAGGCCGAAGCTGTCGTGAATGAAGATCGCGTCGGAGTGCCGGTCGTACAGCATCATCGCACCGCGCTGCATCCGCATCTGCTGGCGCATGCCGTCGAGCGTGATCGATACGAGCGTGGTTAGGTCGGCGTTGTCGGCGATCACCTGGTTGATCTTGAACAGGATCTGCAACACGTTGACGCGGCATTCGCCGGTGAAGCAGTGGCTGAACTCGTCGACGAAGACACCTGGCTCTTGCACGTCTTGATTCGGCTCGTGATTGCTCATGACCAGGCGTGTCCTCGGCGCAGCGGTCTGTGACCGGGCGGGACTCTCGGCGGGGGGACGACTGCAGACATGGTTTTCCAAGACCGTAGGCCGTGCGCGGTCACGCCGCAGATCGACTTCCCGACACGATCGTGAAGCGTCGACCGAAGCGTTCACCAAATTTCGAGGATACGGCTTAGGCCGTGTCGGACGACGGTGCTTTGGCGCGTGGCGCCTTGTCCGGTCGTCGCGGCTTCCCGGTGCCGGGAAACCGATGCTTGCGTCGCACTGTTCAACGCAGCGTTAAGCTCACATTTGAGCAGGGATCGCGCCGCAACGCAAGATGCGGCGACATGCAGGTGCGAATGTCTGCAACGCGACGCGTGATCGCATACGATGGGAGCGGCACACTCCGACACGTTCGACGAACGTCGAGCAGAGGGCCACAACGGAGGGGCATGGTCTTGGGTCAGCGCTCGGATTGGTCCCTCGAATCTTTCACAAAATGGCTCCGAGCCATTGGCAGCCGACTCGATAAAGAAGGGCGTCGCCTAATGGAATGGAGTTCGGCCGAGATGACTACCACTGAAACACCGACGATTGCAGAGCCGCCGACCGAACGCACCCGACTGAAGCGTTATCATTGGTTGGGCAAGTACGACCGAGAGACGATCGACGCGATTATCGACGCCAGCATCGTCTGCCAGGTCGGCTATGTGATCAACTCCGAGCCGTACGTGACGCCGACCAACCATTGGCGGATCGACGACTACGTGTATTGGCACGGCTCGTCGGCCAGCCGGATGCTGAAGGAGCAGCAGCGCGGCATCCCGGTCTGCTTCACCGTCACTCACGTCGATGGCATCGTGTTCTCGCGCGCCGCCTTCAATCACAACGTCCAGTTCCGCTCGGTGATGGCGTTCGGCAAGGCCGAGCTGTGTGATGAGGAGGTCAAGCGCAAGGCCCTTGAAGTGTTCGTCGACCGCCTCGCCCCCGGGCTGTGGGACTACGCGCGCAAGCCGACTGAGCAGGAATGGAAAGCCACCAAGGTGATCCGGATGAAGCTCGACGAAGTGTCGGCCAAGGTCAATGACGGCCTGCCGGATGAAGAGCCGGAAGATCTCGCGACGAATCTCTGGGCCGGTTCGGTGCCGCTGCGGCTCGCGCAACTGGAGCCGGTGCCCGATCCCAAGCTGCGCCCCGGCATCGAGATGCCGGCCTTCGTGAAGAATTATCTGTACACGAAGTAATAACAGCAAGGTCTGACGTCCGGCTATAACGCGTCATGGCCGGCTCGTCCCGGGCCATTCACGTCGTCGGCCTGTGACGGCGTGGTTGCCCGCGACACGCGCCAGGCTGAAGGCTGTGAAAGCGAGCCGCCGAGCAAAGGCCGCCTCGTCGAGCGCGATCGAACTATCCGTGGCGCACGAGATCGCACATACCTTCGAGATATTTCCCGGCCGCCAGGATGTCTTCCGGGCGGAACGCGGCGAAGCCCAGCAGCAACCCCGGCCGGGTGTTTCGCCCGCCGTAATACATCGACAGCGGCCGGCTGACGATCCGGTGTTCCCAGAGTTGGCGAGCCACGGCGGTGTCGTCGACGCCTTCCCTGAAGGGAAGCACGAAGTGCATGCCGCTGACGCGCTCGAAGTCTGGCGGCGCGTAGGACAGCCAATCGGCCAGCATCGTCAGCATCGCCTCCTGGCGTTCCAAGTACAGGCTGCGCATTCGGCGGATATGCGCCGAATACAGGCCGCGGTGCATGAACTCGGCCAGCACCATTTGCTCCATGATCGGGGCGTGACGATCAATCACCGCACGCGCCTTGGCGAAGTCGTCGGCGAGGTCGGTCGGCACCACGACGAAGCCGAGCCGGAACGACGGCAGCAAAGTCTTGGAGAACGTCCCGATCGACACCACGCGGCCGTCGCGATCAGCGCTCTGCAGCGACGCCGGCGACGGACCGCGATAGCGGAATTCGCAGTCGTAATCGTCCTCCAGAATCCACGCGCCGGTCGCCCGCGAGAAGTCGAGGAGTTGCTGGCGGCGTTCCGCCGACAGCGTCGCGCCGAGCGGATAGTGACGCGACGGCGACACCAGGATCATCCGCGGCGTCGGATAGCGGGCCCGGCCGAGTTCGACATTCATGCCGGCTTCGTCGGTCGGGATTGGAAGCACCGAGCAGCCATTGGCCGTCAGGGCCGCACGCGCGCCGACATAGCCGGGCTCTTCCATCCACACCGGATCGCCGCGGTCGACCAGCAGACGCGCCAACAGATCGAGGCTCTGCTGCGAGCCCGTGGTGATAATGACCTGCCGGCTGTCGACGATCATGCCGCGCGCGGCGCGCAGATGATGTGCGATCGCTTCACGGAGCGGCTCGTAGCCGGCGTTGGAGACATTGACGAGGATGTCTCCCTTCAGCCGGCCCGACACTTCGTTCATCAGGCGCAGCCAGGAGCGGATCGGGAACGCCTGAAGGTCGGGGACGTCCGGCATGAACAGGGTCGGCCGCTCGGTGAGACCGCCGAGCCTGTGTTCGATCAGCGCCTTGCCGCGCTGCGAGAGGCCGCGAAACGGATACGGCGTCCCCTTCGCTTCAGGCGTGTGCTCGTCCTTCGCGGCAACCTCGATGCCGGTCGACGCATGACGCTTGACATAGGTGCCGTCGCCGACGCGAGCCTCGAGGAAGCCCTCGCTGATCAGAGTCTCGAACACCTGAAGCACGGTGTTGCGCGAGACCTGCCAGTCGCTGGCGAGCGAGCGGGTCGACGGCAGCCGCGCGCCGCCCTGAAGCTGACCGTTGGTCACCGCTTTGCGCAGCGCCTCGCTGATCTGAAAATGAAGCGGAGCGCCGCTGCCTCGATCGATGTCGAGTGTCATCAGCGGGCCGGCGGCTCCTGACTTTCCCATCGAAGTAACAACATCCGCTGTGAGTGGCTCCAACCAATATCTCAAAACGGCTCTTAAGCTCAAGAAAGCAGCGTGCTGATCTTATCGGCAGATGGCGCGTGCAGTTTGAGCGAGCGCCAGCACGAGGTGAACGACGATTGCTTCGCGTGGCGAAGCGATCGATCGCCGTCGCTCACGCGTGTGCGGCAGAGATTACCGTTCGACTCTCAGGGACGAGAAGGGCACAGGGATGATCAAAGACAAACAACGGGTGAAGGCGACTCTCGAGAATTTCGAAGCGGGCGTGATGAGCCGGCGTGAGGTGATGCGCCGGCTCGGTTATCTCGGCGTATCGACCGCGGTGGCCAACTTCGTCCTGCAGTCGCCGCTCGGCGCCACGCGCGCCTTCGCGGCGATCGGCGGTCCGGAAGAGCGGGCCTGGGCGCTGGCCAAGGAGGAGGCCGCCAAGGCCACCAAGAAGACGCTGACGCTGCTGATCCCGACCGGCTCGATCGGCAACATGACGCCTTATGTGGAGAAGTGGAAGAACGAACTCGGCATCACGTTGGAGTTCATCGAGGAGCCCGACGAGGTCATCCACACCAAGGGCATGCAGGAAGCGGTCGCCAAGACCGGCCGCTACGACGTGATGATGCCGACCGCGATGTCGTATCCGGACTGGATCGATTCCGGCGTGATCTACGACCTGACCGATTGGACCAAAAAGTACGATCCGGAACTATTCGACAAGAACTGGGGCGTGGTGTTCCCGGCGAGCCACCACGCGCAGCTCTACAACGGCCGGGTCGCCGGGCTGCTTTGCGACGGCGACCAGATCACGCTGCTGTGCCGCGACGATTATCTGAAGAATCCCGACAAGGCCAAGGCGTTCGCCGACAAGTTCGGCTACCCGCTGGCGGTGCCGAAGACCTGGACCGAGTATCACAACCTCGCCAAGTTCATGCACGATCCTGTCAACAAATTCTACGGCAGCCTGGAATATCGCTCGCGCTATTACGTCAAGTGGATGTTCATGCAGCGGCTGATGTCGAAGGGCAAACTGTACTTCGACGGCGAGCTGAACCCGACCTTCAACGGCGATGAAGGCGTGCAGGCGCTGGAAGACATGCTGGCGATGAACCCGTATCTGCACCCGGACGCCTTCAGCTTCACCTGGTCGTCGAACTACAATGCGTTCGGTCGCGGCGAAGGCTTCATGAACATCGTCTGGCCGTCGGGCTACAAATATTCCAAGGCGCCGTCGACCGGCCCCGCCACCACCGGCAAGATCGCCGCCACGGTGATGCCCGCCGACAAACTCAAGGACGGCTCGCTGCTCTATGCCGGCCTGTTCTGTTGGGGCTACGGCTACGCGGTGTCGAAATATTCGGCGAACCCGCTTTTGTCCTACGCCTACGCGCAATGGATGACGTCGCCGACGATCTCGGCCGACGCGATTCCGTATCTCGGTGGCTACTCCGATCCCTACCGCGTCAACCATATGAAATCGCCGACGCCGCGGCTGATCGAGGCCTACTCGGCGGACTATCTCGAGACGCTGTACGACAATATGGTCAACACCGTGCCGGATTTCTGCCTGCCGGGCGGCTTCGAATATCAGGACACGCTCGACAAGGAAGTCCACGCCTGCATGACCGGCGCCAAAAAGCCGAAGCAGGCGCTCGACGACGCGGCGCGCGGCATCGAGCGGATCACCCGCCGGATCGGTCGCGACAAGGTGAAGACGTCCTGGCTCGCTCTGGCCAAGAACCTCGCCGACCCGATCAAGAAGGCGAGCGGCGCCGACAAGTGGGCGTGATCGCATGACGGCTTCGGCCCGCGGCGGCCGAACCGACCCGGATGCGCGCGCGTTCGCGGGCGCGCATCGATCGTCAGAAGTCGTCCGCGAGGCGGAGTGAATCCATTGCGTGCCGCGAAGGTGCCGATCTTGGACGCATCGACTTACAGCAATCATGGCCAGCCGGCGCTCCAACGTGAACCGTCGGCGCCGTCGGACCGTGGCGGTGCCAAGCGGCGCTGGTTCGTCCGCGGCCTGATGCTGCCCGGACAGATCCTGTCGCTGATCGTGCTGATCACGCCGCTCGCCGTGGCGTTCTACATGAGCTTCACCGACTGGGCGCCGACCCGCGGCTCGCTGGCGGCGGCGTCGTTCGTCGGCATCGAGAACTACCAGGAGCTGCTG
This sequence comes from Rhodopseudomonas palustris, assembly GCA_016215605.1. GTDB lineage: Bacteria > Pseudomonadota > Alphaproteobacteria > Rhizobiales > Xanthobacteraceae > Rhodopseudomonas > Rhodopseudomonas palustris_L. Next base: position 107,752 of record JACRJB010000068.1, read on the forward strand.
ATTTACGATACGCGGTTCGTCGAGGCGGTGGTGCGCACGCTGCTGCTCGCGATCGTCTGCCTCAGCATCGAATTCACCCTCGGGCTGGGGCTCGCGGTGCTGTTCCTTAGGAAGTTTCGCGGTAAGTCGTTGGCATTCTCGGTGATCCTGACGCCGATGATGGTGCTGCCGGTCGTGGTTGGCTACACGTTCTGGATGCTGTTCCAGTCGAACGGCCCGGTGAACCAGATTATCGAACTGATCGCCGGGCCCGGGAGTGCGCCCGAATGGTTTCGCAGCACGCCGTTCGCGCTCGCCATCGTGGTCATCACCGAAGTCTGGCACTGGACGCCGCTGTTCTTCCTGATCCTGCTGTCCGGCCTCAACGCCGTGCCTGAAAATCCGGTGCGCGCGGCGGTGATCCTCGGCGCCAGCCCGCGCCAGGTGTTCTGGCGTGTGGTGCTGCCGATGCTCAAGCCGGTGATCGTCGTCGCCTTCGTGATCCGCTCGATGGAGATCATCAAGCTGTTCGACGAGGTGTTCATGCTGACCCGCGGCGGCCCCGGCACGTCGACCGAAACCATCAGCCTGTATATCTACAAGCTGGCGTTCAACGACTTCCAGCTCGCCTACGGCGCCGCCGCCGCCTTCCTGGTGCTGCTCGGCACGCTGACGCTGGTGCACATCCTGCTCGCGCCGGTGCGCGATCAGCTTTTGGAGGCGCGGCGCTGATGCCTGTCCGTCCGCTGTCCTGGTTTCTGTTGCTCGTGCTGCTCGGCGCGATCGTGATCACGCTGTTTCCGACCTTCTGGATCGTGATGACGGCGATCAAGCCGCCGACCGATTGGAACGCGGCGCCGGCGATCTGGATTCCGTCCAAGCCGACACTTGTCAATTTCCGCACGTTGTTCGATCCGGAGGCAATCCGCGAATACGGCGTCGGCGGCGTCAGCCAGGCGGCGACGATGTCGGTGCTCGGCTCGATCTTCGCCTCGACCACGGCGACGGCGCTGTCGGTGATCATCGGCCTTCTGTCGGCGATCGGCATCTCGCGCTATTCGTCGGGCGGCCGCGCGACGCCGCTGTTGATCCTGTCGGGGCGGATGTTCCCGCCGGCGGCGATCGCCGTTCCTTTCGTCATCATCTTCTCCAACATCGCGCTGATCGACACCTACAGCGGGCTGATCGCGATCTATGTCGCGGCCACGTTGCCGTTCTCGACCTGGATGCTGAAGAGCTTCGTCGACGAGATCCCGCGCGAGATCGAGGAAGCCGCCATGGTCGACGGCAAGTCGCGGCTGATGGCGCATCTCACGGTGACGCTGCCGCTGATCCGCGGCGGGCTGTTCGCCACCACGCTGTTCATCTTCATCCTCAACTGGTCGGAATTCCTGTTCGCGCTGGTGTTGTCCTACACCAACATCGAAACCATTCCGGTGCGCCTCGCCAAATACGTCACCGCCACCGCCGGCACGCTGTACGGCGTGCAGGCCGCGCTCGCGGTGCTGGCGATGGTGCCGCTGGTGATCGCCGGCTTCCTGATCCAGAACCATCTGGCGCGCGGCATGACATTCGGGGCGGTCAAGCGATGACGGCGCCGAAGCTCGAACTCGTCGATCTGTACAAGGAATACGGCGACGGCTCCGTTGCCGCCGTCGACGGCGTCGACCTCGTGGTCGAAGCCGGCGAGACGGTGGCGCTGCTCGGGCCGTCGGGCTGCGGCAAATCGTCGACGCTGAACATGATCGTCGGCCTGGAGCAGCCGACCTCGGGAGACATCCGGATCGACGGCAAATCGGTGGTCGGCGTCCCACCGGGGCGCCGCAACGTGGGGCTGGTGTTTCAGGACTACGCAGTGTTCACCCACATGAGCGTGCGCGCCAATCTCGGCTTCGGCCTTTCGGTGCGCGGCGGCGACCGCCAGGCGGCGGCGCGGCGCGTGGAGGAGGTTGCCGAATTACTCGGCCTCACCTCGATCCTCGACGAGAAGGCGACGCGGCTCGGCGGTTCGCAGTTGCAGCGCGTCGCCATCGGCCGCACGCTTGTGGTCCGCCCCGCCGTGCTGCTGCTCGACGAGCCGCTGTCGAACCTCGAGGCGGAATCGCGCCAGGCGATGCGCCGCGAGTTGCGTCGGCTGCAGGCGGAGATCGGGCTGACGATCATCTACGTCACCCACGATCAGATCGAGGCGCTGTCGCTGGCGAGCAAGATCGCGGTGATGAGCAGCGGCAAGATCGTCCAGTTCGATTCCACCGAGCGGGTCTACGACCGCCCGAACCATGTCTTCGTCGCTGGCTTCATGGGTTCGCCGCCGATGAACCTGGTGCGGGGCGAGCTCGCCGAAGCACGGTTCGCGCGCAAGGGCTTCAGTCTGACCCTGCCTGCAGCGCTCGCGGCTTCGGCGCAAGGCGAGGGGCGCGAGGTCACGCTCGGGATCCGTCCCGAGCAGCTTCGGCTGGTGCAGGACGGCGCCGGAACACTGAGCGGGCGGGTGGCGCTGGTGCAGCCGCGCGGCGCCGAGGCTGTCGTCAGCATCGAGACCGGCGGCGTGACGCTGCAGGCGCTGGTCGCCGCGGCGAACCGCCCCGACGAAGGCGCGTCGGTGGGGCTGGCTTTCGACGCGGCGGCGCTGACTTTGTTCTCGGGCGAGACCGGCCGCAGCCTGCACGGCAAAAACGGATTGGCGGCATGACCGGCGTAGCGCTTCAGGTCGATCGCATCGCCAAGCGGTTCGGCCGCCTCGATGCGCTGTCCGACGTCAGCTTCGACGTCGCGGACGGCGAACTCACCGTGCTGCTCGGCGCTGCCGGTGCCGGCAAGACGACCACACTGCGGACCATCGCCGGTCTCGAAGTGCCGGACCGCGGCCGCGTCTTCGTCAAGGGCAGGGACGTCACGCATCTTGAGCCGAAGGATCGCAATCTGGCGATGATCTTCGACAATCTCGCGCTGTATCCGAACAAGACCGGCTTCGCCAACATCGCCCATCCGCTGCAGGTGCAGAAACTCGCCGCCACGACGATCGAGCAGCGCGTCACCGCGGTGGCGGCGACGCTGCGCATCAGTCACGTGCTGAACCGGCTGCCGGCGACGATGAGCGGCGGCGAGCGCCAGCGCGTCGCGCTCGGCCGCGCGCTGGTGCGCGATCCGGATCTGTTTCTGCTCGATGAGCCGCTGTCCAGCCTGGATGCGATGCTGCGGATCGAGCTGCGCTCCGAATTGAAACGGATGCAGCGCGACCACGGCTATGCGTTCCTGCTGGCGACGCCGGACTATGTCGAGGCGCTGGCGATCGCCGATCGCGTGGTGATGCTGGTCGGCGGCCAGGTCCGTCAGATCGCGCCGCCGCAGGTGCTGTACGACGACCCGGTCGACCGCGAAGTCGCGCGCTTCGTCGGCGCGCCGGAGATCAATCTGATTGCCGCCGATTACGATCCATCGGACGGCGGGCGCATCCGCATCGCCGACGCGGTGATGCCGCTGCCGGTGGCGCAGCGCGAACGCCTCGGCGGTGCGTCGCGATCCTTCCAGGCCGGGCTTCGGCCCGAGCACGTTCGCCTGAGTGACGGCGGCGGCGCGGCCGCGCGCGTCTCCGACATCGAGGCGCTGGGGCTGCAATCGATCGTCACCTTCGACGCCTCAGGCGCCGTGCTCCGCGCGGTCGTGCCGTCCGCCGAAGGACGCCGGCTGCAGATCGGCGATCGCGTCGGCCTGACGTTCAGTCTCGAGCGGATGATCGGGTTCGAAGAGCGCACCGGCTCGCGGGTCGCTTGAGCAATGAGGATGAACAGCATGCACGACAAGCCACGCAGCGAAGCCAGCGGATTGCGGCTGCTGGTGTTTCAGCACGTCGATGTCGAACATCCCGGCATCTTCCGCGAGTTCTGGCGCGACGCCGGCATCGCATGGGACGCCGTGGAGCTGGACGCCGGCGAACCGATCCCCGACCTCGAAGCGTACGACGCCTTGATCGTGATGGGTGGGCCGATGGACGTCTGGCAGGAGGATGAGCATCCCTGGCTGGTGGCCGAGAAAGCCGCGATCCGCCGCTTCGTCACCGACCTGCAGCGGCCGTATCTCGGCATCTGCTTCGGGCATCAACTACTTGCTGCCGCGCTGGGCGGCGTGGTGCAGCTCGGCAAGGTGCCGGAGGTCGGCCCAGGCACCGTCGAGCTGACGCAAGCGGGCGCCGCCGACCCGCTGTTTGCCGGCCTTTCCACACCCGTGCGGACGTTTCAATGGCACGGCGCCGAGGTCGCGAGCCTGCCGGCGGGGTGCGAGGTGCTGGCGCGCAACGACGCCTGCGCGGTCCAGGCCTTCCGCTTCGGCGCCATGGCCTATGGCATCCAGTATCACGTCGAACTCACCGACGTGACGGTGCCGGAATGGCAGCAGATTCCCGCCTATGCGGCGTCGCTCGAAACCGCGCTCGGGCCGGAGCGCGCCGCGCGTCTCGCCGACGACACCCGAAAGCTGTTGCCGGATTTCGCCGCAGCCGCGCGGCAGCTCAACGACAATTTCCTGAAGGTGGTCACGGCCTCGGCCACGTCGACCGCCAAAGTCATGTGAGGACGATAACTATGCTGCAGACGATCGATACGCCGCAGGTGCCCGACGCCACGCCGAAGCTCAAATTGCACAGCCGCGAGGAGGCGGACGCGTTTGTCGCCAAGGTCAAGGCGGCCGGATTCGACTATGTCCGCTTCGAATTCCCCGACATGGCCGGGTTGTCCCGCGGCAAGACCATCCCGATCGGACACGTCGCGAGCTACATGCGGTCCGGGCTCAATATGTACGGTGGGACGGTGGCGCTCGACAGCTACTCGATCCCGGTGCGCGATAGCGGCTACAACGAGGAGATGAACTACACCGACTGCGTGATGGTGGTGGATACCGACACGCTGACGCCGGTGCCGTGGCTGGAGAAGACCGGCCGGGTGATCTGCGACACGATGTGGTACGACGGCAAGCCGCAGATGGCGACGCCGCGCTTGTTGCTCAAGAAGATGCTGAATCTCGCGGCCTCGATGGGCTACACGGTGAAGTCGGGCCACGAATACGAGTTCTACGTGGTCGATCGCGCGACCCGCGCGCCGTTGTTCGGCGGTCAGCCGATCTTCGTCACCTCGCGCACCCATCAGCACCCTGCAATCGACGATCTGATCCGCGTGCTGGAAGCGCAGGGCATCGACATCATCACCTGGAACGTCGAGCACGGCCCGGGCCAGATCGAGATCAACTACTCGGCGCTCGACGACGTCGCCGCCGCCGATCGTGCCTTCGTGTTCAAGGGCACCGTCAAGGAATATCTCGCCAAGCACGACCTGCTGGCGACCTTCATGACCAAGCCGTACAAGGGTCTGTCGGGGAGTTGCTCGCACTTCCACATCTCGCTGCTCGACAGCAAGACCGGCGACAACGCTTTTCTCGACAAGGATGCCGAGCACGGCCTGTCGCGGGTGATGCGCAGCTTCATCCAGGGCATCCTCGATCACACCCGCGCCTCGATGGCGCTGTGGAGCCCGACGCCGAACTGCTATCGCCGCATCCGGCCGCGCACCTATGCGCCGTCCAACATCTCCTGGGGCGTGCAGGATCGCTCCGCCAGCATCCGCGTCAAGGCGAGCTACGACCAAGCGACGCATCTCGAAGTCCGTGTGCCGTCGGCGCTGTCGAACCCGTATCTCGTCTCGGCCTCGGTGATCGCCTCCGGCCTGCTCGGCGTCATGCAGAACCGCGAGCTGTCGCCGGCCGCCGCCGGGCCGAAGGAGGACGACGCTCGGTTCGAAAAACTGCCGACCGCGATCGAGGACGCGCTCGAAGCGTTCGAGGCCGACGTCGCGCTGCGCGAAATGCTCGGCGACGAATTCGCCAAGGTCTATCTTGCCATGAAGTGGCAGGAGGCTGCACGGCTGCGCGACGAGATCCCCGCCGCCGAGACCAACGAGTATTTCGAGCTGTATTGAGGGCGAAGGTGGACGCCGCGTCTCTCGTCGCCCCGGTGGCGATCGAACGCCTGAGCGTCGCGCAGCTCCACGCTGCGTTTCGCTCCGGCCGATTGTCGCCGGTGGAGGTGGCCTCCAGCTTGTTGCGGCGGCTCGGCCATGCGCAGGCCGCCGTCAACGCCTTCATGTCGGTCGACGACGGTCAGACCCTGGCGATGGCACGCGCCTCTGAAGCGCGCTGGCGCGCCGGCACGCCGCGCGGGGCGCTCGACGGCGTGCCGGTGACGATCAAGGATCTCGTCGCGGTTGCCGATTGGCCCCTGCTACGCGGCTCGCAGTCACGCGTCGGCGAGCCACCGCCGTCCGCGGATGCTTCGAGCGTGGCCCGGCTGCGTGAGGCCGGCTGCGTCTTTATAGGCAAGACGACGACGCCCGACTCCGGCTCCCGCATCACCACCGCAAGCGCGGTCCACGGCGTCACCACCAATCCGTACGATCAGAGCCGCACGCCGGGCGGTTCTTCGGGTGGAGCAGGTGCGGCGCTCGCGCTTGGCGTCGGTCCGATCGCGCTCGGCACCGACGGCGCCGGATCGATCCGGATTCCGGCCGCCTGGTGCGGCGTGGTCGGCCTGAAGCCGTCGTTCGGCCGGGTGCCGAGCGCCAGGTTCGATATCGACATGCCGTTCTCGGTGATCGGCCCGATGGCGCGATCGGTCGACGATGCGGCCTATATGCTCGACGCGCTGGCGCGGCCCGAGAAGCTGGACGCGTTCGCGCTCGCCGCGCCGTTTCGACTTGATGAAGCGATGCGCGGCGATGCCGTCGGGCTGCGGGTCGGCGTGACGATGGATTTCGGCAATCCGACCTGGCCGGTCGATGTCGAGATCGCCGCCCAGGTGCGGCGCGCCGCCGACGCGTTGTCGGACGCCGGCGCCGACGTGCGGCGAATCGAGCTACATTGGCCAGTCGAGCCGCTGAAGTCGTTCGAGGTATTTTGGGAAGCGCTCTATGCCGGCGCGCTGGCCTTGATGCCGGAGGCGCAGCGGCTGCGGATGGATCCTGTCGTGCAGGACATTGCGGCGCGCGGCGGCCGCTACAGCGCCAGCGATTTCCTCGTCGCGGTCAACGACCGGCTGGCGATGACGGCGGCGGCTCATGCGCTGTTCGCAGATGTCGATGTGCTGATCGGGCCGGTGATGCCATGCACGGCCCCGGCGATCGCGCACAACGCGCCGCCGGGCGGAATTGAAGGCGACTGGCGCTGGTGTCCGTTCACCTATTTGTGGAACATGACGGGGCAGCCGGCGGCCTCCGTTCCGTTTGGCGTTGATCGTCACGGCATTCCGATCGGCGTGCAGATCGTCGGTGCGATGGGCGATGACGAAACGGTGTTGCGGGCGTCGCGTGTCCTGGAGTTGAATGCTCCGCCGCGAGTCGAACCGGAGCTGTTCGATCGGTTGAATGGCGCCGCCGTCGGCGCGAGGTGAGAGATGGTCCGGCTGCTGGTTGCGGAAGGCAATTCGAACGAAGACCGCCGCCAGATCGTCGCCGCCGCCGGCCGCAGCATGGCCGACGCTTATGCCGATACGCTGCGGTTGATCGATCCCGCGCTGTCGATCGACACCTTCTCGCCTGCGGACGAAAGCGATGGGTTGCCGGCGCCGCTCGGATCCTATGACGGGGTGGTGATCACCGGCTCGTCGCTGCACGTCTATCGGCTCGCGCCGGCGGTGACCCGCCAGATCGAATTTCTGCGCGAGGTCTATGCCCTGGGCGTGCCGGTGTTTGGCTCGTGCTGGGGCTTGCAGCTCGGCGTGGCCGCCGCCGGCGGCCGCGTCGTCGCCAATCCACGCGGTCGCGAAGTTCCGTTCGCGACCGGCATCACATTGACCGAAGCCGGGCAAACGCACCCGATGCACCGGTCGCGGCCAGCCAGCTACGATGCGCTGGCGATTCACGCCGACATCGTCGCCGAGCTTCCGCCCGGCGCCATGGTGACGGCCTTCAACGGGATGGCTGCGGTTCAGGCCGCCGAATTTCGCGTCGGCCGGAGCCGGTTCTTCGGCGTACAGTATCACCCCGAGTTCGAGCTGCCCTACATGGCGGCGATCCTACGCCGCAACGCGCCGAGTTTGATCGCCGAACGCTCCGTCCGAAGCGAAGCGGAACTGATGGCGTTGATCGATCAAATGGAAAGTCACGGCCCTGATCCGGCGCCGACGTCCGCGGACGCGCGACCAGCGATCAGCGACGACATTCGCGATCGCAAGACGCGGTTGACCGAGATCATCAACTGGATCGGCTCGATCGGTTGATTGCCGCTTCCGGCTGGCGCGTCAGACCGGCACCACCGTGACCGGCGCGTTCAGCACCGAGGTCAGCCGGCGCCGCACGCCGCCGAGCGTTTGGCCGACCAGCGCGCAGGCGCGGCACTTGCCGTGCAGCTTGACCTCGATGCGGTTGCCGTTGACCGACACCAGTTCAAGATCACCGCCGTCGGCCTGGATGTTCGGCCGCAGTGCCGCGATGGTGTCGGAGATGATCTTGATTCTTGTGGCCTCGACCGGGGCGACACCGGATCGCGTGTCGGGGCGTAGATATTTCTGTTCGACGAAGCGGACGCTTGCCGCCAGCTCGTCGAGGGCGATCGTGTCCGGCACGAAACGCTGCACGATCGACACCCAGCCCTGATAGCCGATAGCGACGAGATGCTGGCGCATGTCGCCGTGATCGACCTGGCCGGTCGAACCGATCGGCGCCTTGCCGGGCTCGTCGATGTGGAAGATCTTGAGCAGCCGCTGCGCCGCGACGAAATGCGTGTGGCCGGTCTCGCCGCCCATCGCAAGCGGCGCGGAATCGAGGCTGATGGCGAAGGACGGATGATCGAGCGCCAGCGACAGCGTGTAGCATTCGCGCGCGGTGAGGCAGAAATCGCCCTCGTTCTCTGGCAGCGGCGCGAAGCACAGCGTGGTGCCGTGATCCCCGATTTGCGGCAGCAGTTCGTCGAAAAAATCGCGGCACGCGAACCAGGCGTCCTTTTCGGGCAGCGTCGCCTTCCAGCGGGTGTCCAGCGTCAGCGTCTTGCCGCCAAGATCGCGGCACACCGCCGAAAGATGAACCAGATGCGCGATGGTGTGATCGCGATGCTCCTTGTTCTCGAACAGCCCGAGTTCGAGCCGCCCGCCCAGCACCGTATGCAACCCGACAATGGCGAGCCCGGCATTGTCGGCGACGCGGCGATAATTCCACACCGACTGGAAAGGGATTTCGTGGGTGTAGGGCGCGCGCTTCCAGGTGTGATCGGGCGCGATCTCGATGCCCTCGACGCCGATCGCGCGCAGCCGCGGCAGCAGATACAGATGGTTGAACGGCGGCAGGCCGAGCGTCGAGGCGGCGAGCTTCATGGTGTCACTCCAGATCGTCGACCGAGGTCATCAGTTGATGGGTTTCGCGTTCGGTCGCGACGGTCTGCGATTTGGCGGCACTGGCTTCAGCTTTCATCTTCGCCTTTTCGACCCAGGACAGGCCGCCATGCACCAGCGCCAGGCTGACTTCGTTGAGCAGGTCGAGGATGTCGTGGCCGTTGTCGACGATGATCGGCTGCACGCCTTGCGCCATCAGTCGGCGGATCGACGAGGTTCCGATCGAGGCCGCATAGACGGCAGCGCAGCCTTCGACGAAGCCGAGCTTCGGCAGCACCTTGTCGTGCACCGTACCAGTGAGGCCGACGCGGCCGGTCTCGCCGATCTGTTCGGCCTTCATGAAGGTGCCGACGCCGACCAGATCGGCCTGGCCGGGCGCAATGTCGTAGATCACCAGGCTTTCGGCGCCGCCGAAATGGAGATTCACAGTGCGGCGGTCGCTAGATGCGAAGGCAACTCTGATCATGGCAATGAACTCCGGCGGGCCGCATCCGGCTCTGCGCGAAAGCGCGAGCGATACGGCCGCAGCTCCTGAAAATTGGCGGCGAGCAGATCGGCGATGCGGAACAGCGTGCGCCGTCCACCGGCATAGCCGACGAAACTCTCCGCGTGGGCGCCGTAGGAATCGTAGATCGGGAAGCCGGCGCGCAGCAGCGCTGCGCCGGTTCGCTTGGCGATGTCGGCGCCGTGCGAATTGGTGACGAGCAGATCGGCGCCGCGCTCGCGCGCCAACCATTCGAAATCCTCGAGATCGCCGATCACCACGCTGTCGAGCGGCAGACTCGCAAGTTGCTGCCCCTTGGCGGAGGCTACCGCGGCGACGACCTCCGCACCCATCTCGACGAAGAAGGCGACAAGCGAGGCGCACAGATCGGCGTCTGCAGCGATTGCGATCCGCGCGCCGCCGAGCTGGAATTGGGTGTCGACCATCGCGTCGAGAAGCTGTGCACGCTTGCGTGCGACCTTGGCAGGCATGGCGCGATTGGCGATCGCGCCGAGCGCGTCGGAGAACGCGTCGCTGGCGGCGAGCCCGATCGCGCCGTCGAACCGATAGTCCGGAATGCCGGTGCGCTCGCGCAACAGATCGGCGGCGCCGTCGAGGGAGCGGCCGATCACCAGCGTCGCGGCCGACCGGCCCATCCGGCCGATCTCGTCGCCTGTGGTGCCGCCGTAGGTCAGGGTCGAGAAGCCGGTGTCGGTCAGGTGCCCGTCCAGCGAGTCGGCGATGTCTGGCAGCATGATCGGTGTCAGCCCGTAGGCCTCGATCCACACCTTGATGTCCTCGACGTCGCCGGGCGTCAGCATCGCCGAAGCCAGTACGTTGACCTGGTGCCGCAGTCGCAGCGCGGCTCCCACCGGCGCCAGCGCTTCGATGATCGCCTCGACCGCCAGCGCGAAGCCAGATTCGAGGCAGCCGAGCGTGTCGGTCGCCGGCGCCACGATAACGTCGATGCCGGCGTGTTCTGGATGTTTGGCGCGGAATTCGGCCACGGTGCGCGGGATGTCGGAGCCTTGCATCGACGACAGGCCGGTAGAGATCAGGCCGATGACCTTCGGCCTGTCGCGCTCGCAGATCGTCGCCAGCGCCTCGACGATGCTGCCGTCGGCGCCGAGCACGGTGGTGATCTGGTCCATCGCGGTGGTCTGCAGCGCGATCGGCTCGTTGAAATGCCGCATGAAGAACAGCTTGTTGAACGAGGTGCAGCCGCGCGCGCCGTGCTCCAGTGGCAGGCAGTCGGCGAGGCCGAGAAACGCCAGCGAGGCGCCGATCGGCTGGCAGGCTTTCAGCGGATTGACCGCCAGGGGCTTGGTCGGCGTGAGGAGTTCGGCCATCGCGCTGCGCCTCAGGCTGCCGGCCGCGCCGCGAGGCTGCGGTTCTGCGCCCGCGCCCAAACCGGCGAGTTGGCCACCGCGTCGAGATTGCGCGCGAGTTCGATGATGCCCGCATAGCCGGCATAGCCGATGCGGCGAACGTGATCGATGTCGAGGAACGGCAGCCGCGATTTCATTGCCGGGAAGATGTAGCGATCGCCGGCGACCAGAACGTCGGCGCCGCAATCGTGAAACGCCGCTATCAGAGCGCGCTGGTCGTTGTCCTCGATCATCCGCGCCTGCGGCCCCATCAGCTCGCGGATGCGGGCCTTGTCCTCCTCGGTGGACTTTTCGGTGCCGGTCGCCACCACCTCGACACCGAGATCCTGCATCGCCGACACCAACGACCAGGACTTGTAGCCGCCGGCGAACACCAGCACGCGTTTGCCCGCGACCCGCGGCCGGATCGAGACGAGTTCGTTTGCGACACACGCTTCTTCGCGGGCGATCAGCGCCTCGGTGCGACGGTCGAGCTCCGGATCGTTCAGCAGCCGGGCGAAATTGCGGAAGGCGTCGGAGGTGTCGCGGACGCCGTAGAACGAACCTTCGAAATACGGCGCGCCGTAGCTCTCTTCGAGCTTGCGGGCGACGTGGATCATCGCCTTGGAGCACACCACCATGTTGGCTTTGGCGCGGTGCATGGTCTGCACCTCGCGGAAGCGGGAATCGCCGGAGAAGCTGCACAGGATGCGCAAGCCGAGCTCGTCGAACAGCGGCGCGACGTTCCAGAACTCGCCGCCGACGTTCCATTCGCCGATCAGGTTGACGTCGTGCACGGTCCCGGGGAAATCGCTGGAGGCGGGCAGGGGATCCGGCTCGCGTGTACCGATAACGTGACGCACCACGGCGTCGCCGGCGATCCGGTTGCCGAGATTCTTGTTACCATAGAAGCCGGCGCAGTCGATCGGGATCACCGAAAGGCCGAAGCGCTCGGATGCGGTCTTGGCGACGACATCGACATCATCGCCCTGCAGCGCCGGGATGCAGGTGACATAGACGAACACCGCCGCCGGGTTGTAGCGCTCGGCGACATAGCGGATCGCGCCGTACAGCTTCTTCTCGCCGCGGCCCATGATCACGTCCATGTCGCTGAGATCGGTGGTCATGCCGACGCGATACAGATCGGAGCCGGAGGAGCGCGAGCCGCGATTGTCCCAGGACGACCCCGCGCAGCCGATCGGGCCATGGACAATGTGGGCGGCGTCGGCGATCGGCAGCAGCGCATTGCGGGCGCCGTCGTAGCAGCAGCCGCCTTGGGTCGCGCCGGGCTTCGGCGCAGCGCAGCCGGACTTCGACTTGTTGTTCTGAGCGCACGCCGGCTCGTCCTTCAGCGCCAGCACGTCCTCGGGCTTCATCCCGTTCTCCGTCGCGCGTGGGTTCTGACAGGAGAGGTGCAATCGGCGGGCCAAGCGCGCCAGCCTGTCAATCCAGTCAGAATATAGCGGTGAAGCATACTTTAATCGGAGAGACTCGCATCTTTGGGCCCGCGTCACGTACGTTTTCGATAGAAGGCCTCAGATTTAGTACATTTCGGAACGCAGCGGCGTTCGTGTGCGAAAGCGGACAACACAGGCACGTTCGTAATCTAACAATATCGCTATTCATAAAAATCAATGATTTACGATTTTTAAGTGCTGGCCTCAAATTTGCAACGCCGGTGTTGCTGTGACCAGCCGAGGCGTTCGTGATGAACCTGTCCGAGACCGTTCAAGTCGAGGTCGATGACCTTTCCGAAGAATTCAGCCACTGTTTCACCGGCGAATGCCGGGTCAACGTGCTGCCGCTGCTGTACCAGATCAGCAAGATTATCACCGACAGCGAGGATCTGGCGAAGACGCTGACGCTGATCCTGTCGGTGATGCAGCATCAGCTCAAGATCCAGCGCGGCATGGTCACGCTGTACGACCGCGAGTCGCAGACCATCTTCATCCACGAGAGCTTCGGCCTGACCGAGGATCAGAAGGCGCGCGGGTTGTATGCGCCGGGCGAGGGCATCACCGGGCAGGTGGTGGAGAGCGGCAAACCGATCATCGTCCCGCATCTGCGCGACGACAGCCGTTTTCTCGATCGCACCAAGTCGCACGCCGACGGCAACGGCAACGCGTCGTTCTTTTGCGTGCCGATCATCCATGGTCGCAAGGTGCTCGGCACCATCAGCGCCGAGCGCGGCTATCGCAATCGAAGGCTGCTGAAGCAGGACGTCGAAGTGCTGTCGACCATTGCGTCGATGATCGCGCCGGCGGTCGAGCTGTATCTGCTCGAGAATGTCGACAAGGTTCGGTTGGAGAACGAGAATCGGCGGCTGCAGAGCGAACTCAAGGAGCGCTTCAAGCCGTCCAACATCATCGGCAGCTCCAAGCCGATGCAGGCGGTGTACGACCTGATCCAGAAGGTCGCGGCGACCAAGACCACGGTGCTGATCCTCGGCGAAAGCGGCGTCGGCAAGGAACTGGTCGCCAACGCCATGCACTACAACAGCGCCAATGCCGACGGCCCGTTCGTCAAGTTCAACTGCGCGGCGCTGCCGGAGAACATCGTCGAGAGCGAATTGTTCGGCCACGAGAAGGGTTCGTTCACCGGCGCGGTCGGGATGCGCAAGGGCCGGTTCGAACTCGCCGACGGCGGCACGATCTTTCTCGACGAGATCGGCGAACTCAGCCTGCCGATGCAAGCCAAACTGCTGCGCGTGCTGCAGGAGCGCACGTTCGAGCGGGTTGGTGGCTCGAAGCCGGTCAAGGTTGACCTGCGCATCATCGCCGCCACCAATCGTAACCTGCTCGACATGGTGGCGAAGGGCACGTTCCGCGAGGATCTGTACTACCGGCTCAACGTGTTCCCGATCACCATCCCGCCGCTGCGCGATCGTGGCAGCGACGTGGTGCTACTCGCCGATCATTTCGTCGCCCGAAACGCGGCGGCGTCCGGCAAGGAGGTCAAGCGGATTTCGACGCCGGCGCTGAACATGCTGATGGCGTATCATTGGCCCGGCAATGTCCGCGAACTCGAAAACGTCATCGAGCGCTCCGTCATCCTGTCCGACGACGGCGTGATCCACGGCTACAATCTGCCGCCGTCGCTGCAGACCTCGGAGGAGACCGGCACCAATTTCGGCTGCAGCATGGAGGCCAAGGTCGAGGCGGTCGAATACGAGATGATCATCGAGGCGCTGAAGACCCACAACGGCAACACCACCGAAGCCGCCAAGGAACTCGGCCTGACCCGCCGCGTGCTCGGCCTCCGCATCGAAAAATACGGTATCGACTATCGGATCTATCGCCGCTCCTACATCGCCAAACAGTCAGCCAAGCAGAAAGAGTGATCACCATGTGCGACAGTTGCGGACCGGAATCGCCCGAGGACCAAGCGTCCGAACAGGCAGCGCGCGCATCGCTGCGGGTCCGACACTTCCATCTGATCCTGGCGGATATCGCGGTCGCCGCTGCGGCGCAAAGTCTCGGGCATTCCGCCCAGCTCGCCGCTGCTGGCGACTACGTGCCCGGCGCAATCCGCGACCTTTGGCAAGAGAACGCCCCGGACGATGCGGCGCTGCGCCGGGTCAACGCGCTGGCGAACGCCGGAACGGCGTCGCTGCAGCAGCAGGACGCCGGCAAACTGGCATTGGCGGCGCAACGCTACGGCATCCCACTCGACGCAACCCTCGCGGAGGAAATCGCCGGCCATTTCGCCGAGCGGCGCGATGCGGTGATGACCTACAATCGGTGAACGGCTATCTCAGCTCGTCATTGCGAGGAGCGTAGCGAGAAGCAATCCAGCCCCATGGACTGCGCTGGATTGCTTCGCTTCGCTCGCGATGACGTGGAGGGTATGTTCTCCCTCCCAATTCTGGTATGGCCAGAACGCAAATGGCCGGGACGAACCCGGCCATCGCGTCGGACGTTCAGGTTCGCCTATTCAGGCCACCGCGGCCGCCTTGGCGGCCTCGCGGGCCTGAAGCTCGGCGAGCGCCTGCTCGTCGGTCTTCATGATGCCGAAGTCGAGCAGCATCTCTTCGAGCTCTTCCATCGTGATCGGGGTCGGAATGGTTCCGTTGCCGCAGTTGGCGTGAACCTTCTCGGCGAGAGTCCGGTATTCCTTCGCCTGCTGGCTGTCCGGCGCGTACTGAATCACGGTCTGACGGCGCAGCTCGGCGTGCTGCACGATGTTGTCGCGCGGCACGAAGTGGATCAGCTTCGAGTTGAGGCGCTTGGCCAGCGCTTCGGCGAGGTCGAGCTCGCGGTCGGTCTGGCGCTCGTTGCAGATCAGGCCGCCGAGGCGGACGCCGCCCGACGACGCGTATTTCAGAATGCCCTTGGCGATGTTGTTGGCGGCATACAGCGCCATCATCTCGCCGGACATGACGATGTAGATTTCCTGCGCCTTGTTCTCGCGGATCGGCATCGCGAAGCCGCCGCACACCACGTCGCCGAGCACGTCGTAGGAGACGTAGTCGACGTCCTCGTAGGCGCCGTTCTCTTCGAGGAAGTTGATGGCGGTGATGACGCCGCGGCCGGCGCAGCCGACGCCCGGCTCCGGGCCGCCGGCTTCGGTGCACTTGATGCCCTTGTAGCCGATCTTCATCACGTCTTCGAGTTCGAGGTCTTCGACCGAGCCGGCTTCGGCGGCGAGGCTGAGCACGGTGTCCTGCATCTTGGTGTTGAGGATCAGGCGGGTGGAGTCCGCCTTGGGATCGCAGCCGACGATCAGGATCTTCTGACCCATCTCGACCAAAGCGGCGAGCGTGTTCTGCGACGTCGTCGACTTGCCGATACCGCCTTTACCGTAGAAAGCTATCTGTCTGGGCATATCAAATGTCCTTCGGGGGTGAGAACTAATCGGCCTCTCGCAAGCGTCGTGCCAAGTCCCTCACGGCGCGCTCGGCGCCTGCACCAGCTCGATGCGGTGACCGTCCGGATCCTCAATGAAAGCAACGATGGACTCGCCGTGGCGCTGCGCCCGCGGCGGCCGCGGCATGGTCACCCCCTGCGCCGCCAGCCGGTCGCACAGCGCGGTAATTCCCGACACGCCGATGGCGATGTGCCCGTACGAAGTACCGTGCGTGTACGGCTGATCCTCGGTCCAGTTGAACACCAGCTCGATCGTCATCCCCGACGAGCCGGCGCCGTAGCCCAGATAGGCCTGCGTGAACTGGTTCTTTTTGTGATCGCGCCGCTCCAGCACCGTCATGCCGAGTAGGCGCGTATAGAAGTCGATGGCGCGGTCGATGTCGGTGACGCGCAGCATGGCGTGCAGGAGCTGGAATTGCGAGGTGTCCAGTGGCGCTTCGCTGCGGGCGGCGGATTTCGAAGCGAACACTTCTAAGAGTGCCGCCTCGACGCCCTTCCCGGCGAAGCGGTCGATCGCCTCGATGCCGACGCCTGCGAGCTTCTCCTGCGGCGTTACGCCGATCTTGGCGACCAGCAACACTTGGCAATCCTTCAGCATCCGGCAGATCGTGTCGCGGCGATCCTCTTCGCCCTCGGCGTATTGGCCGACGTCGCGGTCCTCGACAGGGACGATGCCGGAGGCCGAGACGTCGTAAACCCGGAAGAGGTCGGCCTGGCCGAAATGCTGGTCGATCCGAATGCCCTCGCTGCTG
Source organism: Rhodopseudomonas palustris (assembly GCA_016215605.1). Lineage (GTDB taxonomy): Bacteria > Pseudomonadota > Alphaproteobacteria > Rhizobiales > Xanthobacteraceae > Rhodopseudomonas > Rhodopseudomonas palustris_L. The sequence continues at coordinate 124,566 of JACRJB010000068.1, forward strand.
GCGACGGCGATCCGGAGGGTCGATGAGCGAGAGGTCGGCTCCGCGCGCGGAGCGTCGAGTTCAGCCAGCATGGCGGTTCTCCTGATGATGAGCTGAGATGCGTTACGCAACGCGCGTGCCACACCAGGCGGCGTAAAAACGCACGCTCAGGTCCGCCGCCCGCACGACCGCGTGCGACTCTCGGAAGATTTTGTACCGCGATGAACGAAACGACTCTCCGCCGTCATGCCCGGCCTTGTGCCGGGCATCCACGGAATCGCGCGCTGATGCGCCCAAGGACGTGGATGGCCGGGACGAGCCCGGCCATGACGGCGACAATCACGAACAGGACCGCTTAGTGACGTTCGAAGTAAGCACCCGTCCCGTACTTGGCACGATAGCTGCAATCCCCCTGATCGACCCGGCCACTCCATCTCAATTCGCGTGGCCGTCGCTGGGGAGATTTCAGCAGCCCCAGCCGATCCCGTCTGAACGAGGAGAGCACCGCCATGCCCATGGTCCTACTGAACTGCGACAAGGACATTCCCGAGCGCGAGAAGCACATCTACCTGAAGGTGGATGGTGAGGACACGCGCGACTTCCTGCCGATCTCGAACGCGCCGACGATTCCGGGCACATTGTCCGAGCGCGGCTGCGCCTTCTGCGGCGCCAAGCTGGTGATCGGCGGTGTTCTCAAGGACACCATCCAGATGGTCCACGGCCCGATCGGCTGCGCCTACGACACCTGGCACACCAAGCGCTATCCGTCGGACAACGGCCACTTCCAGATGAAATACGTGTGGTCGACCGACATGAAGGAAAGCCACATCGTGTTCGGCGGCGACAAGCGGCTGGAAAAGGCGATCCACGAGGCGTTCGACGAGATGCCGCACATCAAGCGGATGATCGTCTACACCACCTGCCCGACCGCGCTGATCGGCGACGACGTCAAGGCCGTGGTGAAGCGGGTGATGGAAGCGCGGCCCGACACCGACATTTTCACCTGCGAATGCCCGGGCTTTGCCGGCGTGTCGCAGTCCAAGGGCCACCACGTTCTCAACATCGGCTGGGTCAACGAGAAGGTCGGCACGGTCGAGCCGGAGGTCACCTCGCCCTACACCATCAATTTCATCGGCGACTACAACATCCAGGGCGACACCCAGCTGCTGCAGCAGTACTGGGACAAGCTTGGCATCCAGGTGATCGCGCACTTCACCGGCAACGCCAATTACGACGATCTGCGCGCCATGCACCGCGCCCAGCTCAACGTGGTCAACTGCGCCCGATCCGCCGGCTACATCGCCAACGAGCTGAAGAAGCGCTACGGCATCCCGCGCCTCGACATCGACTCCTGGGGCTTCAATTACATGGCCGAAGGCATCCGCAAGGTTTGCGCTTTCTTCGGCATCGAGGAGAAGGGCGAAGCGCTGATCGCCGAGGAATACGCCAAGTGGAAGCCGCAGCTCGACTGGTACAAGGAGCGGTTGAAGGGCACCAAGATGGCGATCTGGACGGGCGGTCCGCGGCTGTGGCACTGGACCAAATCGGTCGAGGACGACCTCGGCGTCCAGGTGGTCGCGATGTCCTCGAAGTTCGGCCATCAGGAGGACTTCGAGAAGGTGATCGCCCGCGGCCAGAGCGGCACGTATTACGTCGACGACGGCAACGAGCTCGAATTCTTCGAGATCATCGATCTGGTCAAGCCGGACGTCATCTTCACCGGCCCGCGCGTCGGCGAGCTCGTCAAGAAACTGCACATCCCCTACGTCAACGGCCACGCCTATCACAACGGCCCCTATATGGGCTTCGAAGGCTTCGTGAACCTCGCGCGCGACATGTACAACGCAGTTCACAATCCGCTGCTGAAGCTCGCGGCCACCGATATCCGTGGCGAAACCACCACCCGTTTCCTGGAGGCCGCGGAATGAGCGCCGAGCAGATCGATCAACTCTACAATTTCTGCCAGGAGCGCTACCTCTGGCAGTTTTTCTCCCGTAGCTGGGATCGCCAGGAGAACCTCGACGGCATTTTCGCCGTCGCCGCGGCGCTGTTCGCCGGCGAGGAAGTGAAGCGCGACACGCCGATGGAGAAGCTGTTCTACGCCGACGCCAAGATCATGGTGGCCGACTTCCAGGAGCGGTTCCCCTGGATTGCGGCATGCAAGCCGGAAGAAATCCGGTCGCTGCTGTCGGGCGTCAAGGATCGCCTCACCGAGATCGCGATCACCAAGTCGCTCAACGGCGAACTCACTCATTCCCTTTATTGACGGCCGAGCGCCGGCCGCACCGCGAGCCGGCCAGCCGCTCACACCATCAGGAGCCCACGATGGGTTGCGAAGTCATTAGCAAGGAACGCGTCGGCGTCATCAATCCGATGTACGACTGCCAGCCGGCCGGCGCCCAATACGCCGGGATCGGCGTCAAGGATTGCATCCCGCTGGTCCACGGCGGCCAGGGCTGCACGATGTTCGTGCGGCTGTTGTTCGCCCAGCACTTCAAGGAAAATTTCGACATCGCCTCGACCTCGCTGCACGAGGACTCGGCGGTGTTCGGCGGGCATCAACGCATCATCGACGGCGTGCTGACGCTGGCGCGTCGCTATCCCGAGCTGCGGGTGATCCCGCTGATCACCACCTGCTCGACCGAAATCATCGGCGACGACATCGAGGGCAATATCGGCAAGGCCAACGCCGCGCTGAAGAAGGAATTCCCCGGTCGCAAGATCCACGTGGTGCCGGTGCACACGCCGAGCTTCAAGGCCAGCCAGGTCGGCGGCTATGCCGAGTGCATGCAGGCGATCATCAAGACGATCTGCGATCACAAGGTGGCGCCGACCGGCAAGCTCAACGTGTTCCCCGGCTGGGTCAATCCGGGCGACGTCGTACTGCTCAAGCACTATTTCAAGGAGATGGGCGTCGACGCCACCATCTTCATGGACACCGAGGATTTCGACTCGCCGATGCTGCCCGACAAGTCGATCCACACCCACGGCCGCACCACGGTCGAGGACATCAAGCACGCGAGCGGCGCCGTGGCGTCGCTGGCGCTGGCCAAATACGAGGGCGGCTCCAGCGCAGATTATCTGAAGAGTGAGTTCGAGGTGCCGTCGCATATCGTCTCGACGCCCTACGGCATCGCCAACACGGACGCGATGCTGCGGAAGGTCAGCGAGATCACCGGCAAGCCGATCCCGGACTCGTTGGTCAAGGAACGCGGCATCGCGCTCGACGCGCTGCAGGATCTCGCCCACATGTTCTTCGCCGACAAGAAGGTGGCGCTGTTCGGCCATCCGGATCTCGTCATCGGCCTCGCCGAGTTCTGCCTCGAGGTCGAGATGAAGCCGGTCTTGATGCTGCTCGGCGACGACAACAGCCGCTACAAGAAGGACCCGCGCATCCTGGCGCTGAAGGACAAGTGCAACTGGGACATGGAGGTCGTTTGCAACGCCGACCTCTGGGAGCTCGAGAAGCGCGCGCTCGACAAGGATTACGGCATCGATCTGATCATGGGCCACTCCAAGGGCCGCTATGTGGCGATCGACGCCAACATCCCGATGGTCCGCGTCGGCTTCCCGACCTTCGACCGCGCCGGCCTGTATCGCCACCCGACCATGGGCTATCGCGGCGCCATGCTGCTCGGCGAGACCATCGCCAACACGCTGTTCACGCACATGGAATACACCAAAGACCGCGAGTGGCTGCTGAACACCTGGTGAGCGAAGTAGCGACCATAACGGCCCCCGCCACGACGGCCGAGACGACGACCGGGAGGACGAAGATCCCCCTGGTCGATCGCCTCGCGCCACTGTTCGTGGCGGGCGCCACGCCAGCGCCGGCTCTGCCGCAGCATCGCCAGCTCGAAATGTATTCGCGGCCGTTGCTGCTGTCGTTCGCGGAGGCGGAGACCAGCGAACTGCCGCTCACCGACATCGCCGGAGCACTTCGTGCCTTTGCGGCGCTGGCTGCCGCGATCGGGCCGCGCGATGCCGAGTACGAGGGCGGCACCTCGTGGCAACGCTATAAGGCGTTGCCGCGCCGGACCGGCACCGAGAAGCTGGTCGCGGAGCTGTTCCGCGCGCTGCGGCTGATCTGGGTTTGCGTCGCCGATCGCTCGGGCCACGTCGAATGGAACAACGGCCTGGTCGGCTTCGACCGGCTGGCCGAAGCTTCGACCGTGACGATGAAGATCTCGCCGGCGGGCTTGACGCTGCTGCACTCGGCGGTCGCGTACTTCCTCGAAGTTCGGCGGCTGCCGTATCCGGACTCCTATGTCGAGGCGATGCTGTCGGAGTATTACGCCGACGTCGTCGCCGAGATCCGCAGCTTCTGCGACGAGAACAAGAGCCTGTATCAGTTCCGCCGCAAACTGCCGCTGAATCGATACGTTCGGCTCGACTGCGATAATCCGAAGGCGCGCATAGACGGCGATGATTTGCTGATCGAGATCGGCGAGGCCTATCGCGATCCGGCGCGTTTCCCGATCGACTTCTATCTCATTCATGACGGTGTGCTGCACATCGTCCCGGTCGAAGCGCTCGTCGATGGTCGGTTGCCGCTGGCGCAACTCGCCGATTGGCGCACGGCGCTGCCGGAAGGCGGCAAGCTGCCGGCGCTGTTCCGCTCACGCTTTTCCCGAGGCCGCCGTTCTTAAGACACAGCTCTGACCCGCAGGATCCTCGCCATGGATACGCCTCATCTCCGGATTGCGCTCACCACCAACAACCTGTTTCAGGTCGACGCCAATTTCGCCGCAGCCCGGCAGATGGTGATCTACGACGTCGACCGCGACAGCTCGGCCTTCGTCGACGTCGTCAACTTCCGCCGCGGCGCCAAGAAGGGACTCGGCGGCGGGCAGGGCGGCGCCGACGGCCGCTGCGTGATGGACGACATGGGCGACGACGACGGCCAAGGTGGCGATCCCTTGGTCGAGCGCGTCGAGGCGCTGAAGGGCGCGTCGGTGCTGTTCACCCTCGGCCTCAGCGATCTCGCCGCCGTCCGCGTCCACAACATCCGGGTGTTTCCAGTGAAGAGCGAGTTCGTCCGCGAGATCGACGACGTGGTCGCGCAATTGCAGAAGCTGCTCAACGGCACCCCCCCGCTGTGGCTGCGCCGGGTGATGCGAGGCCCCGACGGCGAGCGGCTGCCGCTGGACGAACAGGAGATTTGAGCCAAAGTCGCATGGTGCGGCAGCGTTCCGCCGGCGCGGCAAATGTCCTAGAATGGTCCCGACCGGCCGCAGCCTGCGGCCCCGAGGATGTCATGTTGGACAAGACCGACCTGTCGCTGCAACTCCGCGTGGTCCCGATTATCGGGCCCGGCAAGGTGCAGCTGTTGGAAGCGATCGAGCGGTTCGGCTCGATCTCGGGGGCGGCGCGCAGCATGGGGATGGCTTATCCCAATGCCTGGAAGCTGATCGACGACCTCAACGGCCATTTCCGCGAGCCGCTGGTGGAGCGGATCATCGGCGGCAAGCGCGGCGGCGGCGCGTCGCTCACCGAGAACGGCCGCGCGGTGCTGAGTATCTTCCGCTCGATGCAGGCCAAGGCGCGCATCCTGCTGGCCTCCGATCTCGAAGCGCTGACCTATCTGCTGGCGCCGGCCGAGCTGCAGGCCGGCTGTCCGTCGCTCGACCGCGCGCTGGACCAGCGGCCTTGCCTGAAGGAAGACGACGGCGCCGACGATGTCGCCGATCCGGCTCAGGCCTGATCGAGAAAGCGCGCTCGGAGCCGCCCGCCGATCAGCGTGATCGCGGTGACCAGCCCGAGCATCAGGATGATCAGCGCCATCGCCTCGCGGTATTCGAACAGATGAAACGCCGTGATGATCTCCAGCCCGAGCCCGCCGGCGCCGACCACGCCGAGCGTGGTAGCGGCGCGCAGATTGTGCTCCCAGCGATAGATCGTGACATCGACCAGCCGCGGCAGGATCTGCGGCAGCACCGAGAACCGCAGCACGCCGAGCCGTGACACGCCGAGACTGCGCAGCGCATCGCCGGGGCCGGGTTCGACGTGTTCGAGCGTCTCAGCGTAGAACTTGCCCAGCATGCCGGTGGAATGGCAGCCGAGCGCCAGAATGCCTGGCAACGGGCCGAAGCCGACCGCGGCGACGAACATCACGCCCCAGATCAGGCCGGGGATCGAGCGCAAGAGATTAAGTAACAGCCGCGCCGGATTGCCGATCCACGGCGCGCGCACGACGTTGCGCGCCGCCAGCGCGCCGAGCGGCATCGCGGCGAGTGCGCCGAGTACGGTGCCGGCGATGCTCATCGACAGCGTCTCGAGCAGCGGCCGGCCCCATTTGGGCCAGCGGCTGAAATCCGGCGGCATCGAATCGCCGAGCAGCGTCACGATGGTCGGCAGCGCGCCGGCGTAGCGTCGCCAGTCGAATGCGCCGGCGTAAATGAAGGCGACGACGATCGCGGCCGTGGCCACGATCGTCGCGATCAGCGAGGTGCGCAGGCGCGAGCGGCTATCCTGCTGGATAGCCGCCCATCCTGGCGTTTGCGTCAGCTCGCTCATTGCGACGGCGGGATGGCGTCGGGATTGGCGGCGCCGATCGCGTCGATCCAGTTGCGGACGCGATCGACGTCGGAATCCACCGCCGGGATGAACGCCTCGGCGCGGAACACTTTCAAGGCCTCCGGATCGTCGATGGAGATGAAGGCCTTGCGGATCTGTTCCTTGAACTCCGGATCGATGCCTTCGCGGAAGGTCCACATGTATTCGGGAATCGCCGGCGATTCGGCGAGCACACGGACCGCCTTGGCATCGATCTTGTTCTCCTTGAGCAGCCGGTCATAGACCGGCTTCGACAACCCGCCGGCGACGACCTTCTTGTTGGCGACAGCGAGCGCCACCGCGTCATGCGCGCCGAGCACGCGCAGCGTGTAGTCGCGGCCTGAAATGAGCCCGGCGGCGAGGAGCTGATAGCGCGGCACCCAGGTTCCCGACGTCGAGGCCGGATCGCCGAACGCGATCTCGCCGCCCTTCAGATCGGCCAGCGTCTTCGCCGGGCTGTCGGCCGGCACGATGATCACCGCCTGGAAGGTCGGCCCGACGATCGCATGCGAGGGCCGCGCGAACGGCTCGAGTTTCGCGGCGCGGGCGCGGAGCAGATACGTCACTGGCCCAAGATAGGCGATATCGAGCCGGCCGAAGCGCAGCGCTTCGCCGGTCGCTGCGTAATTGGCGCCGACCACGAGCTCGACCGGCAGGCCGAGCTTGTTTTCGAGGTAAGCGCGCAGCGGCTCGTTCAACCGCATCACCGTGGGAGCGGATTCGCCGGGCAGAAGCCCGACCACGAGTTTTTGTGGCTTGTCGCCGGCCTGCGCCGGAGGCTGTGCGGCAAGCATCGCGCTTGCAGCCATCGCGCCGGCGATCAGCAGTTGGCCTAGTCGTTTGAACATATCGTCTCCTTTGGTTGCGAGGGGCTTTGGCTGAGGGCCAGTGAGGGAAAGATCCTGGCTTCGAGTTCGGCGTCGAACGCGGATGCCGCGCCGTCGAACGCGACGCGGCCGTCGGACAGGCCGATGATGCGGTCGGCGATGGCGCGGGCGAGCTGGAGCTGATGCAGCACCAGGATCACCGTCAGGCCCTCGCGCACCGCGAGGCTGCGAAACAGCGCGCCGAGCTGCTGGGCCAGCGCCGGGTCGACCGAGGCGAACGGCTCGTCGCCGAGTAGCAGCCGCGGCCGCCGGATCAGCGCGCGGGCGACGCCGACGCGCTGGCGCTCGCCGCCGGATAGCTGCGCGGTGCGCCTCGTGGCGAGGTCGAGCAGGCCGACATCGTCGAGCGCCTTGGCAGCGCGCAGCCGTGCCGCGGCCGGCCACGGCAGCGGTGACAGCGGATGGCGGGCATCGGCGAGGCCGAGCAGCACGTTGTCGATCGCCGACAGCCGGCCGATCAGCGCGTGATCCTGGAAAATCGTCGCGGTCTGGTGCCGCGCGGCGCGAAGGCTGGTCGGATCGTCGAGCCGGCCGACGTCGTCGAACACCACGTGTCCGCTCGCCGGCGCGATCAGGCCGTTGAGCACGCCGAGCAACGTGGTCTTGCCGACGCCGGACGGACCGACGATTGCCGTCACCCGCGCGGTCGGAAACGATGCCGACACGTCGTGAAGCACGGCTCTGTGGCCGCGGCGCACCGAGACGCGCTCGATCCGGATCAGGTCGGGGCCGCTGGATGGAACACGTATCATGCCGACGAATGCTCGCGCTCGGGCAGCCGCAAGCGGTGCCGGTGGGGCGATTCAATGCCGGCTCAAGCCGTGTCGGACGTATCCCGCCGGTCGGTGCGACCGGCGAGGCGACGTCAAGCGTGCGATCGCCGCGGAGCGGAGATCGCGAAATCGTTGTCGGCCGGATCGGCCGCGGCACCCGCGGGCGAGGAGCCGCGCGTCAGATGTACGAACCGCCCGAACCGGCTGAACTCGCGCGGCAGTGCGCCGGCGCGGATGGCGCTGGCGAGCCCCTTGGGATCGCTGACGATCAATCCGCCGAGCACCGACAGACCGTAGTCGAACAACCGCGGCGTCATCGGCGTCGCCGGGCCGATCAACGCCACAGGGCGATGCTGCGACAGCCGCAGGACGCGCGGCAAAGTGCGATTGATCAGGCTGGAAGCGTTGACGATGGTCGCGTCGCAGGCCGGCAGGATCGAATCCATCGCCGCCAGCGGATATTCACCGGGGCGCGGATCGGCCTCCATCACCGCGCAATTCGGCAGCATGCCGTCGACGCCGGGAAAGGCGCCGATCACGCCGACGCGGCCGGCGAGATGGCGGAAACTCTTGACGCCGTTGCCGGGAAAGGCCGCGAGGTCGTAGCGATTATAGTGGGCGTTGATCGCCGCGACGGCGAGAGCGGTTTCGAGCGGGTTCCACGACGTTGCCATCGCGGCGAGTTGCTTCAGGCTTTGCTTGGCGAGCCCATTGAGGCGCGGCAGCAGGTCGCGCGGATGGCGCGGCAGATAGGCAAGGCCGCTGCCATGCGGCCCCTCGACCATGATCCAGCGCTGGCCGCAGGCGATCTGACGAACCTCGTCATCGGCGACGCCGAGCGCGAGATCGCGATAAAGCTGCTCCGGTCCCCACCATTGCCACAACGCTGCGAGATCAGGCGCGATCATGGCGCCCTCGCGACGCGCATAGCTGTGCCATTGATGAATGCTGTGGCCGGCGATCGCAGTCAGCATCGGCAAGGTCTGGCCGAGCCGCGGCGTCAGCTTGACGGTTTTCAGCGAGTCGGTGGCTTCGAGACAAGCTGCAAAGCGGCCGATCACTAACAAATCGGCTTGCTCCTTGAGGGCCGTCTGCAGATAGCTCACGCCGGCCCGCAGGTCGCCGTCGCGCAGCGTGCCGGTGGCGAGATCGAGAAAGTCGATCCGGTTGCCGCTACCTTCCCCATGCGACTTCTGCACGTAGCCGGCGACTTTGAAGCCGCGGGCCTGCAGGCCGCGGGCGAAGGCTTCGAGCAGATCATCGACGGTCTCCGCCGGATCGTGCACGATCACGCCGGGGCGCAATCCCGCTGCGTCGACCGGATCAAACGCGCGGCCGGGTTTCGACGGTGCACCGCGCTGATCGCTACCGAGTGAGAGGTCGTGGTTGCTCATGGCAGAATCGACCGCGAAAGTTCGACCCAGGCCGGTTCGCGTGGCAGGTCGTCGTCAGTCTCTGCCGAGGCCGGAGCGGAGTTCGTCAGGCCCTGGTCGTCCGCGCACGGCCGACGCGCGGCACCGAGCAGCGAACCGACGCGACGCATCAATGACCACAATGTCATCTCGCTTGCTTGCAGCACGCCGGTTCTCCTATCGACTATCTCCGGCGATGAGCTTTGCAAGCCGTGGGCCAGCTCGCGCAATTGGCTTTTCTGCCATCATGGCGGCATTCAGCGGTCGCGATGCACCGCCATGTACGCGCTCTGCGAAGAAACGTACCTATAGGAACGTTTCGCCGCGCAATGAGCTCCGTGAGCATGAGAATAAGGTTGGCGCGGAGCTTGCTGGAGGAATCGGGTAACGTCGCTTCGCGAGAGACCCGATGTCGATCCGGCACCGCTTGCATCCCCAGCGCCTGATGAAGCCGCCGCGCAATCCAACGACGCGCATCCTGTTTCTGGCGCGCCGCGTGCCGGAGCCGCCGGACTTCGCCTGCCGACCCTATGAAGGCGACGGCGGCTACACCGCTTACTATCACCGAGTCTGGGAGGCGCTGAACGAACTCGGCTACGCCGTCTCGGCGACCAGCCATTGCCGGACGTTGTTCAACGCCTCGCCCGGAAGCGTTGATCTGGTGTTCTCGCTGTACAACCGGATGCCGATTAATCATCCGGAACTGTTCGTCGGCGCGGTGTGCGAGTTTCTCGGTCTGCCGCATCTCGGCGCGCGGCCGAACATCCGCGCGCTCGCCGAAGACAAATGGCTCACCAAGCTCACCGCGCGGGCGACCGGCCTGCCGGTCGCGGAAGGCGCGATCTATGCGACGCTGGCCGATCTCGAGACGCCACCGAATTTCCGCGGGCCGTATTTCGTCAAGAACCGCTTCGGTGCCGCGTCCGAAGGCGTCAGCGAGCAGTCGCTGCAGGACGATTGGGCCGGCGCGAGAGAAGTCGCCGCGAAACTGATCGGGCGCGGCATGACGGTGCTGATCGAGGCCTATGCGCCCGGCATCGACATCACCGTGCCGGTGCTCGGTGGTGAGCAGCCGATGATGCTCGGCGTCGTGCATCCGCGCTCGGATCGCCCCGGCGGCATCATCACCGAAGACCTCAAGCGCAACGATCCGCTCGGGTACGAGATGTTCGATTGCGCACCGATGACGCGCGATGCGATCGTCGCCGACGTCGCCGCGCTGTGGTCGGCGGCGGGGCCGATGGATTACACGCGGCTCGACTATCGCTTCGATCCGGCCACCGGCAAGCGCACCTTCCTCGAATTCAACATCTGCTGCCATATCGGCCGAAGCGGCGCGATCTGCCTCGCGGCCTCGCAATTCGGCTGGAGCCAGGCCGACATTCTCGGCCACGTCGTCGAATTCAGCCTGCAGCGGCAGCGCATCAACACGGAGGCGCGGCGATGGGTACGCTAGCATTGGGGTCGCGCATCATCCTCGATATCGAGCCGCGCGGCCGGGCATTCGGCGACGTCGCGGTGCCGCGCGGCGCCCCGCGCGGCTGGGACTTCCTCGGCAATGTGCCGGTGCCGTTGCGGGCGCGGGTGCGCGACGGCGTCGCCGATCGCGTGACTCAGCACCGCCTCGATGGCGGCGAGGCGCTGCGCTGCTGCTTTCCGATGGGACAGGGCGGCGTCGGGCCGTTCGAGCGGCTGCGCCGGGTACGCGCGCTCGACGACTTTCCGCGGATGCTGGTGTCGGCGGAGCACGGCAACGCCTTCAACCGCCGCTTTCATGCCGAGCATGTCGCCGCCGGACACTTCAGCGCCTGTCAGCCGGGCGATGTCGCGAGCGCGTTCAGCGACTGCGGACTGATCGATCCGCAAGGCTGGATCGGCGTGTTCGCGGTGGCGCCGTTCGTGCTGCTGATCGATCGGCAGCGGCTGAACGGTCTGCCGGTGCCGCGGCGCTGGGCCGATCTGGCGGACCCGATGTATCGCGACCAGATCGTTTTCGGCGGCTGGCGGCGGGAGGGCGAAGCGTGCTGGAGCCAGTTCAGCAAGTTCTTTTTGCTTGCGATGCTGCGGCTGCTCGGCCCGAAGGGTCTGGCGCAGATCGTCGCCAACGTGCCGCAGCTCATGCACTCCGCGCAGATGCCGCGCATCGCCGGCACCGGCATGTCGCCGGGTGGCATCTACGTGCTGCCGTGGTCGCTCGCCGATATCTGCCCGCGGCGCAGCCACACCGAAGTGGTGTGGCCGCAGGAGGGTGCGCTGGCCTATCCGCTGTGGCTGACGGTGCAGCAGGCGCATCGTGAGCGGCTCGGATTTCTGGTCGATCATTTCTACGGCGCAGAGCTCGGTCGCTATCTGTCGGACAATCGCTATCCGTCGCTGTGCGCCGAGGTTGGTCAGGTCATGCCGCCGGGCGCGCGGCTGAACTGGCTTGGCTGGGACTATTTACGTCATCGCTCCACCGCCGAAGACGTCCGCTTCGCCAGCCGAACTTTCCTCGATGCGATGGCGGCGCGGCCCGCCGAAGAGGTGCTGGCATGCGCGTGACCACCGTCGCCGGGCCGCCTTCGGTGGGCAAGACCTCGGTTGTGGTCAAGACCGCCACGCGATTCGCCGCCCAAGGGCACAAGGTCGGCATCGTCAAATTCGATTCGCTCTCGACCACCGACGATCGGGTGTATCAGCAGGCCGGGCTGCCGGTGGTTGTCGGGCTGTCCGGCAATGTCTGCCCGGATCATTATTTCGTCAGCAATATCGACGATTGCCTGCGCTGGGGAATCGCGCAGGATTACGATTTCCTGATCGCCGAGAGTGCGGGGCTGTGCAATCGCTGCTCGCCGCACGTCCAGGGCGTGCAGGCGATCTGCGTCGTCGACAATCTGTCGGGCATTCATACGCCGCGCAAGATCGGGCCGATGCTCAAGCTCGCTGACGTGGTGGTGATCACCAAGGGCGACATCGTTTCGCAGGCCGAGCGCGAAGTGTTCGCCTACAATGTCCGCCTTGCCAATCCGCGGGCGCAGATCGTCGCCTTCCACGGCATCACCGGGCAGGGCGCCGCCGATCTCGCCGCGCATATGCTCACCGCGCCGTCAGTCGATACGCTGGAAGGCCGGCGCTTGCGGTTCTCGATGCCGTCCGCGGTGTGCCCCTATTGCATCGGCGAAACCGCGATCGGCCGCGATCATCAGCGCGGCAACGTCCGCAAGATGTGCTTCGGCGAGCCGGCGCGATGACAGCGCGGCTGTTTTCGCTGACCATCGGCGAACTGGCGCAGCGGCATCCGGCGGTTGCCGAATTTCTCGCCGGCGCGCGAGCTCTCGAGGCCAAGCCGGACATCGCGCTGGGCGACTGGATCGACACGCTCGACGACGATCAGCTCGGGCATCTCGGGATGGACCGCGACGGGGTCGCTTCGCATCTGGATGCGCTGGTTGGCCGGCTCGACGGCGTGCGGCGCGCGGCGGAGTTGCCGCTGCAGTCGCTGACGCTGCAGGGCGGCGTCGACAAGGCCGGACGGCTGGAGCGGCTCGACCTGACGCTGGTGCCGGGCGACGTCGCCTGCATCGTCGGTCCCACTGGTTCGGGCAAGTCGCGGCTGCTCGCGGACATCGAGTGCCTGGCGCAGGGCGATACGCCGTCGCAGCGCCGCGTCCTGGTCAACGGCCGCGTGCTGGACCGCGCCGAGCGCGCGGCCTTCGGCGGCCGGCTGATCGCACAATTGTCGCAGAACATGAATTTCGTCGTCGATCTCAGCGTCGGCGAATTCGTCGCCATGCACGCCAATTGCCGAATGGTGTCGCGGCCCGATCAGGCCGTTGCCGAGGTGATCGCATGCGCGAACGAACTCGCCGGTGAGACATTCGGCGACGACGTGCCGTTGACGCAGCTCAGCGGCGGCCAGACCCGTGCGCTGATGATCGCCGACACCGCGGTGCTGTCGTCGTCGCCGGTGGTGTTGATCGACGAGATCGAGAACGCCGGCATCGATCGCCGCCGCGCGCTCGATCTGTTGATCGCGCGCGAGAAGATCACGCTGATCTCGACCCACGATCCGATCCTGGCGCTGATGGGGGATCGCCGCATCGTGATCGGCGGCGGCGCCGTGGTCGATGTGATCGCGCCGAGCGCGGCCGAAAAGGCGAACCTTCAGGCGCTCGGCCGGATCGACGACGAACTGGCGCAATTGCGCCATCGCCTCCGCCGCGGCGAACGCATTGACGTGTTGCCGGACGCACTTTTCTCTCAGTAAACCAACAAGATCGGAATCGACGATGGACGCGATCACACTGCTCCTCACCCGAAGGTCCTGCGCGGCGCTGCAGGCCCCTGCGCCAGAGGGCGAGGCGCTGGAGGTCATCCTGAAGGCGGCGCTGCGCGTCCCGGACTTCCAGGAGCTGCGGCCCTATCAGTTCATCATCGCCAAGGGCGAGGGACTGGAGCGGCTCGGCGCGATGATGGAGCGTGCGGCGATCGCCTCCGGACAGTCGGAAGACATCGTCAAACGCGCGCCGAAGATGCCGCTGCGCGCACCGCTGGTGATCGTGGTGGTGGCAAAGGCGCGCGACAGCGTGGTGGTGCATCCGCTCGAGCAGCAGATGACCGCGGGCTGCGCCGTGATGGCGATGCAGATGGCTGCTTTTGCGCAGGGCTTCGGCGGCATTTGGCGCTCCGGCTGGGCGATGTTCGACCGCACGCTGCACGCCGAACTCAATCTGGCCGAGCGCGACCAGATCGTCGGCTTCCTCTATCTCGGCACACCGGTGACGTCTCCGACTCTGGCGGACGATGGCGATCCCTCTGTGTATGTGAATTACTTATAATGAGTTGGCCGCTATCTCCGTCTTTGGATTGGCCCTTTTCGATTCCCGCATGATTCGGCTGTCGTTGCCAGAGGAGGCGGCCGGGCCAAGACAGGAACCAATCAACCCTTTTGGCCAGGACTGTTGAAGCATGAATTGCTAGGGCGAACGACATTCCCGTTGCTCTTCGTGGGTAGATTCCATTGCTTACTAATACAAATCGTGGAGGCATCATACCGCGCGCGCAGCAGCTGCCAGGGCGTCCACGAGCGCGGTCCCGGAATTTCGTCGGGGAACTTCTCGGCAGAGGTATGTTTCGGATTGGATGCCCTCCCGAGAATCGCTTCGATCAGATCGGCAATCGGTGTGTCGACGCCCGCGACCTCATGAAGGCGCGCTGCTTCCTTTTCTCGATCTGGTGCTTCGGGTGAAAGTGCTTCCTCTAAACGCGCGATAGCCTCCCTGCCGTATGGTGTCGACGAAATCGCCCGCCACAGGTCAGGATGGACCGGATACTTTGCAGGGCGTCTGTCGAACTGAGGCCTCAGCGATTGCGAGTTCGACGGAGTGACCGCGCGAATATCCGAGCCATGCGGCACCGGGAAATCCTCCAGTTCCAGCCCGACGTCGTGGCGAAATTCGGCTTCGATGGTGGTGACGTCGCCGAGCTCGGCGAAATGCTCTGCAGTCGTCAATGAGATTCAACGCTTCCGGGCTGTGCGAGCCCGCTTTCGCGTCCCCGCCTAGGCCAGCGTCCAGCTGCTTCCGCGTGGCGGCCGTCATCATCGTTCCGACGGCACACTTGAATCGCCATCGCGGCAATTCGCTCTCGCGCGGCGCTAGTGCTTGCGCAGCGCGCCGGTCTCGTCGACCTTGCGCAGATTGGCCAATTCGGTGGCGCTGGGCTCGGCGATGACGCGCGCATCGGGCGAGACCTTCAGGTCCCATCCGGTGTGGGCCTTGATCTCGTCGATGCTGGAGAACGGAAACCAGCCGTCGAGCTGGAATTCCTTGGTCTGCGGATCGGGCCGCAGGATTCCCAGCGTGGTGATGATGGCCGAGGGGCCGCCGCCGACGAAACCGAAGCGGTCGCGGGCGTTGCCGCCGTCGAGATAGCCGGGCGAACTGAGATAGGTGACCTTCTCGGCGAAGCGTTTGGGTTCGTGCGTCACCATGATGATGAAGCGCTTGGCGCCGCAGGCGATGTCGTTGGCGCCGCCGGCGCCGGGCAGGCGGATCTTGGGCGGACGATAGTGAGCGCCGATCTCGCCGTCCCAGATGCCGGTGGTGTTGACGTTGCCGAACTTGTCGACCTGCGCGGCGCCGATCACGCCGACATCGCAGCGTCCCGACGCCACCAGAAAGCCCAGCGCATCGATCGCCGAGGTGAAGCTGGTGGCGTTGGTCGAGATGCGGTTGCATTCGATGCCCCAGGGCAGGCCGCCGACCGGCGTGGCGCCGTAGACGCCGCCTTCGGTCATGGTGCGCAGATGCGGAGCGTGGTTGGCTTGCGCGAAATAGCCGGCCAGCATCGACAGCCCGACGCCGAAGATCGCCAGTTCGCCGTCCTTCACTTCGCGGCCGGTCGCGATCGCCATCATTTCCTGGCGGGTGTAGTCGAGCGCTTGGCTCATGCGGCGGCTCCTGTCACTTGCAGCGCGGCGACCTGCTCGGGCGTCAGGATCCAGCGCCGATACGGGTCGAGCAGAAAGCTGGTGGTGCTGGCGGAGAGTTCCGCGAGCTTGTCGCGGCCGATCATGTCGAGATAGCTGTCGACGTCGTGATAGCCGTCGACGAAGTCACGGATGTAGGCGGCGGTGCCGTCTTCGGTCGCGAGCGCCTTGTTCATGAACTTCATGTGCGCTTCGTCGACGTCGTACATGCCGGGCGAGCTCTGCGGCCAGGCCGCGAACGGCCAATGCACCACGGCCTCGACGACGATGTCGGGAATGCGCACCAGGTTCGGATATTGGCGGATGCAGTCGGTGTCGACGATCGCGTCCGCGATGATGACGACCTTCTTGGCCGCGCGCGACAATTCGACCCGGCTCCATTCGGTGCCGAGCATGATGCAGTTGCCGAACGGGTCGGCCAGCGTCACGTGGATCGCCGCGAGATCCGGCTTCAGCGGGCTGAAGGCTCCGATCTGTCGCCCGGTGAAGGGATCGACCACGGTCGGAATCTTGCTCTGGCTCGGATAGTCGTCGGGCGCGAACGCGCTGCGATATTGCAGGTCCGAGCCGATATTCACGGTGGCCGGGACGAACGGCCAGTTCAGCGCGCCGCCGAGCAGCCGCAGCGGCAGCCCGAGATTGGAGTAATCCTCCAGTGCCATTCGTCCGCTTTCGACGGCGCGGCGCAGGCCGTTGGCGAAACCGAACACTTCCAGCGCCGAGAAGCCGCATTCGGCCTTGGTCACCACGCCGGCGGCGGCGAGCAGATTCAGTTGCTGGCTACTGCAGTGGAACACGGCGTGCAGATCGCGCCGGCCCTGCCGCAACAACTCGCGTCCGAACACGATCGCGTCGGAGCCGATCGGCAAAGCCGCGCCGCTGGCATATTGCATTCCGTCCCAGCTATAGCGCTGCACCGCGTCCTGCAGCGATATCAGCTTGATCTGCGCCATTGAGTCTGACGTCCTTCTGTCGTTGGTGAGCCGAATCTGCGAATTCGGCTCCGTCGTCACTTATCACGGTCGAGGCGCTACGGCGCGGCCTCTTGCTGCGATGTTTAACGCCGCCGTCAGTCGAGCTTGGCACCCGAGGCTTCCACCACCTTACCCCAGCGGGCGTAGTCGTCGTGGATGGTTTTGGTGAAGGCTTCCGGCGTCGACGGGATCGCATCGAGGCCCTGAGCAGCGAGGCGTTCGCGCACGTCGGGCAGAGCGGCGATCCGGTTGATCTCGGCATTGAGGCGCGACACGACCGGTTGCGGCGTCGCGGCCGGCACGACGATGCCGAACCAGGACGACACCACGAACTCCGGCAACCCCGCTTCCGCGGCGGTCGGCACCTCGGGCAACAGCGGCGAGCGCGTCTTGCTCGTGATGACGAGGCCCTTGACCTTGCCGGCCTTCACCTGCGGCGCCAGGATCGTCAAGGTGTCGAAGGCGAGGTTGACCTGGTTGCCGAGCAGCGCCTGGATCGCCGGTGCGCTGCCCTTGAACGGGACGTGCAACAGGTCGGTGCCGGTCAGGGTCTTGAACAACTCGCCGCTGAGATGGCACAGCGTGCCGTTGCCGCAGGACGAGTAGCTGAGCTTGCCGGGCTCCCTCTTCGCCGCCGCAATCAGATCCTTCAGCGTGGCCGCCGGGGTGTCGGCGCTGGCGCCGATCACATAGGGCACTTCGGCGACCAGCGAGACCGGCGCGAAGCTCTTGAACGGATCGTAGGGGATCGATTTGTTGAGATGCGGCAGGATGGTGAGCTGGCCGGCCGGCGCCAGCGACAGCGTGTAGCCGTCGGGCGCGGCCTTCGCGGCGGCATCGGCCGCAATCGCGGTGCCGGCGCCGGCCTTGTTCTCGACCACCACCGGCTGCTTCAACGCCTCGCCGAGTTTTTCGGCGACGATGCGGCCGACCGCGTCGGCGGCGCCGCCCGGCGGGAACGGCACGATCAGCTTCAGCGGTTTGTTCGGCCAGTCGTCGGCCGCATTCGCAGCCGTCGCGCCGATCAGCAGCGCGGTCGCAGTCATCAAGGACGAGAGCAGTCGGGACATTCGCATCGGGACTCTCCAATTGGTCGTGAGGTGTGTGGTCGTTGTGACTGAAGCGGGGCCTGCAGATCTTTGCAGTTGGACGTCAACGCTCGCGTTCATTCCGTCTTGATCTTGGTTTCGACGTCGATTCTCGTCGCCCGGATCGACATCACGATCTGTCTTTCTCAACGGCCGGAGAACACTGGCGCGCGCTTCCCCAGGAACGCGGCGATGCCTTCGCGGTAGTCGTCGGCGGTGTTGACGGCCTCGACCGTCGCGCGCGTGATCGCGGCGGCCTCCGACGGACCTTTCGGCAATGTCGCGCCGACGAAGTCCTTCATCAGCTTGACCACCAGCGGCGCATTGGCGGCGATCTGCGTGGCGAATTCACGCGCCACGGCGAGCTGATCGCCGGCCGGCACCACGCGGTTGACCAGTCCGACCTCGTAGGCGCGATGCGCGTCGATCGAGCCTCCGACCAGCAGCAGCTCCATCGCGATCTTGTGCGGGATCCGGGCGGCGAGGGAGGCGATCAGCCCGCCGCTGTAGCCGACCTTGGCTTCGGGATAGGAGAACACGGTGTCGTCGGCGGCGATCGCCAGATCGGCGAACTGCACCAGCACCAGCGCGCCGCCGACGACGAGGCCATGGGTGGCCGCGATGATCGGCTTGTCGACAGGCACGCCGACGCTCGGCACCGCGCGCCAGAAATCATGCGGGATGTCCTTCAGATTGGCGCCGGCGCTGAATGCGCGATCGCCATTCGCGGCGAGAATGGCGACCTTGTCGTCTTCGGCGCTGAACCTCCGCCAAGCCTGGTTGAGGCCGTCGACGACCGAATGATCGATGACGTTGTACTTCTCCGGCCGATTGATGGTGATCTCGGCGATGCCATCGCGGGACTGATAGGTGACGCTCGACATGATTGGCTCTCAATGTGGGGACGAAGCGGTGGCCGTCTTCTCGACGATTTCGATCAGTTTGGTCTTCTGCCCCGAGCGCGGCAGCGCGCCGTGCGGCAGGATGCTGACCTCGGGCCGGAAAGTCAGGAGTTCGCGGATGCGATGCTCGATCTCGTGCGCGAGCGCCGGCCAGGCGTCGGCCGGCAGATCTGCTGCGGCTTCGATTGCGAGGCGCAGTGGCGGCTCGACCTTCGGCGGCGGGGCGTCGAGCCTGATCCGCAACTCGCCTGAGACCCGTGGCCGGAATTGCAGCACGACGTTCTGGATCGCGACCGGATAGACCTTGACGCCCTTGATCGCGAGCATGTCGTCGACGCGGCCGACCACTTCCATCCGGGTGCCGAACACCCCGCAGCCGGGGCAGGGGCCGACATGGATCTTCAGGATATCGCCGGTGGCGTAGCGAAACGCCGGCGCGGCTTCGTATTCGAGGCCGGTGTGCAGCGCTTCGCCGACCGCGCCGTCGGTCAGTTCGATCGGCGCCTTCGTGACCGGGTCGACCAGATCGTAACGGAAGCAGGTATCGTCGGTCAGGTAGTGCATGCCGTGATAGTCGTGACTGGCGCAGGACAGCGCGGCGTTGTGCCAGGCGCCGCCCATGAAATCGAACACCTCGGCGCCGAACTCTTCGCGCACGCGCTGACGGAAGGCGGGCAGGCCCGCGCCGGGTTCGCCGGCGCACAGCACCCGTTTGATCCCAAGCGCACCGACCGGTTTGCCGATCTCGCCGGGCGCACGTTCGATCAGCTGGCTCACCATCGACGGCGTTGCGAACAGCGTGGTCGGGCGGGTGAATTCGATGTAGCGCAGGATCTTCGGCACGCCGGCTTCGGCACCGAGCGCCACCGGCCGTGCGCCGTAGGCTTCCAGCGCCTGCACATAGGTGACGCCGGCGAGCCACAGCGACAGGCCGAAGGCATGGAACGTGGTCTCGCCGGGCCTGATGCCGGCCTGCGCGAACAGTCGCCCCAGCGTGGCGTGCGAGAGGTCGAGATCGCGCTTGCTGAAGACGTAGAAGGTCGGCTGACCGGTGGTGCCGGAGGTGGCGGCGAGATGGATCGCCTGCTCCAGCGGCACGGTCAGATGCAGCCCGAACGGATGGCCGTAGCGGGCCAGCGACTCTTCCTGCGACTGGCGATGGCTCGCTTTGTCGAGCATTGCCGGCAGCCGGCGAAAATCATCGAGCGTCTGGATGTCGTCCGGCGACGACACGCCCGCCGCAATCAGCCGCGGCCGGAAGTAATCCTCGTTGCTCCAGACATGCCGGATCTGGCGCTTCAATTTCTCGAAACGACGAACGCCAAGGGCGGCCTGGTATTCGGCGGGATCGCGGGTTTCGATGGCAAATGGATTGTGAGGATCGACTGTCATTCAGGTCTCGGCAATTGTTCTCGTCACGACGGGTGTCGGTCAGTCTTCGTGGAAAGCGACGTCGCGGGTCCGCCGCACGCTCGGCAGCACCAGGATGACCAGCAGCGCCACCGCCATCAGCAGCAGCGTCAGGCTGAGGCCGCGGGTGACGAACACGGTGGGGTCGCCGCGCGCCAGCAGCATCGCGCGGCGCAGATTCTCTTCCATCAGCGGGCCGAGCACGAAGCCGAGCAGCAGTGGTGCCGGCTCGCATTGCAGCTTGATAAACAGCCAGCCGAGCAAGCCGAAACCGACCGCAAAGGCGACCTCGGTGGTGCTCTGGTTGACGCTGTAGATGCCGATGCAGCAGAACACCAGGATCGCCGGATACAGCACCTGATAGGGCACCCGCAGCAGCCGGATCCAGATTCCGATCAGCGGCAGATTCAGCAGAACCAGCATCAGATTGCCGATCCACATCGAGGCGATCAAGCCCCAGAACAGCTCCGGCTTTTCGGTCATCACTTGCGGGCCGGGGACGATGCCGTGGATCATCATCGCGCCGACCATCAGCGCCATCACCGCGTTCGGCGGAATGCCGAGCGTCAGCAGCGGAATGAACGAGGTCTGCGCGCCGGCATTATTGGCGGATTCCGGGGCGGCGACGCCTTCGATCGCCCCCTGGCCGAACCGCGAGGGATCCTTCGCCAGCTTCTTTTCGATGGTGTAGGCGGCGAACGAACTGAGGATGGCGCCGCCGCCCGGCAGCACGCCCAGCACCGAGCCGAGAAAGGTGCCGCGCAGCACCGGCTTCCATGCGGCTTTGAAATCCGCCCGCGTCGGCCAGATGCCGCCGACCGACGTCGCGAAGATGTTGCGCTCGATGCCCTTCTCGAGGTTGTGGATGATCTCGGCGATGCCGAACAACCCCATCGACACCACGACGAAGCCGAACCCGTCCGACAGTTCCGGGATGCCGAAGCTGTAGCGTTCGGTGCCGGAGTTGACGTCGGTCCCGATCAGCCCGAGCAACAGACCGAGCACGGTCATCGCCACCGCTTTCACCAGCGAGCCGTTGGCGAGCACCACGGCGGCGATCAGGCCCAGCACCATCAGTGAGAAGTACTCGGCCGGGCCGAACTTCAACGCCAGGGTGGCCAGCGGATCGGCGAGAGCGGCGATAAGAAGCGTCGCAACGGTGCCGGCGAAGAACGAACCGAGCGCGGCGATTCCGAGCGCAGCGCCGGCGCGGCCTTTGCGCGCCATCGCATGGCCGTCGAGGCAGGTGACGACCGACGAGGATTCGCCGGGCAAATTGACCAGGATCGCCGAGGTCGAGCCGCCATATTGTGCGCCGTAGTAGATGCCGGCGAGCATGATCAGCGCCGACAGCGGCGGTTGCCCGTAGGTCACCGGCAACAGCATCGCGATGGTCGCGACCGGGCCGATCCCGGGGAGCACGCCGACCAGCGTGCCGAGCGTGACGCCGATCAGGCAATAGCCGAGATTGGTGAGTGACAGCGCGGCTTCGAAGCCGTGGCCGAGTTGACTGAACAGCTCCATCAGAACGGCGTGACCCTGAACGGCAACCGCAGCCCGTAAGCGAAGATACCGACCGACATCGCCGACAGGGCAATGCCGGACGCCAGCACGGCGGGCCAACGCGACTCGCGGTTCGCGAGGCTGCTCACGGCCACGACTCCGAACGTGGCGAGTGCCAGCCCGACAGATTCGATCGCCACGGCAAACAGAAGAACGCTGGCGGAGATCAGCAGCGCCGGACGAAGACTCGACCAGGTGAACGGCGCGCCGGTCGTCGGTGCGTCGTCGATCGGCCGGCGGCGTAGTGCGCTGATTCCGATCAGCACGCCGATGCAGGACAGGATCAGACCGAGCAGGACCGGGAAATATCCCGGTCCCATCCGCATCGCCGTCCCCAACGGGTAGTGGAGAGCGATGAGTGAAAACGAAATCCCGAACAGAAGGAATGCCGCGCCAGCGATGAACTCGCGCTGGTCGAGACTGCGCCGAAATGACATTGTTACTCCTGAGACGAGCGCCGATGTGATCCGTCGCGAGCGTCGACGTCGAAGACGGCGTGCGCGGACCGGTCCGGGAAGCCATGCAATCTCTCTCCAAAATACCGACCCGGCAATGAAATGCTTTTACAAATGCAGACGGCGATGGAGAGGAATACGATCGCGCTGCGGCGTAGTCCTAGAAGAACTTCGCGCGGACTGCGCGTGATGCAGTAGAGATGAGCGCCGGGACATCGGCGCTCATGGGCGCTCCGCTTCGGCGCCTACGATCCTGTCGATCGTGCATTGGCGGCCGACTATTCAGCCGTGTCCATTGCAAGCCGATTCGTGTGGCGAAGGTAGATCGGCGCGCTCTTCCATCTCTCGACGTGACTACAAAACAGGCGGACGATAGCGTTTGGCCATGTTGTTAGTTCGGCGCGGTGGTCGCGTTCTCAATCCCGTCGAACATTTGAAACGCGGTTTCATTGACCGTACCTTCGCCTCTTCGCAATATTGTGCGTGCTTGCAGCAGGACGATCGCGGCGCTGATGGCGTCACGACTGCGACGATCATCGATCATCGCCGGCAAGTCGATCGAATTGGAGACATCATGAGAGATCAAAACGATCACGCGCTGAGCCGTCGCAAATTGCTGCTCGGTGCGGCAGCGACGTCGGTGGCGCTGCCGGCTGGCCTGTTCGGCGCGCAGGCGCTGCCCGGACGTCCCGCTCCTTATGATTTCGCCGATGCCCCGATCTGCCGCGCGTCCGCAGAGGGGGCCGCGCCGGTGCTGACGGGAGCGCCGCGCAAGCTGAAGTTTTCCTGGAACGCCAACGCGGTGTGCTCGGTGCAGGTGCCGGTCGCGATCGACTACGGCTTCTTCCAGAAACAGAATCTCGACGTCGAGCTGGTGAATTTTTCCGGTTCGACCGATCAGTTGCTCGAGGCGATCGCGACCGGCAAGAGCGACGGCGGCGTCGGTATGGCGCTGCGCTGGCTGAAGCCGCTGGAGCAGGGCTTCGACGTCAAGATCGTCGCCGGCACCCACGGCGGATGTCTGCGCGCGTTGGCGCCGACGAAGTCGGGCATCAAGACGCTGACCGACCTCAAGGGCAAGATCGTCGCGACCGCAGACCTCACCAGCCCCGACAAGAACTTCTTCTCGATCCAGCTCGCCAAGGCCGGCATCGATCCGGTCAAGGATGTCGAGTGGCGGCAGTATCCGGGCAATCTGGTGCGACTCGCCGTCGAGAAGGGCGAGGTGCATGCGCTGACCGGATCTGATCCGCTGACCTATGCGTGGCTCAAGGACGGCGAATTCACCGAGATCGGATCCAACCTCAACGGCATCTATGCCAACGTCAGTTGCTGTGTCGTCGGCGCGCGCGCCAGCCTGATCCGCGATGAGCCGCTGGTCGCGCGGGCGCTGACGCAGGGTCTGCTCGATGCGGCGCAGTTCTGCGCGAAGAATCCCGAGAAGGCGGCAAAGTCGTTCCTGCCCTTCGCGCCGAAGACGGTCACCGAAGAGGATCTGGTGGAGCTGATCCGCTACCATACCCACGATCATCATCCGACCGGCGCGCAGTTGAAGAACGAGCTGAAGCTCTATGCCGACGACCTCAAAGTGGTCTCGGTGATCAAGCAGTCGACCGACACCACCAAGTTCGCGGACAGAATCTATGCCGACGTATTCCGCGTCTGAGACGCTCGATCTGCCGGTCGCTTCGTCGGAGAGGGCGGGGCTCTCCACGTTTCTCCGCGGCTTGCGCGGACGTGTCGTCGGGTTCGCTGCGAGCGCGGTTTGGCTGGTGTTCGGCCTGTCGTGCTGGTGGCGAGAGGATCTCGGCGACTGGTCGCGCACCAACGAGGTGGCGATCGGCGCATTGCTGATCGCCGGCGTGCTGCTCGCCGCTTCGATCGCCGGGTTCTGGTCGGAGCGGGTGGGCGAGATCGTGCGCAACCGTGCGCCCTGGCTGGTGCTGCTCGGTGCGTTGTTTTCGGTGTGGGAAGTCGCCACCGCCAAGCTCGGCTGGCTGCCACTGCCGTTCTTTCCGCCGCCGCAGGCGATCGTCGAGGTCTTCACCGACGATCTGCCAAAGCTGCTCGACAGCGTTATCTCCTCGATCAAGCTGCAACTCGGCGGCTACGCGATCGGCGCGGGACTCGGATTCATCACCGGTGTGTCGATCGGCTGGTCGCGTGCGGTCGGCTACTGGGTGCACCCGCTGCTGCGGTTCATCGGGCCGCTGCCGGCGACCGCGTGGTTGCCGATCGCGTTCTTCGCGTTTCCGTCGAGCTGGAGCGCCTCGACCTTCCTGATCGCGCTCGCGACCGGGTTTCCGGTGACGGTGCTGACCTGGTCCGGAGTGGCAAGCGTCAGCAACGCGTATTACGACGTCGCGCGCACGCTCGGCGCCAAGCCCTCGTTCCTGGTGTTCAAGGTCGCAATTCCCGCCGCGCTTCCGCATGTGTTCGTCGGCCTGTTCATGGGGCTCGGCGCGTCCTTCGCGGTGCTGGTGGTCGCGGAGATGATGGGCGTCAAATCCGGGCTCGGCTGGTATCTGCAATGGGCGCAGGGCTGGGCGTCCTATTCCAACATGTACGCGGCGCTGCTGGTGATGTCTCTGCTGTGCTCGGGTGCGATCACGCTGTTGTTCAAGGTGCGGGATCGCTTGCTGATCTGGCAGAAGGGCGTCGTCAAATGGTGAGCGCGCTGGCGTTGAAACAGGAGGCGCCGCTCGCCGGCGCCGCGCTCGACGTCGATGACGTCAGCCATCATTTCGACATCGACGGCAAGGTGCTGCCGGTGCTCGACCATGTCACGCTGAACGCCAAGCCCGGCGCGTTCGTCGCGCTGCTCGGTCCCTCCGGCTGCGGCAAGTCCACGCTGCTGCGGCTCGTTGCCGGGCTCGAGCCGCCGCGCTCCGGCCGGCTGCTGGAGGACGGCCGCGTCATCACCGGCCCGCATCCGTCGCGGGTGGTGGTGTTCCAGGACCCGACGCTGTTTCCGTGGCGCACGGTGTGGAAGAACGTCGCGCTCGGCCTCGAAGCGCAGGGCATCATCAAAAGCGAGCGGCACCGCGTCGATGCGGCGCTCGAGCTGGTCGGCCTCAGCAGCTTCGCCAACGCCTATCCGCATCAATTGTCCGGCGGCATGGCGCAGCGCGTGTCGCTGGCGCGGGCGCTGGTCAACGATCCGCAGATCCTGATTCTCGACGAGCCGCTCGGCAAGCTCGACTCGCTGACGCGACTGAGCATGCAGACCGAAATCGTGTCGCTGTGGCAGCGCAACGGCTTCACCACGCTGCTGGTGACGCACGACGTCGAGGAGGCGCTGTTTCTGGCGCAACGCGTCGTCGTGTTCAGCGACCGGCCGGCCCGGATCAAGGCCGACATCGCGGTCGATCGGCCGTATCCGCGCCGGCGCGGCGATCCCCGTCTCGCTGAGCTGCGCCACGACATTCTCGGACTGCTCGGACTGGATGCGACATGGTGAAGAAGAGCGTCGCGGAGCTGTCCTGCGCGGATTGCGGCCCGCTGAACTGCCATCGACGAGACCAGAAATTTCCAAAATTCTGTCTCACCGAAGCGGTCGACACCGATCTGCTGAACGAAACCCTCGAACTCTACACCGGCGACGGCCTCGACGGGCGGATCGCGCATGCCGCGGCCGAGGTCGAGGGGCTGTATTACGGCAAGCTGTCGCGGGTCGAGGAGACGGTCGCGTTCGCGCGTCGGATCGGTGCGCAGAAGATCGGCGTGGCGAGCTGCGTCGGGTTGATGCCGGAGGCCAAGATCTTCGTCAAAGTGCTCGAACGCGCCGGCTTCAGGCCCTACACCGTCGCTTGCAAGCTCGGCTCGGTTGACAAGACCGCGATCGGCATTCCCGAGGAGCTGAAGATCAAGAGCGGCAGCTTCGAGGGAATGTGCAATCCGGCGTTGCAGGCCAAGGCGCTGAACGCCGTCAACACCGACCTCAACGTGATGATCGGCCTGTGCGTCGGCCACGACTCGCTGTTCTATCGCTATTCGAAAGCGCCGGTGACGACGCTGGTGGTCAAGGACAGGGTGCTCGGCCACAATCCCGTCGCGGCGCTTTACACCGCCGAGACCTATTGCTCCCGGCTGCAGGATGCCGAACGGCTGCAGGCGCTCTGAGGCGCCTGCAGCCGAAGCGGCGCCGCTCGATCTCTTTCCCTTGGTCGGCATTGGCGATATCCGTAGCACCGTCGCATTCACCGCTCAGGATTGACGCGTGACGTCATCACAACATCCGACCACCCGCGTCGTCAGCGTCGCGGACATTCATGCAGCTTTGATCGAGGGGCGCGAAATCGCCTTGCTCGATGTGCGGGAGGAGGGGCCGTTTTCGCGTGGCCATCCGCTGTTCGCGGTGCCGCTGCCGCTCAGCCGGATCGAACTGGATGTGCTCGATCTGGTGCCGCGCCTCGACGCGCCGATCGTGCTCTACGACGACGGCGAAGGCCTGGTCGCGCGTGCCGCGCATAAGCTGGCTTCGCTCGGCTACAGCAACGTCGCGCGGCTCGACGGTGGGCTCGATGGCTGGCGTCGCGCAGGCGGCGAAGTGTTCATCGACGTCAACGTGCCGAGCAAGGCGTTCGGCGAGTTGGTGGAGTCGCAGCGGCATACGCCGTCGCTGCCGGCCGCGGAGGTCGAACGACTGATCAAGGATCAGGCCGACATCGTCGTGCTGGATTCGCGCCGCTTCGAGGAATATCGCACGATGTCGATCCCGACCGGAACCAGCGTGCCGGGGGGCGAGCTGGTGCTGCGGCTGCAGGATGTCGCGCCGCGGCCGGAGACGACGGTGATCGTCAATTGCGCCGGGCGCACGCGCTCGATCATCGGCACGCAATCGCTGATCAACGCCGGCATCCCGAACAAGGTCTACGCGCTGCGCAACGGCACGATCGGCTGGACGCTGGCGGGGTTGCAGGTGGAGCGCGGCGCGGACAAGCGGTTTCCGGAGCTGTCCGAGCCGGCGAGGAAGGTTGCGTGTCAGCGTGCGCAGGCGCTCGCGGCTCGCGTCGGCGTCAGAACCATCGATAGGGACACCCTGGCGCAATGGCGCAACCGGCGCGACGTGACGTTGTACTTGCTCGACGTCCGCACGCCGGAGGAATTCAACGCCGGACATTTGGCCGGCTTTCGTTCGGCGCCGGGCGGGCAGTTGGTGCAGGCGACCGACGAATGGGTCGGCGTGCGCCATGCCCGTCTGGTAATGGCCGACGATGACGGCGTGCGGGCGACGCTCGCCGCCTCGTGGCTGATCCAGATGGGCTGGCGCGACGTCCATGTCTTGCAGGGGCCGATCGCGGGCGACCTCGAGACCGGACCCCGGCCGCCGCGCCGGCCGCCGTTACCAGACACAGCGATCACGGCGTTGACGCCCGCAGAGCTTGCGGCAGAGCTGGACTCCTCGATCGTGATCGATCTGGCGCCGAGCCCGCGTCATGCCGCCGGCCACATTCCGGGCGCCTGGTTCGCGGTGCGTGCACAACTGGCCGAGGCGTTGCACCGATTGCCGCCGGAGGGGCGTCTGGTGCTGACGTCGTGGGACGGCGCGCTGGCGCACTACGCCGCCGCGGAACTGCTGGCGCTGACGGGACGCCCGGCGGCGCTGCTGAGCGGCGGCACGCAAGCCTGGGAAGCGGCGGGCCTGCCGCTGGAGTCCGGCATCGCGCGCGCCGCGGTCGACGTCGACGACGTCTACAAGCGTCCCTATGAAGGCACCGACAACGCCGCGGCCGCGATGCAGGCCTATCTCGACTGGGAGTTCGGCCTGGTCGAGCAACTCGCCCGCGACGGCACCCACGGCTTCCGCGTGCTTTGAATCGGCGCGACGGCTGCTTGTCGTGCGCCCGGCCGCACGGACTCGAGCCATCGACTCATAAATCTGCAGTTGCTCAGGCGAGGGCGCTCGACCAGGCAGCCGACCGCCCCTGCGTTCGCGGGGACACCCGTCAAGATAACGGAGGCGCGTCCGTGATAACGGAAAAGCTGTCCGTTCGGGCGACGGCTCGGATGCTTTGTTGGAGGAAAGCGACGAGACGGATTTGGTTGTCGTTGAGCGATTTGGAGCATGCTCGTACTCTTACTCGGGACAGACGAAGTCAATTTCGTCTCAGATCGATGGAGCGAGCCATGAACACCGCGATGCAGATGATGCCCATGATGCCGATGATGGGCGGCATGAACCCGATGATGAACCCCATGATGATGAACCCGATGATGGCCGGGATGTCGATGATGGGGATGCCCGGCATGCCGGTGCCCATGCCGATGATGATGTGCAAGATGACCTGCACGATGTCGCCGGCCGGGATGATGACCTGCGAAATGGCGCCGATGGATCCGGCCATGAAGGACATCTTCATGCAGTGCTGCCAAAACATGATGACCATGATGGGCAACGGCATGCCGATGATGATGAACTGCGGCGGCATGATGATGATGGGCATGATGCCCGCCAAGGCCTGACGTCTCGGTCTCTTGATCAGCCAGAAGGGCCGGCGTTCGCCGGCCTTTTTGCTGCGTGGCGTCTTGCTGCGCGGAGTCCCGGCGTCAGCCGATCGCCTCGACGTAAGTCATCACCAGGAACAGCACGGCTTCTTCTGTGCCGAGATTGCGATAGCTGTGCGCCACGTCGGCTTCGAACAGGATGGCGTCGCCCTCGGTCAGGATCACCGGGCGCTCCGCGCCCGAGGCGATCTCGACCGCGCCCTTGGAGACCACCAGATTCTCCCGCGTGCCGGGCGCGTGAGCCTCGGCCTCCTCGCGATGCAACGGCGCCAGCCGCAGTTCGTAGAATTCGACCTGCCGCTCGCCGTCGTAGGGAAACAGCGCGCGGGAGGTGAACTGCCCTTGGTTCGACGACAACAGCTTGGCGCTCTTGCGCCGGAACACCTGCGGATGATGCGCGTCCTCGGTGGCGATCAGGCTCGCAAACGGCACGCCGAGCGCGGTCGCCACCTTCCAGAGCAGCCCGATGGTCGGCGTGCTCTTGCCGGTTTCGATCTGGCCGAGCATGGCGCGGCTGACGCCGGACTGCTTGGCGAGGCGTTCGAGCGAATGGCCCTGCCGGATCCGCAAGCGACGGAGATTCTTGCCGACGATGGCGGGCAGATCGACGGAGAGGTGTCCGAGGTCCGCGCCGCCGTTCGACCCGAGCGGGAACCCCGCATCAGTCATAGGTCGCCTCTCCCGACCAGCCGGCCGATCATCATCGGGATCGGCGCCATCACCCAGCACGGCCAGAAACCGAAGAAGAAGGCCGGTGCGTAGAACGGAAACGGTTGAACCGGGTGTTGGGCTGCGATCGGAGCTTCCGCCAGTTGAAGAGCCTTGCGGCGTTCGCGATAGGATCTCAGATCGATGACATTTGCCGCTTGGGAAGACATGCTACCTCACCGCTGCCGGTCGATGGTCGTTCGGTTCCGCTGATCGGACTTGTGGCGCGTCGGTTCACGAGCCGCGGGGCGTCCAGATCTTCACCGCGTCGGTCTTCACCTTGGTGGGGATCAGGCCCTCGGCGAAGAACACGTCGGCGATTTTCTGTTGTTCGGACAGGCCGTCGGGCGTGACTCGGTCGACCGCGTAGGAGCGGTGGCTGTTGGCTTCTTCGACGATGGCGGGCTCGATGCTCCATAATCCCGCCAGCAGCGCCGCGGCGTCCTTGGGGTGCTCCTTCACCCAGCGCCCGGTCTCCGCGAGCTTGGTGTAAATCACGTTTAGCACGTCGCTGCGCTTGTCGGCGAACGCTGCGGAGGCGAGATAATAGCGCTTGTAGCTGGCGAGCCCGCCGGAGCCGTCCGACAGAACGTGCGCATTGGTCTGGTGGCGCGCACTGGTGTAGAACGGGTCCCACGCCACCCAGGCGTCGACATTGTTGCTGACGAAAGCGGCGCGGCCGTCGGCTGGCGCGAGATAAGCAGGGGTAATGTCCTTGAAGGTGAGCCCGGCCTTGGCCAGCGCCGCGAGCAGCAGATAGTGGCTGCCGGCGCCCTTGGTCACCGCGACCTTCTTGCCCTTCAGATCGGCCAGCGTCTGGATCGGCGATTTCTCCGCGACGAGAATTGCCTGTGCCGACGGCGATGCTTTCTCTTCGGCGACATAAGCCAGCTGCGCACCAGCCGCCTGTGCGAAGATCGGCACGGTGTCGGCGACATCGGCGCCGAAATCGACGCTGCCGACATTGATCGATTCGAGCAGCGGCAGGCCGCTGGTGAATTCGTTCCAGGTGACCTTGACGCCGAGCGGCGCCAGCGCCTTGTCCAGCTCGCCGTTCGATTTCAGAACCGCGATCAGGGTCGATGAGCGCTGGTAGCCGATCCGTACGGTGTCCGACGACGACTGCGCGAAGCCGGGTTGGCTGAAAAAGCCGATCGACGTAGCGGCCAAGGCCGACGCGAGGGCCGACAGCAGGATGGAGCGTCGCGAGATCATTACGGAGCCTTCCTGACGAGACGGGCGATGTCGCCGCGGATGAGGCGATCGCACGGCTCATTGTGCTTCATTTTGGACCTTCATCTTGCCGATCGCGCGTTCCGTCGGCAATTCTGCAGTTTCCGTGAAGGCGGCTCATTTGTGCTTCGTGAAGTTTGCCGCCGAGAAAATCATTTCTCGCCGGTGTCGGCGCCAGTGGAGCGGCTGAATGGAGCGATGTCGATCACGCTCGCGAGGAATGGATATTCCGATTAATTATCGATGGGCAGTACAGTCGGACTGCGTAGTTGGCATTCGAGGGAATGCTATTTCGAATCGGAGGAGGCCACGCGACGATTTGATCTGAGGCAAAGTCGGTCGTCATGAGCCGAACCAAAAGTCTCTGCAGAAGCGAATGGCTTGCAGAGGTAGGATAGATGACGAGTGCTGCTGCGGACAACGAGACGTCCGTCCCGCAAGACCCCGATGTCATCGCAGCCGTCGTCCGCCGTGCGCGGAAAGCCCAGGCGGCGTTCGCCAGCGCGAGCCAGGAGACCGCCGACTCGGCGGTGCGTGCACTCGC
Source organism: Rhodopseudomonas palustris (assembly GCA_016215605.1). GTDB lineage: Bacteria > Pseudomonadota > Alphaproteobacteria > Rhizobiales > Xanthobacteraceae > Rhodopseudomonas > Rhodopseudomonas palustris_L. The sequence goes on from JACRJB010000068.1 coordinate 156,025, forward strand.
TTGGGCGATCTATCGGCCGGACCGCGCTCGCGAACTGGCGACGCTCGCCGTGGCCGATACGGCGCTCGGCAATGTGGCGGACAAGATCGTCAAGAAGCAGCGTAAGACCTTCGGGACGCTGCGCGACCTGCTGCGGGTGAAATCCGTCGGGCTGATCGAGCAGGACGCCGCGCGCGGCCTCGTCAAATACGCCAAGCCGATCGGCGTCGTCGCGGCGCTGACACCATCGACCAATCCGGGCGCGACGCCGGTCAACAAGGCGATGATGGCGCTGAAGGGCCGCAACGCGATCATCATCGCGCCGTCGCCGCTCGGCTACGCCACCACCGCGCGCGCGGTCGCGTTGATGCGGGCGGAGTTGGCGTCGATCGCGCTGGATCCGGATCTGGTGCAGGTGCTGCCGGCGCCGGTGACCAAGCAGGCGACCGACGTTTTGATGAAGGCGGTCGATCTGGTGGTCGTCACCGGATCGCAGGATAACGTCCGGCGCGCGGCCGCCAGCGGCACGCCGGCGATCGGCGTCGGCGTCGGCAACGTGCCGGTGATCATCGACGAGACGGCGGATCTCACGGATGCCGCCGTGAAGATCGCGGCGTCGAAGACGTTCGACAATGCCACCTCCTGTTCGTCGGAGAACGCGCTGGTGATCGTCGATGTGGTCTACGATCAGGCGATCGATGCCTTGCGCCGAGCCGGCGCCCATCTCTGCAGCGCCGAGGAGACGCAGCGGATCGAGCGCACTCTGTGGCAGCGCGGCAAGCTCGATCGCAATCTGATCGCGCGGGATGCCTCGGTGCTGGCGTCCGCTTTCGGGCTTCCGGCGGAAGCCGCATCGGCGCGGTTCTTCCTCGCCGAGGAAACCGAAATCGGCAAGGCGCATCCGCTGTCGGGCGAGAAGCTGGCGCTGGTGCTCACGGTGTATCGCGCTCGCGATTTCGCCGCCGCCAAGGCGATCGTGCGCGACATTCTCGCGTATCAGGGACGCGGCCATTCGGTCGGGTTGCATTCGCGCAACGCGGCGCGCGGCGATGAACTCGCGGCCGATCTCGACGTCGCGAGGGTGTTGGTGAACTTCGCCCATACTTTCGGCAATGGCGGCGGGTTCGATTCGGGCCTCAACTTCACGCTGTCGATGGGCTGCGGCTCCTGGCAGAAGAATTCGATCTCGGAGAATCTGAACTATCGCCACTTCCTCAACATCACCCATCTGGTCCGGGTGATCCCGGAGGATCGGCCGAGCGAGCAGGCGTTGTTCGGTCCGCATTGGGCGAAGATCGGCTACGCGCCGCGCGGCGATGAATCGTGATCGGCGGGCAGCTGAGATGAACCTGCTCGAACACGCCGCCAAGACTCTGGTGCTGGCGCCCGCCGGCATCGCCACGCTGCCGGGGCGGCTTTGCGCGACGCCCGAGGAAGCCGCCGCTGCCGTCGCCGCGCTGCGGCCGGCGATGGTCAAGGCTCAGGTGCCGGCAGGCAAGCGTGGCAAAGCCGGGGGCATCCGGCCGGCAGACGGCGCCGAGCAGGCCGAAGTAGTCGCGCGCGACATTCTGGCGATGACCATCGATGGCCATCGGGTGTCCAGTGTGCTGGTCGAGCAGCGTGCAACCATCGCGCGGGAGTACTATGCCGCTGTGCTGTGCGACCCCGTCCGCCGCGTCCCGCTCGTGCTGTTCTCTCCGGACGGTGGAGTCGACATCGAAGCGACGGCGGCGCGCGCGCCGGCGAGGTTGCGCCGCTACGAGGTCGATCTGCTGCACGGCTTTTCGCGGGACGAAGCGGAGCAGTTCACGGCGGGGCTCGATCTGCACGACGCGCGCGGCGCCGTCATCGATGTGCTGGTCCGACTGTACGACGCCTTTGTCGGCAGCGACGCCGAACTGGTCGAGATCAATCCGCTGGCGGTGCTGGTCGACGGGCGTGTCATTGCCCTCGATGCCAAGGTCAAGCTCGATGACGCGGCCGCGTTTCGTCAGCCGGTGCTCGCCGCTGCCGCCGCGGCCGAACCGGCGACCGAGCTGGAGCGGCGCGGCGCGGCCGCCGGTCTGAAATTCCTGCAGTTCGACGGTAATGTCGGTGTGCTCGCCAACGGTGCCGGGCTGACCATGACGACGATGGACGTGATCCGGCATTTCGGCGGCCGGCCGGCGAATTTCCTCGAGATCGGCGGCGAGGCCTACACCAAGTCGGAGACCGCGCTCGGCCTGGTGCTCGACAATCCCGGGGTGAAGAGTCTCGTCGTGAATTTCTGCGGCGCGTTCGCCCGCACCGATGTGATGGCCGCGGGCGTAGTACAGGCTTGGCACAAATTGAATCCGTCGGTGCCGGTGTTCTTCTCGATTCACGGCACCGGCGAGGACGAGGCGATCCGGCTGGTGCGCGAGCAGCTCGGGATCGAACCTTTCGACCTGATGGAGGACGCGGTGAAGGCTGCGGTCGAGGCGGCGTCATGATCATTTTCCGCAAGCAGCACCGCGTCCTGGTCCAGGGGATCACCGGCAAGCAGGGCTCGTTCTGGACCGAGAAGATGCTCGGCGCGGGCACCCGTATCGTCGCCGGCGTCAATCCGAAGCGGGCCGGCGACATCTATCTCGACGCGCCGGTCTATGCGTCGGCGAAGAAGGCAATGGCCGAGACGCCGTTCGACGTCGCGGTGATGTTCATCCCGCCGGCGCTGGCCAAGGAGGCGGCGCTCGACGCGATCGAGGCCGGTGCGAAGCTGCTGGTGGTGCTGACCGAGCACATCCCGATTCACGACGTGATGGCGATCCATGCGGTGGCGCGGATCAACGGCACACGCATCCTCGGGCCGAACACTGCGGGGCTGGTGACTCCCGGCGAGGGCTTTGTCGGCATCATGCCCGGGCACAATGACAGCATCTTCCGGCCGGGCGCGATCGGTGTGGTGTCGCGCAGCGGCAGTCTCGGTACGCTGGTCTCGCTCAATCTCACCCGCGCGGGGCTCGGACAGTCGGCCTTCATCGGCATCGGCGGTGATCCGATGATCGGGACGACGACGCGCGACGCGCTGGAGGCGCTCGATCGCGATCCGCGGACGCAGGCGATCGTGCTGGTCGGCGAGATCGGCGGCGCGATGGAGGAAGACGCGGCGGTTCATGCCGCCGGGATGTCGAAGCCGGTGGTCGCCTTCATCGCCGGTCGTGCGGCGCCGCCGGGAAAGAAGATGGGCCACGCCGGCGCCATCGTCGGCGCGTCCGGCGGCAGCTACGCCGGCAAGCGCGATGCGCTCGAGCGCGCGGGCGTGACAGTGGTCGATACCCCGGCGCAGATTCCCGATGCCGTCCGGCGTCGATTGGCCGAGCGGCCGCCGCAAGCTGCAAGTGACTGATCACCCCGGTTCGCCATGGCAACGCCGCGGCGGCGCGACCATTGCGATTCTCTCGACCCCACCCTGCCAACAGGAACCGACCATGAAGATGACCACCGAAGAAGCCTTCGTCAAAGTGCTGCAGCGCCACGGCATCCGGCACGCTTTCGGGATCATCGGCTCGGCCTTCATGCCGATCTCGGATCTGTTCCCGAAGGCCGGCATCACCTTCTGGGATTGCGCGCACGAGGGCAACGCGGCGCTGATCTGCGACGGCTTCACGAGGTCGACCGGGAAGATCGCGATGCTGGTCGCGCAGAACGGCCCCGGCATCACCAATTTTGTCACCTCGGTGAAGACGGCGTACTGGAATCACACGCCGATGCTGCTGGTGACGCCGCAGGCCGCCAACAAGACGATCGGGCAGGGTGGTTTCCAGGAAGTCGAGCAGATGGCGCTGTTCCGCGACATGGTCTGCTATCAAGAGGAGGTGCGCGACCCGTCGCGGATCGCCGAAGTGTTGAACCGCGTCATCGGCAAGGCGATCCGCGGCTCCGCGCCGGCGCAGATCAACGTGCCGCGCGATTTCTGGACCCACGTCATCGACATCGAACTGCCCCAGATCGTGACCTTCGAGCGCCCGAGCGGCGGTCCCGCCGCGATCGCCGAGGCGGCGCGGCTACTGTCGGCCGCACAATTCCCGGTGATCCTGTCCGGCGCCGGCGTGGTGATCGGCGATGCAATCGCCGACACGGTAGTTCTTGCCGAGCGGCTCGATGCACCGGTGTGCTCCGGCTATCAGCACAATGACAGCTTTCCCGGCAGCCACCGGCTGGCGCTCGGCCCACTCGGCTACAACGGCTCCAAGGCCGCGATGGAGGTGATCGCCAAGGCCGACGTCGTGCTGGCGCTCGGCACGCGGCTCAATCCGTTCTCCACCCTGCCGGGTTACGGCATCGATTATTGGCCGAAACACGCCAAGCTGATCCAGGTCGACGTCAATCCGGACCGGATCGGTCTCACCAAGCCGGTGAATGTGGCGATCGCGGGCGATGCCGCTCTTGTCGCGCAGCAGATCCTTGCCGAACTCGCGCCGCATGCCGGCGATTCCGGCCGCGAGGCGCGCAAGGCGATCGTGCATCAGGCGAAGTCGGCGTGGCTGCAGGCGTTGTCCGGGATCGATCACGAGGACGACGACGACGGCACCACCTGGAACGAACGCGCGCGAACGCGCGAGCCGGAGCGGATGTCGCCGCGCCAAGCCTGGCGCGCGATCCAGGCCGGCCTGCCGAAGCAGGCGATCATCTCGTCCGACATCGGCAATAATTGCGCGATCGGTAACGCCTACCCGACCTTCGACGAGGGCCGCAAATATCTCGCGCCGGGCCTGTTCGGCCCTTGCGGCTACGGCTTTCCGGCGATCATCGGCGCCAAGATCGGGCAACCCGACGTGCCCGTGGTCGGCTTCGCCGGCGACGGCGCCTTCGGCATCTCGATGAGCGAGATGGGGTCGATCGGCCGCAAGCCGTGGCCGGCGATCACCATGGTGATCTTCCGCAACTATCAGTGGGGTGCCGAGAAGCGCAACACCACGCTGTGGTACGACGACAACTTCGTCGGCACTGAACTCAACCCGGATCTCAGCTACGCCAGGGTGGCGGAGGCCTGCGGCTTGAAGGGCGTGGTGGCTCGGACGCCGGACGACCTGACGGCGGCGATCAGCGCCGCTTGCGCGGCGCAGGACGACGGCGTCACCACTTTCATCGAGGTGATCCTCAATCAGGAACTCGGCGAGCCGTTCCGTCGCGACGCGATGAAGAAGCCGGTGGTCGTGGCCGGCATCAATCCGGCGGACATGTGTCCGCAGCGATGATGCGGAGGGAGGCGTCCGACCCGCTCGGACCCGGGCGCCGATGCGTTCGATGCTAGTCCGGCATCGGCACCGGGAGGGCGGTGACCGACTTGATCTTCTCCATCGCGAACCGCGATGTCACGTTCTTGAGCGACGCGGTGCTGATCAGCTTGCGATAGAACGTGTCGAAGCTCTTCATGTCGGCCGTGACCACGCGAAGCACGTAGTCGACGTCGCCGGCCATCCGGTAGATCTCGACCACTTCCGGCATGGCGCTGAGAGTCTGCGAGAACCGCGCCTGCCAGTCCTTGGAATGATCGCCGCCTTCGACGAAAACGAACACCGAAAGGCCCAGGCCGATCTTCGCTTGGTCGACCAGCGCGACGCGTCCGGTGATGACGCGGTCCATTTCCAGCCGCTGCATGCGCTTCCAGCAGGGCGTGGATGACAGGCCGATCCGGCTGGCGATTTCCGCGATCGAGAGAGACGCATTCTCCTGCATCACCTGCAGGATCTTGCGGTCGATAGCATCGAGCGGACGGGACATGTCGGGTGATAACCAAAGAGCATTCGAGGACATCGCCATCACCGACCGCTCACGCAATTCGAGAACGCGTCGGTCGATCGGCAGCGACTGCGCGCGATCTAACGGTGGCGCGCGAGCGAATACAACGGCGCTCACGTAATTTGAAAAGGCGTTTTCCCAGGCGGTTGTTTCGGAGAACAGCTCACTCTTCGTGCCTCGACTGTGAGTTAATCATTGCGGGGGCCCAAATGACGTCGGCATCGTCCGCTGTCGATTCAGGCCTCCGGAGAGGACGTCTGGTGACCACGAGTGGGTGAGCCGGCTACGCCGCGCGGCCGGTGAATTCCGCTGCCCAGCCGCCGGCATCGCTGAGATAGCGCAGCGCCTTGATCCGCCTCGTCGAGGTCAGCCGGAAATTGTGCTCGAGACCTGCCGGCACCACGATGAAGTCACCCGGCGCGACGTGTAGCTCGGCCCGCCGCTCGTCGACGATGACGCCGAAGATGCCCGCGCCATCGAGGATATGACGGATTTCGTCGCCACCGTGCCGGTGCCAGCTCTCGAATTTGGTCGCCAACTGTTTGTTGTCCGGCCGGTCTGGATGCAGCACGATCAAATCGCGCGCGGGAAATTCCGGGCGCGGCGGGATCGCGGACAGCAACTGCTCTTCGGCGTGGCGATCCAGCAGCGGCTGTTGCAACAACGACTCGAGCTCTGCCGGAACGGGGTGATGCTCGACGACGATATGATGGGTGCGCGCAAGACGCGCGAGATCGTCGGGGGTCGCTTCGCGTCCGTCGTCGAACAACAGGGTCGCCATTCGTTTGTCCTCTGGTTGGCACGCTTGGCCGGAAGGGCGGCGTGGTTCATGACTCAGCCGTGCGAAAGAATTTGTTCCGTCCAGATGCCGCCGCCGCAACACGCGGCGGTCAGTCCGTCATCGGGCGCTGTCCCGGAGGCGTCGGCGGCGCATTGCTGGCAATGGTTCGAGACGCGCAGATAACGTTCGGCGTCGGCGCGCGCGACATAGCGCTTCATCAATCCGGGCGCCGGCAGATGCGCGAAGCGATGCTGCGGGACCAAAGGGATGATGTGGATGAGATGCGCGCCGGCATAGGCGACCCGTTCGGCAATGTCACCGATGTGGTCTTCGTTGACGGTCGGGATCAGCACGGTGTCGACTTTGACGACGATGCCGCGGGCCGACGCCTGCGCGATGCCGTCGATCTGGTTGCGGATCAGTCGTTTTGCGGCCGCGGTGCCGTCGAGCCGGCGGTGGCGCCAGGCGATCGTCGGCGTGATCCGCGCCTGGATTGCCGGATCGACGGCGTTCACGGTGACCGTCAGGGTCGTGATGCCGCTCGCGGCGATCTGGTCGACCTGCTCCGGCAGCATCAAGCCGTTGGTCGACAGGCAGAGCGCCAGATCGGGCCAGCGCTCGTGCACTTTCGCGAGCGTGTCGAGTGCGTGGTGCGTTGCCAGCGGCTCGCCGGGACCGGCGACGCCCACGACCGACAGCGTGGAAGAAAGTGCCCGTGCTCTGGCAACGAGTTCGATCGCCTGCGTCGGTGTCAGCAGCCGGGATGCTTGATCGGCGTGATGGTCGTGCCGATCGAACGCCTGGGCGCAGAACGCGCAGTCGATATTGCAGGCGGGACTGACCGGCAGATGCAGCCGCGTGATCGGGGCGGTGGTCTGTGCAGACGGGAGAACATCGGGACGCTTTCCGTTCGGCGCTGGAAACGCCAGCGTTGCCGCCGTCATCGTCTGCGAGAGACCGGCGCCGCCTTCGGTCATGATACGACGCGCTCGCGCAGCAAGCCGCTCTCGGCGAGTTCGCGCACGGCGGAGTCGACGGCATCCTCGGTTTCGAAGGCGAGAATGCCGAGCGCCGTCAACCGGTCGACGCCGCATTCCCCGATCCGGGCGACGATCACGGCCCTGCAATCGGCGACCAGCTCGACCGACTCGTCCATCGGTTCGCGTCGCTGCGCACTGCGGTCGGCGCCGCAGGCGGGCCGGTTGGGCCTGGTTTCCAGCTGGCGCGGGGAACCGTCGGCGAAATCCCAGATCTGAAACCGTGTCGCATAACCGAAATGCTCGGTCACGGAGATGCCGTCGCCGGTTGCGATCGCCACCTTGATCTGCCGCGTTGTCGGTGTCTGCGAATCCATATGCACCACGTCTTCTGCGAACCAGATTCGTAAAATCGTCTCGTTGTGCGAACACGCTTGTCTAGCGCAACCGGCGGAGGAAGAGTTTTCGTAGTCTCGCGGCAAGAGTGATGAGCGTTCTGAAATCTCGTCTACCGCTGGTGTCCGCTGCTACGCATGACGGGAACTCGTCCCGCGGTGTGGCGGGTGCGTCGCTGCAATCCCGATCACCATGGTCGATACGGCGACCGCCTCGCTTTGTCGTCTCGCGTCGGACCTCGCATCGATCGAGAAACGACTTCCACGCGATCAGCGCCGTTTGAAACAACTCTACTGCGATCGTGCCCGGTGAGCAGGCTTCTTGCTGAACTCATCGGACCGTATTGACGCCGATCAGCAGTGAGGATCACCATCGATCATGGCCCGTCGAGGCTTGGCGATCCGCAGTCGCGGGAAATTGAGGAACAGATCGTGAGCCTGGCAGAATTCGCCAAGCCGAAGGATCGCGCGCCGAAAGGCGTCATCGACCTGATCGGTAACACGCCTCTGGTTCAGCTGACGCGGCTCGAGACGGGGCCATGCTGCCTGTTCGCCAAACTCGAAGGCCAGAATCCCGGCGGCTCGATCAAGGACCGTCCGGCACTCGCGATGATCGAGGCGTTCGAGCGCAGCGGAGAATTGCGTCCCGGCGGCACCCTGGTCGAAGCCACCGCCGGCAACACTGGCCTTGGTCTGGCGCTGATCGCCGCCCTCAAGGGCTATCGGCTCATTCTGGTGATCCCGGACAAGATGAGCCGGGAGAAGGTGCTTCACCTCAAGGCGATGGGCGCCGACGTGGTGATGACCAGGTCCGATGTCGGCAAAGGGCATCCAGCGTACTATCAGGACCTCGCTCAGAAGATTACCTTGGACACGCCCGGTGCGGTGTTCGTCAATCAGTTCGCCAATCCCGCCAATCCGCTGGCGCACGAGTCGGGCACCGCGCCGGAAATATGGGAGCAGATGGGGCGGCGGGTCGATGCCGTGGTGTGCGGCATCGGGTCCGGCGGAACGTTGACCGGCATCGGCCGGTTCTTCGCGCGGGCTTCGCCGTCGACCGAGATCATCCTCGCCGATCCGAAGGGATCGGTGCTGGTCGACGTGGTCGAAGGGCGAAGTCCCGGCGAGGTCGGAAGCTGGCTGGTCGAAGGCATCGGTGAAGACTTTGTTCCGGACAATGCGGATCTGCGACTGATCACCCGTGGTTACACCGTCACCGACGCGGAATCGTTTCATGCCGCGCGAGAGCTGCTCGGCCGCGAAGGAATTCTGGCCGGCTCATCCTCCGGAACGCTGCTCGCAGCAGCGCTGCGCTACTGCCGGGAGCAGGACCGACCGAAGCGCGTCGTCACGCTGCTGCCGGACGGCGGCAACAAGTATCTGTCGAAGATGTTCAACGACACCTGGATGGCCGATCAGGGTTTCCTCGAACGGCGCCATGACGGCGATCTGCGCGATCTGATCGTTCGCCGCCACGACGAGGGCGCGTCGATCACAGTCGGCCCCGACGACACGTTGAACTTCGCCTATTCGCGGATGAAGCTCTACGAGGTCTCGCAACTGCCGGTGCTGGTCGACGATCAGGTCGTCGGGATTATCGATGAATCGGACCTGCTGATGGCGACGATCGGCAATCCGGCGAAATTCGCCGAGCCGGTGCATCTGGCGATGAGCAAACGCGTCGACACGGTGCAGGCGTCGGCGCCGTTCGAAAGCCTGATGCCGGTGTTCGATCGCGGCCATGTCGTGGTCGTGGTCGACGGCGTTCGCTTTCTCGGCCTGATCACAAGGATCGACCTGATCAATCATCTCCGCAGCAAGGTTCACTGACAAGGTTCACCGCAATGGATAAGTCGACCAACGTCCGGACACGAGGCGTCAACACCCGCGCCGTGCACGGCGGCCAGCAATTCGATCCGGCGACCGGCGCGGTGACGACGCCGATCTACGCCACCTCGACGTACGTGCAGTCGGCGCCAGGGGTGCACAAAGGCTACGAATACGCACGATCGCAGAACCCGACCCGGGCGGCGTTCGAGGCGGCGATCGCCGATGCCGAGCGCGGCACCGCCGGTTTCGCGTTCGCCTCCGGGCTTGCGGCGGAAGCCGCGCTGCTCGAACTGGCCGGGCAGGGCAGTCACATCGTCGCATCGGATGATCTTTACGGCGGGAGCTGGCGGCTGTTCCATCGCGTTCGCAGCTATTCGGCAGGCTTGACTATCGACCACGTCGATCCCGCCAATCTCGATGCGCTCCGCGCGGCGATCAAGCCGAACACCGCCTTCATCTGGATCGAGACGCCGAGCAATCCGACATTGCGGCTCGCCGACCTCGAAGCGATCGCGGCGATCGGACATGAGCACAAGGTGCTCACCGTGGTCGACAACACCTTCGCCTCGCCGGCGGTGCAGCGCCCGCTCGAGCACGGCATCGACATCGTGGTTCACTCGGTCACCAAATACATCGGCGGCCATTCCGATATTGTCGGCGGCGCCATCGTCGTGCGCGATCCGGAGCTGATCCAGAAGCTGCAATTCCTGCAGAACGCCACCGGCGGAATCCTCGATCCGTTCTCGAGCTTCCTGGCGCTGCGCGGAATCAAGACGTTGCCGTTGCGGCTGCAGCGCCACAATGCCAACGCCCTGGCGGTGGCCCGCTGGCTCGAAGCGCATCCGAAGGTCGAGCGCGTGATCTATCCCGGCCTCGCCAGCCATCCCCAGCACGCGCTGGCGACGCGGCAGATGGACGGCGGCGGCGGCATGGTTGCGGCGTATCTCAAAGCAGACGATCAGCAGACCGTGGCGGTGCTCAGCCGGTTCAAGCTGTTCGCGTTGGCGGAGAGTTTGGGCGCAGTCGAGAGCCTGGTCGGCCAGCCCTGGAGCATGAGCCATGCGTCGTTGCCGGAGGCGGATCGCCTGGCCCGCGACATCCGTCCCAATCTGATCAGGCTGTCGATCGGGATTGAAGACGCCGACGACCTGATCGACGATCTCGAACAGGCGCTCGCGGTGCTCTGAATCGTCGTCCTCGCTCTCCGCTAATAGGCGGAGGCGAGGCCGGGCTCGATCGCAAAATCCTCCAGCAGATCGGCGTGGTGCCGGCGCGCCACGTCGGGATGCGAGCGCAGCCGGCCCTTGAGATAGTTACGACCGACCTCACGGAACAGCGGGTTGTTCGGATCCTGCGTGATGCCCCGCGCGTGCGGCGCGAGCGAAGGCGGCAGCGCCAATACCGGCACCGTGGCGTCGAGCCGAGCGCCGAGGAAGAACGCCACCGACAGCCGATCGGTGCCCGCCGGCGGCGTCACCACGCGATGAACGTTGGCCCGCAGCGTGCCGTTCGAGGCGAGTTCGAGAATCTCGCCGATGTTCACGACGAACGAACCGGGCAGCGGCGGCGCATCGATCCAGCCGTCGTCGGTCTCCACCTGAAGGCCGGCGACCGTGTCTTGCAGAAGGATGGTGACAAAGCCGGAATCCTTGTGCGCGCCGACGCCCTGGTCGCTCTCGGTCGCATCGCGGCCGGGATAGCGGATGATCTTGATGAGCTGGTGCGGTGATGGCGCGTGAATCGGTTCGAACACGTCTTCGGGCTGGTCGAGCGCGGCGGCGAACACCCGTAGCACCTTGATCGCCAGGGCGGTCACTTCCTGCTGATAGCGCAGCATCAGCGGCTTCAATTCCGGCAAGGCGTCCGGCCACTGGTTGGGGCCCTGAAGACGCGTCCACGCCGGCGCCGAGCGTCCGAACGGGAAGGCTTCGCGCTCGGCCCCGATGTCGAGCTGCTCGCGCCAGTCCGCTGCCCCCCGCGTGAATTCCAGCCCGGCGCGGGTATAGCCACGGAAATGTGGAGAGTTGGCCATCTCGATCGCGAGCTTGTCGGCATCGGGAAGCGAGAAGAAATTGCGCGAAGCGGTCAAGACGTCATGGATCAAACGGTCGGAGATCCCGTGACCGACGAGATAGAAGAAACCCGGGCCGAACGCCGCACTGCGGACATCCTGCAGGAATGCGTCGCGTTGGGCGCCGACTGCACCGAATCGGGTGAGGTCGAGGATAGGGAGCGTTCGGTGTGAGCTGGGCATCGGTAGGGCTCCGGTTGGGATCGTCAGCGCAAATGATGAAGGCGCCCCACACGAGTGTCGAGCCATCCTTGAAAATAGCATCGTCCATCCTTCGGTGGCCCGACCTACGCTTAGTTTGTGTCGTCCGCTTGGGTGATCATGGAGAGTCATTCCTGCTCGCCGAGAGGGCGGAGGCGGCGGACTTGGCGCCGCGGCTTGATTGCCTGGAGCGGACTGCGTGGCAATCAAACAAGGCGATGAATACGAGCGTACCAGTGAACGGAAATAGTGATGCCTGTGGTCATAGATTCGAATCTCTTTTTCCATGGCGAGCCCAATTTGGACGGTCTTTCTCTCGCTGCTGATTGAAAACGTCGGAGACGGTCTCTAGCATTGAGGATGTTACTTAGAGGATGACGCAAGCGCGTGATCAGCAGCGTGAAGGCAGTTTGATGGCGAACTCCGTATTCGGTGCGACGGGAACATCGATCTTCGAATCGATGTCGCGTCTGGCCACGGAGGTCAAATCCATCAATCTCGGGCAGGGCTTTCCCGAGAACGGGTTGGAGCCGCCCGAACTGATCGAAGCCGCGGTACGTGCGGTTCGCGACGGCGCTCATCAATATCCGCCGATGATGGGATTGCCGGCGTTGCGGCAGGCGGTGGCCGACAACAGCAAGCGGTGGCTGGGACTGGATGTCGATTGGGAGCGCGAGGTGCTGATCACCTCCGGCGCGACCGAGGCTCTCGCGGATGCGTTTCTGGCGCTACTGGAGCCGGGTGACGAGATCATCCTGCTCGAGCCGGCCTACGATTCCTATCCGACCATCATCCGCCGGGCCGGCGCGAAGCCCGTTCGGGTGCGGCTCGACCCGCCCGATTGGGCGCTGCAGCTCGATCGGCTGGAGGCGGCGATTACGCCCCGGACGAAAGCGATCGTGCTCAATACACCGATGAATCCGATCGGCAAGGTGTTCTCCCGCGAGGAACTGCGCGGCATCGCCGATCTGCTGCTGCGTCACGACTTGATCGCGATCTGCGACGAGGTCTACGAGCATCTGGTGTTCGACGGCCGACGCCACGAGACGCTGTTCGCGTTCCCCGATGTCCGCGATCGCGTCGTCAGGATCGGCTCCGCCGGCAAGACCTTCTCGGTGACGGGCTGGAAGGTCGGCTACGTCACGGCCGACCCAAAGTTGCTTGGGCCGATCGCCAAGGCGCATCAATTCGTCACCTTCACGACGCCGCCGGCACTGCAGTCCGCCGTCGCCTACGGCCTAAACTTGCCGGACAGTTATTTCGAGGGATTGCGCCGCGACATGACGTGGCGTCGCGATCTCCTCGTCGATGGCTTGCGCGGTGCGGGCTATTCAGTCGGCGACGTCGCGGCGACCTATTTCGCGGTGGTGGCCACTGACGGTCTTCCGGAGTTCGGTGACGATTTTGCGCTGGCGAGACGGCTGACCCGCGAGGCCGGCGTCACGGCGATTCCGATCTCGGCGTTCTACGACGCGCGCGACGTCCACAGCCACATCCGGTTCTGCTTCGCGAAGTCGGCGGATACGCTGCAGGAGGCTGTGAGCCGCCTGGCTCGCTGGCGCGAGACGCTCCGCTGGAAGGCGGCGTCATGAAGCCGCCGGCTGTTCAAAACGTGCAACGCTGCACGGCTGCAACAGAACCTGCTCGTCCTAACAAACCAGCTCGAGGGACTTGATTTGAAACGATCGACGATGTTCTCCATCATTGTGGCCGCTTTGATTGGCGCCGCTGAGCCTTCCGCTGCCCAGACGATCCGTGTCGGGGTCACCAGCGGACCGCATGCCCAGATCGCCGAGGCGCTGCTTCCCGTCGCGAAAGCCAAGGGCCTCAACGTCAGGCTGGTGGAGTTCTCGGACGGCGCCTTGATCGACGTGGCGACCGACAACGGCGAGCTGGAAGCCAATGCGTTCCAGCATACGCCCTATCTCGACCAGCAGAACCGCGACCGCCGGCTCGACGTCGTATCGGTCGGCCGCACCATCCTGCTGCCGATGGCGGGCTATTCGCGCAAGCACAAATCGCTGGCCGATCTGCCGGTCGGCGCAAAGATCTCGATTCCCAACGATCCGACCAATGGTGGCCGTGCGCTCAAACTGCTGGAAGCGGGTGGCGTGATCAAGCTTGCGCCGGGTAGCACCTTCAACGCCACCGAACTCGACATCACCGACAACCCGAAGAAGGTAAAGATCCTCGCGATGGAGACGGCGCAATTGCCGCGTTCGCTCGACGACGTCGACTTCTCCGTCATCACCTCCTTCTTCGCGCTCAGCGCCGGCCTTGTTCCCAACCGGGACTCGCTGCTGATCGAGAGCCAGCAGTCGGACTATGTCTGTCTGATCGGCGTCCAGCGCAAGAACGCCAGTCAGCCCTGGGTCAAGACGCTGGTCGAGAGCTATCAGTCGCCGGAGGTGAAGGAGTTCATCGAGAAGAAGTTCAACGGCAACATCATTGCGGCCTGGTGACCGATCGCATGAACGCCGTTCCTCCGATCTCGGACTTCCGCGCCTCGGCGATCGGCGACGATGATCCGGCCGGCGCGGCGGCTGTTCGCATCGATGGCCTCAGCAAGACGTTCTCGAAGGCCGCCGGGCCGGTGCTCGACGATGTGTCCCTGACGATCCGCCGTGGCGAGATTCACGGGATCATCGGGCGATCCGGCGCCGGCAAGAGCACGCTGGTCCGCTGCATCAATCTGCTGGAACGGCCGAGCGCCGGGCGCGTCTTCGTGTCCGGTCGCGAGATCACCAGCCTGCGGGGCCGGGCGTTGCGGACGGCGCGCCGCGACATCGGGATGATCTTCCAGCACTTCAATGTGCTGTCGTCGAAGACGGTAGCCGGCAATGTCGCGCTGCCGTTCAAGGTGGCGGGGCTGCCGCGCGCGGAGATCGCGCGACGAATTCCGCCGCTGCTGGAACTGGTCGGATTGGCGCACAAAGCGGATGCGTATCCGTCGGAATTATCAGGGGGTCAGAAGCAGCGGGTCGGCATCGCACGGGCGCTGGCGCTCGATCCCTCCGTGCTGCTGTGCGACGAGGCGACGTCGGCGCTCGATCCGGAAACGACGGAGCAGATCCTCGCGCTGCTGCGCGACATCAACCGCCAACTCGGGCTGACCATCGTGCTGATCACGCACGAGATGCAGGTGCTGCGTGATATCGCCACGCGCGTCGCCGTGCTCGATCACGGCCGGCTGGTCGAGGAGGGCGCCACTTTCGACGTGCTGGCCTTCCCGAAATCTGCGGTGGCGCGCTCGTTCCTGTCGGGTCTGGTCGCTCACGAACTGCCGCCACCGGTCGCGGCACGGTTGTTGCCGGAGCCGGTGGCGGACAGCGATCCGGTGCTGCGGATCGTCTTCACCGGCGACGCGGCGCACGATCCGATCGTCGCCGACCTCGTGTCGCATTTCCAGATCGTCCCCAACATCCTGCACGGCCGGATCGACTATGTCGGTGATCGGCCGCTCGGCGTACTGACGCTCGTCGCCGGCGACGCCGGCAAACGGCTTCCGGCCGTGCTGTCGCGCCTCGCTTCATTTGGATTATTCGTGGAAGTCATTGGTCATGCCGTTCGATCTGCTGTCACCCGCCGTCACGGCGCTGCTGTTTGAGTCGCTGAAACAGACCGCCTACATGGTGTCGATCGCGGCCCTGGTGTCGACCGCGCTCGGCTTGCCGCTCGGTGTGCTGCTGGTGGTGACGAGCCCAGGCCACATTCTGCCGTTGCCGATCTTCAATCGAATTCTCGGGACGGCCGTCAATCTGGTCCGGTCGACGCCGTTCATCATCCTGATGGTCGCAATCATTCCGTTCACGCGGGTGATCGCCGGCAGTTCGGTCGGCACCAGCGCAGCGGTCGTGCCGCTGACGGTCGCGATCACGCCGCTGTTCGCGCGCCTCGCCGAGACGGCGATGCGGGAAGTGGACCGTGGTCTGATCGAGGCCGCCGAAGCGATCGGCGCGTCGCCGCTGCAGATCATCGTCCGGGTGATCATTCCAGAAGCGCTGCCGAGCATTGTCGCAGGACAGACCGTCGCGCTGGTCAGCCTGATCGGTTACTCGGCGATGGCCGGTACCGTCGGCGGCGGAGGGCTCGGCGATCTCGGTGTTCGCTTCGGCTATCAGCGCTTCATGCCGGAAGTGATGCTGGCGGTGGTGATCGTCCTCGTCGCCATCGTCCAGAGCGTTCAATTGCTCGGCGACGCCGCGGCACGCGCCGTCAATCATCGGATCGCCCGCGGCAAGCGATCGACGTCCTGAGCGCCACGCCCGCCGCCAACCGAAAGGAAACCGACCATGTCGCTCCAAACCGTGCAACCGCTTCACCCCGGTAACATCGACACCCTTGCGCTTCACGGCGGGTCGTTTCGTGCCGATCCGGCCACCGGCGCGACGCAGGTGCCGATCTATCAGAGCACGTCGTTCGATCTGCAGAGCACCGAGCGCGCCGACCGTCTGGTGAACTTCGAGGAGTTCGGCTTCGTCTATTCGCGGATCGGCAATCCGACTTCGCATGTGCTGGAGGAGCGGCTCGCGGCGATCGAGGGCGGTGCGGCAGCGCTGGCGCTGGCGTCGGGGCAGGCGGCGGTGGCGTTGTCGGTGCTGACGCTGGTACAGGCCGGCGACAACATCGTCACCGGCACCGATCTCTACGGCGGGACCTGGAATTTCTTCGCCAACCGGCTGAAGCAATTCGGCATCGAGGCCCGCTTCGTCGACCCAGCCGATCCGGAAGCGTTCCGCGCGGCGACTGACGACCGCACCCGATTGTACTTTGGCGAGACGCTGCCGAACCCGAAGCTCAACGTGTTTCCGATCCACGAAGTCGCGGAGATCGGCCGCAGCTTCGGCATTCCGCTGATCATCGACAACACCGCGGCGCCGCTGCTGGCGCGGCCGATCGATCACGGCGCATCGATCGTGGTGCATTCGGCGACCAAATATATCGGCGGCCACGGCACCACGATCGGCGGCGTCATCATCGACAGCGGCCAGTTCCCGTGGGAGGAATTCGCCGACCGGCACCGGCTGATCACCGGTCCGGACCCGTCCTATAACGGCCGCACCTGGCCGGACATCGCGCGCCCATTCGGGCCGGTGGCTTACGCCTTCGCGGCGCGGGCAGGGTTGCTGCGCGATCTCGGGCCTGCGCTGTCGCCGCAGAATGCGTTCCAACTAATTCAGGGGCTCGAGACCCTGCCGCTGCGCATCCGGCAGCAGACGGCGAACGCGGCCCGCGTGGCCGATTATCTGTCGAAGCATCCCAAGGTCGAGACGGTGATCTATCCGGGCCTGCAGAGGGGCGAGGCGCGCCGACGTGCCGACACCTATCTTCAGGGCGGCTACGGCGCCCTGGTCGGCTTCGAGCTGCCCGGCGGCTTCGGCGCGGGCCGCCGCTTCATCAACTCGCTGAAGCTGCTGTTCCACGTCGCCAATATCGGCGATGCGCACAGCCTGGCGATCCACCCGTCGTCGACCACGCATGCGCAGCTCGCGCCGGAGAAACAGCTCGCGGCCGGCGTCACGCCCGGCTACGTGCGGCTGTCGGTCGGCATCGAGAGCGTCGACGACATCATTGCCGATATCGCGCAGGCGCTCGACCAGGCCTGATCCGACACCGCAGGAAGCGAGGCGCGCCATGGTGCTCAATCTGAAGAATCCGCAGGTCGAAACCCGCGATCAGCGGCTCGGCACCATCACCCAATGGGACGGCCGCGCCGACCAGCTGGTTCGCGATTCCGTCTTCACCTATGGCTGTTCGAAAGGCTGCGACAATGGCGGGAGGCGGTTGTGCGAGCAGTCGAGCCCGTTCCAGCAGGCCTCGATGTGCGCCGAGCACATCGCCGTCACCAACGCCACGATCATTCAGGAATCGGTGGTGGTGCAGCACTCGCCGATCGGCTGCGCGGCCAGCCAATCGTTCACCGCGCGTTATTATCGCGATCTGGCGGCGCGGCGCGGCTGGAAGCTGGAAGATCCGAAATCGATCTGCACCAATCTCGGCGAACAGGACATGGTGTTCGGCGGCGTGGAGCGCCTCGAACAAACCATCCGCGACGCGTTCGAGCGGCACGATCCGCGCGTGATCTTCGTCGCCACGTCCTGCGCCACCGGCATCATCGGCGACGATGTCGACGGCGCGGCGAAGCGGGTCGAGGATGAGATCGGCATTCCGGTGGTGACGCTGCATTGCGAGGGCTTCAAGTCGAAGCACTGGTCGAGCGGCTGGGACGTGATCGAGCACGGCATCCTGCGGCGGCTGGTGCCGCACGCGCCGCAGCGGCAGCCGGATCTGATCAACGTCATCCATCTCGGCGGACCCGACGTGTTCTCGCCATTGCTCAACCCGCTCGGGCTGCGCGTCAATCTGGTGATGGGCGGCAACACGCTGGAGCGGCTGGCGCAGATGTCGGAGGCGGCCGCGACCGTCACGATGTGCTTCGTGCTGTCCTATCTCGCCACCGGACTCGAGCAGGAATTCGGCGTGCCGGAGGTGAAGGCGCCGCTGCCCTACGGGCTCGACGCCACCGACAATTGGCTGCGCGACATCGCGCGGCTGACCGGCACCGAGGACAAGGTCGAGGCAGGGATCGCCAGCGAGCGTGCGCGGATCGCGCCGGAGCTGGCGCGGCTGCGCAAGGCGCTCAAAGGCAAGCGCGGCTTCGTCGCCGCCGGCGCCGCGTTTGCGCACGGGCTGCTGGCCGATCTGCGCGAACTCGGCGTCGATGTCGACAGCGCGTTCTCGTTCCATCACGATCCGACCACCGACAGCGGCGATTCGCAGCAGGATTCGCTCGGTCACCTCGTCGACGTCTGGGGCGACGTGCCGAACTACACGGTCAGTCCCGATCAGCATTTCCAGGCTCACGCCGCCCTGCAACGTGCGCGCCCCGACTTCGTGATCTGCCGTCATTCCGGCACCATGGCCGTGCTGGCCGGACGAATGGGAATTCCGGTGCTGCCGATCTTCTATTCCAACGACGGCCTCGGCTACGAGGGGCTGCTGACGATCGGCCGCGCTATCCTCCGGGTGTTGCCGCGCAAGCGGTTCTACGACGATGTCGCCGCGCACAGCTCGTTCCCGTATCAACCCTGGTGGCTGGCGGAGACCGATCCCTACGCCGCCATCGCCGAACCCGCCTGAGAAAGACCAGTGATGCTGTCTCCTGTCACCGACAATCTCGACGCCTCCGGCGCGTTCTGCAGTTCGCCTGGCGCGATCGAGCAGGTTCGTTACGGCTGTAGTCTCGGTGCGCTGGCGAGCGTGATCGCGATTCCCGGCGCGGTGCCGATTACGCATTGCGGACCGGGCTGCGCCACCAAGCAGTTCCATGCGCTGTCCGGAATCAACGCCTATCAGGGCGGCGAATTCCACGTGCCGAGCAGCAATCTCGGCAACCAGGAAGTGATCTTCGGCGGCGCCGATCGCCTCGACGAATTGATCCGGTCGACGTTGAAGGTGATGCAGGCCGATCTATTCGTGGTGCAGTCCGGCTGCATTCCCGGCCTGGTCGGCGACGATGTCGGCAGCGTGGTGCGGAGCTATCAGAAGCAGGGCGTGCCGATCGTGTTCGCCGAGACCAGTGGTTATCGCGGCAACAATTTCACCGGCCACGAAACCGTCATTCGCGCCATCATCGACCAGTTCGTCGATGTCAACGACGCCCCGCTGCAGCACGGCCTGGTCAATGTCTGGTCGCTGCTGCCGTATCAGAATCCGTTCTGGCGCGGCGATCTCACCGAGATCAAGCGGATCCTCGAAGGCGTCGGGCTCGAGGTCAACATCCTGTTCGGCCCGTCGTCGGCCGGCGTCGAGGAGTGGCGCGCGATTCAGCGTGCGCAGTTCAATCTGGTGCTGTCGCCGTGGCTCGGCCTCGCCACCGCCGCTCATCTCGAAGACCTCTACGGCCAGCCGTTCCTGCACGTGCCGACGATCCCGATCGGCGCCAAGGCCACCAGCGCCTTCCTGCGCCAGGTGGTCGATTTCGCAGGCCTCGATCGCGCGCGCGCAGAAGCGTTCATCGCGCAGGAGGAGAAGGAGCACTACGTCTATCTTCGCGACTTCGCCTCGTTCTACGCCGGCTGCACCAGCCAGTATCGGCTGCCGTCGACGGCGATCGTGGTCAGCGAAAGCGCGTATAATCTCGCGGTGGCGAGCTTCCTGGTCGAGCAGCTCGGTCTCAATCCCGGGCCGATGGTGATCAGCGAGAATCCGCCGGCGGATTTTCGCGAGACCATCCAGAAGTCCTATCGCGCGCTCGCCGACGGCGCAGGAGCCGAGGCCGTGTTCGAGCAGGACGGTCACCGGATTCACGAATTGATCCGGCAAACCGATCTCACCGGCGAAGTGCCGATCGTGTTCGGCTCGACCTGGGAGGCGGCGCTGGCGGACGAGATCGGCGCGCCGCTGGTCGAGATCGGCTATCCGTGCACCGACGAGGTCGTGCTGTCGCGCGCCTATGTCGGCTATCGCGGCGCGCTGGCGTTGATCGAACGCACCTATACGACGGTGGTTCGCGCCAGCACGATGGGGTAGAGCGCGACGCGCACGTCAGCCGGCGACCGAGTAGACACGCCGCTCGCTGTCGCCGGCGGCGCGCTGTCGAAGCAGCTCGCGCGTGATGTCCAGCGTCTCCTCGATCATCGCGGCATCGACATCGAGATGGGTGCAGGCGCGCATCCGTCCGCCCATGATCGAGACCAGCACGCCGCGAAGGCGCAACGCGGCCGTCAATTCTTCGTTGGAGATGCCGGAGCCGGCGACATCGAAGAACACGAGGTTGGTCTCTGGCGGTTGAACGTCGATGCCTTCCAATCTCGAAAGTCCTGCAGCGAGCTGCCATGCGTTCACGTGGTCTTCGGCAAGGCGGTCGACATTGTGGTCCAGCGCGTAGTGGCAGGCCGCCGCACAGATGCCGGCCTGGCGTAGAGATCCGCCGAGCCGCTGCTTCCAGCGCCAGACTTCGTCGATGAAACCGCGCGATCCGGCCATCACGGCACCCAGCGGCGCGCCGAGGCCTTTGCTGAAGTCGATCCAGACCGAGTCCCAGCCCGCGACCATCTCGCGTGGGATCACGCCGCTGGCGACGCTGGCGTTCAGCAAGCGTGCGCCGTCCATGTGGGTGGCGAGACCATGGGTCTTCGCCAGCGCCGCGATCCGCTCCAGCGCCGATTGCGGCCAGACCTTGCCGCCGCCGAGATTGGTGGTTTGCTCGACGCTGACCAGAGTCTGTCTGGCCAGATGTCGATCGGGAGGGCGGAGTGCCCTGCGAAGATCATCGGGCGTGAATTGTCCACTCGGGCCAGGCAGAGGCTTGATCTGAACGCCGCCGAGCGCCGCATGGGTGCAGCCTTCGAGCGATACGATGTGCGATGTTTCGTGCGCCAAAATCTCGTCGCCCGGCCGGCAATGCGCCAGCGTCGCGGCGATATTGCAGATCGTGCCCGACGGCATGAACAACGCGGCTTCCTTGCCGAGCAGCGCGGCGACGCGATCGCACAGGCTGTTCACCGTCGGATCGGCGCCGATCTGTTCGTCGCCGACCTCCGCGTCGGCCATGGCTTCCCGCATCGCGCGGCTGGGCCGGGTCTGCGTATCCGAGAACAGATTGATGCGGACTGGCGGGAGGCTCGGATCGTCGGGGACGGGCGCGTACACCATGCGTGTATCTGCCTATTTCACGGCGACGTGCGCCGCCGTGCTCGCGGTGCGGCCATCCTCATGGGTCCAGACGAAATCGAAATCGGTCGGACCGACAATCCTGGCGTGGAACACCAGATAGGGATTGGCGGAGGTCGCGTTGCGAAGATCGACCTGCACGACCCTCTCGCCGTTCGCCTGCGCATGAAACCGCGCCAGGATATCGCGCGGGATCGGCTGCCCGTCGGGCGCGCGACGAAATCCAGGCTCCATCGGATGCTCGAACAAGGTGCGAATCTCGATGACGTCTCCCACTTTGGCCGAGGCGGGAAGCTTGATGCGGGGGCGGCTGGTCAATGGCACCGTCATGTCAGACAACCTCCGACGCTCACCTTGATCTCCACTGCGGCGCGATTGACCGTGCCGTCGCTGTGCTCGGCGAACACCAGCAGGGTCTGCTTCTCGGCGAGCCGGATGCGCATCGCGACCTCGGCCTTGCCCGATGCCGGCGACAACCTGAAGCTGGCGATTCCCGGAGTCGGATTCCTGGTCGCGATCAGATGGATCGCACGAACATGGTGCTCCGCCGTCATTGGACTGTCGACCACAACGGTGACGGGCACCACGGCGCCGTTTTCGGCGGTCTCCGGCACTTGCAGCGAAATGCCGCCGTCCCGGGGCGTCGCGTTTCCGATCAAGTCTCGGATCGCCGCGTCGACATCGTCGGACGTCGTGGCTTTGGCCAACGGAATGATCGACGCGACAAATCCGACCGCCGCTGCGACCAGCATGTCACGCCGGTCGAGCGACAATGGCGCGCCGTTCGGGTACTCGCTCATCCGAACGCATCCTTGGTGATGCTCGCATACCAGGCGTCGGCATATTGAGCTTCGAGTTTGCGCTGGGTTTTCTTTTCGGCCAGCGGCCCGCGAGGCGACACGCCGCCGGAATTCGGCGTTTCGACGAATCCCTTCTCGCTCGGCCGGAACACACCGACGACGGAGATGCCGTAATCGTCGCCGACATGGCTGTAGCAGGTGTTGAAATAGATCGGATCTTTCGGCGCTTCACGGCCCTCGAGAAGAGCGATGGCCGACGCCACGGCCTGCTTCGAGGTCGAATTGGCGATGAAGCCGGACTTGGGCATCGGTCCGGCGATATTGGCGTCGCCGATGACGTGGATGTCCTTCGCCTTGGTGGCTTCAAACGTATAGGGATTGACCGGGACGAAGCCGGTTTCGTTAGTGAGGCCCGCGTCGATCGCGATCTTGGCCGCCGACTGCGGCGGGATGACGTTGCCGACGTCGATCTTGTGCCGAGTTCCGAACTCGGTCTGGAACACCTTCTCCTTGGTATCGATCGAAACGACCTTGCCATCCTTGCTGCCGGGAATCCATTCGATCAGGCCGGGATACAATTCGTTCCAGGCATCCTGGAACAGGCCCTGCTTGGAGAAGGCGTCCTTGGCATCCAGCGCCAGAATCTTGGCGCGCGGCTTGTGCTTCTTCAGGTAGTTCGCAACCAGGCTGATCCGTTCATACGGGCCGGGCGGGCAACGGAACGGATTGCCGGGAATCGCGAACCCGACCACGCCGCCATCGGGCAATGCCTCGAGCTGCTTGCGCAGCAGCAGCACCTGCTCGCCGCGTTCGGGCACCCAGGCATGCGGGAAGATTTGCGCAGCCGCTTGATCGTAGCCGGGAAGCGCGCCCCACTTGATGCCGATGCCGGGCGATACGATCAGCTTGTCGTAAGCGACGGTCTTGCCGCTGCGCAGCTTCACCAGCTTCTTGTCGGGCTCGATCGCATCCGCCCAGTCGTGAATGAAGATGACGCCGCGCCGCTTCAAGACGCCGTAGGGATGCGTGATGTCGGACAACGTCCGGGCTCCGGCCAGCAGCAGATTGCCGTAGGGGCAGGTGACAAAGGTGAGCTGCGGTTCGATCACCGTGACGTCGATGTGCGGAAAATTCGTTCGTGCAAAGCGGGCGGCGGAAGCGCCGCCGAAGCCGCCGCCGATGATGACGAGACGGGCGCCTGACTTGGCCTGAAGGATCGAAGGCGCCGCGAGGGTGGAGAGGCCGGCGATGGCGAACTTGCCGAAATTGCGTCGGGAAATGTCGGACATGGTGGCCTCCTCAGCGCCGGATGGACGAGAAGTAGTTGGCGAGAACGGCCACTTCCGTGTCGGAATAGCCGCGTGCGATCCGCGGCATGATCGTCGCGGCCGGTCGCTGATTGTCGCGGAACTCGCTCCACACTCGTGCGAAGGCATCCTTCTCGTAGCCTGAGAGTCTCGGAGTGCCCTTCAATCCCTGGCCGAGCTGGCCGTGACAGCCCGAGCAGGCCTGCGCGATCAGCGGTGCGGGTACCGGCTTCGCAGGCTTCTTGCGAGACTCCGCGGCAGACGGTGTCGCGGTCGCCGCCAGCAGGCCCGCGATCATGATCATTGAAGCTGTTCGTAACATTGCGCCCCCGTGCAATTAGTCAGATTGAATGTCGAACGGATGGCTCGGCGATCGCCGGATCGTCGAGCCGAAACCATGGTCGCAGGTGGATGCCGACCCAATTCCCGGGCAGCGCGGCTGCGATCCACAGCCAACCGTGCAGGCTGCCCGATGCGATGCCGGAGAACATCGCGCTGATGTTGCAGCCCGTCGCGATGATGGCGCCGGCGCCGAGCAGCAGGCCGCCGATGACGGAGCCGAGCAGATGGGATGTCGGAATCCGCCATTGCGGCGCGAAGCGCCCCGCCAGCCCGGCTGCGAGCAAGGCGCCGACTACGACGGCGATGTTCATCAACGATGTCGTATCCGCCCAGACCTGGCGATGCAGCGCCTCGGCTCGTGTCGGATTTTCCCAGAACGCCCAGAACACAGGCTCCGCCAGCCTGCCATCGTCGAGCGCCTTCGCGCCCCACAAGGCGAAGGCCTGGGTGATGCCCCACGGACGCCCCGCGAGAATCAGCGTCACGAAATTCAGAACTGCCAGCGCCAGGGCGGCCAGAGCATACGGCCATACGCCGCGCATGCAACGTCGTTCGGCGCCTCGCCAGATCGAGGCCAGCTCGCCGTGCCGTCGCCGTTCATAGCGCGCAACGGCTACCCAGATTGCGGCGAGGAGGCCGACACTCAGCAGGAGTGAGGGGAGCAGCCCGAAGACGGTCAGCAGCGAGATCGGCGGTAGCGCCGGCAGATCGCTCCACCACTCGGCTGCGAAGGCAGCGATCGTCGCTCCGGTGACGACGAAGAGCAACGTGACGACCATGCGCACCGAGCCGCCGCCGACCGTATACAGTGTACCGGACGCACAGCCGCCACCGAGCTGCATGCCAATCCCGAATAGGAACGCACCGAGTGCAACAGCCGCACCGGCGGGGAAGACGAATCCCCGCACAGGCTGCCCCAGCACCGCGTCCGCGGCGAGTGCTGGTAGAAACAGCAGCACCGCAATCCCGATCATCAGCAGCTGGGCGCGGATGTGGGCGGTGCGTCCGTCGCGCAGGACCGCGCGAAAGCCGGCACTGAATCTAAACGTCGCGCTGTACAATGTGTATCCGAGGGCGATCCCGACGGCCCACAATGCGACGAGCCTCCAGCCGTTCGACCACGCCACCGCTCCGCCCGATATCGCAAGCACAACGGCCAGCAAGACCGGCAAACGTTGGACGTCGGAGCGCGAGGACATGACGAGTATGGTCACGGGAAAGCTGACGTTACGAAATCATTCTGCTGCATGAGCCGTAAAATCACCCGAAGGAAACGGACTCGGCAAGCGGTCGTCAAAAATAAGTAGTAAAGCCCCCTCTGCGTCGCCGGATGGGTGCGAACATTCTGCCAGTGCGATGGTGGCAGTCGACTTATTCTCGCGTCCTGCGACACATTGTCGAGTCGACTGTGCCGCCATGTGTGCGATCGCACATGAACGCTTCGCCCATCCGCTATTCTCGCCCGTCGAACGATGTTCGCAGGCTCGCCTCGTCCGGTAACGGCCTACGTTGCCATCCCTCAATGTCGATTGTCCGAGCAGATGTGGCGGGCGCACGAAACGGTGTCGATCGGCCGTGCCGTCGCATGCATGCATCGCGCGTCATCATGGTGATCGACATGCATGCGGATTCGGCTGAAATCCGTGGCGATATCCGGCGCAGTCGGCCGCAACTAGGAATGATTAGTTCAAATCCATGAACGAACAGCAGGAACGATGCGGATCGACGGCGCCGGGTGGCGGATTGTTGTCGATCGCATGATGAATTTGAAATTGACCGATGACGCTTAGTCTATCGATACTTGGGTGACTGCTAACAAAGAAGCAGGCGTTGTCCGAGCAGAGATCGTCGCAATCGTTCGCTTGTTCGGAGTGAGGGCGTGGTTCGATCCGACGGCAGTACCTACGTGCGGGTTCAGCACGACATTCATCTAGGAATTGAGGAGAGTGATAATATGGCAGACGATCCGAACAGGGTCTGGCCGACCGGTCTGACCATCGCGGAATCGGAAGAGATCCACAAGCACGTGATCGACGGCACGCGCATCTTCGGCGCGATTGCGATCGTCGCCCACTTTCTGGCGTTCGTCTATTCGCCCTGGCTGAAGTAAGGAGATCCGCAGATGTCCAATCAGGCAAGAATCTGGACCGTCGTCAAACCGACCGTGGGATTGCCGTTGTTCCTCGGCAGCGTCGCCGTGATCGCCATTCTGGTGCACTTCGCGGTGCTGACCCATACCACCTGGTTCCCGAAATACTGGAACGGCAAGGCGGCCGCGATCGAGAGCTCCGTCAGCACGGGGTGAGCGAAGCTTCAGCGACCTTGAAGCGGGGCCGGGATCCACGGATCCCGGCCTTTCAATTTCCGGTCTTGCGCATCGACGATATCGAACGCTGTGGTCATCGCGCAGGCCGTCTATGGCCGCCTCAGCCGATCGGCGACGAAGCGCCGGGCGATCTCGTTTTCGTCGGCCGTGCCGATCGAGATGCGGACCCAATTGTCCAACGGCGAGTGACTGCGGCCGATATCGATTCCCTTTTCCGCCAGCTCTGATGCGATCAGCCGGTGCGGGCGCCTGGCGTCGAAGAAGACGAAGTTGGCCTCGGAATCGGTGAAGCGAATATCTAGCCGTTGGAACAGCGCGTGCCATGCGTCTCGTTCGGTCTTCGTCTTCGCGCGGGTGGCTTCGATGAAGCTGTGGTCGCCCAAGCTGGCGTTCGCCGCGACGACGCCGAGCCGGTTGAGGTTGAAGAACGCGCCGACGCCGAGCTGCGCCATCGCGGCAGCGAGATCGGGCGGAGCGAGGGCGTAACCGAAGCCGAGCCCGGCAAGTCCGTGCAGTTTGGCGAAGGTTCGGAACACGACCACACGGGCGCCACGGCTGAGCAGCCGCGCGGCGGTCCGTTCTCGAAAGTCGGGCAGGAAGTCCAGATAGGCTTCGTCGACCAGCACCAGTGTCCGTTCGGAAAGTTCGCCGACGAAATCGAGAAAGCGGTGGCGGTCCTCGACGAGACCGGTCGGATTATGGGGATTGACGAGATAGACGGCGCGGGTCCGCGCGTCGACCCGCCGCGCGATGGCGGCGAGGTCGTTGTGCAGCCGGTCATTCAGCGGGATGCCGACGACGTTGCCATCGGCCGGCGCTACGGCGTCGACCAGCGCGGTGTAGCCCGGTTCGGAATAGAGAAAGTCGCCGCCCGGACCGCCGTGCGCGGCCAGATACAGGCCGAAGACGTTGAGCACTTCGCCGAGGACGATCTGCTCCGGAGCGACATCGTCCTCGGCGGCGATGGTCGCTTTCAGGGCGGCGAGATCGTCACCGGCGTAGCGGCTGACGCCGGAGAGGGCGTCGTTGATCGCCTGCAGTGCCCGTGGCGACGGGCCAAGCGGATTCTCGTTCAGCGACAGGCGCAGCGGCTTGTTGGTCGAAGCAATGGTCATGATCGTCCCGGGGCGGCGTTGTTCGTGGATCCCATCATCGTTCGGCAGGCATCGCAAGCAAACACCGTGACGGGGCGGTCGTCGCGGGTCCCGCGTGAAGCAGCTGTGCTTCGGGGTGGTTATGATCAGGAGAACCGCGCGTGATTAGTAACCCCAAGATCGCGCGTGATGCGGTTAATCGAGTAGTCGTTCACGACAACGCAGTCCCAGTGCGTCGATGGCGGTGCTGATTGCGATGGCGTGCTGTAGCAGGAATGAACTACACGCGTGCGTGCCGCGGAAACAGCGACAGCGTCGCGTTCGTCGACGCAGTGCGTCCATCGCTATTTTTGCGCGTGGCTCGACTCCGCGTAGCGGCGACGGCATCATTCGCTGCGGTGGTCACTACCCCGGGCTCTCGTAATCGTGCAGGCGGAGCTGTCGATCGATGACGATTGCCGACGAAGCTTGTGTTGCGGTCGAGCGCCTATCGCAGGCTCGGACCGGATGTACGTCCGGCGCTTCTGCGACAGGCGCAAACAGCGGCGCGGAGTCCGGGGGCTTTTTTGATTGTGGCTGGCAAGGTGCCGCCGATCTTGCGGCTCGAAGCCGGACATTTTGCATATCACGTCCGGTGCTGATCCGGACCTGTCCTCATGTTCCATCCGCCTCCGCCCGGCGGGCTGCATAATTCCGATCCAGGAGAAACTGATGTCCCGATCGAAATCCAAGACTGACGGTGTGTCACGTCGCACCTTACTGAAGGCGACCGGCGCGGCCGGTCTGGTGGCTTCGGCCGGCGCCGTGACCAGCAACATCTTCTCGCCTGCCGTCGCCGGCCCGGCGCCGAAAGTGCGGCTGGCCTGGACCGAAGTCGCCGCATGCCACTCGCCGCTCGGGTTCGGCGTCGCCAAGGGCCTCTACGCCAAGCACAATCTCGACGTCGAGTTGTTTTTCCAGGGCGCCAGCGGCCAGACGCTGATCCAGGCGCTCGCGACCGGCAAGGCAGACGTCGGCGCCGGCTTGATCGGCGACTGGTTGAAACCACTGGAGCAAGGGTTCGACGTCAAGCTGTTCGTCGGCTCGCATGGCGGCTGTCAGCGGCTGCTGGCGTCGCAGGCCTCGGGCATCAAGGACATCGCCAGCGTCAAGGGCAAGACCATCGCCAGTTACGACGTGGTGTCGCCGCCGAAGGTGGCGTTCCAGGTGACGCTGGCAAAGGCCGGCATCGATCCGGAGAACGACGTCACCTGGAAGGTGGTGCCGTTCGATCTGGTCGGCGAAGCGGTCAATCGCGGCGACGCCGACATCGCGGCGCACCTCGATCCATGGGCGTTCTCGATTGAGAAGAAGTTCAATCTGGTCAAGATCGCCGACACC
Source organism: Rhodopseudomonas palustris (assembly GCA_016215605.1). GTDB lineage: Bacteria > Pseudomonadota > Alphaproteobacteria > Rhizobiales > Xanthobacteraceae > Rhodopseudomonas > Rhodopseudomonas palustris_L. The sequence goes on from JACRJB010000068.1 coordinate 184,946, forward strand.
CAGACCGGCGTCTATGAAGGCCACACCTGCTGCGTGCTCGGCGCCAACGGCCCGTTCCTGCAGACCAACAGGGATGCGGTGCGCCGGCTCGCCGAGGCCAATATCGAGGTCCACGATTATGTCGCCGGTCATGTCGAAGAAGCGGCGAAGTGGTATCTCGACGAATTGAAGCCCGCCGGCCTGACGCTCGCAGAGCTGACCGAGGTCCTCGGCTCCTTCGTTCTGCACAATCATCCGATCGGGCAGCCGCTGGTCGATCAGATTCGTAAGACCTCGGAAGATCTCAAGCTGGTGAAGGTGTTGGATTCGTCGACGGATCCGAAAGCGTTCGCCGAGCGCGTCACCGTCAATCTGCTGGCCTGAGATCGCTGCGATGACCGATGCGGTGCAGACGAACGGCGAGGGTGCGATTGCGGCCCGCGTCCCGATCTTTCCGAGGCTGTGGCGGGACGGTCTGTTGGCCGGCTTGTCCTGGTTCGCTGCCAGCGTCGTGACGGTGAGCCTTCCGGATGTCGTGCCGTGGGGCAGCGGACCGTTGTTCGCATCGATCACCGGCGGCATCGCGGTCGCGTTGGTCGTGTTTGCCTTCGTCGCGCATCGGCTCGGGCGCGTAGGCGAGGTGCTGATCCACTATGGGCCGTGGCTGATCGCGATCGGGATCTGGCTCGCGCTGTGGGAATTGACCACGGCGAAATTCGGCTGGCTGCCGAAGCCGTTCTTCTCGCCGCCGCACGGGCTGCTCAACGTCTATGTCAGCGACGGCCAGCGCCTGCTGATCTGTATCGGCTATACGTTGCGACTGTGGGCGCTCGGGTTCCTGTCCGGGATCGTCGTCGGCTACGCCGTCGGTGTCGCGCTCGGCTGGTCGAAGCGGTTCAGCTATTGGGGCATGCCGCTGTTGAAGCTGATCGGTCCGGTGCCGGCGACGGCATGGATTCCCTGTACCTTCTATTTCTTTCCGACCACGTTCGGCGCCAGCATCTTCATCGTCGCGCTCGCGTCCGGCATTCCGGTCGCGATCCTGACCGCCTCGGGCGTCGGCTCGGTGAACCGCGCGTTCTACGATGTCGGCCGCATCCTCGGCGCCGACAATCGCTACCTGATCCGCCGGGTCGCGATCCCGGCCGCGATGCCGCATGTGTTCGTCGGCCTGTTCATGGCGCTGTACTATTCGTTCGCCGTATTGGTGGTCGCCGAGATGCTCGGCGCCAAATACGGTCTCGGCTGGTATATCCAATTTCAGACCGCCTATTCGGGCTACGCCAACGTCTACGCGGCGCTGCTGATCATGGCGTTGCTGTGTGCGGGCATCATCCGGCTGCTGTTCGTCGTTCGCGATCGCCTGCTCGGCTGGCAGCAAGGGTTCATCTGATGACCGGTACAGCTTTCGTGGAGGCCGAGGTTGCTGCGTCCTCGTTCCGGGACGCGGCGCCAGCCGGCATGGCCGTCGACATTCGCGGTGTCAGCCATCAGTTCAACCTGTCCGGATCGGCCCTTCCTGTTCTCGAAGCGGTCGATTTCAGCGTCGCGCCCGGCGAATTCGTCGCGCTGCTCGGCCCGTCGGGATGCGGCAAGTCGACCTTGCTGCGGCTGATCGCAGGGCTTGAGCCGCCGTCGAGCGGCGCGATCTTCGCGGACGGCGACGCAGTGGTTCGGCCTGATCCGTCGCGCAATCTGGTGTTTCAGGATCCGACGTTGTTTCCCTGGGCCACGGTCTGGAGCAACGTCGCCACCGGGCTGGAAGCGCGCGGGGTGCTGAAGCAGCAACGTGGCCGGGTCGACGAGGCGCTGGCGCTGGTCGAAATCGGCGGTTTCGCCGGTGCCTATCCGCATCAACTCTCCGGCGGCATGGCACAGCGCGCCTCGCTGGCCCGCGCGCTGGTCAATGATCCGTCGCTGCTGTTGCTCGACGAGCCGCTCGGGAAACTGGACTCGCTGACACGCCTGACGTTGCAGGCCGAACTGGTTCGGCTGTGGCAGCGCAACGGTTTCACCGCGCTCCTGGTCACCCACGATGTCGAGGAGGCATTGCTGCTGGCGTCACGCATCATCGTGTTCAGCGAGCGGCCGGCGAGGATCAAGGCGGAGTTCGCCTTCGACGAGCTGTATCCGCGGCGGCGCGACGATCCGGAATTGATCGATCTGCGGCGGCGCATTCTGGCGACGCTCGGCCTCGCCACGTGAGGCTGTCGTGACGCGCGTGGGCAAAACTCTTCTCGCCACCGGAGCTCTGGTTTTGCTGGTCGCGGTCGCCTGGTGGTGGCTGACCTATGGGGACGTGGTGCAATACACCTATCTCAGCGCACCGGAAGCGGCCGCTTGCCTGGTCGGCCGCTCTGGCGTCTGCGATCTCGCGCGTTCGCTGTGCCGTGGATCGCATCCCGCCGCGATCGTCGCCTATTGGTGGGGGACGTTCTGGATCGGAATCGGCTTTGCATCGGCGGGCCTGACGCTCACCGGCACTGACCGCGCGCCGTGATGCTTAGAACGACGCTGCACAGCACCGGCAAGTACATACCGCAAGATCTCGATGATAGGACCGATGAGTTGCTGACGCGGCTGCAGGAGAAAACGCGTCATGCGTCAACGCAGACTATGAAAGCCAATCCTCGGACGAATGAGCTACGAGTGTCGATATCGAGTGATTAGTTCGTGTGTCAGGCGAACTGGTCGCTGTTGCAAATGATCGTCAAGGAACGGCGAAAGAACTTATGGACAGTGCGTCGAATTCGATTGCAGGAATGACCGCAGCGACGACGCCCTGTCCGGCACAGGCGATGCGCATGGCGGCGTCCAAGCCGGCCTTTCCGGCGCTCGAAGGCCGCCATCCGTGCTTCAGCACGACGGCCGAGGGGCATTCGCGCAGCGCTCGGCTGCATCTTCCGGTGAGCCCGGGCTGCAATATCGATTGCGCCTTCTGCATTCGCGATTTCAATCGGCGCGACCAGCGCCCCGGCGTTGCGACGCGGTTGCTGACGCCGGAGCAGGCGGTCGACATCGTCGAGCGTGCCCTCGAACTCTGCCCGACGATCAACGTGGTCGGCATTGCGGGGCCGGGCGATCCGCTGGCGACGCCGCATGCCTTGGATACGTTCAGGTTGGTGCACGAGCGCTGGCCTGAACTGGTGCTGTGCCTGTCGACCAACGGCCTGATGCTGCCGGAGCGGATCGAGGAGATCGCCGCTGTGGGCGTCTCGACATTGACGGTCACCGTCAATTCGATCGATCCGCTGATCCAGGCGCAGATCACCCCGAAGATCGCCTGGCAGCGCAAGCGCGTCGATGGCGTCGCCGCCGCCGAGCGGCTGATCGCCAACCAGCTCGAGGGAATCGTCCGCGCCGCCGCACTCGGCCTCGCCATCAAGATCAACACCGTGCTGATTCCGACGGTGAACGATCATCACATCGGCGCGGTCGCCGAGCGCGTCGCCGCCGCCGGCGCGCACCTCATCAACATTATCCCGCTGATCCCGCAACACGGTTTTGCGCACCTGCCCGCGCCCGGAATGTTGATGCGCTACGCCGCCCGCACCGCTGCTGAACGACATCTGCGGGTGTTCACGCATTGCCAGCGTTGCCGCGCCGACGCCTGCGGCATTCCCGGCGTCAGCGACTACGCGGCTCAGCTCTACGGCGACGGCCTCAGCGCCGAGCCGACCTTCTCACACGGCTGAGGCCGATCACCCGACATCCAACTGGAGAAGCCGACATGGCCAGACAACTCAAACAGATCGCGATCTACGGCAAGGGTGGAATCGGCAAATCGACCACGACGTCGAACATCAGCGCTGCGCTGGCGGAGGCCGGCTACAAGGTGATGCAGTTCGGCGCTGATCCGAAGGCCGACTCCACCAACACCTTGCGCGGCGGCGAATACATTCCCTCGGTGCTCGACCTGCTGGCGGAACGGCGGCGGGTCGATGCCTATGAGGCGATCTTCGAAGGCTTCGGCGGCATCTATTGCGTCGAGGCCGGCGGACCCCAGCCCGGCGTCGGCTGCGCCGGCCGCGGCATCATCACGGCGGTGGAGCTGCTGAAGCAGCAGCGCGTGTTCGAGGAACTGAACATCGACATCGTGATCTACGACGTGCTCGGCGACGTGGTGTGCGGCGGCTTCGCCGTGCCGGTGCGCGAGGGCATCGCCGAGCACGTCTTCACCGTGTCGTCGTCGGACTTTATGGCGATCTACGCCGCCAACAACCTGTTCCGCGGCATCGAGCGGTTCTCCAATTCCGGGGGCGCGCTGCTCGGCGGCATCATCGCCAATTCGATCAACACCGAGTTCCAGCGCGAGATCATCGACGACTTCGCCGCCCGCACCGACACCCCGATCGTGCAATACGTGCCGCGCTCGCTGACCGTTACCCAGGCCGAATTGAGCGGCCGCACCACGATCGAGGCGGCGCCGCACTCGGCCCAGGCCGATGTCTATCGTCAGCTCGCCAAGCGCATCGCAGAGCATGCCGACTCGAAGGTGCCGACGCCGCTCAATCCGCAGCAATTGCGTGAATGGTCGGCACGCTGGGCCGATCATCTGGTGGCGGCCGAACGCGCCGAAGCCGAACGCAACCGCGAGGTCGCGTAACCGCGTCGTTCACGCCCGGCCGGCGTGGAACGATCGCCTTTCCTTGTTCGAGCGGAGCATCGTCGATGACCCTCAATCTCAAGACCTCGACCGTCGAGACCCGCGAGCAGCGGCTCGGCACCATCATCGGCTGGGACGGTACCGCGTCGAAACTCGCTGACGAGTCGGCGTTCTCGCGCGGCGATTGCGGCGGCTGCGGCTCCAAGGCACGGCGGGTCTGCGAACTCGAAGGGCCGTTCACGCAGGGCTCGGTCTGCAGCGAGCAGATGGTGGAATGCCAAGCCGGCAACATCCGCGACGCCGTGCTGATCCAGCATTCGCCGATCGGCTGCGGCGCCGGGCAGGTGATCTATAATTCGATCTATCGCAACGGTCTGGCGATGCGCGGCCTGCCGGTGCAGAATATCCGCTTCATCTCGACCAATCTGCGCGAGCGCGACATGGTCTATGGCGGGGCCGACAAGCTCGCCGTCGCCATCCGCGCGGCGGTGGAACGGCACGCGCCGAAGGCGGTGTTCATCGCCACCTCTTGCGCCAGCGGCATCATCGGCGACGACGTCGAAAGCGTGGCGCGCGCCGCCGAGGCGGAGTTCGGCATCCCGGTGATCCCGCTGCATTGCGAGGGCTTCAAGTCCAAGCACTGGTCGACCGGTTTCGACGCCACTCAGCACGGCATCCTGCGCCAGATCGTACGCAAGAATCCGGAGAAGCGACAGGACGATCTGATCAACGTCATCAATCTTTGGGGCACCGACGTGTTCACCCCGATGCTGGCCGAGCTCGGGCTGCGGGTGAACTACGTCGTCGACATGGCGACGGTGGAGCAGCTGGCGCAGATGTCGGAGGCGAGGGCCACCGTCTCGTTCTGCTACACGCTCGGCACCTATCTGGCGACCGCGCTGGAGCAGGAGTTCGGCGTCGAGCAGATCAAGGCGCCGCAGCCTTACGGCTTTCCCGGCACCGACGCCTGGCTGCGCGAACTCGCCCGCGTCACCGGCCGCGAGGCGCTGGCCGAGGACTACATCGCGCGCGAGCACGCACGGGTGAAGCCGCTGCTCGACGAGCTGCGCCCCAAGCTGAAAGGCCTCAAGGGCTATGTCGCGACCGGCTCGGCCTATTCGCACGGGCTGATCGGCGTCCTGCGCGAAATCGGCGTCGAGGTCGACGGCTCGCTCGTGTTTCACCACGACCCCGTGTACGACAGTGAGGATCCGCGCCAGGACTCGCTAGGCCATCTGGTCGAGAACTACGGCGACGTCAAACACTTCACCGTCGGCAACCGGCAGCAGTACCAGTTCTACAATCTGCTGCAGCGGGTGAAGCCGGATTTCATCATCATCCGCCACAATGGCTTGGCGCCGCTCGCCGCCCGCCTCGGCATTCCGGCGATCCCGCTCGGCGACGAGCATCATGCGCTCGGCTATCAGGGCATGGTCAATCTCGGCGAGTCGATCCTGGCGGCGCTGCAGCACCGCAAATTTCATCAGGACATCGCGAAGCGCGTCAGCCTTCCCTACAAGCAATCCTGGCTCGCGCAGAAGGATCCCTTCGCGCTTTCCCGCAGCGCCGTCGCCTAGAGGTTCGCAGCAATGGCCATTCTCGCCCTCAAGTCGCGTCCGACCGAGATCACGCCGGACGCCGACAAATCCGGCCCGATCGAACTGGTGCGTTACGTCTGCGCGATCGGCGCGATGCAGAGCGCCGCCGCGATCCCGCGGGTGGTGCCGATCACCCATTGCGGCCCCGGCTGCGCCGACAAGCAGTACATGAACCTCGCATTCTACAACGGCTTCCAGGGCTCGGGTTATGGCGGCGGTCCGGTGGTGCCGAGCACCAACGCGTCGCAGCGCGAGGTGATCTTCGGCGGTGCCGACCGGCTGCGCGAGCTGATCGACTCGTCGCAAACGGTGCTCGACGCCGATCTGTTCGTGGTGCTGACCGGCTGCATCCCGGATCTCGTCGGCGACGACGTCGGCTCGGTGGTGCGCGATTTCCAGAAGAAGGGCGTGCCGATCGTCTATGCCGAAACCGGCGGCTTCCGCGGCAACAATTTCACCGGCCACGAAGCGGTGACGCAGGCGATCATCGAGCAATATCTTGGCCCGTGGGACGGCGTGCGGGAGCAGGGCCTCGTCAATCTGTGGTCGCTGCTGCCGTATCAGAACACGTTCTGGCGCGGCGATCTGGAAGAGATCAAGCGGCTGCTGGAGAGCATCGGCCTGAAGGTCAACGTGTTGTTCGGTCCGGATTCGGCGGGGCTCGGCGAGTGGCGCAGCATTCCGCGCGCGCAGTTCAACCTGGTGCTGTCGCCGTGGCTCGGGCTTTCGACCGCGAAGCTGCTCGAGGCGCGCTACGACCAGCCGTATCTGCACATCCCGGTGCTGCCGATCGGCGCGCGGCAGAGCGGCGAGTTCCTGCGCAAGGTCGCCGAATTCGCGGGTCTGGCGGCCGGGCCGGTGGAGCAGGTGATCGCCCGCGAGGAGACCCGCTATTACAACTATATCGACGGCTTCACCGATTTCTATTCGGAATATTGGTGGGGGCTGCCGGCGCGGTTCGCCGTGATCGGTGACAGCGCCTATAATCTGGCACTGACGAAGTTTCTCGTCACCCAGCTCGGCCTGATCCCGGCCAAGCAGATCGTCACCGAGGATCCGCCGGTCGAACATCGCGAAGCGATCCGCGAGCAGTTTCGCGCCATCGACCACGACGTCTCGGTCGAGATCGAATTCGCCGAGGACAGCTACCTGATCCACGATGCGATCCGGAAGGCGGATTTCGGCCACAAGCCGCCGATCATCTTCGGCACCACCTGGGAGCGCGATCTGGTCAAGGAGATGAAAGGGTCGCTGATCGAGGTCGGCTTCCCGGCCTCCTACGAGGTGGTGCTGTCGCGCAGCTATGTCGGCTATCGTGGCGCGCTGTCGCTGCTCGAGCGGATCTACAGCACGGTCGTCAGCCACAGCGCCTGAGGCGACACCCCGATCGAGGACTCGGAGACATCGACGGCGCGTCTGCGCCGTCGATGTCGGCGTTTGCGAGCGCCGTCCTTCCGTGTGCGTGCCGAGCGTGCGCCATCCACCATCGGCAGCAACGCGGGCGATCCCTGCTGCACAAGCACGCCTGCAAAAGCGACGGCCGGACCTCGATCGGTCCGGCCGGGGTTGGCACTCATTGGTGAGATCGAGCGGCGGTCGGTCAGGACGCCGGCGACCACTTCCAGACGATGTCGCGCACGTTGATCGGCTTCGGGATCAGGCCGAGCTTGTGGAACCGGTCGGCGGTCTTCTGCTGTGCGGCGAGATATTTGTCGGTTACGGGAGTCACCTCGAAGACCGAGCGCTCGACCAGCGTCTTGACGACGGCCGGGTCGACGCCGGTCGACGCCGCGAGCGACTTGGTGATCTCGTCATGATGGCTGTTGGCCCATTGCGCTTCCTTGGCGAAGCTCTGGTTCAGCAGCGCGACGACATCGCCATGGGCATTGGTGAATTCGCGATTGGCGAGGAAGAAGCCGATCGTTTCGTGGGCGTCCCCGGCGAAATTCACGACCCGTGCGCCGCTCTTTTCGGCGAGGGCCAGATAGGGATCCCAGATCGCCCAGGCGTCGACGGTGCCGCCGGCGAAGGCCGCGGTGCCGTCGGCCGGCGCGAGGTAGACCGGCGTGACGTCGGAGAACTGCAGGCCGGCCTTTTCGAGGATCGCCACGGCGGTGTTGTGCGCGCTCGACCCCTTCGGGATCGCGATGCGCTTGCCCTTGAGATCGGCGGCGGTCTTGATCGGCGAATTCGCCGGAACGACGATGCCTTCGTTCTTGCCGGAGCCGGGCAGTGCCGCAACGTAGAGCAGGTTGGCGGTGGCGGCCTGCGCGAAAATCGGCGGGGTGTCGCCGGTGTAGCCGAAATCGATATTGCCGGTGTTGAGCGCCTCGAGCAGCGGCGGCCCGAACGCGAACTCGACCCACTTCACCGAGAGACCTTTCTCCTTCAACGCCGCTTCGAGAACACCGCGCTCTTTCACGGCGGGCTGGATGCCGGCCTTCTGGAAGCCGATCCTGACGTCTTTGAGCTCGGCGGCGAACGAAGGTGCGACGGAGGTCGCAGCAAAGGCAGCAAAGGCGAGGGCGAGTAGCGATCTGCGCGATGTGATCATGTCGTGGCTCCGACGATCCGTTGATGGGCGATCATTAGAGGCACGAACGCGGCCAGCGTGAATTCCAAAGATTGTCGCAATAAGTACAAACTATTCTTCCCTCATTCGGTGATCGGATCGGATTATTCTTGGGCGATCGACGCGTGATCCGGGTTCGATGCCAGACCAGCGCGGTCGCAGGCTCCGAGCGACTTCGCTACCCGTGCTTGTGCCCAGGCACGCTCACTTCGGCGAGCCGCAGCAGATCTTCGTCGCGGTCGATCGCGACGTAGCTGCCCTGCCAATAGGTCAGCGATGATTTGCGCGGCAGCGTCGCGGTGTGGATCACGCGCCCGATCAGGATCGCGTGGGTGTGGCGCTTGATGATCTCGTCGAGCGCGCACTCGATCGTCGCCAGCGAACCGCTCAGAACCGGTGCACCGGAGATGCCGGTGGTCCATCCATCGCCGGCGAACCGCGCGTCGCCTTTGAGGCCGCCCTTTCCGGCAAAGCGCTCGCCGATCTCGATCTGATCGGCGGCGAGGATATTGACGGCGAAGGTTCGGCTGCGTGCAAGCAGGGGCCCCGCCGAGGATTGCTGGTTGAGGCAGACGATGATTGTGGGCGGCGCCATCGACAGCGAGGTGACCGCGGTCGCGGTCATGCCGACGCGTTCAGCGCCGGCACCCGCAGTGATGATGGAGACGCCACTGGCGAGCTGGCGCATCGCATGGGCGAAGTCGGCCGGCGTGGCGGATCGGAGGCTGTCGTCGTGACGTGCCAGGTTCATCGCCGCCTCAAAGCTCGAAGGCTCCCTCGGAGCCCTTCAACAAATCGCGCAGGATCTCGCCTTCGAGCGCCGCGAGCTCGGCCGAGCCGCGCTGGCGCGGGCGGGGAAGGTCGACGATGATGTCGTTGGAGATCCGGCCGTCCTCGATCACCAGCACCCGGTCGGCGAGTGCGACCGCTTCGGCGACGTCGTGCGTCACCAGGATGGCGGTGAATCCCTGATCCTGCCAGACCTGTTCGAGCAGCCGCTGCATGGCGATGCGCGTGAGCGCATCGAGCGCGCCGAGCGGTTCGTCGAATGCCAGCACGCGCGGCTGGCTGACCAGCGCACGGGCCAGCGCCACGCGCTGCTTCTGCCCGCCGGACAGCACGGCGGGCCATTGATCGCGCTTGTCGTCGAGGCCGACTTCGATCAGCGCAGCGTCCGCGCGCCCGCGGGCGTCGGGCGAGTCGCGGTCGGCACCGAGTCCGACCTCGACATTGGACAGCACCCGCGCCCACGGCAGCAGTCGCGGCTCCTGGAACATGACGCGGACATCGCCCGGCTGACGCTCCTCACCGAAAGCAATGTTGCCGCCGGTCGGCGCGTCGAGTCCCGCGATCAGGCGCAGCAGCGTGCTCTTGCCGCAGCCGCTGCGCCCGACGATGGTGACGAACTGGCCCGCTGGGATGTGCAGATCGATGCCGCGCAGCACGTCGTTGTCACCGAACGACTTGCGCAAGGCTCGGATCGTCAGCGACAGGCCGCGGGTGTCGGCGTTGCCGTGCTGCCGTCCGTCCTTCGCGGTGACGTGATCGGCGTGATCGGCCTCGGCCGTCCGGCTGTCGGCGAGGATGAATTGAAGCGCTTCCATCATCATCAATCTCAGTTCTTCTGGAACGCCGGATGCCAGGACAGGGTCAGGCGTTCGAGCAGGCGCGAAGCGCTGTCGGCGGCCTTGCCCAGCAGGGCGTAGATCAGGATGCTGAGCACGACGACGTCGATCAGCATAAATTCGCGCGCCTGCATCGCCATGTAGCCGAGGCCCGACGAGGCTGCGATGGTCTCGGCGACGATCAGTGTCAGCCACATGATGCCGAGCGCGAAGCGGACGCCGACGAACACCGAGGGCAGGGCGCCGGGGAAGATCACGCGGCGGAACAGCTCGACATTGTTCATGCCGTAGATGCGTCCCATCTCGATCAGTTGCGGATCGACGGTGCGAATGCCGTGCAGCGTGTTGAGGTAGATCGGGAAGAACACGCCGAGCGCGACCAGAAACAGCTTGGCCTGCTCGTCGATGCCGAACCAAAGGATCACCAGCGGGATCAGCGCCAGATGCGGCACGTTGCGCACCATCTGCAGCGTGGTGTCCGACAGCTTCGAGCTGAGGCTGGACAGGCCGTTGGCGAGACCGAAGGCGAAGCCGATCAGGCCGCCGATCGCGAAGCCGACCGAGGCGCGCCAGAAGCTGACCCAGATGTTCTTCGCCAGATCGCCGGACTGCAGCAGCTTCCAGCCGGCGACGACGACGTCGGTCGGCGCGGGCAGCACCCGCGCCGAGACCAAGCCGAACATGCAGGCGGCCTGCCAGACCAGGATGATCAGCAGCGGCACGATCCACTGGATCAGGCCGTCGGCGCGGGGCAGACGCCAGGCGCGGGGACGGGCGAGCGCTTCGACGAGGCTCATGGCTTGGTCGCCTGCTTGGCTTGGGGCACCAGTTCATTGGCGATGGTCTCGCCGAACGGGCCGGTGTTGGCGCGAAGCTTGGTGACGTTGCCTTCGTGCTGCGGCTTGACCAGCGGGAACACCAGCTCGGCGAAGCGATAGGCTTCCTCCAGATGCGGATAGCCGGACAGGATGAACGTATCGATGCCGACGTCCTGATATTCCCTGATCCGCGCTGCGACGGTCTGCGGGTCGCCGACCAGCGCGGTGCCCGCGCCGCCGCGGACGAGGCCGACGCCGGCCCACAGATTGGGGCTGATCTCCAGCTTGTCGCGCCGGCCGCCGTGCAATTGCGACATTCGTTGCTGTCCGACCGAATCCATCCGCGAGAACACCTTTTGCGCGGCGGCGATGGTGTCGTCGGTGACGTAGCGGATCAGATCGTCCGCCGCGGCCCAGGCGGCCTCGTTGGTTTCGCGCACGATCACATGAAGCCGGATGCCGAACGACAATTTGCGACCGCGCGGCTCCGCCACAGCGCGGACGCGCGCGACCTTGTCGGCCACCAGCGCCGGTGGCTCACCCCAGGTGAGATACTTATCGACGGTGTCCGCTGCGACGTCGATGCCGGCGTCCGACGAGCCGCCGAAATACAGCGGCGGCCGCGGCGTCTGCACCGGCGGAAACAGCAGCCGGCCGTCTTCGATCGTGATGTGCTTGCCGGCGACGTTGACGGTCTTGCCGGACAACAGATCGGAATAGACGTTGAGGAACTCGCGGGTCACCTCGTAGCGTTCGTCGTGCGACAGGAACACGCCGTCGCCCTTGTTCTCGACCGGATCGCCGCCGGTGACGACGTTGATCAACAGCCGGCCATTAGTGACGCGGTCCAGCGTCGCGGTCATCCGCGCGGCGACGGTCGGCGATTGCAAACCTGGGCGGACGGCGACCAGATAGCGCAGCCGCTCCGTCCACGGCGCCACTGCCGAAGCGACGACCCAGGAGTCCTCGCAGCTCCGCCCCGTGGGCAGCAGCACGCCGAAATAGCCGAGCTGATCGGCGGCCTGCGCGATCTGGCGCAGATAGCTGAAATTCACGTCGCGGCCGCCGGCGCTCGTGCCGAGATAATGCCCGTCGCCGTGAGTGGGCAGGAACCATAGGAAATTGGCGCCCGGCGTGTGGATCGAACTCATCCGCATTCTCCCTTGTTCTGATTGTTGTGGGCGTTCAGGCCTGCGTCGGAGTCCAGACTGCGTCACGCACCACGATCGGCCGCGGGATCAGTCCGAGCTGATGGAATCGGTCGGCGACGCCCTGCTGTGTGACGACGATGTCGTCGGTGATCAGTCCGACCGCGAACGACGATCGGTTCGCGGCCACGGTCTGAATATCGAGCGGAATGCCGGTGACGGCGCTGAGCGATTGCGCGACATCGCTGCGGTTGTTCTCCGCCCATCGCGCGGTGGCACTGGTGACGTCGATGATCTGCTTCAGGATCTGCCGGTTGCGCTGCGCGAACTCACGATTGGCGATGTAGAACGAATGAGTGCGGCCGACGTCGGAGGCGTTGACCAGAATCCGGCCGTTCTGTTTGAGTTCGCCGATGGCAAAATACGGATCCCAGATCGACCATGCGTCGATGCTGCCCTGGGCGAAGGCGGGGCCAGCGTCGGGCGGCGTCAGATAGACCGGGGTGATGTCGGCATAGCTCAGGCCGGCCTTGGCCAGCACCAGCAGCACGACGTTGTGCGCGCTCGAGCCCTTGGTGAAACCGATCCGCTTGCCCTTGAGGTCAGCCAGCGTCCGGATCGGCGAATCTTGCGGGACCAGAATCCCCTGGCCGTTGGTGATCGGCTGGCCGGCGGCGTAGACGATCGCGGCGCCTGCGGCCTGCGCGAAGATCGGCGGCGAGTCGCCGACCGCGCCGTAGTGAATGCTGCCGACGTTCATCGCCTCCAGCATCGGCGGACCGGAGGAAAACTCGATCCATTTCACCCCGATGTTCTGCGGGGCGAAGTGTTCCTCCAGCGCGCGACGCTGGCGCGCGATCACCAGCACGCCGTTCTTCTGATAGCCGATGCGGATCTCCGTCGGCGGTTCGGCCGCCGCGCGTCGCGACAGCGCCGGAAGCAGCGCGGCGCCGGCTGATAGTTTGAGAAAGCTGCGTCGCCTCATCCGGCCTCACTCCGTGTTCGCGATGAATTGGGTCGCGAGGAATGATGGGCAGGTGGCCGCTGACTGTCGAGACGCTTGAGAAAATAGCAATGCCCGTGCTGCGGTCGGCGGCGACGCAGAGGTAAATTCCATCGCGGTGGGCGGCGATGGCATGGACGTTCTAGCGGTCGCGGAACCCGTGTCGGGCTTCGGCAATCTCGACGTGTTGCGAGATCACGACTTGCGTTCAACCCCCGCGTCGCCGAACGCGGGTACGCGAGCCGCCCCCGCAGCCTGATTATCGTGCAGCAGTCAATTACCGTGACAGCCGGAGTGTTCTGCGGGATTGACGCACGTCGCTGCGAACCGTCTCCAAACTCATCGATCTTCGGAATTGTCGATGGGAACCCGTTCGGTGATGATTTGCCGGCCGCGCGAATGGCGCGGTGCAGCGGCGGATCAGTCACCGATGGCAACGGTAAGCGAATTGAAGGACGGGCTCTGGCGCGAGTTGGCGCTCAAGGCGGAGCTTGGTATCAACGGCATCGCCATCAGCAGCGAGGCGCTCGACTTCGTTCAGCCGGGTGTCAAGGCTCAGGAGCAGGTGCATTGCCTGTTCGAAATGGATTTCGAGACCCACGACGTCGAGCTGCCGTCGCACTTCTATCTGCCGCTCGGCCTCAGCGTGCCGTTCCGCTGGAATCCGAGGTCGACCTACCGGGTCGATCTGATCGGCGACCGCACGGTACTCATCGACCGTAGCGAGGTCATCGCCGAGGTCAAGTTCCGCGAGCGGCCGTCATTCTATCGCGCCAAGACTTCCGATGGCATCGACATGTCGCAGATCGGTGCTCACTATGCCGACCGGCATCTGTTCGTCGTCTACAGCAACGAGTGCTCCTACAAGGAGAAAGGCGAAGACTGCCTGTTCTGCAATATCAACTACACCAAGGACGTCTACGGCGAGAAGGGTGGCGTGTTCTGGAAGAATGCGCGGCAGATCGGTGAGACGGCGGCGCGGGCCTATAACGACGGCGCCATCGACCATCTCACCGTCAGTGGGGGCGTCATCCCCGAGCGGCGCGAGCTCGAATACTATCTCGACGTCGCCGAGGCGATCCAGCGCCACACCGGCCGGGACGATTTCAACGGCACCGCGACCATCGCCGCACCTCTCGACCTGCGCAACCTCGATCGCTTCAAGGAAGCCGGCTATCGCACCACTGCGATGAACATCGAGATCTGGGACAAGGGGATCTACGACGCGATCTGCCCCGGCAAGGCGCGCGGCGGCGGCGGCTGGGAGCACTGGGTCAAGGCGCTGGAATACGCCGCCAAGGTGTTTGGCCACGGCCGGGTGCGTTCCAACATCGTCGCCGGCATCGAGCCGAAACGCTCGACGCTGGCGGGGCTGGAATATCTCGCATCCAAGGGCGTGGTCGGCACCTTCGCAGTCTGGTGCCCGAATCCGGGCTCTGAGCTCGAAGGCCATCGCCCACCTGTGCCGGCTTGGTATCTCGACCTCGCGCACAAGCTGGTGGCGATCTGGAAGAAGAACGGCATCACCTACGAGCACGTGTTCGACAGCAACGCCTCCTCCGACACGTTGCAGCACGACATCTATCGGATCGAGGACGAGACGCTGCCGATCTTCGCCACAGCCAAGCAGATCGAACCGGCCGAATAGGACGCGCGCCGACACGATACAGAGCGATTGGAGGATTCGTGAGCAGCGGGAAAGCCAAACACATCGCCATCTATGGCAAGGGCGGCATCGGCAAGTCGACTACGACGTCGAACATCAGCGCGGCGCTCGCGGAAGCCGGCTATCGCGTCGTTCAGATCGGCTGCGATCCGAAGAGCGATTCGACCACCATCCTGCGCGGCGGCGAGGATCTGCCGACGGTGCTCGACAGTCTGCGCGACAGCGGTCGGCCGACCATCGCCGACGTCTCGGCGGCCGGCTTCGGCGGCGTGCTGTGCATCGAAGCGGGCGGCCCGGTGCCGGGCGTGGGCTGTGCCGGCCGCGGCATCAACGCTGCGGTCGACCTGCTGCACGAATTGAAGCTGTTCGAGGAATTCAAACCCGACTACGTGCTGTACGACGTGCTCGGCGACGTCGTCTGCGGCGGCTTCGCGGTGCCGATCCGCAATGGGATCGCCGAGTCCGCCTTCGTGGTCACGTCGTCGGACTTCATGGCGATCTTCGCCGCCAACAACCTGTTCAAGGCGATCAGCAAGTACGCGCCCTCCGGCGGTGCGCGGCTCGGCGGCGTCATCGCCAACAGCATCCAGACGTCCTATGCGTCGTCGCTGATCGACGATTTTGCGGCGCGGACCGGGACCAGCGTTGTCGGTTACGTGCCGCGGTCTCTGACAGTGGCGCAGAGCGAGCTGTACGGCCAGACCGTGATCGAGGCCGCGCCGACATCCGAGCAGGCCGACGTCTATCGCCAGCTCGCGCGTCATATTGCCGGGAATCATCCGGTTTCGATCCCGAAGCCGCTGAACGGACCGGCGTTGAAGGACTGGGCCAAGCAATGGGGCGACCGGGTGTTCGGTGCGCGTGCGGAGCCGCCGACGCTGGTCGAGGCGGTGTGACGTGACCAAGCCGTTGCAACCGCCGACGCGCGAGCGGCGGCTGAATGCGCTCAGCGCCTATCTCGGCGATGTCGCGGCGCTGATCGCCGAATTCGAGGACGGCCCGCCGGTGACGCGGATCCGCACCTTCTCGCAGGTCGCGGTGGACGACGTCTCCGCCGCGCTGCGGGTTCTGATTGAGGTCGACGGGCTGGGTATCGTCGTCCACGGCGCGCGCGGCTGCGCCGGGGCGCTGGCCTCGGCGCGTGTCGACCGTCCGTGGGCGGTGACGAATCTCGATCAGCGCGACACTATTCTTGGCGCCGACGGCGCGCTCGCGCGGACGCTGCGGCAGCTTCATCACCGCTACCGGCCATGGGCGATCATGGTGGTGGCGACGCCGGTGGTGGCGATCAACAATGACGACATTCAATCCGTCGCCGAAGAACTGAGCGACGAACTCGGCATTCCGATCATCGAACTGCGGACCGACGGATTTCGCTCCCGCGTGGCGGCGACCGGCTTCGATGTCGCCGCTCAGGCCATCGCTGCACTAGTGCCGCCGGGCCATTCACGCCGGCGCGACCTGGTCAATCTGTTGGCGTTCGAACGCGGGCCCGGGCTCGCCGGCATTGTGCAGGCGGTCGAAAGCCTCGGCCTCGAGGTCAACGTGTTTCCGGTCGGTGCGGGAGCAAAGGAGTTTGCGAAGGCCGCACAGGCCGCCGTCAGCGTTGCGGTGTTCGAGGACGAGACCGATGCATTGCGGCGCGAGCTCGACCGGCTGCACGGCGTGCCGTTCCTACGGCTGCCGCCGCCGATCGGGATCGTAGCGACCCAGCACCTCGTCGCGGCGATCGCCGCCGCCACCGAACGGCCAGCGCCGCCATCGGCAGCCGCCGCGGCAGACGTTCAGATCCTCAACGGCCGCAGTATCGTCGTCGCGCTGCCGCCGTCGCACGCCTTTGCCGTCGCCGAATTGGTCGATCGGTTCGGCGGCGAGCTCGTCGGCCTCAGCGTCGACTGGATCGACAGCCTGCATCTCGGTGGAGCCAACGATTATCTCGTCAAGGGCGAATTCGACGCCGTGCTGCTCGAGCGGTCGATGCGATACGCCGCGCGAAACGCCGATGCTCTGGCGGAACTGGATCGCCGCCTGCTGGAGAGCAGGGCCACGGCCCGTCAGCTGATGGAGCAGACCAAGCGCCGCGCCGCCGCGGAGGCGGACGTGCTCCAGGTGCTGAGGCAGACGATGACGGAGCAGGAGGCCGAGCGTCAGCGGATCGCGCGGGAGATGCACGACAATCTCGGTCAATCGGTCACCCTGGTCCAACTCGGTCTCGATTCGATCGTCCGCACCGCGCCGGCGCATAGCGAGATTGCCGACAAGGCGGCGTCGTTGAAACGCATCACGCACGACATGAGCAGGAGCCTGCATCGGATCGCCTGGGAGGTCCGTCCGACCGCGCTCGATGCGCTCGGTCTGGAAGACGCGATCGGCCAACTCGTCGCCGAGTGGGAGCCGCACTGCAGCCTCACCTTCGATCTCCACTTCGGGATCGGCGACCGAAGGTTGCCGCCGGATGTCGAAAGCGCGCTGTATCGCGTGATCCAGGAAGGCATCACCAACGTCGTGCGCCATGCGCATGCGACCCGCGTCGGCGTCATCCTGGAGACGAGGGGCAGCGAACTGATCTGCATCGTTGAAGACGACGGATGCGGCGTACCGGAGGTCGAGGCCGGAGCCGCCGGAAAATCGTCGCGGCGCCTCGGCTTGCTCGGCATGCGCGAGCGCCTCGCGCTCGTCAACGGAACGGTGGAGCTGGAGTCTCATCCCGAGAAAGGAACGGCACTGTTCGCGCGGGTGCCGCTGGGCTGAATTCCAGCACCCACCGTCCGCATCTTGATCGCCACGGCCGCGATCAGCCGGCCAATCCTTTGCTGCGTGAAACCAGATCCGTCTCCCAGCCGAACACCGAACGGCCGTCCAGCGATGCCGAGGCCGCGCGCTCGCCGGCGATGTGGCGCTCCAGGGACGGGCCTTGCGCCGTTCGCTCCAGGCGGCGGGCCTGATCGTCGAGCCGTTTGAGGGCCCGCATCGTTTCGTCCCGACCGAGCTTGGCCGTCTGCACCGCGGACTTCAGGACGCGGAGCGTCTCATCGTAGACCTTGATCGGGACGGGATAGGGATGCCGGTCCTTGCCGCCATGCGCCAGCGAGAAACGGGCGGGGTCCTGAAACCGGTACGGCGCGCCGTGGACCACTTCCGCCACCATCGCCAGCGAGCGCACCGTGCGAGCGCCGACACCGGGTGTCAGCAGCAGGTCGGGAAAGTCGACCGGGCCGCGCTCGGCCGCAGCGGCGAGTTTGCCGTGCAGCCGGCGTGTGAACACGTCGCTCGAACGGACGTCGTGATGCGCCGGCATCACCAGATGCGGCAGCAATCCCTGCGCGGGCGCATCGCCGGTCAGCAGCGCCCATTGCTTGACGATCGCGTCGGGCCCGAGGCCGGTGAGCAGATCGAGCTGCTTCGTGCGTGAAGGCGCGGCGCGGTGGTCGGTCAGATTGACGATCTCGCCTTGCGCCGGGCCGTCGATGGCGCTGTGCGGCTGATCGACGAAACTGGCGAGATCCTGCGAATGCCAGTGATAGCGTCGCGCCTGCTTGCGGTCGCCGTTCATGCCTTGCTGGACGACGGTCCATTTGCCGTCGTCGCTGACGAAGAAGCCGTGCAGATACAGATCGAAGCCGTCCTGCACGGCGGCGCTGTCGACCTTGGCGACCAGCCGGCTGGCGCGCGTGAGACCTGGGCCGTCGAAGCCGACGCGCTCGGCGAGCAGCCGGAGCTCGTCCGGCGTCCTGCGCGAATGCTGGCCGCGCCCGCCGCAGACATGAAGACCGAGTTCGTCCTGCAACGGCCCCAGTCCGCGCTTCAAGGCGCCGATCACGCTGGTGGTGATGCCGGAGGAATGCCAGTCCATTCCCATCACCGCGCCGAAAGACTGGAACCAGAACGGGTGCGACAGCCGCCGCAGGAATTCGTCGCGGCCATAGTGATGCACGATCGCCTGGGTGATGACGGCGCCGAGCGCCGCCATCCGCGACGCCAGCCAGGCCGGCACACGCCCGTTGTGAAGGGGAAGATCGGCGCTGCCGCTGCGTCGTGCCATGCGATTCGACTCCGGATCGCGGCCAGTCTAGCAGACCGGCGTGCGCCGGATCAGCGCCCGGGATCGGCCCGCCATCGGATCGATCGACCGCGGCTCCGCCGCGAGCGTGAAGCTCTCCCGGCAGCGGCCCGCGGGTCTGCGACACCTGAATTTGCACGTCGATCCGAGCGACAGCCCGACCTCACGATGATGTCTTCCCCGGCGTGCCGATGCACCGTATGTGATGCAACGGCACGGGGTGGCGAGGCCTCGCCACGGTGGTCGCCGCTGTGATCGAGGCCATTCGAGCCATCCGCAGCATCGGCCTGTCCGAGATAAGCACAAAGGGGAGAGACAAGCGCCATGAAGGCAGTCGTCGTCGACAGCTACACGGACATCGATCGGGTCGTGCTGAAGGATGTCCCGATCGGCGATCTCGCCCCGGGATCGGTGCGGGTGCGCGTGCGCGCCGTCGGGATCGGCTTCGTCGACGGGCTCAAGGTGCAGGGGCTGTATCAGACCAAGGACCCGCTGCCGTTCATTCCCGGAACGGAGTTCGCCGGCGAGATCGACGCGGTCGGCGACGACGTCACCGGCCATGCGATCGGCACGCCGGTGATGGGGATGGCGCGGTCCGGCGCGCTCGCCGAATACATCGTCGTTCCGGCCGGCGCCGTGCAGCCGCTCCCGGCCGGCGTCTCGGCGGAAGTCGGCGCCTCGTTCCGCGCCAACTATCTCACGGCCCACTACGCGCTCACCGAACGCGCCAAGCTGCGGGCCGGCGAACAGATGCTCGTGCTCGGCGCAGCCGGGGGCGTTGGAACGGCGGCGATCCAGCTCGGCAGGATTCTGGGCGCCCGCGTCATCGCGGCGGCGTCCACCGCGGAGAAGCGCCGCTTTGCGATGGACCTCGGCGCCGATGCGGCGATCGACTACACGCGGCCGGACTGGCGCGACGAGCTCAAGACCCTCACCGGAGGCCACGGCTGCGACGTCATCGTCGATCCGGTGGGCGGGCCTGTCTCGCTCGATGCGTTTCGCTCGATCGCCTGGAACGGGCGCCACCTCGTTGTCGGCTTCGCGGCGGGGAGCATTCCGGCGCTGCCCTTCAATCTGCCGCTGCTGAAGGGCGGCGTGCTGATGGGCGTCGATCTCGCGCAAGTGCCGCGGCGCGAGCCGGACGCGTATCAGCGCGTGACGACCGATCTGTTCCGGTTGCTGAGCGAGGGCCGGCTTGAGCCCGCGGTCGGCCGGGTGTTCGCGTTCGCGGAGTTCCGCGAGGCCTTCAAGATGCTCGCCGGCCGCGAGGCGCTGGGGAAAGTCGTTGTGAGGGTGTCGGCTTAGAGCGCCGTCGACCGAACGCGATCCTCCGAGCCGTCCGCCGGGGCGTTTCGCTCAGGACTGTGCGACGCCCTGCGTGCCGCGGGCGTGGAAGAACAGTTCGACCAGGCGGCCTTTCTTGCCGGCGAGGGCGAAGATGCATTCCGGCACTTCCGCGTCCAGTTCAGGAACCGGAATTCGCGCGATGCCGTCGGTCCGGCTCGAGCCCTGCTCCCACATGAAGCCGATGCCGAGCTGATTGGCGACGGCTTCGAGCATGCCTTCACGGGTGTTGACGATCAGCGACGGCGCCGGGCGCAGGCCGATCTCGCGAAAGGCGCGGTCGACGGCGCGTTGTGTCGAGGAATCGCGCGATCGGAACACCAGCGGAAACTGCGTCAGTTCGGCGATTGACACCTGCTCCCGCCCCTGCAGCGGATGGCCGGGGTGGCACAGCGCGACGACGCGCTGCTGCAGGCAGATCTCGCGGCGAAACCGGGTGTCCGCCGGCACTTCGGGCAGCACGCCGATGTCGACGCGCTGTTCGACCACGGCGGCGACGATCGCCGACCAGCTGCCGATCTCGATCGCGACCTGGACCTTGGGATACAGCCGCTTGAACCCCGCGATCAGCGCCATCCCCGGCATCGAATTGCCGAGGCCGACGCGGAGTTCGCCGCCGGCCAGTTCGCCGCGCTGCTGCAGGATCGACAGCGCGTCGGCCTCGACCGCCTGCATCTTGCTGGTGGCGGCGTAAAGTTGCCGGCACAGCGCGGTCGGGATCAGGCTCGATCCATGGCGCTCGAACAGCGCCACGTCGAATTCGGCCTCCAGCTCGCGGACCAGTTGGGCGACGGCCGATTGCGACACGCCGATCTGACGCGCGGCCGCCGCGAAACTGCCGGTCTCGAACACCGCATTCACTGCGCGGATCCGCGCCGATGTCAGGGCCATGCCGGCTACGCTCCGCGGCCGGGCCGGCCACTGGCTCGGCAATGCCGCCGATGCATCAGGAGGAAATCTTGCGAAGAGCATAAGCAAATCCATTGACCGTTATGTGACTGTCAGGGGCCGGCCTTACCCAAGTGCGTACCGATCGCAGTTGAGGAGCAGGCGGCATGGCGAGAATCGAACTCAGTGCGATCCGCAAATCCTTCGACACCACCGACGTGCTGAGGGGCGTCGATCTGACGATCGAGGACGGCGAGTTCGTCTCGCTGGTCGGCCCGTCGGGCTGCGGCAAGTCGACCCTGCTGCGCATCATCGCCGGGCTCGAACAGCAGGGCTCGGGCGAAGTGCGGATCGGCGGCGAGCCGGTCGACGGCGTGCGGCCGAGCCAGCGCAATCTCGCGATGGTGTTTCAATCCTACGCGCTCTATCCGCATCTCAGCGTGTTCGACAACATCGCGGTGCCGCTGCGGATGAAGCGGCTGACGACGCTGGAGCGGCTGCCGCTGCTCGGCCGGCTGCTGCCGAACCGCTACCGCGTCGAACGCGAGATCCGGCAGGAGGTCGAGCACGTCGCGGCGCAGCTCGAGCTCTCGGCGTTTCTCGGGCGCAAGCCCGGCCAGCTCTCCGGCGGTCAGCGCCAGCGCGTCGCGGTCGGCCGCGCCATCGTGCGGCGCCCGGTGGCGTTTCTGTTCGACGAGCCGCTGTCGAATCTCGACGCCAAGCTGCGCGTGCACATGCGGGCCGAGATCGCGCAGCTGCATCGCCGGCTGCAGGCGACCTTCATCTACGTCACGCACGATCAGGCCGAGGCGATGACGATGTCGGGCCGCATCGCCGTGATGATCGGCGGCGAGTTGGTGCAGGTTGGCCGGCCCGCCGAAGTCTACGACAATCCGCGCGACATTCGCGTCGCCGAATTCGTCGGCAGTCCGAAGATCAATTTGCTGCCGGGCCAGATCCGCAGCGACGGCGCGGTCGAGACGCTGGGACAGCGGATCGGCGTCGCGACGAAGGGAATTGCGCAGCCGTGCCGGGTCGGCGTGCGGCCGGAGCGCATCCAGGTCGGATCTGGGCCGTTCGTCGGCCACGTCGTACACGTCGAGAACATGGGCGCCGAAGCCTTCGTGCATCTCGGCGTCGAAGGGCTCGCGACGCCGCTGCTGGCGCGGATCGGCGACGTGCGCGAGCTGCCGATGCTCGGCAGCGCGCTGCGGTTCGGCTTCGCGCCGGACGCGGTCCGGCTGTTCGATGCCGCCGGCAAGCGGATCGAAGCGCATGCGGCGCCGGCGGCGGTGCGGACGCTGGAGGTGGCGAGTGTCTGACGCGGTTCTCACCCCAAGCGCGCTCGCGCTGCCGCGCCCTGCGGCCGTTTTGAGGCGGCGGCCGCTTCGGCTGCGCGGCGGCGCCGCCTATGCGCTGGTCGGGCCGGCCGTCGTGCTGATGCTGCTGATGCTGATCGGGCCGCTCTGCGGCGTCATCGCGCTGTCCTTCACCGACTATCAGCTCGGCGCGCCGTCTTTCGCCTGGATCGGGCTCGCCAACTATCAGGACATGTTCGCCGACAAGACGTTCTGGATCTCGCTGACCAACACGCTGACTTATGTGGTGGTTGTGGTGCCGGGCTCGGTGGTACTCGGCCTCGGCGTTGCGCTGCTGATCCAGAGCGGCACCGGGCTGCGCGCGTTCTATCGCACCGTGTACTTCCTGCCGGTGATGGCGACGCTGATCGCGATGGCGATCGTCTGGGAGTTCATGCTGCATCCGCAGTTCGGCCTGGTGAACGGCCTCTTGCGCAGCGTCGGCCTGCCGGCGCATGGCTGGCTGCAGGAGCGCGACACCGCGCTGCTGTCGCTGTGCGTGATCGGCGTCTGGCAGGCGCTCGGCTTCAACATGGTGCTGTTTCTCGCCGGCCTCGTGTCGATCCCAAAGGCACTGTACGACGCCGCCGAGATCGACGGCGCCGGCGGCGCCTGGTCGCAGTTCCGGCTGGTGACCTGGCCGCTGCTCGGGCCGGTCACCGTGTTCGTCGTGGTGATCACCGGCATCCGCTCCTTCCAGGTGTTCGACACCGTGCACGTGCTGACCAAGGGCGGCCCCTCGAAGGCCACCGAGGTGTTGATCCACACCATGTACATGGAAGGCTTTGAGTTCTTCCGCTCCGGCTATGCGGCGGCGCTGACCGTGGTGTTCCTGGTCTGCGTGCTGGCGCTGACGCTGGTCAAAGCCCGGCTCACCGCCCGTCAGGTGCACTACGCATGAGCCGCACGATCAAACTCGGCGCGTGGCCGCTACTGCGCCATGTCGTGCTGCTCGCCGGCGCGCTGGTGGTGCTGGCGCCGTTCATCTGGATGCTGTCGACGGCGTCGAAGCCGGCCGACGAGATCTATTCCAGCGAGCTGCATCTGATCCCGCATCACTTCGCGCTGTGGGAGAATCTGCGGGAGGCTTTCGCCAAGGCCGATCTGTGGCGTTACCTGCTCAACGGCCTGATCGTCACCGTGTCGATCTTCGCACTGCAGATCCTGATCGCGCTGCCGGCCGCCTATGCGCTCGCCAAGCTGCGCTTCCTCGGTCGCGGCCCGTTGTTCGCGCTGGTGCTGTTCGGCATTCTGATTCCGCCGCAGGCGACCGCGATCCCGGTGTTCCTGCTGCTGCACAAGCTCGGCGCGCTCGACAGCTACGCGGCGCTGGTGCTGCCGTTCACCATCTCGGTGTTCGGCATCTTCCTGATGCGGCAGTTCTTCAAGACCGTGCCGGACGATCTGATCGACGCCGCGCGGATGGACGGCATCTCCGAATTCGGCATCGTCTGGCGTGTGATGCTGCCGACCGCGATCCCGGCCGTCACGGCGTTCGGCATCTTCTCGGTGGTGGCGCACTGGAACGACTATTTCTGGCCGCTGATCGTGCTCAACAGTCCGCAATACTACACCCCGCCGCTCGCGGTCGCGCACTTCCGCAATGCCGAGGCGGGCACTAACTACGGCCCGCTGATGGCGGCCGCGCTGGTGATCATCGCGCCGCTGGTGATCGCGTTCCTGCTGGCTCAGCGCCGCTTCATCGAGGGCATCACCCTCACCGGATTGAAATGACGTCCCCTCACACAAGGAGAACCAAGATGTTGCGAAGCTGGATGATGGCGGCGGCGGTGTCGCTGGCCGCGGGCATGGCCCACGCGCAGACCCAGACCGAAGTGGTGCTGCAATATCCGTATCCGGAACTGTTCACCGAGACCCACAAGCAGATCGCCGCGGAATTCGCCAAGGTGCACCCGGAGATCAAGGTGACGCTGCGCGCGCCCTACGAGTCCTATGAAGAAGGCACCCAGAAGGTGCTGCGCGAGGCGGTCACCAATCAGCTCCCGGACGTCACCTTCCAGGGCCTCAACCGCATCCGCGTGCTGGTCGACAAGAACATCCCGGCCCCTCTCGACGGCTACATCGCGGCCGAGAAGGATTTCGACAAGCAGGGCTTCCATCAGGCGATGTACGACATCGGCACCGCCGGCGGCAAAGTCTATGCGCTGCCGTTCGCGATCTCGCTGCCGATCGTCTACGTCAATGTCGATCTGGTGAAGCAGGCCGGCGGCGATCCGACCAATCTGCCGACCACCTGGGACGGCTTGATCGACCTCGCCAAGAAGGTCAAGGCGACCGGCCCGGACATCAACGGCATCACTTACGCCTGGGATATCACCGGCAACTGGCTGTGGCAGGCGCCGGTGTTCGCCCGCGGCGGCACCATGCTGAACGCCGACGAAACCAAGGTGGCGTTCGACGGCCCCGAAGGCCAGTTCGCCATCAAGCAGATCGCCCGTCTCGTCACCGAAGGCGGCATGCCGAATCTCGATCAGCCGTCGATGCGTGCGACCTTCGCGGCCGGCAAGACCGGCATCCACATCACCTCGACGTCCGACCTCAACAAGACCACCCAGATGATCGGCGGCAAGTTCACGCTGAAGACCATCGCGTTCCCCGACGTCGTGAAGCCGAACGGCCGGCTGCCGGCCGGCGGCAACGTCGTGCTGATCACCGCCAAGGACAAGGCCAAGCGCGACGCCGCCTGGGAAGTGGTGAAGTTCTGGACCGGCCCGAAGGGCGCGGCGATCATGGCGGAGACCACCGGCTACATGCCGCCCAACAAGGTCGCCAACGACGTCTATCTCAAGGATTTTTACGAGAAGAACCCGAACAACTACACGGCCGTCAGCCAGCTCGGCCTGCTGACCAAATGGTACGCGTTCCCCGGCGACAACGGCCTGAAGATCACCGACGTCATCAAGGATCATCTCAACTCGATCGTCTCCGGCGCGCGTGCCAAGGAGCCCGAGGCGGTGCTGGCCGACATGACCAAGGACGTCCAGAAGATGCTGCCGAAGTCGGTCGGCGCGGCGCGCTGATCACGAACGCAAAGCATGCGGAGCGGGCGACCGCTCCGCCTCTTCATCGGAGGCCATCATGAAACTGATCCAGCTCAGCGACATCCATCTGACGACGCCGGGGAAGACCATCGGTGGCCGCGATCCGCGGCGCAATTTCGAGCGCGCGCTGACGCATGTGCTGCGCGATCATCACGACGCCGAGCTGATGGTCATCACCGGCGATCTGTCCGATTGGGGCGATCGCGAAGATTATGTCTGGCTGAAGCAGCGGCTCGGCGAGTTTCCGATCCCGACCCGGCTGTGCATCGGTAATCACGATCGCCGCGAGGTGTTTCTCGGCGTGTTTCCCGAATGCGCCGACGGCGGCTTCGTCCAGGGCGTGCACGACGTTTCGGCGGCGCGCTGTCTGTTGCTCGACACGGTCGAGCCGAACACCCATGCGGGCCGCTATTGCGACGCCCGGCTCGGCTGGCTGGCGCGGCAGCTCGACGAGCATCCGGGTCCGTTCCTGCTGTTCATGCATCACAACCCGGTGCCGACCCATCTCGGCCCGATGGATCGGATCCGGCTGCTCGACGACGCCGTGTTTCGCCGCCTCGTCGGCGCGCATCGCGATCGTATCCGCCACATCTTCTTCGGCCACTGCCATCTGCCGCTGTCTGGCTCGGTGGCCGGCGTGCCGACCTCGTCGCTGCGCGGCACCAACCACGCGTCGTATCCGCTGTTCTCCGAGACCGCGATGCTGAGCGCCTCGGATCTGCCGGAGTCCTACGGCGTCGCCTTCGTCGGCGACGACTACGTCACCGTCCACATGGTCGAGTTCGGCTATGACGGGCCGATCCGGGTCGAAGGCTCGCCCGACTATCACGCGTGGGATCGGGAGACGATGGTCCGATGAAATTCGTCGTTCTCACCGATACGCATTTCGTCGCCCGCGGCCGGCGCATCTACGGGCTCGATCCCTCGGCGCGGCTGCGCGCCGCGATCGCCTGCATCAACCGCGATCATCCGGAGATCGCCTTCGTGATCGTCACCGGCGATCTGGCGCATTGGGGCGAGGATCCGGCCTATGAGGCGCTCGCCGAGGTGCTGGGCGAACTCAACGCGCCGAGCTTTCTGCTGATGGGCAATCACGACAAGCGCGACGGCTTCGCGCGTTACTTCCCCGGCGTGCCGCGCGATGCGGGCGGCTTCGTGCAAACCATGCAGGTGTTCGACGCCGCCACCATCGTGACGCTCGATACGCTGAACGAGGACGCGCCCAATCACGCAGGGCTGCTGTGCGAAGCGCGGCTGGCGTTTCTCGAACAGGCGCTGACGTCGGCGCCTTCCGACCGGCCGCTGCTGCTGTTCCAGCATCATCCGCCGTTCGACACCGGGTTGCGCTACATGGACACGATCCGGCTCGCCAATCCGGAGGCCGAGTGGGAGGTGATCGCCCGCACCCGCCGGCCGGACTATCTGTTCATGGGCCATCTGCACCGGCCCATCTCCGGAGTGTGGCGCGGCGTGCCGTTTCATATCCAGCGCGCGCTCGCCCATCAGGTCGCGTTCGATCTGGTGACGGAAGGCCACATCCCGGGCTCGCACGAGCCGCCGGACTATGCCCATGTCAGCGTCGAGGACGACCGCATCGTCATCCACCAGCACTCGTTCCTGTACGACGGACCGCTGTTCTCGCTGCACGACAAAGCGGCGCTGGACCGCGCGGAGTTCTGAGCGCGCTTACGCGCTCTGTTCGACACGTGCGTCGGCGCTGGCGATAATCCCCTGCAGCGCCGCCGTCATCATCGCTTCGAGTCGTCCGCCCTCCGCTTCCTGCAGCGGTGCGATGCCGAGCACGGTGCGCAGGATGCCTGCGCCGGCCAGCAATGCGGTGATCAGCGACGCGTTGAGCGCGTCGGCATGGCCGAGCTTGGCGGCGAGCGGCTCGATGAAGCTGCGCGCCACCACCTCGCGCAACACGCGGGACGCATCGGCGCTCGACAGCGAATGGATGATGATGTCGAGCGGCCGCACGTCGTGCGGGCCGTAGTCCTCGGCTTGGATCACTTCTTTGGTCAGCGTTGCGGCGAGGTCTTCGGCCTTGCTGCTCAGCATCACCTCGGGCTGCAGCGTGGCCTCGACGGCGGCCGCGAACAGCCGCTCCTTCGAGCCGAAGCAGCGATGCACATAGGCGACGTCGACGCCGACATCGCCCGCGATGTCACGCAGGCCGGTCGCCTCGTAGGATTGGCGTGAGAACCGCAGGATCGCCGCGTCGAGAATGCGGTCTCGCGTGGTGACCTTGGCGGACGGCGCGTCATGCGCGAGGGTCTTGGTGTTCAAAGGCGAAATCCTTCGTCGAGACAACTAACAGGAATGCCGATTGATGCATGCGGGACACAGCTAACGCGGCTGTGATCAACCGTTGTTGATCTCGCTCAAGGTGCCGGTCGCGCGGCTCTGCAAAGTCGCCTCATGCCGGTGTCGAGGATGCGGTCGGTCGCGTCTCGCGAAGCGGTGGGGCTGGAGAGAGGGTCGATGGCGACGGACTGGAAGCGTTGGGTGATGATCGTCGCCGTCGTGGCGGCTGCGGGCGGCGGTTACTACGCGTGGCGCACGTTCGGGACCAAGGCGCTGCCGCCCGGCATCGCCAGCGGCAACGGCCGGATCGAGGCGACCGAGATCGACATCTCGACCAAGGCGGCGGGACGGATCCGCGAGATCCTGGTGCGCGAAGGCGACTTCGTCACCGCCGGTCAGGTGCTGGCGCGGATGGACACCGATCAGTTCGAAGCGCAGCGCCGGCAGGCCGATGCGCAATTGCGGCGCGCCACGATCGGTGTGCAGACCGCGACCAGCTTGGTGCATCAGCGCGAGGCCGAACGCGAAGCGGCGAGCGCTGTGATCGCGCAGCGCGATGCGCAACTCGATGCGCTGGAGCGTAGGCTGGCGCGTGCGGAGACGCTGATAAAGACCAACGCGGTGTCGCAGCAGGTGCTCGACGACGACCGCGCCAACGAACAAGGCGCCAAGGCTGCAGTCGCGGCTGCGAAGGCGCAGCTCGCAGCGACCGAGGCGGCGATCAGCGCCGCCAAAGCGCAGATCGTCGATGCCGGCGCGGCCGTCGATGCCGCGAAGGCGGCGATCGATAGTATCACGGTGGAAATCAACGACTCGACGCTGAAGTCGCCGCGCGACGGCCGCGTGCAGTATCGCGTCGCGCAGCCCGGCGAAGTGCTGGGCGCGGGTGGCCGCGTGCTCAACCTCGTCGACCTCAGCGACGTCTACATGACCTTCTTCCTGCCGACCGCGCAGGCCGGCCAGATCGCGATCGGCGCGGATGTGCGGCTGGTGCTCGACGCGTTGCCGGATGCGGTGATCCCTGCGAAAGCGACCTTCGTGGCCGACACTGCGCAGTTCACGCCGAAGACGGTGGAGACCGAAGAAGAGCGGCAGAAGCTGATGTTCCGCGTCAAGGCGCACATCCCGCAGGAGCTGCTGCGCAAGTACATCGCGCTGGTGAAGACCGGCCTGCCGGGCGTCGCCTATGTGCAGCTTGATCCCAAGGCGCCATGGCCCGCCAACGTCAGCGGAGCGCCGGTGCAATGAGCGAGCCTGCGGCGGGCCTTGCGGCGCCCGCGCCGATCGTCCGCCTCGCCGGCGTGTCGCTGCGCTACGACAAGACGCTGGCGCTCGATGCGATCACGCTCGAGCTGCCGGCCGGCTGCATGATCGGACTGATCGGTCCCGACGGCGTTGGGAAATCAAGCCTGCTATCCCTGATTTCGGGCGCACGGGCGGTTCAGCAAGGGCGCGTCGAGGTATTTGGCGGCGACATCGCCGATGCTGATCATCGCCGCGACTCGTGTCCGCGGATTGCCTATATGCCGCAAGGGCTTGGCAAGAATCTGTATCCGACGCTGTCGGTGTTCGAGAATGTCGACTTCTTCGGCCGGCTGTTCGGCCTGGGGCATGCCGAGCGCGTCCGGCGGATCGCAGAACTGCTTGAAAGTACGGGACTTTCTCCGTTCGCGGAGCGGCCTGCCGGCAAGCTGTCGGGCGGCATGAAGCAGAAGCTCGGGCTGTGCTGCGCGCTGATTCACGATCCGGACCTGTTGATCCTGGACGAGCCGACTACCGGCGTCGACCCGCTGTCGCGTCGGCAGTTCTGGGAATTGATCAACGAGATCAGGGCGCAGCGCCCCGGTATGAGCGTGATCGTGGCGACCGCCTACATGGAGGAGGCGGAGCGCTTCGACCATCTGGTGGCGATGAATGCCGGGCGCGTGCTGGCCGCTGCGACGCCCGTGGAATTGTTGAGGCAAACCGGAGGCAGCACGCTCGACGCCGCGTTCATCGCGCTGCTGCCCGAAGACGAGCGCCGCGGCTATTCCGAGGTGGTGATTCCGCCGCGCAAGACGGGCGAATCCGAGGTGGCGATCGAGGCCGAGCATCTGACCATGAAGTTCGGCGACTTCACCGCGGTCGACGACGTGTCGTTCCGGATCGAGCAGGGCGAGATTTTCGGCTTCCTCGGCTCCAACGGCTGCGGCAAGACCACCACGATGAAGATGCTCACCGGGTTGCTGGCAGCGACCGAGGGCAAGGCGCGGCTGTTCGGCAGCGAGGTCGACCCGCGCGACATGTCGGTGCGCCGGCGTGTCGGTTATATGTCGCAGGCGTTCTCGCTCTACAGCGAACTCACTGTCCGGCAGAATCTCGAACTCCACGCGAAGTTGTTCCGGATGGAGCCGGAGGCGATCGAGCCGCGCATCGCCGAGATGGTGCGGCGGTTCGATCTCGCCGAGATCATCGACAAGCTGCCGGACGAATTGCCGCTCGGCATCCGGCAGCGGCTGTCGCTCGCGGTGGCGATGATCCATTCGCCCGGCATCCTGATTCTCGACGAGCCGACCTCGGGCGTCGATCCGGTGGCGCGCGACGGCTTCTGGCAGATCCTGTCCGACCTGTCGCGCAACGACAACGTCACCATCTTCGTCTCGACGCACTTCATGAACGAGGCCGAGCGCTGCGACCGCATCTCGCTGATGCATGCCGGCCGCGTGCTGATCAGCGCGGCGCCGCGCGCGATCGTCGAAAGCCGCCAGGCCGACAGTCTCGAGACCGCATTCATCACCTATCTGGAAGAGGCGATCGGCGCGCAGGCGAAGCCTGCGCCTGTCGCGGCGGCACCTGACGTGCAGCCGGCAAGTAAGCCACCGCGCCGATCGATGCGTAGCTGGTTCGATCCGCGGCGGATGTTCGCCTATACGCGGCGCGAAGCGCTGGAGCTGCGGCGCGATCCGATCCGCGCCACCATGGCGCTGCTCGGCAGCGTCGTGCTGATGTTCGTGCTCGGCTACGGCATCAATCTCGACGTCGAGAAGCTGACCTTCGCGGCGCTCGACCGCGACGACACCACGATCAGCCGGGACTACATCCTCAACATCGCCGGCTCGCGCTACTTCGCCGAGCAGCGGCCGATCACCGACTACGCCGATCTCGACCGCCGGATGCGCAGCGGCGAGCTGACCATGGCGATCGAGATCCCGCCCGGCTTCGGCCGCGACGTCTCGCGCGGCCGGCCGGTCGAGATCGGCACCTGGATCGACGGCGGCATGCCGGCGCGCGCCGAAACCGCGCGCGGCTACGCGCAGGCGATGCACCTGGCCTGGCTCGGCCAGAAGGCGCGCGAGCTGTACGGCGACGCCGCGGTCGCGGGCAGTTTCCAGATCGCCGTGCGCTATCGCTACAATCCGGGGATCAAGAGCCTGGTGGCGATGGCGCCGGCGGTGATCCCGCTGCTGCTGTTGATGATCCCGGCGATGCTGGCGGTGCTCAGCGTGGTGCGCGAGAAGGAGCTCGGCTCGATCATCAATTTCTACGCGACGCCGACCACGCGGCTGGAATTCCTGATCGGCAAGCAACTGCCTTATGTGTTTCTGGCGATGATCAATTGCGTGTTCCTGACCGCGTTCGCGATCTTCGCCTTCCGGGTGCCGTTCACCGGCAGCTACCTGGCCTACGGCACCGGCGCGCTGCTCTACGTCGTCATCGCCACCGGCTTCGGGCTGCTGATGTCGACCTTCATGCAGAGCCAGATCGCCGCGATCTTCGGCACCGCGCTGCTGACGCTGATCCCGGCGATCCAGTTCTCCGGCCTGATCGACCCGGTGTCGTCGCTGCAGGGTTTCGGCGCGGTGGTCGGCACGCTGTATCCGACCACGTACTTCGTCAACATCGCGCGCGGCGCCTTCTCCAAGGGGCTCGGCTTCGCCGAGCTGTGGTCGTCGCTGCTGCCGCTGCTGATCACCGTGCCGCTGCTGCTCGGCGCCGGCGCGGCGCTCCTCAAGAAACAGGCGACCTGATCGTGCGGATCTCCAACATCGTTCAGCTCGGCATCAAGGAACTGCGCGGCCTGCTGCGCGATCCGATGCTGCTGGTGCTGATCGCCTACGCCTTCACGCTGTCGATCTACATCGAATCCAAGGCGCTGCCGGAGACGCTGACCCACGCGGCGATCTCGATCGTGGACGAGGACCGCTCGCCGGTGTCGGAGCGGATCGTCACCGCGTTCAATCCACCGTATTTCTCGATCCCCAAGCTGATCACGCAAGCCGAGATGGACGAGCGGATGGACGCCGGGCGCGATACGTTCGCGCTCGATATCCCGCCGGATTTCCAGCGCGATCTCCTGGCCAAGCGGTCGCCGACCATCCAGCTCAACATCGACGCCACCCGCATGACCCAGGCGTTCACCGGCGGCGGCTACGTGCAGGCGATCGTCAACGGCGAGATCAACGAGTTTCTCACCCGGCATCGCGCCGCCGCCTCGGTGCCGGTCGAGCAGGCGCTGCGCATCCGGTTCAACGCCGAGCTGAACAAAAGCTGGTTCGGCGCCGTCACCGAGCTGATCACCGCCATCACCATGCTGTCGATCATCCTCACCGGCGCGGCGCTGATCCGCGAGCGCGAGCACGGCACCATCGAGCATCTGCTGGTGATGCCGGTGACGCCGCTCGAGATCATGATCAGCAAGGTGTGGTCGATGGGCGGCGTGGTGCTGCTCGCCTCCGCCTTCGCGCTGGCGGTGGTGATCCAGGGCGTGCTGAGCGTGCCGGTGCAGGGCTCGATGCTGCTGTTCCTGCTCGGCACCGCGCTGCATCTGTTCGCGACCACCAGCATGGGCATTTATCTCGCGACGGCGGCCGGCACGATGCCGCAATTCGGTCTGCTGATGATGCTGGTGCTGGTGCCGCTGCAGGCACTGTCCGGCGGTCTCACGCCGCGCGAGAGCATGCCGCAGATCATCCAGGACATCATGCTGGTGGCGCCCAACACCCATTTCGTGTCGCTGTCCCAAGCCATCCTGTTCCGCGGCGCCGGCCTCGACGTGGTGTGGCCGCAATTGCTGGCGCTGCTGGTGATCGGCAGCGTCCTGTTCGCCCTGGCCCTGAGCCACTTCAGGCGGTTCCTCAGCGCGTGAGAGGATCAGGTCGTCTTTGTATTAGTTAGCTTCTCTCTCGATGAAGTCCGATCGCCTCCCCGCGCCGCAGCGCGCTCCCTCTCCCGCGTGCGGGAGAGGGCTGGGGTGAGGGAGCCCCAAGGATGGCGTCCCGTTGTGGACCCCCACCCCCGACCCCTCCCCGCA
>JACRJB010000069.1 GCA_016215605.1 Rhodopseudomonas palustris
AGAAAACAGCTGTTCGCAAGCGCCGACGCAGATGTGTGAATGTCGTAGGGCTTGACCCGGCAATCCATCCTCTTCGCATGATGCAGCTTGTTGGGCGCGCTTTCGCGCGCGATGGATGCGCGGGTCAAGCCCGCGCATGACACGGTGCATGGGGCAGAGTAAATGGTCGCCATGATCTCCCCCGCCCTGCCCGCCGATCTCAAAGCTGCGCTGGAGCAACTGCTGTTCGGCACCTCGCGGGCCGACGCCGCGGCGCGGGCGGCGGCGATTTCCCGAACCTATCGCGACGGCGGCACCTCGGCGCCGATCAGAACCGAGACCGACGCGCTGGCCTATGCGGGCGCGCGGATGCCGGCGACTTATGCGGCGGTGGCGGCGAGCCTGAATACGCTGCGCGCGATCCGGCCCGACTTCGCCCCTCGCACGCTGCTCGATGTCGGCGCCGGGCCGGGCACCGCGAGCTGGGCGGCGGCGCAGGCATTCGAGACGCTGCAGGGCTTCACGTTGCTCGACGCCAATCCGGCGCTGCGCGCGCTGGCGCTGACGCTGGCCCGCGACAGCCGGCTCGCCCAGGCCGATTATCAGCTCGGCGACGCGCCGAAGCTGCTCGCCGCGGCGCCGGCGGCGGCGCTGGTGATCGCCAGCTACGTGATCAACGAACTCGGCGACGACGCGCGCGAGGGTTTCGCCGACGCGCTGTGGCGCGCCACCACCGACACGCTGCTGATCGTCGAACCCGGCACGCCGGCCGGCTATGCGCGCGTGATCCAGTTGCGCGCGCGGCTGATCGCGCAGGGCGCGCAGGTGATCGCGCCGTGCCCGCACGACGCGGCATGTCCGCTCGAAGCGCCGGACTGGTGTCACTTCGTGCAGCGGCTGCCGCGCTCCCGGTTGCATCAACACCTCAAGGGCGCCGAACTTCCCTACGAGGACGAAAAATTCAGCTACGTCGCGCTGAGCCGCGTCGCGCCGCCGCCGCGGCCGTCGCGCGTGCTGACCCAGCCGGAGCTGACCAAGGCCGCGATCACCGCGAAACTGTGCACGCCGCAAGGCCTGCGCATCGCCGTCGCGCCGCGCCGCGACAAGCCGGCCTATGCGCAGTTCCGGCGGCTGGACTGGGGCGACACGATCGCGTCGGATCCATCGGCGGAATAATCGGCGCGCGGCGCTGTTGGTGAGGAGGACGCGACCGCGTCGCCCCGTTCACCAGGAGTCACTCATGTCCCGTTCGCTCACGCTACTCGCCGCCGCCGGCTTCGCGCTGATCGCCTCCGCGGCGTCCGCCCAGATGCTCAAGGCCGCCGACACCGCCGCCGGCAAGACCTTCGTCGATGCCAAGGGCATGACGCTCTACACCTTCGACAAGGATGCCGGCGGCAAGTCGATGTGCAACGGCCCCTGCGCCACCAACTGGCCGCCGCTCGCCGCCGAAGCCAGCGCCAAGCCGGCCGGCGACATGACGCTGGTCACCCGCGACGACGGCAGCAAGATGTGGGCCTACAAGGGCAAGCCACTCTACACCTTCGCCAAGGACAGCAAGCCCGGCGACGCCACCGGCGACGGCTTCCTCAACGGCGCCTGGCACATCGCCAAGCCGTGAGCGCGAACTAACAGCTCTCACGTCGAACGATCGGGCGAGGCGCGACGACGCGTCTCGCCCGGCGCCGACGCTACGTCGCGGCGCGTTCCTTGAGCCCGTGCTGCTGCAATCGCCACACCAACAGATCGAGCCGATCCTGGCCGAAGAACGGCTCGCCCTTGAACACGAAGGTCGGCACGCCCCAATGGCCGGACGCGGCGTGATCGCGTTCGTTGGCCTTGACGACGTCTTCGAATGTGTCGGGATCGCCCGCGATCGCGGCGTCGAGCGCGGCGAGATCGAGCCCGGCGCGCGCCGCGGCCTGCGCCAGATGATCGCCCTGGTGCCAGTTGTCGACGCTGCCGCCGTACAGCACGGCGCTGACTTCGCGGATGAACGGCAGGCCGCGGCCGGCGAGCTGCGCCGCCGCGCCGAGCCGCGTCAGCCGGGCGATGTAGGGCTGCTCGGCGGCGACCTCCAGCGTCTGCATGTTCTGCACGATCGGGTCCGGGCGCGGAAAGCGAAACGGAATGCCCTCCTTCTGCGCGACGCGAAAACTGTCGAGCACCACGTAGCGCGCGAACCGCGGATCGGTGCGCTTGAAGAAGGTCGGATCGCGCACCGCCAGCGGATAGACCGGGCGGGCGACGATGGTGAAGTCGTATTGCTCGACCAACTGCACCGCCTTCGGCAGTGCGAGATAACTATAGGGGCTGCGAAACGACCAGAACAGATCGACACTGAGCGACATGGGACCACCGGTTGAGCAAGCGCGGGTGAACTATTCGTAAGGTCGCAGATCGTATTTGCAATTCGTTTTTGCATCGGATCAGATGCCGACCTTCGCCGACAACGATAAGCGCTGAGGGAGATCCCGATGAGTGACGCCGCACCGCAGGACGATTCCGCGCGCGCGCAAAAGCCGGCCTCGGCGCCGGTGATCGCCCGCCACGAGGCAGTGCTGAACGAACTGCCGTTTTCCGACACGCGCGATTTCGACGAGGCGCGGCGCGGCTTTCTCGGCACGATCGATCAGGCGACGATCAGCTCGGCGCAGGGCCGCACGGTGTGGAGTCTGGCGCCCTACGAATTCCTCGCCGAGGAAAAAGCGCCCGCCACCGTCGATCCCAGCCTGTGGCGGCAGTCGCGGCTCAACATGAATCACGGCCTGTTCGAGGTGGTGCCGGGCGTGTACCAGGTGCGCGGGCTCGACATCGCCAACATGACGCTGATCGAGGGCGACAGCGGCGTGATCGTGGTCGACACGCTGACCTCGATCGAAGGCGCCCGCGCGGCGATGCAGCTGTATGTTCAGCATCGCGGCGCGCGGCCGGTCGTCGCGGTGATCTTCACCCACACGCACACCGATCATTGGGGCGGCGCCCGCGGCGTGCTCGACGACGACACGCTGGCGCGCGGCAACGTGCCGATCATCGCGCCGGACCTGTTCATGGAACACGCGGTCTCCGAGAACATCATCGCCGGCCCGGCGATGCTGCGGCGCGCGCAATATCAGTTCGGGCCGCTGCTCGCCAAGGGGCCGCGCGGCCAGGTCGATTGCGGGCTCGGCAAGTCGATGGCGGTGGGCTCGGTGTCGCTGCTACGGCCGACCGATCTGATCAAGGCGACCGGCGACACCAGGACGATCGACGGCGTCGATTTCGAATTCCAGATGGCGCCGAATTCCGAAGCGCCGGCCGAGATGCACTTCTACATTCCGCGCTA
This sequence comes from Rhodopseudomonas palustris, assembly GCA_016215605.1. Taxonomy (GTDB): domain Bacteria; phylum Pseudomonadota; class Alphaproteobacteria; order Rhizobiales; family Xanthobacteraceae; genus Rhodopseudomonas; species Rhodopseudomonas palustris_L. The sequence continues at coordinate 3,305 of JACRJB010000069.1, forward strand.
CAAGGTGCTGAACCTTGCCGAGAACTGCACCCACAACTTCCACAATCTGCTGCCGTTCCGCGGCGCCGACGTGCGCGACGCGCTGGCGTGGTCGAAATATCTCGGCGAGGCGCTGCTTCTGTGGGGCGGCAAGGCCGAGGCGATGTGCGGCCAGCATCACTGGCCGGTGTGGGGCACCGAGCGCATCGACGCCATGATCCGGCAGCAGCGCGACCTCTACAAATTCGCCCACGACCAGACGCTGCGGCTGATGAACCACGGCCTCACCGCGTCCGAAATCGCCGAGACCATCCGGCTGCCGAAGAGCCTCGACGGCGCCTGGCACGCCCGCGGCTATTACGGCCACATCCGCCACAATGTGAAGGCGATCTATCAGAAATATCTCGGCTGGTACGACGCCAACCCGGCCAATCTCGATCCGCTGCCGCCGACCGAGGCCGGTCGCAAATATGTCGAGTACATGGGCGGCGCCGAGGCGCTGCTGAGCCGCGCCCGCGCCGATTTCGAGCGCGGCGAATTCCGCTTCGTGGCGCAAGCGCTGAGCCATCTGGTGTTCGCCGAGCCCGACAACCAAGACGGAAGGCTGCTGCTCGCCGACACGTTCGAACAATTGGGCTATCAGTCCGAGAGCGCGACCTGGCGCAACGCCTATCTGTTCGGCGCCCAGGAGCTGCGCCACGGCATGCCGAGCCTCCCCGGCCGCCCGGCGATGCCGCGCGAGACGCTGGCGGCGCTGAAGACCTCGCAGCTGTGGGACGTGCTCGGCGTCCGCCTGAACGGGCCCAAGGCCGAAGGCAAGCGCATCGTCCTGAACTGGAGCTTCACCGATACCGACGAGCGCTACGTCCTGACGCTGGAGAATTGCGCGCTGACCTATGTCGAAGGCGCGCAGGCCGACAAGCCAGACGCCGGCTTCGCGCTGCCGCGCAGCCTGTTCGACGAGGTGATCGCCAAGCAGACCTCGTTCCCCGAGGCGGTGATGGCCGGCAAGATCAAGGTCAGCGGCAACGCCATGAAACTCGCCGAGCTGATGGCGCTGATGGACGAATTTCCGCGGATGTTCGAGATCGTCGAGCCGAAACGGACGCAAGTGAGCTGAGCGTCGGGCTGCCAACTCCGGTTAGACGTCATTGCGAGCGCAGCGAGGCAATCCAGAGGCGCCATCCTCGGCGCTGGATTGCTTCGTCGCTTCGCTCCTCGCAATGACGCGGTTAAGCAGCGTTGCGTGTTTCCGCACGCGCGACCGCCATTTCCAGCCGCAGCGGGCTGCGGAAGGTGGAGGACGGCATCCAGTCGAGCTGCGGCTGCACCCGCGTGTAATCCGGCACCACCTTGTGAAACTCGTCGAACGCGATCTTGATCGCCATCCGGGCGATCGCCGAGCCGAGGCAGGCGTGGACGCCGCCGCCGAAGCCGAGATGGCCCTTCGGCTTGCGCGCCAGATCGTAGACGTCGGGATTGGGAAACTGCCGCTCGTCGCGATTGGCGGAGCCGTAGGCGAGGCAGACGAAATCGCCGGCCTTCATGGTGACGCCGTGCAGCGTCAGATCGGTCTGCAGGCAGCGCTTGAACCTTTGAGCCGACGTGTTGTAGCGCAGCGATTCTTCGACCGCGTCCGGCAGCAGCGCCGGATCGGCCACCACCGCGCGGCGGGCGTCGGCGAAATCGGCGAGGTTCAGCGCCAGCATACTCATGAAGCCGCCGAGCGATTCGATGCCGGCCATGATCAGCGTCGTGGTGGTCAGCAGCACCTCGCGCTCGTCGAGCCGGTCGCCATCGATCTCGGCCGTGCTGAAATGCGAGATCAGATCGTTCTGCGGCTCGGCCCGGCGCTGCGCGATCACCTTGGCGGCGTAGTCCTGCATCCACGCATAGGCGGCGAGATGCTCCGGCCCCTTGGCGCGGGTCACCGGATCGCTCTGCACCATCAGCACCGCCTTGTCGCGCACCGTCTGCTCGTCGCCGAGCGGCAGGCCCAGCGCGGCGAACAGCACCCGCACGGTGAATTTCGACGAGAAGTCGGCGATGAACTCGAACTGCTCGCGGCCGCGCAGCGCCTCGGCGGCGTCGCGCGCGATGTCGCGCATCGGCTCGGCCAGCGCTTCGAGATTGCGCTTCATGAAGGCGTGCTGCACCAGGCCGCGCAGCCGGTCGTGGCGCGGCGGATCGGTGGTGCCGAGCGTCGCGCCGGCGCGGTTCGGCAGCTCGGTCATCAGATTGCCCTTGGCCGACGAATAGGTCTGCCAATTGGTGCCGGCCTGGGCGACGTCGATGTAGCGCGACAGCACCCACATCTGGGCCGGCTCGCTCCAGAACGCCGGATGCTCGTCACGCAGCGTCTTGTACAGCGGGAACGGATCGGCATCGACGGCGGGCGAATACGGATCGAAGCTGAACATTGCGGTGTTCCTCGGGTGTTGGTGCTTTGCTTGTTGTCGTCATTGCGAGCGAAGCGAAGCAATCCAGAGACCGTGCACTGCTCTGGATTGCTTCGTCGCTTCGCTCCTCGCAATGACGGATCGAAAGTTGCGTCACCCCTCCGCGTCATGGCCGGGCTCGACCCGGCCATCCACGGCAACAGGCACTGCGCTGCTTGGCTTCGTGGATGCCCGGGTCGAGCCCGGGCATGACGGTGTTTGTTGATCGGCGTCGGCAATCCAAACGGCGCTACGCCGCCCGCGCCAGCTTCGGCCGGTTCTCCAGCAGCATGATGCCGGAGGCGGTGTTGGAGATCGGGAGGTGATAGTTGCGGTGCAGTTCGTGGACGTCGCCGAGAAGCGCGCCGCGCATCGCCACCCAGTTCATCACTTCGACGCCCTGGCTGCCGGCGAGTTCGACCAGTTCGTGCGGGTCGATGCCGAGGATGCCGTCGATGTCGCCGGTCATCGCGTCCATGCAGCGGCGGTCGAACGCGGTGTTGATGAAGCCGGCGCGTTCGCCCTCGAGCTGATGCGACAGCCCGCCGGTGCCGATCACCACCACCTTCATATCTTCCGGGTAGCTCTCGATCGCGCGGCCGATCGCCTGGCCGAGCTTGAAGCAGCGCCGCAGGCTCGGCAGCGGATGCTGCACGGTGTTGACCACCACCGGCACGGTCGGGATCGAATGCGCGCGGTCGCGGAAGAACAGCTGCATCGGCAGGCTGAAGGCGTGGTCGACCAGCATCTCCTGGCAGGTCACCGGATCGAACTCGTCGCCGACCAGGGTCTCGATGATGTGCCACGACAATTTGGCATCGCCCGGAAACGGCGCGCTGACCGGGATGCCCCAGCCCTCGTCGTCGTTGCGATATTCCGGCGCGGCGCCGACCGCGAAGGTCGGCATCTTGTCGAGGAAGAAGTTGAGGCCGTGATCGTTGTAGATCACCACCGCGGCGTCGGGCTTGGCGGCCTCGAGCCAGCGGCACGGCGCGTTGAAGCCGTCGAAGAACGGCGCCCAATACGGATCCTGCTGCAGGCCCTTGGCCATCGCGCCGCCGATCGCGGGAACGTGGGAGGCGGCCAGACCGCCGATGATCGTCGCCATGTCGTCGTCTCCCTCAGCTGTCCCGGGCCGCCAGCAGCTTCGCCTTGAACTGCTCGACGCTCATGCCGGTCTGCAGCGCGCCGATGTCCTGCATGTTGAGGCCCAAAATGCCGGCGAATTTGGCGAGGTAGTAGGCGTTGCCGCCCTGGTCGAGCAGCTTCAGCAGGTCGCGCTTGAGGATCGCCTCGGTCTGGGCGGCGGTGAGGCCGTAGCGCGCGCAATAGGCGGCCTCGTCGCGGATGAATTCGGCGCGGGCGGCGGCGCTGTTGAAGGAGAAACACATCTTGTTGAGGGCGTAGCCCTTTTGCGCCGATTCCGGGCCGAAGATCGGCGTGCCGAAAATCTCGCGCTTGGCGCGCGGCGCGGGCTCCCTCGCCAAAGCCTGGCTCATGGCCGTCCCCTCCTGATCGTTTCCACCGGCGGCCGTGCAGCCGCGTTTCGCGAACGATAAGCGCGCGCGGGAACCCGGAATTGAGCTGGATCAAATCGTCCGGCGCGCGGGCTTGGTCAGGCGCGGGAGCGGCCGCGCCACCAGCCGCGGAGGCGCTGCAGCAGCGTGAGCCGGGTCTCGGCCGCGTCACCGGGCTGCTCCAGCGCCAGCGACGGCGCATCGGTCAGTTCGGCGATCGGCCCCTCCTCCGCCGGCGCGGCGGGGGGCGGCAGGCGAGCGGGCGCGCGCGGCGACGGCCTCGGCATCGTGCGCCCCGCGGCGTCGAGCACCAGCGGACCGACATGGACCAGAAACGCCCGCTCGTAGCTGCGCGACAGCCGCTCGACCGCTTCGTCCAGCGGCAGCCAGTCGACGGCGCGGATGTCCTTCATCAGCGGATGGGTCTGCACCGGCGCCGCCTCCATCCGCCAGAAATGCACCACCTTGGAGCGGCCACCCGACTCGTAGGCGAGCGTGCCGACGAATTCGTGGACCTCGACCAGATGCCCGGTCTCTTCCAGCACCTCGCGCTCGGCGGCGTCGCGCGGGGTTTCGCCGTCGTCGAGCTTGCCCTTCGGCAGCACCCAGTCGCCCCGCTTGCGCATGCGGACGACGGCGAACAGCGGATCACCGCCGCGCCGCAACACAATTCCGCCCGCCGCCAGCACAGGTGCCCGCAACTCGATCCCCTCTCCAGGCGCTTCATCCCAAGCGCCGTGATGCCGCAGCCCGCGGTCGGAACACCGCCGCGCGGTGTCACCGCCGCAATATAGGACGCGCCTCAGCGGGGATCGAGACGCAAGTCCGGCGGCACTCACGACCCAAGCGGCGATGCGGTCCAACGATCCGGGCTCGCCGGACAGCATCTCGGACCCGGCGCAGCGACGGATCGCCCGCATTCGCACGCCCCTGACGGCCCCGAGACGCCGTGGTGAGCGGATCAAATCGCGATCGTCGCCAAGCGAGGCAAGGACGCCTCGGACCTTCGGGACGCATCGCGATCCAGGGGATCAGCGGCGCCAAGGCCGCGCGAGGCTGCCCATCAATTGGGACAGCCTGCACACAATAAGACCACGCTGCATCACTTTAGATATGCAAAACTGTTTTAAGTAGAACCGCCAAAGGGTGGGATGATGGCGATCGACTTCACGCTGACTTCGTATCAGCGCCGCCTGCAACGGATCGCCCGCGAATTCGCCAACGACATCCTCGCGCCGCTGGTCGACGCCGCCGACGAGGAGAGCGATCCGCAACGGGCGTTCCAGGCGGTCAAAGGCGCGTATGTCGAAAGCTACAAGCTCGGCTTCGCCACCGGCTTCATCCCGAAGAAATACGGCGGCGGCGGCATCTCCAACCTCGACCTGCAGATCGTGGTCGAGGAGATCTGCGCCGTCGATCCCGGCTTCGCCACCATCCTGCTCGTCAACGGGCTGGCCTTGATGCCGCTGGTGTGGTTCGGCTCCGAAAGCCAGAAACAGAAATGGTTGCCGCAAGCGACCAGCGATCCACGAGGCGAGTATCTGGCCGGATGGACAGTCAGCGAAGCGCCCGGCAATCCCGGCGGCACGGCCAATTTCGACGGCGCCGCAGCCTTCCCCGCCGGCATCGGACTGACGGCGCAGCACGACCGCAAGAACGGCGAATACATTCTCAACGGACGCAAGCTGTGGCCGGTGAACGCCGGCGGATGGGATCTGCGCGGCGCGGACGTCAACGTCTGCATCGTGCGAACCGATCCGCAGGCCGCAGGCTCGCGCGGCCTCAGCGCGATCATCGTGCCGCGCGACACTGCCGGGATCAGCTACGAGCGGCCGATTTCGAAGCTCGGCCACCGGCTGTGCCAGAACAACTCCGTCGTGTTCTCGGATTGCCGGGTGCCGGAGGAGAATGCGTTTGCGATCGGCGACGGCGATCTGGTGATCAACAAGGCGTTCACCTGGTCCGGCCCGGTGGCGGCGATCGCATCGGTCGGCGTCGCCCGCTCGGCCTACGAATACGCGCTGAGCTGGGCCAAGACCCACACCGGCGGCGGCGACCAGCCGATCATCAGTCATCAGGTGGTCGCCTACACGCTCGCCGAAGTCGCCATGAAGGTCGAGGCCGGCCGCGCCTTCGCCTGGAAGGCGGCGCACTATCACGATCTGCACAACGCCGACGGCCACGCGATCGGCCCGATGGCGAAGGTGTTCTGCAGCGAGATGCTGTTCACCGCGGTGTTTCAGGCGATGAAGGTGGTCGGCGTCAACGCGCTCGACCGATCGCTGCCGCTCGAGCGCTATCTGCGCGAGGCCGCGGTGTTCCCGCTGTATGATGCCGGCAATCTCGGCATGCAGATGCGCAAGATCTGCGCGGTGATGGCCAGCCCCGATTTCGATCCGCGCGCGATCTCACGCTCGGCGGCGACGCCGTTCGGCAAGAAGGCGCCACCGCCGGAGCGTCAGGCCGTCGGCAAAAACCTGAAGCTGCAGGCCTGACCGCCGCGCTGCATGCACTCCTGATGCTCGATCGGCGCGCCCATCAGCCCGGACAGAAATCCGAGATCGAACTGGCAGACCTCGGTGTAGTCCTTCGACAGATCGTGGAACACGCAGTTCTTGCACTCGATGCGGGGCAGCTTCTCGCCCTTGCCGGGCGAGATCACCCGCGCCGCGAAGCCGGTCTCGTTCATGATCTTCACGATCTCGACGACCCGCTCGACCCTGGTCTTGCCGACCAGCCGCGGAATCGCGGCCGACGACATGTCGACGCCGAGTTCGAACATGTAGGCGCCGAATTTCGACGCGCCGATCTTCTTGCGCAGGCTCTCGAACATCACGCGCGAGAACCATGAATAGCGTTTCGGAAACAGATCGATCCCGCTGTCGGTGAGCGTGTACAGAAAGCGCGGCCGGCCTCCGCTCTTCGACGTGGTGTGCTGCACGTAGCCGGACCGCTCCATCCCGGCGAGATGCTGCTTCACCGCGCTGCGGGTGAGATCCACCGCGCCCGCCAGTTCGTCGATCGTCAATCCGGCCTTCGCGTCCAGGAGTTTGGCCAGCAGCTTCTGCTGGGTATCGCCGACTATCACCAATCGCCTCCGCTCAGCCCCTCGCGCCAGATGTAACCCAAGAACGCCGCCGACGCTGCGTCAATTTCGGCCACATCCTGCCCAAAACCCCGACAGGGTGCACGCGAAAAATGCGATTGACCAGTTTAAACAGTTTTAACTGCCTAAAACATCTTCTTGTCGTTTGCCGGGTCCGGCCGATGATGGCGGTGTTGAAGCGGGGCGCCGGGCTCTTCGTCTGCAACGATCAGTAATCAGCACAGTGGAGAACGCGAATGGCGATCGATTTCACGATGTCGGCGGAACAGCGCAAGATCCAGAAGATGGCGCGGGACTTCTCCGAAGGAGTCCTGGCGCCGGTGATACCAGCGGCCGACAAAGAGCCTGATCCGATGTTGGCCTATCAGATGACCAAGGGCGCCTATATCGAGGCCTACAAGGCCGGCATCGCGATGGCGATGCTGCCGAAGGACTACGGCGGCGGCGGGCTGTCCTGCCTGGATTTCGTGATCGCGGCCGAGGAGATCTGCGCGGTCGATCCCGGCTTCGCCTGCACCGTGCTGTGCAACGGCCTCGGCCTGATGCCCGTCGCCTGGTACGGCAGCGAGGAACAGAAGAAGCGCTTCATCGGCGCGGCGACCTCCGACCCGACCGGCACCTATCTGAGCGCCTGGACGGCCGGCGAACCGCCCGGCGGCACCGGCGGCACCGCGAATTTCGACAGCCCCTTGCCGAAGGCCGGCATCGGCATGACCGCGGTGCGCGACGGCGATTACTTCATCCTCAACGGCAAGAAGAAATGGTCGTCGTCGGCCGGCTGGGACGGGCTCGGCAGCAACACCCAGACCGCGATCATTCGGACCGACAGCAGCGTCGGCGGAACCGAGGGACTCTCGGCGATCGTCGTCGAACGCGGCACGCCGGGGATCACCTGGAAATTCCTCGACAAGGAAGGCCACCGCACCACCTCCAACGCGCTGGTGATCTTCGACAACGCCAAGGTCCCGGTCGACAATCTGCTGCCCGGCGCCAAGGGCAACGGCGACTTCGTGATCAACCGCAACTTCGCCTGGTCCGGCCCGGTGGCCGCCATCGCCGCCGTCGGCGTGGCGCGCGCCGCCTACGAGGACGCGCTCGCGTTCCTCAAGAAGAACACCGCCGGATCGCTGACGCCGATCATCCGCTTCCAGAACGCCGGCTACATCATGGGCGACGTCGCGGCGAAGATCGAATCCGCCCGCTACTTCTCCTGGCGTGCGGCGGACTATCTCGACAAGCACGCGCAGCACGCCGAGCTGCTCGGGGCGATGTGCAAGATCAACGTCACCGAGGCGATGTTCGAGTGCGTCTACAAATGCATGCAGATCGTCGGCGTGAACAGCCTGTCGACCGAGTACAAGTTCGGCAAATATCTGCGCGAAGCCGCGGTGCTGCCGATCTATGACGGCGGCAACATGGGCATGCAGCGCCGCCGCGTGCACGGCGTCATCGCCGAGGAGAGCTTCAACCCGCGCGCGATCATGGACGACGATTTCGTGCCGTTCGAGAAGACCATGGAGGCGATCGACACCGTCGCCGACCCGATCGCGAAGTCCCGCGGCATTATGCAGGCCGCGGAGTAAGCTCCCGGGACCGGCCGAACAGGGCCGGTCCCACCTTCCCGGAGTTGCTCACAAATTTCGTCATGGCCGGGCTTGTCCCGGGCATGACGCGTGGAGACAAAAGTGCCCGAACCGAAAGAGTGCATTTCCGGCCGGCCTCTCAGGATGACGACTCCGCAGTCGAGGCGACGGCTTCGCTTCAATCCATCGATGGATTGATCGCGCCACTGCACGAGCGGACTGGCGGTGAGCCCATCCGCCGGGATAATCTCTCCCGGCACCGCCGCAGAGCTGGTGCCGGACCGCAGCGGACACGCCGCGCGGCCGAGAAGAAACGACCACGAGGACACGCGCATGACTTTCTGGGCAGAGCCCGGCATCGGCGGACCGCTGCGCCGCGAAACCCATTATGGCGACCGGACGATGCTGTGCTTCGCCGAGCGCCCGCCGACGCTGGCCGCGATGTTCGACGATCTGGTCGCCCGGTTCGGCGACCGGCCGGCGATCGTCGACGACGGCACGCTGAGCTATTCCGAACTCGACGCGCTGGTGGGCAAGATCGCGGCGGCGCTGACCGGGCTCGGCATCGCGCCGGGCGATCGCGTCGCGCTGTTCCTCGGCAATTGCTGGGAGTTCCTGGCCGTGACGCTGGCCTGCAACCGGATCGGCGCGCTGCTGGTGCCGATCGGCACGCGGCAGCGCAAGGCCGAGCTGGAATTCCTGCTCGGCAACAGCGGCGCCAAGCTACTGGTGTTCGAGGCCGAGCTGGCCGACCAGATTCCCTCCGCCGCCGAAGCGCCGGAGCTGACGCATCGCTTCGTCGCGCACGGCGACGCGATCGGCGCACGGCCGTTCGACGATCTGCTCGCCGCCAACGACGCCGATGCGCCGCGGGTGGAGATCCACGAGGATGACACCGCGGTGATCCTCTACACCTCGGGCACCACCGGCAAGCCGAAAGGCGCAGAGCTGACGCATCTCAGCATCCTGCATTCGGCCTACGCCTTCGCCCGCGCGCATGAACTGACCGAGCACGACCGCGGCCTGGTGGCGGTGCCGCTGTCGCACGTCACCGGGCTGGTCGGCGTGTCCTACGCGACGCTCGCCGCCGGCGGCTGCGTGGTGCTGATGCGGCAGGCGTTCAAGACTGCGGATTTCCTCGCGCTCGCGTCGCGCGAGACCATCACCTGGTCGATCCTGGTGCCGGCGATCTACACGCTGGCGGTGATGCATCCGGAGTTCGACCGCTACGATCTGTCGGCGTGGCGGATCGGCTGCTTCGGCGGCGCGCCGATGCCGGTGCCGACCATCGAGATGCTGAGCAAGCGGCTGCCGCAACTGCAGCTCCGCAACGCCTATGGGGCGACCGAAACCACCTCGCCGACCACGATCATGCCGCAGGCGCATTGGCGCGATCACATGGACAGCGTCGGCCAGGTGATCCCCTATGCGCAGGTCCGCGTACTCGACGCCGACGACAACGAGGTCGCGCCGGGCGAGCCCGGCGAGCTGCTGATCGCCGGCCCGATGGTGGTGCCGCGCTATTGGCGGCGGCCGGACGCCAACGCCAAGGAATTCGTGGACGGCTATTGGCGCAGCGGCGATATCGGCTCGATCGACAAGGACGGCTTCGTCCGGGTGTTCGACCGCAAGAAGGACATGATCAACCGCGGCGGCTTCAAGATCTTCTCGGCCGAAGTCGAGAACGTGATCTGCGGCCTCGACGGCGTGCTGGAAACCGCGATCATCGGCACCCCCGACCCGGTGCTCGGCGAACGCGTCAACGCCATCGTGGTGACGGCCGAGGGCGCGTCGGTGAGCGAACGCGACGTCGCCGCCTACTGCGCGGCGCGGATGTCGGACTACAAGGTGCCGGAAAGCATCATCATCCGCACCGACCCGCTGCCGCGCAACGCCAACGGCAAGATCCAGAAGACCGTGCTGCGCGAAACGATCGCGGAGCGCGCGGCGCGGCACAGCGCGGCGTAAATCTGATCCGCACGGGCGTCGCGCACGCCGTCGCCCCAGCCGCAGCGCAACCTCACCCCAGCCCCGTCATTCCGGGGCGCTCGCGGAGCGAGCGAACCCGGAATCTCGAAATTGTCGAGCGAGCCGATGCCAGCCGCGAGTCGCCGACTCAGCGCTCGGGGCGCCCTCACCCCAACCCTCTCCCGCAAGCGGGAGAGGGAGCTCGCCGTGCGCGGAGCACGCCTTCGCCCCCGCCGCAGCGTAGCCTCTCCCGCTTGCGGGGAGCGCGCCGTGCTCTTCTCCCCTCCCCCTTGCGGGGAGGGGTCGGGGGTGGGGGGGGCCACGCGCACAGTGCCCGCGTCGCCCTCACCCCAGCCCTCTCCCGCAGGCGGGAGAGGGAGCGGGCTGCGGTCGGGGCGGGGTTGCCGCTCGATCGTTAGTTATGACTCCGCATCCAGATTACTTGGTATCTCGCCTGATCTTCACCTGCACATCCCTCGGCTTCGCCATGTAGGGCGACGAGGTCACCAGCACTTGGGCGCCCGCTTGCGCATACGCCGCGGCGTTGCTGGCGTTGACGCCGCCGGCGACGGCGATGACCGGGTGATGCGGGGTGGCGGCAAGACGCTGGATCAGCGTCGCGACGTCGGGCGGCGTGAACTTCTCCAGTTGCAGCACGTCGAAGCCGGCCTCGGCGGCGGCGAGCGCGGTGTCGATCGCGGCGACTTCGGTGATCAGCTTCTTCTCCGGCGCAGCGCTGCGCAGCCGCGCCACGGTGGCGGCGAGCGGTTCGTCCAGAAACGCGCGATGCTCGCCGAACACCAGAATGGTCTCGGACAGGCCGAGCCGGTGCATCACGGCGCCGCCGGCCTTCACGGCGGCGACGGCGAAGCGTTTGGTGCCGGGCGTGTTCTTGCGGGTGCAGGCGATGGCGATGCCAGGCGACACTGCGCGGGCCGCCTCGACGATCTCGCGGGTTGCGGTGGCGACGCCGGACCAGATCTCGATCAGTGTCTGCGCCACCTTCCAGCCGCGCAGCAGACCGGACGCGGCGCCGTGCGCGCGGAGGATCGGCGCGCCGGCCGCGAGTCGTTCGCCCGAGGACGCGAGCTGTTCGACCTCGCAGCCGCACAGCCGCAGGATCGCCGCGGCGTCCTCGGCCAGCGCCAGCACCATCGGATCGCGCGCGAAGAAGTCCATCACGCCGGCCTCTCCACCGATGCCGAGCGCCTCGGTGGTGAGGTCGCCGTGCGGCACGTCGTCGTCGAGCAGGCGCTCCAGTTCGGTGGTGGTGGCGGCGGGCATTCCGGAAGTCCTTCAGGCTGGGGATTGACGGTGGTGTGGAACCCGGACCATCCTCGGTCACGACCGTTATGTCCATGACTATACAACGCTGTCGGCTTTGCGACGCCTTCGCGCCGCTCGCGCCATCGGATAAAGTCCCGCCATATCAGGGCTTTCGGCTTGCGACGGGACCGGCACGGCGCTTGCTCAGCCAGTGCCAAGCACCGATCCGCCACCCGACCCAAGGATGCAGGCCATGACGCAGACCGTCCCAGAGGCAGACGCTCCGATCGCCGCGATCGTCTACGGCGCGGACGACGACGTCGACAGCCTGCTGGCGGCGTTCGCCTTCGACCGGCTGCGCGCCGGCGACCGGCTCGGCGGCATCGTGCAGCGGAACATCAAGGACGCCACCGGGCGCCGCATCGACATGCAGCTGATCGACCTGATGACCGGTGAGGCGATCGGCATCTCGCAGACGCTCGGCGGCGGCGCGGGCTCGTGCAAGCTCGACGCCGCCGGCCTGGCGGATTCGGCACAGGCGGTCAGCCGCGCCGTCGCGGCCGACGTGGCGCTGGTCGTCATCAACAAATTCTCCAAGCAGGAGGCGACCGGCCACGGGCTGCGCAGCGAATTCGCCGAGGCGATCGTCGCCGGCCGGCCGCTGCTGACCGCGGTGCCGGAGAAATGCGCCGACGCCTGGCGCGACTTCGTCGGCGAGGCCGGCACCGAGTTGCCGTGCCGCCGCGACGCGCTCGACGCGTGGTGGCGCGCCGCCGCGCCGGGCGATGCCGCATCGCTGTGCGGCGATCCCGGCAGCCGCAGCACCGACCGGCCGCCGGACGATCGCGACTGGCTGTGGCAAACGATCGTCTGACGGAGGAAGCGATGGCCCAGGTGGTGTTCTACGAAAAGCCCGGCTGCGTCGGCAACGCGCGGCAGAAGGCGCTGCTGATCGCCTCCGGCCACGACCTCGACGTCCGCAATCTGCTGAGTGAGCCCTGGACGCCGGCGACGCTGCGGCCGTTCTTCGGCACCAAGCCGGTGCCGGAGTGGTTCAACGCGTCGTCGCCGAAAGTGAAGGCCGGCGCGATCGACCTCGCCGCGCTCAGCGAAGCGGCGGCGCTGGCGCTGATGGTCGACGACCCGCTGCTGATCCGACGGCCGCTGCTGCAGGCCGGCGAGCGCCGCGAGTCCGGCTTCGATCAAGCCGGCATCGACGCCTGGATCGGCCTCAGGCCGACCGCTGAACCTGTGACCGACCGCTGCGCGATGGAGTAGCGCGCCGCGCCGATGCTCAGCGCGGTTTCCACCCGATCAGATCGATCAGCGCCGACATTCCGGCATGGCCGGCGCCCTCGGTGAGAGCGGTGTCGTGCTCGCGGATCGACAGATTGTCGAAATCGCCGAACGCGTTCTGCAGCAATTCGGTGGTGTAGAGGTTCTCGGCCCGGCTCGGGCCGCCGGTCTTGTAGATCAGCTGCTTGGGCCGATAGCCTTCGATCAGCAGCAGCCCGCCGGGCTTCAGCGCATCGCGGATCGCCTGGAAGATGCGGGGGCGGTCCGTGGCCTCGACGAACTGGAAGAAGATCCCGGCGACGACATCGAATTCGCCGGGCCAGTCCCAGCTCAACAGATCGGCGGTCTGCGTCTCGATCGTCACGCCGCGCGCGGCGGCGAGCCGCTGCGCCTTGTCCTGCGCGGCCGGCGAGAAATCCACCGACAGCACCGACAGTCCGCATTCGGCGAGGAACACGCCGTTGCGGCCCTCGCCGTCGGCGATCGACAGCGCCCGGCCCTGTGTCGGCAGCAGATCGCGGCACGAGGCGAGAAACGCGTTCGGTGCCGTGCCGAACACGTATTCGTCGACCGCGAACCGGCCTTCCCAGCGGTTGAATTCGTCCGATGCCATCAGCGTCCCGACTTTCCATTCAGGCGAGTGCGCAGCGCGCGGCCACCTGTCCACGGCGCCAAGCTTGGCCGCGCCCGCGGCCGTGCGCAATCCCCGGCCCGCTGATAGCAGCCATCGCGTGCCGCCGCGGTGACATCGTCACAGACGCGCCGGCACGGCCGTGCGACCGGGGCGACGGCGCAGGCTGCCGCAACCGGTCTGCGATGACGAGAGGCCAACGGCATGAGTGTGAAGACGATCTCGCCGATCGAGGCGCAGAGGATGCTCGGCGACGGCGCGGTGCTGGTCGATATCCGCGAACGCAATGAGATCGATCGCGAGCGGATCGACGGCGCGATCGAACTGCCGCTGACCGGGTTCAGGACCGGCGATCTGCAGGCGGCGCGCGGGCGCAAGGCGATCTTCTTCTGCCACTCCGGCGGGCGGACGCGGATGTATGCCGGCCAGATCGCCGCCAAGGCGGACGGCGTGTGCGACGCCTATGTGCTCGGCGGCGGCGTCCTGGCGTGGCGCAAGGCCGGCTTCGCCACCGTGAAGGGACCGCAGCCGCCGAGCCTGTTCAAGCGGCTGTTCGGCGGCAACACGGACTGATCGCCGTCAGCCGCGCGCGCCGGTCTTCTTCGCGCCGGCTTTCACCGGCCGCAGCAGCGTCACCTTGGATTTGCTGCGCGGCTTGGCGCAGAAGATCGCATGCAGCGCGACGATCAGGCTGCGGACCTCCTCGCTCGCCAGCGAATAGAACATCTGCTGGCCGTCGCGGCGGGTCTGCACCAGCCGCTCGCTGCGCAGCCGGGCGAGCTGCTGCGACACCGTCGGCTGGCGCTCGTCGAGCAGCGACGCGAGTTCCGACACCGACTTCTCGCCCTCCGCGAGCTGACACAGGATCACCAACCGCGAGGTGTTCGACAGCGTCTTGAGAAATTCGCTGGCGACCGCCGCGTTGTCGCGCAATTCGCGGGTGTCGACCCGCGCCAGACCGTCAGGCGACGGCTTCCGGGCTCGGCTGGGCACGGCCATCAATTTGCCTCTTGCAGGAATGGGCGAGCAACGCCTTGGACCAGGCGCGCGCGTGCCCCTTGGAAAACTTGCGCCGGCAGGATACTCCAACGACCGATCCGATGTTGCAACACATTGTCGACTGATCAGGCCTGTTGTTGCGGCACCATGACGCGTCACCGAGCGCCACCACCCGCCGGACCGCCACGGTCTGTCTCCGCGAGAAGCCATGCAAAATCCGGAAAGCCGGTTCTATCGCTCACACGGGCTGCGGCTGCACTACGCCGATTGGGGCAACGAGACCGCGCCGCCGCTGCTGCTGATCCACGGCGGCCGCGATCACGGCCGGAGCTGGGATCATCTGGCGCGCGCGCTGCGGCCGGACTTCCACGTCGTCGCGCCGGATCTGCGCGGCCACGGCGATTCCGACTGGACGCTCGGCGGCAGCTACAGCCTGCCGGAATACGTCTACGACCTGACGCGCCTGCCGGCGTTCGCGGGCCGCGGGCCGATCACGGTGATCGGCCATTCGATGGGCGGCATGGTGAGCCTGATCTATGCGGGCACCTTTCCGAAGCAGGTCGCCAAACTGGTCGTGCTCGACGGCGTCACCGTGCTGCCGAACGCCGCCAAGCCGCCGGCGGATGAACGCACCCGCAAATGGATCGGCCAGCTCGAGGCGCTGGAACAGCGCGAGCCGCGGCGCTATCGCGACATCGCCGAGGCCGCCGCGCAGATGCAGGCGCACAACAAGCGGCTGGCGCCGGAGCTGGCGCTGCATCTCGCCACCCACGGCGTCAAGCGCAACGACGACGGCAGCTACGCGTGGAAGTTCGACCCGTATCAGCGGGTGATGGCGCCGCACCGGCTGTGGCCGGACGATCATGTCGCGCTGTGGGGCCGGATCAGTTGCCCGACGCTGCTGCTGTTCGCCGGCGAAAGCTTCCTCGGCGACGCGGCGGCGGCGGGCATCGCCGATTACTTCCCCCAAGCCCGCGCCGAAACCGTCGCCGGCGCCGGCCACTGGCTGCACCACGACCGGCCGGACGAAGTGCTGCGGCTGATCCGGGAGTTCTTGTTGGGGTGATGGGACTGGGCTTTGGCGACGTTCAACGATCGCGCGGCCCGGTGATCAGAACTCGCGGCACATCCTTCGAGACGGCCGCTGCGCGGCCTCCTCAGGATGAGGTCTTTGTGTTGCGCGCTATGCAGAACGCACCGCGCAACATGCCTAACCCCTCATGGTGAGGAGGCGCGCAGCGCCGTCTCGAACCATGAGGCGGCACGGCGGTGCTACATCGACGCGAGCCGCTACGCCGCCGCCAGCGTCAGCGTGAACAGGGCGCCGCCGCCGGGCTTGTTGCCAGCCGCCAGGGTGCCGCCGTGCTCGCGGGCGATGCCGTAGCTGATCCACAGGCCGAGGCCGGTGCCCTCGCCGACTGGCTTGGTGGTGAAGAACGGCTCGAAGATCTTGTCGATCAGCCCGTCGGCAAGGCCCGGGCCGTTGTCGGCGACCGCGATCACCACCTCGTCGCCGTGCCGCTGCGCCGAGATATCGATGCGCGGCTCGGTCTGGCCGCGCACCGCGTCGATGGCGTTGTCAACCAGATTGACGATGATCTGGTGGAACTGGCCTTCATTGCCGACGATCGCCACCTCGGGCGCGATGTCGAAGGTCAGTTCGACATGGCCGGGCTTGGCGCGGGCCGCCCAGCGCGCCGCGGTGCGCACGATGCGATCGACGTCGATCGGCTGGGTCTCGCCGCTGCGCGGGAAGCTGAGGCGACGCAGATTCTTGACGACGTCGGAGACGCGCATCGCGCCCTCCAGCGTGCCCTCGATCAGCGACGCGTAGTCGGCGAGCAGCGCGTCGATCTTCAACTCGCGGCGCAGCGTCTCGATTTCGGCCGGGTCGGCGCCGTGGTGGATCGCCTTCAGATAGGTCGCCATCCGCTCGCGGTAGCGCTCCAGCGTGTGGATGTTGCCGTAGATGAAGCTGATCGGATTGTTGAGTTCGTGCGCGACGCCGGCGACGAGGCGGCCGAGCGACGCCATCTTCTCCTGCTCGACGAGCTGGCGCTGGGCGCGCTGCAATTCGCCGTGCGCGGTGTGCAGCGCCTCGTAGGCGCGGCGCAGCTCGCCGATCGGCCGCCCGGTCAGCACCGTGCCGACGCGGGCGCCGGCGGGATCGCAGCGCGTCGCGCCGTTGACGGCGTAGAGATCGGACAGGCCGCGCGCGGTGACGAAGCGGATCTCCAGCGCGATCTCGGACGATGACGACGCGCGCAGCAGTTCCTCGATCCGCACCCGATCGGCGGGGTCGACCAGTTCGCCGAGCGACTGCTCGACGACGGCGTCGGCCGGCGTGCCGAGCAGCCGCACCGCCGCGGGATTGACCTGCAGCACGATGCCGTTGCGATCGCAGACGATCAGGATGTCGGAGACCGATTCGATGACGCTAGAGATGAACGCCTGCGCTTCCTCCAGCGCGGTGTTCTTCTCCTCAAGATCGGTCTCGTAGCGCAGCAGGTCGGCGTAGACCTCGTCCATCTTGCGGATCACTTCGATCCACGCCGCCTCCTGATCGCCTTCGAACGGCGACAGCAGATGCGGACCGACGCGGTCGATCAGGCTTTCGCCGGGCGCTGCGCGATCAGACCTCATCGCTGAGGCCCTTGCGCAGATCGTAGCGGCCGAGCTTGTTGCGCAGGCCGACGCGCGACAGACCGAGTTCGCCGGCGACGCGGCTGATATTGCCGCCATGGCGATCCAGCGCCTCGACGATCATGTGCCGCTCCAGCGCCTCGATATTGGTCTTCAGCGTCGCGCTGCCGTGATGCGACGGCCGCAGCTGGATCGGCTCGCCGCCCTGCCGGATCCGCTCCGACAGATCCTGCTCCTGCAGCCAGCCGTCCTTGGTCAGCACCACCATGCGCTGGATCTCATTCTGCAGTTCGCGGACGTTGCCCGGCCAGTCGTAGTGCCGCATCCGCGCCAGCGCGCCCGGGGTGAAGCCGTTGACGGCGCGGCCGTAGGATTTGGTGACGTCGGCCAGCACCTTGGCGGCGATCAGCGGCACGTCCATCGGCCGCTCGCGCAGCGTCGGCATGTGCAACGGGAACGCCGCGAGCCGGTAGAACAAATCGCGGCGGAAACGGCCGGCGCGGACTTCGGCCTCGAGGTCGCGGTTGGTGGCGGCGACGATGCGAACGTCGACCTTGCGCACGCGCTGCGCGCCGAGCGGGCGGATCTCGCTCTCCTGCAGCACCCGCAGCAGCTTGACCTGAAACGCCGGCGAGGTCTCGCCGATCTCGTCGAGGAAGATTGTGCCGCCGTCGGCGACCTCGAACAGCCCGATGCGATCCTGATAGGCGCCGGTGAAAGCGCCTTTCTTGCAGCCGAACAATTCGCTTTCCAGAAGCTCATCGGGCAGCGCACCGCAATTCTCGACCACGAAGGCTTTGCTGCTGCGCGCCGAGCCGTAGTGGATCGCCCGCGCCAGCAATTCCTTGCCGGTGCCCGACTCGCCGGTGATCAGCACCGAAATGTCGAACTCGGCGGCGCGCTTGCCGAGCTCGATGACGTCGCCGAGCGGACTGTCCGGCGCGTGCACGATGCGGTCGAAATCGTACAGCTTGCGCGCGACGCCGCGCTTCTCGGTGACGACGCGCTGCACCCGCTCCGGCGTCAGCTTGACGTCGACCCCGGCCGTCTCGGTCTCCTTCTGCAGCCGGAACAGCTCGACCGCGCCGCGCACGGTATCGAGCAACTTGTCCGGATGCCACGGCTTGGCGATGTACTGATAGATCCCGGCCTCGTTGATGCCGGCGATGATGTCTTCCGAGTCCGAATAGCCCGAGATGATCATCCGCACCGGATCGGGCCAGGTCTCGCGCACGTGCTTGAGGAAATCGACGCCGGTCTCGTACTGCATCCGCTGGTCGCACAGGATGGCGTGGACGATCTCGCTTTCCAGCACGCGCCGCGCCTCGGCGGCGTCGCGGGCGCAGATCACCTCGAACTCGTCGCTGAGCACCCGCTTCAGCGATTCGAGCGAGCGGATCTCGTCGTCGACCACCAGGACTGTCGCCTGACCACTCATCGCATCCGTCCCATCACGCCCACACAGTCTAACGCCGTCAGCAAATCCGCGGCAATTGCTCGCCCGACAGCCAGTCGACGATCCGCCCGCCGCCGAACGAGGTCGTCATCTGGACGAAATGATGATCGTCGGCGATCACCTCGCCGATCAGCGCGGCGTCGCGGCCGAGCGGATGCGCCCGCATCGCCGCCAGCAGCGTCTCCGCCGCCTCGGGGGCGACGATCGCGATCAGCTTGCCTTCGTTGGCGACGTAGAGCGGGTCGAGCCCGAGCAACTCGCACGCCGCCGCGACCTCCGGCCGGATCGGCACCGCATCCTCGTCGAGCCGGAAGCCGACGCCGGATTGCTGCGCCAGCTCGTTGAGCGTCGCCGCGAGCCCGCCGCGGGTCGGATCGCGCATGACCCGCAGGCCCTGCGGTGCGACCGCGACCATCGCGGCGACGAGGTCGTGCAGCGCGGCCGAGTCGGACACGATCGAGGTTTCGAACGCGAGGTTCTGCCGCTGCGACATCACCGCGACGCCGTGATCGCCGATGTAGCCGGAGAGGAGCACCTTGTCGCCCGGCCGCGCCAGCTCGGACGACAGCACCAGATCGGCCGGCGCGACGCCGACCCCGGTCGTCGTAATGAACACGCCGTCGGCCTTGCCGCGTTCGACCACTTTGGTGTCGCCGGTGACGATCGGCACGCCGGCGGCGCGCGACGCCGCGCCCATGCTGTCGGCGATCCGCTTCAGATCGGCGAAGGCAAACCCCTCCTCGATGATGAAGCCGGCCGACAGATACAGCGGCGTCGCGCCCGCCATCGCGACGTCGTTGATGGTGCCGTGCACCGCCAGCGAGCCGATGTCGCCGCCGGGGAAGAACAGCGGCGACACCACATAGCCGTCGGTGGTCATCACCATCCGTCCGCCATCGATCGCGAACGCAGCCTGATCGTTGCCGGCGCGGAGCAGCGCGTTGTCGAACGCGGCGTGAAAGATCTCGTCGATTAGATGCGCCATCGCGCGGCCGCCGGCGCCGTGCGACAGATCCACCCGGCCGCTTTTCAGATCGAGCCTGCGCCGCCTGATCGTGCTGCTCATGCCACCGCCCTCCGCGCATGGTCGCGGAAGCGGCCATAGGTCCAGTGCGCCGCGCAGGCGCCTTCCGACGACACCATGCAGGAGCCCATCGGCGTCTCCGGCGTGCACAGCGTGCCGAACAGCTTGCAGTCGGTCGGCCGCTTGATGCCGCGCAGGATGGTGCCGCATTCGCACGCCGGATTGTCGGCGGCGGAGATCTCCGGCATCGTGAAGCGGCGCTCGGCATCGAACGCCGCATAGCTTTCGCGCAACTTCAGGCCGCTTGCCGGCACCGCGCCGAAGCCGCGCCACTCGAAACTGTCGCGCAGCTCGAACACCTCGGCCACTTCCGCCTGCGCCCGCCGGTTGCCTTCGCCAGTCACCGCGCGGATGTACTGGTTCTCGACCTGATGGCGGCCGTCATTGACCTGGCGGATCAGCATCAGGATCGCCTGGATCACGTCGAGCGGCTCGAAGCCGGCGACGACCACGGGCTTGGCGAATTCCTGCGCAAAGCCCGCGAAGGCGTCGCTGCCGATCACCGCGCTGACATGCGCCGGGCCGACGAAGCCGTCGAGCGCGACCGCCGCGGCGTCGCCGGTTTGCGGCGCCTCGAGAATGCCGCGGATCGCCGGCGGCGTCAGCACGTGGTTGCAGAACACGGTGAAGTTGGTGAGGCCTTTGGCGCGTGCCAGCTTGACCGCGAGCGCGGTCGGCGGCGTCGTGGTCTCGAAGCCGATGGCGAAGAACACCACCTCGCGCGCCGGCTCGGCCTCGGCGATCGCGATCGCATCCAGCGTCGAATACACCATGCGGATGTCGGCGCCGGCGGCTTTGGCGCGGAGCAATGACGCGCCGTGCGAGCCGGGCACGCGCATCAGATCGCCGTAAGTACACAGCGTCACCTCCGGCCGTTGCGCCAGGCGGATCGCCATGTCGATGCGGCCGATCGGCAGCACGCAGACCGGGCAGCCCGGCCCGTGCACCATGCGGACGTTGGGGGGCAGCAGATCCTCGAGCCCGTAGCGCGAGATCGCATGGGTGTGGCCGCCGCAGAATTCCATGAAGTGATAGAGGCGAGCCGGATCGGCGGCTTCGGCGATCGCCGCCGCGATCTGGCGCGCGACTTTGCCGTCGCGATATTCGTCGACGTATTTCATGACACCGTCTCCGCCGAGATCTGCCCCATCTCCCGCAGCAGCGCCAGCGTCTGCAGCGCCTCCTCGGGATCGATCCGGGTCAGCGCGAAGCCGACATGGACGACGACGTAGTCGCCGACCGCGACGCCCTCGACCAGCGCCACGGAGACGATCTTGCCGACGCCGTCGAGCGACACCCGCGCCATCTGCTCGGGCAGCAATTCGATTACTTCAGCCGGAATGGCGAGGCACATCGGCGCTCCTCCTGTGGTGTGTCGGTCGCGATCGCCTGACCGGCGATCCAGGCCTGGCCGAGACTGAGGCCGCCGTCGTTGGGCGGCAGCTGCCGCGCCAGCAACGGCGACAATCCGCGCGCGCGCAGATGCGCAGCGAGAGTTTCGCTCAGCACGCGATTGAGGAAACAACCGCCGCCGAGCGCGATGGTGGAAAGCCGGGCCTGTGCCGCCGCCTGCGCGGCCCAGTCGGCGAGCGCGGCGGCGAGCGTGCCGTGAAACAATTCGGCGCCATCGCGCCGGTCGAGGCCGGGCGTCGCGAGATGTCGAAGCAGCGGCGACAGGTCGAGCGTACCACGATCGATCCGCCAGCCATCATCTTGCACGCGCGGCGTCCGCACCAACGCCTCGAGCTGCATCGCCGCCTGGCCCTCATAGGCCTGCATTGCGCAGACGCCGAGCAGGCCGGCCGCGGCGTCGAACAGCCGGCCGGCGCTGGTGGTGGTGGCGCAGCCGTGGTTCGCCAGCATCGCGGCGAGCGCGGCTGCGCGCGGCTGATCGGCGAAGCGCGCGGCGATCTCGTCACCCTGCCCGATCGCCGCCAATGCCGCCGCCGCCATCCGCCACGGCTCGCGCGCCGCGGCGTCGCCGCCCGGCAGGGCGAGCGGCGCGAGATGACCGAGCCGGGTGAAGCGGGCTCCGTCGACGCGCAGCAATTCGCCGCCCCAAGCGCCGCCGTCGCTGCCGACGCCGTGGCCGTCGAGCACCAGGCCGAGCAGCGGCGCGTCGACGCCGTGCTCGGCGGCGATCGATGCGACATGGGCGTGGTGATGCTGCACGGCGATCAGCGGCAGGTCGAGAGCTTCCGCAAAGCGCGTCGAAGCGAAGTCGGCATGCAGATCATGTGCGACCGCGACCGGCGCGGCGCCGACGAGGCGGATCAGGTGATCGATCGTCTGTTCGAAGAACCGCACGCTGTCGGCCGTCGACAGATCGCCGATGTGCTGCGAGACGAACGCTTCGCGGCCGCGCGTCAGCGTCACGGTGTTCTTCAAGTAAGCGCCGACCGCCAGCACCGGCGGCATCTCCCGCGGCAGCAGGATCGGCCGCGGGGCGAAGCCGCGGGCGCGGCGGATGAAGCTCGGACCGCCGTTGTTGATCGCCATCACGCTGTCGTCCGCCCGCACCACGATGGCGCGGTCGTGGCTGACGATCAGATCGGCGATGCCGGCGAGCCGACGCTCCGCATCGTCGATCACGATCGGATCGCCGCCGATGTTCGCGCTGGTGGCGACCAGCACCAGATCGACCGGCGCGCGCTGCCAGGCGCGGCCAGGCGGCGCGCCGGCGGCTTCGTGGAACAGCAGATGATGCAGCGGCGTGTAGGGCAGCATTACGCCGAGCGCGCCGAGGCCCGGCGCCACCGACGGCGCCAGCGCGCCGAGGCTGTGCATCAGCACGATCGGGCGCTCGATGGAATTCAGCAGCGCGCGTTCGGCATCGCTCGCCGTGACAATGCGATCGAGCGACGCGTCCGAGGCGACCATCACGGCGAACGGCTTGGCGTCGCGGCCCTTGCGGCGGCGCAGCTCGACGACGCTGGCCTCGTTTGTGGCGTCGCACAGCAGATGATAGCCGCCGAGACTCTTCAGCGCGACGATGGCGCCGGCGCGCAGCCGCGTCACGACGGTCTCGATCGGATGGCTGAGCCGCGGGCCGCAGGCCGGGCAGGCGATCGGCTCCGCGTGGAAGCGGCGGTCGCGCGGGTCCTGATAATCGCGGCGGCAATCGTCGCACAGCGCGAAGCCGGCCATCGAGGTGTGGGCGCGGTCGTAGGGCAATTGCCGGGTCAGCGTGTAGCGCGGGCCGCAATGGGTGCAGTTGACGAACGGATACAGATGGAAGCGGCTGTTGGGATCGAACAGATCGTCGAGGCACGCCTCGCAGGTCGCCGCATCGGCGCCGATCCGGGTGGCGACGCGGCCGGGCCGGCTCGCGGCGATGTCGAAGCCGCGCTGGCCCTGCGGATGCAGCGGCTCGGTCTCGATCGCATCGACCCGCGCCAGCGGCGGCGCTTCCTCGCGCAGGGCTGCGACGAAATCGTCGAGCGCCGCGCCTTCGACTTCGATCAGCACACCCTCGGCATCGTTGGCGACGAAGCCGCCGAGCGCGTAGCGCTGCGCCAGCCGGTAGACGAACGGGCGGAAGCCGACGCCCTGCACCGCGCCGCGCACCCGGACGCGCAGCCTTGCGCCGGCGCGTCCGACGCTTGGTGCAACGCTGGCGCGGGCTAGTTCCATCCGGCTACTCGGCCGCCTTGGCGGCGGCGCGCGCGGCCGCGGCGCGCCTGGCGATCCAGGCGTAGAACGCCGGCATCCCCTCGCCGCTCTTCGCCGACACCGTCAGCACCTCGATCTTCGGATTGACGCGGCGGGCGTATTCGATGGTCGCGGCGAGATCGAAATCGAGATGCGGCAACAGGTCGATCTTGTTCAGCAGCAGCAGATCGGACGCCGCGAACATATGCGGATATTTCAGCGGCTTGTCCTCGCCCTCGGTGATCGACAGCACAACCACCTTGTGCGCTTCGCCGAGATCGAACGCCGCGGGACAGACCAGATTGCCGACGTTCTCGATGAACAGCAGGCCGTCGGTGGTGTTCGGCAGCTGATCGAGCGCGTGGCCGACCATATGGGCGTCGAGGTGACAGCCCTTGCCGGTGTTGATCTGGATCGCCGGGGCGCCGGTGGCGCGGATCCGCTGCGCGTCATTGGCGGTCTGCTGATCGCCCTCGATCACCGCGATCGGAAACTGCGCCTTGAGATCGGTGATGGTCTTGACCAGCAGCGTGGTCTTGCCGGAGCCCGGGCTGGAGACGACATTCAGCACGAAGGTGCCGGAGGCGGCGAAGCGGGCGCGGTTCTCGTCGGCGTAGCTGTCGTTCTTGGCCAAGATATCGCGCTCGATCTGCACCACGCGGGCTTGCGTCAGGCCGGGCACGTGCACGCCGGCGATGCCGCCGCCGAAATCAATGCTGCCCGCCGGCGGATGCGCGTGGTCGTGATCGTGCTGATGATCATGATGGTCGTGGTGATGATGCGCGTGACCATGGGCGTGGTCGTGCGGGTGAGGATGAGCGTGATCGTGGGGATGAGCGTGATCATGCGGGTGATCATGCTCGTGGCTGTGTCCGTGCGCCTGGCCGGGGTCCACGCTGGTATCTCCGCATCCACAAACCGTACACATCAATCGACCTCCAATTCCTTGACTCGCAATTCGTCGCCTGCGGTGACCTGCAGCTGATAACCGCCGCAATGCGGACACGGCTCGCTGCGCTGCGCCAGCGGCACGGTCGTGCTGCAGCTCATGCACCAGGCTTCGCCCGGCAGGCTGACAATCTCGAACCGCGCATCCGCGGCGATGCCGCCATGGGCGACCGCGGAGAAGCAGAACCGCATCGCCTCGGCGTCGACATGGCTGAGCGCGCCGATCTCGACCCACACCGCGCGCACCCGCGCGAACTGCTGCGCGCGCGCCTCGCGCTCGATTATCTCGATCATGCTCTCGCACAGCGCCATCTCATGCATCGGCAGCCTCGCGCCAATGCAGGTCGAAGCCGACGCAGGGATCGAACGCCGCGACCAGATGCGCGACGCGTCCGCGGTCGGCCTCGGTGTCGCGTAGCGCCCGGCCGATCAGCGCGCGGGCGAGCGGGCCTTGCGGGTGGAAATTCCATTCGGTGGGCGCCAGGATCTCGAACTGCCGGATCAGCCCGTTCCGGTCCAAAGCGACCAGATGATGCAGCCGGCCGCGCGCGCATTCGACCGCGGCGAGGCCGATTCCATCGCCGAGCGGGATCGACCGAACAACGTCGCCGATCTCGGCATCGCCGCGGCGCAGCGCGCGCAGGCGCGCCGGGGTCGCAGCGACCTCGACCAGCCGCGCCAGCAGCCGACCGGCCAGCCCGGCGCCGGTGTTCTGTATCAGCGGATGCGTCATCAGCCGCGCCAGCGCGCCGGTCTCAGGCACGCGGCCGACCAGGTCGGGACGCGACGCGAAGGCCGCACCGCGGCGCGCGAGCTGATCGCCGATCGCGGCATCGTCGTGCGCCGTGAGGGCGTCGATCACGCTCGCGCCGAACGCAGCGTCGGCACTCAGCAGCGGCCGATGCAGAACGGCGAGCGGCGCAGCGGAAGCGAGCCAGGCGCCGCAGGCATCGGCATCGTCGAGGCATCCCGCCGGCAGGCCGAGCGCCGCGAGGCCGCGTTCAATCTCATCGATCGCGTCGGCCGCGACCAGGCCATGCTGATCGACCCGCCGCGCCGCGGCGATGACGTCGCGCAGAAGCGGCGCCCAGCTCGGCAGCGCCGGGCCGGCCAGCGTGGTGATCGTTCCGCGCAGCAGCTCGACCAGCCGTTCGGCCAGCACGGCGCTCGCCTGGGCCGCGGCAACGGCGGCGGAGACGCGCTCGCCACGCGCCGCGGACAGCGCCGTCGCCGCCGCGACGCCTTGCGCAGCCGCGCACAGCGCGAACAGCCGCGGCACCAGCGCTGTGACGGCTTCGCCGGAGCGGCCCTGCGCCAGCCGGCCGACGCCGGTGGGGCGGCGCGCGGTGATCTCGACCCCGGCAACGCGGCCGCCGCTCAGCACGATGCCGATGGCGATGCGATCGTCGCGCGGGACGGCGTTCATGGCCGCCGCTCCGTCAATGCGCCACGCAGAAACCGGCGGCGATCGAGCGTCGCAGCACTGGCGGCAGGCTTGGGTGCGACAGCCTCGGAGGTGGCTTCCGCTTCGAAGTTCGGATCGAGCACCGCCGCCAGTGCCGCCGCGGCGGCGGATTCGGCGGCCTGCTGATCGGCGAAGCCGAACATCGGCGAGAACAGCGAGCAGCTTTCCAGCCGGCCGAAACCATCGAGCACGCCGACGGTGAAATCGAGCGCGCCGGCCGGCAGCGCGCGCGTCACCACGGCGCCGGGCTGCGTCTCGTCGTCGCCCGCGGCCGGAATCCTCACCAGGTTCATGAACCACGGCGTCACCACCACGCCGAGCCCATCGTCTCCGACGGCGTGGAAGCCGATCGCGGCGACCTGCAGCGCGGGATTGAAGACCGGCAGATCGCGCATCGCGCGCTCGACGCCGCGATACACCGCTGCCAGCGCCTCGCCGGCGGCGCGGGCCTGGGCATTGCGGTCGAGGCCGGCCTCAGCGGTCATCATCGACCCTCATGAATTTGCTCGGCGGCGCGTCGCAGGTCGGGCAGCACCAGTCGTCCGGCAGTTCGGCGAACGGCGTGCCCGGTTCGGCGCGGCCGCGCGGATCGCCCTCGGCCGGATCGTACACCGTCCAGCACACGCCGCATTCCATCCGCAGCAGCGGATCGGCCTCGACGCGCCCGACATTCTCGAAGCCCGTCATGCGAAGTAAGCCTCGATGATCTCGCCGAGCCGTTCGGACGAATCCTGAAAATCCTCGTCGGCGGCGCGGACGGCGGCCGGCACGTCGCCGATCTCGATGGTGTCGAGCACCGGCGTGTCCATCGCGTTGAGAAACTGCACCGACCAGACGTAACGCGCGCCGGTCGCCAGCACCCGGCAACTGCCGTAACCGCGCGAGTAGAGCTGGATCGGCCCATTGCCGAGCGTCGCCGTGAGATGCTCCATGTCGGCCGGGTTCATCGGCAGCAAAGTGAAGTTGATGACGTGCGACGCGTCGCCGGCGCGATGCGCCGCCATCCGCTGGCGGATTTCGGCGAGCACCGGCATCACGTTCATCGCGCCCTCGGGCGGCGAAGTGATCGCGATCTCCGGGCTGGGAAAATCCAGCGCTGCGCGCGCGGCGATCTCCGGGACCGCGCCGATCTCCAGATAGTCGTGCGCGCGCGCACCGGCCTCGCCCTCGATCCGCACCCGCCACAGCCCGGCGAACACCGATTCCTGGATCTGCGCGACGCGGCGATCCGGCAGCGCGACGATGCCGGAGACCTCGCCTTCGCCGAGCACGTCGCCGAGCAGGCTGCGCTCGGCGTCGTCGAGGCGGTCGAGCCGGAACAGCGTCGGCGGCGCATCGGCGCGCTGCGCGGCGAGCGCCGTCTGCAATTGCGCCAGCAGATCGGCGAGGCGCGGACATTGCGCCAGCAGTTCGGCGCCGCTGCGGGTGGCGAGCGCCGCGATGGTGCCGGCGCCGGTCAGGCCACGGCGGTCGGTGCTGTCGTGGCCGAGCGGCAAGACGTGCATCTCGACGTCGTCGCTGTCGGCGACGCTGGTGTACCCCACTCTCATGCCGAGGCCTCCTGCCGGGTGACGGCGTCGTCGTCGGCCAGCATCGCGCGGATCCGCGCCACATAGGCCGACCAGTCCTGGATCTTGGCGATCACGCCGAGGGTGCGGCCGGGCCGGGCCAGCACCAGCGCCGGACAGACCAGCACACCGAAGCGGGGCATCAGCGCGCGCTCGGCGGCGGGGTCGATCTCGGCCGCGATCAGGCGGCCCGGAAACGCCGCGATCAGTTCGGGGAGGATGACGGCGACATCGGCGGCTTCGGGAAAGCGCGTAGGGTCGCCGCGAAAGAACAGCACACTGATCCGGCCGGCGGCCGCGATGAAATCGTCGACAGTCGCGGCGTCGACGACCGGCAGCACGTCCCGGCGCGCAGCGGCGCGCGTGAGCGGAGAGCCCATGTTTCCTCCCAGTCCCGATTTATCTTCTTGTCGGTCGTGGCTCTGATTGAGCAAGCCACGTGCCAATCGGTCTCAGCCGGAAACGGCAGCAAAATTACCGCCAAACTGGTCAATTCGGGACCAAACCGGACGACACCTCGGGACCCATGGAAACATATTTGCCGACGACTGGATAGTAGACTTCCAGTGGGCTTGGCCGACCGAAAATGATGCGAACTACTTGCAACAATCAGTGGCGCTCGGGGCGCAGATGCGCGGGCAGTTCCGGCTCGCGATCGATCAGATCGGCGAACAGATGCTCGAACGGCCGCCCCTCCATCGCCGCGGCCAGACCATCGAGTGCGTCGTCGATCTGCTGCGCCTCGTCCGGATCGAGCAGCCGCACCGCGCTGTCGATGAACACCAGCACCTGAGCGCCGACCGCGACCTCGCCGACCAGCGCGGTCGAGACCCGCCGCTGCTCGCCGCGGCGCTCGCACAACGCGGTCGCGCCGTCGCTGCTGATCACGGTCATCGGCACACCGACGCACATCGCCCGATCCCCGGCGCTAGAGAGGCAGCGCCAGGGCGACGCCAGCGGCGGCGATGGCGCCGCCGGCCAGCCGCAGCGGCGCATGCGCGCGCAGACCGCCGAGCGCGAGACCGACGCCGTGCAGCAGCGCGGTCGCGGCGATGAAGCCGAGCCCGTAGGCCAGCGGCGAAGCCAGCGCCGGCATCTCCGCGCCGTGGGCGGCGCCGTGGAACAGGCCGAACAGCGCCACCAGCGCGGCGGCAGCGATCGTCGGCACACGCAGCGACAACGCGACCAGCGCGCCGAGCGCGATCACCGACAGCGCGACCATCGGCTCGACCGCGGGCAGCGCGACGCCGTCGGCACCGAGCGCCGCGCCGAGCGTCATCAGCGCGACGAAACTCGCCGGCACCAGCCAACGCGCACGGCCGCCGAGCGACGCCGCCCACAGGCCGACCGCGACCATCGCCAGCAGATGATCGGCGCCGAGGAACGGATGCGCGAAGCCGGCCGCGGCACCGTCCGCCGCCACCAGGTGGACGCCGGTGTGCGCCTCGGCGAGGCCGGGCACACAAAGCGTGAAGCTCGCGAGCGCAGCGGCGCGGATCAATCGGGTCATGGCGTCTCCTCCCTCATCCATGGACTGCGGCGCTCGCCGGATCGGCGCGCCGTTCGTAGCTGTCGTGATCGATGTCGTGACCGAGCAGGCCTTCGGCCGGCGGCACCGCGCGCGGCGCAAGCGCCACGCCCCATTCGCCGAGAATGTCGCGCGCCAGCGCCAGCGCATCGGCGATCCGCGCCGCGACCGGCGGCGTCAGCGCGCCGCCCCAATCCTCGAGGTCCTGCGGCTGGCAGCCGATCAGCACCAGCCGTTTTGGCGCGGCACCGAGCAGATCGGCGGCGCTCAGCACTTCCTGAAAGCCGGTCTGATGCAGGCTCATCTTCTTGGCGCCGGTGAATTTCGGCACCTCGTCGCCGTCGATGCGCTTCAGCGTGCCCGGTGGCAGGCCGTAATCGATCGCGTCGAACACCAGCAGATGATCGTGGTCCTGCAGGAAGTTGACCAGATACAGCCCCTGGGTGCCGCCATCCAGCACGGTGACGTTGTCCGGCACCTCGAAGGCGCGGTGAAACGCCTCCACGGCCCGCACACCGAAGCCCTCGTCGGCCCACAGGATGTTGCCGATGCCGAGGATGAGGATGCGGGGGGATTCTACACTGCTGTCAGTTCGAGCCATGGCATCATTCATGTATCAGCCTCTCAGTCCGTCATTGCGAGGAGCGAAGCGACGAAGCAATCCAGCTCACTGTACTGGGCTGGATTGCTTCGCTCCGCTCGCAATGACGGGGTGAGGACACGACGTGTAACCTCAATCCGGCAGGTCGTCGCGGAACAGGCGTTCGCCGGAGACGATCGAGGAGATCATGCTCTGGCGGCTGAGGATGTCCTCGCGCACCGCGGCGTAGATGTGGACGACGACGAACACCACGATCGCCCACATGCCGAGATGATGCAGCGTGTGCAGCGTCTGGCTGGTGAACAGCGAGAACATGAAGCCGAACAGCCGGTACTGCCAGCTGTCGATGCCCTGCCCCTCGGAATACAGCGCCATGCCGCTGACCATCATCAGCACCAGGAATACCATGAAGGAGAACATCGCGACGTGCGCCAGCGGGTTGTGGCCGATGTACTTCTTCGGATCCTTGACCAGGAACGCGTACCATTTGAATTCGTACAGCATCCCCCACCACCAGGTCTTGTTGGCGAGCGGCAGCCAGAAGATCTGCCTGGAATATTTGTTGCCGACGAACGCCCAGTACACCCGCAGCAGGAAGAACACGATCAGCGTCTGCCCCGCGGCGAAATGCACGAAGCGGATGTAGCCCATCTGGAAGCTGGCGGAGGCTTCGCCCTGCACCGACGGCAGCGGCGAGCCGATGAAATAGCCGGTGACGCACAGCGCCACGATCAGGAGCGCGTTGACCCAGTGCCACAGCCGCACCGGCGCTTCGTAGACGTAGACGGTCTGTAGCGAACGGGCGCGTTCGCCGGCCGAATCGAGCGCGCCCTGAACCCGTGCGATCTCCGTGGTCATCGTCTCGTCCTCCGGGTGGCGCTCAGCGCACGGTGACCTTGCTCATTTCCTGGCCGTCCTCGCTCATCACGTGGGTCGAGCAGGCGAGGCACGGATCGAACGAATGCAGCGTCCGCAGGATCTCCAGCGGCTTGTTCGGATCGGCCATCGGGGTGTCGAGCAGCGAGGCCTCGAACGCGCCGATGCCGCCCTTGGGATCGCGCGGACTGCCGTTCCAGGTGGTCGGCACCACCGCCTGATAATTGTCGATCTTGCCGTCCTTGATCTTGACCCAGTGGCCGAGCGCGCCGCGCGGCGCCTCGGTGAAGCCGACGCCCTTGACGTCCTTGGCCCAGGTCTCCGGCTTCCATTTGTCGACATTGGCGGTGTTGCTGTCGCCGGCCTTCAGCGCCGCCATCAGCTTGTCCTGGAAGTAGCGCAGCTCGCGCGCCGCCCATTGCGCCTCCAGCGCGCGGGCCGCGGTGCGGCCGAGCGTCGAGAACAAAGCGGTGACCGGCAGGCCGAGATCCTTCAGCAGTTTTTCGGTCGGCTCCTTGAACTCGGGCTTGTTCTGGGCGTAGCCGATGATGTAGCGCGCCAGCGGGCCGACCTCGACGGCGTTGCCCTTCCAGCGCGGCGATTTGATCCAGGAGTACTTCGCCTCCTCGTCGAGCGCTTCGATCCGGGTCTTGGTGCCCTTGGCTTTCGGGCCGAGCTCGTAATGCGGAACGGTGACGCCGTCCCACGGATGCAGGCCCTTGGTCTCGTCGGGATATTTGTACCAGGAGTGGGTGACGAACTCCTGGACCTGGCTGGGATCGGCGAGATCGATCGGCAGCACCTCGTTGAGATTGCCGTTGAGGATCACGCCGCGCGGCAGCTTCAGCGACGCCGCCGAGTAGTCGTTGGCGCGTTCCGGGATGTCGCCGTAGCTCATCACCGACTTGCCCGACAGCCCGCCGCCGAAGGTCCAGTCCTTGTAGAACGAGGCGATCGCCTGCAGATCCGGCAGATAGACCTGATCGACGAAGGTCACCATCTGATCGATGATCGAGGAGATCAGATTGAGCCGTTCCATGTTGATGGCGCCGACCGCGCCGGTGCCGTCGATGTTGATCGCGCACGGCACGCCGCCGACCAGCCAGTTCGGATGCGGGTTCTTGCCGCCGTAGATGGTGTGGATCTTCACCATCTCCTTCTGGAAATCGAGCGCTTCGAGAGAATGCGCCACCGCCATCAGATTGGCTTCCGGCGGCAGCTTGTAGGCCGGATGGCCCCAATAGCCGTTCTTGAACGGGCCGAGCTGCCCCGACTCGACGAATTTCTTCAGACGGGTCTGCAGATCCTTGAAGTAGCCCGGGCTCGACAGCGGCCACGGCGAGATGCTCTGCGCCAGCGTCGAGGTCGCCTTCGGATCGGCCGACAGCGCCGAGACGACGTCGACCCAGTCGAGCGCGTGCAGATGATAGAAATGCACGACGTGGTCGTGCACCTGCAGCGTCAACTGCATGATGTTGCGGATGGTGTTGGCGTTCTCGGGAATCTTGATGTCGAGCGCGTTCTCGACCGCGCGCACCGAGGTCAGCGCGTGGGTGCCGGTGCAGACGCCGCAGATCCGCTCGGTGAACGCCCAGGCGTCGCGCGGATCGCGATTCTTCAGGATCACTTCGATGCCGCGCCACATGGTGCCGGTCGACACCGCGTTGCGGATGACGTTGTTGCTATCGACATTGACCTCGACGCGCAGATGGCCCTCGATCCGGGTCACCGGATCGACGACGACGCGGCGGCCGGCATTGTCGAGCTTGAAGCCGTTGGGTGTGGTGACGTTGGTCATGATGCTGCTTTCCCGGGCTTACGCCGACGTGCCGTTCGTGGTGCCGTTGGACTTGCCGTTCGATCCGCCGTTGCCGTTCGGCACCTCCTTGCGGCGCGACAGGTTGCGCACGGTGGTGACCGCGGCGTGCGCGGCGATCGCCGCGCCGACCACGCCGGCGGCCGTGGCGCCGATCTTGTCGGCGTTGGCCTCGACGCCGAACTGATTGATGTTGGTGAGGCGTTCGTAGAACGGGCCCTGATCCCAGAAGCCGTCTTCCGAGCAGCCGATGCAGCCGTGGCCCGACTGGATCGGGAACGACACGCCGCCGTTCCAGCGCACCGTCGAGCAGGCGTTGTAAGTGGTCGGGCCCTTGCAGCCCATCTTGTACAGGCAGAAGCCTTTTCGCGCGGCGTCGTCGTCCCATTCCTCGACGAACTGGCCGGCGTCGAAATGCGGCCGGCGATAGCATTTGTCGTGGATGCGCTGCGAGTAGAACATCTTCGGCCGGCCTTGGCGGTCGAGCTCGGGCAGCCGGCCGAAGGTGGTGACGAAGGTGACGACGCCGGTCATCACTTCGGCGATCGGCGGACAGCCCGGCACCTTGATGATCGGCTTGTTCTTGATCACCTTGTCGATCGGCGTGGCCTGGGTCGGATTCGGCTTGGCGGCCTGCACGCAGCCCCACGAGGCGCACGCGCCCCAGGCGATCACCGCCATCGAATCGTCGGCCATTTCCTTGAGCTTCTCGACGAACGGGCGACCGCCGTCGATGCAGAACATGCCGTCCTCGTTGAGCGGCGGATTGCCTTCGACGGCGAGGATGTACTGGCCTTTGTACTTCTGGCGGGTCTCCTGCAGGATCGCTTCGGCCTGATGGCCGGCGGCCGCCATGATGGTGTCGTCGTAGTCGAGCGAGATCATCGACAGGATGGCATCCTTGACCAGCGGATGCGCCGAGCGGATGAAGCTCTCCGAGCAGCAGGTGCACTCCAGCCCGTGCATCCAGATCACCGGGACGCGCGGCTTGGTCTCCAGCGCCTGCGCGATCTGGCTGGTGCCGATCGGTCCGAGTCCGAGACTGGTCGCCGTGAGGCTGCAGAACTTGATGAAGCTGCGCCGGGTGATGCCCTGCCGCCTGATCACCTCGTAGAAGGTTTCGGTCGCTGCGCCCATGATGGCTCCTCGGTGTCCTCGCCGCGTGCGAAGTCTGTTTCAGCTTCGCGTTCAGCCTGAGATCGCAAGAACCGTGCCAGCGATGCAGCGCGGATGGCGCTACCGCTCAAGTCATTGAAAGCTCCCGGTAAACATACTAATGCTGCGGCGCACGCAGTCGGCGTGTCGCGCGCACGCGGGTGATAACTCGGTTGCTGTGCTGATAAGCGCGTGACCGCAGGCGACGCGCGCCGACGCGATCAGTGCGCGGTGCACACCATGCACGGATCGAACGAGCGGACGACGTGCTGGACCGCGACCGAACGCGCACCCTCGTCGCCGACCTCGGTGCCGGCCAGCGCCTGCTCCAGCGGACCGGCGACGCCGTCGCGGTCGCGCGGCGAGAAATTCCAGGTGGTCGGCGCGATGATCTGGTAGCGGCGGATCCTGTCGTCGCCGAGTTCGATCCAGTGGCCGAGGCTGCCGCGCGCGGCTTCGATCAGGCCGATGCCGGCGCCGGCGCCACGCCGCGCCGCGCGGTCGAGAAACGGCGCGCGCAGATCGAGCCGGCGCGCCCAATCGTGCATCGCGACCACCACCTTCGCGGTCTCGAGCAGCCGCGCGATCACCCGGTTGGCGACGTTCGGCCCGCTCCGCGCAACGAGATCGCGAACCAGCGGATTGCCATCCACCGCCTGCCGCGCCAGCGCGCCGACCTCGACCGGGCGCCCCGCGAGCCGCGGCGCCTTGCACCAGCTGTAGCCGGCCGGCTTGTCGGCATCCGGATCGGTGTCGGCCTCGGCCGGGCGCAGCGCGGTGTCGCGCATCCAGGCATGGGCGACGTCTTCGGAAATATCATCGGGATCCAGCGCCGCGACGCCGGCGGTCACCGGATCGTAGACGCCGCGCGCAAACAGCGGCGCGTCGAGGCCGTGATAGGCGCCGTAGCTCATCAGCGGCAGCGCGATGCGGCCGAGCCGGTCCAGCGCAAGATCGTCGGCGACGCCGAGGAAGCGGGCGAAATCGCCGCCGCGGCCGTCGCGCCACGTCGCCAGCGCCGCGGCGCTGTCCAGCGCCAGCACATTGTCGAGACTGTCGGCGAACACGCTGCGTTCGAGAAAATCGCGGACGTCGCCGATGATCGACAGCAGTTGCACGCGCTCGCCGAGATCGATCGCGCGGGTGGTGCCGCCCGGCTGAAACGCGAGCGAATGCGGCCATTTGCCGGCGAGCAGGCCCATGATCTGTAAGAGCCGCGCCCGCGCCGGCAGCATCGCCTGCGCGGCGCTGCCCTGCACCGCCTTGAACCGCGCCGCGACGTCGCCGTGCCACGGCCGGCCGGAATACACATCACGGGCGAAATCGGGCATGAAGAACAGATAGAAGTGCGTCAGATGATCGGCGACGTTCTCCGCCGCATGAGCCAGGTTCGCCGCCAGCACGCCGTTGTCCGCGGCGCGCAGGCCATCGACCGCGCGCAGCGCCGCCACCGCGGCGAGCGACTGCGACACCGAGCAGATGCCGCAGATCCGCGGCGCCAGCGTCAGCGCGTCCATAGCGGGACGGCCGCGCAAAATCTGCTCGAAGCCGCGATACAGCGGCGCGGTGACTTCCGCCGAACTCACGACGCCGTCGTCGATGTCGAGCCGGACTTCGAGATCGCCCTCGACGCGGTTGAACGGGCCGACGGTGACGCGCCGCGTCATTTGCGTCGCCCGCTGTCGGTGCGCGGCGGCACGATGACGTGATCGGAGGTGGCGTTGGCGCGGACCCGTTTGGGCGTCGCCGATTTCGACAGCGCCGCCAGCGCGACGAACCACGCCTTCGGCATGTCGAGCGGTAGGCCGACCGGGATGCCGCCCAGCTTGGCGGTCTCGAGGAAGTTCTGCGAGGTCTCGAAGCCCGGCGAGGTGCAGGCAATGCAGGCGTAGCCGCCGCTGGTGCAGGAGCCGTTGCCGTTCCAGCCGCGCTGGTTGCAGTCGCCGACCGCCTGGGTCGCCTTGCAGCCGAGATGCTCCATCATGCAGCCCTGCTGCGACATCTCCTCGGCGCTGGCCTTGAATTCGTAATACTCGTTGCGGGCGCAGCCGTGATGGGCGAGGTGATCGGCGTAGAACCGCGGCCGGCCGAAACTGTCGAGCGCGTCGGCCTCGACGCCGCCGAGCGCCAGCGCCGCCAGCGTCTCCGAGATCCATCCCGGGTGCGGCGCGCAGCCGGCGATGTTGATCACCGGCAGCCCGGCACGGGAGCGAAACGCCGCGCCGAGCGCGCCGCCCGCTTCGCTGCCGGCGAATTGCAGGCCGCTGGCGTCGGTCGGATTGCTGCCGGCCATCGGCACGCCGCCGAACGCGGCGCAACTGCCGGCGGCGACGACGTAGTTCGCACAGGGCGCCAGCGTGCGGACCCAGTGCAGCATCGACCGCTGCGTGCCGCCGAGCATGTTGAAGCGGCCGGTGCCGTTCGGACCGCGCAGCACCGAGCCTTCCAGCACCAGTGCGTCGAGCCGCTGCGTGCCGTGCGCGATGCGCTCGAAGATCGCGACCGCCTCGTCGGCGGTCGCCTCGCTCAGCGACGGATGCCAGATCAGATCGATGCCGAAGCGGGCGAGCTCGGCGAACCAGCCGGCATGGCCGTTGTCGAGCGCCGCCATGGTGCATCCGCCGCAGCTGGCGGCCTGCAGCCACAGCACATTGAACCGCTCCATGCCCGCGGCCTCCCGCCTGTCTCGTCTCGCTTTGCGCGAGCGCCGACTTAAGCGAGTTTCATCCGGCGCCGCAAGCGACGCCTTGGGAGGAGCTCAGAGACGGAGGAGCAGAAACTGAGGCGTACTGATGACACCGTCATGGCCGGGCTTGTCCCGGCCATCCACGACTTTACGACGTCGCCGGCCCAAAAACGTGGATGGCCGGGACGAGCCCGGCCATGACGACGTGGCGAATGCAGCGCCAACAATAACCGACTCAATGGTCCGCGAAAATCCGGTAGCGCTGCGGCTGCAGGCCGATGCGGTCGCCCACCTTCAGCGAGTGATCGCGCGGCGCGTCGATCTCGACCAGCGTGTCGCCGTTCGCGCCTTGCAGCACGATATCGGCGCGCTGCATCGGGCCGAAGGCGCGCACCGACTTCACCGCGCCCTCGAACACGCCGCTGCCGCTCGGGCCGACCGCGATGTCGTGGCGACGGACGAACAGTTTCGACGGACCGGACGCGGTGTCGGTCGGCGCGAGGTCGAGCAAACGCTCGCCGAGCCGGACCCGGCCGTCGCGCACCTCGACCGGCAGCACGATGGATTCGCCGATGAAGCCGTGCACGAAGGCGGAGGCCGGCCGCTCGTAGACGTCGCCGGGCGAGCCGATCTGCTCGATCCGGCCCTTGTCCATCACCACGACGCGGTTGGCAACTTCGAGCGCCTCTTCCTGATCGTGGGTGACGAAGATCGAGGTGACGTGGATTTCCTCGTGCAGATTGCGCAGCCAGGCGCGCAGCTCCTTGCGGACCTTGGCGTCGAGCGCGCCGAACGGCTCGTCGAGCAGCAGGATGCGCGGCTCGATCGCCAGCGCGCGGGCCAGCGCGATGCGCTGACGCTGACCGCCGGACAGCTGGTTCGGATAGCGATCGGCGAGCCAGCCGAGCTGCACCAGATCGAGCAGATCGCCGACCCGCTTGCGGATCTGCGGTTCGGTCTTGCGGATCTTGCGCGGCTGCACCCGCAGCCCGAAGGCGACGTTCTCGAACACGCTCATGTGCCGGAACAGCGCGTAGTGCTGGAACACGAAGCCGACGTGACGCTCCGCGGCGCCGCGCGCCAGCGCATCCTCGCCGTCGAACGCGATCGAGCCGGCGTCGGGCCATTCCAGCCCGGCGATGATCCGCAGCAGTGTGGTCTTGCCGGAGCCGCTTGGGCCGAGCAGCGCCATCAGCTCGCCGGTCTCGACCCGCAGGTCGACATTGTCGAGCGCGCGGAAGCTGCCGAATTCCTTGACGATGTTGCGAACTTCAATGGTCATCGGGATGCAGCCCTTCCTCGATACGGCCTTCCAGCACGGTCTTCACGACCAGCGTCACCAGCGCGAGCAGCGCCAGCAGCGAGGCGATCGCGAAGGCGGCGGCCATCTGATACTCGTTGTAGAGAATTTCCACCAGCAGCGGCATGGTGTTGGTTTCGCCGCGGATGTGGCCGGAGACCACCGACACCGCGCCGAATTCGCCCATCGCGCGGGCATTGCACAGCAGCACGCCGTACAGCAGGCCCCATTTGATGTTGGGCAGCGTTACCCGCCAGAACGTCGTCCAGCCGCCGGCGCCGAGCGAGATCGCGGCTTCTTCTTCGAGCTGACCTTGCTCCTGCATCAGCGGGATCAGTTCGCGCGCGACGAACGGGAAGGTCACGAAGGTGGTCGCCAGCACGATCGCCGGCACCGCGAACAGGATTTGCACGCCGTGCGCCATCAGCCACGGCCCGAAATAGCCCTGCGCGCCGAACAGCAGCACGAACACCAGGCCGGAGATCACCGGCGACACCGAGAACGGCAGGTCGATCAGCGTGATCAGCAGCGTCTTGCCTTTGAACTCGAACTTCGCGATCGCCCACGCGGCGATCACGCCGAACACCAGATTGAGCCCGACCGAGATCGCCGCCGCGACCAGCGTCAGCCGGATCGCCGACAGCGCTTCGGAATCCGCCAGCGCCGAGAGATAGAAGCCGACGCCCTTCGACAGCGCTTCCGAGAACACCAGCACCAGCGGCAGCACCACGAACAAAGTGAGGAAGCCGACCGCGAAGCCGATGATCAGCAGCCGCACCCAGGCCGGCTCGGTATGCGCCGGGCGTCGCACGGCCGCAGCCTCGCCTCCGATCGCGGGGACGGATTTGTGAGCGGATCGCCGGATGCTGGTTGTCGCCACCAAGGTCATGGCGTCACGCCACAGCCAGCGACCGGGTCTGCGCCCAGTGCTGGATCCGGTTCAAGGCGAAGATGATGAGGAAGGAGAAGATCAGCATCACCACCGCGATCGCGGTGGCGTCGGAATAGCGGAATTCCGACAGCCGGATCACGATCAGCAGGGGCGCGATCTCCGAGACGTTGGGCAGATTGCCGGCGATGAAGATCACCGAGCCGTATTCGCCGACGGCGCGGGCGAAGGCAAGCGCGAAGCCGGTCAGTGCCGCGGGCGCCAGCGACGGCAGGATGACGCGGCGGATGGTCTGCCAGCGCGAGGCGCCGAGGCACTCCGCCGCCTCCTCGATCTCGACGTCGAGATCGAGGAGCACCGGCTGCACGGTACGGACCACGAACGGAATGCCGATGAAGATCATCGCCAGGAAGATGCCGAGCGGCGTGAACGCCACCTTGATGCCGAGTTCGGCGAGCGGCGCGCCGAGCCAGCCCTTCTGGGCGAACAGCGCCGTGAGCGCGATGCCCGCCACCGCGGTCGGCAGCGCGAACGGGATGTCGACGATGGCGT
Organism: Rhodopseudomonas palustris; assembly: GCA_016215605.1. Classification (GTDB taxonomy): domain Bacteria; phylum Pseudomonadota; class Alphaproteobacteria; order Rhizobiales; family Xanthobacteraceae; genus Rhodopseudomonas; species Rhodopseudomonas palustris_L. Next base: position 42,306 of record JACRJB010000069.1, read on the forward strand.
CGAAGATCCGCCGCCCGGGAAAGCGGTAGCGCACCAGCGCCCAGACGATGATCAGCCCGGCGACCAGGTTGACGATCGCGGCGGCGAAGGCGAGGCCGAATGAAATCTTCAGCGCGTGCAATGTCCGCGGCGCAGTCACCGTCGCGAAGAATTCGGACGGACTGAGTTCGGCCGTCTTGACGAACAGCCCGCCCAGCGGAATCAGGATCATCAGCGACAACCAGAAGATCGTCAGCCCCATGGTGAGGCCGAAGCCGGGCAAGGAGCGGCGCCGGGAGAGGGCAGTCACGGGGTCACCTGTGAGGCACCTTCGCGGAAAGCAACATGCGCCGCCACACCGCCAGCGTCATTGCGAGGAGCGAAGCGACGAAGCAATCCAGCTCCGTGCACGGCGCTCTGGATTGCTTCGCTTCGCTCGCAATGACGCGAGGAGAGGTGGGGAATCATATGCGAAAGCTCGGCGGCGTTGCGACGCCCCCTCACCCCGGCCCTCTCCCCGCGCGCGGGGAGAGGGAGCGCGCTGTCTTCGCTGCTAAGCATACTGTCCCCAACTCTGCGGATCGCCACCACGGTGGACGGATCGCGACCCGCGCCGCTCAGTTCTTGTAGATCTTGTCGAACACCCCACCGTCGGTGAAGTGCGTGGTCTGCGCCTTGGTCCAGCCCCCGAACACCTCGTCGATCGTGAACAGATCGACCTTGGCGAACGAATCGGCGTGCTTCTCGGCGACGTCCGGATCGCGCGGACGATAGAAGTTCCGTGCGGCAATTTCCTGACCGTCCTTGGTGTACCAGTGCTTCAGATAGGCTTCGGCCACCGCCCGGGTGCCCTTCTTCTCGACCATGGTGTCGACCACCGCGATCGGCGGCTCGGCGAGGATCGAGATCGACGGCGCGACGATCTCGAACTTGTCCTTGCCGAACTCCTTGACGGCGAGAAACGCCTCGTTTTCCCAGGCCAGCAACACGTCGCCGACGCCGCGCTCGACGAAGCTCACGGTCGAGCCGCGCGCGCCGGTATCCAGCACCGGCACGTTCTTGTAGATGTTGCCGACGAATTCCCGCGCCTTGTCTTCCGAGCCGTATTTCTTCAGCGCGTAGCCCCAGGCCGCGAGATAGTTCCAGCGCGCGCCGCCGGAAGTCTTTGGATTCGGCGTGATCACGCTGACGCCGGGCTTGATCAGATCGTCCCAGTCCTTGATGCCCTTGGGATTGCCCTTGCGCACCAGGAACACGATCGTCGAGGTGTAGGGCGACGCATTCTGCGGCAGACGCTTCTGCCAATCCTTCGCCAGCAGTCCCTTGCCCGCGATCGCGTCGATGTCGTAGGCGAGCGCCAGCGTGACGACGTCGGCCTGCAGCCCGTCGATCACCGAACGCGCCTGCGCGCCAGAACCACCATGGGACTGCTTGATCTCGACGCTCTTGCCGGACTCCTTCTGATAGGCGGCGGCGAACGACTTGTTGAAGTCGCTGTAGAGTTCGCGGGTCGGATCGTACGAGACGTTGAGCAGCGTCACGTCGGCAGCGTGCGCGGACGTCGCGACCACGAGGCCTGCGAGCAGAGGAATCAGTCGGCGAAGCATTTCAGATCTCCATTGTCCGGACGACGCCCTTGTCGTCTGCGGCGGAGCTTCGAAACTCCAGAACAAACCCGATCAAGTCAACGAAACCGCATTTCAATGTTCGCTTCGTCGCGACAGCAATCTGCTACGACGTCTTCATCGTGTGAATGCCGCATTCCGTCTTGCCTCGGCCCTGCCAACGGCCGGAGCGCGTATCCTGTTCCGACTCGGCGCGGCTGGTGCACGGCATGCAGCCGACCGACAGAAAGCCCGAGGCCAGCAGCGGATGCGGCGGCAGTTTGCCGAGCGCGTAGATCGCGTTGATGTCGTCGCGCGACACGTTGGCGAACGGATTGAACTTCAGCCGCACGCCGTCGGCTTCGACCACCGGAATCTCTGCGCGCACGCCGCCCTGGAAGCGCTTGCGGCCGTTGAGCCAGGCGTCGAACGGCGCCAGCGCGCGCTTCAACGGCTCGACCTTGCGGATGAAGCAGCATTTGTCCGGATCGGAGAACCACAATTCGTGCGCCGGATCGTCGCGATCGAGATCGGCGGCCAGCGGTTTGACCGAGCGCACGTCGGTGAGACCGAGTTGATCGATCAGCGTGTCGCGATAGGCCAGCGTCTCGGCGAACAGCCAGCCGGTGTCGAGAAAGATCACCGGGATCGCCGGATCGACGTCGGCCATCACCTTGAGCAGCGCCGCCGACTCGGTGCCGAACGACGACACCAGCGCGAGCCTGTCGCGGCCGACTTCGCGCAGCGCCGCGGCGATGATCTCCGGCGGCGACGCAGTGCGTAGCGCCGCGTCGAGATCGCGCGCCCGCGCATCGGGCTGGTTCGCCGACGGGGACGGAGACTGCGCCAGTTCACTCATGCTCGTTACGTCCTGATCGCGGCAGTGAGTCCTGCACCATGAAAACCCAAGCTGCCGACACCAAATCATCCGAAGAAGGATTGACTAGAATTATTTTCTATCTAAGTATCTTTCAAGCCGGATGGATAGAAAATTATTTCTTCTCTTGCTGGCTTCCGTTGTAGAAATTCTATCCCTTACCAGCGCACGGCAGAGATGTTCGTTCTCCTCAGCAGTCAAGCGACGTCGCGGCCACGCCATCACGACCGATCCGGAGCGATCCGGACCAGCCATTTCCGGGAGCTGTGAATGACCCTCGCCGCCCGCGACCCCCTCGCCTCCAAGCCGGTGGCGCTCGCCGATCTCGACCTCCGCGAACAGCTCCGTCCGATGGATCATCTCGACGCGCTGGAAGCGCAGAGCATCTACATCCTGCGCGAGGCGTTCGCGCGGCTGAAGAAGCTGGCGCTGCTGTGGTCGCTCGGCAAAGACTCCAACGTGATGATCTGGCTGGCCCGCAAGGCGTTCTTCGGCAAGGTGCCGTTCCCGGCGCTGCACGTCGACACCGGCAAGAAATTTCCCGAGATGTACGCGTTTCGCGAACATTACGCGAAGGAATGGGATCTCGACCTGCGCGTCGATCCGTGCCCGCCGATCGACAGCGTCGATCCGACCCTGCCGCCGGCCGCACGCTCGGCCGCGCGCAAGACCGAAGGCTTGAAGCTCGCGCTCGCCAAATACGGCTTCGACGGGCTGATCGCCGGCATCCGCCGCGACGAGGAAGCAACCCGCGCCAAGGAGCGCGTGTTTTCGCCGCGCGGCACCGAAGGCGGATGGGACGTGCGCGATCAGCCGCCGGAATTCTGGGATCAGTTCAACGCCTCGCCGCCGCCCGGCGCGCATCTGCGCATCCATCCGATCCTGCATTGGACCGAGGCCGACATCTGGGCCTACACCAAGCGCGAGAACATCCCGATCATCCCGCTGTATCTGGCCAAGGACGGCAAGCGCTATCGCTCGCTCGGCGACCAGGACATCACCTTCCCGGTGGCGTCGCATGCGTCGTCGATCGACGAGATCCTGCACGAATTGCAGACCACCAAGGTGCCGGAGCGCGCAGGCCGCGCGCTCGACCACGAGACCGAGGACGCGTTCGAGCGGCTTCGCGTCGCCGGCTATCTGTGACCCGCACCTCCGAGCCGAGTAATTCCCGACCAAGTGATTCCCGACAATGAGTGACGCCATGACCATCGCCGTCCCGCCCGCCACACTCGCCACGCCGAACGGTACCACACGTCCGCTGGTCCGCATCGTCATCGTCGGCCATGTCGACCATGGCAAATCGACGCTGGTCGGCCGCCTGCTGCACGAGACCGGCTCGCTGCCCGACGGCAAGCTGGAAATGCTGAAGGCGGTCAGCGCCCGGCGCGGCATGCCGTTCGAATGGTCGTTTCTGCTCGACGCGCTGCAGACCGAGCGCGATCAGGGCATCACCATCGACACCACGCAGATCAGCTTCCGCACCCGTTCGCGCGACGTGGTGCTGATCGACGCGCCCGGCCACGCCGAGTTCCTGCGCAACATGATCACCGGCGCCTCGCAGGCCGACGGCGCGGTGCTGATCATCGACGCGCTGGAAGGCGTGCGCGATCAGACGCGGCGCCACGGCTATCTGCTGCAACTGCTCGGCATCAAGCAGGTCGCGGTGGTGGTCAACAAGATGGACCGCGTCGATTTCTCGGCCGAGCGCTTCCAATCGATCAGCGACGAGATCAGCGCGCATCTGATCGGGCTCGGCGTCACCCCGACCGCGGTGATCCCGATTTCGGCCCGCGATGGCGACGGCGTCGCCGAGCGTACCGCGAACATCGCATGGTACAACGGCCCGACCGTGGTCGAGGCGCTGGATTCGCTGACGCCGTCGCAGCCGCTCGATCTGTTGCCGCTGCGGCTGCCGGTGCAGGCGATCTACAAATTCGACGACCGCCGCATCGTCGCCGGCCGGATCGAGTCTGGCCAGTTGCAGGCGGGCGACGACATCGTGATCATGCCGGCCGGCAAGATCGCCAAGATCAAATCGGTCGAGAGCTGGCCGGTCACGCCGGTGGCGGGGCCGCAAGGCGCCGGGCGCTCGGTCGGCATCACGCTCGACCGCGAATTGTTCATCGAACGCGGCGACGTCATCGGCCATGTCGGCGCCGCGCCGCGCGATACGCGGCGGCTGCGCGCGCGGATCTTCTGGCTGCACGACCAGCCGCTGACCGCCGGCGCCACGCTGCTGGTGCGGCTCGGCACCCGCGAGACCCGCGCCACCGTAGTGGCGATCGAGAAGGCGGTCGATCCAGGCGATCTCGCCAGCGAGGCGGCGACCGCGATCAAGCGCAATCATGTCGGCGAGATCGATTTGTCGCTGGCGCAGCCGGTCGCGGCCGATCCGGCGGAGGACTTCCCGCGCACCGGACGGCTGGTGATCGAAGTCGGCGGCCGCATCGCCGGCGGCGGGCTGGTGCTCAGCGTCGAAAGCGGCCAGCGCGCCGCCACCGCCGACATCGTGCCGGTGGAATCCGCGCTGAAGCCCGAGGAGCGCGCGGCGCGCTTCCGCCACACCGGCGCGGTGCTGTGGTTCACCGGCCTGCCCGGCTCCGGCAAGTCGACGCTGGCCAAGGCGGTCGAGCGACGGCTGTTCGATCGCGGTGGCTCGCCGATCCTGCTCGACGGCGACACGCTGCGCGCCGGGCTCAACAGCGATCTCGGCTTCACGCCGCAGGACCGCGCCGAGAACATCCGCCGGCTCGCCGAGATCGCCGCGCATCTGGCGGCCAACGGCCACATCGCCATCGTCGCCGCGGTGTCGCCGGCGCTGGCCGATCGCGCCGCCGCGCGTCGCATCGCCGGCGACCGCTTCCGCGAAATCCACGTCGCGACGCCGGCCGAAATCTGCGAGCAGCGCGATCCGAAGGGCCACTACGCCAAGGCCCGCGCCGGCGCGCTGCAGAACTTCACCGGGATCGGACAGGACTATCAACCGCCGACCGCGAGCGAGCTGGTGATCGACACCTCGGCGCAGAGCGTGGCCGAGGCGACCGATACGATCGAGTCAATGCTCGCACGCAGCGGCGTGCTGGTCGACGAACTGATCGATCTCGCCGCCCACATCTGAGTGCGGGCCCGTACCGCGCGCAACCAACCGTTCGTCATCGCCGCTTCCGGCAGCACAATGCTGCCGGGGCGCTTCCCAATTAGAAATGGCTTGATCGGCGGCGGTCTCGTATCGTCTTATGGTTCAGTCCCGCATTGCAGCATCACGCCAGGAGACCGCATGGCCCTTTCGCGCTTCGAGATCAACCGCCGGACCGTCCTGCTGACGTCGGCCGCCATCGCCGCCAACGTGCTGAACCCGATGCGGGCGTTCGCGCAGGAGACGCCGCGCAAGGGCGGCGTGTTCAACGTGCATTACGGCGCCGAGCAGCGCCAGCTCAACCCGAGCCTGCAGGCCTCGACCGGCGTCTACATCATCGGCGGCAAGATCCAGGAGCCGCTGGTCGATCTCGACGCCGCCGGCAATCCGGTCGGCGTGCTGGCCGAGAGCTGGGAATCGACGCCGGACGGCAAGACCATCACGTTCAAGCTGCGCAAGGGCGTCGTCTGGCACGACGGCAAGCCGTTCACCTCCGAGGACGTCGCCTTCACGGCGCTGAACATGTGGAAGAAGATCCTCAACTACGGATCGACGCTGCAGCTGTTCCTCACCGCGGTCGACACCCCCGATCCTCAGACCGCGATCTTCCGCTACGAGCGGCCGATGCCGCTCAACCTGTTGCTACGCGCGCTGCCGGACCTCGGCTACATCTCGCCGAAGCACATCTACGAGACCGGCGACATCCGCCAGAACCCGGTCAACCTCGCGCCGATCGGCACCGGCCCGTTCAAGTTCAACAAATACGAGCGCGGCCAGTACATCATCGCCGACCGTAACGACAATTACTGGCGGCCGAATGCGCCGTATCTCGACCGCATCGTCTGGCGGGTGATCACCGACCGCGCCGCCGCGGCGGCGCAGCTCGAGGCCGGCAGCCTGCATCTCAGCCCGTTCTCCGGCCTGACGATCTCGGACATGGCGCGGCTCGGCAAGGACAAGCGCTTCATCGTCTCGACCAAGGGCAACGAGGGCAACGCCCGCACCAACACCATCGAGTTCAATTTCCGCCGCAAGGAGCTGTCGGACATCCGCGTCCGCCGCGCCATCGCGCACGCCATCAACGTGCCGTTCTTCATCGAGAACTTCCTCGGCGATTTCGCCAAGCTCGGCACCGGCCCGATCCCCTCGACCTCGACGGATTTCTATCCGGGCCCGAACACGCCGCAATACGCTTACGACAAGAAAAAGGCGATCGCGCTGCTCGACGAGGCCGGGCTGAAGCCCGCCGCCGGCGGCAACCGGCTGTCGCTGCGGCTGTTGCCCGCGCCGTGGGGCGAGGACATCTCGCTGTGGGCGACCTTCATTCAGCAGTCGCTGGGCGAAGTCGGTATCCAGGTCGAGGTGGTCCGCAACGACGGCGGCGGCTTCCTCAAGCAGGTCTATGACGAGCACGCCTTCGACCTCGCCACCGGCTGGCACCAGTATCGCAACGACCCTGCGGTCTCGACCACGGTGTGGTATCGCTCCGGTCAGCCGAAGGGCGCGCCGTGGACCAACCAATGGGGCTGGGAGGACGCGACGATCGACAAGATCATCGACGACGCCGCGACCGAGGTCGATCCGGTCAAGCGCAAGGCGCTGTATGCCGACTTCGTCACCCGCGCCAACACCGAGCTGCCGATCTGGATGCCGATCGAGCAATTGTTCGTCACGGTGATCTCGGCGAAGGCCCGCAATCATTCCAATACGCCGCGCTGGGCGTCGTCGACCTGGCACGATCTTTGGCTGGCCGAATAGCGCCAACTCCGCCAAGATGATCGCATGCGTATCCTGAGCCTCGCGGGGCGGCGGCTCGCCGCCTCGATCCCGACCCTGCTGCTGATCCTGATCGGCATCTTTCTGCTGCTGCAATTCGCGCCCGGCGACACCGTCGATGCGATGATGGCGCAGATGGGCGGCGGCGACGCCGCGACCGCGCGCGAACTGCGCAAGTTCTACGGGCTCGATCTGTCGATCCCGCTGCAGCTCGGCAACTATCTGTGGCGGCTGGTGCGGTTCGATCTCGGCTTCTCGTCGATCTACGGCAAGCCGGTCGCCACCGTGATCCTGGAACGGCTGCCGCCGACGCTGCTCTTAATGACCGCGTCGCTGTCGTTCGCGTTCTTCGCCGGGCTGGTGCTCGGCGTGATCGCCGCGCGCGGCGTCAACAAATGGCCGGACACGCTGATCTCGACGCTCGGCCTGATCTTCTACGCCACGCCGTCGTTCTGGTTCGGGCTGATGGCGATCGTGGTGTTCTCGGTCTATCTGCAATGGCTGCCGGCCGGCGGCTTCGAGGACATCGGCGCGGCCGCGACCGGGCTCGCGCGCACGCTCGACATCGCCAGCCATCTGGTGCTGCCGACGCTGACGCTCGGGCTGATCTTCCTCGCCATCTACTTGCGCATCATGCGCGCCTCGATGCTGGAAGTGCTCAATCTCGATTTCGTCCGCACCGCGCGCGCCAAGGGACTCGACGAGACCCGCATCGTCGTCCGCCACGTGCTGCGCAACGCGCTGTTGCCGATGGTGACGCTGATCGGCCTGCAGGCCGGCACCATGCTGGGCGGCTCGGTGGTGGTCGAAAGCGTATTCTCGCTGCCCGGCCTCGGCCGGCTCGCCTACGAATCCGTGGTGCAGCGCGACCTCAACACCTTGCTCGGCATCGTGTTCGTCTCGGCGCTGCTGGTGATCGCCGTCAACTTCCTGGTCGACCTGTTGTATGCGCGGCTCGACCCGCGCATCACCGCCGGGACGTAGCGCGATGGATGCGGTCAAGCGCTACTTCCGCAGTCCCGCCGCCGTGGTCGGCCTGCTGCTGCTGCTCGCGGTGATCGCGATGGCGATCAGCGCCGGCTGGCTGTATCCGCGCGATCCGCTGTCGCTCGCCGGCCGGCCGCTGATCTGGCCGTTCAGCAATCCGCGCTTCCTGCTCGGCACCGACAATTCGGGCCGCGACATCGCAGCCCAAATCTTCCACGGCGCGCGGATCGCGCTGCTGATCGGCGGCGCCGCCACCGTGATCGCGGTGGTGATCGGCGTGCTGATCGGCGCTTTCGCCGGTTACTTCGGCGGTTGGGTCGACACCGTGCTGATGCGGATCACCGAGGCGTTCCAGATCCTGCCGAACTTCGTGCTGCTGCTGGTGCTGGTCGCGGTGTTCGGCTCGACGCTGACCACGGTAACGATCGCGGTCGGCATCGTGTCGTGGCCGGCGCCGGCGCGGCTGACGCGCGCCGAATTCCTCAGCTTGCGCAACCGCGAATTCGTCCAGGCCGGTCGCACGCTGGGGATGAAGGATCTGCAATTGATCCTCGGCGAGATACTGCCCAACGCGCTGCCGCCGGTGATCGTCTATGCCAGCGTGGTGATGGCGGTGGCGATCCTACTCGAAAGCGCGCTGGCCTTCCTGCGGCTGTCCGATCCCAACGTCGCCTCCTGGGGCAATCTGATCGGGCTCGGCCGCGACGTGCTGCGCGTGCAGTGGTACGTCGCCGCGATCCCGGGCATCGCCATTCTACTCACCGTGCTAGCGGTGTCGCTGGTCGGCCAGGGCCTCAATGACGCGCTCAATCCGAGGCTGAAGGGACGATGACGGAGACCAGGCCCGCCGTCCTGACGCTCGACAAGCTCAGCGTCCGCCTGCCCAAGGGCGCCGACCGCAGCCACGCCGTGCGCGATGCGTCGCTGACGATCGCCGCCGATGAAATTCTCTGCGTGGTCGGCGAATCCGGCTCCGGCAAGTCGATCATGGCGAACGCCGTGATGCAGCTGTTGCCCGGCGGCGTCGCGCTCGACGGCGGCCGCGTGCTGTTCGAGGGCCGCGACCTCGCCCAGGCCAGCGCCGCCGAGATGCGCGCGGTGCGCGGCGCCGGCATCGCGATGGTGTTTCAGGAGCCGATGACGGCGCTCAACCCGCTGCGCCCGATCGGCGACCAGATCGGCGAGATGTTCCGCATCCACACCGATCTGTCGAAGAAACAGATCCGCGCCAAGGTCCTCGCGCTGCTCGCCGACGTCCGGATTCCCGATCCGGCGCGCGCCGCCGATGCCTATCCGCACGAACTCTCCGGCGGACAGCGCCAGCGCGCGATGATCGCGATGGCGCTGGCGCTCGATCCGAAGCTCTTGATCGCCGACGAGCCGACCACCGCGCTCGACGTGACGACGCAGGCGCAGATCCTGACGCTGATCCGCGAATTGCAGCATCGCAAGAACACCGCGGTGCTGTTCATCACCCATGATTTCGGCGTGGTCGCCGAGATCGCCGACCGCGTCGTGGTGATGCAGCACGGCGCCATCGTCGAGCAGGGCGCGGCCGACGACGTGTTGCACCGGCCGCAGCATCCTTATACGCGGCAACTGATCGCCGCGGTGCCGCCGCTGACCGCGCCGCCGCCGCGCCCGATCGCGGCCGAAACCATCCTGACGATCGACAACGTCTCCAAGACCTTCCGCACCGGCGGCTTCCTCGGCCGCGGCGCGCGCGTCACCCACGCGGTCAAGGACGTATCACTGACACTGCCGAAAGGCGCCACGCTCGGCATCGTCGGCGAATCCGGCTCCGGCAAGTCGACCCTGGCACGCTGCATCATCCGGCTGCTCGATCCCGACGGGGGCTCGATCCTGCTCGACGGCCGCGACTGGGCGACGATGCCGCGCGAAGACGTGCGCCGCGAGACCCGGCATATGCAGATGGTGTTTCAGGACCCGTTCGCCTCGCTCAACCCGCGCCACAAGGCCGAGGAATTAGTCGCGCAGGGCCCGATCATCCACGGCACGCCGCGCAAACAAGCGATCGCCGAGGCGCGCGAGCTGTTCGCGCTGGTCGGCCTCGATCCCGCCGCCGGCGACCGGCTGCCGCACGAATTCTCCGGCGGCCAGCGCCAGCGCATCGGCCTCGCCCGTGCACTCGCGCTGAAGCCCGACGTGCTGATCGCCGACGAAGCGGTGTCGGCGCTCGACGTCTCCGTGCAGGCGCAGGTGCTGAAGCTGCTCGCCGATTTGCGCGAGCGGCTCGGCCTGTCGATCATCTTCATCACCCACGACCTCCGCGTCGCCGCGCAGATCTGCGACCTGGTCGCGGTGATGAAGAACGGCGAAGTGGTCGAGCACGGCCCGGCCGGCGAGGTGTTCAACGCGCCGAAGCATCCCTATACGCAAGCGCTGCTGGCCTCGATCCCCGGCGGAGATTTTGCGCGGAGTCATACGGTGGAGACGGCAGAATAGCGCTTAATGTCTCATCCGAACTAGATGACGTTTCCGAACGCACTGAGTCCTCATCCTGAGGAGCCCGGCGCAGCCGGGCGTCTCGAAGGATGGGGCAACGCACACCTGGCGGCCCATGGTTCGAGACGGCGCTGCGCGCCTCCTCACCATGAGGTTGTACGCGTTGTGAGTGATAAAACTAGAGCGGTTCATCGCTTAATTGAATCGGAGGGGATTCCGTCGAGTGGCGGTTTGTGATTCAAGATGCTGGCTGGATCGGAGGCCAGCATGGATGGTCCGACCTCTTTCGAACGATCTGCGTCAACGGGCTGTGGCGGCG
>JACRJB010000070.1 GCA_016215605.1 Rhodopseudomonas palustris
CGCCGCCACAGCCCGTTGACGCAGATCGTTCGAAAGAGGTCGGACCATCCATGCTGGCCTCCGATCCAGCCAGCATCTTGAATCACAAACCGCCACTCGACGGAATCCCCTCCGATTCAATTAAGCGATGAACCGCTCTAGGGTGAGGGCGACCCAAGCAGGGCGCTTCGATCGACGCCAACAATCCCCGCCCCAAGAAAAAGGCCCGCCAGATCGACTGACGGGCCACACGCGAACTCAAATGCAAATCGGCATGTCGCGCCTCAGCGCGGCGCCAGCACCATGACCACCTGACGGCCTTCGAAGCGGGCGTCCTGTTCCACCTTGGCGATCTCGGCGACGTCGGCCTTCACCTTGTCCAGCAGCCGAGTGCCGATTTCCTGGTGGGCCATTTCGCGTCCCCGATAGCGCAAGGTGATCTTGACCTTGTCGCCTTCCTCGAAGAAGCGCTGCATCGCCTTCATCTTCACGCCGTAGTCGTGGTCGTCGATCATCGGGCGGAGCTTGATCTCCTTGATCTCGACGATCTTCTGCTTCTTGCGCGCCTCGGCGGCCTTCTTCTGCGCCGAGTACTTGAACTTGCCGTAGTCCATGATCTTGCAGACCGGCGGACTGACGTTCGGCGAAATCTCGACGAGGTCCATGCCGGCTTCCATCGCCATCTTGATCGCGACGATGGTCTCGACCTTGCCCTGGTTCACACCGGCCTGGTCGATCAGCTGGATCTCGTGATTGCGAATTTCATCGTTGGTGCGCGGCCCATCCTTGGCAACGGGGGGCGGGGCTCTGTTGGGACGGCGAATGGTGGCTTCTCCAATATTGTGAACGTTGGTGGCGAAAGATCGGATCGACGCATGAGTAAAACATCTACGGCTGTGCCGATCAGATCATGCGCTCCATATAGGTCAGAGCGCAACCGGACGCAAAACCGAGATTGCCCCGACTCGCTGTCGAGGCCATGCCCTTTCTGATCGCCGCGCAGTGTGACGGAAGAACCGGCGACCGGCAAGCCAACTTCCGCCTAAGCGGAGGAAAGACAGGCCGATCCGCGGCATTTCCGCCACGCCGGGCATTCGCTCGGCGTTGACGGCGCGGCGGCGGCTACTGCAAACCAACTCCGCAACGAGGCCCTTGATCCATGACAAACAGCTCCGCCGGCCCCGAACCGGACTTCATCACCGTCGGCGATGGCCCGGCGCAGCGCCGGATCGCCGTTCGGGCCCGGCCCGGCAGCGGCCCCGGCCTGTTCTGGCTCGGCGGCTTCAACTCCGACATGACCGGCACCAAGGCGGTGGCGCTCGACGAATGGGCCGCCGCGCGCGGCCGCGCCTGCGTCCGGTTCGATTATTCCGGCCATGGCGCCTCCTCCGGCGCGTTCGCCGAGGGCACCATCAGCCGCTGGCTGGAAGACAGCCTCGCGGTGTTCGACGGCTTCTGCAAAGGCCCGCAGCTGGCGATCGGCTCGTCGATGGGCGGCTGGATGGCGCTGCTGCTGGCGCGCGAACTGCTGCGCCGCGGCGGCCAGGGAGCGGAGACGCTCGTCGGCATGGTGCTGATCGCGCCGGCGCCCGACTTCACCGAAGCGCTGATGTGGAAGAGCTTTTCGCCCGAGATCCGCCGCCAGATCGAGACCGACGGCGTCTGGCTGCGGCCGTCGGAGTATGGCGAGCCCTATCCGATCACGCGCGCGCTGATCGAGGACGGCCGCCATCATCTGCTGCTCGGCGGCCCGGTCAGCACCGGCTGCCCGGTCCGCATCCTGCAGGGCAAGCAGGACCCCGACGTCCCCTGGACCCACGCCTTCGCGCTGACCGAGCGGCTGCCCTGCGAGGACGTCATCCTGACCCTGATCCAGGACGGCGACCACCGCCTCAGCCGCCCGCAGGACATCGCCCGGATGCTGGCGGCGGTGGAAGAATTCGGGTGAGCAGAAGAACCCTCTCCCCTTGTGGGAGAGGGTGGCCAGCGCAGCGAGCCGGGTGAGGGTCTATCGCAAACCCTGCGCCCGCGGCTCCCCCTCATCCGGTACGGACTGCGTCCGCGCCACCTTCTCCCACGAGGGGAGAAGGAAGGGCGTCCGTCCACTCCGCCCGAACGCTCTGATCCACCTCATCACCCTGCCGCGCCGCCCGCAGCTCCGCGAACTGATCGCTCGGCAGCAACTGCCCCAGCACCCACACTGCCGCGCCGCGCACCACCGCGCTGGCGTCGCCGAGCAGCCGCTCGGCCTCGGCGGCGAGCCCGGCATCGCCGGAATTGCCGATCGCGATCAGCACGTTGCGGACAAAGCGGTCGCGCCCGATGCGCTTCACCGGGGACTTGGTGAACAGCGCCCGGAACGCCGGATCGTCGAGCCGGACCAGTTGGTCGAGCGCGGGCGCGCGCAACGCCGCGCGCGCCGCCAGCTTCGCCTCGCGCCCGGCCTGCGCGAACTTGTTCCACGGGCACGCCGCGAGGCAATCGTCGCAGCCATAAATGCGGTTGCCAAGCGCCTTGCGAAATTCGTGCGGGATCGGCCCCTTGTGCTCGATTGTCAGATACGAGATGCAGCGCCGCGCATCGAGCTGGTACGGCCGGGGAAACGCCGCGGTCGGACAGGCGTCGAGACAGGCCCGGCACGAACCGCAATGATCACGCTCGGCGGCGTCGCGCGGCAGTTCGAGCGTGGTGAAGATCGCGCCGAGAAACAGCCACGAGCCCAAGGCGCGCGATACCAGATTGCTGTGCTTGCCCTGCCAGCCGAGCCCCGCCGCCTGCGCCAGCGGCTTCTCCATCACCGCGGCGGTATCGACGAACACTTTGACCTCGCCACCGCCGGCCGCGACCAGTCCACGCGCGAGCTGCTTCAGCCGCGCTTTGATGACGTCGTGGTAATCGTCGCCCTGGGCATAGACCGAGATCGCGCCGCGGTCCCTGGCGTCGAGAATCGTTCGCGGATCATGCTCCGGGCCGTAGTTGACCCCGAGCATGATCACCGAGCGCACCTCGCTCCACATCACCCGCGGATCGGCCCGGCGCTCCGGCCGATCGGCGAGCCAGGCCATCTCGCCGTGATGGCCAGCATCGAGGTAAGCGCGTAGTTGCGACAGGGCATGCGGGGCGGAATCGGGCGCGCAGATGCCGAGCGCATCGAAACCGAGCGCCTGCGCCTGCTGCCTCAGCTTTGTCACCAGTTTGCCGCAAGCCGCGGCGGGGTCGGATTCGCCCCCGGCAGGGTCGGTCAGAAATCCAGATCCACGTAGGTCCGCGACGCCGGCACCCCCGCCAGCCACTCGCTCAGCAGCGGCCGGAACGACGGACGCGACTTGATCCTTGCGTACCAGGCCTTTGCCGCCTCGTCCTCGATCCATGGCACGTCGCCCAGATAGTCGATCGCCGACAGATGCGCTGCGGCGGCCAGATCGGCGAAGGTCATGCGGTCACCAGCGAGAAAGTTCCGCGTCCGCGCCAGCCAGCCGATATAGGCGAGATGATAGCGCACATTGGCGGTGGCGGCGCGGATCACGTCCATCGCCGGCGGTCCGCCGCCGTCCTCTTCGCTCATGAAGCGCTTGTAGATCCGCTCCGTCACCAGCGGCCCGCTGGCTTCCTCGAAGAACTTGTCGTTGAACCACGCCATCAGCCGGCGCACCTCGATGCGCTCCGCGGTCGACTGCGGCAGCATCCGGCGATCGCCGAAGCCCGCGCCGTGCACCTCGTCGAGGAACTCGGCGATCACGCCAGCGCCCGGAATCGGCGGGTGCCCCTCGGCCACCAGCACCGGCGTGGTCCCCGCCGGATTGAGCGCAAGAAACGCGGTCCGTCGCTCCCAAGAGCGCTCTTCCACCAGCCGCAGATCGAGACCGTGTTCCCCGAGCGCGAGCCGGACGAACCGGGACTGCGGACAGAACGGGTGGTGGAAGAGGGTGTACATGGCAACCTTGATAGTTTCGCAGGCTTAACAAACGGTGGCCAAGACGGCGACCAAGACAGCGAGATGGAGAGTCGCCGGACCCTGCCCGCGGAGGCGCCAAACTACTGAAGCATTGCCGCGTGGCAAGCCGGCTTTCGGCGCATTTTTGACGTTGCGGCATGCAATCGAATAGGCGACAAGGTCCCGCCTCTTGCGAGACCGATCCCTCCCAGCGGACAATCCCATGCTTGCCGATATCATCAGGGCCGTCATTCTCGGCGTGGTCGAGGGCGTCACCGAATTTCTTCCGGTCTCCTCGACGGGCCATCTGCTGCTGGTGGGACGATTCTTCAATCTCGGCGAGGGCGACTTCTGGAAGACCTTCGACGTCCTGATCCAGCTCGGCGCCATCCTCGCGATCCTGGCCCTGTATTTCGCGAAATTGTGGCGAATTGCGCTCGGGATGTTCTCAGACCCCGCGGCGCAGCGTTTCGTCATCGGCGTGCTGGTCGCGTTCCTGCCTGCGGCGGTGATCGGCGCAACGGCGGGGTCCTACATCAAGCTGTTTCTGTTCAATCCGTGGGTGGTGTGCTTCTCGCTGATCGTCGGCGGGGCGATCCTGCTGTGGGTCGATCAGCTCGACCTGCAGCCCCGCCATCACGACGCTACGGCGTTCCCGCTGCTGATGTATTTCTACATCGGATGCGCGCAATGCGTGGCGATGATCCCCGGCGTGTCGCGCTCCGGCGCCAGCATCGTCGCCGCGATGCTGTTCGGCGCCGACAAGCGCGCGGCGGCCGAGTTCTCGTTCTTCCTGGCGATCCCGACCATGGTCGGCGCCTTCGTCTACGATCTCTACAAGAGCCGAGCCGATCTGACGACCGACCACCTGACCATCGTGGCGATCGGCTTCGTGGTGTCGTTCATCACCGCGATCATCGTGGTGAAGACGTTCCTCGGCTACGTCACGCGCCACGGCTTCGAGCTGTTCGCGTGGTGGCGCGTGGTGGTCGGCACGCTCGGCCTGATCGCGCTGGCGATGGGCCGCTAGTCGCGCCGCCGCACGGCGCCGCGACGTCGCCCGGCGGTCGTCGTCAGGCGCTCTTGCGCGCGAATTGCCCGGTCTTGCGGAAGCGCCACAGATAGGACGGCACGATCGCCTGCATCGAATCCGGCGTGACGCCGAGGCCCTGCAACGTCAGGCCGGCGCTCTTGGCGGCCTCCGAGACGACATTGTCGACCTTCAGCAGTTCGACCTGATCCGGCGTCAGCTTGAGACCGCCCGGCGCGAACTGCAGCAGCATCGCCTGCAGGCTGGCGAGCCCGAACGGCAGCGGCACCAGCAGCCGCTTGCGGTCGATCGTCTCCAGAATGATCTCGATGATCTCGCGCATCGTCAGCTGTTCGGGGCCGCCGAGCTCATAGACCGCGCCGGGCTTGGTATGACCGTCGACGGCCTCGGCGACCGCGGTCGCGACGTCGCCGACATAGACCGGCTGCAGCTTGGTGTCGGCGCCGACCAGCGGCACCACCGGCGACATCCGCGCCAGCGCGGCGAAGCGATTGGTGAACTGGTCCTCGGGACCGAACACCACCGACGGCCGCAGGATCGTGGCCTGCGGCACCGCGGCCAGCACCGCCTGCTCGCCGGCCGCCTTGGAGCGGGCATAACGCGCCGGCGAGGCGGCGTCGGCGCCGATCGCCGAGACGTGCACCATCCGCGCGCCGACGGCGGCGGCCGCCTTGGCGATCGTCGCGGCGCCTTCGCCCTGCACCGCGTCGAATCTCTGCGCGCCGCCCTCGGCGAGGATGCCGACCAGATTGATCGCCACATCAGCGCCGCGCATCGCCGCCTCGACCGAGGCCGGATAGCGGAGATTGGCCTGCACCGCATGGATCTGACCGACCCGCCCGAGCGGCTGCAGATGCCCCGCCAGCTCCGGCCGTCGCACCGCCACCCTGATTCGGTAGTCCCGCCGGGCCAGCGCGCTGACCACATGGCGGCCGATGAAGCCCGAACCGCCGAAAACCGTGACGAGGGTGTCCATATTCGAATGCATGCAGAGTGATCCTGGTGGGGAAACGCAGTGCCGGAAACCTCCGGCAATCGCCGTCATTCTGGCCGTTTCGCGTTACGCCATCAACCTTTCGCTGTACAGCGGATTTGGCGGCGCCAATCAATTTGACATTTCCGTATCGGGTCCCTATCAACCCGCCCGGGCCCAGGTGGCGGAATTGGTAGACGCGCTGGCTTCAGGTGCCAGTGGCTTCACGGCCGTGAAGGTTCGAGTCCTTTCCTGGGCACCACTCGCCCAATGCCCTGAAGCCTTCCCGAGCGCGACACCGCTCAGCTGCCGGGTCGGCGCGGCCGAGCCCCGCGCGGCGATCGGTTGAGCCGGCGCTTCGTGGCCGCTACAGGTCTGTTTTCTGGTTCCCCGTCCAAGGATTTGCCTGACCATGACGATCCGTCTGCATCGCGGCGATCTGCCGGATCTTGTGCGCTACACCACGTCGGTGGCGATCGACACCGAGACGATGGGGCTGCATCCGCACCGCGACCGGCTGTGCGTCGTGCAGCTGTCGAATGGCGACGGCAGCGCCGACGTCGTGCAGATCCCGCAGGGCCACACCGACGCGCCCAACCTGAAGAAGCTGCTCGGCGATCCGGCCGTGGTGAAGATCTTCCACTTCGCGCGATTCGACCTCGCCGCCCTTTCCAACGCCTTGGGGGTGATGCCGCAGCCGGTGTACTGCACCAAGATCGCCTCGCGGCTGACCCGCACCTACACCGACCGCCACGGCCTGAAGGATCTGGTGCGCGAACTGCTCAATGTCGACCTGTCGAAGCAGCAGCAGTCCAGCGACTGGGGCGCGGACACGCTGAGCGACGCGCAGCTCGCTTACGCCGCCTCCGATGTGCTGCATCTGCACGCGCTGCGCGACAAGCTCGACGTCATGCTGGCGCGCGAGAACCGCACCGAGCTGGCGCAGGCCTGCTTCGGGTTTCTGCCGCACCGCGCCCGGCTCGATCTCGGTGGCTGGAGCGAAGAGGACATCTTCGCGCATTCTTGAGGAATTCGGCGCAGACTCGGCACGCGAGTCCGCCCCGTTTCGGTCATACTCGTCGTCCTGATGGAGTTGTGATGGGCTCGCCACCCGGGCCCCTCTCGCCTGTGACGGCAAATGCGACTATCTGAGGTTGCTCCCCGCGCCGGACTTCTCCCGGCCGGCCTCCCGATCCGGAGCACGAGAGTGACACGGCAGAGCTCGCGGCTGGCTGTTTGAAGCCAGGCCCGGCACCACGCGGGAGCAGCGGTGGCTTCGGTTCAGACGGCGTCCTATCAGGCTGGCATGGAGGTGCGGTTCGCGGCTGCGGCGCGCCACAGCCGGCTGGTGCGGACGCTGCGGATTGCGGTGCCGCTGGTGGTGGCGCTGTCGATGGCCGCGATCATCGCGATTTCGGTGTTCAACCCGTTTCGCCTGCTGTCGAAGCTGCCGCTCGAGGTCGGCGATCTGGTGGTCTCGGGCACCAAGATCACGATGGAATCGCCGCATCTCGCCGGCTTCACCAATGACGGTCGGCCCTACGAGATGTGGGCGCGGTCGGCGACCCAGGATCTGACCAGTCAGGACCATGTCGATCTGCACACGCTGCGCGCCAAGGTGGTCAGCGACGACCAGTCCACCGTGCTGATCGAGGCCCGCGACGGCAAGTTCGACACCAAGGCGCAGCTTCTGAATCTGCAGAAGGACGTCTATCTGCGCACGTCGACCGGGAGCGAGGCCTGGATGACCCAGGCCGACGTCGACATGGGCAAGGGCAATGTCTCGTCCGACGAGCCGGTCGACGTCAAATGGCTCGGCGGCACGTTGCGCGGCCAGCGACTGCGGATTACCGAGAAAGGCGACGTGATCCGATTCGAAGGCGGAGTGGTGATGAACCTGGACAACACCAAGCTGCCGGGGTCCGCCGAGGACACCGAGGCGTCGGCGCAGCCGACCGCTGCGGCACCGAAAGCCGACACCGCTTCGAAGACGAAGTCCCAAGCCGGCCAACGCCAACGCGAAGTGAATCGTCCATGACCGCTGCCGGCCACCGTCTCCCCCGCCGCATCCTTGCGATCGCCGGCGCAGCCTTCCTCGCCGCGACGGCCGGCTGCGGCAGCGCATCCGCGCAGAGCGCGGTTCAGGGCGTCCCGAATGCGATGCAGGGCTTCTCGCAGAACCGCGACCAACCGATCCAGATCGAATCCGACACGCTGGAAGTCCGTGACAAGAAGAAGGAGGCGACCTTCGCCGGCAGCGTCAAGGTGATCCAGGGCGACACCACGATGACGTCCAAGACCCTCGTGGTGTTCTACGATCAGGACCAGGCCGACGCCTCCGCCAAACAGCCGGCCAAGCGCAAGGCGATGCCGGCGGCGACGCCGGGCCCCGGCGGCACCTCGTCGATCCGCCGGCTCGAGGCCAAGGGCAATGTCGTCGTCACCCAGAAGGATCAGGTGGTCACCGGCGAGAGCGCGGTGTTCGACACCAAGACCAATCTGGTGACGATGCTGGGCAACGTCGTGCTGACGCAGGGCAAGAACGTCGTCCGCGGCGACCGGCTGCTGGTCGACATGACCACCGGCGTATCGCGGGTGGAATCCAACAGCGGCCGGGTGCAGGGTCTGTTTCAGTCGTCGGGTAGCGGCGCCGGCGGCGGCCCGCTCGGGATCACGCCGGCGCCCGCAACGGGTCAGAAGAAGTGACCGGGCGATGGCTTCGAGACGACACGCGGCACAGGACGGGGCCTGATCGGTAGCGGAATGGTTGACCTTCGCGGCATATTCCGTCGGCGCGCCCCGAAACCATCAGGCTTCGGGCGCCCGCGGCTCGACATCACAGCGCTGCAGGGTGAGGTCGGCGACATGCTCACCGCCCCGGTGCGCGACGCCCCGCCTGTCGCCCGCGCGGCCGGGCACGAGGCGCCGCTCGCGCCGACGCCGGCAGCGCCGCGCGCGCGTCGTCCTGCCCCGACGCAGCGGCGGGAGAGCCACGGCGGCTATCTGGCGGTCCATCGCGTCGAGAAGAGCTTCGGCACCCGCAAGATCGTACGCGGCGTCAGCATCTATGTCCGCCGCGGCGAGGCGGTCGGCCTGCTCGGCCCGAACGGCGCCGGCAAGACCACGGTGTTCTACATGATCACCGGCCTGATCAAGGCCGACCGCGGCGCGATCGAACTCGACGGCCACGACGTCACCAAGCTGCCGATGTATCAGCGCGCCCGGCTCGGCATCGGCTATCTGCCCCAGGAAGCCTCGATCTTCCGCGGGCTGAACGTCGAGCAGAACATCCTCGCGGTGCTCGAGGCGGTCGAGCCGGACAAGCGCAAGCGCGAGGCCGAGCTCGACAACCTGCTGCACGAGTTCAACATCGAGCGGCTGCGCAAATCGCCGTCGATCGCGCTGTCGGGCGGCGAGCGCCGGCGCGTTGAAATCGCCCGGGCGCTGGCCAGCCGCCCCAACTACATGCTGCTCGACGAACCGTTTGCCGGCATCGACCCGATCGCGGTCGGCGACATTCAGGACCTGGTCCGCCATCTCACCAATCGCGGTATCGGCGTACTAATCACCGACCACAACGTCCGCGAAACGCTCGGCCTGACTGACCGCGCCTACATCGTCTATGCGGGTGAAATTCTCACCGAAGGTAGCCCGGAAGAGATCGTCAACAATCCGGATGTACGCCGGCTTTACCTTGGCGAAGAATTCCGCCTGTAGGCGGTTGCAGTTCCCGCGCAGGCGCGGCATGCTTGATGGCCTTGCTCGCCCCGCATTTCGATCTTCTGCCGGCGGCCCTACTCCAAATTTCCAATTCGTCAAGGCGTGTACATCGGCCACGGAAAGGCGTAAGCAAGAAACGGACCAACTTGGATCGTTCCTGCCGCCATGGCACTGACTCAACGCCTCGAGTTCCGACAGTCGCAGTCGCTGGTGATGACGCCGCAGCTGATGCAGGCGATCAAACTGCTGCAACTGTCCAATCTGGATCTCGCGACTTTTGTCGAGGACGAACTCGAAAAGAATCCGCTGCTGGATCGCGCCACCGATACGCCCGAGGCTCCGGTCGCGGGCGAGGCGATGGAGCGCGGCGAGGCCGGCGGCGATGAGTTCGGCGGTGGTGAGAGCGGTGGCGACGGCGGTGAGTTCGCCACGACCGATTCGTTCGAGCCGGGCGCCGAAGAGTGGATGCATCGCGATCTCGGCAGCCGCAGCGACATCGAGCAGACGCTCGATACCGGCATGGAGAACGTGTTTCCGGAAGAGCCGGCGGAGGCCGCGGCGCGCGCCGCGCAGGACGCCGCACCGGCTTCCTATACCGAATGGGGCGGCGGCGCCTCCAGCGACGAGGGCTACAATCTCGAAGCCTTCGTCGCCGCCGAGACCTCGCTGGCCGACCATCTCGCCGAACAGCTCGCGGTGGCGCTGACCGCGCCGTCGCAGCGCATGATCGGCCAGTATCTGATCGACCTGGTCGATGACGCCGGCTATCTGCCGGCTGATCTCGGCGACGCCGCCGAGCGGCTGGGAACAACGCAGGCCGAAGTCGAGGCGGTGGTCGGCGTGCTGCAGACGTTCGATCCGCCGGGCATCTGCGCCCGCTCGCTGGCTGAATGTCTGGCGCTTCAGTTGCGCGAGCTCGACCGGTTCGACCCGGCCATGCAGGCGCTGATCGAACATCTCGATCTCCTGGCCAAGCGCGACATCGTCAGCCTGCGCAAGATCTGCGGCGTCGACGACGAAGACCTCGCCGACATGATCGGCGAAATCCGCCATCTCGATCCGAAGCCGGGCCTGAAATTCGGCTCGTCGCGGGTGCAGACGGTGGTGCCCGACGTGTTCGTCCGGCCCGGGCCGAACGGCGGCTGGCTGGTCGAACTCAACAGCGACACGCTGCCGAAGGTTCTGATCAACCAGTCCTATTATTCCGAGCTGTCGAAGACGATCCGCAAGGACGGCGACAAATCCTACTTCTCGGACTGTTTGCAGAACGCCACCTGGCTGGTCCGCGCGCTCGACCAGCGCGCCCGCACCATCCTCAAGGTCGCGACCGAGATCGTCCGGCAGCAAGACGGCTTCTTCACCCACGGTGTCGCTCATCTGCGACCGCTGAATCTGAAAGCCGTGGCCGACGCGATCCAGATGCACGAGTCGACGGTGTCGCGCGTCACCGCCAACAAATACATGGCGACCAACCGCGGCACGTTCGAGCTGAAGTATTTCTTTACCGCCTCGATCGCATCCGCCGATGGCGGCGAGGCGCACTCGGCGGAAGCCGTGCGGCATCACATCCGGCAGTTGATCGACGGCGAGGAACCGTCCGCGATCCTGTCCGACGACACCATCGTCGAAAAACTGCGCGAGGCCGGCATCGACATTGCGCGCCGCACTGTCGCGAAATATCGCGAGGCGATGCGAATTCCGTCGTCCGTGCAGCGGCGGCGCGACAAGCAAAGCATGCTCGGCGCGGCTCTGACGGCTCCCGCCGATCGGTCGCGCGACACCGCTCCGGCTTGATTACGCCGCAGCTCGGACTACTGTCATTTCCCCAAGGACGAACGAGGCATCCCATGACATTTCGGGTCTCCGGCAAAAGCATCAGCGTCGGCGATGCACTGCGCGGCCGTGTCAGCGAGCGCACCGAAGAGGTGCTGCGCAAATATTTCGACGGCAACTATTCGGGCCACATCACGCTGAGCAAGGACGGGTTCGGCTTCCGCACCGACTGTGCGCTGCATCTCGATTCCGGCATCACGCTCGAAGCGGAATCGAACGCGGCCGATGCCTATGCGAGCGCCGATCAGGCGCTTCTGCAGATCGAGAAACGCCTGCGCCGGTACAAGAGCCGGCTGAAGGATCGCTCCGCGCGCAAGGCGCATGCCGAAGCGACCGCGCTGGCCGAACTGACCGCGCCGGTCGACATGCCGAGCTACGTCATCGAAGCGCCCGGTGACGAGGAGCATCACGAGGACGCCTACAACCCCGTCATCATCGCCGAGGCGACCACCGCGATGAAGCGGCTGTCGGTGAGCGAGGCGGTGGTCGAGCTCGACCTCACCGGCGCCCCGGTGCTGGTGTTCCTCCACGGCAGCTCGGGTCGCGTCAACATCATCTACCGTCGCGCCGACGGCAATATCGGCTGGATCGATCCGCCGGCGCTCAACGCAGCGGCGGCTTGAGCGAACCATAGCGGCGGGAGGCGCGGTTCCCGGTGGTTGCGGCGAGATCGGCCATTGACGCCCGTCGACGCCTCTGCCTATGGTCCGCCGCCTTCCGACGCCGGTCCGGAACGGCCGGAGTTTGCGACCGCCGGCAGGGATGGTAGATTAGCTAGGTTGATGATTTCAGGGATGTTTTCCGCGAGCCGCGAATGGCTTTGTGGACCTCTGGAATTCGAGCTTGACGCCGCCTACCCCTGTCCTATTTCACACTGACCGCACACCACATCCTCGGAACGCCGCATGACGATTACCGATCTGGTCGCGCCCGAGGCCGTCATCCCGGCGTTGAAGGTCATCAGCAAGAA
Organism: Rhodopseudomonas palustris; assembly: GCA_016215605.1. Lineage (GTDB taxonomy): Bacteria > Pseudomonadota > Alphaproteobacteria > Rhizobiales > Xanthobacteraceae > Rhodopseudomonas > Rhodopseudomonas palustris_L. The sequence continues at coordinate 12,461 of JACRJB010000070.1, forward strand.
ACAGGCGCTGCAGGAACTGTCGGCGCGCGCTGCGGAACTCACCGGTCAGAACGAACGTGCGGTGTTCGAAGTGTTGCTGCAGCGCGAGAAGCTCGGCACCACTGCGGTCGGGTACGGCGTCGCAATTCCGCACGGCAAGCTGCCGAAGCTGGAGCGGCTGTTCGGCCTGTTCGCGCGGCTGGAGCGGCCGATTGATTTCGAGGCGATGGACGGCCAGCCGGTCGATCTGGTGTTTCTGCTGCTGGCCCCGGAAGGCGCCGGCGCCGATCATCTGAAGGCGCTGGCGCGGATCGCCCGTCTGCTGCGCGATCAGGACGTCGCCAAGAAGCTGCGCGCCTCGCGCGATGCCCAGGCGATCTATTCGGTGCTGGCGCTGCCGCCCGCAACCGCTGCGTAGTACGAAGCGTAAATCTCGAATTGCAGCACGCTGCCGCACGTGTTCGGCGGCAGACGCGGGGTCCGTCACCGGACGCCCGCGTTGCGTAGCTCTGCTGGCTCAGCGCTCAGTGAACGCTGACGGCCTGTAGCTCCTGGCTCCAGGCGTTGGCGACCGCGGCTTCGCGGCTGTCCGTCAGCATGATCGGCGTGCCATCGGCCGAATGCAGCGCAAACAGCTTGAGGCCCGGCGCGATCTGCGGCGCCTGCGGAAATAGCCCAGGGACGTCCTCGGAGCGGATCTGCTTCACATAGGCGATATGACCTTCGCCCAGATGCGCCAACGCTTCCGGGGTGACGCCGACATTCTCGTGGTTGGTACCCAGTCCAGTCATGGTCTCGACTCCTCTGTCAGACTAAGCGGTCGAGTCCGCTACTCGTTCCATTATTCGTGTTCGGTGATGGCGATTGTCTTAATGACCCGCTCCGGCTCCGGCCGGACCAGATCGATCGACAACAACCCGTTCTTCAAATCCGCGCCCAGCACCTGCATCCCTTCCGCCAGCACGAAGGTGCGCTGGAAGTGTCGCGCGGCGATGCCGCGATGGATGTATTGCCGGGTCTTGTCGTCCTGCTGCCGGCCCCGGATCACGAGTTGATTTTCTTCAATCGTGACATCGAGTTGATCCCGGGTGAACCCCGCGACCGCAAGCGTGATGCGGAGCTTTTCGGGATCGCCGTTGCCGCGTTCACACCGCTCGATGTTGTAGGGCGGATAGCCGTCGGCGCCTTTGACGACGCGGTCGAGCGCACGCTCGATCTCGTCGAATCCCAGCAGGAAGGGACTTGATAACGTAGGAACACGTGACATCACAAAGTCCTCTCGAAGCGACTTTGAGGGGGTCCTTGCGGCACCCCTGACCGGCCGGCACCGCGCCGTCCGGTCGAAATCAATATGGGCAATGCATCATGGGTCTTCAAGGAGGCCGAAACAGCGAATTTTGCCAGTGGGTTAGCCCTGGACCTCGATACGGCGGCCGGCCGCGCTGAACAGGTGCAAATGTTGGGGCAAAGCCGTGGCAAACATGCGATCGCCGATCGCAGGCGCGTCCTGGCCCGGGACCCGGACGATGATGTCGTCCGGGGGCAGTTCGCCCGGCTTGCTGCTGATCGCGGTCAGGTCGCCGTGGCGCGACCGGGTCCCGTAGATGAAGGTCTCCGGCCCGACCCGCTCGATCGCCTCGACGGTGAGGTCGAGCGTCAGGCCGCCGCCGGTCGCAGGCTCTCGTGCAATCACCAGGTCCTCGGGGCGGACGCCGAGGATGCCGGCCTCGGTCGCCGCGCCGCCGAACCGGGCGCGCACGCCCTCGGCGTCGAGCGGCATCAGGTTCATCGGCGGCGCGCCGATGAAGGAGGCGACGAAGGTGGTCGCGGGCTTCGCGTAGATCTCCAGCGGCGAGCCGATCTGCTCGACCTGACCGGCGTTCATCACCACCAGGATGTCGGCCAGCGTCATCGCCTCGAGCTGATCGTGGGTGACGTAGATCGCGGTGGTGGCGAGCCGGCGCTGCAGCTTGCGGATCTCGACCCGCATCGCGACGCGGAGCTTGGCGTCGAGATTGGACAGCGGCTCGTCGAACAGGAACACCTTGGGCTGGCGCACGATCGCGCGGCCCATCGCGACGCGCTGGCGCTGGCCGCCGGAGAGCTGGCGCGGCTTGCGGTCGAGCATCGCGCCGAGCTCGAGAATCCGCGCCGCCTCCTGCACCCGCGCGTCGATCTCGGGCTTCGCCATGCCGCGGTTGCGCAACCCGTAGGCCATGTTGTTGTAGACGCTCATGTGCGGATACAGCGCGTAGTTCTGGAATACCATCGCGATGTCGCGGTCGGCCGGCTCGACCTGATTGACGACGCGGCCTCCGATGTCGATCTCGCCGGCGGTGACGGTTTCCAGCCCCGCCACCATCCGCAGCAGCGTGGACTTGCCGCAGCCGCTCGGCCCGACCAGCACACAGAACTGGCCGTCTCCGACCTCGAAATCGACGCCCTTGATGGCCTCGAAGCCGCCCGGATAGGTCTTGCGGACGTTGCGCAGAACGACGTTAGCCACTGCTGTTACTTCTCCGTCTCGACCAGTCCGCGCACGAACAGTTTCTGCATCAGCACCACCACGGCGACCGGCGGCAGCATCGCCAGCACCGCGGTCGCCATCACCACCGGCCATTCGGTCAGCGCGTCCGACGTCACGATCATCTTGCGGATGCCGATCTGGATGGTCTGCATGTCGTCGCGCGTGGTGATCAGCAGCGGCCACAGATACTGGTTCCAGCCGAGGATGAACAGGATCACGAACAGCGCCGCCATGTTGGTGCGCGACAGCGGCAGCAGCGTATCCCAGAAGAACCGGAACGGCCCGGCGCCGTCGATCCGCGACGCTTCCAGCAGCTCGTCCGGCACCGTCATGAAGAATTGCCGGAACAGCAGCGTCGCCGTTGCCGAGGCGATCAGCGGCAGCGTCAGCCCGGCGTAGCTGTCGAGCAGATTGAGGTCGGCGACGATCTTGTAGGTCGGATAGATCCGGACCTCGACCGGCAGCATCAGGGTGATGAAGATCAGCCAGAAGATCGTCATCCGGAACGGAAACCGGAAATACACGATCGCATAGGCCGAGATCAGCGAGATCGCGATCTTGCCGACGGCGATCAGCATCGCCATCACGAAGGAATTGAACAGCATGGTGCCGACCGGCTCGCGGGTGGTGCCCGAAGTGCCGACGAACAGCGTCTTATAATAGGTCTCGAGAAAATGCCCGCCCGGCAGCAGCGACATCTGGCCGTTGGCGATGGTGGCGTTGTCCTGGGTCGAGGCGACGAACGCGATGTAGACCGGGAACGCCACGATCAGCACGCCGGTCCACAGGATCAGATGCGGCAGCAAATTGCCGAACTTGCGGTGCTCGACCATCAGTAGTTCACCTTGCGCTCGACGAAACGGAACTGGAACGCGGTGAGCGCGATCACGATGCCCATCAGGATCACCGACTGCGCCGCCGAGCTGCCGAGATTGCCGCCGAGCAGGCCGTCGCTGTAGACCTTGTAGACCAGCGTCTCGGTCGCCTTGGCGGGGCCGCCGCGGGTCATGGTGTCGATGATGCCGAACGTGTCGAAGAACGCGTAGACGATGTTGACCACGATCAGGAAGAAGATCGTCGGCGACAGCAGCGGGAAGATGATGGTCCAGAACCGCCGCATCGGCCGCGCGCCGTCGATCGCCGCCGCCTCGATCACGCTGGAGGGGATCGCCTGCAGGCCGGCGAGGAAGAACAGGAAGTTGTAGGAGATCTGTTTCCAAGCCGCGGCGAGGATGATCAGGGTGGCGGCCTGATTGCCGTCGAGCAGCGGATTCCAGTCGACGCCCAGATTCCGCAGGCCGTGCGCGATCACGCCGAGCGAGGGGTTGAGCATGAACACCCACAGCACGCCGACCACCGGCGGCGCCACCGCATAGGGCCAGATCAGCAGCGTGCGGTAGAACGTCGAGCCGCGCAGCGGCCGGTCCGCCATCACCGCGAGCAGCAGCGCCAGCGACAGCGACGACAGCGCGATCGCGACCGAGAACAGGAAGGTGCGGACGATCGTGCTGAAATAGTCCGGGTCGCTCAGCAGGTCCTGATAGTTCTCGAACCAGACGAAGGTGGTCGACAGCCCGAACGCATCCTGCAGCAGGAACGACTGGATCACCGCCTGGGCGGCCGGCCAATAGAAGAACACCAGCACCACCGCGAGCTGCGGCAGCACCAGCAGATAAGGCAGGAATTTCGAGTGAAAGACGGACTGCTTCTGCATGACTAGCTCCCCTCCCCCCGCTCTTGCGGCGGGGAGGGGTCGGGGGTGGGGGGTGCCCCAGGCACAAACGCTGATGGCACGCACGATCGACCAGCGGATCCAACGAGCGCGGAACTTCCGTCAAGATCCGACGGACGCCGAGCGAAAATTGTGGCAGCGTCTGCGTCGGGCGGCATTTCCGGACGCGCATTTCCGCCGACAGGCGACGATTGGCCCTTACTTTGCGGACTTCGCCTGCCATGCCCTCCGTCTCGTCATCGAAATCGACGGCGGCCAGCACGAGGGATCGGCTGCCGATGTGGTCCGAACCGACTATCTCGAAGCGGCGGGCTATCGCGTGCTCAGGTTCTGGAATAACGATGTTCTGAACAACATCGACGGCGTGATGCAGACCATCGTAGACGCCGTGCGCGCGGCTCCCCCCACCCCCGACCCCTCCCCGCCGCACGAGCGGGGGGAGGGGAGCTAGTCATGCAGAAGCAGTCCGTCTTTCACTCGAAATTCCTGCCTTATCTGCTGGTGCTGCCGCAG
>JACRJB010000071.1 GCA_016215605.1 Rhodopseudomonas palustris
CACATACCTCGCAAACCGTACTTCACTGCCGCCGTCGAAATCGAGACTCATTTGGCGCCTCCATCTGCCAAAATCTGAATCTCAATAGATACTTGAGTCCCGCCTCACAGGCCCGCGACCTTGTGACTCAGTACAATTAGCGCGCAGCGCGTAACCCACCGATTCACGTCGCCGCGCAAAGATGGTGGGTTACGGCGCAAGAGCGCCTAACCCACCCTACGCGTGATCGCGTTACGCTGGCGTCAATTCCCGCCTCGTAGCAGTGGCAGGCTCGCTTACGACCGGTCGCGCGCGCGCCAGCAGCCCCGGTACCAGCGTTTCGGCGGCGTTCGCGCCGGAGATCACCACCGCCTCGACGCCGGCGCCGATATTGCCGCCGCCGGCGATCACCAGATTGCGCAGCGCGGTTTTCGAACCTTTCAACTGCCCCGCGCGCGACATCCCATAGATCGAGCCGAAGCTCGCCCAGTCGTAGCGCGCATAGGTCACCGGGCTGGCGTCGGTGCGATACACGATGTGCTGCGACAGCCCCGGAATCGCGGTCTCGGCGGCGGCGATCATGCGGTCGCCGAATTCCTCCTTGCGGCGCACGTAATCGGCGGAGCGCCGCCATTCCTTCCAGTCGTTGCCGCCGCCCTCGTGCGGAAACCAGCTTCGCGCCTCGTCGTGCGGCACCAGCGCGATCAGCGACAGGATCGCGTGGCCGGGCGGCGCGGCGGAAGCGTCGCATTTCGACATCATCGCGATGCCGAGCTTCATCGGCGCGTGCAGATGCGTCGACGGGCCGAGGTCTGGCACGAAGTCGACGCCGAGATGCACGCTGAAGCAGGAATTCGCCGGCGCCGCCGCGGCGAGATCGTCGCGAACGCCGCGCGGCAGCGCCTCCGGCGGCACCAGTTCGAGCAGCGTGCGTTTGAGATCGGCATTCGACACCACGGCGCGGGCGCGCACCGTCTCGCCATTGGCCAGCACCACGCCGGCCGCGCGGCCGTTGTCGACGACGATCTGCTTTACCGCGGTCTTGAGCCGCACCTCGCCGCCGCGCGCGGTGATCGCTTCGACCAGCGCATCGGCGACCACGCCGGAGCCGCCGCGCGGATAGTAGCCGCCGTGGAAGTAGTAGCCGAAGATCGGCACCATCCGGGCGCAGCTCGGCGGCTCGCTGCCGTCGCCGATGTAGCCGGCGAGCCCGTCGATCACCGCCACCACGGCGGGATCCTGCACATGCGCCGCAACCAGTTCGGCGAACGGCCGGTTCATCCATCTGTAGGCGTGCGGATGCGCGCGCGGGAATGCCAGCAATTCGTCGATCGTCGCGGGGGGGCCGGGAATGCCGCCGCGGTTGCCGGCGGTGGAAAACATGTCGTCGAAGATTGCCTTGATCTCCTCGAACAGCGATCTGATGCCGGCGGCGCTGGCCGGAAACCGCTCGCCGAGTACGCGGACGTAGTCGCGCCAGTCCACCGGGACATCAATGGCGCCGGCCGCGGTGTGGAAGCTCTGCGTCACCCGCTCCCAGACGATGCGATCGGCGACGCCGAGCCGCCGCAGCAGCGTGGCGAACGGGCCGCCCGGCTGCACGCCGGAGAAATCGTGCGGCCCGGCGTCGAAACGATACAGCACGGGCTTGTTGAGGTGATGCGCCTTGCGCAGATAGCTGTGGCAATAGCCGCCGGCGACGACGTGCTGATCGAACACCTTCACCTTCAGCCCGGCCTCGGCGAGCAGCGCGGCGGCGGTCAGGCCGCCGATCCCGGCGCCGATCACCGCAACGTCGCAATCCGCGCTGTCATCCTCGGCGAAGGAGGGCGTCGGCCAGCGATGGGTTTCGCCCGAAGCGGCGAGCCGCTGCAGCACGACGCGGATCGCCAGCTTCGGACCGAAGATCGAGATCAGCGCGCCGACCGTGACGATCGCGGTGATGAGTTCGCTCGGCGCGCCGACATAGCGGCAGGCCGCGATCGCGGCGAACAGCACCGCCCACAGCCCGGTGATCGCCGCATTGACGACGAAGAACTGCGGCGTGCCGGCATTGTCCTGATGCACCGCGCGGGAATAGTCCGAGGTCCACGGCCGCCGCGCCAGCAGACTCACGATGCTGATCGCCGACAATCCCGCGAACGACAGCCACAGCGCGTTGGCCGCCGCGACGGCCGGGACCGCGAGCCAGACTCCGCCGAGCCCGAGAAACAGCGCCAGCCCGCCGGCTTCGAGCACGAACAATTCGCGGCGCCACAGCCGCCAGGCATTGCCGGCGAGCGACAGCGCCAGCCCCACGCCGATCGCCCAGCCGACCTGATGGAGCGCGAGCAGTGCCCAGAACAGCGCGAACGGCACCAGCACCAGTTTCACCGTCAGGAAGGTCTTCATCGCCGCCTCCGAGGTCGACATCATCGCCCAGAACGAACCCGGAGGCTTGCGCGTCCGCGACGTTGACGTCGCCGCCGCTTCCGGTACCATTGGGTACCAGATTTGTAGCACAATCGGTACCAATTGGTACCGGGATTTTCGCCGACTGCGACAACAACATCCAACTCAATGAACGAACAACAGAAAATCACCGACGACCCACGCCGCGGGGCGATCCTGCAGGCGGCCTTCGACGTGTTCGTCGAGAAGGGCTTCGAGGCCGCGACCACCGCCGAGATCGTGCGGCGCGCGCGGACCTCGAAGCGAACGCTGTACGAATTCTTCGCCAGCAAACAGGAGATCCTGACCGCTTTGGTGCGCTACGGCAGCCAGAAGCTGCAGCCGTCGCCCGATCTGCCGGAGCCGCACAGCCGCGCGCAGTTCCTCGCCGTGCTGGAGCAGTTCGGCCGCGCGTTTCTCCGCGAGTTCCTGCATCCCGAGCGAACCGCGATGTATCGCCTGGCGATTGCCGAAGCCGGACGCGGCGGCGCGCTGGTGGCACGCGAGCTCGACGCCAGCGGCCGCCAGCCGGTGATGCGGGCGGCGACGCGGTTCTTCGATCAGGCCGCCGCGCGCGGCATCGTCCGGCGCGAGGAGATCGCGACGCTGCTCAGCGTGTATTTTTCGGTGCTGATCGGATTTGCGCAGCTGCAGACGCTGCTCGGCACCGAGCCGCCGCTCGGCGCCGACGCCATCGCGGAGCGGGCCGCGCTGGCGACGCGGGCGATGGCGCGGATGATGCAGCCGGACAGCGCCGACGGCTAAGGCCGTTGCCCCCGACTAGGTTTCGTCTTCCAGACCGCGGTGCATCGCGGCCCGGGCAGCCTCGCGGTGCGCCGGCGTGATGTTGCTCGCGACCATCCGCAGCGCGGTGGCGAGGATCGCGGCGTCGTCGGTGAAGCCGAGGATCGGCAGCAGGTCCGGCACGAAATCGAACGGCAGCACGAAATAGGCGATGGCGCCGAGCAGCGCGACCTGGACGTGGCGCGGCGTCTGCCGGTCGAACGCGCAATAATAGGCGGCGAGGATGTCCTCGGCGAACGGCAGATGCACCGCGACGCGCTTGATCTTGTGCCAGAACCTTCGGCGCAGCTTTTCGGGATCCTGCGCGAGCTTGTCGGCCGGCTCGAAGCCCACGGTGTGTTCAGTCGTCATCGCAACCCCCTCCGCGCGGGCGGAACTGCACTCGTCCACCCGGTGAATTTGGGAATTCGCACGCGTCGCCGCAAGCTTGGCCGGCGTCAGGCGAGGCCGAATTGCCGCGCGATCGCATTCATCGCCGCCGCCAGATCGACGTCTCGGCGGGTAACGCCGCCGGCGTCGTGGGTGGTCAGCACCACCTCCACGGTCTTGTAGACGTTGCGCCATTCCGGGTGATGGTCGCTCTTCTCCGCGACCAGGGCGGCGCGGGTCATGAAGCCGAACGCCTCGTTGAAGTCCGTGAAGGTGAAGGTCCGCGCGATCGCGTCGCGGCCGGCCACCTCGCTCCAGCCGGGCAGCGCCCGAAGTGCCTCGTGCCGATCCGTCGCCGACAATCGCTCGACCATGCTCGCTCTCCTCACGTCAAATTTATCGACCCGGGGCGGTGCGCGCCGAAGTCGCCACAAAGTACAGGCCTGATGAGTCGCCCGCGTCGCCGTTCACCATATCGGCATCGAACGACGAAACGGAAAGCCTCCCCGGCGGTTGGAACTGCTATCATGGGGCCTGATCGGGAATGGATTTGAAGCGCTTCTTCGCCCGGTCGACGGATGAGCCCGCCCCGGTGGACCCGCTGCTGCACTCCACTCCGCGCCCGGTGCGTCGGAGAACGTCGCTGATCTCACTGGCCGCCATCCTGGCGCTGGTGGGCGCGCTGAGCGCCGCCTACTATTTCGCGATGCGGCCGGCGACCCTGAAGATCGCGGTGGGACCGCAGGCCGGCGACGATCTGCGGCTGATCCAGGCGCTGGCGCAGGTGTTCTCGCGCGAACGCAACATCGTCCGGATGCGCCCGATCGTCACCGATGGACCGCTCGCCAGCGCGGCGGCGCTGAAATCCGGCGCCACCGATCTCGCGGTGATCCGGGGCGATCTGCCGGTGCCGCGCAACGCCCGATCGGTGGCGGTGCTGCACAAGAACGTCGCGGTGCTGTGGGCGCCGGGCAAGCCCGCCGGCAAGCGCAAGAAGGCCGCCGGCGTGTCCGCCATCACCCAGCTGCTCGGCAAGCGCGTCGGCGTGATCGGCCGCACCGAGGCGAATGCCGGCTTGCTGCGCGTGATCCTGCAGCAATACGGCGTCGATCCGGCCAAGGTCGAAAGCGTGCAGCTCGCGGTCGCCGACGTCGCCGACGCCGTGAAGAACAGCAAGGTCGACGCCTTCCTGGCCGCCGGCCCGCTCAACAGCAAGGTGATCAGCGAAGCGCTGGCCGCCACGGCGCATTCCGGCAAGGAGCCGGTGTTCCTCGGGATCGATTCCTCGGAAGCGCTCGCCGCCAACCATCCATCCTACGAATCGGCGTCGATCCCGGCCGGCGCGTTCGGCGGCGCCCCGGCGCGGCCCGACAACGACGTCAAGACGATCAGCTTCTCGCACTACATCGTCGCCCGCGAGGGCGTGTCCGACGCCAGCATCGCCAGCTTCACCGAGCAATTATTCACGGCGCGCCAGACGGTGATGACCGAGAATCCGCTGGCGGCGCGGATCGAAACGCCGGACACCGACAAGGACGCGGTGATCCCGGTGCAGGCCGGCGCCGCCGCCTATGTCGACGGCGAGGAGCGCAGCTTCCTCGACCGTTACAGCGATCTGATCTGGTTCTCGCTGATGGGGCTGTCGGCGACCGGCTCGCTCGGCGCCTGGTTCGCGAGCTATCTGCGCAAGGACGAGCGCAACACCAACATCTCGCAGCGCGACCGGCTGCTCGACATGCTGGCCGCGGCGCGGCGCTGCGACGCGCCGGACGAACTCGACGCGATGCAGACCGAGGCCGATTCGATCCTGCGCGACGCGCTGAACTGCTACGAGAACGGCGCGATCGACAGCGCGGCGCTGACCGCCTTCAGCATCGCGCTGGAGCAGTTCCACAACGCGGTGGTCGACCGCAAGATGCTGCTGGCCGCGATCCCGCCGGCGCCGCCGGTCCGCCCGGCGCGGCCGCAGGCGGTTTGATGTCCGCCGCGATTAGGCGCGGCGCAACCGGCGCCAGCCGATTACGACGCCGCTGACCGAGATCACCAGCCCGGCCAGCGACAGCACGATCACCACGATGTCCCAGGCCGGCCGGTGCGCGATCAGCAGCGGAAAATCGAAGCTGTGCAGCGCGTTGAACATCCAGCGATAGACCCGGCGGCTGCGATCGCTGCGGCCGAGAATTTCGCCGCTCGCCGGATCGAGGTGAAACCAGGTGTCCGCCGCATCGTCGAACCCGGCGCGCAGCACCGGCAGCACGCGCTGATGATGATGCGAGTACCAATAGGCGTCGGGTTGATCGAGCTGCTGCCGCAGAATCATCCGGGCGTCGGGAAGCAGCTGCGCCGCCGCGGCGAAGATCCGGTCCTGCGACAGCGTCCGCGACGCGCCGCTCACGGGGTCGGCCACGCTCTGCGAGCCGTCGCGATGCCCGAGCAGCATCAGCGGCGCGGCGCCGACCCAGATGAAGCGCGCTTCCACCACGCCCGGCCGGTCGCGCACGGGCAGCGAGGCCGCGATCGTCGGCGCGTCGTGGCCGGCATAGCGCTGCAGCGCCTCGCGGGTCTCGCCGCGGCGGGCGAACAGCTCGAACGGATTGACCGACAGCCAGCCCGAGGCCATCCAGGTCAGCACCAGCACGCCGGCGATAAGGCCGGTGAGGTGATGCCACGCCATCCAGCCACGATACGGCGTGATCCGGCCGGAGGCGTAGCGCCGCCGCAGCCCGGCGCGCAGCAGCCCGATCCAGATCCCGCTGACCGCAACCAGCAGACAGATCCCCGACGTCCACATCACCACCTGCCGCCACAGCGGCGCGTCCTGGCGCAGCACGGTGAGATAGATCCAGTGCGGAATCGCGCCCAGCCAGTTCCAGACGCGCTCGTGGCGGGTGGTGTCGAGCACGATCTCGCCAGTCTTCTGTGAGACGTACAGTTCGGTGCCGCCGGCGTCGCCGAGCCCGATCCGGAACAGCGGCCGCAACGGATCGAACCGCGCCGTCACGCTCCACTGGTCGCGGTCGACGGTGCCGAGCAGCACCGGCGCGACCGCGGCGGGATGATGCCGCGCCACCGCCAATGCCTGGTCGGCCGAGACGTCGCCGAGCACGCGGCCGTCGACGGCGGAGATCGCCTGCCGCCGCCCATCCGCGCGCGACAGCCGGTACACCGGCTCGCCGTCCTGCATCACCAGCCGCAAGTCGCGCGGATAGCGCTTCAGCTCCGCCGCCGCCATCGCCTGATCGGGGGCGAGCCGGACCTCGCTGAAAGCGAGATCCGGCAGCGCCGCCCAGCGCTCCCTTGTGTCGAGATTCGGGAACGCGACGTACATCATCACCACGCCCGAGACGAACCAGATCGCGAACAGCAGACAGCACGCGATCCCGAGCCAGCGGTGGCCGAGATACAGCCACCGCTTCAGCCGCCGCACGACGCGAGGCATCGTCAGAACTTGACGTTGTAGGACAGCTCCGCGGTGCGCGGCATGCCGAGGATCCACTGCGTGGTGCCGCCGGAGGTCGCGTAGACGGTGTCGAACAGATTGTAGACCCGCAGCGCGAAGGTCTGCTGCGCGTCCGGCTTCCACATCAGCCCGGCATTGACGATGTTGTAGGCCGGCCGCACCAGCGTGTTGGCGTTGTCGGCCCAGGTGTCGCCGACCAGCTGCACGCCGGCATTGGCCGACCAGCCCGGCGCGAACGCCCAGGTCGCCCAGATGTTGCTGACCACCTGCGGCACGTTGGCCGGGACGTTGCCGGCGTAGTTCACCGCCTTGCCGCCGACGACCTGGACGAAGTCGTCGTATTTGGCGCGCAGCACCGCGACATTGGCATCGAGCCGCAGCGTCTCGGTGACCTTGAAGCCCGCCGAGGCCTCGATGCCGCGCGAGGATTGCTGGCCGATCTGCAGCGGGTTGGTGTTGGCGGGATTGGACGGATCACGCGCCAACAGATTGTTCTTGACGATCTGATACGCAGCCAGCGTCCACTCGGCACGGCCGCCGGCGAGCTGCTGCTTGATGCCGATCTCGACCTGCTTGCCGGTCGACAGCGCGAAGTCGCGGTTGACGCCGGTCATGGTGATCAGATTGGTGACCGGATCGACGGCGGTCGCGTACTGCCCGTACAGCGCCAGATCGGGGATCGGATTGTACACCAGCCCGGCACGCCAGCTCGGCGCCGAATAGGTTTTCTCGAAGCTGCCCGACGGCGTCACGAAATCGGTGCGCTCGACGGTCGGATGATCGGACCGCACGCCGCTGACCACCGAGAGCTGATCGGTCAGGCTGAGACGGTTCTCGGCGAAGATGCCGTATTGCGTGGTCAGCGTGTGGAAGCTCGGCCGGGTCGGGCTGACGAACAGGAAATTGCCCGGATCGAAATTGTACGTCCGGACCGTCGACGTGCCCGCATAGGGCGAATTGTTGGTGTGGGTGAAGGCGATCCGGTTGACGTCGAAGCCGGCGACGAATTCGTTGGCGAGGCCGAACAGATGGCCCTTGAAGGTCGCGTCGGTGCGGCTGCCGATCTGCTCCTGATCGTGGAAGATCTCGATGTAGGAGCTGCGGGCGATGTTGCCGGTCGACGGGCTGTAGGCGTAGCTCTCGACGTCCTTCCAGTGCCGGTGGCTGCTGAGATAATAGCTGACGTTCTTCACCGAGACGCCGGGCGTGACGTCCCATTCGGTCTTGAGCTGAGTCCAGTTGTCGCGATAGCGGATGCTGCTGTCGCCGACATTGTAGTTCTGGAAGCGCAGCGACTCGTCGAGCCGGCCGTTCAGCAGCGGCGTGCCGAAATAGCGCGACGGGCTGCGGTCGGCGTAGTCCTCGCTCAGCGTGAAGGCGAGATTATCGGCCGCTTGCACCCGCACCGAACCGGACACCGCGACGTTCGAGGTCTTGTCACGATCGACCCAGCCGTCGGACATGTTGCCGATCGCGGCGAGCCGATAGGTGACGTTCGGGTTGATCGGCCCGCCGCTGTCGACCGCGAGTCGCCGCGTCAGATTGGTGTCGAGCGAAATCTCCGCCTCGTTGCGCTGGACGTCGAGCGGCTTCTTCGAGATCACGTTGATGGCGCCGCCGATCGCGCCTTCGCCGTACATCACCGAGGCCGGGCCGCGCAGCACCTCGATGCGCTGCGCCGTCCAGCTGTCGAACGGGAACGTCATCGTGCCGGCGCCGACATACATCCGGGTGCCGTCGTACAGCGACATCACGGTGCCGTTGCCGGTGAAGCCGCGGGTGGCGAACGACAGCCCGCCATTGCCCGGCGCCGGGCTCGCAGTGAAGCCGGTGGCGTTCTGCGTCACGGCGTCGATCACGCTGTGCTGGCCGCGCTCGGCGATGGTCTCGCCCTTGATGATTTCGACGCTGGCCGGCGTCTGCAGCGGCGTCAGATTGAGCCGGGAGGCGCTGCTCGCCGGGGTGCCGAGATTGAAGGTCGGCGCCGACGCGGCGACAGCGGCCGGCGTCGCCGGTGCCGGCGCAGCCGCCGGAAGCGCGGCGGAGCGGCGCACGCGGGCCGAGCCGGCGGTGGACGACGCCGCCCGCGGCTTGGCGGGCCGCGCGGTTTGGCCCTCGACCACGATCGGGTCGAGGCCGCGCGGCGCGGATTGGGCGTGGCCATAGGCAGGCCACAGCAGCGTCGCCAGCGCGACGGAGGACAGCAGGCGACGGTTGCGCCCGGAAGCAGTTTGGGAGGGAGACATCGAGGGACTCGCGGTTAACGTGGCACGTCACCGCAAGCCAAGGCCTCGCCGCAGCCGACAGGCCGCGGTTCGACACTCACCAGGACACCCCGCCCGATGCGCTCGCGTGTGACCACGAACGACGGCAGGTCTCCTGGCTCGCGGGTCCGTGCCCTTCGCCGCCTTCCCAGGCACGAAGCCCAGTGGCGCTTGGCGAAAGGCTCGCCGCTCACAGTTGCGGGGGCAGCCGCGGAATCGGATCGCACGCGATCCTCACCGCATTCCCTATTGATCCCTTGCGGGAACCGTCGCCGGCTACCGTAGGGGGCCGCATGGCGGGCTGTCAACGCGGACGCCGACGCGATCCCCATGCCGGCCCGCACCAGCGCCGTGATTGATTTCGTTGGCGCGACTCCGCGCGTGCGAAGGAGCTCGGACTGACCTACGTCCGGCAACTGGTTGATCATAGGAGGCCTTCAGGAGAGGAAGGGAAAGGATATGTTATGTTATGTTATAACATGACATATCAGATCGGCAAGAGCCCTTTCTGCGTTCCTCCGCCAAGCTGGAAGATGCCCCATTCTGACCAATAGGGGCTGGCGGGCTTCGACCGCGAAGCCCTGCGCCTAGAGGCCGACGCCCTTCGCCGCCCAGGCGGCCATCTCGCCGTCGGCGATGGTCAGCGATACGTGCCAATGATCGCTGCGGCGGAGGATGTAGACGTGCTCCCACGCAGCGACGGGCTGCTGGTCTTCACCGAGCATGCGGTAAGCCATCCGGGCCTGCGCGACATTCGGAAACAACTCGGTCGCCGACAACAGTTCACCTTCCGGGCGAACCACGCCTTGCTGGCGATAGAATGCCATCAGCATCGCGCAATGCTCGCGAAAGGCCTGTCTTTCCATGGCAAAATTTCCGCTCGGCGACGGAAACAGCCCGACCGGGTCCCACATCTCGCTGAGCGCCTCGGCGTCGTTGCGGGCGAACGCGTCGACATAGGCGGCGAAGAAGTGCTCGATCTCGTGCCGGAACGTCACGCCGCAGCCGCCTTCGCGACGGCGACATTCGCCTCGACGAGCTGCGCCCTGACGATGTCGTTGAAGGACATCGTCGGATTGGCCTCGGCCAGCATCCCGATCTTCATCCAGAACTCGGCCTGGGCATTGATGGAGCGACACATCACGGCGCTGGCCCGACGCGCCTCCTCGTGCAGCACGTCATCGATCTTCACGATTCCCATCGCACACCGTCCCCTTAATATACGAAACGTATATTCTTCGTATATCATTGGGTCAATGCAGAGCAGCGCGACAATACCTTTCGAGCGCACCTCGATCGGCGCTCCGGGAATGGCCCGCAGGGGCCGCGCAAGCCTTGGACGGCGCACGAGAAACCATAAAAGTCCCGACCGTCATTGATTTTTCGCGATTTTTGAGTATATTGCGTCGCAACGCGTGCAAGTGCCCGGCCCTTAATTCGGCCGGGCCTGTTTTTTGGAATTGCCCCGCGCGTTTCAGACATAGGCAGACTGCGGCGCGCCCTCCGGCGCATCCGCTGGTGTGCCTGCAATCGCGCTGACGATTGGCAACCGGCCCGCAGGACCCGACAGAGAAAACATGACCCTTCGAAACATCGCCATCATCGCACACGTCGACCACGGCAAGACCACCCTCGTCGACAAGCTGCTGCAGCAGTCCGGCACCTACCGCGACAACCAGCGCCAGGTCGAACGCGCGATGGACAGCAACGATCTGGAGCGCGAGCGCGGCATCACCATTCTGGCCAAGTGCACCTCGGTGGTGTGGGACGACACCCACATCAACATCGTCGACACCCCTGGCCACGCCGATTTCGGCGGCGAGGTGGAGCGCATCCTGTCGATGGTCGATTCGGCGATCGTGCTGGTGGACGCCGCCGAAGGCCCGATGCCGCAGACCAAGTTCGTCGTCGGCAAGGCGCTGAAGGTCGGCCTCAAGCCGATCGTCGTGATCAACAAGATCGACCGGCCGGACGCTCGCCATGTCGAGGTCGTCAACGAAGTGTTCGACCTGTTCGCCGCGCTCGACGCAACCGACGAGCAGCTCGATTTCCCGATCCTCTACGGTTCGGGTCGCGACGGCTGGGTGTCCGAGAATCCCGAAGGTCCGAAAGACCAGCGCCTCGCGCCGCTGTTCGACCTGATCATCAAGCACGTGCCGGCGCCGACGGTCCATCCGGGTCCGTTCCGCATGATCGGCACGCTGCTGGAAGCCAATCCCTTCCTCGGCCGCATCATCACCGGCCGCATCGAGTCCGGCACGCTGAAGTCCAACCAGCCGGTCAAGGTACTCGCCAATGACGGGTCGCTGGTCGAGACCGGCCGCATCTCGAAGATCCTCGCCTTCCGCGGCCTGGAGCGTCAGCCGATCGAAGAAGCGCAGGCAGGCGACATCGTCGCCATCGCCGGCCTGTCCAAGGGCACCGTCGCCGACACGTTCTGCGACCCGTCCGTGACAGAGCCGCTGCATGCGCAGCCGATCGACCCGCCGACCGTGACCATGTCGTTCCTGGTCAACGACAGCCCGCTTGCCGGCACCGAAGGCGACAAGGTCACCAGCCGCGTCATCCGCGACCGCCTGCTGCGCGAAGCGGAAGGCAATGTCGCTCTCAAGATCGAGGAATCGGCCGACAAGGACTCGTTCTACGTCTCGGGCCGCGGCGAGTTGCAGCTCGCGGTGCTGATCGAGACGATGCGCCGTGAGGGTTTCGAGCTTGCCGTGTCGCGTCCGCGCGTCGTCATGCAGAAGGGCGAGAATGGCGAGATGCTGGAGCCCGTCGAGGA
>JACRJB010000010.1 GCA_016215605.1 Rhodopseudomonas palustris
CCGGGCGTCTCGAAGGATGGGGCAACGCATTCGCTGCGGCCCATGGTTCGAGACGGCGCTACGCGCCTCCTCACCATGAGGTTGTGCGCGTGGCAGACGGTGTCGATCAGCTCTGATTCGATGAAAAACAGAACTGCTCTAACACGCGCCACTGCGGCGTATGGATTTCGGGCTCGCTCGCCTTGCTCGCGCCCCGGATTGACAGCAAGCAAGTTCGTCATTGCGAGGAGCTCTTGCGACGAAGCAATCCAGGGCTGCGCGTGAAGACTGCGGTTGCCGCCCCTGGATTGCTTCGCTGTCGGCCGACGCTTCGCGCCGCCCTCGGCTCGCAATGACGGCTGCGGGCGCGGTGCCTCGCCGAGACTCTAAGCCGTAACTACTTCACCGCCTGCTGGTCGAAGGCGCGCAGGCTTTCGGCGCGGATCAGGTCGAGGCAGTCTTTCTTGTAGGCCGCATAGGCCGGCGACAGCACCAGATCGCTGCTGCGCGGGCGCGGCAGGTCGATGCGCAGGTCGCGGACGATGCGGCCCGGGCCGGCGCTCATCAGCAGCACGCGATCGGCGAGGAAGATCGCCTCGTCGATGTCGTGGGTGACGAACACGATGGTGGTGCCGACCTGGGCCCACAACGCCAGCAAGCTCTCCTGCATCACCGTCCTGGTCTGCGCGTCGAGCGCGCCGAACGGCTCGTCCATCAGCAGCACCGCGGGGCGGTTGGCCAGCGCGCGGGCGATCGCCACCCGCTGCTGCATGCCGCCGGACAGCGTGTGCGGATAGGCATCGGCGAAGCGGGTGAGGCCGACCATCGCGATCAGATCGTCGGCGATGGCGCGCGCCTGCTTGTTCGATCGTCCGGCCATGCTGGGGCCGTGCGAAATGTTGCTGCGCACCGACTTCCAGGGAAACAGATGCGGTTGCTGGAACACCATGCCGCGCTCCGGCCCCGGCGCGGTCACCGGCTCGCCGGCGACGCGCACGCTGCCTTCGAACGGCGTCTCGAATCCCGCGATGGTGTTCAGCACGGTGGATTTGCCGCAACCGGAAGGGCCGAGCAGACAGACGAATTCGCCGCGGCGGATCTGGAACGAGACCCGGTCGGCGGCCACCACCTGGCCCTTCGGGGTGTCGAACACGATGCTGACATCGTCGACCTCGATCTCGACCGGGTTCTGCGTCGCCGCCTTGGTCATGGTCACCTGTTCGTCCGCCAGATCCATCATCATCGCCACCAGACCAGTCGTTGCGTCAGTGCGGAAAATCCGCGATCGGCCAGGAACGAGATCACCCCCAGCGCCACCAGCCCGCCCATCACCTGGCCGGTCTGCAGATTCTGCTGCGCGATCTCGATCCGGTAGACGATTCCCGCGAACGCGCCGGCGAGTTCGGCGGCGACCAGCGTGTAGAACGAGATGCTGACCGCGGTGCGCAGCCCGACTGCGATGTAGGGGAGCGCGCCGAGCAGCACGATCTCGGTCAGCATGCGACGGCGCGGCGTGCCCAGCATCAGGGCGGCGCGGATCAGCCCGCGATCGATCTTCTGCACGCCGATGTGGGTCGTGAGCCACACGGTGAAGAACACGCCCCAGAACACCAGAAAGATCTTGCCGGTTTCCGACAGACCGAACCACAGGATCACGATCGGCACGAAGGCGATCGGCGGGATCGGCCGCAGGATGTGAAACACCGGCGAGAACAGGCTGGAGACGAATGCGAACTGCCCGGTCAGCACGCCGAACACCACGCCGATCGAGGCGCCGAGCAGATAGCCGGTGACCACGCGGGCGACGCTGTAGGCGAGGTCGATGGCGAACTCGCCGCTCTTGATCCATTCGCCCATCGCGACCGCCACGACGGTCGGCGGCGGAAACAGGATGATGTTGACGATCTGCGAGCGCGAGACGGCTTCCCAGATCAGCAGGAACAGCGGAATCGACAGGATCGAGATCGCCATATTGATCCGCTGCTGTCGCCCGCTGCTCATGATCGGCCTTCGGATTGTGACGGTTGGTGGCGTGTGTTTCATCGACTGGTCGACCCGTCTCGGTTGATTGTGCTGGTCGCCTGTCCCGCTCGCGGCGGAGAGGCCGACCGGCTGGGCGCAGCGAAGCCGGGTGGACGAGGGGCCTCCGCCAAGTCGTCCGGCGCGGAGACGCCCCTCATCAAGACCCTCTGTCCGGCAGCGGGACGATGGAGGTCGCTAACCGCCCGCGGCCTTGTAGGTGACGCGCGACGGATCGAGCTTCTTCAGAATTTCCGGTGCGAACACTTTGGTGAAATCCGGCATGGTGGCGCCGGGCGGATGGTTGCCGCTTTCCAGCCGCCAGGCGGCATGAGTCTTCAGAACGTCGAGCTGGCGGTCGTCGAGCCGGACTTGGTAGACATAGTCCTTCCAGATCGGCGCCAGATCCTCGCGCTTGATGGCCACCGCGGTCGCCACGGTGGTGATCGCCTCTTCGGGATTGGCTTTCATCCAGGTCTCGGCATCGATCATCGCCGCCAGGAATTTCTCCATCAAAGGCCCGTTCTTCTCCAGATAGTCGCGCATCACCACGATGTTGAAGGTCTCGGAATAGATCCCCTTGGTGTCGAGTTCGGCGACGTCGGCGCCGAGCGTTTTCTTGGCATTGGCGATATGCGGCTCCCAGGTGTCGAACGCGTCGATGCTGCCCGACAGCAGCGCCGGCAGCATCTCCTGCGGGCGCAGATTGACCAGCGTGACGTCCTCCTTCTTCAGCCCGGCGGCTTTCAGCAGCGCCAAAGTGTAGACCTCGCTGCCGGTGCCGGCGGTGAAGGCGATCTTTTTGCCCTTCAGCCCCGCTTTGTCCTTGATGCCCGCCTTGGTGGCGACCACGGTCTTCAGATCGGAATATTCCATCCGCGCCAGGAACGCGATCGGCTGCCCCGCCATCGCGGCGGCCGTGACCGGCGCTTCGGCCGTGGTGGCGATGTCGGCGCCACCGCCCACGACGGTGTCGAGGCATTGCTTGCCCGAGGTGAAGTTGCTCACCGTGATGTCGAGCCCGCGCTTCTCGAAGAAGCCCTGCTGTTTGGCGACGATGACGATGCCGGAGATCGGTCCGAGATTCTGCGCCAGCTTCGCCTTCAGCATTTCGGCGCTGGCGGCTTCCGGTCGTAGAACTGCGCTCAGTAGCAGCGCTGCGGTGATGGCGGCCATTCTTGCGTTCGACATCGAGCCCCTCCTTGGCATTCCGTTGATGCCCGCATCGTGGTTCCTGGTGCGGAACGCTCAAGCAATTAATCCACCGCCTCGCGCTCGGTGCAGGGCTGAAGAATCATCAGCCGCTGCCCGTCGTGTAGTCAGGCTGCGCGGCCTGCGTCAGCTCGCCACAGCCAGCGCCGGCGTCGTGGCTCGTTCGAACCCGAGCGCCAGCGTCCGCAGCAGCGCGTCGTCGCCGGCACGGCCGACGAAGCACAGCGACGAGCGCAGGCCGTCCGCGCGGGTCTGCCCGGGAATTGCGACGGCGCACATGTCGAGCGGATTGACGAAGTAGGTGTAGGTGCCCATCGCGGAGTTGAGCGCCATCGGATCGGCCAGCATCTGGTCGATGGTGAAGATGGTCGGCACCGTCGGCACCACCATGGCGTCGCAACCCGCCAGCAGCAGGCTGGCCTCGCGCTGCGCCTGCTTGATCTGATACAGCGCCCGAAAAGCGTCGCGGGCGGTGTAGCCGAGGCCGGGCTGCAGCGCTCTCCACACCGCGGGATGAATCGCCTCGGGGTGATCGCGCACCACATCGGCGCAGTCGATCAGCCGCTCCGCCACCATCGCGCTCTGGAACACCAGCCGTCCCGCGGTCTCGAACACCGTGAAGTCGACCGGCTTCAGCCGGTGGCCGAGGCTCTGCAGCACCGCCAGATCGGCCTCGTAGGCGCGGGCCGCCGCCTCGTCGCCGAAGAACGTCAACTGATCGGCGCGCGGAATCGCGATGGTCAGCGGCTGCGGCGCACGCGGGCGCAGCTCGATCGCATCGGCGTCGGTTCGGCTGAGCGGATCCAGCACGTCGAAGCCGGCGATATTCTCGAGGATCTCGTAGGCGTCGTCGGCGAATTTGCAGAACACCGGAATGCAATCGAACGAACGGTTGTTGTAGACGAGGCCACGTGAGCTCACGAGGCCGATGGTCGGCTTCAGCCCGACGATCCCGTTGCAGGCGGCCGGCACCCGGCCGGAGCCGCCGGTGTCGGTGCCGAGCGAGAACGCCACGATCTCGCGCGCCACCGCGACCGCCGAGCCGGAGCTGGAGCCGCCGGGAATGTAGGCCGGGTCGATCGCGTTGCGGCACAAAGGATCGGGGCTGCGGGTGCCGTTGAGGCCGGTGGCGAACTGATCCAGCGTGTTCTTGCCGATCAGCACCGCGCCGGCGGCTTCCAGCAGCGTCACGGCGTGCGCGGAGTCGGTGGGCTCGAGCCGCATCGCCGGGCAATTGCAGGTGGTCGGCAGTCCGGCGACATGGATGCTGTCCTTGACGGAGAAGGGCAGGCCGAGCAGCGGCAGCTCGGCGCCGGCGTCGGCGCGCGCCTGCAATTCCCTGGCGCGGGCGACGGCGACTTCCCGATCGACCAGCAGCGTGAAGACGCCGTCGTCGGCGCAGGCCTGCGCGCGGCGGCAGGCTTCGGCGATGATCAGCGGCGCGGCGATGCCCTGGGCCATGGCGCGGCGGATCGAGGCGAAGCTGAAGTCCAGGGCGGCGAGGGTCATGCGCGATCTTCCTGTTGTTGACGCCGTCTCAAGCGACGGCTTTGGTCCAGATGGCCAGGCCGGCCGTGAGGATGGCGATACTCATCGCCACGGTGAGCAACGCCAGCGACACCGAGCGATAGATCCGGCGCGGCATGTTGGCGAAGGTGACGAGGCCGAGACCGCAGCCGACCGCGGCGGCCGGCGCCATCAGCAGGCTGACCCGCCAGATCTCGGCCGAATAGGCGCCGCGCGCGGCCGACAACGCGATGCCGAAGCAGGCGCTCATGGCGATGAAGGCGATCAGCGTCGCCCGCGCGCTCAGCATCGGCATGTTGCTGCCGAGCAGCGACACAATCACCGGCGGGCCGCTCATCGCGGTGCTGCCGTTCAGGCAGCCGGACAGAAAGCCGATCGCGGCGAGGTTCGGTGCGCGCGTCGCCAGCACGTCGCGTTCGCCGCGCCAGGCCCGGAACGCCGCCACCGCGACCGCAAGGCCGAGCAGCAGCCGCATGATTTCGGCGGGCACCAGCGTCAGCACGGTGAGCCCGACCGGCGTGCCGATCACCGCACCGAGCGCAAGCCATTTCAGCACCCGCAGATCGACGTGCCGCCATTCCGACGGCAGGGTCAGCAGTCCGATCGCGCATTCGAGCGGAAACACCGACGGCACCGCGGCGGCGGGCGACAGCGCCAGCGTCAGGATCGGCATCGCCGCCAGCGCGAAGCCGAACCCCGAATAGCCGCGGACGAATCCGCCGAACAGCCCCGCGATCAGGATGACGGCGATCCGGTGCGGATCTGAAAACTCGAACATGAACTATGCCGGCGGACTGGTGGTGGATCGAAGCGGACGAGTTCGCGCCGACAGGTTCCGGGATTTCCGGCTTCATTGTGAGCAATTAATTGTCAGTTCGGCGCCGTGGACCAGGTCGGGGTCGGGGGGGCAGCGCTTGCGGGAGAAAACGATGAGTCCCCGCATCGCTCCGCAGCGCGCCCGCCGTCTCGATCTCGTCGGCTGCAATGCTCGGTCCCAACACTGCTCTCCAAGTCCAGCTGCGCAATTCTTCGGCGGCCGAACGGGGCAGGCGCGAGATAGCCGGACGGCCGGCGGTTACTCCGCCGCGGGCCGTTCGACAGCGAGCGTCGTGCTGATCGGAATCTCTATCCGGCCGCGCGCGGCGTCTGGCTCTGGGCGACCAGTTCGGCGGCGAGCTGTTCGATGGTCTTGCGCTGTTCCATCGCCATCCGCCGCAGCAGCGCGAAGGCGGCCGGTTCGGGCAGTCCCTGCGCGTGCATCAGCTGAACCAGCGCCGCCAGCACCACGCGCCGCGCCCGCAGCCGCGCCTCCATCTTGGCGAGCTGCTGCTTCATGTCGGCGGTGCGCGCGATCCGCTCGAACGCCATCACCACCGCCGCGTAGATGCCGGCGGAGCGCAGCGGCTTGACCAGGAACGACGACGGATCGAGATCGAGCACCAGCTTCAGCCGGCTCGGCGTTTCGGTGCCGAGCAGCACGATCACCGCGCAGCCCTCGGGCACGGCGAACGCGGCCGCTTCCGCGACCGGCAGGAAATCGTCGTCGATCAGGATCAGGTCGACCGGGCGATCGAGCGGCTCGCCCGGCGCCCAGCTCGCGATCTCGATGCCGAGGCGATCGAACTGCCGGCGGACGATCGAGGCGTCGCGCTCGTCCTTGATGGCGAGGACGGCCTTGCGGCCGCGCAGCGAAAACGACGAGGGCTTGCTCATTTGACGATCCTCAGGTGAGGCGCATTCGGAATCCGTCCGTCCTTCGACGGCCGGACCGCGACATCGAGTTGCGACAAATAAGGGTCGGGCTTCACGGGAGCGTCCGCCTCCCAGAAGATATCGAACTGGCCTTGCGCGTTGGAGACGGCGAGACGTGGCGTAAGGACGCAGTGATTGTTGTCGCCGTCGATCCACACCGGACCTTGCGGCGAGTCGTAGCGATGGCCGGCGGCGGCGCGGCGCACCTCGGCGACCTTCGACGTGCCGGCGCGCTGCAGCGCGCGCGCCAGCAGGAACACCGCCACATAGGCGGACTGGCCGTCGACCGACGGGCTGCTGTCGTCGCCGTAGCGCGCCTTCCAGCGCGCCACGAAGGCGCGGTTCTCCGGCAGCCGGATGCTCTCGAAATAGGCCGACGAGGTGAGGCAGCCGGCGCCCGCCGCGCCGACGATCTTCAGCTCCGGCTCGCACAGGCTGCAGCTCAGCATCGGAATGTCGAGGCCCGCGGTCGCCGCGTGGAAGGCGCGGATGAAATCGTAGCTCGAACTGCCGACCAGCGTGTTGAACACGATCGGCGGCCTCCGGCGCACGATCTCGTCGACGATGTGCTCGACCCGGCTCTCGCCGAGCTCGAGCAGGCGTTCGGCGAGGATGCGCCCGTCCGCGGCGCTCACCAGCTCGCGCGCGACGCGATTGGTCTCCCAGGTCCAGACGTAGTTGGAGCCGACGCAGAACAGCTCGCGCGACAGATTGCCGAGCACGTAGCGCATCAGCGGCACCACGTTGTGATTGGGCGAGGCGCCGACATACATCACGTTGTCGGAGCATTCGAAGCCTTCGTAACGCGCCGGATACCACAGCAGCCGCTCGGTGCGCTCGACGATCGGCAGCACCTGCTTGCGCGACGCCGAGGTGTAGCAGCCGATGATGTGCTCGACGCCGACGTTGCGGATCAGGTCGTCGCAGGCGGTGTGATATTCGGCGATCACGCCGCCGGGATCGCGGACATGCGCGGCGAGCGTGAAGTCGAACTCCGCGCTCTGGTTGACCTCGTCGATCGCCATCAGCGCCGACTTCAGGATCTCGCGTCCCATCGCCTGATAGGGGCCGGATTTCGAACTGAGAATTCCGACAGGGATGGGCGGCTTCGTCATGGATCGCTTTCATTGGCGCGCGGCGCGCATGAGATCATTAAGGCCGCGAACGGATCAAGAGCGCCGCTGCTGTTTTGCTGCGCAGCACTCGGGCAGGATTTGTGCAAGCTCCCTCGTTGACATTGCGAAGCTCCCCAACCTAGACTTTCGTCGTTGGGTGACAATCGAACTGAGCTTGAATTTGGCCGACGACGTCCGAATCCAAGCATGAGTGTCTCGGTCGATCGTCAACTCACACGTTAGATCATAGCCGCGGCATCCGAGCCATTCGCTCCTCGTTTTTGAGGGCGGGTGGCTTTTTTCGTTTGCCGTTCCAGAACAATTGGCGATGCGGGCGCGTCGTCGAAACGCTGATGCATGCCCGGCGACTGCCGGGCCGGCGTCGGCGCATGCGGGGAGTAACTGCCGTGGGGACGCCGGATCTTCATTATCGCGGGCTGGTCGAGGTCGGTCGCGACATCCAGTCGAAAAAATTGTCGTCGGCCGACGTGACCAAAGCGATGCTGCAACGCATCGACAAGCTCGACGGCAAGCTGAAGAGCTTCGCGCATGTCACGCCCGAATTCGCGTTGCAGGAGGCGGCCGCCGCGGACAAGGAGATCGCCGCCGGAAAGCTGCGCGGGCCGCTGCACGGCGTGCCGATCGCCGTGAAGGATCTGTGCTGGGTCAAGGGCATGCCGGCGGCGCACGGCATGACGATCCATCGCGACTTCATGCCGGGCGAGGACGCGACCGTGGTGACGCGCCTGAAGCAGGCCGGCGCGATCATTCTCGGCAAGCTGCAGCAGACCGAAGGCGCTTACGCCGATCACCATCCAAAGATCGACCCGCCGAAGAATCCCTGGAACACCGAGCTGTGGTCCGGCGCCTCGTCGAGCGGCTCGGGTTCGGCGACCGCCGCCGGGCTGTGCTTCGGCTCGCTCGGCACCGACACCGGCGGCTCGATCCGGTTTCCGTCGGCCGCCAACGGCATTACCGGGCTGAAGCCGAGCTGGGGCCGCGTCAGCCGCTACGGCGCCTATGAACTCGCCGCGACGCTCGATCACATCGGCCCGATGGCGCGCAGCGCGGTCGATTGCGGCGCGATGCTGAGTGTGATCGCCGGCCCCGATCCCAAGGACACCACGGCGGTGCCGCTCGCCGTGCCGAACTACACCGCGAACCTGTCCGGCGATCTCAAGGGCGTGGTGATCGGCGTCGATTGCCGCTGGACCAGCGAAGGCACCGACGAGCCGACCGCCAAGGTGCTCGACGACGCGCTGCGTGTCGCCAAGGATCTCGGTGCGACCATCACCGAGATCGTGTTCCCGGATGCGCAGGCGGTGACCGACGACTGGTTCCCGCTGTGCGGCATCGAGGCCGCGGTGGCGCACGAGGCGACCTATCCGGCGCGCAAGGACGAGTACGGTCCGGGCCTCGCCGGCCTGCTCGACCTCGGCTTGCAGCAATCCGGCACCGATTATCAGAAGATCGTGCTGCGCCGCGAGGCGTTCCGTGGCGCGGTCCGGGCGCTGTTCGAGACCGTGGATCTGATCGCGGTGCCGGCGCAGGCGTTCGCCGCGCCGACGCTCGCCAAGATGGCGTCGCTCGGCGAGGACGCCTCGCTGATCGGCGGGCTGCTGCGCTTCACCTGTCCGTTCGACATGACCGGCAGCCCCACCATCACGTTGCCCGGCGGCTTCGCGGCGAACGGCGGCCCGGTCGCGTTTCAGTTCGTCGGCCGGCATTTTGACGAAGCCCGTCTGGTCGCCGCCGGCGACGCGTTCCAGCGCGCCACCGACTGGCACAGCCGCCATCCCGCCCTCTGAGTTCGAAGGAGTCTCTATGTCATCGGAAGATTGGTTGAAGAGTTCGATCATGGCGCAGCGCGGCGTCGCCAAGGGGGCGGCGGGCGCCGAGCACAGCCTGACGATCGAACAGCAGGGGGCGTTTCACTACGTCTACGGGCCCTACGCCAAGCCGACGCTGTCGATCGAGCCGGGCTCGGTCGTCGTGGTCGAGACCGAGGACGCGTTCGGCGGCGTCATCACCAGCGAGAGCGACAGCCCGACCGCGAAGCTGAACTTCCCCTACCTCAACCCGCAATGCGGCCCGATCGCCGTCAAGGGCGCCAAGAAGGGCGACTGCCTCGCGGTCTACATCCGCGACGTCGAGACCCGCGGCGAGCAGCCGGCGGGCACCACCTGCATCATGCCGGAATTCGGCGGCCTGGTCGGCACCGCGCAGACCGCGCTGCTCAATCCGCCGCTGCCCGAACGCGTCAGGAAGCTCCATGTCGACCGCAACGGCATCAAATGGAGCGACAAGATCACGCTGCCCTACGAGCCGTTCATCGGCACCATCGGGGTGTCGCCGGAGATCGAGGCGATCTCGTCGCTGCAGCCGGACTATCACGGCGGCAACATGGACCTGCCGGACGTCGCGCCGGGCGCGGTGATCTATCTGCCGGTGCACACCGAGGGCGCGCTGCTCTATGTCGGCGACTGCCATGCGACGCAAGGCGACGGCGAACTCTCCGGCGTCGCGCTCGAACAGCGCGCCACCGTGACGCTGCAGGTCGACCTGATCAAGGACTGGCACTTCGCCTGGCCGCGGCTGGAGACCAAGGACTTCATCATGACGATCGGCAGCGCGCGTCCGCTCGAGGACGCGGCGCGCATCGCCTATCGCGAACTGACGCGCTGGATGGCGTCGGACTACGGCTTCGACGAGATCGACGCCTACATGCTGCTCAGCCAGGCCGGCCGCATCCGCCTCGGCAACATGGTGGACCCCAAATACACGATGG
Source organism: Rhodopseudomonas palustris (assembly GCA_016215605.1). GTDB lineage: Bacteria > Pseudomonadota > Alphaproteobacteria > Rhizobiales > Xanthobacteraceae > Rhodopseudomonas > Rhodopseudomonas palustris_L. The sequence goes on from JACRJB010000010.1 coordinate 10,393, forward strand.
GGGCGTCGATCCTGAAGAACTACCTCAAGGCGTAACTCGGGCTTTCAAGAAGGGGACGATCAGACATGCAAACCAGACATCTGCTCCGGACTGCCTTGCTGGGCTTCGCGCTCGGCGCTGCGGCTCCGTTCGCCGCGCTCGCCGCCGACCCGCCGCTCAAGGTCGGCCTGCTCGAAGACATCTCCGGCGACCTCGCCTTCATGGGGATGCCGAAGCTGCACGGCTCGCAGCTCGCGGTCGAGGAGATCAACAAGAGCGGCGGCATCATGGGCCGACAGATCGAGCTGATCCATCTCGATCCGCAGGGCGACAACGCGCGCTATCAGGAATTCGCCCGCCGGCTGCTCAACCGCGACAAGGTCGACGTGCTGATCGGCGGCATCACTTCGGCGTCGCGCGAAGCGGTGCGGCCGATCGTCGACCGGACGACGACGCCGTATTTCTACACCAACCAGTATGAAGGCGGCGTCTGCGACGCCAGCATGATCAGCATGGGCGCGGTGCCCGAGCAGCAGTTCTCGACGCTGATCCCCTGGATGGTCGAGAAGTTCGGCAAGAAGGTCTACGTCATCGCCGCCGATTACAATTTCGGCCAGATCTCGGCGGAGTGGAACCGCAAGCTGATGAAGGATCTCGGCGGCGAAGTCGTCGGCGAGGAGTTCATCCCGCTCGGCGTCTCGCAATTCGCCCAGACCATCCAGAACATCCAGAAGGCCAAGCCGGACTGGTTGCTGACCATCAATGTCGGCGCCGCGCAGGATTCGTTCTTCGAACAGGCCGCCGCCGCCAATCTCAACCTGCCGATGGGCTCGTCGATCAAGGTGATGCTCGGCTTCGAGCACAAGCGCTTCAAGCCGCCGGCTCTCAACAACATGCACGCCACCGCGAACTGGTTCGAGGAAATCGACACGCCGGAAGCCGAAGCCTTCAAGAAGCGCTGGAAGGCCAAGTTCCCCGACGAGATGTACATCAACGACATGGGCTACAACGCCTACAACACGCTCTACATGTACAAGACGCTGGTGGAGAAGGCGAAGTCGACCAAGCTCGAGGATCTGCGCAAGGTCATCGCCACCGGTGACGCCTGCATCGACGCGCCCGAAGGCAAGGTCTGCATCGATCCGAAGAGCCAGCACACCTCGCACCGGATGCGGCTGATCTCGGTCGGGCCGAAGCACGAGGTCAAGGTCGAGAAGGACTACGGCACGATCCAGCCGTACTGGCTCGGCGAGATCGGCTGCGATCTCACCAAGAAGAACGACAAGGATCAGTACACGCCGAGCCATCTGCCGAAGAAATCGTGACGCGTCGCGGCACTGATCTTGCAGAGTAACTGCGTGCCTCATCACCATCGCCTCGGCGCCGCGAGCTTGCGGCGCCGGGTTCCGCAACTAGGAGCCCAAGATGTCGGCTGAAGTGTTCTCGGTCTTCTATCAGTTCGCCGACGTCTTCGCCTTTTTGATCCTCTCCGCCGCGGGCCTCGCCATCGTGTTCGGCATGATGGGGGTGATCAACATGGCGCACGGCGAGTTCATCATGTGCGGCGCCTACGTCACGGTCGGCCTGGTCAATCTCGGCGTGCCACTGCCGATCGCGCAGATCGCCGCGGCGATCACCGCCGGGCTGATCGGCGTCGTGGTCGAATATCTGATCGTCCGCCGCTTCTACAAGCGCCCGCTGGATTCGCTGCTCGCGACCTGGGGCCTCAGCCTGATCGTGACGCAGTCGATGCTGCTGATCGTCGGCTCCTCGGTGCGCGGCATCGGCACGCCCGAAGGCAGCTTCGCCATCGGCGCCTACACCTTCTCGTCGTATCGGCTGGTGCTGTTCGCCGCCGCGGTCGCGGTGCTGGTCGGGCTGTACATCGTGTTCATGAAGACGCGGTTCGGCGTGATCGCGCGGGCGACGATGCAGAACGCCGCGATGGCGCGGGCGCTCGGCGCGCGCACCGGGCGCATCTATGCGATCAGCTTCGGCATCGGCGCCGGCCTCGCCGGCCTGTGCGGCGCGCTCTATGCGCCGACCATGACGCTGATCCCGACGATGGGCGCGACCTTCGTGGTCGAGAGTTTCGTCACCGTGGTGATCGGCGGCGCCAATGTGCTGCTCGGCACCGCGCCGGCGGCGCTGCTGCTGGCGGCGATCCGGATGACGTTGAATGCGAGCTACGGCCAGATCATCGGCCAGATCGGCATGCTGGTGGCGGTCATCCTGATCATCCGGGTGCTGCCCGAAGGCTTGTCGAGCGTGCTGGTGCGGCGTGGGCGCTGAGCGGAGGGGACGATGATCAAACTGCTCGAAGGTCCGCAGACGCTGGGGCGCGGCCCGGTGTTCTGGTCGTGCTTCCTCGCCGTGCTGGCGGGGGCGCTGATCTATCCGCTGTTCGCCGATTCCTACGACGTCGGCAATTTCTCCTACTTCCTGATCTGGATCTTCATGGCGCTCGGCCTGTGCCTGATGTGGGGCTATGGCGGCATGCTGTCGTTCGGCCAGACGCTGTTCTTCGGCATCGCCGGCTACGCCTATGGGGTGCTGGCGATCAACATGGGCGGCGGCACCACCACGATCGCGGCGCTGCTGCTGTCGGTGGTGATCGCGATGATCGCCGCCGGCATCCTCGGCTATTTCATGATTTGGGGCGGCATCAACGGCATTTTCTTCGGCATCGTCACTTTGTCGGCGACGCTGGTGCTGGCGTTCTTCCTCGGCCAGACCGCGGGGCCCGAATGGCACATCGGCGATGCGCGGCTGAACGGCTTCAACGGCATGAAGGGCATGGACCCGCTGGCGATCGGCTCGGTCTATATCGAAGGTTCGGCGCTGTATTACGTGATGGTCGCGCTGATCGTGATCGTCTATCTGGCGCTGCGGATGCTGGTGAATTCCGGCATCGGCAATGTCATCGTCGCCACCCGCGAAAATCCGCAGCGCGCCGAAATGCTCGGCTACGACGTTCGCAAATATCAATTGCTGACCTTCGTGCTCGGCAGCGGCCTCGCCGGGCTCTCGGGCGCGCTTTATACCTCGTGGGGGCAGTTCATCACGCCGTCGAGCATCGGCCTGCCGGCCGCCGCGATGCCGATCGTCTGGGTCGCGTTCTCCGGCCGCAGCGATCTCACCGCCACTTTGGTCGGCTCGTTCCTGCTGCTGTTCGGCTTCCAGACCATCACGGTCTACAGCCAGCAGGCCGCATTGGTGCTGATGGGCGCGCTGCTGCTCGCCACCGTGATGGCGGCGCCGCAGGGCTTCGTGCTCGGCATCGGCAAATTCGTCGCCGATCGTTTGACAGGGCGAGGCAAGCGCGGCGAGGCCGACCTGTCGGCCGCGAGCACGCTGAAGACGGACGAGGCCTGATCATGTCGCTGGTCGAGGTCAAAGGCGTCTCCAAGCGGTTCGGCGGATTGAGAGCGGTGTCCGAGGTCGATCTGAGCGTGAAGGCCGGCGAGGTGCATTGCCTGATCGGCCCGAACGGCGCCGGCAAGAGCACGCTGTTCAAGCTGATCGTTGGGCTGTTCCCGCCGACCAGCGGCAGCATCCTGTTCGACTCCGTCGACATCACCGCAGAGCGGCCGTTCGCGCGGGTCCAGCGCGGCATGAGCATCAAGATGCAGGCGCCGAGCGTGTTCAAGGAACTGCCGGTGCTGCAGAACATCCAGATCGCCCTGCAGGAGCGCACCTCCGGCGCCGAGCGCGCGCGCGAACAGGAGCGGCTGCTCGAGCTGCTCGGCCTTGCGCAGGATCGTACCAAGATGGCCGGCGCGCTGTCGCATGGCCAGCAGCAATGGCTGGAGATCGGCATGGCGCTGGCGCTGCAGCCGCAATTGCTGCTGCTCGACGAGCCGACCGCGGGCATGTCGCCGGAAGAGACCTTCAAGACCGGCGAACTGATCAAATCGTTCAACGCCGAGGGCATGACGGTGCTGGTGGTCGAGCACGACATGGCGTTCGTGCGCCAGATCGCCCAGCGCGTCACCGTGCTGCATCTCGGCAAGATTTTTGCGCGCGGCAGTCTCGACGAGATCCTGCAGGACGAGCAGGTCGCCGAGATCTATCTGGGGAAGACCCATGCTCACTAAATCCGGGTCCACCGATCGCATTCTCGACGTCAGGGGATTGTGGGCCGGCTACGGCGCCACCCCGATCCTGCAGGGCGTCGACATGACGATCATGCGCGGCGAGATCGTCGGCGTGATCGGTCGCAACGGCGTCGGCAAATCGACGCTGATGCGCTGCATCATCGGCCTGCTCGACTCCTGGCGCGGCACCATCGCGTTCATGGATCGCGACGTCACGGCGCTGCAGGCCGACGCGCGGGCGCGCGCCGGCTTCGGCTACATCCCGCAGGGCCGCGACGTGTTTCCGCAGATGACCGTCGAGGAAAATCTGCAGGTCGGCGAACTGATCGGCGGCCCGAAGGGCAAGAAGCTGCCGGAAATGGTCTACGAGTATTTCCCGCGGCTGCGCGAGCGGCGCAAGCAGATCGCCGGCACGATGTCGGGCGGCGAGCAGCAGCAGCTCGCGATCGGCCGCGCGCTGATCGGCAATCCGGCGCTGATGATCCTCGACGAGCCGTCCGAGGGCATCCAGCCGTCGATCGTGCAGCACATCTGCGAGGCGCTGAAATCGTTCCGCAGCGAGCTCGGCACCACGATCGTGTTCGTCGAGCAGAATCTCGACACGATTCTGGCGATCGCGCAGCGCTGCTACATCATGGAAAAGGGCCGGATCACGCATTCGCTGGTCGGCGACGAGGTCAACGAGGACAAGGTGCGGGCACAATTGCTGCTGTGAAGCGCGATTAGTTGGCGCATCATCAATTTTATCGGGGGAGCCGCCGCATCCGCGCGGCCGGCCACAGAGGGAGACGAACATGGATCTCGGATTGAAGGGCGCCAAGGTGCTGGTCACCGGCGGCACCAAGGGCATCGGCCGCGCGGTCGCCGAAACCTTCGCGGCGGAAGGCGCCGATGTGGCGATCTGTTCACGCAATCAGGCGGAGGTCGACGCGACCGTCGCGGCGCTGAAGAGCAAGGGCGTCGCGGCCTATGGCGGCGCGGTCGACGTGTCGAACGGCCCGGCGCTGAAGGCCTGGGTCGCCGACATGGCGGCCAAGCTCGGCGGCGTCGATATCATCGTCGCCAATGTCAGCGCGCTGGCGATCGGGCAGGACGAGGACAGCTGGGAGAAGGAATTCGCCACCGACATGATGGGCACGGTGCGGCTGGTCGACGCCGCGATGCCCTATCTGGAGAAGAGCGGCGCCGGCGCGATCGTCACCATCTCAAGCGTCTCGGGCCGCGAAGTCGATTTCGCCGCCGGCCCCTACGGCACCTTCAAGGCCGCGATCATCCACTACACCCAGGGCCTCGCCTATCAGCTCGCCGGCAAGAACATCCGCGCCAATTCGGTGTCGCCGGGCAACACGTACTTTGAAGGCGGCGTCTGGAACCAGATCAAGGACGGCAATCCCGACCTGTACAAGGCCGCGCTGGCGCTCAACCCGACCGGGCGGATGGGCACGCCGCAGGAAATGGCCAACGCGGTCGTGTTCCTCGGCAGCAAGGCGGCGAGCTTCATCACCGGCACCAACCTCGTGGTCGACGGCGCGCTCACCAAGGGCGTGCAGTTCTAGCGCATAGCCGGGCCAAGTCAGGAGCCCCGCTGAGGAAGTTACGTCTGGACTGAAGGACTCTCCCCGTCATTGCGAGCGAAGCGAAGCAATCCAGCGCAGTGCACGGGGCTGGATTGCTTCGTCGGCTTCGCCTCCTCGCAATGACGGGCTTCGGCGAGGAAATGAATTTCAAAACCAACAAGGCGAATGCCATGGATCTGCACTACGCATCGATCACCGAGCTCGGCGACCTCTTCCGACGCAAGCAGCTGAAGCCCTCCGAGGTGACACAGGCTTCGCTCGATCGCATTGCGCAGCTCGACAAGCGCTTCAACGCCTATGCGACCGTGCTGGCCGAACGCGCGATGCAGCAGGCGAAGCAATGCGACGATGAGCTCGCCAAGGGCATCAGCCGCGGCCCGCTGCACGGTGTGCCGATCGGCCTGAAGGACCTCTGCTACACCAGCTTCGCGCCGAGCGCCGGCGGCACCACGATCCACAAGGGCTTCGTGCCGGCGTTCAACGCCACGATCGTCGACCGGCTGGAGCGCGGCGGCGCCGTCACGCTCGGCAAGCTGAAGATGACCGAGGGCGCCTATACCAGCCATCATCCGGCCGATGCCGCGCCGCTCAATCCGTGGAATGTCGACTATTGGGTCGGTTCGTCATCGACCGGCTCCGGCGTCGCGACCTCGGCTGGTCTGTGCTACGGCGCGATCGGCAGCGACACCGGCGGCTCGATCCGGTTTCCATCGGCGACCTGTGGCCTGACGGGTATCAAGCCGACCTGGGGTCGCGTCAGCCGCCACGGCGTGTTTCCGCTGGCGGATTCGCTCGATCACGTCGGCCCGATGTGCCGCAGCGCGGCTGACGCCGCGGCGATGCTCGGCGTCATTGCCGGCGCCGATCCGAACGATCCGACGGCGCTGCGCGCGCCGGTGCCGAACTATCTGGCGCAGATCAACGACGGCATTCGCGGGCTGCGGATCGGCGTCGATCGCAGCTACACGCAGCAGGGCATCGACCCGCAAGTGGTCGCCGCGCTGCTCGACGCCGAGCGCTTGCTCGCCGATCTCGGCGCGACGATTCGCGAGGTGCAGTTTCCCGCCTACGAGAAACTCGTCTCGCAGTGGATTCCGATGTGCTCGGTCGAGACCGCCGAGGCGCATCTCGCCACTTATCCGTCGCGCAAGGCGGAGTACGGCCCCGACCTCGCGCAACTGATCGAGCAGGGCCACGCCATGACCGGCGTCGAGATCGCCGCGATCCATCACGAGCGGCTGAAATTCTCCGGCGCGCTGGCGGCGTTGTTCGAGGAGATCGACCTGCTGCTGGTGCCGACCATGCCGGTGCCGATCCCGACGCTGACCAGGATGAGCGAATACGGTGCCGATCCGACCGTGCTGTTGAACATCCTGCGCTTCACCGCGCCGTTCGATTTCAGTGGCAGCCCGACCATCACCCTGCCGATGGGGATGGCGTCCGACGCGATGCCGCTCAGCCTGCAGCTGGTCGGCCCGCACCTGTCCGAGCACGTGCTCGTCCGCGCCGGGCAGGCCTACCAGTCGGTCACCGATTGGCACACGCGGACACCTCCGATCGATTAAATCGCGACGGGAGGGGCGCCGTCGTCGCGGTTTAAACGCGCCGGTCTTGAGGCGCGCGCCGCCACAGGTTTGCCCGCGGTTTGCCGCATCCCGGAAAAACCCGGCGGGAATTCCGGATCACCTGGAAAATCCGGTGATTGCAGCGCCTTGCGCGGAGGCTACCGGCGAACGGAATGTCCGATCGCGTCCGTCCCAAAGCGGGAGCCGCCCGTGCCATGCTTTTGTGTGTCATCGCGGCCGTCATTCGCCGGGACGTGAGCGGCAGCGGCGTGGAATTTCAAAGAGATAGGCCTGCGAAATCAGCGCAACGTGCATTGCTGATCGGCGAACCAATGCCGAAAGACCGCCTGCGGCACTGAAACAAAAAACAAAAAATATCGTGATTTCGACTTAATTAGTTCAATTTCGGTCGCCGTCTTATCGTTTTGTCAAGCCATACTTCAGATATCCGATCTCCGATTTGACCAAAGTCTTGGTCGCCGGCGCCTCCGGATTATCTGATTAAAGTCGCAGCAAGTTCCAATAATCGATCAAAAGCGCCTTCGCCGCGCCGAACGCTGTGCTTTAATTTTAGGCGATTGAACGCGTGCTGCAAACAAGACTTAAAATCCAAAACAGGAGGAGGTGTCGTCTGATAAGAAAATATACCCACAGGCCGGCATTGAATTCTTTCCCGAAAGTTGTGCCAAGCCATTGATACAATTTCAAATTCGTGGAAATCGTGAGAGAACTGGGAAAAGTTCGTGAAAAATGCTCGGGCCCGAAGGGACGCGCCTATCCCAGACGATCCAGCAGCTGGCCATGGAAGATGATGAAAAAACGGGCAACCGATTGGAGGGACTCTTGAAAGGGTTCGATCCGGAAGCAATGACCGTCGACGAGCTTTGGCAGGTGCACGAGAAGATCGAGAAGGTCCTGTGCTCGAAGATCCTGTCCGAGCAGGAAAGGCTCGACGCGCAGATGTCGCGGCTGCGGACTGGGCCGGCCCGGCTGACCGAGCTGCGAAGGCCCGTTGTTGCGAAGCCGGCCGCTCCCAAGGACGCGACCGCGCGCCGACCCTATCCCGAGGTCAAACCGAAATACCGCAGCCTGAAAGACCCGTCCCAGACCTGGGCAGGGCGGGGCAAGCAGCCGCGCTGGCTGATCGCGGAAATGAAGGGTGGCAAGACCCTGGAGGATTTCCTGATCGCGTCGAAGACCGGCGCCCGCAAGAAGGCCCGATAGCGACCCCGGCCGCCTCCCGAGGGATGGCGGCTTTGCATATGCGCAGGCCGGTCCCGGTGCGGGATGATCTCCGAATCACTCGGGCAGCGAGGCCGGCCGCGGAGCCACGGTTCGCGCCAAACGCCCGAGCAGAACCCCGAGACACAGCGCCGCGCTGTCGACCAAAAGATCTTCCCAGCGTGCGTGGCGGGTGGCCAGCGGGATCTGCAGCACTTCAATCACGGCCGCGAAACCAACCGCCAGGACCAGCAGCAGTCCCAGCCTGCGCGCGAAAACGAAGCCGTAAATTAAACCCGTCAGGCAGAATGCCGCGAAATGTTCGAGGTCGTGCGGCAGAACGGTCACCGGCCGCTCTGCGGCCGGGACAATGGTGAGGATCACCAGAATAATCGGGGCGAGCACCGCCAGCGCGCGCAGCAGGACGTTCAAATTCAGCATTCCGGACTCAAACCACTGGGGAGCGCCACGCCGGTCGGATCCTTCGGATGGTGATTGGGGCCAGTCAGACGATCTTAATCGATACCGTCGGGATCCAGCGCGAATTTTGTGACCGTTTTGAGCCTGCAGATCGGGCATCACCCTGGGCGCACCGCCGAGCGACACGACGCGCGGAACGGATCGCTGCACAGCCGATGTCAGCGGGCCGCTATACTTCCGGGCGCCGGCTCGATTCCGATTATTTCCCATCCCCCGCTGGAGCCTGGACAGCCGGCTCGGAAGGAACGGCATTGCGCTCCCACGGCCGCTTGCCGTTCACATCCCGATCCCAGGGACGAGCTGTCGGGGCGGACCTCTCATCGTTTGCGGCCTTCGCTCGATCGGCCTTGACCTGTTCACGGCTGGTGAGCGGGGCATCCGCTGATCGATTGGACTGTGCCGCAGCCGGAAAGGAAATGAGCAACGCAATAATCAGATAAGGACCCATCGCTGACGCTAACATGGATGGGTCGCGAACGTCCGATTATATTCGCGAGACGCAATCCGGCGATCGCGTGCGCCAACTGGCCGCGTGTTTCAACGAGACCCTAAAGCGCCGATCGCGACGTTCAAAGAAGGGCCGGACTGCGCCTCGAGGCTGGTATCCTGCGCATCCGTCTTTTCACTCGTGGCGGGTTCGGCGAGCAGATTGCTGCGAGCCGCCTTGATCTTCGTCCACCAATCCTCGGCGGTGGTGGGCGTGATCGTGTGCTCGACCGTCAGCTTGTTCCAGCGCTCGCCGTCGGCTTGTTCACCATGCTCCGCGAGAACGGCCGGAATCATTCGGGCGGAAGGCTCGATCGCGGCCGAGAGTTCCCTATCCGCTGCTCTGTTCTCATCTGAAGGCGCCGGTTCGCCGAGAGGAACTGACGCCGCGTCGACAGCAGCGTTCGGTGCTGCACTGATCGCTTCACTTTCCTGCCGCCAGGGTGTGAAGCGCACTCGGTCCGTGCTCGTCTGCTCGGTCGCGTGACCACTCTGCTGCTCTTGCTGCGGCGTGCTCGCCTCGGCGAACGTCACCTTCTGTGAGCCTTCGCCGCTTCCATTGTGGAGTGCGTGGTGAGACGCCGGAACCGATCCGCCGATGTCGTTGTCGAAGGGGCCGAACGTGACGGTCGAGCGCGACCTTGTGGGCGAGATCGGCGCGCGCGCCTCGTCGTCAGGTTGCCAAGACGTCCCGTCCGACATGCGTCGCCACCATCTGGCGAGAGACCATCGCGACGCCTCGCTGGGGTGTTCAGCCGTCGCGACGCGGCGCACGCTGAATTCCGCCGGCGGCTGCCAGCTTGCGCTGTAGTGACCGGACAGCAACGGCGCGCCTGCTGTTGCTACACGCGGTTCCGGAGCGGTCATCAGCCGGCGGACGTTCTGCCGGGCGCGCTTGTGTTCCGCCTGGACCTTCAGCGCGTAGACGCTCGGCGGCGAGAAGAAGATCTTCGCGACGACCGGGACGATCTCGAGGAAGATGATGAAGAACCGCGTCATCCACGAGAACAGCGTCATGACCTGCCCGTCCTTGGGATCGCTCTTCAACTCCTGAAACGCCGCGATGCGTGTCAGTGGGTCGGCGGCGTCGCGCTTGGCCTGAATGTGCGAGCGCTCCATGATCTTGCGGCGGAACTCGTCGAGCCGCGCGGTCTTGTCGGCCTCCGCCGTGTGCAGGTCGGCCCGTGCCGCGTCGACCTGGGTCCGCAGCGTGGCGCGTCTGATCGCGAGCGCGGCGCGGCTGTCGCTTTCGGCCTTCGACGCCGCGGCCAGGCGATCCGCCTCGGCCTGGCGGACCGCGTCCTGTTGGGCGATCAGCTGCGCCAGCTCGTCTTTGCGGGATTGCAGCAGCGGCTCGAGCGCCTCTTTCTGGCGCTTGGCGAATTCGTAGCGGGGGCCCTGGCCGGTGCGCCCCGAATTCATCGGACCGAGTTTCTGCCCGAGCTCCTCGGCGTTCATGTCGGTGGTTTGCTGCTGGATCGACAGTTCGATCTGGCGGATGTCGTTGCGCAGGGCCGCCTCGGTCTCGGACTGCAGCCTGGCCTTGTCGCCAGACACGTCGCGTGGTGGCGGCGGCGATCCGTCGGGCGTGGCCGCGAGCGCATCGAGCAGGCTGCGCTCGAGCACTGCGAGGCTCTGCCTCCGCGCGGCAATCTCCTGATCGAGTTGATCTTCGTAGTTGGCGATCTGTTCGAACACCGGCCTGTTGTTGGCGACCCGGTCACGCTCGATCTTGTCGCTGATGGTGTCCGAGAACAGCGCGAGTTCGAGGAACAGCGCGATCACCCAGGCCAGCCCGAGCGACATCGTCAACCGCACCGCGACCCGCAAGAACCGCCCGGCGAGCTGACGAAGATTATCGGTCGGCCGGACGGCCGCTTCGTCGTCGGCATAGAACGAGCCCTGCACGAACCAGTCCGACTGAAACAGGGCGCGGTCGAACATGAAGACGGTGGTCGCGATGATCAGAGCCATCAGGCCGCGCAACGGCCAGCTGTCGATCATGTAACCGGTTGCGAAGAACGAGATCCCCAGCACCACCAGAAACGACAGACACAGCGAGAAGCCGATATGACTTGCCCACATGCGATCCGTCGCCGGGCACTCCAGCATGGTCTTTCGGTCGACGCCTGCGATGAAGAACAGCAACCGATACATGGCAACGCTGTCGTTTGCTCGACGAACCTCCTTGGCGGATGCCAAGTTGCTCTGATCGAACCCCTTTTTTAAGCGCGCAGCAAGCTTGCATGTGGCTGGGAGACAAGAAGCTGGATTTAATTACCGTGAACGACCGAAGTCACATTAAATGGCGCCGCCGCCTGTCGACGGATTAAATTCGGCGCGAATCTGGAGCCAACTTGGATTCACGTCAGTTCCGCCACGCTCGGCTCATCGGAGTCGCGGAATGCGTTTGACCTCCGTTGAAGTGTGGCAATATACGGCTTGTCCGATTGGGAGAGTCAGATGACGAAATTGCTCGGGATAGCCGCCGTAGCGCTGCTGGTGGCGGGTTCGGTCGCGCACGCGCAGGGGACGCGGGATGCGCCTCAGGGGGCGCCGACCTCGAACGTCAATAAAGGCGTTTCGAATACTGGCACCACTGATCCGATGGGATCCGCGATGCGCGGGACTGGCGTGCCCACCTACGGCACGTCGCCGGGAATGGGCGGCGATACCCGGACGAATTCCAATCGGAGATGAGGCAAGGGTGACGGGTGGCGCCGGGTTTAATTGGCGCCGACGATCGTCCCGTTAAAATAGCAACACTCGCCATTTATTTTTAATGCCCGGTCGATGTCTCTTGACCGCTTGTTCTGCTGCAATCATTTCTATGAGCGGAAGGGCGAATCCACGGCTCGATCGCAATCGCGTCTCTGGACCTGCCCCGACGTGATCCACCGGCGCATGGCATGCCGATGCCATGCGCTCGGTTCAGGGAGCTTCGGAAATGCTTAAGAGCGTTACGGCAGCGGGGCTGCTCGCGGTTGCTACTTTGCTCGGTCCAGTGAGCGCTGCCAATGCGGCGATGCAGCTGCCTGGGACAGCGGCTTCCTTGGCGCAGCGAATCCAGGCGTCGCCGGTGACGTTCTGGGCGAAGCCCTATCCCTACGGCTATGTGCCGTGGCGGCGTTGTCCCCGGGTTCGGGTCGAGACGCCTTACGGATGGACCTGGGAGCGCTTGTGCCCGGCCCCCCGCGGAATTGTCTTGCAGCGCGCCTATTAATCGGTCGATTTTCGACCCGATCGGCGACCTCGATCCCGGAGACTGCCGGGCGGGGATCAGGCTTGGTTGCGTGGACGATCGCCGCCTGAGCGATCGAGTGGACGATTGAACGCGCGTTTCGGCGAAGCTCTTCGAGAGCAGCGGTTCCTATGGGATGTCGCAGCCGTGTGGCTCCAGCCGTGAGAGTTGTTCGACTTCGCCTCTAGCTCGGCCTCGGCCGGTCGATCGCATACTGCAGATACTTCTTGCGTCGATTGTTCGAAATGCGCGCGCGGAGCGCATAGCCGGCGCACGCGCCGGCCAGGAAAACCAAAGCGAGAATTGCGATCGCTTCCATCGGCGGACTCCTCTCGGACTCATATCAGCCGACAACAATGACAAGACAAATACGCCGACGCTGAACCTTGGGATGCAGCGAAGCCTCCCGTGCCTGGGCCGATGTGCATGGCGCATATTTGGCTCAGCGAGGCGCTGGCCTGCGGCAGGTGAGCGCCTGTCAGGGCCGTCGCACATCATCCTTCGTCGGTAGAGAACTCCAGCGGCTGTCGTCCGAAGTGCCGTCCAGTCGTTGCGTTTGTCGCCTCGGCGGGGATCATTCGGCCGAGCATCGCAGCTGGATCTCGCCGGCCAACGCAAAACGGCGCCCTCGAGGGCGCCGCTTCGAATTCGAAAAGTCGTCGGCTGGAAAATCGACTGTGGGACGGGCCCCGTCGCTCAGCGCGGACTGACGCTGCCGCCGGCGCTCGACGTGCCGCCAACAGAGGCCGAGCCGGTGGTGAAGCCGGAATTGCTGCTTCCCCCCGTGCCGAAACCCGAGCCGCCGCCGCCAGAGTTCGAGCCACCGAATGCAAAGCCGGTCGTACCGGTGGATCCACCAACGCCGGTGCCGCCGCCACCGCCGCCGCCGGCCCCGCCCGTCGACGCGATCAGCGATGCGTTCACTGCCCCCTGATAAGCCGCCAAGATGGTCGGGTTATTGGTGTTTGCCACCGCGGCCTGGATCTCGTTCGCGAACGCCTGATCACCGGCTGCTGCCGCGAGGGTTGCGGCCTGCGCCAGGCCGGTTACCAGCGATTGGACCTGCTGCGGGCTGGTCGATGAATTCGTCAGAAGTGAAATGACCAAACTCAGCGTCGACGCGTCGGAGGCCACCAGCAGCTTTGTCGCCTGGGTGAGGCTCGCGGCCGTGGTGTTCTGCGTCAACAGGGTCTGGGGAGAGTTCTTGAATTCAGCGATTTTTGCGTCCGCGACGCGCTGACTGGGGGGGAGCACTGCGGCGGAGGCAGACGCCGTCACATAGAGCGCCACCAGCGCTCCGGCCGCGGCCCGAACTGCGAAACGGTATAATTTCATCACGACCTCCTCATCCAGCCGTCAAGAATTAAAATACGAAATGCTGTTGATCTAAACCTACCTAAAGCCGCTGCGGCTGTCCAATAAATCCAAACAATCGGTTAAGGGGCGGGCGTGGGCTGCCCCATGGCGCGCCCGTTGCTCCTGCCGCTCCGCCGTAAGTCGCTGAAATAAATGGTAGATACCCGCCGGGCGCCATCGCCGGATTGGTGTGTCGAAGGCATCTCGCGCGCAGGGGGGGGGGCGGCTGTTAATTGGCGGGCGGTGACGCGGCCGGCGGGCCGCCGCTGGGCTTCGGCATGGACGAGAGGTCACCGTTCCTGGCGATGCACTCCTGACGGAATTTGGTGCGATCGGCGATCCCGATCTTGGTGCCGACCTGTTGGCTGGGGAACGCCTTGAACGCGGCGGCATCGCATTTCTTGGCGAGCTCTGCGGTGATCGCGGCCGCCGGCGACACCTGAAATCCGGCAAATGCAGCAGCAAGTGCAACAAGATAGCGAAGATTAAATGCCACCATCATCCTCCAGAACAGAGCCGGCGCGTCAGGATCGGCGAGTCTCGTCAGGATCACGAATGGACCATCCGCGCCCACCAAATTCAAGCGCGATAAGTGGGCCGGTTCGGCCCCCGTCGGACAAGATGAACCGTTGGCGGCGATCGCCAGAATGGCGTGTCATGGGGGATTTAAATCGTCGTCGCGACCAAAACTCACGGGCCGAATTGATGTTTTGTCGATTAAATCCCGGTTTGCGTTGCGAAACAGCAACAGATGCAAGTAAATAGTATGTAGATTCAGCCCGATTCAATCGTCGGGATTGCGAGCCGGAACCGCCCCGAGTAATCCTTGCTACATGGGCTCGGGGTGAATCGATGATCAAATCATTTATTTCCAAGAAATTGGCGTTCAACTGTCTGGTCGGGAGTTCGCTCGCTTTATTCTTGGCTGGCTGCGGGACAATCACCCCTTCGTCAGGTCCGCAAAGTGATGATATTCGCTCGCAGTATACCGAGAGCGGGCCCGATTATTCTCTGGTCAAGGTGACGCCCGAGATCATCTCGATTCTGCACAAGTACGAGCCCAAGGGGCTTGCGGGCGCCTTTACCGATCGGCGGCCTCCGGCTTCGATCGTGTTCGGCATCGGCGATGTGGTCTCGGTGACGATCTTCGAAGCGGCGGCAGGTGGTCTGTTCATTCCTGCCGAAGCGGGCGTCCGTCCCGGCAACTATGTGACGATCCCGGATCAGGCCGTCGACAACGACGGCAACATTTCCGTTCCCTACGCCGGTCTGATCAAAGCGAACGGTCGCACGAACGTCGAGATCCAGCGCTCGATCGTCGAGCGGATCGCGAACCGCGCGATCGAACCGCAGGTCGTGGTGGCGATGTCGTCGCAGCGGACCGGCTTGATCAGCGTGATCGGCGAGGTCAATGCGCCCGCCCGCTATCCGGCCAGCGGCTCCGGCGCAGAGGATCGGGTGCTCGACGCGATCACCCGCGCGGGTGGCATCAAGGGGCAGGGCTACGAGACCTGGGTGATGCTGGAGCGCGGCGGCAAGCGCGCCACGGTGCCGTTCGAGAACCTCGTGATGGCGCCTCAGAACAACATCTATGTCCGTCCCGGCGACCGAATCTACGTGTATCGGGAGCAGCAGAAATTCCTGGCCTTCGGGGCGAGCGGCCAGAGCGGCCTGTTCAACTTCGATGCCTGGCGGATCAATCTGGGCGAAGCGGTCGGCAAGGCGGGCGGGTTGCTCGACTCGCAGGCCGACCCCGGCGCGGTCTTCCTGTATCGCCGCGAGCCTCGTGAGGTCGCTGCTCAGCTCGGAGTCGACGTCGCCAAGTATCAGACCGAGACCGTCCCGGTGGTGTTCGCCATCAACTTCAAGGATCCGGGTGGATTCTTCCTGGCCACGAACGTGGTCATGAAGAACCAGGACATCATCTACGTCTCGAATGCGAAGTCGGTTGAAGTGTCCAAGGTCCTGCAGTTCATGCGCCTGATCATGGCCACCGGCTCGGATGCGGTGAACCTCAGCAACGACGCGCTGATCTTCCGCAACAACATCAAACTTGCTCCGTAACGGGGCAGGGTTGGGATAGGTCGCACCGGCCGACTGATGCAGTACAGGCCGGTGCAGTTTGGAACTCGAAGAGACATGCGGCCTCTCACCCGTCCGGGTGAGAGGCCCTTTTTGTGATCGGCGGGAATTTGGCCGAGGCGGGAACGAGCATCTGCTCGCGGCGTCGAAACGAAGCACGATCGCTCGCTGCGCAGCGTGCTGAAATCCTTGCTTTCAACCGGCCACTGTACAGAATGCGCAAGGGCATTCGCGGAGGGTTTGCAATGAGGCTGCTGTTTGCAACGGTCATGGCCGCAATGGCCAGCATCGCTGTCCCGCCGAGCGTCTCCGCTCAAGGCGTCAAGGATCCAGCGAACTACGGACCGCCGACGCGACAGGCCACGACGCCGACCGAGGCGACGAGGCCGACCACGACCCAGAACATTCCGACCAATGCGCTGCCTCCCGGGGTCGCCATCCAGCGCACCTATCGTGACGGCACGCTCGTCCCGTACGTTCGGTGAAAGCCGTGGCGGTCGGCAGACTGATCGCGATGATCACGGCTGTGCGGTCGCGTGACCACGTCTCGACGAGCAGCGTTGCTCTGGTCGTCCAGGTCGCCGGGCCTTGATGCCGGCGACCGATGGTCGTGTTCGACGTGGCGATGGCCGGAACGGCCGCCTGCGTTCATCATTGAGTGCTGCCGACATGGGCGGGAACGGCGGCGCCAGCGTTCGCAAGCCAGTAGTCGGTTGGACTTTGCTGGAGGCGAGCGGTGCGGCGCGCGGGCTGTGCGCCTGTCTTGCCATTGTCGCGCTGTTCAGCAGCTGCATGGCGATCGGCACCGCGCAAACACAGGAAGCGGATACCGATCCACCGTTGAACGACCCGGCGGTGACCATGACCCGGCCTGAATGGCAGCAGCGGATCGAGCAGGCGAGGCGGCGGGCCCGCGACGTTGCGCTCGATCGGCGGCTTCACCCGGAGCGCTACCTTCCACCTCCTCCGGAGGACCCGGAAATATCGGCGACCGCTCGTGTGCTCCGCGACGAGAGTCTGCAGCCGGGCGATATCGTCGCGACAAAGAAGGGGCTGATGATGTTTCGAGGCAGAAGCGATCAGCCCAGAAGCGAAGCGGACTTCGTTCCACTGCCGGGCGGTGAGACCCGCGAGGCTGCCAGGCCGGGATCCCGTTAGAGCGTTTTCGAGCGAAGTGGAAACCGGTTCGCGTGAAGAAAACGCGTCAAAACAAAAGTCTAGAGCTCCGGTTCTGATTCTATCAGAACCGGAAAAGCTCTAGTCGCTCCGCCTGAGGGACGTCGCAAACCGCGGGTTGATCGAATCGGCGGTGTCGAGGAGGAACTTCCTCCCTTCCGGGGTTGCCTGTCGATAGGCCGTCGTCAGCGCCGTTTCATACGAGGGCCCGCGGGACAGCAGTGCCCTGAGGTCGGACTGCGCCAGGATTTTGATTTCTTCATCGACCGCGGCGGGCGTGGTGATCAGCGCCCGGATCCGGGTGGCCATCGCCTCGGGCGGAAGGCGCCCGGTGAGGTACGACATCTTGAGAGCCGCCGCCGAAGGCTGATCGACGCTGCTCTCCAGCAAGCCAAGCATCAGCCACAACGCAGAATTGACGGGGCTTGCCGACAGCGCAGACCTCACCGCGCTCTGGGCGTCGCGGTTCACCTCTTTTCGATCAGCCTGGTCCGACGGGGCCGTCGCCAGGGCCAGCTTCGCCTTGTTCGCCGCGCTGTCGGAGAGAATGCCGCTGTCGAACGAAAGGGCCGCGGCCAGCGCGCCGCTATCCGGAGCCGGCTTGGCATTGGTGAAGAAATCTGCCGTGCGAAACGCCGGGCGCACGAACTCTGCCACGGCTTGGGAACATGCATACAGCGCAAGCGCAACGCCAAGGCCTGCACCGATGCTTCGGAGCAAGACGGTGGAGTTCAACGGCGCCCATCGGACGGGCCGGGGGTGAAAGGCGCGAAATCCCGTCCCGTTGTCCGAGTTGCTCATCGAGACGGACTCATCTCTGCACGCCACACGCGTTGCACGAAGGACCTTCCCCACATCGCTAGATCGCCATCATGCTGTCGCCCTGCACCGACAGCAGGGTTAAATTGCCGGTCGCGTAAGCGCCCGTGTCGATGTTAATTCGATTCGGCCGGATATCCGGAACCGGAACCGGCGTATGGCCATGCACGATGTATTTGCCGAAATGGTCCTCGCAGGACAGGAATTCGTCGCGAATCCACAGCATGTCTTCGTCACGCTGCGCCTCGAGCGGAACCCCCGGTCGCACTCCGGCATGCACGAAAAAGTAGTCTCCGCAGACGAAGGACGATGGCAAACCCCGCATGAATGCAACATGTGACTCGGGCAGAGCCGCATTCAAACCGGCAATCAGCTGGACCTGCTCCTCCGGCGACGGATTGATCGAGGGGTGAAGCCCGTAGGACATCAGCGTCGGCAGGCCTCCATACTGGCGCCACTCACCGACTCTCTTGGGGTTTTCGAGTGCGTCGAGCATGAACGCCTCGTGGTTGCCCTTCAGGCAGACGGTTTCACGGACCGAGCTCCGCCAGATCAACAGATCGAGCACGCCGCATGAATCCGGACCGCGGTCGACATAGTCACCGAGATAAACCTCGATGGCACGCTGCGGGGCCGAATTGGCGAGGTCAACGTCGATTACCCTGAAGACCTGGTTAAGGAGATCCGAGCGGCCATGGACGTCGCCAACGGCGTAAATTCGAATACCCTCGGGCAAGCGCGGCTTGATGATCTGGGTTTTTCGTCGAAAAAGTCCCATTTGTCGTCGAATCTTCCCATCGTCGCTTCACTGTGATCCGGCGGCGTACCTTTAAACCGGCCGGGCGACCTTCATATCATTAACAGAACACAACGGCATTGGAGCGGATTTGATTCAATAGAATGGCCGCGAAGGAGCGGTATTTCAAAAGCCGAGCGATACGCTTCCCAGAGATAAGGACATGGGGAGCGCGTCAAATGCGTAAGATTCTGGGACTGATTGCGGCGTCTGCCGCGGTGTTTGCGATCGGCGTCAATAGCCCGGCCAAGGCCGGTCTCCTCGGCAGCCCTCTGGCGCTCCGCGGGGCTGTTCAATTCATTAAGTTCGACCGGCCGACGCTGCCGCCGATGACCTTCACCCAATTCTGCCTGAAGTACGGCGACGAATGCAAACCTCGGCGGATGGTGTTTCGGGGCGGGCGTTCGAAATTGACCGCGGAGCGGTGGGCGGAACTGAAGAGCGTCAATCGCGAGGTCAACACCGCGATCCAGCCGGAGCGAAATCTCGAGGGTCTCGCTGGAGAGAAATGGCTCATTCGACCGGTGAGCGGTGACTGCAACGACTACGCGGTGACCAAGCGCCATGAACTGATCGCGAAGGGGTGGCCGGCTCGCAATGTTCTGCTGAGTGAAGTCGTCACGGATTCGGGCGAGCACCACCTGGTGGTCGTTGTCCGGACGACTGCCGGCGATCTCGTGCTCGACAATCTTTCCGGCGGCATCACGCCCTGGCAGCGGACGCCGTATCAGTGGGTCCGAATTCAGATGCCCAAGAATCCGAACTACTGGGCGTCCCTCGAGCCCCGTAACGCGTAAGCGCGTCGACGACAACGCCGCCGCACGGACAATCAGGACCGTGCGGACTGGCTGAAACCTTGTGTGAGCCCGAGTCCGACGATGATCCCGAGCACAGTCGAGACCATCGGATCATGCAGACCGTCGCCCATGAACGCGCTGACCGCCGCAATGGCGATCGCGCCGGCCGCGGCCCCCGAGTAGAACCAGTCTCTTCCGCGCCGCAGGGCGCCGGATAAGAGCCTCGCCAGCAGCGTCATGGCGATGATGACGGCGCCAACCAGGCCAAGCCAGCCAATCTCGATCGCCCAGGCCGCGGCTGTACTGGGAGCGGACAGGGTGCCGGACGCCTCACTGTCCTGGTAGAGGCGGGCCAAGGTCGCGAACGTGCCCGCGCCGGAGCCCAGCCATCGGACATCCGCGAGCATTCGCTCCAGTTCAGCATTGACGGTCGTTGCGGGAACGAAGTGAAGCAGCGCCGATCCGCTGGAGCTGCCGTTGGCGAGCCAGCCGAGCAGGATCATCACCGCTGCCAGGAACGCGACAGCGAGCGCCGCCACGAGCCACCGTCCGAGATCGAGGCGACGGATGACGACCAGCATGGCAAACAGCGCAATGCCGATCGCGACGCCTGCCCATTGCGCGGCTGGTCCGACCAGCAGCAGCGCCGCCGTATTCGCGACAAGCCCGACGCCGGCGCCAATCCCGATCAGCAGAAACGGGGTCGCGGCCTGATGCCGGGTTTCTCGACGCTCCAACGCCATGGTCAGGAGCGCGAGATTGAGCAGGAGACCGATGCCGGCGAGTTCGACGGCGACATCGCGGGGAAAACTCAGGGGAAGATTCCCTGTAATCGGTTCGAGAACCTGCAGGATGACCGTCAACGCGGGCAACGTGACGGCGGCTCCCGCGGTCAGCAGGATCAGTTCGGCGCGCCAACGTTCTCGACCAATGCCGATCGTCACCATGATGAGGCCGATCATGGAGAGGGTAGAGAACAACGAGGAGGTCGTGGCACCGCGATCGATCGTGATGTGGCCGAACCAACGATCGCCCAGCGCGTCGTTGGCGTTGCTCCACACAGGGTGGGCCAGGATCGTCGGCGCCGGCAGCAATTGGACCACGATGCAGAGCGAAACCAACAGGGGGATCCACCACACCCCCTCGGTCGCGCGTTGCAGCCGCAGCGCATCGAGATGTCTGGCATTTGCCGCCATCGCAACGAGCGCAATCGCGACGACAAGCGTCTGAAAGAGGATCGGGATCGCGCCGCTCCAGAGAGCGAGCGCGGGGCTCACGGCGATCAGGCCGATGATAATATTAAATGCGAGCGACAATTCCGACTATCGATCTTTTAAGCGATCGACGGACCATACAGCCCAGGAATTGCTTTGCAAGGCGGACGCCGATGTGGAACGGATCGGAAATGCGTCCAGTCGAAACCGGTTGTTGTCAGGTCTCGCGAACCCGGACGCCGGCGTGCGCCTCTCCGGTCCGGCCGGCGCGGGCCGCCGCAACGGTCCAGCGTGTCAGGGAGCCGAGGACGTAGCCACCCTGCATCGCCAGGATGACGATCGCACAACCGAGCAGGGCGCTCCCGATCCCATGGCCTAGGATCAATCCTACGACGATCGTATTCACGCCAACGAAAATCGAAAGCGGGAACAGGACGAGAATATTAAATCTCATCCCGAACACAGCACCAGCGAGCAAAGCCAAGATCGCGAGATTCGCCATTCGAATCCTCCGATTCGAATAGTTCCCGGAATCATTTAACAATGGCTTACGTCGACCTGTGAGTCGCGCTAGCGGGGGCAGCTGTCGAGGAGGTCGCGATAGGCCCGGGAAAAGCCCCGCATATCGACGAATCCGTTGATGCTGCCGGTCTCGCCCTTCACCGCGACCGAAAGCGGCGGCGCCGTTTGCCAGTCCCGTGCCACGAGCGTCTGGGCGCCATCAGACAGATTGATGCCGGCGCCGCCGGCCAGAATCGTTCCCTCGAGCGAGACGGCCGTCTCCCCCACGGCAAGCGTCACCGATGGACGGCTCCTTGGCGGAAGAGGACTGACGACCACAAGAATCAGGTCGATCTTGCCTTTCGGATCGCAGCGAAACATCAAGCCGACGAAGTCGGGGTCCGATCGCAAGGCCTCTGCGGTTTTGAGGATTGAAACGAAGGTTTCCCCTTCTTTCCGCCCGCTCGTGCGGGACAATTTCCAGCCCGATGGCTGTATCGGTCGCGATGGGGCTTTCCCTTGCTCGCCGTCGGTGAGCGGCGGTATTGCGGGCGCGCGCGGTGACGGCGGAGGTGACGACGAAAGCGGCTCGCTTCCAGCCTGGCCTGCACCGGCCAGCAAGATGACAGCTGCGACGGATCGAATTAAACACTTTCGTCCCAACATCATTTATCCGATTTACACCTTCATCCTGACTGAAGAATAAAGGGCGCCAAAGCTGATTGGATGTTGCGAAACCGCAACACTTTTGAATTTGCAACACTTTGTCGTAAACAGGTGTCGTTGACGATTGATAGAATTCAGCGGCCGGCTCGAGGTCCTTCGACAGCCGGTAACCTTCAACGACGGCTGCGACGGAACTCCAATTTAAATCGCGGCCGGTCGGCATATTCTCGGCAGAGTTGTCTTCGAGGGGCGTCCTGCCTTGGCGGGCGGGCTTAACGAAGGCGCGGTTTGACAGTCAATTGAGGTCGCTCTGGATTCATGATGATGACCGATCTGAAGCAGCCTTCGAACCGCACGCGTTGCCGACCTGTTTCGAGGTGGATGTGGTCTGTGCGGAGACCCATGGCGCTGAACGCCTCGATCGCCAAGCTGGTCCTGGCTGTCACCACTGTAACGTCGATGATTGCGGGGGCGGCATATGCGGCCCCCGAACTCGGTGTTCGCCATCGGCTCGACGTGGCAGTCTCCGCGCAACCCGGCGCGCCGCTCCTGAAGGATTTTGCGGCAGCGCGGGGATCGATCAGTCTGACCATTCGCCTGTCCGCGAACTCGCAAGAGACCAGGCATTTCGGAATCCTCAAGCCAGCGTTTTCGAACGTCGTGATTCCCGACGCCCCCGGCACGACGCTGGTGAGACCGGAAACAGTCTGGGAGGAGCGGATCTGCCATCAGCGGCGCGGCTTTCCGAAAGCGACGGTGATCGGACTTGGCGCTCGGTTCGAGGGTGGCAACAAACCCGTCGAGCTTGCCGCGGGCTTTCGCACCATCGGAAGGCCTGTCCCGTCGGATGAGATCATGCCGGCGATCAGGATCGCCTCGGACCGCGATCAGGTCGGGCCCTTCTTCGTCTTCCGATCCGTCTCGAAAGCCAGTCGACTGAACGTCGACCTGAAGCTTTACACGATCGATTGCTTCATCGAAGCGCAGCCCGTGGGCGCGCTGCGGTAACGAGCCATGACCGCAGCTTTGAAGATCCAGTGGTCGAGAAACTTGCTGTCCGCGACCATCGTGTTCTTCGTCGTCGCGGCGGCTCCGTTTCCGTTCGGTTCCACCAACGATATCGCCATTGCGTTCTGGTGCCTGTGCCTCGGGGTGGCGTTGACTTTCGTCTCGACCGCCGGCTTGCGGCGGAGGCACCTGAGGCTTCTGGGCGGCATCGGATTGATCGCGGTCGGCTACGCCTTCGTTCTGCATGAACAGCTGTCGGATCACCCCTGGATCGCGCCCTTCCAGCAGGTTTGGACCCAGACGGCCGAACTTCTCGGCACGCCGATTTCACCGTCGGCATCGATTGTCAAAAGCCAGCCGCTGTTCGCGCTGGGGGCGCCTCTTGCCAACATCCTGGCGATCACGCTGGGGATCATCATCTGCGCCGACCGCGGACGGGCGCGACAGCTGTTGTGGGTGATCGCGATCTCGGGGGCCGCCTATGCGGCCTACGGCGTGCTGTCGTTTCTGATCGAACCGACCATGATCCTGTGGCGGGACAAGAAGGCGTATCTGGGCAGCGTCACCGGTACCTTCATCAATCGCAACACCGCCGCCGCCTATTTCGGCTCGTGTGCGATCATCTGGGCGCTGCTGATCATTGAACAGATCCGCAGAAGGATCCCGGAGCGTCGTCTGATCTGGAACCGGCTCGCTCAGGATATCTCGGAGCTTCCGCCGCGCGAAATCGTGCCGCAGGCGGCGGCGTTGCTGATCTGTCTGATCGCGATGTTCATGACGGTGTCCCGCGCCGGTGTCGGCCTGTCGCTGCTCGCCTTGATCGTCTCCTGCGTGGTGGTGTTGCGGAAAGACCTGCCGCCGCGAGTCGGTGTCGGGATCGCGCTGGGGGCCGGCGGGCTGGTGGCGCTGGGGCTGCTGCAATTGTTCGGCGGTCAGGTCAGCAGCCGGTTCGATTCCCAGGGGCTGGTCGACGAGGGCCGGATCGAGGCCTGGAAATCGACGCTGCGGATCATCGCCGACCATCCGTGGTTCGGAACCGGCATGGGCACCTTCACCTGGGCGTTTCCGCCGTATCGGAGCCCCGACATCTCGATCCGCGGCGTCTGGGATGCGGCGCATTCGACGCCGCTGGAACTCGCCTCCGAGGTCGGGCTGCCGTTGAGCCTGCTGATCGCGCTGGCCTGGGCGATCATGCTCACCCTCCTGGCGAGGGGTATTTTCGCGCGGCGGCGGGACGCGATCATTCCGCTGGCGGCGGCGGCGACCGCGTGCGTCGCGCTGCTGCATTCCGCGATCGACTTCACGCTGCAGGTTCCCGGCTATTCGATTCCGTTCTTCGTGCTGTTCGGCGCCGGGCTGGCGCAGTCGTTCGGTTCCGCCGGCAAGACTGTGCCGGAGTGCACGGAGCCGGACGCCGCCGGCGTCGTTAACTCCGTTTAATATTTCGCGGCGAATTAAATCCAGATTCGCGTTGAATATTTCGCACAGCCGAGCGGCCATGCTATCTTCGCGGCGCGGCCTCGCGCGCTTTGGCGTGACGGCTCGAAGAGCAGTGCATTTGAGAAGCCGATTTAAGTGAGGGCGGATGCTGCAGGTCACGAAAACGCCTGAGACCGAACGCGACGGGTTCGAGTCGTCCGCGTCGCCGACGGAAAGCCTCGCGTCCTATCTGGAAATCGTCCGCCGGCAGTTCCCGACGATCCTGACGATCGTCGCGGTGTCGCTGCTGCTCGCCGTGCTCTATCTGTTCACCGCGGTTCCGCAATTCACCTCGACCGCGTCGATGGTGATCGACACCCGCAAGGTGCAGCTGTTCCAGCAGCAATCCATCCTCGGCGACATCGGCGTCGATTCCGCGACGATCGAAACCCAGGTCGAGATCCTGAAATCCGAGAACATCAGCCTGGCGGTGATCCGCGAGCTGCGCCTGACCGAGGATCCGGAATTCGTCGGCTCCGGCGGCGGGCTGCTCGGCGCGATCGCGCGGCTGCTGTCGAGCGCCGACGAGAAGTCCGAACTGGAGCTGACCCGGACGGCGCTCGAACGGTTCGAGAAGAACCGCACCATCAAGCGGCTCGGCCTGACCTATGTGATGGAGATCGGCTTCACCTCGATCGATCCGCAGAAGGCGGCGCGGATCGCCAATGCGATCGCCGACGCCTATATCGTCGACCAGCTCGAAGCCAAATATCAGGCGACCCGCCGCGCCAGCGTCTGGCTGCAGGACCGGATCAAGGAGCTGCGCACCCAGGCGTCGGTGGCGCAGCGCGCGGTGGTCGATTTCAAGCAGACCAACAACATCGTCGACACCGGCGGCCGGCTGATGAACGAGCAGCAGCTCGCCGAGGTCAACAGCCAGCTGATCATGGCCCGCGCCGCCAGCGCCGAGGCCAAGGCGCGGCTCGACCGCATCAACGACATCGTCCGCCAGGAAATCCCCGACGCCTCGGTGGGGGACGCGCTGAAGAACGACACCATCGTCAAGCTGCGCAACCAGTATGTCGACATGGCGAACAAGGAAGCGATCTGGTCGGCGAAATACGGCCGGGACCATCTCGCCGCGGTGAACCTGCGCACCCAGATGGGCGAGATCAAGCGCAACATCACCGACGAGCTGAAGCGCATCCAGGAGTCCTACAAGAGCGATTACGACATCGCGCAGACCCGCGAGGAGAGCATCCGCTCCAGCCTGACCGGGCTGGTGTCGGAATCGCAATCCACCAATCAGGCGCAGGTCCAGCTGCGCGAGCTGGAAAGCAACGCGCAGTCGTATCAGGCGATGTACGACAATTTCCTGCAGCGCTACATGGAATCGGTGCAGCAGCAGTCGTTCCCGATCACCGAGGCGCGGGTGATCAGCGCGGCCTCGAAGCCGCTGAAAAAGAGCTATCCGAAGACGCTGATCATTCTCGCCGCCAGCCTGTTCGGCGGGCTGCTGCTGAGCTTCGGCGCGGCGATGGCCCGCGAACTCGCCGACAACGTGTTCCGCACCGGCAGCCAGATCGAGGACACGCTCGGCACCAATTGCATCGCCATCGTGCCGGACATCCGCGCCCCGGGCGCGCGGTCGCCGGCGATGCTGCGCAGGCTCGGCAGGGGCCAGGGCGCCGACGCCAAGGTGCTCGAGCCGGACCTGCTGCGCCATGTCGTGGCCAACCCGCTGTCGCGCTTCTCCGAGGCGATCCGCTCGCTCAAGGTGGCGATCGATCTGAATTCGATCGTGCGCGAAAATCGGGTGATCGCGGTCACCTCGACGCTGCCGAACGAGGGCAAGAGCACGATTTCGACCAATCTGGCGCAGCTGATCGCCCACAGCGGCGCCAAGGTGCTGCTGATCGACAGCGATCTGCGCAATCCGTCGCTGTCACGCGAGCTCGCGCCGAAGGATGCGGCCGGGCTGGTCGACGTCGTCGGCAAGAAGGTCCGGCTGCAGGACGTGATGATCCGCGATCCCGAAACCGGCCTCGCCTTCCTGCCGGCGGGGTCGACCAACACCCGGCTGCTGCACACCAACGAGATCCTGGCCTCGAAGGCGATGAACGAGCTCGTCGCGACGCTGAAATCGCAATTCGACTACGTCATTCTCGACATGCCGCCGATGGCGCCGGTGGTCGACGTCCGCGTCACCTCGAACTACGTCGAATCCTACGTCTTCGTGGTGCAGTGGGGCGCGACCAAGATCGACGTGGTGAAGCACAATCTGAAGAGCGCGCCCGAGCTGTACGACCGCCTGCTCGGCGTCATCCTCAACAAGGCCGACACCAAGCTGCTGGCGCGCTACGAGTCCTACCAGGGCAAGTACTACTACAGCAAATATTACGCCCGCTATGGCTACACCGAATAGCGACCGATCGGGCGCGGCCCGGCTCCGCCTCGTCACCGGCCTGTGCGGCGTCGCCGCGGCCGCCTGGGCCGCCCTGCTGCTGCCGGGGGTCTGGAATGCCGCCCCGGTCGAGAGCGCCGCGCGCCGCATCCTGGCCGGCGACAGCTTCAAGCGCGATGCCACCGCCGGTCTGGTCGAGCAGCTCGCCCGCGCGCCGCTGCCGGCGCTGCGGCCGGCGTCGCTGACCCGGGCCGAGGCGGTGCTGCAGCTGAACCTGGCCGAGCGGGCGCTCGCCACCGAGGCCGACGCCGAGCCTCGGCTGGCCGCCGCCGCCGCCGCGATCGACGCCGCGCTCGCCCAGGCGCCCACCGATGCCTATCTGTGGGCGGCCCGCTACGCGCTCGCCACCTCCCGGCTCGGCGCCGATCCCGCGCATCTGCCGGATCTGGTCCGCTCCTATCAGCTCGGTCCGCGCGAGGGCTGGATCGCGCTGTTGCGCCACCCCCGGGGGCTGGCGGTGTTCGCCCAGCTCGACCCTGCCACGCAGCAGCGCGTGGTCGCGGAATTCGCCGGCCTCGTCTCCGCGCAGCTGACCCGCGACGCCGTGCTCGCCCTCGCCGGCCTAGGCTGGCCGATCCGCGATCGGCTGCTCGCCGGCCTCGCGGAGGTCGATCTGGAGCCGAAGCAGGCGCTGGTGAAGGCGATGCGCCGCGAGGGCGTGCGAATCGAGGTGCCGGGCGTGCCGGAACAGGAGGAGCGGCCATGGCGATAGCGTCCGTGCGCGCGATGGCCGCTGCACTTATCCTGGCCGTCTCTGGTAGCGCTTGCAACGCCCAGACCACTACGCCTCGGCTGACGATGCAGGGGCCTGCGGAAAGATCCATCGCGCCCGTTCCCCGTGACGCCCTTGGCCGCGCGTGCCTCGACGTTGAAGCGGCAGCCCGCCGGCAATCGATAAATTCCGATATGCTCGATCATGTGGTCAGCTTCAAAAATAGCTGTCCGCGTCAGATCAAGGTGAAGGTCTGCTATCTCAATTCAACGCGCTGTAACGACTTGGATATCCAGGCCTACAAACGAGTCGACACGATACTCGGACAAATGAAGGGTGTTGGTTTCTTCAGGTACACCGTAACGCAGCGCTAAATGAGCTCGAAACCGATCGATCGGCTCAAAGTCGTAGTAAAATCGACCATAGTGAAGCAAATGAAGATCGCCATAGTGAGCTACCAGATAGCCACGAGCCGTAAGCGCACGAGTTTTCATTTCATTGCTGAGGGGATGCATGAAATCGGCTGGGATGTGCGGTTTATTACCACGGGAATCTCAAGACTTGACCAAATCCAACGCCGAGAGCGCTGGTATGATGCAGTCGCCCACGGTCTAAACACGCTGCGCATTCGCGACGATCGGTTCGCCTCATACGTTCATTGCCCGCTCGTGCATCCGAAGGCTACTTCCACGGCTGCCCTCAAAGAGCTCATGGGTGTCTTTACAAGACCGTATCAAAGGTCATTAGCTGCAAGCGTCGTGCCGCTCCTGAATGATTCCGACGTCGTTCTATTGGAAAGCTGCGACGGCGTTCTGATGTTAAATGAAAAAGCGCAAGCCTACGCCGCAGATGCCTTGATTGCTTATCGACCTTCGGACCTCCTCACCGCAATAGGGATCCACAGAAGCGTACTCGATTCATTCTTAAAATCACGAAGCCGTATCGACAGAGTTTTTCTGCCAAGCGCGCTGATGCGGTCTTCTGACGAAATCGCGGGGATCGATCCTGACAAAATCTCCGTGCTTCCGCACGGAACGCCGAGAGTTGTGATTGAGCTGCGAGGAAAAGCGCCCACCAATCCGTTTGGCTTCTCAAGTCAGCATCTCAATGTGATGACCGTCGGAGGGATGTCTTTCGATAGCGAATTTGTATCGTCTTCGTTGCCATTAGTTGATGAATACACTTTCCATCTATTTGGCGAACTACCAGGTGTGAAGCAGTCACGCAACGTGTTGCTCTATGGCGAGCAAAAGTACGAAAAAATCGTCGCCCAAGCCGCCAGCGCGGACGTTGGCGCGGCTTTCTACAAGGCGGGAAGTCCCTCGTATCTGCTCGAGACAAGCAATAAGATCAGGATATTTCAAGCTTTAGGTAAGCCTGTGGTCTGTCCCTTCGAACTGGATTCTGCGGCCGAAAGTCGTGGGCTATTCTCTTACTCGCCGCACTCAATTGATAGCTTCAGGGCGTCGCTTGGTAGGGCACTGAAGTACAAAGACAAACGGTTAGAAGGCGGAAACTCATGGGATGACACATGTCGACATCTGAGTGGCGCCCTGATGGATGATTTGGAGGCGCGAAAACGATGAATCCGTTAGCCCCTACAGTGATAGTGCCATACAGCGGCAATTCAGCATTCTGCGAAGTCGCTCTACGGGCGGCTGCGGCGGCAGGCTTCGTGACGGTCGACTTGAATGATCTGGCGGAATTTAGCAGCAATGAATGGGAGTTGTTTGCGGGCGGCTATTCGCACTCTTCACTAAATTCTGTTGCCTTCGAAATGTTATGTTTCAAAAGGTACTTCAGAGTGAAAGCGTTTGCAGAGCGAGCACGGATTGAATCGTTCATTATGATAGATACTGATGTAATGCTTTTTCCTGCAGCTCTTAGTCAGGCAGAGGCGTTATTTGAGCGAATGAAATCGGATCGATGTGTCGCCTTGTTGAGTGTAGTAGTGCGTCCTAAAGAATTCTGGCATGCTTCACCACATTGCTCCTTTTGGACATTTGCTGGACTTGAGCAATTTGTCGCATACCTTCTAAATCTATCATCCTGTCCCGAAGCAATGTCTGACTTAGTTGCGAGCAATAGGTCTCTTAGGAATTACACTGGATTCTCAGATATGGTCGCCTTGGGCGCCTGGATGAACGCCAACTCGCTGGTCAGGAGTATCTTGGATGTTCCAAGCGCGGGGCTTTGGGATCACAATATAACTATGTCTGCGCAAAACTCTCGCAGGTACGTTTCTAGCTTTGGATCAAAAGTGGTCTTGGTGTTGGGCGACGGAAGGCCTCTAGCTTTCGAATGGAGTGGTTGGCGCCCTAAAGCGACAACAGTGAACAATCTACACCTGCAAGGAAAAGCGAAGCTGGCGATGCGATTGATAGATCAGAAGAAGACAGTCGCGGCGAACCTTTTGCTTGCAGTGTTGGGCCTCGCAAAATGGGTAAGACAGCTCTTTCGGAGCGCTCAGAGAGCGGCTTCATAAGGCAGATCTATGACACGGGCGCGTTGCTCGTTAGCGAAATTCAGGCGCAGTAGATGCATTCACCGATGTTTGTTTGATAGGTAGCCGAAATGGGGATAGCACTCTCTGCGAATTTTATAAGGCCAGGGCGAGTGGGGGGGGTAGAGCAAGCGTTTTACAATTTGGTTCTTGGATTGCTAGACTGCGGCGCAAATACGACGATTGTCGGGGGAGAAGGCCGTCTAGCGCGCGGCATGAAGGAAAATCTGGTTGCAAGGGGGGCGATCGTTGACTCGAAGGCGTTCGTAAATAATCGCTTTCTAGCAGAAGAGATGTTTGCTGCGACCGAGTCGAGAGATTTTGTTGGCACCGTCTTTCCCAACTATTATCTCCCAATGACGAAGAATCGACGTCTAGGAACGACAATCACCATAGTGCACGATCTCCAGCACCTCCATTTTCCTCAGAATTTTAGTCTCGCAAAGAGGCTGTGGCTCGAAAAGTGCATTCCTCATGCGCTAAGAGCCAGCGACATTGTGGTATGTATCTCCGATGCAACTCGTGTTGACGTCGAGGCCAATTATGGCGCTGGACGAAGTCGGATTGTAACAATTCCAAATGCAGTGGACTGGTCAAGATTGGAAATCCGCGATGGAGGCGCTCAACCTGAAACAGTTGAGCACCCCTACGTGCTGTCCGTAGCGCACCATTTTGCTCACAAGAACCTGGACACCTTGATCCGCGCAGTTGGGGAGATTTCAAAAACGCGCGACGACTTGAAGTTGGTTCTCGTCGGGCAACTTTCGAACGCGCTGGGCTCCGGCTCTTACTCTAACCGCCTAACCGAGACCATTAGAGAGGGGCAACTTGAGAATGTGGTCCGGTTCACCGGTCTGATCGACGACGCGACGCTAGGTCGCCTCTATCGGTCGGCGGCGGTATTCTGTTCGCCATCGTTGTTCGAAGGCTTTGGACTTCCTGCCGTCGAGGCGATCGGCCTAGGCGTGCCTACCATTGTCAGTGGGATCGAGTCTCTAAAGGAAGTGACTCTCGGGCGGGCCGAATACGTGTCCAATCCACTATCTGTAGACGAGTGGAGTGCGAGAATATCCCGAGCTATCGAAGATCCCAAGAACGAACACGATAGGCAGTTGGACGCTGCCAGGGTGCGCGCGGCCTACTCGCGAAGCGTGATCGCCCAAAAATATCTAAGTCTGCTGGGAGCCGGAAACAAAGGGACGGTAGGTTAAAGGTGCTTCCGCGAAAGCTGATTCAGTATGCAATGAGTAATGTCGGTGCGCAAGTAGTTGCATTTGGCATGTCACTCGCGTTAGCGAGATTGGTAAGTGTTTCGACCTTCGGTGTCTATGGCATCTTCTTGGCGATCAGCTCTGTTGGGTCGGCCCTCCTTCTCTCCAGGCTTGATATCGCAGTAGCGCTTTCAAAAGATCGATCTGAACTAGTGCACGCAACTCTCGGCGGGCTGTCGTTCATCGTAATTGCTGGAGGCGTTCTTACGCCGTTGGCAATAGCCAGCCTGGTCTGGTGGAGCAGTGTACCGATATCGACGAGCTACGCCGTCTCCATTGGAGTGACGATCTGCTTCACATCCGTCTACCAAGTGCTGCTAATGGTTGCGGCCAATACGAAACAGACGATTGTCTACGGTGTAGGACGGCTTCTCAACATCTTCGTAATTTCAGCATTGCAGCTCGTCAGTGTCGCAACCGGCAGCTCGATTGAGTTATCGACCGCTCATGCCGTCGGCCAGGCTGCGTCAACCGTGTGCTTGTCTTTAGCCATCCTGCCGTCGCTGATCGCCGTTGGGAAAGTGCGAAAGAATGATGTGGTGTTCGCCGAGATCTGGCGACGACTATCGAAATACATCATGTTCGGCGGAGTGGCAGCGGGTGTAAATATCCTAGCCCAGCGAGAAGTGCTGGTGCTGTTAGTTGGCGCTGTCTATGGGCCAGCTGCTGCTGGATTGGTAACGTTCTCACTTAGAACTGTTAACGGGGCGCTCGGTATGCTTTCCGTTGCAGTGCTTCATTATCTCACTCCCCAAATCGGAGCTGCAGTGGCGCCTGGAGGGGTCCGAGCCTTGTTCATTAAATACGCTCCTCTGCTGATGGCTATTGTCATATCTGCAGTCTTGCCATTAATAACCTTCGGGAGCGAGCTATACGAGGCAATCTTCGGAGCGCAGTGGAGCGCCGTGGGCGGGTACGTGAGAGCCCTTGCACCGATATTTATATGTCAGTTTGTAATTTCGCCGTTCTCGGTCGCCCTCTTGGCCCGTGATGAGCATCTATTTGTGATCTTCTGGGATATCAGTCGGATCGCCGTCGCGTGTATAATGGCTTGGATTGCAATCGTCAGTGATCTAGCAGTGCTGCCATTCCTACTGTGTGTCGCGGGAATCTACGGATTGTTCTATTTTTGGATACTGCTGCGTGCGATTGGCGGCGGCCGGCCGAAAGTCGGTTGAGGACGCCGTCTAGGTCTTCCGGAGAACCGCTCCTCGCGTTCGCGCGGGTTGCTATCGCCAATCGTTTTCGTAGTCTCGCAGCGCATTCAGGTACGATGTTTCATCGTATTCAGTTGCCCTCTTGAATACTGCCATTCGTCCCACGAAGAATTCGAGCTTCGCGAAGTTCTCGACGACTTTGTAGTAGTCGCGGCCGACATAGTCATCGACGACGATTGTCCATCCCTCCCGGTGGCGAAGTGCCTGTATAGCTTTAAGTGCGCACGCAACACGAAAGCGGCCGTCGATCAGAATAAGATCGGGATTACCACCGTCGTTAGTGAACTCTGTCCGAAATCGAGAATACTCAGAGAAGCCGCGAAGCCGTTCTCGTGAGCAAAAGAGAAGAAAAATCGGTTTTCCCCAACTTGATGTCGGACCAATATCAACGTGGACAAAATTCTGATTGTTCTCATTGTAGAGCGCATCGTCCTGAATACGATCCTTAACTGCCGCCAGGAAATGGCGGTCGGAATCAACCGAGGTAAAAGGCTTCCCGCATTTGGCCGCGGTGTATGTTGACCCACCTGACCCATACTCAAGGTAATAGCGGCAGTTCGCCAACGTCTGCATGAACCATGCGGTTGTCTGCTCGGAATCGAAATATGGGGCAGTCGGCACATCGAAGCCTTTGATGCGTTGAATATAGAGGAAGCGGAGCCTGTCGATCCAAAGCAACCTCGAAGCTGTTCGCAGAACTGACAAGAATGTGCTGTAAATGCGCGGCTGAGCGATGTTGGATTGCATGATGTGACCTGTTCAGAGCGGTTTCAAATGAAAGTGCTCTAGTTGCTCGGTATTTGACTCTATCTTAGCTATCCAATCACGGTCTTTCCGGCGTCGATTTCCGATTAGTTCCAGAATCAATGATTGGTTTAGGCGTCGCGGGTCGGTGTTGGGCCTGGCCTCCAGCTCGACGCGAGTTGTGGGGGGAGTGTAGACGGTCTCAATCGAGATATTGGGCGTCGCAGGAGGGATCCGAGAGTGCCGCGCCGAGGGCGAATCAGGGCCGCGATCATTACAAAAGTGGCTCCCAGCAGAAATCCGTAGCCGTTGTAGAAATAGTTGAACCGCGCATACTCGAAGATGGCCACGAAGCAGATGGGATACAAGCAGAGACCGATGCGGTGCCCATTGTCGAAGAGTCGCCCCAAGCGTCCAAATATGTAGAATTTCGCGATTACAACGGGGAGAAAGAAGTACCAAAAATCGCTAAAATCCTGTGCGAGGCCTCCGGGATTGCTCAGTCCGGGATCTGTGATCCCAAGAGAATGGAGCTCGCGTAGGAAATATTTTGTAGCTAAGCCGACGTCAGTTACGGTCCCGGCCCCCAACAGTTTATACACGGGATCGGCGATGTAGAGAGAGCTCGACGTGAGTCCTTGAAAGATTCCAATGTACAATTTGTTGATTGTGTCTGCGTAGTAGATGAGCGCGTTGTTCATTTCAAAGGTGATCGAATCAAAGAGGCCGTTGCTCAGACGAAATCCTTGTGTTGTTAAACGATCGCGGAGCGACAGTGCCATGTATACGAGCACGACAGGGGCGGAATAGAGTGCGTACTTCAGCAATGAAATTCGTGTTACAAAATGGTAACAAACGGAGAACACGAGGGCAAATTCGATGAGAGCGGACCGCTCGCTGATCGCGATGGCTCTCAGAAAAACGCTGAATCCAAGTAATATGACAGCATATGTTGCCTCCCGATTGAAGCGGCCAACGAGCGCGAGATACAAGGGGAGCCCTGCAATGTATAGTCGAAGAACAACGCCAACACCTTGAAAATCCAAAGCTGCGCGTGCGGTGAGAAAGCTGCCCGTACGGTAGGCTGCGAACGTGTATAGTCCCACAGCGATGCTGCTTACAACGCAGGTCCAAAGGAGTGTACGTGCAATGCGCAACGACCACGGTGCATATTGCGTCAAGAGCCGCGTGTTGTTCTGCGGCTCGGTTGTGCGTCGATGCTGTAGTCGAAGTCCGCCTCGTGAACGAGGTTTATGCTGATATCCTAGATGGGCGGCACAGAACAATAACAGAAGCAATGGAAGCGATACGAGAGTGTGTTCGATAGGAGATAGTATTGGATTGATGGAGAAGATCACGTTGTTGTTCGCTACGAGGTAAGGCAAAAATGTTGCTACGACGAAGAACGATACTGGAGCGTATGGGGTGGCTAACCAAGGCAGCGTTCGTTTCATGGGGTGTCTTCGTTGATCGAGCGGCGACGCTTGGTCGCTGTATGGTCCGGACGGTGATTGGGCAGCAGGCCGTTATCAGGGGCGGACGGCATCCTTCAATCTCGCAAGCTGCGCTAGCGTCTCATCTCCAAGGTATCCTTCTTGGTAGATACCAACGTTAAGACTGACGGCGGCCCCGATTCGGGTCCAATAGGATACGAAGGAGAATAGCTCATTGTCGGTATACCGGGGCGGCGGCATATTGCCGGGCGAGTCGTGGCTCCACTTTCCACTACAGTCGATCGGAGTTAGGGCATGATACAGGCAATTGGAATTGGGCACCATTGAAGTGGATGGTCTAAAGGAGTCGTTGGAATTGCGACCCACCGACGCTCCCTCGTCGATTATCCGTTCGAATTCGCCGGATAGAAAGTCCTGCTCTGGGCTTAAGGGGGCGAATTTCTTCGAAAGGAATGAGCCGTCGTTGAATGAGACAACGGCGTCAGGATTGCCACTTCTTGCGGCGGCCGCCCATGCTTGCCATGCGCGAGCCGCATGAGGATAATTCCGCGAATCGTAGCATCCGTCGTAGAACCAGCCGGCGCAGTTCTTCCCCAGATGATCTGAATAAGCTCTTACCAGCGGAAGATAGGCTGTTTCAAAAGCGCCTTTGTCCGGTTTATTCCAATCGAAAAGCTCTTGGACGCGCCGGGACCCGCCTACTTCAGCTGGTAGATAGGCGATGAGATGTCTTCCATTCTTCACCAGGGCGGATGCGATCTCGCCAGTTAGATCTCGTGACGATTGAAGGTCGTTGGCGCCGAGCTTCGTAAGGTAGCTATTGTTCCCGAGATATAGCCCGGTATTTTGTCCTAGTGTAAATATTACCCAAGATGCTCCGGAGTCCCGCACATTTGATATGAATCTGTCCAAGTCAAACCGTTCGACCGCTTTAGAGAGATTGGTGATGCGGTCACCGAATTGAGGGGCTGGGCCGGGGGGTATCCAATGAACCATTATGCCCCAGCGCCCTGACATCCAGTTAGCGCGCCTTCTTCCCAAACGGGATGGTGAGTTGCTTTCCTCTGCTACGCAGGGGGAAGCTACAGTCGCTGCTGCGCCGAGCGCGATAAAGTGCCGCCGAGTCACGAACATACTGTTGGCCCAATTTGCTGTTGGTTCGGTTGTGTTTGATTGGCAAACTGGCGCTGGCGCCAGACGCAGGACTCGCCGGTACGAGCTGGTTGGCAAGCCAAACAGAGAGTTAGGACTGGCGGTGAGCGATAAACAGTTTTTCGCCTCGGATTAGACCATATGTGCTCACGTCGGGCTCTGTTGCTGTGAACTCATCCACCGTAAAGCCAGCCATGCGGATATCTTGGCGGATGTGGCGACCGAACAACTGTGAATGGTCGCATTGTCCAAAATGTAGTTCGCGGTCTTTCGGTGTAGTGATTGTGTCATTTGAGTAAGTGTCGTCCCAGCCCTCGACAATCGGAAAGAGGAGTAACAGATCGCCATTGGGACGAAGGACTCGCCTCAGTTCGGAAAGGGCTTGCCGGTAGTTCACGTGTTCAAGGACATGGCTACATAGGATCGCGTCGATGGAGTTGTCCGGAAGATCGATGTGCTCGATGTTCAATACGATATCGGCTGACTCGGGATTCAGGTCGGCGGTCTGATAATGCGCTGCTAACGGCTTTAATATCTGGGTAAGGATCCCCTCCGGTGCAAAATGCAAAAGCTGCCGACCGGCGATGAGGGATGTGTTCTGCTCAAGCCATAGTCCAAATAGTCGATGACGCTCCAGTGATCCACAGTGCGGACATTTCGCGTCGAAGCGCGGCGGTGTGCCGAACGCGTGAAAGGACCCACTGAAGCCGCATAAATTGCATTTTCGAGGGAAGACGCCAAACATATTCTTGGCCGTCCTTGCAATATAGCGGAGCATTTTCACGTGGGAACTATATTCCAATTTCATCTAGAACTCCGATAGAGACGCCGATTGGAAGTGAGCTCGAAAGATCATATTCCCCAACTCAATAGCAGGGTATTAGTAAGCTTGGCGTTGCCAAAAGCCGTTGATGCAGGTCCTGAGCACAACGACCAGATCAAGCCACAAGCTCCAATTGTTGATGTACCAAAGGTCCAATTCGACGCGCTTTTCCATCAAGTCGATCGTGGTTGTTTCACCGCGAAGTCCGTTGATCTGGGCCCAGCCGGTGATGCCGGGTTTGACGTGGTGGCGGAAGGCGTAGGGGGCGATCAGCTTTTCATATTCCGAATTGTGCGCGGCGGCGTGCGGGCGCGGGCCGACCAGTGACATCTCGCCCCGCAGCACGTTGAACAGCTGCGGCAGCTCGTCGATGCTGGTCTTGCGCAGCCAGCGGCCGACGCGGGTGACGCGCGGATCGTGCCGCTTGGCCTGCGCGATGATCGGGCCGTCCTCGGTCACGCTCATGCTGCGGAATTTGAAGATCCGGAAGGCGCGGCCGTTGAAGCCGTTGCGGGTCTGCCGGAACAGGATCGGGCCGCGGCTGTCGGCCTTGATCAGCAGCGCAGCCGCCAGCATCACCGGCGAAAACAGCAGCAGCGCCAGGCTGGCGCCGGCGAGGTCCATGGCCCGCTTCAGCGCCCGCTCGGACAGCGTCAGCGGCGCCCGGCGCAGCTCGGCGGTCCAGATCGCGCCGGTGCCGATCTGCGGATAGCGCATGAACCGCGCCACGTGCACGTCGGGCACCAGATGCACCGGCAGCGGCAGGATCTTCAGCGCGTCGAGCAGGCTGTCGATCGCGTGCTGGCGGTCCCAGCGCATCAGGATGAAGATCTGCTCGATCCGGTTCTGCCGGGCATAGTCGATCAGCCGGTCGAGCCGCGGCCCGATCCGCGACATCAGCAGCGGCGAACCGAGGTCGTCGGGCGCGATCTCCAGGATCTGCTCCAGCCGGTAGCCGTTCTGGCGCAGCTCGGCCATCGCGCGGGAGCCGGGCGGCATGCCGAATTCGGCGATCACCACGGCGCGGCTGTTGGCGAAGGTGCCGGCGCGCAGCGCATGCGCCAGCAGCCGCGCGGTGGCGGCCTTGCCGGCCAGCAGCGCCGCCAGCCCGACGGCGAAGAACGTCATCACCGTGCCGCGGGAGAATTCCTCGCTCACCTTCATGCTGAAGCCGATCGCCAGCAGCACCGCGAACACCGTGCTCCAGGTCGCCGCCGTCATCCGCGCCTGCCGGCCCCGCTCGGCCAGCTTGCTCAGCCGGTAGCCGTGCTGCACCGCGATCAGCAGGCAGAAATTGATCGCCACCAGCACGCTGGCGGCGGCGTAGACGTTTAGTTTGCCCAGGCCCACGCCGGTATATAAATGATAGGCGGCGGCGCTGCCGATGCCGCAGCCGATGATCAGCAGCGCATCGAGCAGTGGCAGCGCGCGTTCCACCAGCGCCGGCCGCAGCCAGCGCCGCGACGGTTGCGATGCAGTCTCGACAAGTCCCTCGGCTACCGGCAAAGCATCATCACGGTTTGAAATCGGGGCGGGTCTGGTCGCGGAAATTGTCATAGTTTAATGACCAAATTCATGACGCGCGGCAAAATAGGATAACTCGTGGGTAAATTCGAGCGGAATTCAAACCGCGCCGCGGTTTGCCGATTTTAGCCTTACCATTAAAAACAGCGGACTCGGGTTTGTCATTATATACCGCGATCGGGTGTGGCGTGAGGCGGCGCACATTGGATCGCGCGGACGGTGAAGTCGGTCGGCATGGGTGAGACACGGTCCTCTCGCAGGCGGCGCAGCAGCCCGGGCCCTCGGCGCGGGGCGCGGCTGCGGCTGCGGCTGCTCGGCGCGGCGCTGCTCGGCGTGCTGGCGGTCGTGGCGGTGGCGGCGCTGCTGCTGCGGCCGGAGCCGGTTCCGGTGGCGGGGCAGGGGGCGGAGTCGGGCGCTGCCGGGCGCGGCGGCGCGGCGCCGCTGGCGATGCTGATCGACGGCGCCTATGGGGCGCGCTTCGCCGGCGAGATGGCGGCGTTCCGCAACGGTTACTTCCCCCCCGGGACGACGCTGCAGGCCGATCCCGGCGACGCCGATTTCGTCGCCAAGGTGGCGCGGCAGAATGCGGTCGGCGTCACCAGCGCGGTGAAGTTCCTCGAGGCGGCGTGGCGCGGCGTGCCGGTGGTCGCCTTCGCCGGCAGCCTGCTGGATACGCCGGTGCGGGTGTTCGCGCCCGCCGCCGCCGATCTGCGCCGGCCCGAGGACCTGGTCGGCAAGCGGATCGGCTACCGCACCGGCGACGCCGACGGTGTCATGGTGGTGGACGCGATGTTCGCGCAGCTCGGCCTGCCGCGCAGCCGCATCACGCTGGTGCCGCTCGAAGACCCGTTCGCCGCGCTGCAGGCTGGTACCGTCGACGCGGTCATTTCAGAAGCCGGCCGCCAGCCGCTCCCGCCCGCACGTCCCATAAGCTCCCCAAGTCCCATAATCCCCCCCCTCCACCTCCCCCCCCAAACCTATTTCGCCAGCGCCGCCTTGGTCCGGGAGCGCCCCCAGGCAATTCTGGGGATGCTCGAAGCGCTCATCAAAGGCTGGCGGTTTGTCTATGCGGACGAAACGCGAAGTGTCCCAATGCTCACGGGATTCGATCCCGGACGCTTGGCTCCAGACCGCGTTGCATTCGAATTGCAGCAGCAGCGATCGCTCGTATTGCCGACCGGGGGACGCATCGGCGAATACGATGAGAGTAGATGGCGCACGCTGCGGGATATTTTGCTGTTTGCCAAGCGTGGCGAGGAGACAGTTCCGCTGGCTCAGATCGTCAATTATCAATTCCTGCGAGAAGCCTATCGTCAAAATCCCGACGGAGGCCGTAGCGGCCGAACTGAAGACTAGGCGGCTTAATCCGTCGAAATATTCAGCCCGCTTTAAATAGTTCCACCGCCGTCCGACCTCGGTGGCTTCGCCGATTTCGCGCGCCGCTGCTCGCATTTTCTTCTATGCGAGTGGAGGAACTCGCCATCTTGCGGCGCCCGGAGATTAATCGATTGCCCATTTCGATGGCACGTCCGTCCGTAAATGAGGTTCCGGAGGTGAGCGGGCGTTGGCATCGCCTTTTTAATTTAAACCGTAGTTCCAGAAAATGATTGGCTCCGCTGCCGCGAGGTTTAATGTTGAGGACCATTGCACCGTTTATCCGGGGCTGCGTTAGAGGGGTCGCTTTTGTGCGGCGGCAGGTGTTGAGGGCGACGCCCAGAGGCATTGATGAAAATATTGCTGGTCGGAATTAATTACGCGCCCGATCTTGTCGGTGTACCCAAATATAACACTGAGCTTTGCGAGGCTCTTGTCGATGCGGGGCATGAGGTGCGGGTAATCACCGCTCCTCCCTATTATCCCGCCTGGAAGGTTCCGGAAGAACACCGTGCACTTCAGATCCGCCGACGCAGCTTGAATGGCGTTCGTGTCCGGCGGGTGCCGATCTATGTGCCGAGCCGACCGGGAGGGGTGAACCGGCTGCTGCATCATCTTTCCTTCGCGCTCGCCAGCGCTATCCCTCTCTTCCGGCAAGCCCTGATCTGGCGTCCCGACGTCATGTTTGCCGTGGCGCCTTCGTTGATGTCCTCGGCACTGGTTGCCGTGCTGGCGCGGCATGTCGGGGCAAGATCGTGGTTGCACGTCCAAGATTTCGAGGTCGACGCGGCCTTCAACCTGGGGCTTCTGCGCGCTCCTCGCTTGCGCAAGACGATGATCGCCGTTGAGCGGAAGATCCTTCTGGCGTTCGATCGGGTGTCGTCAATCTCGCCGCAGATGCTGAACCGGCTCAGTACCAAAGGCGTGCCGGCGGACCGAATTCGTGAGCTCCGAAATTGGGTCGATGCCATAGGTACGGAAAGTCAACGCAACTCGGCTTCATTCCGGCAAGAACTGGGCCTCTCTGAGAAGCATTTCGTCGCGCTCTATTCCGGCACGATGTCGCACAAGCAAGGGCTCGAATTGATCGTCGAGGCCGCTGCGGCGTTGGAGGCAAGGCTGCCTGAGGTGCAGTTCGTCCTTGCGGGAGAGGGCCCGTATCGCGAGACTCTAGCGAGGATCGCCGGCGGGCGTCGCAATGTTCATTTTCTTGGCCTCCAGCCCAATGACCGTTTCGCCGAATTGCTCAAGACAGCCAATGTCCATTTGGTGCCTCAACGAGCTGAGGCGGCCGACCTGGTGTTACCTTCGAAATTGGGTGGGATTTTCGCGTCGGGCCGACCGGTGATCGCGATGGCAACGCCCGGTACCGGTTTGGCGGGTGAAATCGAGGGGTGTGGAGTCTTGGTCCCCCCGGGGGACTCCGCCGCGCTTGCAGAAGCAATTGTCGATCTGCAGCAACAGCCGGAGCTTTGTCGTCGGTTGGGTGAGAGCGGCCGCAAACGCTCACTCGAGCGTTGGGACCGTGGTGGCATCATCACGCAACTGATCGGCGAACTGTCGAATCTGACGAAAGGCGAAGCTGCAGTTGCGGCCGAGGCGTTTGTTCAAACACCACCCCCTGTCGCTGCCAGCTACGATAGTTTGAACGTACGACGTGGCTGACGTTGCCGACGGACGCGATCTCCCGAGGATGGACCAAGCGGGGCGCTCGATAACTGCTGCGCCCTTTGAAGCCGGTACGTGCAGCAGAGCCGCGGCCCGCTCTGAATTATCCCGAGTCTGCGTCGCACGATGTTTGCGGGAATGCTTGCGTAGGAGGAGATTGGGGGGACTGCGCGGCTGCGATCCTCACGTGATTTAATCACGTGGAGGCGACCCAGGGTGGTCGCGCAGCCAATCGTTCTGGATCGTTGCGTAGGCTGCAGTGAGAACAGACGGCGCTGCTTCGATGAAAATTAATATTCTGTCGGCAGGGTCGCTGGAGGTTTGGAGAGCGGGACATCATCTTGCAGTGCGCTTGGCTGACAGCAGCGACGATTGTGACGGCCAGTGTGGTCGCTATTCCATCCCTTGCGTCGCCCGTAGCTGTCAAGACTGAGACGACGGCCTCGCTTGACGGTTCTGCGACGACGGGGAAGGCGCCGAGGCTTGAGCAACCGGCCACGGCGCTCGTTCGGGTGCAGAGAGCCCCCTCAGCGCCTCCCGCGATCCGGGCGCTGATCGAACGCGAGGCGCTCTCTCTCGGTCTCCCGGTGGATGTCGCCGAGGCGGTGACCTTCGTCGAAAGCAGCTTCAATCCCGCGACCATTGGTCTCGTCGGCGAGATCGGTCTGATGCAAGTGCGGCCCAGCACCGCGGCCATGCTGGGCTTCCGTGGATCGCCCGACGAACTCGCCCAGCCCGAGACCAATATCCGCTTCGGCGTCACATATCTGGCCAAAGCCTGGCGTCTGACCAATGGCGACCTTTGCCGTGCTTTGATGAAATATCGTGCCGGGCACGGCGAGGAGACGATGACGCCATTGTCGGTACGCTACTGTGCCCGCGCGCGCAGCTATCTCGCCGCGCTCGGGTCGCCTTATGCCGGGTCGGAGGTGCCGCCGCCGATGACCGCGCCACCACGGCCGGTGGTTCAGCCCACACCACGCTCTGTCGCTGTTGCCGGCGTGCCGGCCTCACCGAAATCCGTCTATGCGCGTTTCCGCCAGGGGACGGCCGCCGCCAGCAGGGCTTATTGGCAGGCCCAGGAGGCTCGGGTTGCGGTCATCAAGGCCCAGCTTCGCGCTAAATGGAGTAGAGTTGCGTCGCGGTGAGCATGCTCGGCGGGAGACCGTGAGGGAGTAGCCGTCAGCGGCCACGGCCGTCCCGACGGTAATTTCGATAGTTGTAATTCGGGTCGCGGCGCACGCCGAGTGGGACATCGGTATTCGCCGGCGGTCTATTGGGAGTTGCCGTCGAGCGCGGCTCTGATGGCGCCGGGACGACGATGATCCTGCCGGCGTTGGGTGTGGATGGGTCATTGACGCCCTGGGCCAGCGCCGCTGACGACATCAGGCCTAGACTTGCGGTGACCACTAAAATCCAAGTTCGCATGACCTGCTCCCGACGCTGAAGGTTCCGCCGCCCATGGGGTTCGAAACTCGCGCCGGTGGGCATCGTTCCTGAGACGATAAATGGTATGGCGCAGAGTTCGGTCGCTGTTGGAGCCCGCGCTTGCCGGCTTTCAGTTGCCATCACGGGAGTAAAACCCCGGCGCAGCGCTGTGATCCGGGCTGACGTCGGAGCTGGCCAGCGGGAACTGTCGGGCCGATTGGCGAATGAGCGAGGAATGCCATGCGTCATTGTGCTTGTGGTAGAGTTCAAGCCAGCGCTGTTCGCGCAGCTTGGGCATACCCTTCGTGTCCGCGGCCAAGCCTTGATCGCCGCCCTCATGTGACGGGGTATCGAGCTGTTCGAACTCGGACGTCTCTTCCACCGAGAGGCCGACGAGAATGCGCTCGCCGCAACCGTTGACAAAA
This sequence comes from Rhodopseudomonas palustris, assembly GCA_016215605.1. Lineage (GTDB taxonomy): Bacteria > Pseudomonadota > Alphaproteobacteria > Rhizobiales > Xanthobacteraceae > Rhodopseudomonas > Rhodopseudomonas palustris_L. The sequence goes on from JACRJB010000010.1 coordinate 53,632, forward strand.
TACCGGCGCGGAGCAGCGAACTCAATGGCCATCGCCAACCTCGTCCCGGGTGATCCAGGGCCCTGTGAGCACATCCAGGCGCCGCTGATACACCCAGATGAACAGCGGCACGGCCACGATGGAGGCGCCGACCAGGCCCAGGATCCACATACGCAACTCCCTTCGTTCGCTGATCTGCGTCAGCGTTTTCAGTGTGGCCAAGAATAAATATCGCGGCAATCGCGATGCCGCTTCGATTTAATCGCTTCGTGATTTAACCTAAATGGCAGGGTCGTCGGCCTCAGCGGCGCGCCTCAACTCGTTTCCTTTAATTTTGGCGTGCCGGAACCCGGCTGCTTTCATCGAGTCAGATGTCGGATCTCACGGACAGGCCTCAATCGCAAATCCCCGGGGAAACGTCCCTGGAGGTCAACTTCGCTCTGACCTTGTCGCGTCTGATCGATGAGGCACAGACCGATCCCGCACAACTTCGCCACACCGTTTATCAGCTCGCTCGGGTCAAGCTGCGAGAGCAGTTTGGCCGCGAGGATGCCAAGGACGTCAGCCGCATGGTGGACGCTCTGGAGAGCGCCATTCAGGGCGTGGAGGAGTTTTCCCGGCGTGCCGATCCAAACGTGCCGACCCTCCAAGCGCCTGAAGCTGCGCGGGATGCAGGCCAATCCGAGTCGGGAGCGTCGGTTTCGCTGCGGGATCCAAGCGAGGGAGGCGTGCCGACGCAGATGGCGGAGGCCAGCCGATATGCGAGCACCGATGCTGACAAGATCACGCCGACGTCGGTCGCTGCCGAGCCAGAATCGAGCCGGTCAGGATGGGGACCACAGGCATGGTTGATCCGTTTCGTGCTGGTGGCAGCGATTCTGACTGCAGGTGTGGCGGTGGCGCTGAACTGGAGCCGCATTCGGGATGTCACGGTGGCCGTCCGCCCGATCGCCGAAAAGCTCATTTCGACCGGCAATCTGTCCGCCCCGGCCGAGCGAAAGCCGATGGCCGGGGAGACGTTGCCCGTCAGCAAAGAGCCGGAACGTAGTGCTGCTTCGCCACCCCAGCCTGACCCGGGGTTTCCCATCCCGACGAACTTCGGCGTCTACGCGCTCGACGGTGACCAACTCGTCGAGCTGAAAGCCATCCCAGGCCGCGTGCCCGACATGCGCGTGGCAATCTCGGCAGCAATCAACACGCCAAGCGAGGCCAGCATCTCCGGCGCCCAACCGCGTTTCATCGTCTTCCGACGCGATCTCGTCGCCTCTGCCCCGGATGCGGCGCAACTGCGGATCATGGCGCAAGTTACGCGGGTCGCCGGAGCCGATCCCTCCGGAAAACCGGCGTCGCGATCCCCGGACGGCTGGGTGATCCGTAACATCGCCGTTCCCTACAAGGTCGGGCCTGTCGAGGGGCGTCCCGAAATGATTCTTCTCCAACCCGAAACTGAGGGTAGGCCTTTGCCTGGCGGCCGTTATGCGCTGGTGATCAAGGGACAGGGTTTCGACTTCAACATCGAGGGACCGGTCAACGACCCTCAGCATTGCCTGCAGCGCTTCAACTCAACAAATGGAGCGTTCTACGCGCCCTGTCCCGAACGATGATGAAGCGGAGCGCGCAGGCGCAGAGCTCGGCCTCGCGCTCGTGCTGCCGCACCTTGAATGCGGGATCCAGCCAGTTGCGGATCGTCGTTCGCCGAACGCGAACGGGTCGACGATCGAGGCCCGCGCTACCCTGTGGTCGTCGCCGTCGGCAGTCCGGACGTCTCTGGGATCGAAAGACAAACGTGCACGTCGGGCGGTCGAGCACGTCCAATTTTCCGCCGCGCGTGATGGTCCTGGTCTGTTCGCACGTTCGGTAGCCCCCCGCATCGACAGGATCGGAGACCCGCGCAACGGCCTCGAACCGCGTAAGCGACTGTTATATTACATGATTTTTGGAAGATGGGCTGGTGCTGCCGGGGAGGATCGAACTCACGACCTCTCCCTTACCAAGGGAGTGCTCTACCACTGAGCTACGGCAGCATAAACCGCTCCGGGAATCGGCCTCGACGGCCCCGTGCGACGGGCGATCCTTGCCACAGGGCATCCGGCGGCGCAAGCGTGCCGCGCAATTGGAGCGGGGAAAATGCGGTCGCTGCCCGGAAGTGCCCTGTTCGGCAAACCGCAAGTCATGGCAAGGGGATGCCCGAGCGGCGGCGCCTGCTGCGGTTCGACGTCAACCCGGGTCGGGTTTCAGCTTCATTTGCAGCAATTGCGGACCGATCCGGCTCCCGACGGCTTCGGCGAGTGCCGACAGGGCTCGCAAAGGCCGCATGATCACCTCGAATTCCACCACCAGTCCGTCGGCATCCAGCCGCATCAGGTCGACCCCGGTGAGATGGAGCTTGCCGACATCGCCGCTGAATTCCAGCGCGACCTCACACGGGCCGCCGACGAAGGTGCGGTGATAGCTCATGTTGTCGAGGACTTCGGCAACGGCGGTCAGCACCAGGAAAGCCGCGTCGCGGCCCTTGATGGGGGACTGCACCGCCGGTGAGTGAAACGTCGCGTGCTCGGCCAGCAGCGGTTTCAACAGCTCCACATTTTTGGAGGGGAGGGCCCGACGCCAAGCCGCTATGGTCTGTTGCGACTTCGCCGACAGCGCATAATTGTCATTGGGCATACGCCTCTCCGAAATCGATCAATCAAATGCAGGCCAGTGACCGCATCATGACCAGGGCGACAACCGCCGACGATCGCAAGCAAAGCACGCCATGAGCGAGACGCCTATTCGACCGCCGAAGGATGCAGCCGGCCGCCATGCGCGGCTGCGTGACGCGCTGCGCGAGAACCTGAAACGTCGCAAGCTGCAGGCGCGTGGCCGAGCGGATCCCGGCCAGCATTCGGATGCTGGCGTCGCAATCGTTCAAGACAACACCGTCAGGGAAGCCGATGAGTCGAACTGACACGACAGCATTCAAGATCGAGGGATGGGATCGATGACCGGCGGTGAGGCTGAGGGATCGGGCCTCGATGACGGCGCGCGGGCCAATCCGCGTCATGATCAGACCTTTCCGGAACTGACGCCGGCCGAGATCGAGCGGATGTGCCGATTCGGCGAAGTGCGGCGCTTCGTCGACGGCGAGATGTTGTTCGAGACCGGCAAGCCCGGTCCCGGCATGTTCGTGGTGCTGTCCGGCCATGTCGCGGTCACCCAGCGCGACGGCCTCGGCCGCGTCACCCCGGTGGTCGACCAAGGCCCCGGGCAGTTCCTCGGCGAGATCAGCCAGTTGGCCGGTCGGGTCTCACTGGTCGATGGCCACGCCGAGGGCGATGTTCAGTGCCTGCAGATTCCGCCCGACCGGTTGCGTGCGCTGCTGGTGGCGGAAGCCGATCTTGGCGAGCGCATCATGCGGGCGTTGATCCTGCGTCGCGTGAACCTGCTGCAGGGGGGCGTCGGTGGTCCGGTTCTGATCGGCTCCGCGCTGTCCTCCGACGCCGTTCGGCTGATGGGCTTTCTGACCCGCAACGGCTTGCCGCATCATCTGCTCGATCCCGCGGTGGATCGCGACGCCGCCGATCTGATCGCGCGCTATTCGCCATCGCCGCGTGACCTGCCGCTGGTGGTGACGCCGGACGGCAAGGTGCTGCGGAACCCGGGGGAATCCGAATTGGCCCGCGCCGTGGGCATGATCGGACAACTCGACAGCAGCAAGGTCTACGACGTCGCCATCGTCGGCTCCGGCCCCGCGGGATTGTCGACCGCGGTGTACGCGGCGTCCGAAGGCCTGTCGGTCGCAGTCTGCGACCAGCGCGCGTTCGGCGGTCAGGCCGGCGCCAGCGCAAGGATCGAGAACTATCTCGGCTTTCCGACCGGCATTTCCGGTCACGCGCTGACCGCGCGTGCATTCAATCAGGCGCAGAAATTCGGCGCCGACATCCTGATCCCGATCGAGGTCAAGTCACTCGAATGTGGCCGTGACGACGGCCTTTTCGCGCTGGCGCTCGACGACGGTGAGGAACTGCGCGCGCGGGCGATCGTCGTCGCCAGCGGCGCCCGCTATCGGCGGCCGGACATCGACGGTCTCCCGAAGTTTGAAGGCCGCGGCGTGTATTACTGGGCATCGCCGATCGAGGCGCGGCTGTGCAAGGATCAGGAGGTGATCCTGGTCGGTGGCGGCAACAGCGCCGGGCAGGCGGCGGTGTTTCTGTCAACGCATGCCGCGCGCGTCCATATGGTGATTCGCGGCGGTGGCCTCGCCGCCAGCATGTCGCGCTATCTGATCGAGCGGATCGAATCGACCCCGAATATCGAACTGGTCTTCAACACGGAAGTCGTCACGCTGGATGGTGCGTCCGAGGGCGGGCTGGAGAGGGTCACGCTGCGGAGCCGTCTGTCTGGCGAAGACTGGACGATCAATGTCCGCAACCTGTTTCTGTTCGTCGGCGCCGATCCCGCGACCGGTTGGCTCGACGGCTGTGGCGTCACGCTCGACCGCGCCGGCTTTGTCCTGACCGGTGCGCCGGCTGAGAACGGCCGCCGCCCGACCCAGGCGCTGGAGACCTCGGTGCCGGGGGTGTTCGCGGTCGGAGACGTGCGTTCCGGCTCGGTCAAGCGAGTCGGCGGCGCGATCGGCGAGGGCGCTCAGGTCGTCGCCGCGCTGCACGGCTATCTGGCGGATGCGCTCGGCTGAGTGATCTGCCGCACAATGCGGCGCGTCAGTGGGGGCGGCCGCATCGCTGTGCACGCGCTGCCGATCATTGAGGCGGCCAGCCAGTTACGACTGAGTTGCATGTAGATGATGTTCATCATATGATGAACATGGGCATTTGCAGGAGAGCGCCGTGGTCCTCGGAATGGATTTGACGACGTTCACGCTGGTCCACGTGGTGATCAGTCTGGTCGCGATCGCCGCGGGTCTGGTCGCAATGGTCGGTTTGTTGATCTCCAGACCTCTGCCCGGATGGACCGCCGTGTTCCTGGCGACCACGATCCTCACCAGCGCCTCCGGATTTCTGTTTCCGTTCTTCCAGCTGCTGCCGTCTCACATCGTCGGCATCATTTCGCTGGTGCTGCTCGCGGTCGCGGTGGTTGCGCTATATGTCGGACGACTCGCCGGGCGATGGCGGCCCGCCTACATCGTCACTGCATTGCTGTCGCTCTATCTGAACGTGTTTGTGCTGGTCGTGCAGGCGTTTCAGAAAGTCACCTTGCTGCGCGATCTCGCCCCCAATCAAAACGAGCCGCCGTTTCTCGCCGCGCAGGCCGTCACGCTGGTGTTCTTCGTGGGGACGATTGTTTTCGCCTTGCGGCGCTTCCATCCGGCACCGGCCTATTCGCGCGCCTGAGGTTCACGCCGATCCCGCTGACAAAGGAAAGGTCGCGGCTGAGCCGAGGCCCTTTCGGCTGATGCGGCGGCTGATCGGCGGGCCGCCAGACCCGCGCGCGTTCCGTTGCTGCTGCCGCCCGGACCGAAGTCGCCCTGCGCCGACGAGGGAGTCGGGTGGTTGGGGCCGGTGCCGCTGCGGCCCGTGGTCGTGCTGGGCGCCATCGCGCCGGGATGACCGTTGCCAACTTTCCACGAACCTATCGCGTTGCCGCAGGAATCAGTCTCGCCCTGGGTCGCCGCCCGGGTGGTGGCGAGCAAGGTCGTGGCTGCGATACCGGTGATCTTGGGCATGACTTCAAAAGACCTGCAACGGGCTGTGTTCGTTCAGTATTTGCCCCACGGTAGAATTGTTGGCCGTTCCGAAGGAACATGCGTCGTGTTGTCAGAGGCTGGCGCCTGCCCATTGCGATGACATATGAAAGAGCGCGAACGGCCGAGCTGAGGAACGAGTGCGGGGGATCGGGTTTGTCGACGATCACGGAGAAAAACAGATGAAGTACGGTTTGAAGACCATGATCCGCCGCCCGACCGGCGCAGCGATCGCGCTGGCTGCGGCGATGGTCGCGGGCGGGCTGTTGGCCGCCGCCCCGGCGGAAGCGCGCGACTATCCCTACTGCCTGACCTCGCCGGGTTACGGCTATCCGGGCGACTGCAGCTATGCCACCTACAACCAGTGCAGGGTGGCCGCATCGGGGCGGCTGGCGGATTGCAGCGTCAATCCGCGCGTGTCCTTCCGCGAACCGCGCCGCCGGGATTACCGAACCTATGGCGGAGACCGCTGGTAAGGCTCGCTCCGGCCTGTCCCATTTTTGACAGGGCTGGCGTCCACCGATTCGGTCGTGGGCGCGGCCCTTGTCGCCCGTCAGCCCATGAAATCGCCTTAAATTCCACGCTTTTGCCACCAGCGGCGCTCCTGCCGTATATACTTCCACGGCAACAAGCGGGAATCGGCATGGATCGCATTCGGATCGTCGGCGGCAACAAGCTTCACGGCACCATTCCGATCTCGGGCGCCAAGAACGCGGCGCTGCCGCTGATGATCGCCGCGCTGCTGTCCGACGAGACGCTGATTCTCGACAATGTGCCGCGGCTCGCCGACGTCGCGCTGTTGCAGCGCATCCTCGGCAATCACGGCGTCGACATCATGGCGGCCGGCAAGCGCCCCGGCGACCATGAATATCAGGGCCAGACCCTGCACATTTCCGCGAAGAACATCATCGACACCACCGCGCCTTACGACCTGGTGTCGAAGATGCGCGCCAGCTTCTGGGTGATCGCGCCATTGCTGGCGCGGATGCACGAGGCCAAGGTGTCGCTGCCCGGCGGCTGCGCCATCGGCACCCGCCCGGTCGATCTGTTGATCATGGCGCTGGAAAAGCTCGGCGCCGAGATCTCGATCGATGCCGGCTATGTCGTCGCCAGCGCGCCCGGCGGTCTGAAAGGCGCGACCATTGAATTTCCCAAGGTGACGGTCAGCGGCACCCACGTCGCGCTGATGGCGGCCGCGCTCGCCAAGGGCACCACGATCATTTCCAACGCGGCCTGCGAGCCGGAAATCACCGATGTCGCCGACTGCCTCAACAAAATGGGCGCCAAGATCACCGGCGCCGGCACGCCGCGGATCCTGATCGAGGGCGTCGCCAAGCTGCACGGCGCGCGGCACACCGTGCTCCCGGATCGCATCGAGACCGGCACCTATGCGATGGCGGTGGCGATGACCGGCGGTGAGGTTCAGCTCTCAGGGGCACGGCCGGAACTGCTGCAATCGGCGCTCGATGTGCTGAGCCAGGCCGGTGCCACCATCACCGTCAACAACGACGGCATCAAGGTCGCGCGCAACGGCGCCGGCATCAGCCCCGTCACCGTCACGACCGCCCCCTTCCCCGGCTTCCCGACCGATCTGCAGGCGCAGCTGATGGCGCTGATGACGCGCGCCAAGGGCGCGTCGCACATCACCGAGACGATCTTCGAAAACCGTTTCATGCACGTTCAGGAACTGGCGCGGTTCGGCGCCAAGATCTCGCTCGACGGCGAGACCGCGACGATCGACGGCGTGTCCAAGCTACGCGGAGCCCCGGTGATGGCGACCGATCTGCGCGCTTCGGTGTCGCTGGTGATCGCGGCGCTCGCCGCCGAGGGCGAGACCATGGTCAACCGAATCTATCACCTCGACCGCGGCTTCGAGCGGCTCGAGGAGAAGCTCTCCGCCTGCGGCGCCACCATCGAACGCATCAGCGGATGAGCGATGCCGCGGGGGTTGCCTTGGGCCAGTTGAAGCTTCTCGCTCTGGATCCGGACGATCTCGCGGTGATCTCTGCCCATGTCCAGGACGCACGCGTCGAGACCGGCGACATTGTCTGGCGTCAGGCCGAAAAGCGGCTGGTGGTCGGGCTGCATCGGCTCGATTGGGAGCAGACGCTGTCGGGTGAGCCGATCCCAGGCCGGCTGATCGCGGCGCTACGATTCGATCGTGTGCTCGCCTGCAAGTCCCGCAACATCGCGATCGACGCGCCCGAGACTCCCCTCGAACTGCTCGGGATCGAATTCTACCCAGCGCAGGAGGCGCCTTCCGGAAGCGTCGTGCTGATGTTTTCCCGCGGCGGCATGCTGCGGCTCGACGTCGAGTGCCTGGAGTGCGCGCTGACCGATCTCGGGCCGGACCATCTCGGCACCGGGGATGCCGACAGTGATGACCTCGGCGGCCTTGCGTGAGCCGATGAGCGGCCGGCCTGGGGCCGTCCGGCAAGTCATGCATAACCCTGTCGGCATAAGGGTTGACGGCGGTAGGGCGGCGCGCCATTGAGCATTTGCGGCCGCGTGGGCCTTTGTGACTCCGGAAGCTTCCAATGCCAGTTCGTCTCGACACCGAAGCCAGCGATTTCGCCCAGCAATTCAAGGCCTTCCTGGCGATCAAGCGCGAGGTCGCGGCGGATATCGAGGCGGCCACGCGGGCGATCGTCGACGACGTCGCGGCGCGCGGCGATGCGGCGCTGCTGGAGGCCACCGCGAAGTTCGACCGGCTGACGCTGGACGCCGCCGGCCTGCGGGTCACCCCGGCCGACATCGACGCCGCGGTGCAGGCCTGCGACCCCGATACCGTCGAGGCGCTGAAATTCGCCCGCGACCGCATCGAATTCTTCCACCGCCGGCAATTGCCGAAGGACGACCGGTTCACCGATCCGCTCGGCGTCGAGCTCGGCTGGCGCTGGAGCGCGATCGAGGCGGTCGGGCTGTACGTGCCGGGCGGCACCGCGGCGTACCCGTCCTCGGTGCTGATGAACGCCATCCCCGCCAAGGTCGCCGGCGTCACGCGCGTGGTGATGGTGGTGCCGTCGCCGGACGGCAAGCTCAATCCCCTGGTGCTGGCGGCGGCGCAGCTCGGCGGCGTGACCGAAATCTACCGCGTCGGCGGTGCGCAAGCCGTGGCGGCGCTGGCCTACGGCACCGCGACGATCGCCCCGGTGTCGAAGATCGTCGGCCCCGGCAACGCCTATGTGGCAGCCGCCAAGCGCCAGGTGTTCGGCCGCGTCGGCATCGACATGATCGCCGGCCCGTCCGAGGTCGTCGTCGTTGCCGACGCCACCGGCAATCCGGACTGGATCGCCGCCGACCTGCTGGCGCAGGCCGAGCACGACGCCAATGCACAGTCGATCCTGATCACCGACGACGCAGCGCTGGCGGCCGCGGTGGAGCGCGCGGTGACGGCGCAGCTCACCACGCTGCCGCGCGCCGAGATCGCGCGCGCCTCGTGGGAGGCCTATGGGGCGATCATCAAGGTCGCCCGGCTCGACGATGCGGTCGCGCTGGCGGATGCGATCGCCGCCGAGCATCTCGAAATCATCACCGCCGATCCGGAAGCGTTCGCGGCCAAGATCCGCAATGCCGGCGCGATCTTCCTCGGCGCGCACACGCCGGAGGCGATCGGCGACTATGTCGGCGGCTCCAACCACGTGCTGCCGACCGCGCGCTCCGCGCGGTTCTCGTCCGGCCTCGGCGTGCTCGATTTCATGAAGCGCACCTCGATCCTGAAATGCGGTCCCGAGCAGCTCGCGGCGCTGGGCCCGGCGGCGATGACGCTCGGTCACGCCGAAGGCCTCGATGCTCACGCGCGCTCGGTGGGACTGCGTCTGAATCGGCGATGAGCACCTCGCAACCAGACGATTCCAACAATCGCATCGTCGCGGTGACGCTCGACGAGGAATCGATCGGACGCTCCGGTCCGGACATCGAGCACGAGCGCGCCATCGCGATCTACGATCTGGTCGAGAAGAACCTGTTCGCGCCGGAAGGCGCGGGCGAGGGGCCGTTCACGCTGCATATCGGCATCACCGGCTCGAGGCTGATGTTCGACATCCGCCGCGAGGACGGCTCGCAGGTGATCGTGCATCTGTTGTCGCTGTCGCCGTTCCGCCGCATCGTGAAGGACTACTTCATGATCTGCGACAGCTACTACCAGGCGATCCGCACCGCGACGCCGGACAAGATCGAAGCCATCGACATGGGCCGCCGCGGCATCCACGACGAAGGCTCGCGGACGCTGCAGGAGCGCCTCGCCGGCAAGGTCCGGATCGACTTCGAAACCGCGCGCCGGCTGTTCACGCTGATTTCGGTGCTGCATTGGAAGGGGTGAGGCGGATGATCGTGGCAACTGCGTCCCCTGGATCTTCCGTCATTGCGAGCGAAGCGAAGCAATCCAAAATCCAGTGCACCGAGCTGGATTGCTTCGTCGCTGCGCTCCTCGCAATGACGATCTGATGCAGGGCTGACCGGATGGCGGGACGCGCGCCGCAAGCGGTGCTGTTCGCCTGCGGCATGAACAGCGTGCGTTCGCCGATGGCCGAGGGGCTGCTGAAGCAGATCGCGCCGCGGACGATGTATGTGCGCTCGGTCGGGGTGAAGACCCAGGAGCTCGACCCGTTCGCGGTGGCGGCGATGGCCGATCTCGGTCTCGATATCTCGAAACACAAGCCGACCACCTTCGAGGAGCTCGAAGATTACGAGGGGCTGAATTTCGACCTGATCGTGACGCTGTCGCCCGAGGCGCATCACAAGGCGCTGGAGCTGACCCGCGCCCACGCCGTCGACGTCGAATACTGGCCGACCTTCGACCCGACCGGCGCCGAAGGCAACCGCGACCAGAAGCTCGCCGCGTACCGCGAAGTCGCCGACACGCTGATGCAGCGCATCTACAAGCGCTTCGGCCGGCACAGCGGCGGCAATGAGTAGTTGCGATCCGCATCATCGGCCTTTCGCCCGGCACGGCGTAACCTCTCCGAGCGGCCGAGACTCAGTGCCGGTGTCGCCCCTCACCCCAACCCTCTCCCCGCAAGAGCGGGGCGAGGGAGCTCGCTGTGCCCGGTGCGGCTCATCGCCTGAACAAACTCGCCCTTCGTTCGACCGCAGCGCTTTCACCTCTCCCCGCTCTGCGCGGGGAGAGGTCGACCCGGCGTAGCGCAGCGAAGCCGGGGCGGGTGAGGGGCCGGGCAGTGCATTCGCTCCGATGTCAGCACGTGCGGGGAGCCAGCAGCCCCTCACCCCAACCCTCTCCCCGCAACAGCGGAGCGAGGGAGCGCGCTGTGCGCGGTGGAGCTCATCGTTCAAACACTCTGCCGATAGACGCGGGCCGATGCGGGCGCCGCGCATGTGAAAAGGCGCCGCCGATCTGATATTCAAACGCTGAACGCAACGCCTCCGCAGGTGAGTGATGATCACGCGACTTGCTGTTTCCGGCCACCGATCGTTGCGCGACGTGCGGCTGTCGCTCGGTCCGCTCAATGTCGTCACCGGCGCCAACGACACCGGCAAGTCGAGCCTGTATCGGGCACTGAAGCTGCTCGCAGACATCGCGCAGGGCCGGGTGATCCAGTCCTCGCCGCCGAAGGCGGGCTGCCGTCGACGCTGTGGGCCCGGCTGGAGATGCACCAGCACGGCCTGCTGAGACCGCTCAAGGCCGCGGAGCTGTCGGACGGCACGCTGCGCTATCTGCTGCTGATCGCCGCGCTGCTGTCGCCGCGGCCGCCCGACCTGATGATCCTCAACGAACCGGAGGCGAGCCTGCACCCCGATCTGCTGGCGCCGCTGGCCCGGTTGATTGCGGCGGCTGCGGAGCGTTCGCAGATCATCGTGGTCTCGCACGCGTTCGGACTGGTGTCGGCGCTGGACCGGGAAGCCGACAGCCGGCAGATCGTGCTGGAGAAGCAGCTGAGCGAGACCATCGTGCAGGACCGGACGCCGCCAGCCTGGGCGTGGCCGTCGCGATAGCGCAGGATCCCGCACCGGGCAGACCGGTTTTCCGACAAGATCATGCGCCATGGACTGGCCGGTCCTTTCGGTGGGCCGGCTGTTGTCGTTGTCCACGCCTTCCGATAGGTTCCGCGCGCCTTTCCCTGCCATCGTTCGAATCAAAAGTTCCGCATGCTCGGCCGTCCCAAACTCGTTCTCGCCTCCGGCTCGCCGCGACGGCTCGCTTTGCTCAACCAGGCGGGGATCGAGCCCGACGCGCTGCGCCCGGCCGATGTCGACGAGACGCCGACCAAGGGCGAATTGCCGCGCTCTTGCGCCAACCGGCTGGCCCGCGCCAAGGCCGAGGCGGCGCTGAAAGCGGTGCAGCTCGACGACAATCTGCGCGGCGCGTTCCTGCTCGCCGCCGACACCGTGGTGGCGGTCGGCCGCCGCATCCTGCCCAAGGCCGAGCTGGTCGACGAGGCCTCGCAATGCCTGCGGCTGCTGTCGGGCCGCAACCACCGGGTCTATACTGCGGTCTGCCTGGTGACGCCGAAGGGCAGCTTCCGCCAGCGCCTGATCGAGACCAAGGTCCGGTTCAAGCGGCTGTCGGAGGAGGACATCGACGGATATGTCGCCTCCGGCGAATGGCGCGGCAAGGCCGGCGGCTACGCCGTGCAGGGCATCGCCGGCAGCTTCGTGGTCAAGATCGTCGGCTCCTACACCAACATCGTCGGGCTGCCGCTGTACGAGACGACGTCGCTGCTCGGCGGCGAGGGCTACCCGATCCGGTTCGGCTGGCTCAATGCCTCCTGACGCCTCCGACGGCGGCTCCGGCGCCACCAAGCCCGCCAAGGCCAAGCCCGTGAGAGCCAAGGCCTGCCCGATCTGCGGCAAGCCGGCGACGGAGGCCTCCCGGCCGTTCTGCAGCGAGCGCTGCCGCGACGTCGACCTCAACCGCTGGCTGTCCGGCTCCTACAAGATCCCCGCCGCCCCGGCGGACGACGACGAGGACAACTGAGGCGGTCGGGCCTGCGCCCTGCCGAAGGGCTCGGCCATTGGCCCAGTCGCCGCCTCGTCGTGGCGGTGGAAGGCTCCATCCCCTTCTTGGCACCGGCCCTGTCGGGCGTTTCGCGGCTCCTCGTGGGTCGGCGGCCGCGGCGCCCGCCTTACGGAAATCCCGGCGATTTTTCCCCGACAAAGGCACCCCCGGACGGGTGGACAGCGCCGCCGCGGCTGACTATAACCCGGCGCTCCCCCGGCCTTCGCGCCGGGCGGAACGCCCAGGTAGCTCAGTTGGTAGAGCATGCGACTGAAAATCGCAGTGTCGGTGGTTCGATCCCGCCCCTGGGCACCATTTGCGGACAAGGCCGCAAACATTTCCGTTCTTGGATTGCTCATCTGGCGCTGACGGCCTGGGCATCTCTTTAATGCCGATGTTCGGGTGGCTTGGTCGACCTCGAAGCGTCGATAATTGAGCGGACAGGGCGCTTGCGAGTGTTGGTGTCGTCCGTATCCAGCCTCGCGTACATCCGTCGCGCGAGGGCATCGATCTCTCTGTAGTGAGGGATGGAACAAGACCGGGCCGACCAAGTTATCGATGCACTGTTGGAGTGCGAGGTCGATCTGACATCAGTGCCGCGCGATACGACCCGATCTTTCGAAATACTTAGGTAGTAATCCGGATAGTCGCTCATTACTGCCGAACGCATGCTTTTCGAACCATGTGCGCCGTTGTCATCAGCGACCACATCGATTTTTGCCAAACGTCCTCCGATCCGTGCTGTCCAGGATTGTACAGCGGCTCATTCGTCGCCCCTTGTGCCGGGCACCGGGTCCGAAGTGCCGCTTTCGACGTCGTTCCAGATCGCTTCAGTCCAGGCGTGAATGGTCTCGCCGCCACGATGCGCAAGCCGTTCCGGTCTGCGCAGCCGATCGAAGCCATTCGAACCAGATTTGCCGTGCGAGCGCATTTCCGCTGCGACGTCGGCTTGTCCAAAGGGACCCGTCGATGAACAAGCCGACGCTATCGAATAGATCAGACAGCTCTCCCGCGGAGGATGTCGACCGCACCCAACAACATGACCGCGGACTTGCCCCCGATGCCGAACATGCGGCGGCCAATCCCAAAGAGGTCGGAGTCGCCATCGCGCATCAACTGGCGGCGCCGCTCACGGCGCTGCTTCTCAACATCAACGAACTGAAGCGGCTGGCCCAAGACACCGACGATGTGACGTGCGAGAGCCGGACGCTGGTCATCGACCGCGCCCTGGACGAGGCCGAAAGGCTCTCCGAAATCGTCGAAAGCTTCAACAGATTCGAACGGCCGCGCGAGCCGGAGCTTGCGGTCGCGATCGGATACGAAATCCTCCGATGGCTGAAGGACGCCAGCGCCGGGGATTGTAAAGGGCAGCTCGATCTCTCGCGTTTCCGGAAGCTGACGATGCGTGAGCAGCAAGTGCTGGAGCTGGTCGCTACCGGCTGCTCCAGCAAGGAAGGCGCGATTCGGATGGATATCAGTCCACGGACTTTCGAGGCTCACCGCGCCCAGATCATGCGCAAACTCGGCGTCCGGACCGCGGCCCAGTTGATCCGTCTGGCGCTCTCGGAGCGCTAACGCGTGGTCCTCTGCGCGAATGCGGCTTCTTCACAAGGCTGAGGCCGATTCTCCACAAGGCTGATGCCGAGGCGGGCGACCCGATGAGGAATCCATGAACGATCAGATCGCCAAGGATCCGCTTGCCCGGGACATGTACCGGTTGGCAGTGGAAGCATGTCCAAACGGATTGGTGATGATCGGCGGCGCCGGCGAGATTGTGATGGTCAACTCGGAAGTCGAACAGCAATTCGGCTATCGGCGGGACGAGCTGATCGGAATGCCGGTGGAAATGCTGTTGCCGGAGCGGTTGCGCGGGCGCCGCGGGAGCCACCGCAACGGCTACCTCAAGGCAGCGGGTCACGATCGGGAGGAGGACACCTCTTCGATGACCAGCCACGATCTGTTCGGGCTGCGCAAGAACGGAAGCGAATTTCCGGTGGAAGTCGGCTTCAACTCGGTCGACTGCAACGATCAGGTCCTGGTCCTCAGCGTCATCATCGATGTCAGCCAGCGTAAACAGATCGAGCGATTGAAGGACGAATTCATCTCGACCGTGAGCCACGAATTGCGGACGCCGCTGACCTCGATCGCCGGATCGCTGGGGCTGCTGACCGGACACTGGGGTGGCAAGCTTCCGGAAGCAGCCGAGCGGCTGTTGACGATCGCACACAACAACAGCCAGCGTCTGGTGCGCCTGATCAACGACATTCTCGACATCGAGAAGTTGGATGCGGGCCGCGTCGCGTTCAATTTCGTGCGGATCGAGGCGCGCCTCGTGATCGCGCAGGCGATCGAGGAAAGCGGTGGATTCGCCGATCGTTTCGGCGTCAAAGTCGAATTCGATCCGGCCTCGGTCGATACCGAAGTCAATGTCGATCCCGACCGGCTGTCGCAGGTCGTCACCAATCTGTTGTCCAATGCGATCAAGTTCTCGGCCGCCGGCGGCGTGGTCAATGTCGGGCTTGCCTGCGACGGCGAACTGATCCGGATCACGGTTCGCGATCACGGCGGCGGAATTCCGGAGAACTTCAAGTCGCACGTCTTCGACAAATTCTCGCAAGCCGACGGGACGCTCTCGAAGGAAAAGGGTGGTACCGGCCTCGGGCTCAGTATCGTCAAGCAATTGACCGAACGCCTCGGCGGCAAGGTGTCCTTCGCGGACGCGGTCGGCGGCGGCACGGTGTTCAGCATCGAGCTTCCCAAGTGGGACGGCGCGGCGCCCGGCGATCTCGATGCCGACGCGGAAGCGGGCGCCATCCGGATCTTGCTGTGCGCCGACGATCGGACTGCGGCCGACGAGTACCGGAGGCAATTCGGGCTGGTGGGTTTCTCGGTCGATTTTGCGTCGACCGCCGCGGCCGCCACGGCCCGGCTCGATGCGCATCCCTACGCGGCGGCGCTTGTCGATCTGCCGTTTCATGACGGCGACGGCATCGACCTGATCCGGCGGGCGCGCTCGATGAGCCGCTATCGCGAGACGCCGATCGTGGTGATCGCGGAAGATTCCGCCCGCCAACGCCGGGAAATCAGGTCGTCCGGACCGAACGTACTGGAGTGGATCAACAAGCCGATCGATTTCGAGGTGCTGTCGCCGATCCTGCGCGAGGCGATATCGCCGCAGATTCGCGAGCGCCACCGCGTTCTGCATCTCGACGACGATCCCGACGTGCTGGCGCGCGTTGCCATTGAACTGTCCCCAATGGCCGAGGTGGTGTCGGTCGCCGACCTGGAGAGCGCGCGGCGCTGCCTTTGCAGCAACCGTATCGATCTTGCGGTCCTCGACATGGAGATCGGCAGCGAGTCCGGGCTCGATCTGATCCCCGATCTTCACGACGCCGCGGGAAATCCGGTGCCAGTGGTGCTGTTCTCGGTGCACAGCGAATCCACCATGTCGGTGGAGCAGGTTCGCTACAGATTGTCGAAAGTGAACGGATCGCTGTCGAGTCTGGCCGCGGTGGTTCGCGACCGGTTGGCGATGGTGCCGCTTTACGCAGCCAAGGGCGAGCTATGAGCCTGTCGAGAATCCTGCATGTCGATGACGAAGCCGACATCCGCGAGGTCGTCGCGATTTCACTCGGGCTCGATCCCGAATTCAGCAACCGGAGCTGCGGATCCGGCGCAGAGGCATTGGCGGTGGCCGCCGATTGGTTGCCCGATATCATCCTGATGGATGTGATGATGCCGGTGATGGACGGACCGGCGACGCTGGCGCTGCTGCGGGACAATCCACTCACCGCTTCCGTTCCCGTCGTGTTCATGACCGCCCGGGCGCAGACTCGCGAGCTCGACCATTTTCGCGCCCTTGGCGCCGTCGGCGTGATCGCGAAGCCGTTCGATCCGATGACCCTGGCGGCCGCGGTGCGGGCCCAGCTTCGCCCCGCGGCGGATCCATTGGATGCGTTGCGCGCCAATTTCCTGAAGCGGCTTGGAAAGGACATTGCGGCGCTGGTTGCTCTACGCGCGCAGCTCGTGGACGGCTCCGACATAACGCCCGTTTTGTCCGGAATCCGCAAGATCGCGCACGGCCTCGCCGGCGCCGGCGGAATCTTCGGCTTCGCTGCGATCAGCGCGGCGGCCGTCGCACTGGAAGAAGCCGTGATCGCCGGTCGGCTCGACCCCGGACCCGACGCGGCGGTGGACGACGCGATCGGATTGCTGATCGCGCACAGCGCGCAACACGAGTCTGCGATGCCTGGCGCAAGCGGCTCATAGCGGTCCGACACCTAGGTAGTTCTACGCGAAAAACTTAGTCCCTCGTTAGTCGTCGTCTGTTCTGATCGATTGCCGACTATTGCGCGCGGGACGGCAACGACGCCGTCGGATTTCAGTTGGAGTACGTTCGTGGACCGATTTTCATTGACGAACGAGTTGGGCGCGGCATGGACCGGGAAGCCCGGACAATCCGCCGTTGGCGAGGGCGGCGAGAGCAGAGCGCCGAAGATGCTGGTGGCGGACGACGATCCGTCGATTGTCAGGGCGCTCGCGGTGCGATGCCGCAGGATGGGATTCGACGTCGAGGTGGCGACAAACGGCATGCAGGTGTTGCTCAAGGTGGCGCGGTTCCATCCCGAAATCCTGGTGGTCGACGTGCACATGCCGGTGGTCGACGGCCTGTCGGCCTGTGCACGATTGCTGGAGCCGCACAAGGCGCCCCTGCATGTCGTGGTGGTGACGGGAAGCCGCGACAGCGAAACCATCGCACGCTGTGAAGCGCTGGGCGCAATCTACACGCACAAGGGGCTGGATTTCTGGAAGGAACTCGAAGCCGCGTTGATCGCCCTCTATCCGAAACGGACGGCTCTGATCACCGAGGTGACCACCAATGCGACGGACGTCGAGATACGCGAGCGCCCGCGCATCCTGCTGGTCGACGACGACGACGACGTCCGGGCGTTCCTGACCTCACGGCTCAGCAAATACGGCGTCGTTCTGAGCTACGCGAGCGACGCAATTCTGGGCTTGAAGAAAGCCCGACGCGAGCAGCCGACGATGATCATCGCTGATTATTACATGCCCGACGGCGACGCCCTGTATCTGCTGGCGCGGCTGCGCACAGCGCCGGAGACCCAGCACATCCCGGTGGTGGTGTTGAGTGGCCGCGAACTCAGCGATGGCGTCAGGCAGGACCTGCGGCGGGAAATCAACGGGCTGCCGGGCGCGGCGCAAATCCTGCGCAAGTCCTTCGACACCAGCCACCTGTTTGGGGCGATTCAGAGGTACTGCGGCTTCGCCATCGAACCAGAGCCGAGAACGCGGTCGGCCTGAGAAGCCGGGATCAAGGTCGTTTCAACGAATCGCCACGATCGGCCGTTCGTCCGCAGACCTCACCCGTCCCGCCGTTCTCGAAGGACTGCCACACATGATCCGCCTTTCCGACAGTTTCGCGAATTTGCAAAGCATCATCGACGCTGTCCCCCATGCCATCTTCGTGAAGGATCGCACGCACCGGATTGTCCTGCTGAATACCAGCGCCTGCGAATTCCTCGGCCATTCACGCGCGACGTTGCTGGGCTACTCCGATTTCGAGCTTTTTCCGGCGGACCAGGCCGAGATCTTTCGCGCTGCCGACGACCATGTATTCCAGACCGGCGAGGAAAGCGAAAACGAGGAGCAGCTGACGGACGGCAGGGGATGCACGCGTCACGTCATCACCCGCAAACAGATGGTGAGGCTCGAGGAGGTCGAATACCTCGTCGCGTCGGTGACCGACATAACGGCCTCGCGCGTCGCCGAGGCCAAAAATCATCATCTCTCCTTCCATGATCCGTTGACGGGCCTGCCCAATCGCAGCCTGTTCGAGGAAAAGCTGAACGGCTGTTTCCGCAACGTCGCGGAGGGAAAGCACCTCGCGGTCCTCGTGCTCGATCTCGATGGATTCAAGCATGTGAACGATGCCTACGGCTATGTGGTCGGCGACAATATACTCAGGTGGTTCGCCGCCAAGGTCTCCGATCTTCTCGGGCCCGAAGACGTCATGGCCCGAATTGATGGCGACAAGTTCGCGATCGCGATGCCGGGGATCGGCCCTTCCGGCGACGCGACGTCTCTCGCCAGCCGCATCGTCGCCACGGTCAGACAGCCGTTCGTCGTCGATGGGACGACCCTGGAGTTCGGCGTCGGAATTGGAATTGCTCTGGCGCGGGACGTCGCCATCCAGCCCGACGAATTGCTGCGGCGGGCCGATCGGGCGCACCACCGAGCGAGTGCCGCCGATCGACTATCGATCTGCTATTTTGATGCCGGCATGGACCAGATGATCAAGCGGCGAATTCGGATCGAGCAGGAGCTTCGCGCAGCGATTGCCGGCGATCTCATCGTTCCCTGCTATCAGCCTGTGGTCTCGTTGAACGGTGACCGGATCATCGGATTCGAGGCGTTGGCTCGTTGGGAAAACGAGAGTCTGGGGCAAATTCCGTCGGATGAATTCATTTCGATCGCCGAAGAGGCGGGTCTCATCGACGCGCTCAGCGCCAGACTCCTGTGCCGTGCCTGCCAGGATGCGAGCACTTGGCCAGCCTCTCTGTTTCTCGCATTCAATATTTCACCGATATCGCTACGCGACCCGACCCTGGGTCTCCGGATCCTCGGAATTCTGGCGAAATCGGGCTTCAGTCCGCATCGTCTCGAGCTCGAGATCACGGAGAGCGCCTTGGTGGACAACATCAGCGTTGCCCACACGACGATCGACCAGTTGCGGCAGGCGGGCGTGCGGATCGCGCTGGACGACTTCGGGACCGGCTATGCCACGCTGAGCCAATTGCTGTCGTTCCGTCTCGACAAGATCAAGATCGATCGCAGCTTCGTGGCCCGACTGGATGACAGCGAAGAGGGCAAGGTGATCGTCCGTGCAATCCTCGGCCTTGCGACCGGATTCGGGCTGACCACCACCGCCGAAGGCATCGAAAGTGGCGAGCAGCTGGCATTCCTCAAGGACAATGGATGCACCGAAGGCCAGGGCTATCTGTTCGGCAAGGCCGTTCCGGCGAGCGAAGTCGACGCTCTTCTCAACCTGACGCCCTGGGCCGTCACGGCATCTGCACCGCGGATGCTCGCTGCGGGACCGATGGCGGGATGACGCCTAAGGGACGGCGACAGCTTCTCGAAGAACGTCAGCACGTGCCGGTGCCGCCTCGATTGACGGCGACCTGAAGCGATCGACGCCAGATCCTGCGGCGCCGCGCATTTTGACGCGGTCCGCAGCTCGATCGACACCGCAATTGTCCTGCGGCATCGACGGCCTGCCCCATTCCCGCCCTGTGCATCACGCATGCGATGGCTCGCTTCCGCATCTTGGGTGGTGGGGCTATGGAAGCCGGGCGAGGCCGGAGGCGCGTGCCGACATAGCGTGTCGAGGCAAGCCTTGCCGGCTGCGCTCGGGCAGCTTCCAGGCTCGCGCGAGGGGAACGACGAGACATGCATGAAGACTTCGAAGCCGATCTGCGCGGGTTGGCGGCGCGCGGGCGGCTGCGGTCGCTGCGCGCGCGCAGCGGGATCGATTTCACGTCGAACGACTATCTCGGCCTCGCCGAATCCGAGGAACTGCAGCGTGCCGCCGCCGAGGCGGTGGCGCGCGGGGTGCCGGTGGGGTCGGGCGGTTCGCGGCTGCTGCGCGGCAATCATCCGGAGCACGAGGCGCTGGAAGCCGAGGCGGCGGCGTATTTCGGCGCCGAGACGGCGCTGTATTTCGGCGGCGGCTATGTGGCCAATCTGGCGATCTTTTCGACACTGCCGCAGCGCGGCGATCTGGTCGTCCATGACGAACTGATCCACGCCAGCGCCCACGAGGGGATGCGCCGCGGACGCGCCGACTGCGTGGCGGCGACGCACAACGATGCCGATGCGTTCGACGCCGCGATCAAGCGGTGGCGCGCGGGTGGCGGCAAGGGCCGGCCATGGCTCGCGGTCGAGAGCCTGTACAGCATGGACGGCGACAGCCCCGATCTCGACGCCCTGTTCGCCGTCGCTGACCGCCACGACGCCATGCTGGTGATCGACGAGGCGCACGCCACCGGCGTGCTCGGGCCGCAGGGGCGCGGCCTCGCCGCGCGGTTCGAAGGACGTCAGAACGTCGTGACGCTGCACACCTGCGGCAAGGCGCTCGGCACCGTCGGCGGATTTGTTCTAGCGCCGCGCGTGGTGCGCGATTTTCTCGTCAACCGGGCGCGGCCGTTCATCTTCGCCACCGCGCCGTCGCCGCTGGTCGCGGCGATCACCCGCGCGGCGATCGAATTGTCGCGCACCAATCCGGCGCGGCGGGAGCGGCTTGCGGCGCTGGTACATTTCGCCGGCGGCGAGCTGCGCCGGCGCTGCGGCGTCGCGCCGTCCGGCTCGCACATCCTGCCGGTGATCATCGGCGCCGACGGCGCGGCGGTGGCGGTCGCCGAGTCGCTGCAGCGGCGCGGTTTCGATATCCGGGCGATCCGGCCGCCGACCGTGCCGGAAGGCACCGCGCGGCTGCGCATCGCGCTCACTGCAAATATCGACGAGGCGATCGTCGCCGAGCTGTTCGCGGCGTTGGCTGAAGACATGCGGATCGCCGCATGAGCCCGCGCATCGTCGTCACCGGCACCGACACCGGCGTCGGCAAGACCGTGTTCGCCGCCGCGCTCGCCGGCGCGCTGGATGCCGACTACTGGAAACCGGTGCAGGCCGGGCTCGACGACGGCACCGATCGCGACTGCGTGCTGCGGCTGTCGGGCCTTCCTGATGCACGGCTGCTGCCGGAGGCGTATCGCCTCAACACCCCGGCCTCGCCGCATCTCGCCGCCGAGCTCGACGGCGTCACCATCGACCCGGACAGGCTCGTGCTGCCGCAGACGCAACGCGCGCTGGTGATCGAAGGCGCCGGCGGGCTGTTGGTGCCGCTGACCCGCACGCTGCTGTCGATCGATGTGTTCGCGCGCTGGCAGGCGCCGGTGGTGCTGTGCGCCCGCACCACGCTCGGCACCATCAACCACACGCTGCTGTCGGTCGAGGCACTGCGGACGCGGAGCATCCCGCTGCTCGGCATCGCTTTCATCGGCGACGAGAATGCGGAGTCCGAGCGTGTCATCGTGGAGTTCAGCGGCGCGCGGCGGCTCGGCCGGCTGCCGCATCTGCCCGAACTAACTAGCACAGCGCTGCGCGCCGCGTTCGCGGCGAACTTCACCGTCGATGATTTCCTGAAGGCTTCTTGATGACGTCGAAATCTCCCGTCTGGCATCCGTTCACCCAGCATGCGGTGCAGCCGGAGGCGATTCCGATCGCACGCGGCGAGGGCGCGTGGCTCGAGGCCGCCGACGGCCGGCGCATTTACGACGCCATCTCGTCGTGGTGGGTGATCACCCACGGCCACCGCCATCCGCACATCGTGCAGGCCATCAAGGCGCAGGCCGACAAGCTGGATCAGGTGATCTTCGCCGGCTTCACCCACGAGCCTGCGGAGAAGCTCGCGCGGCGGCTGGTCGAGATCACGCCGCCGGAGCTGGAGTACGTGTTCTTCTCCGACAGCGGCTCGACCTCGGTCGAGGTCGCGCTGAAGATGGCGCTCGGCTTCTGGCGGCATCGCGGCGAAAACCGCACGCGCATCCTGGCGCTGCAGAGCGCGTATCACGGTGATACCATCGGCGGCATGTCGGTCGGCGAGCGCGGCGTGTTCAACGCGCCGTATGATCCGCTGCTGTTCGCGGTCGACCGCATTCCGTTTCCGGAACAGGGCCGCGAGCAAATGACGCTCGACGCATTGGAAGCGGCCTGCGCTGCGGGCGGCGTCGCGGCGCTGATCGTCGAGCCGCTGATCCTTGGCGCCGGCGGCATGCTGATCTATCCGCCCGCGGTGCTGGCGGAGATGCAGCGGATTTGCGCACGGCACGACGTGTTGCTGATCGCCGACGAGGTGATGACCGGCTGGGGCCGCACCGGCACGCGCTTCGCCTGCGAGCAGGCCGGCATCGCGCCGGACATCGCCTGCTACTCGAAAGGCCTCACCGGCGGTTCGCTGCCGCTGGCGGTGACGCTGTGCCGCGGCGACATCTTCGACGCGCACTACTCGCCCGATCGTACTCGCACCTTTTTCCACTCCAGCTCCTACACGGCGAATCCAATCGCCTGCGCGGCGGCGCTGGCCAATCTCGAAGTCTGGGACACCGAGCCGGTGATGCAGCGGATCGAAGCGCTGACCGCGCTGCAGGCGCGCAAGCTCGACCGCTTCCGCGCCGATGCCCGCTACGCCAATGTCCGGCAGCTCGGCACCATCGCGGCGCTCGATGTGGTCGCCGGCGATGCCGGCTACATGGCCAATATCGGCCCGTCGCTCTACGAGGCCTTCCGCGCCCGCAACCTGCTGGTCCGGCCGCTCGGCAACACGATCTATCTGATGCCGCCGTATTGCAGCACGGAGGCGGATCTCGATCTGGTCTACGACGCGATCGACGAGATCGTCGGAGTGACTCCAGCCGTTTCGTAAAGTTCGGCGTATGAAGGAGTCAGAGTTGTCTGCCCTTTAACAAGCACGACCTCATGGTGAGGAGGCGCGAAGCGCCGTCTCGAACCATGCGCCGCCAGAACCTGTGGGGCACATCCTTCGAGACTCCCGGCTGCGCCGGGCTCCTCAGGATGATGGCCGTGCCTCGTGAGAGGCTGATCGATTGGCTGGCTGATCCGCTGGGAACAGCCGCTCACGCCCGATCCAGATACGCCGCCAGTATCGGCCGTTTGGTGCCGCGCCGGCCCATTTTAGAAGGACCGCTCGCGCGTCGTCAGGCGTTTGATCACCACAGCGGTTCGAGCCCCTTGAGTTCCATTATATCCTTATGATCGATAGCGGGACCCCAGTACTTGCCATACGTTGTGCACATTGCTGATACGAAGGAATCCGATATGAAGTTTGAAAACGTCTCCCGGAGAACGGGTCCCGTCGTTTGTTGGCTGACCGGCGCACCGTGCGCGCAATAGCGATCGCCGGGCGCAGGGCGGCATCGGCAATTTATGCAAGTTTCGTCGATCTCGGCCATCACCGCTGGGCCATCGGGGCGCTGCTGGGCGGCTGCATCTGGCTTTACGGCGGCTTCATTTTGCGAACCTACGCGGGCGCCGATTTTCCGCCTGCCGTGAGTTACGCCCTGAACTTCCAGATTGCGCTGGACCACGGCCAGCTGCCGCCCCGCATGGTGGAGTTTCCGCGCGAGTTTCAGCTCGGCATGGGCACCGTAGACCACACGCCGCCTACGCCGGATGCGCCAGTGTTTCAATACTACGCATTCTTGCCGAGCGCCCTGGCCTATCCTTGGCTGAGTTTCGGCATCAAGGGTCCGGAGGCGCTGGGCTGGGTCATTCTCTCGACGTTCGCCCTCGGCGCTATCTGCCTGTATCTGACGGCGCTGCTGCTCGGCGCCCGCCGTAATCTCGCGCTCCTGGCCGCATGGTCGTACCTGGTTTCGCCGTGGCTCATCAGCAATATCTATGGCCGCGGCGGTGTCGCGGAGGGCGTGTCGCATGCGTTGTTGCCGCTGCTGGGGTTGGGCATCGCCTGCGCCTGGACCGGTCGGCATCGGGCGGCCATCATCGCGACCGCGACCGGAATTGCCGGATTGGCCCTGGCCCACAACATCTTTCTACTTCATGGCGCGCTATTTTGCGGGCTGGTGATATCCTGCGAAGGGATTTTTGCCGTTGTCGCCATCTGGCGAGACACCGGCGGGAAACCGGCCACGTATCTCGCAAGGGCGGCCAGCCTCGCGGTCGGGCTCGGGCTCGGACTTGCCGTCAGTTCGTGGCAATGGATGCCGGCCTATATGGCCGTCGGCGATACGAGCTTCGCCGGACAGGTGGCACACACCTATGTGCAGGACTTTGCAAGCTGGAGCGGTATTTTCGGTTTCCCCAAAACCTATTCCTACGCCGGCAGCCAGACGCCCTTCTTCTTCACCATCGGTTGGTGGAGCATTCCGTCCCTGATGCTGGCGGTGTGGCTGACACCAGCCGGACGACGTCTGCAGGCCGTTGCTCTGGCCGGCGTGTTTATCGCCTATTTCGTACTGACCTACGCACCTGGGTTCGGTTACGCGCTGCTGCCGTCGGCGTTCAACGCAACCCAAGTCACATTCAGGACTCTGGCTTTTCTCAGTTTCGCCGGCGCTTTGGCTTTGGCCTTGGTCCGCTGGCAACCCGGCTGGATCACGACCCTTGCATTGCTCTTTGCGATGACCGCGAGTCAGCTTGCCGTGATTTACTACCCGGAGCCTGTCTTTCGTTACACCGACGACCAATATCTGAAGGGGTGGGAGGTCAATGCCTTTCATGCGTATCCGCGCTATCTGAGCAGCACCTTCCGCGTCCGCGGCGACGGCGGCCTGATTTCCGAAAACATCATTCATCTGGCGACCTGGCGGGATGAAACGGGTGCGAAGTCCCGTCCTGTCGGCCTTCGCATGATCGGCCAAACCATGAAGACGATCGAGAAGCCATTTCAGCTTTGGCTCGGCCGGGTCGATCAGGAGCCGGACGACATTCCCGGCAATGCGGTTTCAGTCGACAGCGATCGATTTGATGTCACCGTGCCCATACCCGAATCACCCGACGATCTTCGCGTGTTTTTTACCGGGAGCATCGCCAGTGGCGCCATGGCCGCGATCTATCTGGAGCGCGCTTACCTCATCGAGAGGCTTGCGGCTTCTTACGTCTACTCCGATGCGCTGATGCGCACCGAGGCTACCGGGCTGCGGCGCACATTTGGGATTCTGCCGGAGCGACTTCGCGACTTTTCACCTGCCCCCTCCAACGGCTATGTCGTCGAGATCCCGATGGTGTACAATCGGTTTCTGGTCGCGCGTCAGGACGATAGCCCTCTGAAAAGTTGGGTCGACTTCAATTATCGTCTCAACGTGAGGGTCCCGGACCTGGCGCGGCCAATCGTCGTGGCCTACGAGATCCCGCAACCGATCTGGTGGTTGTCCGCGGCCGGACTTGCAGCACTGATGCTTGTCATGATGTCTGGCGGCGCAAAATCTCTAAGCAGATTTGATCGACGCCTCGGCGATCCCTCCGGTGCTGGACCGAGGTGATGTGCGAGCTGCGGTTGGACCTGGTCACGGTGCAATCGTCGCGACGATGGTGCGGCTAAGAATATTGCGCACCACTGCTTGCGGTGCCTTCGATCGTACCTGGGAGAAATCCCGGGCCATTGCCGGTCAGAACCAGGCCGCTTTGCAGGGCCATCCATCGCAGTCCGGTGGCGCGTTCCTTATTGATGAACGTCATTCCACCCAGATACATGGAGGCATTGGTGCAACACCATCCGGCAAGCGTCCATTTCGTTCCCGAGGCGTTTTCGAATGCCAGCGTGACGTGATTGTCAGCGACAAACCGACCATTGGTTTCTGCCAGCACATGAGACAGAACCGAATTCCCCTTGATCAGGATAAGTCCCTGCGCGCCAATCTCCGCACCGTGGGCACATTTGATATGAGCCCCCGCAAAGTCTCCGTCGAACGCCACCTGTGAGACCGTCGCACCGGTACCATTGCCGTACGCCACAACGCCGCTGGCGTTGGGCGAGCGAATTGTCAGGCTGGTGACCGTCAGCTGCGGGCCGCCCGCGGTACCTGCGCCCAGTTGGATCGCATCGCCTCCGCCACCATCGATCACCACGTTGGGGCTGTTCGGTGCGTCCCCCGTGATGACCACTGAGCCAAATCCGGCCTGACCAACACAGCCTTGGGTCGTGACGAACGACTCATAGACCTTGGGATCAGAAGCCGTGCCGGGGGACAGACGGATCGTGACGCCGAATCCCTGAAGATCGTAGCCGTTGGCGGCCAGCCGATAGGCTGCTCCGACCGTTCGCTTGGCGGTCATCCATGTCAATCCGTCCGCTGAATCGTCGGGCATTGACGCATCGACAAATAACGTAAGGCGCGAGTCCAGCAACATCCTCGACGCGCCGCCCGCCAACGCGGAACGGGACAGCTGAGATCCGAGCAGCGCCGCGGAAGCGCCGGTCGCCATGTGGAGCAGCCTGCGGCGCGACAATGGCGCGTGACGAGGATACGGCAATTCAGACATCAAATTGCTTCCGGGTTTCATTTAATCGCCTCTAATGCGCAAGTCCTTCAAGAATAAATCCGTTGTACCTAGGTGTCCCAGGCTTTCGCAAGTCGTCCCACGCGAAGAGAGAGCGCGTTTCGAATTGGTCGCGCCCGCGCCTCTCGCCGACAACCCCACCG
The DNA here is from genome assembly GCA_016215605.1 of Rhodopseudomonas palustris. Lineage (GTDB taxonomy): Bacteria > Pseudomonadota > Alphaproteobacteria > Rhizobiales > Xanthobacteraceae > Rhodopseudomonas > Rhodopseudomonas palustris_L. The sequence continues at coordinate 80,504 of JACRJB010000010.1, forward strand.
CAGGAACGCATACGAAGCCCGGCGCACGAGGTCGTACCAAGGCTTGGATCGGTGTGATCGATGCTCACGGTGAAGTCGTCGCAGGATGCGACTTGAACAGAGCCATGGTATTCGGTGAGTTCAGCGCAGAGGGCTTCTCACGCCCGCTCCAGATACGCCGCCAGCATCTTGCGCGCGTCGGCGCGGCGCAGCGCACGCCATTCGGGGGCGGTGACGTCGGTCTTGAACATCGACGACAGCGTGTGGGCGTTGGCGAGGTGGAACTGGCTGAGCGCCGCGATCATCACATAGAGCCGGAGCGGATCGATGTCCGCGGCGAGCCGGCCCTCGGCGACGCCGCGCGCCAGCAGCCGCTCGGTCATGCTCACCACCGGCGACGATATCTCGTGGATGCGCGGCGACTTCTTCATGTAGCGCGCCTTCATCATGTTCTCGCTGCGCAGCAGGCTGACCAGATGGCCGTTGCGCTCGAAATGTCCGTTCATGAAATCGAACAGCTTGAGCAGCCCTTCCAGTGGGTCGAGATGCATCACCTCGAGCGCCAGCTCTTCGGCGCGCAGCGCGCCGAGCGCGCTTTCCAGTGTCGCGACGTACAGCGCCGACTTGCTGCCGAACTGCTCGTAGATCATCCGCGGATTGGAGCCGGACTTCTTGACGATCCGTGTGATGCGCGCGCCGGCGTAGCCGTGGGTCGCGAATTCGATGGTCGCCGCGCGCAGGATCTCCGTGCGGTTCTGTTCGGCGGAGCGACGCGGGCGACGGCGCGGCTTGGGTTGGGCATCGAGATCGGCGATCGGATTTGTCATGGTGAAGTCCGGTTGGTCAGAAGCGCGCTGAAACGGCACGCCGCATCGAGGAGGGCGCGATCCTGGCCGGCGCCACCGATGATCGAGAGCCCGACGGGGCAGCCGTCGACGGTGGTGACGGGGAGGTTGATCTGCGGCAGGCCGGCATGGCCGGCGATCGACGTCAGCGTCAGCGCGCGCCCGTAGAACGGACCGATCTGCTCGCCGGCGCCGGGCATGTCCTTGGGTAGCGCGATGCACGGCGCGGTCGGGATCAGCCACGCCGCGCCGCCGCCGAGTTGCGCGCGCAGCTTGGCCCGGATGGCGTCGCGCAGCGGCTGCCAGCGCGCGACGTCGGCGGCGGTGATCTCGGCGGTGCCGGCAAAGCGCGGCGCGATCGCGTCGCCGAAGGTCGGCTTCGTCGCGATGATCCAGGGCCCAAGCTCGCGCCAGTTCTCGGTGCCCTGCAGGATGCGATAGGCCTCGAACCAGTCGGCCTCGGCGCCGCCGAACACGTCGATCTCCCGCGTGGCGCCGAGCGCGGTGCAGACCTCGCGCAGTGCGGCGGCTACGGACTCGTCCGCAATCGTGAAGGCATCGCGCACGATCACCAGGGTCTCGATCGGCGCGGGCTTGGCCGGTGGCAGCAGCACGTCGCCGACCTTCGCCAGCATCTCCGCGTCCCGCGCGAACCAGCCGACCGTGTCGTAGCTCGGCGCGAACGGCAGCACGCCGTCGAGCGGGAGCGCGTCGTGGGTCGGGCGGATGCCGTAGAGACCGCAGAAGCTGGCCGGCACCCGCACCGATCCGCCGGTGTCGGTGCCGAGCGCGAAGTCGACCAATCCTGCGGCGACCGCCGAGGCGGAGCCGGACGACGAGCCCCCGGGAATCCGGTCGGGACAGGCGGGATTCAGCGGCGTGCCGTAATGCGCGTTGACGCCTTCGAGGCTGAAGGCGAGTTCGTCGGTGACGGTTTTGCCGAACACGCTGGCGCCGGCGGCAAGGAGACGCTGCACCACCGGCGCCGAATGCGTCGCCGGCGCATGCGTGCGCAGCCAGTCCGGATTGCCGCCGCCGGTGATGGTGCCGGCGACGTCGATCAGATCCTTGACGGCGAAGGTCAGTCCGTCGAGCGGACCTCGCGCCGTTGCCGCGACTTGCAGCAGCGGCCCGGGGATGAACGCACCGTTGTCGTGATAGGCTTGCATCGCATGTCCGCTCAGCCGGCGTGCTTGCCGAGCGCCGAGATGATCGCGCCGGAGTCGGTGACGAAGCCGAAGCACTTCTTGACGTTCCAGATCGTCGCTTCGGTGCAGAACTCCGGCGACGACGTCGCGCAGCAGTCTTCGACCAGGATGCAGCCATAGCCGAGGAAGTTGGCGTCGGTCAGCGAGTGCAGCACGCATTGATCGGTGTTGACGCCGGTGAACAGCACCGAACGGATGCCGAGATTGCGCAGGATGCTGTCGAGCGGCGTGTCCCAGAAGCCGCTGATCCGATATTTGTCGACCTTGATGTCGTGCGGCTCCTGCGGCAGTTCGTCGACCACCGCGGCGGCCCAGGAGTCCTTCTCCAGCACGCGCGCGCCGCTGCCGGGCAGCGGATCGCCGAGCCCGGTGCCGATGCCCTTCGGCTTGTAGAGATGGATCTGGTTCGGCGGCATGTTGGCGAGGTCCGGCCGGTTGCCCCAATTGACCCAGATCACCGGCACGCCGGCCTGGCGCAGCGCGGGCAGCAGCTTCTGCAGCGGCGCGATCGGCTGGCGATCGGGGCGATAGTCGCCGCCGATGTGATCGACCCAGCCGCCGGCGGTGCAGAAGTCGTTCTGCATGTCGATCACCACGATCGCGGTGCGGTTGAGATCGACGGTGACGTTCTGCGGCGCGCAGGGGATGGTGATCGCGACCGGCGCCGGCGCCGGCATCGCCATGTCGACGGTGGTGTCGTCGGCCCACCACGCGGTCTGCCGGCCGATGCCGAGCTGACCGCCGCTGATCGGCTGGGCGCGCTGCTCGCTGGTCTTCATTGTCGGTTCTCCGTTGCGATCGTCATCCGCCGAGAGGTGCAGACCTCGCGGCCCGCGATGACGAATTGTGCCGATCGTCCTGTTTGCAAGTTCGCTGCCAGCGACGATTTCCAAAGCATTTCAACGCAGGGCAACGCGGCGAATGAGGCCTCTGCCCGCGGATTCGACAAAAGTCGCGGTGGGCGGCTCAAAAAGTAAGCATTTGTTTGTTTCGACGATCCGACGCCCGGACAATACCAAGCAATTTCAATTGTATGCCTGGTTGGCATACCGCTTGCTGCAGAGATTTTCGCCAACACATTTCAGCCGTCCACGAGGGTCTCATGAGGTCACGCCGTTTCGTTCTGCAAGCCGCGCTGCTCACCGGCACGCTGGCGCTCACCACCAGTCTTGCGCACGCCGAGCCGCTCAAGGTCGGCATCCTGATTCCGGGATCGAAGTCCGACAAGGGCTGGATGGAGTCGTCCTACGACGGCCTGATGGCCGCGGAGAAGAAGTACGGCGACAAGATCAAGGTGCAGATGATCGAGAACATCAACTACGCCGATATGGATCAGGCGCTGACCAACCTCGCCAGCAAGAACACGCTGGTGATCGGCGTCGGCGGCCAGACCCAGGCGTCGGTGTACAAGATCGCCAAGCGCTTCCCGAAGGTGCATTTCTCGATCGTCGGCGGCAATGACGGCGAGAGCGCGCCGAACGTCGCCGGCTACGACGTCAAGCAGGCCGAGATCGCCTATGTGGCCGGCGCCGCCGCGGCGATGCTGTCGAAGACCGGCGCGATCAGCTATGTGGGCGGCCTCGAGATCCCGTCGATCGTCAATGCCGGCAAGGAATTCGGCAACGGCGCCAAGTCGATCAATCCGAACATCAAATACACCGAGAACTACACCGGCGATTTCGACGACGTCGCCAAGGCCAAGGAAGCGACGCTGGCGGCGATCGCGCAGGGCGCCGACATCCACTACCACATCCTCAATCTCGGCCTGCGCGGCATGGAGCAGGCCGCCAAGGAGAAGGGCACCCACATCATCGGCAGCTACACCGATCGCTGCGGCACCGATCCGCTCTACGTCGCCTATTCGATCACCGGCACCGGCTATCAGGTGCAGTACGCGATCGACGAAGCCGTGAAAGGCTCGTGGGCGCCGGGCTACAAGGAGTTCGGCCTGAAGATGGGGCCGGAAGCCTCCAACATGGTGATCTGCGGCGCTACGCCGGAGCAGAAGGCCAAGCTCGACGCCATCATGAAGGATCTGCTCGCCGGCAAGATCAAGGTGCTGAAGGGCTAGTCATGATCAGCACCTCGCCCGCCGCGGGAGCCTCCGCGCCGCTGCTCAGCCTGTCGGCTGTGACCAAGCGGTTCGGCAGCTTCACCGCATTGTCGGAGGTCTCGCTCGACCTGCGGCCGGGCGAGGTGCATTGCATTCTGGGCGAGAACGGCGCCGGCAAATCGACGCTGTGCAACGTGATGTTCGGCGTGCACAAACCGGACGGCGGCGCGATGAGCTATCGCGGCGCCGCCTATCAGCCTTCCGGCCCGGCCGACGCGCTGGCCCAGGGCATCGCCATGGTGCACCAGCATTTCAGCCTGGTCGGCGACATGAGCGTCGTCGACAACGTGCTGCTCGGCCGCGGCCGCGGCGTGCTCAACCGCAAGGAATGCGCGCGGCAACTCGCCAAGCTCGCGACCGACTATGGCCTGCCGCTCGACCCGAATGCCAAGATCGACGACCTGTCGGTCGGCGAGCGGCAGCGGGTCGAGATCGTAAAGTGTTTGATCCGCGATCCGCAGCTGTTCGTGCTCGACGAGCCGACCGCGGTGCTGCTGCCCGATGAAATCGCTGCGCTGCTACAAGTGTGCCGGCGCGTCGCCGCCAGCGGCCGCGCGGTGGTGCTGGTCACCCACAAGCTCGCCGAGATCAAGGAAGTCGCCGACCGCGTCACTGTGCTACGCGGCGGCCGGACCGTGGCGACCTCGGATGCGCCGGCGCGCGATATCGACGCGCTGGTTCGCGCGATGATCCACGGCGATGTCGCCGAGCTCGACGGCACTGCGGCCTCGACGCTCGGGCTCGGCAAGGTCGAGCATGTCGGCCATCAGCCGCCGCCGCGCGGCAAGGTCGAGGCGCTGCAGATCGACGGGCTGACGGTGAAGGACCGCCAGGGCGTCACCCGGCTGGATAACTTCACCCTCACCGTCGATCGCGGCGAGATCGTCGGCGTGGCCGGCGTCGAGGGCAACGGCCAGAGCGAACTCGCCGCCGTGCTGGCCGGGATGATGACGCCGACCTCGGGCCGCTACTATCTGGGCGAGGCCGATCTCACCGGGCGCTCGCCGAAAGAGATCACTGCGGCCGGCGTGGGTATCGTCTCGGAAGACCGCCACGCCGTCGGCTGCGTGCTCGGCATGAGCCTGGCGGAGAACATCTATCTCAACCGCCTCGACGAATTCACCCGCTTCGGCTTCCTCAACCGCACCGCCCTACAGCGCGACGCGACGACGCTGATGCGGCGTTTCGACGTTCGTGCGCGTGGGCCCGGTGCGTCGTTTTCCAGCCTGTCCGGCGGCAATCAGCAGAAGGCCGTGCTGGCGCGCGAGATCACGCTGCCGAATTTGTCGTGCCTCGTGGCCTCGCAGCCGACGCGCGGCCTCGACGTCGGCGCGGTGGCGGCGGTGTACGGCCATATCCGCGAAGCCTGTGGCCGCGGCATCGCGGTGCTGTTGGTGTCGTCCGAACTCGACGAACTGCTCAGCGTCGCCGATCGGATCGTGGTGCTGTATCGCGGCCGGATCATGGGCACGTGCCCGGCCGATCCGGCCCGCAAGGCGGAGATCGGCGCCATGATGGCGGGGCAGGCGCAATGACCACGCTCGATCAGCAAAACTCTCTTGACCGCGGGCCGCGTTTCACGCTGCGGCCGTCGTTGTTCGTTCCGATCGCCGCCGTGGCGTTCGCCGCCGCAGTCGGCCTCGCGCTGATCGCCGCGATCGGCGTGTCGGTGCCGGATGCAATCGAAGCGTTCGTCGACGGCACCATCGGCTCGCCTTACGCGCTCGCTGCCTCGCTCAACCGCGCCTGCGTGTTCGCGCTGGTCGGCTTCGGCTTCGTGCTCGCCAACCGCGCCAATCTCACCAATGTCGGTGGCGAGGGCCAGATCGCGGTCGGCGGCATCGCCGCGACCGCCGTCGCGCTGTACGGCCACGTCGCCGATCTCCCGCTCGGCCTGGCCTTCATCCTGCCGATGCTGGCGGCGGTGATCGCCGGCGCGCTGTGGGGCGCGCTTGCCGCGGTGTTGAAGGTGAAGTCCGGCACCAACGAGGTGATCTCGACGCTGCTGCTGTCGTTCATCGGCGTCTGGTTGCTGTATTGGTGCGTGCAATCGCCGGCGCTGCTGCGCAAGCCGATGACGAGTTCCGCGACGCTGCCGGAATCGCTGGAGATCCCGGACGCCACGCAACTGCCGCTGCTGACCGGCGACTACGGCTTCCCGGTGCATATCGGCCTGCCGCTGACGCTGCTGATCGCGCTGGTGGTCGGCGTGCTCCTCGCCAAGACGATCTTCGGCGTGCGGCTGCGCGCCGTCGGGCTCAATCCGGTCGCGGCGCATCGCGCCGGCATCTCGTATGCCAAGACCGTGATTGTCGCGCTGGCCGGCGCCGGTGCGCTCGGCGGTCTCGCCGGCGCCCTGATGCTGCTCGGCGAGCAACACACGCTGAAGGACGGCTTCTCCTCCGGCTACGGCTTCGACGGGCTGGTGGCGGGTCTGCTGTCGCGCGGCTCGATCCCGGGGGTGATCGCCGCCTCGCTGCTGTTCGGCTTCATGCGGTCCGGCGGCATCAACATGGAAATGGTCGCGGCGGTGCCGACCGCTTTGGTGGTGGTGATCCAGGGTCTGATCGTGATCACGCTCGCCGGCGCGGCGCTGTTCATCGAAAAATGGGAGCGGCGCACATGACCTGGGAATTGTTCGCCGTCTTCCTCGGCTCGTCGATTCGCCTCGCGGCGCCGCTGTTACTTGCGGGTATCGGCGAGATGGTCAGCGAGCGGGCCGGCGTGCTCAACATGAGCATCGAAGGCATGATGCTGATGTCGGCGTTTGCGTCGGCCGTCGGCGCCTGGGCGACCGGCGATCCGCTGGTCGGCCTGTTGATCGGCATCGTCTCGGTGGTGCCGGTGTCGCTGCTGCAGGCGTTTCTCAGCAACACGCTGCGCGCCAACCAGATCGTCTCCGGCATCGGCATCAACATTCTGGTGCTCGGCGCAACGACACTGGCGTATCGCGAGATTTTTGGCGCCCGGTCGCGGGCCGAAATCCCCGGCCTCGCCAAGATCAAGCCGCCGCTGCTCGGCGATATTCCGATCATCGGCCCCGCGGTGTTCGAGCAGGTCTGGCTGCTCTATGCCGGCATCGGCATCATCATCATCACCGCGCTGGTGCTGCGGTTCACGTCGCTCGGCCTCGCGATCCATGCGGCCGGCGCCGAGCCGAAGGCGGTCGACAAGTCCGGCCTGTCGGTGACGGCGGTGCGCTACGGCGTCGTGGTGTTCGCCGGCTTCATGGCGTCGCTGGCCGGCGCCTTCCTGTCGATCGGCGACATCCACACCTTCACTGAGGGCATGACCCGCGGCGCCGGCTATCTGGCGATCGCCTCGGTGATCTTCGGCAAATGGCGAATCGGCGGCACCACGCTGGCCTGCCTGCTGTTCGGCGCAGCGACCGCGCTGCAATTCCAACTGCCGGCGCTCGGCGTCAACGTCCCGAACGCGCTCTTGATCATGCTGCCCTATCTGCTGGCGCTGCTCGCCGTCGGCGGGCTGGTCGGCCGGCAGATGGCGCCGGCGACGTTGGGCGAGCCGTACCGGCGCTGAGCGACGCTGGCCTGCCGTTTGCCACGCTGGCGTTGGACGCTACGCCTGCTCCTGCACGACGTGGTCGCATTGAGCGCACCGGAACACGACCTTGGACGGTTGATGTGTCCGGCGTGGCAGGCGGCCGAGCAATTTCATTTCGCCACCGCAGATTTCGCATTTCCGCAACAGCGGTTCTGAAGTCATAGTCATGCCGGATGGATCACTTGATGGTCGTTGTAAAGTTTGCTTTACACCGTGCACAAGTCTTTGTCAGGCATCATTTTTATTCATTATTTGATGACTGATGGCAGCTTTTTGAGCGAAGAGGTCCGATGGTACCCGCAGCCTTGATCTTCGATGTCGATGGAACTCTGTCCGAGACCGAAGAGCTGCATCGGCAGGCTTTCAACGACACGTTCGCCGCCGAATCCCTGCCGTGGCACTGGGATGCGCCGGCCTATCGCCGGCTGCTCGACGTCGCCGGCGGCAAGGAACGGATCGCCCATTTTCTGACGTCGCAGCCGGAAGGCGCCGAGCGCGCCGCGGGCCGAATCGCCGATCTGCATGCCGCCAAGACCCGCCGCTACACCGCGCTGGTCGCGGCCGGCGCGGCGCTGCGACCAGGCGTGGCGCGGCTGATCCGGGACGCGAAGGCGGCCGGCGTGAAGCTGGCGATCGCCACCACCACCAGCCTGCCCAATGTCGAGGCGCTGCTCGGCACCTCGCTCGGGTTCGAGGCGATGAAGCTGTTCGACGTGGTCGGCGCCGGCGATGTCGTGCCCGCCAAGAAGCCCGCCCCGGATATCTATCGCTACGTGCTGGAACGGCTGGCCTTGCCGGCCTCGTCCTGCGTCGCCTTCGAGGATTCCACCAACGGCGTGCGGGCGGCGTGCGGCGCGGGCCTGGCCACCATCGTCACGCCGGGGATCTACACCGAGGGCGACGATTTCTCAGGTGCGCTGGCGGTGCTCAGCGATCTCGGCGAGCCGGAGACTCCTTACCGCCACCTCGCCGGCGTCGGCGCCGGCGACCGGCTGGTGACGCTGGATGCGCTGGGGCGCTGGCTCAAGGCCGCCTGAGCGGGTGGGACCCGCCGCTCAGCGCGGCCGCACGATCTTGAACACGCCGTTGGCGAGGATGACGCAGCGGCCGTCGACGCTGACTTCGGTCGAGGTGAAGATCAGGCTGCGGGTGGCGCGGATCACGCGCGGCCGCGCGATCAGCAGATCGCCGATCTCGCCGGCGTCGACGAAATGCGTGTCGAGCTGCACGGTGGCGACGTGCGGGGCGCCGGACTGCTCGCGCGCCGCCATGCCGGAAGCGCGGTCGGCCAGCGTCATCATCAGCCCGCCCTGCACCAGCCCGCGCCGGTTGCGGTGCTTCGCCGCGGTCGCGATCGCGTATTCGTGCTGGCCGTCGACGACCCGGTGCCACAGCGGCCCGACCAGATCGATGAAGCCGTCGTCGTGGATGATGCTCCAGCCGTCGGCCTTCAGGCTGCGGGCAGTCTCGGTCATGCGTTTCGTCCCCGTCGCCGCGGCAATGGCGCGGCGACGGTTTCCTCGGTCACGCTGCCGGTGTAGTCAAGCCGGATGAGCCATCTGCATGACGACGCCTTGCGCGCCGAGATCGCCGCGCGTTGCCGCGCCTTCCCGCGTCACGACGACGGGCTGGAGCCGCACGGCCTCAAGCGCGCCGCGGTCGCGATCGCGGTGGTGGCCGGCGCCGACGGCGCCGCTTCGTTCCTGCTGACCTTCCGGGCCGCGAGCCTGCGGGCCCACAGCGCCCAATGGGCACTGCCGGGCGGCCGCTGCGATGCCGGCGAGACCGCGCCGGAGACCGCGCTGCGCGAATTGCACGAGGAACTCGGGCTCGAACTCGAGGCCGGCGACGTGCTCGGGATGCTCGACGACTATCCGACCCGCTCCGGCTATCTGATCACGCCGGTGGTGGCCTGGGCGTCGGCCGCGGGGCCGCTCGCGCCCAATCCCGACGAGGTGGCCTCGGTGCATCACATCGCACTCGCCGCCATCGCGCACGAAGACGCGTTCGATTTCACCCGGATTCCGGAGAGCGAGCGCCGGGTGGTGCGGTTCCGCCACGACGGCGACTACATCCACGCGCCGACCGCGGCGCTGATCTATCAGTTCCGCGAAGTGCTGGCCGGCCGCGTCACCCGCGTGGCGGATCTGGAGCAGCCGGTGTTCGCCTGGAAGTAGCGCTTCCGTGACGCAACCAATGGATGCATCATCCACCTTACTTCAACGTGAGCGGTGGGAGATCTCCGAGAATGCCTATTGTGGCTATTACTTCGATCGATAAAATTCCTTGCCTCTACCATTTTACCGATCGCAGAAATTTAGATTCCATCAAAGCGCAGGGTGGATTGCATCCACTGGCAGAACTCGAAAAGAAAGGCGTTGTTATCCCTGCTGCAGGTGGCAATCAATGGAGTCGCGATGCTGATGCTTTCAAAGGCATGGGAAAGTACGTTCACCTCTGCTTTTGCGAGGAACACCCAATGGAGTTTCGCGCTCGACAGGATGGGCGGATTACAGAGTCGATCTTTCTTAAGATTGACCCGTCGGTTCTGAAATTCGAGGGGGTAAAGTTCGCTCCAGATGTATCCAATAAGGCCGGTGTTGAGTTGCTTGATCTGGCCGAAGCTGAAAAGGTCATCGATTTCGAAGTTCTTTACACTCGTACTGAGTGGTCCAATCAACTTATCAAGGAGCGTCGCAAAAAGGTGAAGAAATACGAAGTTCTGGTTCCATCTTTCATTCCCCTGAAGCTGATAAGGAACATTTAGCTTGGCGAAGCGTCCAATATTTGTTCCGCATAAGGACGCACCGGGTCTGGTTCGGGAGATTGTCTTCGACATACCATGGGCCGGTGGGTTCGCAGCTACTCAAAAGAAGAAAAATATCGAGGCGCTTCACAAAGCGGCAGCTGCTCAGGGCTATTCACCGCTTCTGGAGGTTTCAACGAAATCTGATGAAACTGCCGGGCAACATCTAAGTGCCTTTCATCTTAAAGTTCACGGAAAATCGGGGGAGATACCCCTCGAATCAGCGTTTCAAGGGAGTAAGGTCTTTGAACGGGGCGGTCCTTTTACCGATCTCTACGAGGCAGAGCCGCGATTAGCGAAACGGGATGATCGTCTTAGAAAGTGCGGGCAACTTATTGGCTTTGAGTTCGAGGGCGATTCGTTTCCGCTCCAACCCACAACTGTATTCTACGATTGGCTTTATCTCCGTGCCATCTACCCACACAGATTCTGGCTCGAGAAAAGACTAACTAAGCGAGTAAAGTATGCAGGTTTCACCGACATTGAGTTCAATCCAAGTAAATCGGTGAACTGTCAGGCTCGATCCTGCGCCCTATTCGTCGCTTTGGTGCAACAAGAGAAGCTGGAAAGTGTTGTCGCCTCGCCCAAAATTTTTGTCCAGGCGATGACCGAATTGTGTGATGGGCGTCTGCTGGGAGCAAATGAAAGTCAGCTAGCGATATAGCCTCGCCGAGCACAGAAATGTAGACAATTCGAAAGAATTGATTCACCATCTGTGGCTCAGAATGTGCTTATGGCTTTCTCATGGATTGACGTAACGCGTTTAGCGCTATCTGCTCTGACGCTGGTCGCGTCTGCACCACTGTCGCATGCTGAAATGGGCGTGCTGCCGTTCTCCGTGGCGAGGGCGCGCGCGCAGGCCGCCTCACCCGAAGCGGTCGCCGAATATCGCTACCGGCTGCAGCAATATCAGGCGGCGCGCGCCGAATTCGACCGCGACGCCGAGGCCTATTGGAACGCGATCGCCGAGAAGCGCCGCATCCGCAACGCCAAGCGCCGCGCCGGCGATCAGATCTCCGGCGACGACTACGTGCTGGTGCAGCCGCCGGTCTATACCGGGCCGAAGCGGCCGGTCGATCCCGAGCCGAAACCGCAGCCGCCGGGCGAGCGCCGGACGCTTCCGGTGGTGGCGGACTTCGTCAAGGCGGCGGCCGATTACTATCAGTTCACGCCGCAGCGGCCGGCCTCGGAGCTGGATTTCAAGCGCGCCTATGCGCGCGTCGCCCGCGCCATGGGGCTGACCCGCGAGCAGGCGGTGCGGGTCTACGCGTTCGAGACCGGCGGCAACGGCGACTACGACATGCAGTCCGGCCTCAGCAAGTCGCGCCCCGGTTCGCGGGCGATCTCGACCGCAATCGGCTACAATCAGTTGCTCACCACCAACACCTTGGTGCTGCTGGCCGAGCAGGGCCATCACATCCTCAAGGTGCTGAACGATCGCGCGGCGAGCCTGTCGGGGCCGCAGCGCGCGGCGCTGGAGCGCAAGATCGCGGTCGTCAAGCGGATGGTGGGGGTGGCGCGGTCGATCCCGGGCAATTGGAGCGAGCACGAGAAGCTCGGCCGCACGCCGCAGGGCTGGGGCGTGCACGCGCTGGTGCTCGACATCGACGTCGGCCCGCTGCTGCAGACCCACAAGCTGCTGACTTCGGTGATCTTCGCCCGGCAGAAGGGTTACACCGAGCCGCTGACTGCCGCCGAGCTGGAGATGATGAATCTCACCGGCGACGGCACCGGGCTCGACATGGTGACGATGCCGCAGGCGCTGCGCGAAGTGGTGCCGACCTCGAACTTCTTCCAGCGCTCCGGCTACGAGCGCAATCCGGTGGCGATCCGTCACAACACCGTCGCGAAGCTGCTGGCGATCACCGATTCCCGAATGGACGCCAACAGCGCCAATCCCGGCGCGCGCGAACTCTACGCGGCGTTCTGAGCGCTCGGACGCAGCTGTCCGCCGCGACAGCAGCGTTCTTCAATGAGGTTAGCTCGCCCGTCAGATCCGTCATGGCCGGGCTCGTCGTCCCAGCCATCCACGTCTTGCTTACAACTTGGGCTCCAAGACGTGGATGCCCGGCACGAGGCCGGGCATGACGTGGGGAATTGTTATGCCCGCGATCTTCGCGCGTAGCATTCTAAGCGCGGAACGTCTCAGCGATCCGGGCCGAACTTGAAGCCGCCGTCGTCTTCGAGGAAGGGGCCGCTGCGCATATACAGCTGGCCGTTGGCGCCGATGAAGAACAGCGTGTCCTTCGGCACCTTCTTGGCGCCCTTGAACAGCTCCTTGGCGTTGCTGGTCCCCATCTTGTAGGCAAACGTCTTGCCGTCGCGGGTGTAGCCATAGCCCATGTCCGGCGACAGCACCCACGGCGTCGGCTCCTCGGCGCTTGCAGCCGCCATCGGCAGTGCAAGCGTGCCAAGGACTGCCGCCGTCAGCAGCGTCTTCAAGGATGGGGCGATCATGGCTGCAGTCTCCTTCGACATCCGACGCGACCGATGTGCGCCAGACGGATTCCATTTTTTGAACAAATCACGAACGGTGTTTCTGCGTCAAGCCGAGCGGAAATCTCATTCCATCTGCATGTCGGCACGGCCGGCGATTTTGCCAGTGGGCCGAACGGTCTCTTTCGCGCCGGGCGATTCCGGACTAGAAGCGGCAAACGACCGGGACGGGAGCGAGACACGATGCGCGCAGGTTCATGGCGGGGATGGACGACAGCCGCAGCGTTGACGGCCGCGGCCGCGTTGACCGGGTTCGGTCCGGCGCAGGCCGACGAGTTCAAGCTCAGCAACAACCAGCGCATCGCCTGCAGCCGCGGGCTCAGCCCCGGCAAGCTCACCACCGCGACCTGCCGGTCCTACGCCTATCTGTTCAACGTCAAGACCTCGGAATACTTCCGCTGCTCGGTCAGCCTGGCGATGACCCGCGACAACAAGGAAGTGATCAACGTCCAGACCGACGGCGGCTGCTTCAAGCGACCGCGCATCTTCGACACCGACGGGACCTACGAATTCGATGCGGCGGAGACCGAGTCGGCGAACACCAACTCGTTCTTCGGGCCGGGCGGCTATGCGGTCTGGGCGAGCGACAAAGCCAACCGCAAGGTGCGCGGCTGTATCACCATCACCACCGGCCTCGGCGACGATCTGTCGAAGTGCCTCGACATGACGTTCGACAACTAAAGCGTGTTCGAGCGAAGAGGACACTGGCCGTCGCGAAGGGCACGTGTCGGACGGGGATCTCGAGCCCGGCTCTGAATTCGATCAGAACCGGAGAGCCACCGCTCATTCCAGCGTGCCCAGCGGCTTCGTGGCGGCGGCGCGGGCGAACTTCTTCAATCCCATCGGCTTGCCGAACAGATAGCCCTGAACCAGGTCGAAGCCGATCTCGTGCGCGGCGACGTAGTCGGCGCGGCTCTCGATCCCGGTGGCGGTGCAACGTGCGCCGTAGTCGCCGGCGAGATCGACGATCCGCTTGCAAACTGTCCGCTTCAGCCGGTCGTCGGCGCAGCCGGTGACATAGGCGCGGTCGACCTTGAGCTCGACGAACGGAAACGCGTCGCGATGCATCAACTCGGGCCATTCGCCGCCGACCTTGTCGAGCGCGATCGCGACGTTGTGCAGCCTCAGCCGCTGGGCGATGTCGACCATCGCGTCGATATGGGCGGCGGCTTCGGTGGCGTTGATCTCGACGATCAGCCCGCCGAACGCCGGATGCGTCGGAATCCATGCGCACAGATCGTCGACCGCCTGCGCGTCGAGCAAGAAATCGACCGGCAGATTGATCGACAGATCGACCGGCCCGTGATGATCGAGCAGATAGCGCCAATCGGCGACGGCGCGCGCGACGACGAATTCCGACAGCGCGCGGAAATGCGGGTCGTTGCGGTCTGGCAGAAACGCGGACGGCACCACCACGCCCCAATTCGGGTGGCGCATCCGCACCAGTGCTTCGGCGCCGCGCGGCGTCAGCGAGCGGGCGTCGAGCTTGCGCTGGTACCACAGCTCCAGCCAGCCGGTCTTCAGCGCCTCGGCGACGTCGACCTCGGGCTGCGGGGCAGGATCCTGCGGCAGCAGCGGCGCGATGCTCTCGCGCAGCATCTGCGCGCTGAACGGCGTCGCCAGCGGCGGCAGCATGGTCAGGCCGAGCTCGAGGCCGTGATGCAGGATGCCGCGCAGCGCGATGCTCTCGCGCGCCGAGATCAGCATCACGCTGCCGCCGAAGCCGGCGTCGCAGGCGACGTCCAGAATCCGCGCCGCCTCGACGCCGCCGACCGACGACCCGATCACCAGAATGTCGGGCTGCGGGTCGAACAGCCGCGACACCAGGTCGTCGACGTCGCCGCACTCGCTGGTGACGAACCGCAGTTCCTCCAGCGTGTCGGCGAGGAACGCGCGCAGATGCGGTTTGCCGTCGATGATGCAGGCGCGCGGCGATACCCTTCGCCGCCCGAACGCTCCCGCCGCCGTGCGTTCATGGACTTCGATCGTGGTGGTCGTCATGTCGGTTGCCCCCGTTACCGGCTCAGTTTTAGGTGTTGGAACGCGTTCGAATTGTGGAATTGTTCCGCAACCCACATGAAGTCCCGGGTAGGGTTAAACCTGCGATAGCTATTTAAATTGCGACGATCTGGAACGCGCGACGATGCGCGCGAGGCGCGTGGAAAACGGGTTGATGGGTGGGTGAAAACCGTTGCCGTGCAACGGCGCCGCGAACTGTGCGGTGGACGCGGCCCGCTTCGGCCGCGTCCCTCAGGCGTGCCGGCGAGGCCGATTATTGCGGTTCGATCTTCGCGAACTTCGCGACCTTGCCCCACTTGTCGATCTCGGCGAGCACGAAGCGGTGCATCTCGTCCGGCGACCCGCCGACCGGATCGGCGCCGAGCTTGCGCAGCCGAGCGGTGCCGTCCTCGGTCTTGATGAACTTCTCGACGCTGGCGTTCAGCTTGGCGATGATCTCCGGCGAGGTCTTGGCCGGCGCGCCGATCGTGAACCACGCCGCGGCGTCGTAGCCGGCGACGCCGGCCTCGGCGATGGTCGGCAGATCGGGCAGCAGCGGCCAGCGCGTCGCGGTCGACACCGCGAGCGCGCGGATCGACCCGGCGTCGGCATGCGGCTGCGACGCCGGCAGATTGTCGATGGTGAGATGAACGCGGCCGGCGATCAGATCGGTCAGCATCGGTGCCGAGCCCTTGTACGGCACATGGGTCATCGGCGCGCCGGTCATCGATTTGAACAGCTCGATCGAGACGTGGGCGGTCGAGCCGAGCCCCGGCGTGCCGTAGAACACTTCGCCGGGCTTCGACTTGGCGTAGGCGATCAGTTCGGCGACGCTCTTGACCGGCAGCGCGTTGGTGACCGAACACAGGTTCGGGACCTTGGCGATGATGATCACCGGCGCGATGTCCTTGACCTGGTCGTAGTTCAGCGACTTGAACACGAACTGATTGATGGCGTGCGTGCCCGGCGTGCCGACGATGAAGGTGTAGCCGTCGGGGTCGGCCTTGGCGACGAATTCGGCGGCGATGTTGCCGCCGGCGCCGGCCTTGTTCTCGACGACGAACTGCTGGCCGTAGTCCTCCGACATCTTCTGCGCCACCAGTCGCGCCAGAATGTCGGTGGTGCCGCCGGCCGCGAACGGCACGACGAATTTCACCGGGCGGCTCGGCCATGTATCGGCACGGACCACGCTCGGCAGCAGCGGCAAGGCGCCGAGCGCGGCGGCGCCGCGCAACAGGCTGCGGCGGCTCGGGCGGAACGGCGGACGGGTCGACGACGGCATGCAGATTTCCTTCATGAGAGTGAACAACGAAATAGGGCGGCCGGCACCGCGCGCCGGCCGTCAGGGTCGATGATCAGTTGCGGCTGATCCGCGCCGAGGCGGGATGGCCGGGCACCTTGAAGCGTTTGCCGGTGTCGGTGACCTTGCCGCCATTGACCTTCAGGATCGAGAAATCCTGCGTGAGGTAGTTGCCGACCAGCAGATACTTGCCGTCTGGCGTGAAGCCGGCGGCTTCCGGCAGACCGCCGACCTCGATGTCCTGGGTCTTGGTCACCTTCTTGCCGTCGATCTTCAGCACCGCGATGCTGCCGTTCGGCTGATGGAAGAAGGCCTTCTTCATGTTGGAGCCGCGCAGGATCACCGCGACCGCGAGATCGCCCTTCGGGCTGATCGCCAGCCCCTCCGGCCCGTCGCCGACCACGACGCGGTCGATCGCCCGCGGCGGCTTGGCTTCGAGGTCGATCACGCTGACGGTGTCGACGCTGCCGTCGGAGGCGCCCGAATTGCCGTTGTCGCTTGTCAGCGCCAGCTTGCCGTTCGGCGTCGCGGCGACGTTGTAGGGCCACAGGCCGGCGGCGATATCGACCTTGTTGTAGCTGACCTTGCCGCCGTCGATGTCGAGCACGGAGATCTTGTGCGCCGGGAAGCGTGCCGCCAGCGCCCGCTTGCCGTCGGGCGTGAAGGTGACGTGGGCGACGCTGTCGGGTAGCGTCACGGTGTCGGTGATCTTGACGTCGGTGCCGTTGACCGACAGCACGCTGACAGAATTGTCGCCGCGATTGGCGACCAGCGCCATCTTGCCGTCGGGGCTGAAGCTGAGGCCCGACGGCTGCTTGCCGCCGGTCAGCGTATTGACGAGCTTCGGCGGGCTCGCCTTGAGGTCGATGACGTAGATCTTGTTGTCGAGCGATTGCTTCAGCGCTTCGCCGTCCTTGGCGACGTCGACCGAGTCGGCCACCAGCGCCACGCTGCCGGTCGGGTCGATATCCACATTGGTGGGCGGTCCGACCACCGAGTTCTTCAGCGGCAGTGTCGCGACGATCTTCGGGCTTTCCGGATTGGCGAGATCGACGATCAGCACGTTGTCCTTGCCGGCGGCGGACAAGACGGGCTTGCCGTCGGCGTCCCACACCAGCTTCTCGTCGTTGCCGACGATCATCCAGGGCTTGGCGGTGGCAAATTGGGTGCCGCTGAGCAGCACCGTAGCGGCAAGCGTCAGCACGACGCGCGGTGAGGCGATCATCTTGGGCGTACTCCCGGTCTGACCGGCCTCTTGGCGGACCGGTGCTGGAGCAAGACTACGCGGTCGCGTGCGACGTGACCAGTCTGCTCGCAGTGCGGGGCAATAGGCGCGCGGTCAGCGGCTGATCAATCCCGGCCGGCCGGACTCCACCACGAGCGACTGTGCGGTCCGGACCGGCTGCCCCGGCGTCGCGGTGCTGTCGACGGCGCGGAAATCGGCCTGCCATTGCGTCGGCGTGACGACGTGCCTTGTATAGCCGCGCTTGTCGCTGAAGAACTTCAGATGAGGGTTGTTGCGCAGCATCGTCGCGCGGTCTGCCTCGGTCGCCGGGCCGTCGCCGACCGAGGAGATCGAGGTCGACAGGAACTCCACGCCGATGCACGGCGAGGAAGGATCCCGCCAGTCGCGGCGCAGCTCCATCGCGAGCGCTCGGTGCAGGTCGCCTGTCAGCACCACCGGGTTGGCGATCCCGGCAGCCTCCAGCATCGCGGTCACGCGTGCGCGTCCGGCCGTGGCGCCGTTCCAGGTATCGACGTCGATGATCGGCGCCTCGGTCTCCTTGACGAACGGAAAACCGCGCCAGTCGAACTGCGCGAACATCACCTGCTGGGCCAGGACCTGCCATGTCGCCTTGCCCTGATTCAGCCGCTCCGCGAGCCATTGCTCCTGCGCGCTGCCCAGCATGGTGCGGCCCTCGTCGTCGGCTTCGGCGCATCCCGCCAGAAAGCCGTCGCCGCACGGCTGCCGCGAGCGATATTGCCGCGTATCCAGCACCGCGACGTCGAGCAGCGAACCGTAGCGGAAGCCCCGATAGGCGCGGACGTCCGGCCCGCGCGGCAACTGCGCGCGGCGCACCGGCATGTGTTCGTACCAGGCCTGCAGCGCCATCGCCCGGCGAAACAGGAAGGCGTCGGCCGGCGTGTGCTTCGGATCGCTGTCGGCGGCCCAGTTGTTGGCGATCTCGTGGTCGTCGAAGCTGGGCAGGAACGGGCAGGAGGCGTGCGCGGCCTGCAAGTCGGCATCGGTCTTGTACAGCGCGTAGCGGCGGCGATAGTCGGTCAGCGTGAAGCAAGCCGGGAAATCCGCCGGCATGGTGCGCGGCGCCGGCTGTTTGTCGCGGCCGGTCACGTCGGTGTGGGCGTATTCGTAGATGTAGTCGCCATAATGGAAGACGAAATCGAGCTGGTCGTTCGCGATCGCGCGCCACGCGGTGTAGTAGCCGTCCTCCCAGCGCTGGCAGCCCGCCGCCGCGAAGCGGATCTGCGCAGGGGCGTCTCCCGCGGCCGGCAGCGTGCGAGTCCGGCCGATCGCACTCTCCACATCGCCGGCGCGAAAGCGGTAGAAGTAGTCGCGCCCAGGGGCGAGGCCCTCGACCTCGATATGGACCGAGTGCGCGAGTTCGAGGCGCGCTGTCTCGGTGAGCTTGCGGATCACGCGCGTCATCGCCGGATCGTCGGCGATCTCGACCGTCACCTCGACCGGCTGCGCGGCCATGCCGCCACGCGCCTTCAGCGGCTCCGGCGCGAGCCGGGTCCACAGCACGAAGCCGTCCGGTGCCGGATCGCCGGAGGCGATGCCGAGGATGAACGGATCGGACTTGAACGAGATGCGGTCCGCGGCGCGGACGGCGGATGGCAGCGTCCCGGCGAGCCCGGCGCCGAGCGCGCCGCGCAACACGGTTCGGCGGTCGAGCGCGAGGCGGGACGGGAATGGCGAACGCGGCATCGATGGTTCCGGGGCGAACTGGCTTGGACGACCGTGATGGCCGACCGCCGGGTGCGGCAAGTTAGCGCAGTCCTGCGAACGCGCCGCGACAGTCTACTCGGCTGGCGCGGCGGGGACGAGCCCGACCGGTGGTGCCTCGTCTTGCCGGGTTTCGGGCATCATCACCACGAACAGCACCAGCCCGACGGCTGCGACCCCGGCGAGCGCGAGGAAAGCCGCGCTGTAGCCGGCGGTGACGACGATCACCCCCGCAAGCGCGGTCGACAGCGCGCCGCCGATCCCGGTAGCGGTGGCGATCGCGCCCTGGCTGATGTTGAAATGGCCGGTGCCGCGGGTGAGGTCGGCCACCACCAGCGGGAACAGCGCGCCGAAAATGCCGGCGCCGACGCCGTCGAGCATCTGCACCCCGACCAGCCAATACGGATTGTCCGACAGCGGATACAGCGCGCCGCGCAGCGCCAGCACGCCCAGCGCCACCGCAAAGATCGGCTTGCGTCCCCACACGTCCGCCTTGTGTCCGACCAGAATCGCCACCGGCACCATCACGATCTGCGCTGCGACGATGCACACCGACATCAGCGTGGTGCCCAGATTCTGGTTCACCAGCGTGAGCTTCTGCCCGACCAGCGGCAGCATCGCGGCGTTGGCGAAATGAAACAGAACGGTGGCGGCGGCGAAGATCAGCAGCGGGCGACAGGTCAGCAGCACCTTGAAGCCCGACGGTTGATCGTGCCGGCTGCCTTGGCTCGGACCGCCCGGCTCCTCGACACCGTCGAGTCCGCGGGCGACGCGATCGTCGATCGCCTTGGCCGGGATCGACAGCGTCGCAAAGATGCTGGCGACGGCCATCGCCGCCATCAGCCAGAACACCACAATGGGTCCGAAGAAATAGGCGGACACGCCCGCCAGCATCGCCGCCACGGCGTTGCCGGCGTGATTGAAGGCCTCGTTGCGGCCGGTGCGGCGGGCGAAGGCGCGGGGGCCGACGATGCCGAGCGTCACCGCCGCGACCGCGGGTGCGAAGATCGCGCCGGCGGCGCCGGCCAGCGCCTGGGTCGCGGCGACCGCCTCGAAACTCTGCAACAGCGGCAGCGTCACCGACGACGCCGTCACCACGATCGCTGCGGCGATCATCAGGCCGCGCTTCGCCGTCGATCGGTCGATCAGCGCGCCGGCCGGCGTCTGGGCGACGATCCCGGCGATCGCCGCGATCGCCATCACCAGGCCGATCGACGCCTCGTTCCAGTGCTGCACCGACAGCAGGTAGATTGCCAGATATGGGCCGAGCCCGTCGCGGACGTCGGCCAGAAAGAAGTTCAGCGCGTCGAGCGACCTGTGTGGGCCGGACGTTTGCAGGAGGGGCACGCGAACCTCGGGGTTGGGAACAAAGGAGGGTACGCCAGCAAACCATCCGACCCTGCAGTTGTTCCGCGCCGACTCGCCGGATCGCCAATTAATCGCCAATTAGATGGGTTGACCGCGGCTGCGCGCGCGTTCAGTTTCCCTGCCAAACAACTCAGGGGAGAAGTTCGCTCATGAAGGCCAAATTGGTAGGAATCGCCACGGCCGCGGCCTTGGCCGTGTCGGCCTCACAGGCCCACGCCCAGCAATTCGTCAACGTGCTGACCGGCGGGACCTCGGGCGTGTATTATCCGCTCGGCGTTGCGATTGCGAAGATCTACGGCGACAAGATCCCCAATGTGAAGGCCCAGGTGCAGGCCACCAAGGCCTCGGTCGAGAACCTCAATCTACTGCAGCAGGGTCGCGGCGAAATCGCCTTCACGCTCGGCGACTCGCTGAAGGCGGCGTGGGATGGCGACGCCGAGGCCGGCTTCAAGGCCAAGCTCGACAAGCTGCGGGTGATCGGCGCAATCTATCCGAACTACATCCAGATCGTCGCCACCGCGGAATCCGGCATCAAGACGCTCGCCGACCTCAAGGGCAAGAGCCTGTCGGTCGGTGCGCCGAAATCCGGCACCGAGCTGAATTCGCGCGCGATCCTCAAGGCCGCCGGCATGGACTACAAGGATCTCGGCAAGGTCGAATATCTGCCGTTCGCCGAATCCGTCGACCTGATGAAGAATCGCCAGCTCGCCGCCACGCTGCAGTCCGCCGGACTCGGCGTCGCCTCGCTGAAGGATCTGTCGAACTCGTCCGACATCAACGTGGTGTCGGTGCCGAAGGACGTCGTCGCCAAGATCGGGCCGCCCTTCGTCGCCGAGACGATCCCGGCCGGCACCTACAAGGGCCAGGACAAGGACGTGCCGACCGCGGCGGTGATCAACTATCTGGTCACCTCGAGCGCGGTGTCGGACGATCTCGCCTATCAGATGACCAAGCTGGTCTACGACTCGCTGCCGGAACTCGCCAGCGCCCACGCCGCCGGCAAGGGCATCAAGCTCGAGACCGCCGCCGCCGACAGCCCGGTTCCGCTGCACCCCGGCGCGATCAAGTACTTCAAGGAAAAGGGCGTGCTGAAGTAAGCTCGCCTGGGAAACTGTCATGGCCGGGCTTGACCCGGCCATCCATCTTCTTTGAATGATTGATGGATGCGCGGGTCGAGCCCGCGCATGACGTTTGTGGAACGAACCACACGACATCACGCGGCGGGAACGGTCATCGATGTTGCAGCCAGAAGCCACGGTCGAACACGGGCAGGCACCGGTCAAGGTCGAGTTCGACAATTTCGAGCACGGCTTTCCGGCCGGGTTCGGCCCGCGCGGCTGGCGACATCTGGCCTATGCGGTCGCGATCGCCTTTGCGGTGTTCCAGCTCGTGATCGCGGCCTGGAACGTGTTGCCGAGCCAGGTGGTGCGCGGCGTCCATGTCGGCTTCCTGATCCTGCTGACCTTCGGCCTGATCGGCAATTTCACCGCGCGCACCGATTTCGGCCGCGCGGTCGCCTGGATCATCGGCGCGCTCGGCTTCCTGTGCGGACTGTATCAGTGGATCTTCTATGCCGACCTGATCGCCCGTGACGGCGATCCGACCCATCTCGATCTCGCGGTCGGGACGCTGCTCGCGGTGCTGATCTTCGAAGGCACGCGGCGGCTGATGGGGCCGGCGCTGCCGATCATGTGCGGCGTCTGTCTGGTGTACTGGTTCTTCGGTCAGTATCTGCCGGCGCCGTTCAACCATCGCGGCTACGATTTCGATCAGGTCGTCACCCATCTGTCGTTCGGCACCGAAGGCTTCTACGGCGTGCCGATCTACGTGTCGGCGACCTACATCTTCCTGTTCATCCTGTTCGGCTCGTTCCTCGAACGCGCCGGCATGATCCAGCTGTTCACCGACGTTTCGCTCGGCCTGTTCGGCGGCACCCGCGGCGGCCCGGCCAAGGTCGCGGTGTTCGCCTCCGGCATGATGGGGACGATCTCCGGCTCCGGCGTCGCCAACGTCGTCACCGTCGGCCAGTTCACGATTCCCTTGATGATCAAGTTCGGCTATCGCCGCGCCTTCGCGGCCGGCGTCGAGGCGACCGCCTCGATGGGCGGCCAGATCATGCCGCCGGTGATGGGCGCGGTCGCCTTCATCATGGCCGAGACGCTCGGCGTCGATTACTCGGTGATCGTCAAGGCCGCGGTGATCCCGGCGTTCCTGTATTTCGCTTCGGCGTTCTGGATGGTGCATCTCGAGGCCGGCAAGCACGGCCTGGTCGGGATGAAGAAGTCCGAGATCCCGAGCGCCTGGCGCGCCATGGTCGAGCGTTGGTATTTGATCCTGCCGCTGGCAGCGCTGGTCTACATGCTGTTCGAGGGCTTCACGCCCTTGTACGCGGGCTCGATGGGGCTGGCGCTGACGGTGGCGCTGATCCTCGGCGCCAGCATCGTGCACGGCTTCTCCAATCAGGTGCTGCGCTACGTGTTCTGGATCGGGCTGGCGCTGGTGGCCGGCGCGGTGCTGCACGACGGGCTCGACATCATGAAGGTGATCGTGGTGGTCGCGGTGCTGATCGCCATCACCGCGATCACCCGCGGCGGTCGCGCGACACTGGCCGCCTGCCGCGACTCGCTCGCCGACAGCGCCAAATCCGCTCTCACCGTCGGCATGGCCTGCGCCATCGTCGGCACCATCATCGGCATGATGACCCAGACCGGCGTCGGCACCATCTTCGGCACCTGGGTGATCGGTCTCGGCGAGAAGAGCCTGTTCCTGGCGCTGGTGATGACCATGCTGCTGTCGATCCTGCTCGGCACCGGCATCCCGACGATCCCGACCTACATCATCACCGCGGCATTGGCGGCACCGGCGCTGGCCAAGCTCGGCGTGCCGCTGATCGTCAGCCACATGTTCGCGTTCTACTACGGCATCATGGCCGACCTCTCTCCACCGGTGGCGCTGGCGGCGCTGGCGGCGGCGCCGATCGCGCGCGAAAACCCCGACAAGATCGGCTGGGAGGCGATGCGGATCGCACTCGCCGGCTACGTCATCCCGTTCATCGCGGTGTATTCGCCGGCCTTGATGCTGCAGCCCGGCGATCCGATGGCGGCCGAACTCGGCTTCTACGGCGCGGTGGTGTACGCGACCGTGAAGGCGCTGGTCGCGATCGCGCTGTTCGGCATGGTGGCGATCGGCTTTCTGTACACCCGGATGAATGTGCTCGAGCGCCTCGTCGCCTTCGCCGCCAGCATCTGCCTGCTCGGCGAATTCCCCTACAGCGACTACGTCGGCTTCGTCATCGCCGCGCTGATCGTGCTGTGGCAGTGGCGGCAGCGGCCGCGCAACGCGGTCGCCGCCGCGTGAGCCTATGCCTCGCGTCCGCCGGCGTGGTGAAGACGCTGGCGCTTGCGTCCTTCACTTTGGCCTGGACGCATTCGATCGAAAAGACCGCGTGGCAGGAAGATTGGCGCGTCACCCCGCAGGGACTCGAACTGGTGCAGGCGCGGGTCAAAGGCACCGGCGCCGGCATGGAGCCGCCGCCGCAGGCGCACCTGGTCGACGGCTGGTTTCAATGGACGCCAGAGCCTCGGCCGCTGCGCGAGGTGATCCTCGGCAACTCCGGCCTGGCCGGCGAGTGGCGTCTGTGCGCTGACGGACGGTGCCGGACCTTGTCGCAGATCATCGGCCACGATATCGGCCCGCATCCGACGACGATGAGCGCGTGCGAATAGCTCAGCCCGGCACAGCGTCAGGGGTATCGCGTGTGAGATCCCGCCTGGTGTCCATGAGCGATTCAGCATTGCTTATCCGCATGTCGTCCCCGCGCAGGCGGGGACCCATACGCCGCAGCATCTCGATTGAAGCCCTGTGGCAGAGGCCTTCCTCAATTTGGGAAGCCAGGGGCTATGGGTCCCCGCCTGCGCGGGGACGACTCCTTTCGGATCCAGCAGATGAACATTGGATCCATATGCGATCGCCCGGGCGGCACGCGAGGCGAGGGTGCGCCGTGCCGGTTGCGCTTCGCTCCATGCCGGTTACAAGCTCTCAAGCTACAATGACGAGAGAGATCACGTAATGCCACGACTGCAAGGCAAGACCGCATTGGTGGTCGGTGCCGGTTCGATCGGACCGGGCTGGGGCAACGGTAAGGCGACCGCGGTGACGTTCGCGCGCGAGGGCGCGCAGGTGTTCTGCGTCGACCGCAATCGGGCCGCCGCCGATGAGACCGTCGATATCATCAAGTCGGAGGGCGGCCGCGCCATCGCGTTCGCCGCCGACGTGTCACGCGCGGCCGATGTCGAGGCGATGGTCAAGGCCTGCGTCGACGCCTGGGGCGGAATCGACGTGCTCGACAACAATGTCGGCATCGCCGAAACCGGCGGCGTGGTCGAGGTGTCGGAAGCGGATTGGGACCGCGTGTTCGCGATCAATCTGAAGAGCGCCTTCCTGGCGATGAAGCACGTCCTTCCGATCATGCAACGGCAGGGGGGCGGGTCGATCATCAACATCTCGTCGATCGCCTCGATCCGCCATCTCGGCATCTCCTACGTCACCTATGCCGCGTCGAAGGCGGCGATGAACGCGATGACCCGTAACTCCGCGGTCGAATTCGCCAAGGATCGCGTCCGGGTGAATGCGATCCTGCCCGGTCTGATGAAGACCCCGATGGTGGCGCATTCCGCTGGGCTCGCCGCCAGCTACGCCGACGGCGACGTCGAGGCGATGTGGCGGGCGCGCGACGCGCAGGTGCCGATGGGGCGGATGGGCGACGCCTGGGACGTCGCAAATGCCGCATTGTTTCTCGCCAGCGACGAGTCGAAATACGTCACCGGCGTCGAACTGGTGGTCGACGGCGGCCTGACGCTGAAGGTGAACTAGTCGGCCATGCGTTGCGTGCTCAAAGTCGCGGTCATCGCCCTCGCGCTGCTTGCCGGCGTGCCGGCCTTCGCGACCGGCACCGAGGAGCTCGACGACCCGACGATCGATCCCGCGCCGTGCCTCGCGATGGCGGCGCAGCCGGACCAGGCCGAGCGCGCCGTCGCCGTGTGTAGCCGGCTGATCGCCAGTCGCAAGACCGGGCGCGAGGACCGCATCAAGGCGTTGATCGTGCGCGCCGGCGCTCTCGCGCGCACCCAGCAGGTCGATCGCGCGATCACCGACTACGACGATGCGTTGCGGCTCGATCCGAAGCAGCCGGATGCGCTCAACGCCCGCGGCGAGCTGTGGCTCGGCAAGAGCGACCGCCCCAAGGCGCTGGCAGATTTCTCGGCCGCGTTGAAGCTGCAGCCGGATCACGCTGCCGCCCGCGCCAATCACAGGGCGCTGGCGATGGAGCTGGAGCGGCTCGGCGCGCAGAAGGCGATCGACGGCAAGCCGAGCTTCAACTGCGCCCGCGCCCGCCGCGCGGTCGAAAAGGCGATCTGTGCCGATCGCGATCTCGCCAATCTCGACCGCGAGATCGCCGCGACGTATCTGCGCATGCTGCAGGCCAACAACAACGCGAAGCCGGCCGAGCTGCGAACGCTGAAGCGTGCGCACGAGGCGTTCCTGGCGACCCGCAATGCCTCGTTCGGCCGGCCCGGCTACGATCTGCGCGCGGCGATGAAGACGCGGCTGCAGCAGCTCACCGCCCGGAGCGATTAGGGCCGGTTTGGGCGTGAATTCGGGAAAGGTATCCGCGCGCCCGTCCGGTTGGAGCTTGAAACCAGGGCTTATCCGGCCACAATGCCGGCCGGCCACGGGCCGACACCGGCACCCTTGCTTGATTAGGAACAAAGGCGGGGTTGCCAGCTAACGCTAAAAGCTCGACATGGCGGGCAAACCGCCTGAGACCGATGGGAGCTGACGCCATGAATATCCAGGACAAGAGCCGGTATAGCGAGGTTCATGCCCGCTCGCTCGCAGACCCCGAGGGCTTCTGGGCCGAGGCCGCGCAGGAGATCGACTGGATCGTCCCGGCCACCAAGGTCTTCGATCCGTCGCAGGGGCTGTACGGCCGCTGGTTCGCCGGCGCCAAGGTCAACACCTGCTACAACGCGCTGGACCGCCACGTCGCGCGGGGCCGCGCCGATCAGGTCGCGCTGATCCACGATTCGCCGCTGACCGGCACGATCAGCACCTTCACCTATGCGGAGATGCTGCGCGAGGTGCAGGCGCTCGCCGCCATCATGCAGGATTTCGGCGTGCAGAAGGGCGATCGCGTCATTCTGTACATGCCGATGGTGCCGGAATCGATGGTGGCGATGCTGGCCTGCGCCCGCATCGGCGCGGTGCATTCGGTGGTGTTCGGCGGCTTCGCGGCGAAGGAGCTTGCGACCCGCATCGAGGACGCCAAGCCGAAGCTGATCCTGTCGGCGAGCTGCGGCATCGAGCCGGGCCGCATCGTCAAGTACAAGCCGCTGCTGGATGAAGCGATCGAACTCGCCTCGGTCAAGCCGGAGGCCTGCATCATCCTGAAGCGTCCGCAGCAGGATTGCGAGCTGAAGGACGGCCGCGATCACGACTGGGGCAAGCTGCGCAGCGACGCGCTCGCCGCCGGCAAGGCCGCGGACTGCGTCGCGGTCGATGCCACCGATCCGCTGTACATCCTCTACACCTCGGGCACCACCGGCAAGCCGAAGGGGGTGGTACGCGACAATGGCGGCCATCTCGTCGCGCTGAAATGGACGATGGAGAACCTCTACGGCGTCAAGCCGGGCGAGGTGTGGTGGTGCGCGTCCGACATCGGCTGGGTGGTCGGTCACAGCTACATCATCTACGGCCCGCTGATCCACGGCGCGACCTCGATCATGTACGAAGGCAAGCCGGTCGGCACGCCGGACGCCGGCGCGTTCTGGCGGGTGATTTCCGAGCACGGCGCGGTGGCGTTGTTCACGGCGCCGACCGCCTTCCGGGCGATCCGCAAGGACGACCCCGAGGGCAGCTTCATCCGCAAATACGACCTGTCGAAGCTGCGCACCCTGTTCCTGGCCGGCGAGCGTGCCGACCCGCCGACGGTGGAATGGGCCGAGCAGCAACTGAAGGTGCCGGTGATCGATCACTGGTGGCAGACAGAAACCGGCTGGTGCATTGCCGGCAATCCGGTCGGCCTCGGGCTGCTGCCGGTCAAGCACGGCTCGCCGACGGTGCCGATGCCGGGCTACGACGTCCGGGTGGTCGACGAAGGCGCCAAGCAAGTGCCCGCCGGCACGATGGGCTCGATCGTCATCAAGCTGCCGCTGCCGCCCGGCAATCTGCCGACGCTGTGGCAGCAGGACGAGCGCTGCCGCGAAAGCTATTTCGCGGACTATCCCGGCTACTACAAGACCTCCGACGCCGGCTACATGGACGAGGACGGCTACGTCTTCGTGATGGGCCGCACCGACGACATCATCAACGTCGCCGGCCACCGGCTGTCGACCGGCGGCATGGAGGAAATCCTCGCTTCGCATCCGGACGTCGCCGAATGCGCCGTGCTCGGCATCAACGACACCATCAAGGGCGAGGTGCCCTGCGGTCTGATCGTGCTGAAGAGCGGCGTCACCCGCGATCACGCCGAGATCGAGAAGGAGATCGTCAAGCTGGTACGGGACAAGCTCGGCCCGGTGGCGGCGTTCAAGCTGGCGATCACCGTGCCGCGGCTGCCCAAGACCCGCTCCGGCAAGATCCTGCGCGGCACCATCAAGAAGATCGCCGACGGCGACGAATGGGCGATGCCGGCGACGATCGAGGATCCGACCGCGCTCGACGACATCAGCTCGGCGCTGAAGAGCCATAGCTGAAGCCGGGCAGGGCGGGCGTTGCGGACTTACAAACTCCGCAATTCGCGGTAAACAGGCACGGCCTATCAACGTCATTCCGGGGTGCCGCATCGCGGCGAACCCGGGATCCATAGCCCCTGCCGGTGAGTATGGATTCCGGGTTCGCGAGCTGCGCTCGCGCCCCGGAATGACGAACTCTCGGGGTTACATATGTTGCCTAGAACGCTGATCGCCCTGACCTTCGCCGCCATCGCGCTCGCCGGCTGCGCCAGCCGCTATGATGCGCCCACCGATCTCGGCGATGATGACGCGTTCTGTCGGCAGAACGGCGTCGCGGTCGGCTCGTCCGAATACGTCGCCTGCCGCAAGGACCGCGATGTCCAGCGCAGCAATGCGGTGACCCGTGCCAATCGCGCCCAGCGCGATCTCGGCGACTACATGATGCGCAATCCGAGTCGGCCGTAACCTCGCCATCGTCACTAGCGTACCGCGCGATATCAAGCACCCCTGCTCGTAATGCGACAAGGCCAGTCGCGAATCCATTGAGAATTTGTGTCCTGCGGGACACGCTCTGCGACAGCCTGCCACACACTCGACTGCCGTTTGATTTGGATCAAACTTTCCGGGTTCCCAAAGGCATTGGTGCACCGCGAGCGTGTGCGCTTGCTCACGCCAATGACATTCAAGGGGCTCCTATGACTAAATTTCTGACTGCAGTGTCGGCGCTGGCGATGGCGGCGGCATTGAACGGCCTGCCGACCAACGCCGTCGCTGCCGATCTCGCCGCTCGCCCGATGTACAAGGCACCGGTCATCGAGCCGTGGAATCCCTGGATGATCCGCCTGCGCGCGCTCGGCGTGGTCACGCAGGATTCGGGCTATGTCGATCAGGTGCTCGGCTCGGGCCTGAAGACCACCGACACCCTGGTGCCGGAACTCGACATTTCGTACTTCTTCACCAAGAACATCGCTGCCGAACTGATCCTCGGCGTCACCAAGCACAGCGTCTCCGGCACCGGCACGCTCACCGGGATCGACGTCGGCAAGTCGTGGCTGCTGCCGCCGACCCTGACGCTGCAATATCACTTCACCGACTTCGGCGCGTTCAAGCCCTATGTCGGCGCCGGCGTGAATTACACCTTCTTCTTCAGCCAGAAGGCCGCCGGTGGCACCGTCATCGAGAGCCACCTCAAGGATAGCTTCGCGCCGGCCGTGCAGGTCGGCTTCGACTACATGTTCGACAAGCATTGGGGCTGGAACGTCGACGTCAAGAAGCTGTGGCTGCGTCCGGAATGGAGCGGCACGCTCGCCGGCGGCGCTCCGATCACCGGCAAGGTCAAACTCGATCCGTGGCTGATCGGCACCGGCATCACCTACAAGTTCTGACCCTCGTCAGAACGGCAGCGGCGCGGAGCGATCCGCGCCGCTTTTTTGCGGGCAAAGGAACTCGGCCATTGCCAGCGCGCCGCATCCCTGCTTGATCGGCGCAACCGCGCGACCCCCGCGCATTCTCGAGCCGAACCGGAAAGGCCCCGCATGGACATCAAGGTCAAAGACAGCAACGGCGCGCTGCTCGCCGACGGCGACAACGTCACGCTGATCAAGGATTTGAAGCTGAAGGGATCGTCCACCGTGCTGAAGCGCGGCACCGTGATCCGAGGCATCCGCCTCACCGACAATGAAGACGAGATCGAAGGCCGCACCGACAAGATCAAGGGCCTGGTGCTGCGGACGGAATTTCTGAAGAAGTCCTGAGCACGGACGCGCTGGCTGCCGCGGTCCGCGCCGAAACCGACTGCGCCTGACGTCGGTCGCAGCAGCTCAGTGCAGCGACTGCCCATCGGCGGCGCTCGGTCCGCACATCGCGACCGAGCGGAGCCAATCCAGCTCCGCTTCCAGCCGCTCGTTGACCAGCATCAGCGCGCGCAGCGCGTCGTGCACGCTGCCGTCGCTTTCCGCAACGATCTGCTCGATCTGCCAATCCAGCCGATTACCCACGGTCCACCCCGTCGCCTCATTGTCCCACCGGAGCACCCGGCTCCGGGATTGGGGCGAAATTCGTGCCCAATTCCGGCTTGAACATGGTTCGGAAATTTTGTCGCCGTTATCCCCCGGCGAGGCCTCGAGCGGGATGCATGCCGGGAACAGGTTAGGCGTCAGCGCGTACCGATGCGTTGGTGTCGCAGCCAGAAACCGGCAAAATGAGCTGCGTCCGCCATTCTCTGTTACGGCCGGTTGTCACCCGGCATGCGGGAGGTGAACGCAGCAGGGGCGCTGGCGTTCCTGCGTTTGCTGCGCAGGCGGAGATCTTGCGGGCCGGCCGCCGCGGGCGGCGACGGGGTGACATCGTCACAGACGGCGAGGGTGCGTCGGTAGAAACCGTGCCTGCGCTCAGATGGATTCCGAAGGACCCGCGATGGCCACGACCCCCCACGTCAAATTCTGGGACAGGATCGCCGACCGCTATGCGGCGCGGCCGATCAAGGATCCGGCCGCCTTCGAAGCCATGCTCGCCGACGCCGCCGGCCGGCTGCGCCCGACCGACGTGGTGCTGGAGATCGGCTGCGGCACCGGATCGGCCGCGATTCGCCTCGCGCCGATTGCGGCGGAATGGATCGCGACCGACTTCTCGCCGGAGATGTTGCGCCTCGCCCGCGCCAAACCGGCGCCGGCCAATCTCCGCTTCGTCCTCGCCGACGCGCAGAGCCCCTTCGACGGCGGACCGTTCGACGCGATCTGCGCCTTTCAGGTGCTGCATCTGGTCGGCGATCTGCCCGGCACGCTGGCGCAGATCCACGCCCAGCTGAAGCCCGGCGGCCTGCTGATCAGCAAGACCTGGTGCTTCGCCGACATGTCGCTGAAGCTGCGCGCGCTGTTCTTCCTGCTGCGAAGCGTCGGGCTGTTTCCGCGCGCCCAGGCGCTGACCAAACCCGCGCTGCGCCAGGCCCTCCGCGACGCCGGCTTCGAGATCGCCGACGAACGCGTGTTCGGCGACAATCCGCACGGGCCGTATATTGTGGCGCGAAAGCCGGGCTGAGGTGGCCGCCGGGTGGCGTGAGAAAGACGCGCCGGACTGCCGAGTAAGCGCCCATGTTCTAATTCAACCGGAACGCGAAATGCTCTAACCTCTGCGAAGCCGAGGCAGGGGGCGCCTTTGGAGATCGCATTTCCGATCGAGTTCATTGTGGCAGATACGCCGGTTTCGCTTCAGGCCAAACGGCGCCAGTCGCTTGATCAATGGAAGAGCCAGGTGATCAGTGCGAGCCGGCCTGTGCTGCCACAGGGGCATTTTGCGACTGATCGCCCAATCTCAGCGACGCTGTTCTACTTTCCTCCGGCCGAGATGCCCGGAGACATCGACAATATCGTGAAGCCGATCTTGGATGCGCTCGGCGGCCATATCTACTTAGACGATCGGCAGGTGCAGCGCGTCGTCGTCCAGAAATTCGAGCCGGAGGGCATCTTCCCCTTCGCGGCTCCAACTCCTACGTTAGAGGCTGCCTTACGAGGAACGAAGCCGGTCCTGTATGTCCGGTTGTCCGACGATCCGTTCGAAGAGTTGAGCTGATGACGAGCACAGACGTCGCAGAGCGGGACGTGATCGAGCTGGTACTCCCCCGCTATCGGGACGAGGGGTACGAGGTCTACGTCCATCCCTCGCCCTCTCTGTTGCCGCCATTCATGAAATCGTATCAGCCTGATGCGATCGCCCTGAGAGACGGCAGGAAGATCGCGATCGAGGTCGTCCGAGGTGATGAAGCGAGCCGAAAGGCCGAGAGCCTTCATTCGCTGTTCGCAGAACAGGATGATTGGGAACTGCAGATAATCTACGCGCCACCGCTGTCGTCTCGATCCAATCTGTTGATCGCGTCGCGCCCAATTATCCTCGAATCAATACGCAGGGTCGACGCTCTCAGGGAGGCAGGTGACCGGTTGCCATCATTGATGATGGCTTGGGCAACGTTCGAGGCGATCGGCAGGGCATTGCTTCCAACCCAGCTCGGCCAGCCCCAGTCCCCGGCGCGCTTGGTCGAAGTGCTGGCGTCCGAAGGGATCATCACGCCGGACGAGGCTCAGGTTCTCCGGCGCGCGAGTGCGATCCGCAACGCCGTCGCGCACGGCGCGATCGATGCCGTGGTGGACGACGAACTGCTCCAGCAGGTGATCGCGATTCTCTCGACATTGGCCGAGATGGCTCCAGCCGAGGCCTTATCCTAGCGCTTTAGTCTCACGCGCCCTTTCCGGTCGCCCCCTTGACTCCACCCCCTGCCGATGGTGCATTGCCGCACATGCGCACGTCGATCCGCCAGACCCGGCCGTCCCAGACCCGTCTTTGGTGGCGCACCTCCTGAGAGGTGGCCGTGCGATTTCCCGTTTTTGAATCGTCCCGAGGCCGCCCCACAGCGGCGGCCTGCGTTTGTCCTGTGTGGCGTTCCTCCGGCAAGTTGAGTTAAGAGGATGCCATGAACAGGACCGTTTTCTCGCTCCCCGCGCAGAGCGACTACAAGACTGCAGCGGGCCTCGCCGTGTCGCGCACGGTGGAAGCCTTCACCGGCGGCCAGGCGCTCGACGATCTGATCGACCTGCTGGACCGCCGCCGCGGTGTGATGCTGTCGTCCGGCACCACGGTGCCCGGGCGCTACGAGAGCTTCGATTTCGGTTTCGCCGATCCGCCGCTGGCGCTGACCATCCGCGCCGAGCAGTTTTCGCTCGAGGCGCTCAACCCGCGCGGCCGGGTGCTGATCGCGTTCCTGTCCGACAAGCTCGAAGAGCCCTGCGTGGTGGTCGATCAGGCCTGCGCCACCAAGATCAGGGGCCACATCGTTCGCGGCGAGGCGCCGGTCGACGAGGAGCAGCGCACCCGCCGCGCCAGCGCGATCTCGCTGGTGCGCGCCCTGGTGGCGGCGTTTGCGTCGCCGGTCGACCCGATGCTCGGGCTGTACGGCGCCTTCGCCTACGATCTGGTGTTCCAGTTCGAGGATCTGAAGCAGAAGCGCGCCCGTGAGGCCGACCAGCGCGACATCGTGCTGTATGTGCCCGACCGGCTGCTGGCCTACGACCGCGCCACCGGCCGCGGCGTCAATATCGCCTATGAATTCGCCTGGAAGGACCAATCCACCCGGGGCCTGCCGAACGCCACCGCCGACAGCGTCTACACCCAGACCGGCCGGCAGGGGTTTGCCGACCATGCGCCGGGTGAATACGCCAAGGTGGTCGAGGTCGCGCGCGAGGCGTTCGCCCGGGGCGATCTGTTCGAGGCGGTGCCCGGCCAGTTGTTCGGCGAACCTTGCGAGCGCTCGCCGGCCGAAGTGTTCAAGCGGCTGTGCCGGATCAATCCGTCGCCCTATGGCGGCCTGCTCAATCTCGGCGACGGCGAATTCCTGGTGTCGGCCTCGCCCGAAATGTTCGTGCGCTCGGACGGCCGCCGGATCGAGACCTGCCCGATCTCCGGCACCATCGCCCGCGGCGTCGACGCCATCGCCGATGCCGAGCAGATCCAGAAGCTCTTGAACTCCGAGAAGGACGAGTTCGAGCTCAACATGTGCACCGACGTCGACCGCAACGACAAGGCGCGGGTCTGCGTGCCGGGCACCATCAAGGTTTTGGCCCGCCGCCAGATCGAGACCTATTCCAAGCTGTTCCACACCGTCGACCATGTCGAGGGCATGCTGCGGCCCGGCTTCGACGCGCTCGACGCCTTCCTCACCCACGCCTGGGCGGTGACGGTCACCGGCGCGCCGAAATTGTGGGCGATGCAGTTCGTCGAGGACCACGAGCGCTCGCCGCGGCGCTGGTACGCCGGCGCGTTCGGCGTGGTCGGCTTCGACGGCAGCATCAATACGGGCCTCACCATCCGCACCATCCGGATGAAGGACGGCCTCGCCGAAGTCCGCGTCGGCGCCACCTGTCTGTTCGATTCCGATCCGGTCGCCGAGGACAAGGAGTGCCAGGTGAAAGCCGCGGCGCTGTTCCAGGCGCTGCGCGGCGATCCGCCGAAGCCGCTGTCGGCGGTGGCGCCGGACGCCACCGGCTCCGGCAAGAAAGTGCTGCTGATCGATCACGACGACAGCTTCGTGCACATGCTGGCGGATTACTTCCGTCAGGTCGGCGCCCAGGTCAGCGTTGTGCGGCATATCCATGCGCAGAAGATGCTGGCCGAGAACGCCTACGATCTGTTGGTGCTGTCGCCCGGCCCCGGCCGGCCGGAGGACTTCAAGATCTCGTCGACGATCGACGCCGCGCTCGCCAAGAAGCTGCCGATCTTCGGCGTCTGTCTCGGCGTCCAGGCGATGGGCGAGTATTTCGGCGGCACGCTCGGCCAGCTGGCGCAGCCGGCGCACGGCCGGCCGTCGCGGATCCAGGTGCGCGGCGGCACGCTGATGCACGGCCTGCCGAACGAGATCACCATCGGCCGCTATCACTCGCTGTATGTCGAGATGCAGGACATGCCGGAGACGCTCGAGGTCACCGCCTCGACCGAGGACGGCATCGCGATGGCGATCGAGCACAAATCATTGCCGGTCGGCGGCGTCCAGTTCCATCCGGAGTCGCTGATGTCGCTCGGCGGCGAAGTCGGCCTGCGGATCGTCGAAAACGCCTTCCGGCTCGGCCGGCCGGCACTCTGACCCGGGAAATTGATCGAAACGCGTGTGCCGCCGGGGGCGGGCTGCTAACACCCCCGGCGGATGATTATCCGAATTTCCGGATTGCCTCCGCCGCCCCGCGATGACGAATTGAGTCACCCTTAACAGAGACCCGCGCCGATGACCCTCGAACTCGCCCATGATCTGAAGGCCAGTGTCCGGACCATTCCGGACTATCCCAAACCCGGCATCATGTTTCGCGACATCACCACGCTGATGGGTGATCCGCGCGCCTTCCGCCGCGCCGTCGACGAACTGGTGCAGCCCTGGGCCGGCTCGAAGATCGACAAGGTCGCCGGGATCGAGGCGCGCGGCTTCATCATCGGCGGGGCGATCGCGCATCAGGTGTCGAGCGGCTTCGTGCCGATCCGCAAGAAGGGCAAGCTGCCGCACACCTGCGTGTCGATGGAATACGCGCTCGAATACGGCACCGATCGGATCGAGATCCACGTCGACGCGCTGCAGCCCGGCGAGCGGGTGATCCTGGTCGACGATCTGATCGCCACCGGCGGCACCGCGGAAGGCGCGATCAAGCTGCTGCGCCAGCTCGGCGCCGAAGTCGTCGCCGCCTGCTTCATCATCGACCTGCCCGACCTCGGCGGCGCCGCCAAGATCCGCAACATGGGCGTCCCGGTCCGCACCCTGCTCGAGTTCGGCGGGCATTGAGCTCTTCACCCTCCCCTTGAGGGGGAGGGTCGGCACGCAGCCCGCGCATGCGGGCTGCGTGACGGGGTGGGGTGAGACGCGGGCACGGCGGCTGAACTCTTCGCCACCCCACCCCGCTCGCTGACGCGAGCGACCCTCCCCCTCCAGGGGAGGGTGTCCGCGTTGCGGCCAAGCAGGGCGAAACCTCTCACGCCCGCGCTTGCGTCATTTCCAGCTCGAGGTCGCGGAAGCTGGTGTAGTTCTTCCGGATCCACTGGTTCAGTTCGGTCGAGGCGTCGGGCTCGGCGCGCAGATAGCCGGTGAAGGAAAAGCTCAGCCGGTCGATATAGGTCTTCAGGAACGGCGGCAGCGCGCGAACCCGCACCACCCGGCCGCTGGCGAACACCCGCGGCAACTCGCCGTGCATCACATGCTCGTTGTCGATCGCGATCAGCTGCCGCGGCGGGATGAAGTCCTGCAGCGACGTGAAGGCGCGCGCCGAATTGCGATCGGCGTCGGGCATGAACAGCACCACCGGCGCGACGCGCCGCCGCGCGGCTTCCTTGATGAAGCCGATCTCGGCGCACATCTGGAAGAACTCGTCGAAGGCGTGGAAGCCGAGGTCGATCACCTTGGCGAGCCCGTCGTCGACGATCAGCCGGTCCATCAGCTGCATCTTGCCGAAGGTGTCGTCGACCTCCGCGGTCTCGGTGAGGCGCGGCAGATAGTCGAGCAGCGACGGCTCCTTGACGTTGACGTCGAACGCCACCACCGAGCCGCGCTGCAGCTGCAGAAATTCGGTCAGCAGCCGCGCGATCAGGGTCTTGCCGACGAACGGTCGCGGCGAACAGATGATGTAGACCGGGGTGCGGGACAGGCTGGGGGACATTTGGCGTCGATCGGGCTTTCCGGCCGGCGTCCATTCGCGCGACCGGAAGATGTCCCGTCCGATATAGCCAGAATCCGCGGTGAAGCGAATTATTTCTCGCCGGCTTCCGCGACGTCGGTGCTTCGGCCGCCCTTGTCCTTGCCGACGAGGTCGGTCAGCTTGATCCGGTCGAACTCGCTCCAGACATTGGCGAGCCAGTGCCGCACATAGCCGCGCAGCACGAAGGAGTAGTTCGCCGGCTCGTCGTGGACGCCCTTGTTGGCGACGAATTTCAGGAACGGTACCGATGATACCTCGACCTGTTCGTAGGCCATTTCGTTGAGCTTCGGAATCGTCAGCTCGGTGGCGTCCTTGATGCGGTGAAAATACGAATTGTAGGTCGCCTGGTCCCACTCGAAGAAGCTGGTGTTGTTGATGAAGTTCTTCACCAGGAAATACTTCGCGCCGATCATGAAATTGGCGGTCTCGGCGATCTCGTCGAGCGAGGCGATCGACGGGCCGAGGATGTGGAACACCGCGAAGGTGATCTGGCCGGAGCGCGCGGCGTCGAGGAAGCCGATGTCGCGGAGCGAGGCCAGCGCCGGCGACAGCAGGCCGGCGCGAACGTCGATCACCGTCACCGACGGCGCCACGGTGTTCAGCGTATCGAAGATCTTCATCTGGTCGGCCGTCGTCGTCATGTCGACGATTTCGGTGATGCCGGGATGGAAGCGCTTCAGGGTGCCGCGCGGCGCTTCGGTGTCGAAGGCGCGGGTCTGGATGTTGTTGGCGCTGAAATAGTCCAGCAAGGTTCGCGACACCGTGGTCTTGCCCACGCCGCCCTTGTCTGCGCCTACGACGATCACTGCTGGCTTCGCCATGAGATTCCTTCTTTGGGCCCGGTTTGATCCCCCACCGCGCGCCGCGGTTCAAGGCCCCTCTTTGGGCGCGAACATGGCAGAAACATGGGATAATTCAATTGTCGCTGCCGTCGATGACGGCAATCTCAACAAATTCGTTCAGATGCGAGGTGGTTGCGCCGGTCGCGTCGTCACGCCCGCCGGCCCCATGGTCCGCGCAGGAACCCTGGTCGCGGCGGCTGCGGCGGCGTGTCGGTCCACGGGGTGGGCGGCGCGGATTCTTCCGGGCTGGGCGGAGTGGGGGGCGTCTCTGCGTCCGCCGCATCGTCCGGCGACGGCAGCGCCAGCGCGCCGGGATCGCGGCCGCCGGCGAACTTCACCAGCGCCGCCACCCGGGAGTCGACCGAAGGATGGGTGGCGAACAGATCGGCAAAGCCCTGGCGCGGATTGTCGACGCACATTTCCATCACCGCCGAGGTCGCGCCTTCGAGCTCGCCGCGGTTCTCGATCTTGCGCAGCGCCGAGATCATCGCGTCGGGGTTCTTGGTCAGTTCCACCGAGCCGGCGTCGGCGAGATATTCGCGCGACCGCGACAGCGCCAGCTTGACCACCTGCGACAGCAGCCAGGCCAGCAGGATCAGCACGATCGCCAGGATCACCACCATGACGGCGCCGCCGCCGCCCTTGCGGTCGCTCGACGAGGACGACGAAGACGACGACGATCCGCCGGAGCCGCCGCCGAACCGGAAGCCGCCCTGGAAAAACATCCGGAAGAACATTTCGCCGAAGAAGCCGACCACGCCGGCGACGATCATGGCGATCACCATCATCTGGACGTCGCCGTTGCGGATGTGGGTCAGCTCGTGGCCGAGCACCGCTTCGATCTCATGGTCGTCGAGAGCCGCCAGCAGACCGCTGGTCACCGTGATCGAATATTGCCGCGGGTTGAGGCCGCTGGCGAAAGCGTTCAGCGCCGGACTGTCCATCACTTTCAGCTTCGGCATCGCGATGCCGCGCGAGATGCAGAGATTCTCCAGCTGATTGTACAGTCGCGGCTGTTCCTGCCGTGTCACTTCGCGGCCGCCGGTGACGGCGTCGATCAGCTTCTGGTTGAAAAAATACGCGATCGCGATCCACAGCGCCGCGCCGATCGTGGCGAACGGCAGCGCCTTCACCAGATCGGCGGCGGCGGCATTGAGATAGAAGCCGACCGGGCGCTCGCTGTCGATCGCGACTTCGGCCAGCAGCGCGCCGGCATAGACCAGCACATAGATCAGCGCGAACAGCCCGATCAGCAGCACGACCGAGCGGGTCTTGTTGGCGGCGATGTGAGTGTAGAGACCGTAGGCGGCCATGGGATGATCCGTTTGGGCACAGCCCGTCCACGTCATTCCGGGATGCGCCCCATCGGGGCGCAGGCCCGGAATCCATACTCCCTGCGGGATTCCGGGCTCACGCTGCGCGCGCCCCGGAATGACGAACTCTAAAACTTCACTTGCGGCACCTGTTCGACCTGCGTCCGCGTCTCGCCGAGGTCGAAATAGTCCTTGTGGGTGAAGCCGAGCGGTGCGGCGAACAGGGCGGCGGGCATCTGCTGGATGCCGGTGTTGTATTCCTGCACGGCGTTGTTGAAGAACCGGCGGCTGGCCGCGATCTTGTTCTCTATGTCGCTGAGCTCGGATTGCAACTGCTGGAAATTGGCGTTGGCCTTGAGGTCGGGATAGGCCTCGCTGAGCGCGATCAGCTTGCCGAGCGCGCCGCTCAGCATGTTCTCGGCGGCGGCGACCTGGCCCGGGCCCTGCGCCGACATCGCAGCGTTGCGGGCCTTGATGACGTCGTCGAGCGTGCCGCGCTCGTGCGCGGCGTAGCCCTTCACGGTTTCGATCAGGTTGGGAATGAGGTCGTGCCGCTGCTTCAGCTGCACGTCGATGTCGGCGAAAGCCTGGCTGACGCGCTGCCGCAGCGCCACCAGACGGTTGTAGGTCATCAACGCGAACACTGCGATCGCGACGATGATGCCGAGAATGATCAAGCCGGACATGGGAGATCCTGAGAGGCGAGGGAGGGGACGGCGAGACGCTCCGGGACGGGCGATGAGCGCGCCGCCGGACAAGCGCCGCGGCGCATCGGGACCGAGTGATCCTGTTCTGTTAGGTCGCGGCGGGCAATGGTTGCGTTCAAGACCGCGACCTTCCGTCCATCGGATTTGAGCTGCCGCCGCTAGTCCCCGGGCGGCGCAATGGTGCAGAACTGCATCACCCGCGCCCGGCTCTGTCCCGTAATGCACACTGAGATCGGTTTTCGACGGCCGGTGTCACCCAGATGTCAAACGCCACATTTAAGACAAAGTTAACTTTGTCCGGGGTGATCGTGTGTTGAAGCGTCGCAATATATTGATAACATTGACGATTGTGGGTCTTGGCGTCGCCTGGACGGCGCCGGCTGCGGCCGCCTCGTTCACCGTCTCGTCCGGCACCGACACCGCGTCCAAAACGGTCACCGGGACCGATACCGGCACGATCAGCAGCGGTGCGACCCTCGGCGTAACCGGCACCGCCATCACCTTCACCGGCCCGGCGACCGGCGTCGTCATCAACAATTCCGGTACCATCACCGCGACCAATCGTGGCATCGACACCTCGGGCGCGAACCCGCCGCGCAGCCTGACGCTGAACAATTTCGCCGGCGCGCTGATTTCGACCGTGGACGACGCGTTCCGCCTGAACACCAGCATCGGCAACGGCACGGTGGTGATCAACAATTCCGGCATCATCGTCTCCAACACCGGCCAGGTGTTCGACTTCGCCAGCAACAGTTCCGCCACCGGCACGGTGCAGATCACCAACAATGCCGGCGGCATCATCCGCGCGCTCGGCAACGACGCGATCCGGCCGGGATCGGGCGCGACGGTGATCAACAACAGCGGACTGATCGAGGCGACCGGCCGCGGGATCAACCTCAGCGTCAGCAATCTGGGGACGGTGACCTCGTTCCAGGTGATCAACAGCGCCGGCGGCGTGATCCAGTCTGCCGACGACGCGGTCCGCGTCACCGCCACCACGCTCACGACCACCGCCAGCTTCACCGTCGACAACGCCGGCACGATCTGGTCGACCGGCACCGGCCAGGCGATCGACTTCAACGACATCACGTCGGGAACGGTCTCGATCATCAACCGCGCCACCGGCGTGATCCGCTCGGCCGGCGCCGACGCCATTCGGCCCGGGGAAGGCGCCACCGTCACCAATTACGGCCTGATCTATTCCGATGGCGCGATCGGCAGCAGCAACGACGGCATCGACTGGCAGGGCCATTCCGGCACCGTCATCAACAAGACCGGCGGCACCATCTCCGGCTTCCGCCACGGCATCACCACCGACGCCAACGTCACCGTCACCAACGAGGCCGGCGCCACCATCATCGGCCGCAACGGCTCCGGCGTCGGCTCCGACGGCACCGGCACGGTGGTGAACTACGGCCGCATCACCGGTGCGTACAACGGCAGTGGCACCGGTGACGGCGATGGCGTCGACGTCGATTTCGCCGCCACCATCACCAATTACGGCATCATCGAAGGCACCGGTGCCGGCGGCTACGATTCCGGCGGCCGCCTCAACAACAGCGAAGGCCTGTCGATCGGCGGCGGCACCATCATCAACTACGGCACCATCTCGGGCGCGTCCTACGGCATCGTCGTCAACAACGATTCGAATGTCGACGGCACCCGCAGCGGCGTCGCCGCGACCACGCTGACCAACTACGCCGGCGGCACCATCGTCGGCCTGAACGGCTTCGCGATCCGGCTGGAGAACAAGACCGGCACCGCCGCTGACAACGACAGCATCGTCAACTACGGCACGATCATCGGCAACGGCGCGATCCCCGATCCGAACGGCGTGGTGCTGCTGCAGAGCGGGGCGGTCGACACCAATTCGGTCGGCAAGCTCGACGGCGTCACCTACACCGGCACGGGGTCGGCGCGGTTCATCCGCGGCGACGGTTCGGCGATCCAGATGGGCGAGGGCGCCGACGTTCTGACCAATTACGGCAGCATCATCGGCAACAACGGTCGCGCGGTGAACATGGAAGGCGGCAACGACACCGTCAACATCATGCCGACCTCGCGGATCATCGGCCTGGTCAACGGCGGCGCCGGCACCGATACGCTGAACTACTACAAGATCGGCCTCACCGAGGCCAAGCGCGCGGCGCTCGCGTCGGGCCAGACCGTCAATATCGGCGGCACGCTCTACACCTCGTTCGAAGCGGTCAACGCCTTCGCGCCGTCGTTCTCGGCCTTCGCCAATGCGGCGAATCCCGGCAGCGCCGGCCCGGCCTGGCTGTTCGACAATCTCTCCAACAGCGTCGCGGCGAGCCCCGATGCGCTGGCGCTGATCAATCAGGTCGCGAATGCCAGCGACGTCGGCGCCGCGCTGGCCCAGCTGTCGCCGGCCTCGTATCAGGCACTCGGCCGGATGACGATGAGTTCGACCTTCCAGACCAGCTCGCTGATCGACCAGCGCCTGATGCATGGCCGGTTCGGCTTCGGCGGCACCGATCTCGGCGGCGCCGGCGCGGCGCTGGCGATGGCCGACGCCGGCATGCTCGGCGCGGCCGGCTCGACCATGGAGCGCACGCTGGCCTCACTCGGCTCCTGGAATACGCGCGATGCGCTGACCGCGTCCGGCTGGGGCAGCAACGCCGATGCGCTGGCCTATGCGCCGGTCACCAAGGCGCCGCCGCTGCGCGCCGCGCTCGATCCCGACCACGGCGTGTTCATCGCGTCCAGCCTCAGCAGCTCGCGCGAAGGCGCCCGCGCCGACAGCAGCGCCACCCGCGCGACCACGGCCAATGTGGTCGCCGGCGCCGACTGGCGGCTGTCGGAGACCTGGCTCGCCGGCGTGTTCGGCGGCTACGCCCTGACCAATGGCGATCTCGATACGCTCGGCAGCACCACCAAGATCTCCACCCGCACTGTCGGCGGCTACGGCAGCTATCGTGCCGCGTCGTGGTACGCCAATCTGATCGGGTTGTACGGCTGGGACGGTTACGACAACCGCCGCGTCGCGCTCGGCGCCGCCAACAGCTCGCGCTTCGATGGTTCGCACTACACGCTGCGCGGCGCGGTCGGGACCGATCTGCGGATGTTCGGCGGCTTCGTGGTGACGCCGGAAGTCAGCCTGCAATACACCCGGATGTCGACCGACGGTTTCACCGAGAGCGGCGGCATCACCGCGCTGAGCGTCGGATCGGATCGCTCGGAATCGCTTCGCTCCAGCGTCGGCACGCGGATCGCGCGCGACCTGCAGACCGGCAACGGCGTGCTGACGCCGGAACTGCGCCTGACGTGGCTGCATGAATTCCGCGACGGCGTCCGCGGCATTGATGCGAATTTCGTCGAGCCGACGCTGCCGGGCGTATTCACCACCTTCACCGGGCAGGGCATCCGCGACCGCGGCGTGGTCGGCACCGGCGTCACCGGGCGCTTCGGTCCGAACGCCTTGGTCTCGCTCGGCTACGACGCCATCGTCGGCAGCAGCGACGCGGTCACCCATCTGGTCAGCGGGCGGCTCAAAGTCGCGTTCTAAAGCCTGACCGTCATTGCGAGCGAAGCGAAGCAATCCAGGCCCGAGGCTCGGGGCTGGATTGCTTCGTCGCTTCGCTCCTCGTAATGACGAGAGGTTCTCGAACCGCCGGCCTCCAGCTCTCTGCGCTGTGCAGGCGCCGCCTGCAATTACGCCATTCGGTTTTACTTGCGACGAGCCGCTCCGTGCCGCATGGATCGTCAGCGCAGTCGCGCGCCCCGATCTCTTGCTGCCGGTTAGGCGGCCTTCCCTCGCGAGCCCTCGTGTCGTTGATCATCCTCGATCCCTGGTTCTACGCCGCCGCGATTCCTGCGGTGCTGCTGCTCGGGCTGGCGAAAGGCGGGTTCTCGGGGATAGGCATCGCGGCGACGCCGCTGCTGGCGCTGTTCCTGCCGCCGCTCGAAGCGGCTGCGCTGCTGCTGCCGGTGCTGATCAGCCAGGACATGATCTCGCTGTACGTCTATCGCCGGCATTGGGACGCGCGCAGCCTGAAGATCATGCTGCCCGGCGCGCTGGCCGGCATGGGGGTGGCGTGGTGGACCGCATCGATCGTCTCCGACGACGTGGTCCGGCTGATCGTCGGCGGCGTCGGCGTCGCTTTCGTGCTCAATGTCTGGCTGCGGCCGCAATTGTCGCCGTCGAAGGGCTCGACCGCGGCGGGCGTGTTCTGGGGCGGCGTGTCCGGCTTCACGTCGTTCATGACCCAGGGCGGCGGGCCACCCTATCAGGTCTACATGCTGCCGCTGCAATTGCCGAAGCTGGTGCTGGTCGGCACCACCACGATCTTCTTCGCGATCCTGAACGTGCTGAAGATCGGCCCGTATCTGCTGCTCGGCCAGTTCAACCCGGCGAATCTCGCGACCTCGATCGCGCTGCTGCCGCTCGCCGCCGCGGCCAATCTGGCCGGAATCTGGCTGATCCGCCGGATGCCGACCGGGCTGTTCTACAAGATCGCCTATGTGCTGCTGTTCGTGGTCTCGCTGGCGCTGGTGCTGCAGGGGCTCGGCAACATGCTGCATGGCGCCAAATAGCGCCGCACAGACGTGCCTGTCAGTTCGTCGGCGGCACGAAGTGATCGGTCGCCGCCGCGGTTTCGCCGGAGGCTGAATCCTTCACCTCAAACCGGATGTTGACCGACTTGGCCGGCACCAGGCTCGCCGGCACCTGCACCGAGATCCGCAGTTCGCGGCTCTGGTCCCGGCCGACCTCGACGCTGATCTGTTCGCCGCCGCCATGGTCGACGCCGGGCGTCTGCATCGTCGCGCCCGGCACGCCGAGCACCGAGATCGTGAAGGTTCGCGCGGTCGGCCGCTTGTTCAGCAGCCGGACGGTGTAGTCGTTGCGCACGCCGCCGTCGGACAGCGCCACGAACAGCGGGTTGCGTTCGTGCAGCACGTTGACGTCGAGCGTGCCGCGGGTCGCCAGCACGTAGATCATCACTGCGCCGGTCAGCGCGATCATCGCCGAGTACAGGATGGTGCGCGCCCGGATC
Organism: Rhodopseudomonas palustris; assembly: GCA_016215605.1. Taxonomy (GTDB): domain Bacteria; phylum Pseudomonadota; class Alphaproteobacteria; order Rhizobiales; family Xanthobacteraceae; genus Rhodopseudomonas; species Rhodopseudomonas palustris_L. The sequence continues at coordinate 124,975 of JACRJB010000010.1, forward strand.
GGCCGATACACCGGCGGCTTGCCCTCGCGCCGGCGCTGGCTGTTGATGTCGGTGTCGTAGGCGATCAGGCCGGTCGGGCGGCCGACTTGCTCCATCACATGGGTGCAGGCGTCGATGCACAGCCCGCATTGCACGCAGCCGAGTTGCAGCCCGTCGCGGATATCGACGCCGGTGGGACAGACGGCGACGCATTGATGGCAGTCGATGCAGTCGCCGGCCGGCTCGTGATGCTGGCGCGCCAGTTCGGCTTTCTTCACCGACATCCGCGGTTCGCCGCGGTCGACACGGTAGGTGACGTTGAGCGCCCATTCGTCGGTCAGCGCCGCCTGAATCCGCGGCCACGGGCACATGTAGATGCAGACCTGTTCGCGCATGAAGCCGGCGAGGGTGTAGGTGGTGAAGGTCAGGATGCCGATCCACACATAGGCGACCATCGGCGCCTGGAAGCTGACCAATTGCTTCACCAGCGTCGGTGCATCGGCGAAATACAGCACCCAGGCGCCGCCGGTCCACCACGCGATCATCAGCCAGATGAAATGCTTGGCCGCCAGCTCGCCGGCGCGCCGAACGGTGAAGTCGTGCTGGTCCTTGAGCATGCGGTTGCGACGATCCCCCTCGACGAACCGTTCGACCGCGTAGAACAGGTCGGTCCACACCGTCTGCGGGCAGAGATAGCCGCACCAGATCCGGCCGGCGAGCGCGTTCATCAGGAACAGCACCAGCGCCGCGATGATCAAGAGGCCGGTGAAGTAATAGACTTCCTGCGGCCACAGCTCGATGAAGAAGAAATAGAACCGTCGGCCCGGAATGTCGATCAGCACGGCTTGGTCTGGCAGGCCCGGGCCGCGATTCCAGCGGACGAAGGGAAGGAAGTAGTAGATCGACAGCGTGATCGCCAGCAGCGTCCACTTGATCCGACGGAAGCGGCCGTGCACCGCCTGCGGGTAGACCTTCTTGCGAGGGGCGTAGAGCGGCCCCTCGATATTTGTTTCTGTCATGACGAACGCTTTCGCGGCTGGTTCAGCGGAGAGACGGGCCTGCGATCTTCCGGGCCACCAGGAAGGAGATCGGCATCGCCAGCACGAAGCCGCCGGCGACGGCGCGCGGAATCCACTGCATCGCCTGCTCGGACAGGCTCGGGACCGCCAGCACTGCGATCACCAGCATTCCGGCGAGCGTGGCGCCGCCGATGATCCAAATCACGATCGCAACCTTCAACATCGTCTTCTCCTGCCATTCGGCCGGACGCGCCGGCCTTGGAGCGCCCCGGTCGTCCGGATCGCTTCGACCCGGCCGACCACGTGCTGCGCCATCCGAACGGCTGGCGGCCGCCAGCTCAACACATTCGAATGTTTCAAAACGATATGTCTTCAGCACCCTCGGCGTTTGATTTGGATCAATGGGCAGGCCTGCAAATATACCTGCGGCAGTTCGGCTTAGTTACCATGGCACCGTTCGCCGACGGATCTGGCTGAGTTGCTGCCAGTGCTCCTAAGATATATCTTTACAGCCAGTTCGGGCGGCACTACCTGAGATATATCTTCAAGAGGTTTGGGCATGGACGTCATCGACAACGGCAATGGCGGACGGCGATGCGGCTTCGGCACGCCCGGCTGTCGCTGGGCGCGTCGCGGCCTCGGCGGACGCGGCACCGGCGGCGGCGAGATGACCCGGGCCGGCCGGATGTTGGCGCAGGGCGACCTCAAGCTGATCGCGCTGGCGCTGATCGCCGACCAGCCGCGCCACGGCTACGACATCATCAAGGTGATCGAGGAGAAGACCGCGGGCTGGTACGCCCCGAGCCCCGGCGTGGTGTATCCGACGCTGACCTATCTCGAAGAGATGGGCCACGTCATCGCGCAGCCGGAAGGCGCCAAGAAACTCTACGTCATCACCGACGACGGCCGCGACCAGCTCGCCGGCAACCGGGCGCTGGCCGACGCGGTGTTCGAGCGCCTGGCCGCGTTCGGCGAGATGATGCGGCAGCAGAACAGCAATGGCGGCGCTGCGGAGGGCGGCGATCTGCCGCCGCTGCTGCGCGCCGCGCTCGACAATCTCCGCGAGGTGGCGATCCGGCAGATCGTCAAGGATGCGGACAACGAAGCCGAGCTGGTCGCGATTCTGGCGCGCGCAGCCGGCGAGCTTCGCAAAGTTTAGAGACCACGGCGGGCGGACCCGCAGGACATTCGGCCGCGTATCGGATCTGCGATCCGGAATGCGGCACTACTCAGGAGACCAACATGACCGCAATCACTTCCGAACAGCCCAATCGGCGCGACGTGCTGTTTCTGGCGACCGGCGCGCTCGCCACGGTCGGTGCCGCTGCGGCGGTCTGGCCGTTCGTCTCTCAGCTCAACCCCGATGCCTCGACCGTGGCCGCCGGCTTCCCGCTGGAAGTCGATCTCGCGCCGCTCGCCGAGGGTCAGGTGATCAAGGTGTTCTGGCGCGGCCAGCCGATCTTCATCAATCACCGCACGCCGAAGGAAATCGAATCGGCGCAGGCCGCGGACTGGAAGAGCATGCGCGATCCGCAACCGGATTCGGAGCGGGTCAAGGCCGGCCACGAGCAGTGGCTGGTGGTGTCGGCGATCTGCACCCATCTCGGCTGCATCCCGACCGAGCATCAGGGCAATTACGACGGCTGGTTCTGCCAGTGCCACGGCTCGCAATACGATTCGTCCGGCCGCATCCGGCTCGGGCCGGCGCCGCTCAATCTGGCGTTGATGCCGTACAAATTCACCGCGGCCGACAAGATCCTGATCGGCGAGACCTGAGGCGGAAGCCCCTCAAAGGTCGTCATGCGCGGGCTTGACCCGCGCATCCATCGTCCGCGCGAGCGGACGAAACGACCAAGTCTTCGAAACTGGATGGATTGCCGGGTCAAGCCCGGCAATGACGACGTTGGTCAACACGTCGCGCCCGGTCCAACTCCTTCCTTATTGGACTAACAGTCGCGTTCGTCTCCGCGACCTCTTGAGAAAGCTCCGCATTATGCTGATCGCTGTCGCCAGCCAGAATTTTCGCACCGTCACCGGCCATGCCGGCAAGTCCCGCCGCTTCATGTTGTTCGACGCCGCGCACGGCCGCGCGCCGCGCGAGATCCAGCGACTGGATCTGCCGAAAGAACAATCGATCCATGAATTCGACGAACGCGCGCCGCATCCGCTCGATCGCGTCGAGGCGGTGATCGCCGGCAGTGCCGGCGCCGGCTTCATCGCCCGCATGGCCGCGCGCGGCGTCCGCGCCGTCACCACCGCCGAGACCGATCCGGTCGCCGCCGTTCAGGCCTACGTCTCCGGCTCCCTCCCGCCGCCGGCGCCGCACGATCACGACGACGAGGAAGAAGGCGGCTGCGGTTGCCATTGCGGCAACGCCGAGTAGTTTCGACGCACTCCGCAGCAAGCACTTCCGTCATTGCGAGGAACGAAGCGACGAAGCAATTCATGCTGCGCGTGTGGCGCTGGATTGCTTCGCTGCGCTCGCAATGACGCTATCAGTTCGTCATGGCCGGGCTCGTCCCACTGCTGTCCGGTTTAAATTTGGCATAGGGCGAAGCTCAACTGGCGTTTGTCTTGGGGGAGTGGTGGCGGGGCGAGGAGATGTTCGATCCGCCGGCGCTGCATCAGGTTTTGCGCGACCAGCCTGGTGAAGGTCAGCAGGCTGGTGACGCTTGTCTGCAGCTTGTGGGCGAGGCGCAGCAGCAAGAAGGCGATCAGTGCGACGGCGATCTGAATACGCACGGCGTTTTCG
>JACRJB010000072.1 GCA_016215605.1 Rhodopseudomonas palustris
CCCCCCCCCCCCCCCCCCCCCCCCCCCCCCCCCCCCCCCGGGGGAGGGGGGAGGATTGTGCGCTGTGAAATAACTACTTCACCGCGGTCTTTTCGAACTGCCGCAGCATCGCGTTGCCGCGGGTGACGGCGGCGTCGAGGGCTTCCTTGGCGGTCTTCTTGCCGGCCAGCGCCTGCTCGATTTCCTCAGCCCACAGATCGCGGAGCTGCACCATGTTGCCGAGCCGCAGGCCGCGCGAATTCTCGGTCGGCGCCTTGTTGGTCAGTTCCTTGATCGGAGTTTCGAGATAAGGGGCGTCCTTGTAGAAGCCCTCGGCCTTGGCCTTCTCGTAGGCCGCCTTGGTGATCGGCAGATAGCCCGACGCCTTGTGCACCGCGACCTGGCGGTCGGTGTCGGACAGGAACGCCAGGAACTTGGCGACGCCCTTGTATTCCGCCGCCGTCTTGCCGCCCATCACCCACAGCGAGGCGCCGCCGATGATCGAGTTCTGCGGCGCGCCGGCGACGTCCGGATAGTACGGCATCGGCGCGTTGGTCCAAGCGAACTTGGCCTGCGACTTGACGTTGCCGAAGAAGCCGGACGAGGTCAGGAACAGCGGGCACTCGCCGGCGGTGAAGCGGCCCTCGCCGGTGTTGGTGCGGCCCGAATAGCTGTAGACCTTCTCGTTCTGCAGCTCGATCAGCTTCTCCAGATGCTTGACCTGCAGCGGTCCGTTGAATTCGAGTTTGGTATCGAAGCCGTCGAGTCCGTTGGCCTTGCTGGCGAGCGGCACGTTGTGCCAGGCGGAGAGTTGTTCGAGATTGGCCCAGGTCACCCAGGCGGTCGAAAATCCGCAGGTGGCGTAGCCGGCCGCCTTCAGCTTCTTGGCGTCTTCGAACACCTGCGGCCAGGTCTTCGGGATTTCGGCGATGTCGGCCTTCTTCAGGGCGTCGAGATTGACCCACATCACCATCGACGACGAGTTGAACGGGAACGACAGCATCTCGCCCTTGGAGGTCGAGTAGTAGCCGGTGATCGCCGGGAGATAGGCGTTGGGATCGAACGGCTCGCCGGTCTCCTTCATCAACTGATAGACCGGCTTCACCGCGCCGGTCGCCGCCATCATGGTGGCGGTGCCGACCTCGAACACCTGCATGATGTGCGGCGCGTTGCCCGCGCGGAACGCGGCGATGCCGGCGTTCATGGTGTCGGCATAGCTGCCCTTGTAGGTCGGGACGACCTTGTAGTCGCTCTGCGCGGCATTGAAGTCGTTGGCGAGATTGACCACGACGTCGTTGTTGCCGCCGGTCATGGCGTGCCACCACTGGATCTCGGTCACCGCCAGCGCGGGCGTCGTGATCGCAAGCGTCCCGGCGATCGTCGCCGCCAGCGCCGTGGTCGAGCCTAAGATACGAAATGCCATGAAACCCTCCCGTTCGGCCGTCATCTTCGTGGGCGCGCGTTAGCAGCGCTGGATGACAGGCCCATGACCGTATAAGCGACCAGATCGGTAGGGGAAAGCGATCGACCTGCCTAGCGGTGAAAAAGACGGACGCGCGATGATCCGCCTGTTCGGCAGTGCAGCACGCGGGCATCCCGCGGCAGCATCCGGCACCTGATAGCAATGGCGCGATCACGGCGCGCGAGGCGGCGCGGGATGGCGCTCCGATCCCCTGAGCAAATCGGGACAAGGGGTGGGCGAACGTCGGCGGGCGCCGCAGCGCCCACCGACCGTGTCGTCTCAGCGCTTGCGTTCCGGCCCGCTGACCACGCCGTCGGCGACGAGTCTGGAAATCTCGTCCTCCGAATAGCCGAACTCGCCGAGCACTTCGCCGGCGTGCTGGCTGAAGGTCGGCGGCAGGCCGCGCAGGCTGGCCTTGGTGCGCTCGAACCGGATCGGCGAGGCCACGCCCTTGTACCAATCCTTCTCGATGACATCGCCACGGTGCGCGGTGTGGGCGCTGGTGAGCGCCTTGTCGATCGACTGCACCGGCCCGGCCGGCAGGCCGGCGTTGAGCAGCCGGTCGCACAGCGGCTCGGCATCGTGCTGCCGGAACACCGCTTCGAGCTCGGCCCGCAGCGCGGCGCGATTGGCGATGCGGTCCTTGTTGCGGGCGAAGCGCGGATCGGTGCCGAGTTCCGGCTTGCCGATCTCCTTGCACAGCTTGCGGAAGGTGCCGTCATTGCCGACGCCGGTGAAGATCTTGCCGTCGCGCGCCTCGAAGATCGCATAGGGCACGAGATTGGGATGCTCGTTGCCGGTCAGCGACGGCGGCTTGCCGTGCAGGAAGTAGTTCGCGGTGTGCGGATGCATGATCGCGAGACCGGTTTCGTACAGCGTGGTCTCGAGGAACTGGCCCTTGCCGGACCGCGCGCGCTCCGACAGCGCCATCAGGATGCCGATGGTGGCATAGAGGCCGGTGGTGATGTCGACCAGCGGCACGCCGATCCGCATCGGCCCGCTCTCCGGCGAGCCGGTGGCGGCGATCATGCCGGTCATCGCCTGGATGATGGCGTCGTAGCCGGGATTGCCGCCGCGCGGACCGTCGCCGCCGAAGCCGGAAATCCGGCAATGCACCAGCCGCGGGAATTTCTCGCGGACGACGTCGTTGCCGAGGCCCCATTTGTCGAGCGTGCCCGGCTTGAAATTCTCGATCAGGACGTCGGCGTCCTCGAGCATCTTCAGCAGCACCTCGCGGCCGCCCGGCGAGGCCAAATCGAGCCCGATCGAACGCTTGTTGCGGTTGATGCCGATGAAATACGCCGCGTCGTCGTCGTGGAACGGCGGGCCCCAGTCGCGCACTTCGTCGCCGGCGGGCGGTTCGACCTTGATGACGTCGGCGCCGTGGTCGGCAAGGATCTGGGTGCAATACGGGCCGCCGAGCACGCGCGTCAGATCGATCACGCGCAATCCGGCCATCGCGCCGGGCATCAGTGCAGGAGTCATGAGGGCTTTCTTATTGAAGCTTTGCGGGAGGGCGAATTTAGCCGTTACAGCCGTTTCTTGGCAAATGCCCTGCCGGATGCGGATTTCAAATATTGCTCGAACGCATAGGCCTGATGTTCGTCACTGAAGGCCACATAGGTCTTCAGCCGCCAAGGCCGATACTTCGAGGTGTGCGGGACCTCGCCGGCGTTGTGCTTTTGCAACCGTGCCCGGAGGTCGTCGGTGATGCCGACGTAGAAGTGCTCGGAATCGAGGCTTTCGAGAAGATAAACGTATTTCATCGGATGGATCCGATTGAAGGCACGACTGCTCAAACGCAAAAACGAAAGCGCGACGAATCAATTCAGGCGACAGGGCGTATGAAGTCAGATGGCTAAGCTTGCGGGCCCGGCTTCGCCCTTCGGGCTACGCCGCGGCAGCCTTCGCTTGCTTCGCCCCGAGAGGCTGCGCGGGCTTGCCGAGCCGAAGCTGGCGAAGCCAGCGAAGGCTGGTGGAGCCAGGCGGGATCGAACCGCCGACCTCTTGCATGCCATGCAAGCGCTCTCCCAGCTGAGCTATGGCCCCGAACCCTGGGTGCGCGCGGTCAAATCACCGCGCGCGGCATTCGTTGATCACAGATCGGCGACGATCTCAAGTCTCCTCATCGCCGGAAACGTCACCAATGATGTCGGTGACGTCTTCATCGCCCTCTTCCTCGTCGGCGATGAAGGTCGAATCGTCGTCATCCTCGATCGATTCGTCGATTTCGATGTCGTCTTCCGATTCCGGAACGATCGCCTTGACCTTGCCGGTCTTCTCCTCGGCATCGGCCTCCTCGAGCGACACCAGCTCTTCGGCCTCCATCGCCTCGGGCGCCTCGGCGGCAGCGGGGGCGGCGGCCGAGCGCGCGTCGGCGCGGCCGCGCGGCGCCACCACCGGCGCAATCGGCACCACCTCGCCGGTGTAGGGCGAGATCACCGGATTCTTGTTCAGATCGTAGAACTTTTTGCCTGTCGTCGGGCAAATACGTTTGGTTCCGAGATCGGATTTCGCCACTTGTGCAACCTTGGGATTTCTTGAAAAACGGTGCTTCACTTGGCTAGTTGCCACGCTGCTGTCAATAGCGGTTTATGCGGAGCGGCCGCCGTGCGATGCGCGCGGCCGCGTTTCGATCAGGCGCCCGGCGCGCAGGGGACCCCATCTTGAGCCATTCCGACCACACCTCGCCGCTGGAGGCGCGCAAGAGCGCGGCGCTGAGCGGGACCGCCCGTGTCCCCGGCGACAAGTCGATTTCCCACCGGGCGCTGATTCTCGGCGCGCTCGCGGTCGGCGAAACCCGAATTTCCGGCCTGCTGGAGGGTGAGGACGTCCTCAATACCGCCAAGGCGATGCGGGCGCTGGGGGCGAAGGTCGAGCGCACCGGCGATTGCGCCTGGAGCGTGCACGGCGTCGGCGTCGCCGGCTTCGCCGCACCCGGCGCACCGCTCGATTTCGGCAATTCCGGCACCGGCTGCCGGCTGGCGATGGGCGCGGTGGCAGGCTCACCGATCACGGCGATTTTCGACGGCGACGCCTCGCTGCGCTCCCGGCCGATGCGCCGGATCGTCGATCCGCTGGAGCAGATGGGCGCGCGGGTGGTGTCGTGCAGCGAGGGCGGCCGGCTGCCGCTGACGCTCGCCGGCGCGCGCGATCCGCTGCCGATCACGTATCGTACCCCGGTGCCGTCGGCGCAGATCAAATCGGCCGTGCTGCTCGCCGGCCTGTCGGCCCCCGGCATCACCACCGTGATCGAGGCCGAGGCCAGCCGCGACCACACCGAGCTGATGCTGCAGCATTTCGGCGCGACCATCGTGACCGAGCCGGAAGGCGCCCATGGCCGCAAGATCTCCCTCACCGGCCAGCCCGAGCTGCGCGGCGCGCCGGTGGTGGTGCCGGCCGACCCGTCCTCGGCGGCGTTTCCGATGGTCGCGGCGCTGGTGGTGCCGGGCTCGGACATCGTGCTGACCGACGTGATGACCAATCCGCTGCGCACCGGCCTGATCACCACGCTGCGCGAGATGGGCGGCCTGATCGAAGAGAGCGAAACCCGCGGCGACGCCGGCGAACCGATGGCGCGCTTCCGCATCCGCGGCTCGCAGCTGCACGGCGTCGAGGTGCCGCCAGAGCGGGCGCCGTCGATGATCGACGAATATCTGGTGCTGGCGGTCGCGGCCGCCTTCGCCGAGGGCACCACCGTGATGCGCGGCCTGCACGAGCTGCGGGTCAAGGAAAGCGACCGGCTGGAAGCGACCGCGGACATGCTGCGGGTCAACGGCGTCAAGGTCGAGATCGTGGGCGACGATCTGATCGTCGAAGGCCGTGGCCACGTGCCGGGCGGCGGCCTGGTCGCCACCCACATGGATCACCGCATCGCGATGTCGGCGCTGGTGATGGGTCTCGCGGCGAACAAGCCGGTGACCATCGACGACACCACCTTCATCGCCACCAGCTTTCCGGATTTCGTGCCGATGATGCAAAGGCTCGGCGGCACGTTCGGCTGAGCCGCTGAGCTACGCCGGCTCGACCGGCACGCGGCCGACCAGCCGGTCGGCCTCCTGCTGGGCTGCGGTCAGCGACGCCGACAGGCGCGCGCCGATGTCGGCGCGGTCGGCGCCGGCATCGACGATCAGCGGCTCGCCGAACCGGATCGCGATCTTCGAGAACAGCCCCGGCAGCAGCAGCCGGTCCCAGCTGTTCAGCAGCTTGCCGCGCTGCAGGCTGACCGCGACCGGCAGGATCGGCAGCCCGGTCAGCCGGGCGAGGTCGAGAATGCCGTCATTGTTGATGTGCATCCGCGGGCCGCGGGGGCCATCCGGCGTCACGAACAGGCTGTGGCCGTCGCGCGCCAGCCGCATCATCTCGCGCGCCGCCCGCATGCCGCCCTTGGAACTCGACCCGACCGCGGTCTGGATCCCGAACATCGAGCCGGTCTTGCTGATGATCTGGCCGTCGCGATGCCCGCTGATCAGCGCGATCAGCGGCTTGCCCTCCCCCCGCAGCATCGGCAGCATGATCAGCCGGCCGTGCCACATCGCCAGAATGTACGGCTCCGGAATCGGAAACGGCGGCCGATCGAACCGCCCGGTCCACAGCACGATCTGCATATAGATCGCGGACGGAATCGCCGCCGTCCACTGGAACGCGTCGGTCCTCAGAAGGCGTTTGACGAAAGCAGGAGTGGCCATACCGAGGGTTGTCCGGGCAGAAATCTGGTCGCGGCGTGCCGGGCTGGTTTCCGCGGCTCGCGGGTTTATACCGGGCCGCGGCGGGCTGCAAACAACACGGCTTGAAATCCCTCCAGCCGACGTGTTCAACCGCCCTCGCCGCACCGCGGCCCACTGGGACATTCGAGACAGCATGATCATCGCCATCGACGGACCGGCCGCCTCGGGCAAGGGCACGCTCGGCAAACGCCTCGCCGCTCACTACGGTTTTCGGCATCTAGACACCGGCGTGATCTACCGCGCCGTCGCCAAGGTGCTGCTCGACGGCGGTGCCGACCTGACCGACGAGGCCCAGGCGGTCGCCGCCGCGCGCGAGCTCGATCCCGGAATTTTCGGCGATCCGGCGCTGAAGAGCCAGACCGTCGGCGATGCCGCCTCGGTGATTTCCGCCTATGCGCAGGTCCGCGAGGTGCTGGTGAGCTTTCAGCGGCAATTCGCCGCCGAGCCGCCCGGCGCCGTGCTCGACGGCCGCGACATCGGAACCGTGATCTGCCCGGACGCCGACGTGAAGATCTTCGTCGTCGCCGATCCGGAGGTCCGCGCCCGCCGCCGGACGCTGGAGGCCCGCGCCCGCGGCGAGGACGCCGACGAGGCCCAGGTGCTGGCCGACATCCTCAAGCGCGACGACCGCGACAAGAACCGCAGCGCGGCGCCCTTGAAACAGGCGCCGGATGCCGTCTTGCTCGATAATTCCAATTTGGATATAGAAGGCGGCGTCCGGGCCGCCATCGAGATTGTCGAGGCCGTTCGAGCGGGCCGGCGTCGGGTCTGAGGACCAAACCGACGCCGTCATTGGAGGAATGCCCGCTCCACGGCTCTGTACAGATGGTCGAACGCACCACGTCCAGGCCTCGTGGGCCTGTCGTGCTCGTTCTGCGCCTGACGCTTTCTTGGAATGACAGATTTCTGCGATCCGACGATTTCGGATCAACGGCTCACCCGTGCAGGCATGCTGCCGGCCCGCTTTGCAAGGATTTGCAGGGCGGTCGTCAGGTTCGCGGACCCCTGACACTGCGCGCGCGAGACGTCCCTCAACCGAACTGCCGGCGACATCCGCATCTGGAGAACAAATGGCTTCGACTGTTACTTCGTACAATCCGACCCGCGACGATTTCGCCGCGATGCTCGACGAGTCCTTCGCCGGCGGAAACCTTCAGGAAAGCTCCGTCATCAAGGGCAAGGTCGTCGCGATCGAGAAGGACATGGCCGTCATCGACGTCGGCCTGAAGACCGAAGGCCGTGTGGCACTGCGCGAATTCGCCGGGCCCGGCCGTGACAGCGAATTGAAGGTCGGCGACGAGGTCGAGGTGTTCCTCGACCGGATCGAGAATGCGCTCGGCGAAGCCGTGCTGTCGCGCGACAAGGCGCGCCGCGAAGAGAGCTGGGGCAAGCTCGAGAAGGCCTTCAACAACAACGAGAAGGTGTTCGGCGTCATCTTCAATCAGGTCAAGGGCGGCTTCACGGTCGACCTCGACGGCGCCGTGGCGTTCCTGCCGCGCTCGCAGGTCGACATCCGTCCGATCCGCGACGTCGCGCCGCTGATGAACAATTCGCAGCCGTTCCAGATCCTCAAGATGGACCGCCGCCGCGGCAACATCGTGGTGTCGCGCCGCACGGTTCTCGAAGAGACCCGCGCCGAGCAGCGCCAGGAGCTGGTGCAGAATCTCGAAGAGGGTCAGGTGATCGACGGCGTGGTCAAGAACATCACCGATTACGGTGCGTTCGTCGACCTCGGCGGCATCGACGGCCTGCTGCACGTGACCGACATCGCCTGGCGCCGCGTCAACCACCCGACCGAGGTGCTGACGATCGGCCAGACCGTCAAGGTCAAGATCATCAAGATCAACCACGAGACCCACCGCATCTCGCTCGGCATGAAGCAGCTGCTGGACGATCCGTGGCAGGGCATCGAGGCGAAGTACCCGCTCAACGCGCGCTTCACCGGACGCGTCACCAACATCACCGACTACGGTGCGTTCGTCGAGCTCGAGCCGGGCATCGAAGGCCTCATCCACGTCTCCGAGATGTCGTGGACGAAGAAGAACATGCACCCCGGCAAGATCGTGTCGACTTCGCAGGAAGTCGAAGTGCAGGTGCTCGAGGTGGATTCGGTCAAGCGCCGCATCTCGCTCGGTCTCAAGCAGACGATGCGCAACCCGTGGGAAGTGTTCGTCGAGAAGTATCCGGTCGGCTCGACCGTCGAAGGCGAGGTCAAGAACAAGACCGAGTTCGGTCTGTTCCTGGGTCTCGACGGCGACGTCGACGGCATGGTGCATCTGTCGGACCTCGACTGGAAGCAGCCGGGCGAGCAGGTGATCGACAACTTCAAGAAGGGCGACATGGTCAAGGCCATCGTCCTCGACGTGGATGTCGAAAAGGAGCGCATCTCGCTCGGCGTCAAGCAGCTCGAAGGCGACCCCTTCGCCGAGCCGGGCGACGTCAAGAAGGGCGCGATCGTGACCTGCGAAGTGCTCGACGTGAAGGACTCCGGCATCGACGTGCAGATCGTCGGCACCGACTTCGCCACCTTCATCAAGCGCTCCGAGCTGGCGCGCGACCGCAACGATCAGCGCAGCGACCGCTTCGCCGTCGGTGAAAAGGTCGATGCCCGCGTCATCCAGTTCGACAAGAAGGCCCGCAAGGTCCAGGTGTCGATCAAGGCGCTCGAAGTGGCCGAAGAGAAGGAAGCCATCGCGCAGTACGGCTCGTCCGATTCGGGCGCGACGCTGGGCGACATCCTCGGCACCGCGCTCAAGCAGCGCGACAAGTAAGCCTCACGGCTTACCACTGACCAACATCAGGGCCCCGGCATCGCCGGGGCCCTTTTTGTTTGGCTTGCTGATTTATCGCGCGCCCCGCCAAGTCCACCGCCGTCATGCCCGGGCTTGTGCCGGGCATCCACGCCTTACTGACTGGAATTGCCCAAAAGGCGTGGATGGCCGGGACGAGCCCGGCCATGACGAAGGAGAGGCTGTGCCGAGAAAGCGTGGTGCGCTCGACTCCGTCATTGCGAGCGCAGCGAAGCAATCCAGCCTCGTGCACTGGGCTGGATTGCTTCGTCGGCTTCGCCTCCTCGCAATGACGGCGCGATTGGTGTCACCCAACCTTGTTTTCTTCATATTGGATTGCAATTGATGTATTCCGCTCACGGGACATCAACGATCTGCTCTGAAAACCGTGAATACCGTTCCGCCGGAGAACCGCCATGTCGCTTGATTCAGATGTGATCGTCGATCGCCGCCGCATCCGCCGCAAGCTGACGTTCTGGCGGGTCGCCGCCGTGCTGGTCGCGATCGTCGCCGTGGTGGCGGTCGGGGCGATGGTGTCGCCGGCCGGGCGCGGTGCGCTGACGACCTCGGGCTCGATCGCGCGGATCAAGATCGACGGCCTGATCCGCAGCAATTCCGAGCGGATCGAGGCGCTGGAGCGGCTGGAGAAATCGTCGAGCGCCGCGGTGATCGTGCACATCAATTCGCCGGGCGGCACCACCGCCGGCTCCGAAGAACTCTACACCGCGCTGATGCGGCTGAAGGCCAAGAAGCCGATGGTGGTGGTGGTCGAAGGCCTGGCGGCGTCGGGCGGCTACATCGCGGCGCTCGCCTCCGATCACATCATCGCGCAGCAGAGCTCGCTGGTCGGATCGATCGGCGTGCTGTTCCAGTATCCGAACGTCTCCGAACTGATGAAGACCGTCGGCGTCAAGGTCGAGGAAGTGAAGTCGTCGCCGCTGAAGGCCGCTCCGAACGGCTTCGAGCCGACCAGCCCCGAAGCGCGCGCCGCGCTGGAATCGCTGGTGCGGGATTCCTATGCGTGGTTTCGCGATCTGGTGAAGCAGCGCCGCGGCATGGACGATACCCAGCTCGCAATCGTCGCCGACGGCCGCGTCTTCACCGGCCGTCAGGCGGCCGGCCTCAAGCTGATCGACGAACTCGGCGACGAGAAGACCGCGGTGGCGTGGCTGGAGACCGAGAAGAAGGTCAAGAGCGGCCTGCCGGTGCGCGACTTCAAGCTGGCGCCGCAATTCGGCGACCTCACCTTCCTGCGAGCCGCGGCGTCGGTGACGCTGGACGCGCTCGGCCTCGGCGCGATCGCGCGGCAGGTCGAGCAATCGGGCGCCGGGCAGTCGGTCGAACGGCTCGGCCTCGACGGCATGCTGGCGCTGTGGGCGCCGGGCAGCACGCGCTGACGGCAGGTTTGGCGCGCGAGTCCGGCGCGCGCGGTATTCACGGCTTGAATAGCGTGGTCCGAGCACCGCCGGACGACCTTGTCCAGCCTGCCTGATTTGATTTAGCGTCTTGACAGTTCACAGTATTTTCAAGGAAATGGCGGTCCGCACGCACGGACCACACCCTCGATGATCAAATCCGAACTCGTTCAGCGTATCGCCGAGCACAACCCGCACCTCTATCAGCGGGACGTCGAGAACATCGTCAATGCGATCCTCGACGAGATCGTCGAGGCGTTGGCGCGTGGCGATCGGGTCGAGCTGCGCGGCTTCGGCGCGTTTTCGGTGAAGCATCGTCCGGCGCGTGCCGGCCGCAACCCGCGCACCGGCGCGCATGTTCCGGTCGACCAGAAGAGCGTGCCGTTTTTCAAGACCGGCAAGGAAATGCGCGAACGGTTGAATCGCGAGACCGGCGATCCTGACGCCGGCGCGTGACGCGACGCCCGTTTGCTGGGCAAGGCGAGCGAGAACGACATGCAGAAATTTCTGACGGCCTTGGTGCTGATTCCGCTCGGACTGATTTTCATCGTGTTCGCGGTCGCCAACCGCCATCTCGTCACGGTGTCGTACGACCCGCTCGATCCCACCGATCCGATGGGCACCGTGCAGCTGCCGCTGTTCGTGCTGATCATCGGCGTGGCGATCCTCGGCGTGATCGCCGGCGGCATCGCGACCTGGTTCCGCCAGGGCAAGTGGCGACGCGCCGCGCGGCGGCACCAGGCCGAGGCGATCGAGGCCAAGACGCAGCTCGCGAATTTGCGCGCCAGCGTCGTCACCCCGACGAGCGAGCCGAAGCGGCTGCTGCTGGACCAGAGTTCCGCGGCCGGCAGGCGCGACAAGGCCAGCGCGGCGTTGTAGAACACCGACGCCCCGCCGGCGCGCTCAGCGGCCGGCCGAACATTGATCGCGAACCCATGTCCGTCGTCGTCAAAATCTGCGGCCTGTCGACCTGCGACACGCTCGAAGCGGCGGTCGCCGCCGGCGCCGACATGGTCGGCCTGGTGTTCTTCCCCGCCTCGCCGCGCCATGTCGGGCTCGACGTCGCGCGCCAGCTCGGCGATCAGGTCGCCGGCCGCGCCGCCAAAGTCGCGTTGACGGTGGACGCCAGCGACGCGCTGCTGCGCGACATCGTCGAGACCCTCGCGCCGGACCTGCTGCAGCTGCACGGCAAGGAAAGCCCGGAGCGCGTGCGCGCGATCAAGCACGCCTTCGGGCTGCCGGTGATGAAGGCCGTCGCGGTGGCGACCGCCGAAGACCTCGCGGCGCTGCCCGGCTACGCCGCGGCGGCCGACCGCATTCTGTTCGACGCGCGACCGCCGAAGGACGCGCTCCGCCCCGGCGGCCTCGGCGTGCCGTTCGACTGGGATCTGCTGCGCGGGCTCGACCTGCCGGTGCCGTTCATGGTGTCGGGCGGCATCCATCCCGACAACGTCGCCGAGGCGCTGCGGGTGACCCGCGCCGGCGGCGTCGACGTGTCGTCCGGCGTCGAGCGCGCGCCCGGCGTCAAGGACCCCGAATTGATCCGCAGTTTCATCCGCGCCGCGCGCGCCAGCGAAGAGACGATGGCCTGACATGAATCAGATCCTGCCGAACTCATTCCGATCCGGTCCCGACGAGCGCGGGCATTTCGGCATCTTCGGCGGCCGCTTCGTCGCCGAGACGCTGATGCCGCTGATCCTCGATCTGGAGAAGGCCTACGCCGCGGCCAAGAACGATCCGGCGTTTCGCGCCGAGATGGACGGCTATCTCAAGCACTATGTCGGCCGGCCGTCGCCGCTGTATTTCGCTGAACGGATGACCGAGCATTTCGGCGGCGCCAAGATCTACTTCAAGCGCGAGGACCTCAACCACACCGGCGCCCACAAGGTGAACAACGTGCTCGGCCAGATCATGCTGGCGCGGCGGATGGGCAAGCAGCGGATCATCGCCGAGACCGGCGCCGGCATGCACGGCGTCGCCACCGCCACGCTGTGCGCCAAGTTCGGCCTGGACTGCGTGGTCTACATGGGCGCGGTCGACGTCGAGCGGCAGCAGCCCAACGTGCTGCGGATGAAGGCCCTCGGCGCCGAAGTCCGCCCGGTGACCTCCGGCGCCAACACGCTGAAGGACGCGATGAACGAGGCGCTGCGCGACTGGGTCACCAACGTCCACGACACGTTCTACTGCATCGGCACCGTCGCCGGTCCGCATCCCTATCCGATGATGGTGCGCGACTTCCAGGCGGTGATCGGCCAGGAAGTCCGCGAACAGATTCAGCAGCTCGAAGGCCGGCTGCCGGATTCGCTGATCGCCTGCATCGGCGGCGGCTCCAACGCGATGGGGCTGTTTCATCCCTTCCTCGACGATTCAGGCGTCGCGATCTACGGCGTCGAGGCCGCCGGCCACGGCCTCAGCAAGCTGCACGCGGCGTCGATCGCCGGCGGCAAGCCCGGCGTGCTGCACGGCAACCGCACCTATCTGCTGATGGATCCCGACGGCCAGATCGAGGAAGCGCATTCGATCTCGGCCGGGCTCGACTATCCGGGCATCGGGCCCGAGCACGCCTGGCTGCACGACGTCGGCCGCGTCAACTTCCTGTCGGCGACCGACACCGAGGCGCTGGACGCCTTCAAGCTGTGCTGCCGGCTCGAGGGCATCATCCCGGCGCTGGAGCCGGCGCACGCGCTCGCCAAGGTCGCCGACCTCGCGCCGATCCTGCCGAAGGATCACCTGATGGTGCTCAACATGTCCGGCCGCGGCGACAAGGATCTCGCCTCCGTCGCCGAGCATCTCGGGGGCAAGTTCTGATGACCACGCGTATCGACACCCGCTTCGCCCAGCTCAAGCGCGAAGGCCGCGCCGCCTTCGTCACCTTCGTGATGGCCGGCGATCCCGATCTCGCCACCTCGCTGCAGGTGCTGAAGGCGCTGCCGGCCGCCGGCGCGGACATCATCGAGATCGGCATGCCGTTCACCGACCCGATGGCCGACGGACCCTCGATCCAGGCCGCCGGGCTGCGCGCGCTGCACGCCGGCACCACGCTGCACAAAACGCTCGATCTCGTCCGCGACTTCCGCAAGGACGACGCCGCCACGCCCGTGGTGCTGATGGGCTACTACAATCCGATCTACATCTACGGCGTCGATGCGTTTCTCGCCGACGCCAAGGCGGCCGGCGTCGACGGCCTGATCATCGTCGACCTGCCGCCGGAAGAAGATGCCGAATTGTGCATCCCGGCGATGAAAGCCGGACTGAATTTCATCCGGCTGGCGACGCCCACCACCGACGAAAAGCGGTTGCCGGCGGTGCTCGCCAACACCTCGGGCTTCGTCTATTACGTCTCGATCACCGGCATCACCGGCTCGGCGTCGGCGGATTCCGCCGCGGTCGGCGCCGCGGTGGCCCGGATCAAGCGCCACACCGACCTGCCGGTCTGCGTCGGCTTCGGCATCCGCACCCCCGAGGGGGCGCGTGCGATCGCCGCCCAGGCCGACGGCGCGGTGGTCGGCACGGCGCTGATCGACGCGCTGCAGAAGACGCTGGACGCCGACAATCGCGCTACCGCTTCGACGGTCGGCGCGGTGGCGGATCTGGTCGCGGCGCTGGCGGCCGGCGTGCGCGGCGCCGAGCAGGCTGCCGAATAGGCAGTCATCAATTCGGGGCATGGTCTGGACGGAGCCGCTCTCCGCCGCCATATCCCGACAATGCAATGAACCTGGCGACGCCCTTTCGGGAGCGACGCGGAGACCGTCATGAACTGGCTGACCAACGTCGTCCGTCCCAAGATCCGCAACATCCTGCGGCGCGAGACGCCGGAGAATCTCTGGATCAAATGTCCGGATACCGGACAACTGGTGTTCTACAAGGACGTCGAGCAGAACCAGTTCGTCATCCCCGGTTCGAACTATCACATGCGCATGGGCGCGATGGCGCGGCTGCGGTCGATCTTCGACAACGAGACCTGGTACGACGTCGCGCTGCCGGAAGTCACCGCCGACCCGCTGAAATTCCGCGACGAACGCAAATATGTCGACCGCATCAAGGATGCCCGTACCAAGACCGGCGCGCACGACGCGGTCAAGGTCGGCTACGGCAAGCTCGAAGGCCTCGGCGTCGTCGCCGCGGTGCAGGATTTCGACTTCATGGGCGGCTCGCTCGGCATGGCGGCCGGCGAGGCGATCATCCGCGGGCTGGAGCTCGCGGTCGAGAAGCACGCGCCCTTCATCATGTTCGCGGCCTCCGGCGGCGCGCGGATGCAGGAAGGCATCCTGTCGCTGATGCAGATGCCGCGCACCACCGTCGCGGTGCAGATGCTGCGCGAAGCCGGGCTGCCCTACATCGTGGTGCTGACCAATCCGACCACCGGCGGCGTCACCGCGTCCTACGCGATGCTCGGCGACGTCCAGCTCGCCGAACCCGGCGCGCTGATCGGCTTCGCCGGCGCCCGGGTGATCGAACAGACGATCCGCGAGAAGCTGCCGGACGGGTTCCAGCGCGCCGAATATCTGCGCGATCACGGCATGGTCGACATGGTGGTGCATCGCCACGAGCTGCGCCCGACGCTGGCGCGGCTGTGCCGGATCCTGACCAAGACGCCGCTGCCCGCGGTCGAAACCGTGGCCGCATCCGACGACGCGAGCCAGGACGCGGACGCCGTCGCCGCGACCGAAATCGTGGCGACGACGCCGGACGCGCCGCCCGCGGCCGCGCCGCAGGCGTGAGCGTAGCGACCGTCCCGCCACCGTCTTCCGTCGGCGAATTGCGCGCGCGGCTGGCGCAGCTCCATCCCGCGCAGATCGATCTGACGCTCGGCCGCGTCGAGCGGCTGCTGGCGGCGCTGGATCATCCCGAACGCAAGCTGCCGCCAGTGATCCACATCGCCGGCACCAACGGCAAGGGCTCGACCCTCGCCTTCCTGCGCGCGATCCTCGAAGCCGCCGGCGTTTCCGTCCACGCCTACACCTCGCCGCATCTGGTGCGCGTCAACGAGACCATCCGGCTCGGCCGGCCAGGTGGCGGCATTCTGGTCAGCGACGATCAGTTGGCCGCGGCGCTGGCGCATTGCGAGCGCGTCAATGCCGGCGCCCCGATCACGCTGTTCGAGATCGAGACCGCCGCCGCGCTGCATCTGTTCGCGCAACACCCGGCCGACATCGTGCTGCTCGAAGTCGGCCTTGGCGGCCGGCTCGACGCCACCAATGTGATCGACCATCCGCTCGCCTGCGTGCTGACGCCGATCGGCATCGACCACACCGAATTTCTCGGGCCGACGCTCGCCGACATCGCCGCCGAGAAGGCCGGCATCCTCCGCCGCGACGCGCCGGTGATCGTCGCCGAGCAGCCCGACGACGCGATGGCGGTGATCGAACGCGAGGCCAGGCGGCTGCGCGCGCCGCTGCACGCCCGCGGCCAGCAATGGCATGTCGACGTCGAACACGGCCGGCTCGCTTATCAGGACGACCGCGGCCTCCTGGACCTCACCGCGCCGAAACTGTTCGGCCGGCACCAGATCGACAATGCCGGGCTGGCGATCGCGACGCTGCGCGCGCAGTCGCGCTTCGGCATCGAACAATCCGCGTATCAAGCCGGACTGCTGGCCGCCGAATGGCCGGCGCGGATGCAGCGGCTGACGACCGGGAAGCTGCTCGACGACGCGCCGCCAGGCTGCGAACTCTGGCTCGACGGCGGCCACAACGCCGACGGCGGCCGCGTCGCCGCCGCCGCGCTCGGCGATCTCGAAGAGCGGGTGTCGCGGCCGCTGGTGATCGTCGCCGGGATGATGGCCAACAAGGATGCGGGCGCGTTCCTAACCAATTTTACCGGGCTGACGCGGCATGTCATCGCCGTGCCGATCCCGGATCGCGCCGGCGCGATGCCGCCGGAGACGCTCGCCGATGCCGGACGCGCGCTCGGCCTACGCGTCGAACGCGCCGACGGCATCGAGGCGGCGCTGCGCCGGATCGCCGGCCTTGCCTACGAACTGCCGCCGCGTATCCTGATCACCGGATCGCTGTATCTCGCCGGTCATGTGCTGAGCCTGAACGGCACGCCGCCGAGCTGACACCAACAACCAACCAGGACCCGCCATGCGGATCGCCGCCATCGCCGACATGCACAGCAACCATGCGGCGCTGGAAGCGGTGCTGGCCGATATCCGGACCCAAGGCGTCGACCGCATCGTCTGCCTCGGCGACATGGCGAGCGGCCCGCTCGACGCACGGCGCACGCTCGACATGCTGATGGCGCTCGACGCCGACTTCGTGCTCGGCAATCACGACCGCTATCTGCTCGATCGCCTGCGCGACAAGATGGGCGCCTGGGACAAGATCGCGTTCGATCGACTCGAAGCTCATCATCTCGATTGGCTGCGCACGATCCCGGCGACGCGCGTGCTCGATGACGCGGTGTTTCTCTGCCACGCGACGCCGAGCAACGACGAGACCTACTGGCTGGAAACCGTCAATCCCGACGGCGCGATCCGGATGTCCGATCTCGCGGCGATCGAAGCTCACGCCGAAGGGCTGACGCAGTCACTGATCCTGTGCGCCCACACCCACATTCCGCGCGCGGTGCGACTCGGCGACGGCCGGCTGATCGTCAATCCGGGCAGCGCCGGATGCCCCGGCTATCGCGACCGCCATCCCTATCCGCACCTGATGCAGACCGGCACGCCGGATGCGAGCTACGCGATCATCGACGGTGCGAAGGGCACATGGCAGGCGTCGCTCCGCCTGATCCCCTATGATCACCAGGCGATGGCCGCACTGGCACGGCAGAACGGCATGGCGAGCTATGCCGACACGCTGGCGAGCGGATGGGTCAAGCCGGCAGCTTGAGACGTGGTTCTATTGGCGGCCAGTCGCCGCTCGCGCTGTGCTCGTGGCGCCCTCACCCCAACCCTCTCCCGCAAGCGGGAGAGGGAGCGCGCTGTGCGTGGGGAGAGGTCATGCTCACACCGCAAGGCCGCTGACCGAGCGATGAGAGGCAAGGCGTTTCTCCAAGCACTGCCGGACTCCCTCTCCCGCTTGCGGGAGAGGGTTGGGGTGAGGGCGAGCCGCGGGTACGGCGTAGGCAGTCTGCTTCGTCCTCTGAAACGCAAAACGGCCGGCGTGAGCCTGCCGTTGCAGAACGTTCGTGGGGCGTGGCGGTCAGACCGAGGCGGTGATCCACTGCTGCAGCTTGGCCTTCGGCGCGGCGCCGACCTGGCGCGAGGCCATCTCGCCGCCCTTGAAGATCATCAGCGTCGGGATCGACATCACGCCGTATTTCGACGCGGTGACCGGGCTCTCGTCGACATTGAGCTTCACGATCTTGACCTTGTCGCCCATCGCACCGGAAATCTCGTCCAGCGCCGGTGCGATCATGCGGCACGGGCCGCACCACTCGGCCCAGAAATCCACCACCACGGGGCCCTGCGCCTTGAGAACTTCAGCTTCGAAATCGGCGTCTGACACCTTGCCTACGGCCATGGGATACCTCGTGAAAGCGGATGAAGGCGCGGGGGGAATCGCGCCGGGATGATGGTTTCAACGTATGAACGCGGTGGGGCGGGGTCAAGCGCGCTTCACGCCACCGTCAGCGCGGCCAGCTCCGCGTCCAGCGCAGGGGCTGAAATCTCCATGATTTCAGGTGCTTCCGTCCACAGCAGAGCGGCGCGGACAATCCGCTGTGGATACAGCCGCGCCAACACCGCGCGATACAGCGCGAGCTGGCGCAGATAGGCCGGCGGCGTCTCGGCCAGCGTCGCCGGCGGGGCGTGATTGGTCTTGTAGTCGACGATCAGAACCTCGGTCCCGGTGACCACCAGCCGGTCGATCTGGCCGGAGACCAGCACCGGCTCGTCCTGGCGGCGCAGCCGGCCGACGATCGGCACTTCGGCGCGGCTGCCCGGCGCGAACACCGCCGCGAACCGGGCGTCGGCGATCACCTGCAGCACCCGGGCCGCGAGGGCGTCGCGGTCCTCCGCGCTCCAGTCCTTCGCATTGCGGGCGAGATAGCGCGCGGCGGCGTCCGCGCGGCCATCCGCCGGCAGATCGGGCAGGGATTGCAGCAGCCGGTGCACCAGCGTGCCGCGCTGCAGAGCGCGCTGGCGCTGCGCCTCGGACTCGCCGCGGCGCAGGCGGCGATGATCGGCCGCGTCGGACTCCGACGGCCGCAGCAGGCTTTCGGGCTGCCGCGGCGCCGGCGCGGCCTGATGCAGCCAATCCGGCAGGTCCGGCAGCGACGCGGCGATTCGATGTTCCGGTGCGGCGGCTTCGATCACCTCGTCCTCGGGACGGCAATAGCGTTTCACCGCGCCGTCCGGCGGCGGCACCGCGCGCATCGCGAGACCCGAACCCTCCAGCCCCTTGCTGATCAGATCGTACCAGGACAGCGCACGGACATCGTTGCGATTGCCCGGCATGCAGCCGCCGACGATCAGCCGGTCGGCCGCGCGGGTCATCGCCACGTAAAGGAGGCGCCGATACTCGTCTTCGGTCTCGGCGATCATCGCGGCGCGGGCCTGTTCGACGATACGCGGATCGTTCGCCTTGCGGCCGGCCCACACCATCGCGGACGGCGCGCCGGGCTGCGCGTTGCCGGCGGGCAGCCGGATCAGATTGAGCCGCTGCGTATCAGCGGGCGACGACGTGGTATCGACCAGGAACACCACCGGCGCTTCGAGACCCTTGGCGCCGTGCACGGTCATCACCCGGACTTCGTCGCGCGAGATTTCCATGTCGCGCTTGATCTCGGTATCGGCGGCGCGCAGCCACGCCATGAAGCCCTGCAGCGAAGGCGCCTGCTTCTGCTCGTAGGCGAGCGCCAGTTCGAGAAACTCGTCGAGCGCGTCGTTGGCCTCCGGGCCGAGCCGGCGCAGGATGCGAGCGCGACCGCTGTCGCGCGCACCATCGCCGCCGAGCAGCCACGCATAGAAGCCGAACGGCGTCTCGGTAAGCGCCTTCGCGGCACAGGCATCGAGGCGCTGCAATGCGACTGTTAGTTTGGCGTCGCCGGCCGCCTTGTCGCGCAGCGCCGCGCGCAGCGAGCCCTTGCGGCGCCAAGCCAGCCGGAACAAATCGTCGTCGTCGAGCCCGAACAGCGGGCTCTTCAGCGCCACCGCCAGCGCCAGATCGTCCTGCGGCAGCAGCAGCGCATCGGCGAGGTTCATCAGGTCGATGATGGCGATATGCTCGGTCAGCTTCAGCCGATCGGCGCCGGCGACCGGAATGCCGCCGCGCTTCAAGGCCTGGATCACCGCATCGAACGCCGAGCCGCGCCGCCGGACCAGGATCAGAACGTCGCCAAAACTCAGCCGACGCCGCGCGCCGACCGAACCGGTCATGGTGCCCTCGGCAATCAGCGCGGCGATCTCGGCGCGCACTTTATCAGCGAGCCGCACCTCGGGGCTGGTCTCCGACACCGCGTCGAACGGCGCGCGCCAGCCTTCCATCGACTGCTTGTCGTCGGGCAGTTCCAGCGGCCACAGATCGATCAGGCTGGGCCCCGCGTCGTTCAGCGCCTGATGCAGTGGGTAGCTGGTGTCGGCGTGGATGCTGCGATAGATCTCGGGATCGCGGAACACGTGATCGACCGAGTGCAGGATGGTGGCGCCGGAGCGGAACGAGTAGTTGAAGCTGACCTTCTCGAAATTCAGCCCGGCGCCGTGAAAGCGCCGCTGCAGCTCGTCGCGGCGCTCGGCGAATTCCTTCGGCACCGCGCCCTGGAACGAAAAGATCGACTGCTTTTCGTCGCCGACCGCGAACACGGTACGCTTGATGCCGTCGCGCGCGCCCTCGCCTGCGGTGAACTCGGCGATCAGATGCGCGACGATGTCCCATTGCTTCGGGCTGGTGTCCTGCGCCTCGTCGATCAGCACGTGATCGACGCCGCGGTCGAGCTTGAAATGCACCCAGCTCGACGCGCCGCTGTCGAGCATCGCCAGTGTCTTGTCGATCAGGTCGTCGTAGTCGAGCAGGCCGCGGTCCTGTTTCTCGCGCGCGATCCGCCCGGCGACATCGGCGGCGATCACCAGCAGCGCCCTTGTGCGCTCGCGCATCAAGAGGGCGCGGCGGCGTTCGAGCAGGGCTTCGAGCCGCTCGCCTTCGCGCTTGAGATCCTCGCCGAAGCCGGGCATGGGGTCGGCGATCTTCTTGGTCGCGAAGCTTTTGCGCAGCTTGGCTTCCTTGGTGAAGAACAGTTCGAGATACTTCTCGAGCTGCGCGGTGTCGCGCGCCGCCAGCGCATCGCGTAGCCGCTGTGCCTGATCGGCATCGGTCTTGCTGCCGCCGTCGAACACCGCGGCGCTGTCGGACCAGCGGGCGCGCGGCAGATAGGGACCGTCGACGATGTCGCGATCGACGGCGGCGCAACTATCATCGGGCGCGACGCCGAGCGTCGCGGAGAGCTGCGCCATCGCGCCATCGACGCCGCCGGCCTGCGCCACCCAACCGAGGAAGCGGTCGCGGCTCATGCAGGCTTCCTGCACCACCTCGCGGAAGGTGATATCGGCCGCGCTGGTCATCGCCAGCGACAGCGCCTTGCCGGCGGCGCTGTCCGGCGCGGCGGCGGCCTGCAGCAGCACCGCGAGGCTGGCGCGCTGCATCAGCTCGGCCTGGTCGCGATCGTCCAGCACGGTGAAGCGCGCCGGGACATTGGCCTCGAACGGAAACTGCTGCAGCAGCCGCGTGCACAGCGCGTGGATGGTCTGCACCTTCAGCCCGCCCGGCGTCTCCAGCGCGCAGGCGAACAGTTTTCGCGCCTGCGCCAGCAGCGACGGGCCGACGGTCTTGATACCAGTCAGACGGATCGCATCGGCAAGCTGAGTATCATCCAGCGTCACCCAGCGGCCGAGCGTGGTGAACACGCGCTCCGCCATATTGGCGGCGGCCGCCTTGGTGAAGGTGATACACAGGATGCGTTCCGGCGGCACGCCGTCGAGCAGCAGACGGATCACGCGCTGCACCAGCACATGCGTCTTGCCCGAACCGGCGTTGGCCGAGACGAACACCGACGCGCTCGGATCGGACGCGAGGATCTGCCGCTCGCGCGCCTGATCCGGAATGATGCGCGGCCCGCTCATGCGCCGTCTCCCGCGCCGCCGGCGGCCGACCATTCCTTGATCCGCGCCAGATCGTCGTAGCGGCCGTAGCGCTGCGCCCACATCGACAGCACCAGCGCGTGATACGGCTGCGCCGCGTCGTCGAAGCGGCGGATCAGGCCGGTCAGCTTGGCGAGCGCTTCGGCCGCGGCGTCGTCCGGCTCTTGCGGCTCGTCCTTGCGCTCGATCTTGAGTTCGAGCACGCGCTCGTCGCCCGGCGGCGAGTTGCCGCTGAGCTTGACGTAAGTCAGCTCGGCCACCGACGCGCCGGCGTCGATGCCGTCGAAGCCGCCGGCGCGCAGGATCGCGGCTTCCAGCGTCAACTGCGGCGACAGCCCCATGCGCACCTGCTTGCCTGTCGGCGGGTTGCCGGTCTTGTAGTCGAGGATCGCGTAGTTGCCGTCGGCGCGATGCTCGATGCGGTCGGCGCGCGCCGACAGCACGAAGTTGCGGCCGCCGTCGAGCGGGATCGACAGCGAACCGCTACGCTCGGCGATGACGTGGCGCAAATGCGGGCGGCGGTCCT
Source organism: Rhodopseudomonas palustris (assembly GCA_016215605.1). GTDB lineage: Bacteria > Pseudomonadota > Alphaproteobacteria > Rhizobiales > Xanthobacteraceae > Rhodopseudomonas > Rhodopseudomonas palustris_L. Next base: position 21,979 of record JACRJB010000072.1, read on the forward strand.
GCTCCCAATTGGCGAACCAGCCGGCGATGCGCAGGAAGCGCGGCCACCACAGCGCGCGCGCTTCGGGATGATCCATCAGCGGCGCGAAGTGTTTTTGGCCGATCTCGCGCAGCATCTGGGCCGGATCGTCCGGCAATTCGCCCGCGAAACGCTCGGTGAATTCGCCGAGCGCTTCGTGGATCGCCGAGCCGCGATCGGCCGCCGACAGCGGCATGTCGACCGGATCGAGCGGCGACAGGCCGAGGATGTATTTGGCGTAGATCGTGTAGGGATCGCGCAGCCAGTCCTCGATCGCGGTGACCGACAGCTTCAGCGGCCGCGCCTCGCGCGGCGGCGTCGGCGCCGGCTGCGCGATCGGCTTGACCTCGGCGGGACGATCGAGCGCCTGCGCGTAGTCGAGATACACCTGGCCGCGCTGCTTGAGCGTGCCCCAGCGCACCTTGCCGGCGACCGCTTCGAGCCGGTGCAGAAACCGCGACACCACCGCCGGCGCGCCGCCGACCTTGTTGGCGTGCGTCAGGATCACTTCGTCGGCGCCGAGCGCCTGCGCGAAGTCGTGCGCCGACAGGCCGATGCGGCGCTCCGGCAGATCGAGCCCGAGTTCGTGGCGCATCGGCCGCGACAGCCACGGATCGATCCGCGGCGCCGGCGGCCAGACGCCTTCGACCAGGCCGCCGAGAATGACGCGGTCATGGGTCGTCAGGCGGGCTTCGAGCGGACCGTAGATCCGCAGCGCCGCTTCGGCGAGTTCGGGGCGGCGTACGGTGATATCGCCGAACGCGGTCTCGAACACGTCGGGATAGTCGTGCGGCGGCACCGGCACGCCGGCGCTGGGCTCGGCCTCGGCGAGATCATCGAACGCGCGCAGCAGCGCCGCGCCCTGCTGGCCTTCGAACGCGACCGCGATGCCGTCCGCATCGGCCGACAGCGCGGTGAGGACTTCGCGATGACGCTGGCCGAACACGCACAGATCGATCGGCTCCTTGCCGACGCTCTCCAGCGGCAGCAGCGCGGCGCGGAGCGCATCGATCAGCGCCTGCACCGCATCGAGCGCATCCTCGCCGAGCCGCGCACGCGGCTCCGACGGATGCAGCGCGCTGAGTTCGCCGCGTTTCAGCTTGGTGAGTTCGGCGCGGAACGTCGCGTAGTCCTTCAGCAATCCTTCGCAGCCGGGCGACGGCCGCGTGCCACGGAGCAGCGCCAGCTCCAGCGTTTCGATCTCGTGCCGCCAACCGTGAGCGGCGCGGCCGAGCCGCAGCAGCGGATGTTTCAGCAGCGCCAGCAGCGTCGGCGGCTCGCAGCCGTGCAGCGCGGCCTCGGCGGCGTGTCGGGCAAAAATGCCGGCCTGTGTGTCCATCAGCGAATCGCCGCCGGAATCGTCGACCGGCAGATTCCAGCGGCCGAGCGCGGCGACGACGCGGCGCGCCAGCGCGCGATCCGGCGTGACCAACGCGGCGGAGCGGCCGCGTTCGCGCGCCTCGCGCAGCGCCACCGCGATCGCCAGCGCCTCGATTTCGGAGTTCGGCGCTTCGATCAGCGTCAGGCCTTCGGTGCTTTCACTGATCAGTCGGTCGATGGCGGGATCGGCGAGACGATCGTGCCACGACGCCGTCGCCGCCGACGGCCGCATCGCCTCGGACGCGAGCACTTCGCGGCCGTGACGGGAGGCTTCACCGAGGCGAACGACATCGCGGCGCTGCAGTCCCATCCGCGTCAGCAGGCCGTGCAGCGCGAATTGCGGATGGTTCGGCGACGGCGGCGAGATCAGCTGGCCTTGCTTGTCGTGCACGGCCCCGATCATCTGCCATGCCGCCTCGTCGAGTTCGGTGTCGAGCCCCGGCAGCACCACGGCGCCGTGCGGCAATTGGGCGATGGCCTGCAACAGCCGCGCGGTCGCCGGCATCGAGCCGGTCGACCCCGCCGCGATCACCGGACCGCCGCAATGCGCGGCGAGACGCTGAGCCTCGGCTTCGATCAACAGGTCGCGCCGTGCCGCCGGCTCGATCAAGTCGCTCTCGCGCAGATGCTGCGGCCACCAATGTCCGGCGATCTTGAGGAAATCCAGCGTCAGCTTCCAGTAGCGGTCGAAAGCGTCCGGCACCAAGCCGTCGAGCTTGGCCCAGTCGACGCCGCGCGTCGCCATGTCGTCGATCAGCCGCGCCAGATCGTCGGCCAGCGCCAAGGTCGACGCCGGGCCGCCGACCACCAGCGGCGACTGCAGCGGATCGCCGGGCTTCAGGCCCCTGGCCCAGGCGGCGATCAGCTGCGCCAGCAGCAGGCGGCGCGGCAGGCCGCCGAGCGCCGGCGGGATGTCGAGATCGGCCGCGCCCGACGCGGCCTGCGCGAATGCGAGTTCGTCCTCGTCGACATCGCCGAGCGGAACGATCCGCGGCAGCAGCACCGCATCGGTGCCGAGCACCTCGAGAAAGATATCGCGCGCCAGCCGCCCGGCGCGGCGGGTCGGCAGATACAGCGTCGCTTCGGCAAGCCGTTCGGGCTGCGCGCGGGCGTCGAAGCCCTCGATCAGTGCGCCATCGACCAGCGCGGTGATCGTCGTGCGCAGGAACGGCGCGGAAGGCGGAACACTGAAAACGCGCATGGACATCCTGATTCGCCGATCAGGCGATCATGCCATGCGGCGAAGCGGCACGGGAGAGGTGCCGCGGACGATCAGGCGACGCTGGCCAGATAGGCGCGCTCGGCCGCCTCGACTGCATCCGGCGTGCCGACATGCATCCAGGTGCCGTCGAGCCGCAGCCCGAACAGCCGGCCCTGCTCGGCGGCGCGATCGAACATCGTGGTCAGCGAGAATTCGCCCTGCGGCGCGCCGGCGAAGATCGCCGGGCTGATGATCGCGACGCCCGCATAGACGAACGGCGTTACCTCGTTCTCCTTGCGCTTGCGCAAGGTGCCGTCGGCCGCCATCGCGAAGTCGCCCTTGCCCGCATAGCCGATGCTGCCGGCGGTCGGCGCCATCAGCAGCAGGATGTCCATCCGCGCCGGATCGAACGTATCCGCCAGCCGCGCCAGATTCGGCCGGACGCCGTCGATCCACAGCGTGTCGGCGTTGAGATGATAGAACGGCGCATCGCCGAGCAGCGGCAGCGCCTTCACCACCGCGCCGCCGGTGCCGAGCACCTGGTCGCGCTCGTCGGAGATGATGATGCGCGGGCTGGTCCGCGTCGTGACGTGATCGATGATCTGATCGGGCAGGTAGTGGACGTTGACCACCGCTTCGGCGACGCCGGCGTCCGCCAGCCGGTCGAGCACGTGATCGAGCAGCGGCTTGCCGGCGACCGGCACCAGCGGCTTCGGCTTGTGGTCGGTGAGCGGCCGCATCCGCAGGCCGAAACCGGCGGCAAGAACCATCGCTTTCAAGGGTTGAACGGACATCGTCGCTCGTTGGTCGGATCGGATTCGTGCGGATCGGGGAATCGCACGCATCGATTGTATCACGCCGCTTCGAACGGTCTATCGGCGGTCACTGGGTATTCGTGAACCATGACGTCGATGCGACATCGGCCGGCACGCGGCGATTCGGCGCGACCGCTTTGCGCCGCGGCGGCCTTACGCAACCGCCGCGGGCGTGCGCGCGGCCTGTTTCTTCTTCTTGTCGTGGCGAAGGAAGCTGACGCCGATCTGGTCGCCATTGACCCAGCTCAGCTCGCAGCGGCGATAGGCCAGGCCGGTCGACGACAGCAGCAGAAAGAATTCCTTGAGGTTGAGCCCCTCGACCGAGCCCTCGATGGTCAGCTTGGCGCCGGTCTCGGACACGTCTTCGAGCAGACACGGCCGACGCCAGGTTCCGTCGATCGCCATCATCTGCGCCCGGATTCCGCGCTCGAACACGACGCGTCCATCCTTGTTACGTTCGACAGCCATAGCGGTTCCTTCGCCTCGATCCAGCGACCACCTTGCGTAGCTCCTGGGGAGACTACGAAGCCTAGCCAAGTACCGGCTAACAACGCGTAAATTCGATCGCTCAAATCAGACCGGGGCGGGGACGTTGGCCTGATACCAAGTGCGGAACTCGGTCAGCGACGGATGCGCCAGCGATCGCCCCAGATAGGTCCAGATCCGCGGCTGATGCCGCAGATAATGCGGCTTGCCGTCGCGCCGGTTGAGCCGTGCGAAGGTGCCGAGCAGCCGCGTGTTGCGCTGCGCCGACATCACCGCATAGAGCCGGGCGAAGCCGGCCGGATCGAACTCCGGATCGGCGGCGAGCCGCGCCTTGAGGTAGCGGCCGAACAGCGCCAACTCGAGCGCTTCGGGCACGTCGATTCGGGCGTCCTGCAGCAGCGACACCAGGTCGTAGGCTTCAGGTCCGAGCACCGTGTCCTGGAAGTCGATCACGCCGACGCGGGCAATGCCGCTGCGCTGGTCGAGCCAGATCAGGTTCGGCGAGTGATAGTCGCGCAGCACCCAGCTCCGCTTCGCGCCGGCGACGCCATCGAGCAGCCGTCGCCACATCGCGGTGAATTCGCCGCGCTGCGCGTCGGACGCCGGCGCGCCGCGGTCCGGCAGATACCATTCCGGCATCAGCGAGACTTCGATCAGCATCGCCGCGGTGTCGAACACCGGGATCGCATAGTCCTCCTGCGGCAGCGGCAGGGTCTTTGGCAGCGTCTCGCCGTGCAGCGCCGCCAGCATGTCGGTCGCGGCCTGATAGCGCTCGGCGATCGGCGCCGGCGGCGTGCCTTCGACGAAGCCCGCGCCGCCGAAATCCTCGGTGATCAGAAAACCGGATTCGAGATCGGCGTGATGGATCGCGGGCGCCGAGAAACCGCGCGCGCGCAGCCCGTTGGCGATCGCGACGAACGGCCGGACGTCTTCGGCGAGGTGCACCGCGGCGCTGTAGCTCTTGCCAGCGTACAGCGCCGGTCCGTCCGGCCGGCGCGGCGCATTCATCAGGATCAGCGAAGCATCGTCCTTGAGCAACCGCGCGTAGGACCGCGTCGACGCGTCGCCCGGCATATGGCGGCGATCGGCGTCGGCGTAGCCGGACGTCTCGATGAAACTGCGCAACGCCGCCAGCCGCTCGACCTGCGCCGCAGCTTTGCCGTGACCGGTGATCTCGGCCGCCCGCGCCAGCGACCCCAACGCCGGCCGATGGCTGAGCGCGATGTCTATACGGTCGGTCGGCATCGCGCCGGGGGCGCGTTCCGGCCATTCGATCAGCGCCACGGTGCCGTCCGGCAGCGGGTCCAGCCCGATCTCCTCGAGCTCGGACGGATCCTCTACGCGATACAGATCGGCATGCAGCAGCGGAAACGGCGGCAGCTCGTAGCTCTGCACCAGCGTGAAGGTCGGGCTCGGCACTTCGAGTTCGTCGTCGCCGGCGAGATAGCGGATCAGCGCCCGCGCCGCGGCGGTCTTGCCGGCGCCGAGATCGCCGGACAGCGTCACGACGTCGCCGGGGCCGATCAGCAAGGCGACTTCGGCCATCAGCCGCGCGGTCGCCGTCTCGTTGGCGAGCGCGACCGAGAATGTCGCCGGCCCGGTCATTCGGCGGCGTTGCGCTGCGCGGTCGGTTCGATCGGAAATTCGCAGATCACCGAGGTGCCGCGCCCGACCACGGAATCGACCTGGACCTTGCCGCCGTGCAGTTCGACGAAGGAGCGCACCAGCGCCAGGCCGAGGCCGGGACCGCGGTGCCGCGAGCCCTGGGAGTCGCTCTCGAACAGATCGAACACCTTGTCCTTCAGCGCCGGCGCGATCCCCGGACCCGCGTCGGTCACGGTGAACACGACCTTGGAATCGCTCTTGCGGACGACGAGCTTCACCGCCGCCTGACTCGGCGAGAAGCCGATCGCGTTGGCGAGCAGATTGTACAGCACCTGGACCACGCGCCGCTCGTCGCCGATGAACTGGTCGATCGACGGATCGGTGTCGATGTCGAGCGTGATCTGATCGCGCGCGAGGCGATCCTGAATGCCTTCCGCCGCCGCCTCGATGGTGCGGCGGATGTCGATCGGCCCGAGATTGAGGGTCATCGCGCCGGCGTCGATGCTGGCGAGATCGAGGATGTTATTGATGATCGCCAGCAGCGCGTTGGTCGAGGAGGTGATGTAGGCGATGTATTCGGACTGCTTGTCGTTGAGCGGGCCGGTGCTCGGATCGCCGAGCAGATGCGCGAAGCCGATGATCGTGGTCAGCGGCGAACGCAGCTCGTAGGAGACGTGGTGGACGAAGTCGATCTTGATGCGATCGGCGGTCTCCAGCGCCTCGTTGCGCTCGCGCAGCGCACGCTCGACGTTCTCGGTGTCGCTGATGTCCTGGAAGGTCAGCATCGTGGCGCCGTCGGGCAGCGGCATCGTCTTGCAGGACAGCACGGTGCCGTCCTTGCGCTCCAGCTTCAGCAGCACCTGCTTGCGGTCGTCGATCCCGGTGATCGCGCTGCGCAGCGCCTGCCAGCTGACCGCGTCGTCGAACAGCGGCCGGCACCATTCCTCGACGGTTTCGATATGCGGCCGCTCGTTCAGCGCTTCCGCCGACAGGTTCCACATCCGCGTGAACGCCGGATTGAACAGCTGCGCGCAGCCGTTGCTGCCGAACACCGCGACCGCTTCGCTGAGATTGTCGAGCGTCTCTCGCTGGACGTCGATCAGTCCGCCGTAGCGGCGCTGCAAATCGAGGCTTTCGGTGACGTCGTCGAACAGATAGGTGACGCCGCCTTCCTGATTGGGCGTGGTGACGATGCTGATGGCGCGGCCGTCGGGCAGATACCAGATCGCCTTGTCGGGCTCGACCGCCCGATAGGCCTCGTGCAGCTTGTTCTTCCACTCCCGGAAGTCGCGCTCTTCCGGCAGCTTGCGCGCGGCGCGCAGGCGGTCGAGCACGCTGGAATCGTCGGGGTGGCTGTCGAGGAAGGTGCGGTCGAGATCCCACAGCTTGCGATAGGAATCGTTGTAGAAGGCCAGCCGTCGCTGCGCGTCGAACACCGCGACGCCGGACGACAACTGATCGAGGGTGCGGCGATGCGCGTCCGCCATCCGCACCAGCGCCGCGCCGAGCGCCGCCGCCTCGCTGGAATCCACCGCCATGCCGGCGCTGCCGCCGCTCAGCCGCAGCGCGCGGACGTCGAAGTAACGGCGCTCGCCGCTGACCACGATCGGCAGCCGCGCGGCGAATTCGGCGTTGTCGTTGAGCGCGCGGGCGAGATTGCCGCGGTCGGTCGAATCGAGCAGCTCGAGATTGCGGCTCACCGCATCCGCCGGGCTGCTGGCGTCGGTCGCGCGCGCATAGGCGGCATTGGCGAAATTCAGTTCACCCGACGCGCGCCGGGTCCAGATCGGCCACGGCGCGGCGTTGGCGAAGCCGCGCAGCATGTCGGTCTCGTCCTGCAGCGCCTTGAAGCGCCGCGACATGTCGGCGAGTTCGCGGCGGATGCCGCTGAGTTCGCGAATCCGCAGGATCGCCTGGCCGCCGATGGCGCGGCCCATCGCCTCGATCGAGCGCCCGGTCGAGGTCGTCAGATGCAGCAGGAAGGCCTCGCCCTTGTCGAGCAGCGCGTCGACGGCGTGGTCGATCTGCAGCGCCGGCTCCGGCGGCAGCCAGGTCCCGAACGCCAGCACGCGTTGCGGCTGGCCGCTCTGCGCGTCGTGCGGCAGCAGCAGCGCGATGTCGCCGCTGATCTGCGGCCGGTCGTCGCCGGCGCTCCACGAGATCAGCACCTGCGGCTCGGCGAACAGCAGCGCGCGGAAGCGATCGGATTCGGCCTGCAGCGTCTGGACGTCGGCGCGCAGCCGCGCCTCTTGCGCCGCGGCGCGCTGCCGCGTCCGCATCAGCAGGATCGCCGACACCACGGAGAAGCCGAGCACCGACACCGCCATCGCCAGCGTCACCAGCTCGTGGCGGTTCAGATCGACGACGATCAGCGAGGTGAGCGCGGCCAGCGGATCTTCAGCCGCGATCGCCGGCGACGACGCCATGATCAGGCCAGCGCCCGCGAGGCCGCGCACCAGCGACGTGCACGACAAGCAGGTCCGACGCATCGACCCCAATACGTCCGACATTGATTGCCCCAAACCATCCGGCGCGATCGCGGATCGCCAGCGTCGTCGCCGAATCGCTGGACATTATCCTGTTCGTGACTCGGCGGGTAAGAGTCCAGACCGTGAACGCCGCGGGGGCGCGGGGCGAATTGCCGAAAGTATATTTTCTGCTGACGAATCCGCGCGTGCTTGACACAAAATCTAGCGGCCGGTCGAGCCGAAACCTCCCACACCACGCGCCGTCTCGGACAGCGTCGCGACGCTGATCAGTTCGGCGCGGACCACCGGCGCGACGATCAGCTGCGCGATGCGCTCGCCGCGGCGGATGGTGAAGGGCTCGGCGCCGTGATTGATCAGCAGCACGCCGATCTCGCCGCGGTAGTCGGCATCGATGGTGCCCGGCGCGTTGAGCACGGTGACGCCGTGCTTGGCGGCGAGGCCTGAGCGCGGCCGCACCTGCGCCTCGTAGTTCACTGGCAGCGCGATCGACAGGCCGGTGGGAACCAGCATGTGGCATCCCGGCGCCAGCAGCAGCGGCGCGTCGGCGGAGTTGGCCGCGCACAGATCGAGGCCGGCCGCATGGGCGGACTGATAGGCCGGCAGCGGCAGGCCTTCGGCGTGGGCGAGTTGCTTGATCTCGACGGCGATGCTGGCGCTCATGATTCGTGTAGTTCCGTTGCTTGGGCGATCCGCGCGACGAGCGCGCTCGCGACTTCGTCCTTGGTCATCACCGGCCACGACTCGACGGCGATCGCGTCGGCCGATTTCATCAGCAGGTGCACGGTGTTGCGGTCGCCGCCCATGACTCCGGTGGCGGGCGATACGTCGTTGGCGACGATCCAGTCGCAGCCCTTGCGCGCGAGCTTGGCCCGGGCGTTGTCGAGCAGATTCTCGGTCTCGGCGGCGAAGCCGATCACCAGCGGCGGGCGGCCGTCGGCGAGCCTGGCGATGGTCGCGAGGATGTCGGGGTTCTCGGTGAGCTGCAGCGGCGGCGGGCCGCCGGCGCCCTTCTTGATCTTCTGCCCGCCTTCGCTGGCGACGCGCCAATCCGCCACCGCGGCGGCGAAGATCGCGATGTCGGCGGGCAATGCGGCTTGTACGGCGGCGAGCATGTCGCGCGCTGATTCCACGCGCGTCAGCGTCACGCCGGCGGGTGCGCGCAGGTCGACCGGGCCCGAAATCAGCACCACCTCGGCGCCCGCTTGCACGGCGGCCGCGGCGATGGCGTAGCCCTGCTTGCCCGAGGAACGGTTGGCGATGTAGCGCACCGGATCGATCGGCTCGTGGGTCGGCCCGGCGGTGATCAGCACCCGCTTGCCGCGCAGCGGGCGCGGCGGCGGTGGTGCCAGAAGTGCCTGTGCGGCAGCGGCAATCTCGATCGGCTCGGCCATCCGGCCGGTGCCGGCCTCGCCCCGCTCGGCCATCTCGCCGGCATTCGGGCCGACCATCGTCACCCCGTCGCGCCGGAGCTGATCGACGTTGCGACGGGTGGCGGGGTTTTTCCACATCAGCGGATTCATCGCCGGGGCGAGTAGGATCGGGCGATTAGTTGCCAGCAGGATCGCAGTGGCGAGATCGTCGGCGTGGCCGCCGGCGATCTTGGCCATCAGGTCCGCGGTGGCGGGCGCGACGACGATCAGATCGCAGTCGCGGGCGAGCCTGATATGCCCGGCATCGAACTCGCTCTGCGGGTCGAACAGATCGGTGTAGCAGCGCTGATGCGACAGCGCGCTGGCGGTGAGCGGCGTGACGAATTGCTGCGCCGCCTTCGTCAGCACGACGCGAACCTCGGCGCTGCGCTCTTTCAGCCGGCGGATCAGATCCATCGCCTTGTAGGCCGCGATGCCGCCACCGACGATCAGCGTGATGCGGGCTTGAGGAGACGGAAAAGCCTCGTGATGCCCGTGGCTTGCAGCGTCCGGGCCGGCTTTGGGCGATGCCCCCTGGTCTTGGGGCAAACTGGGGGCAAACCCGTGGCGCTGGTGGACGGCGTCACGCAGGATGACGCGGACCTCGTCTTCCATCGACCGGCCGTTGCCGGCCGCGCGCTGGCGCAGCTCGGCCTTGAGCGCATCGTCGAGTTTGCGGATCGTCAAATTGGCCATGGCCGGCAGATTAACGGATGCAGGCAACGCCAGCAAGATATGATCGCATTGCGATCATACGCAGATGCAAGCATTGCTGTGACACACTGACAGCAATGCCGTCAGAACCGCGACAGCGCGATCAGCACCCCGATGAAGGTCGCGGCGATCACCCAGAGCGCGATGGTCCGGCCGCGGGTGCGGCCGCGCTCGGTCCGGCCGATGGCCGCGATGGTCTCCGGCGCGAGCACGAGACCGTCCTTGGTCATCACTTCGAGCTGGTTCAGCACGGTGACGGCGCGCGACACGATGGTCGGCAGGCTGCTCAACGTGTGGCCGATCTCGCCGGCGCCGCTGAGCGCGCCTTCGACCTTGCCGATCGGACCGAGGTTGCGCTGGATCCATTCGCGCACCACCGGGTCGGCGACCTTCCAGATGTCGAGCTTGGGATCGAACGACCGCGCCACGCCTTCGACCACCACCATGGTCTTCTGCAGAAGAATGAGTTCGGGGCGGGTCCGCATGTCGAACAGGCCGGTGACCTCGAGCAGCAGCGTCAGCAGCTTGGCCATCGAGATTTCTTCGGCGAGGCGATTGTGGATCGGCTCGCCGATGGCGCGGATCGCCTGCGCGAAATTCTCCACCGAATGATGCGGCGGCACGTAGCCGGCCTCGAAATGCACCTCGGCGACGCGGCGATAGTTGCGGGTGATGAAGCCGAGCAGGATCTCGGCGAGGAAGCGCCGCTCCTTCGGCAGCAGGCGGCCCATGATGCCGAAATCGACCGCGACCAGCCGGCCCTCGGTGTCGAGGAACAGATTGCCGGGGTGCATGTCGGCGTGGAAGAAGCCGTCGCGCAGCGCGTGGCGCAGGAAGCTCTGGATCACCTTGCGGCCGAGTTCGACGGTGTCGACATTGGCCTCGGCGAGGCGCTTGTGATCGTTCAGCGGAATGCCGTCGATCCACTCCATCGTCAGCACGTTGTGGGTGGTGCGGTCCCAGTCGACGGTGGGGACGCGGAAGTCCGGATCGTCCTTGGTGTTCTCCGCCATCTCCGAGGCGGCGGCGGCTTCGAGCCGCAGATCCATCTCCATCGCGACCGAGCGCGACATCGTGTTGATGACTTCGACCAGCCGCAGTCGCCGGGCCTCGGACGAGTACATCTCGGCCTTTTCGGCGACGAAGAAGAAATCGCTGAGGTCGCGCCGGAACCGCGACGCCACGTTGGGCCGCAGCACCTTCACCGCGACCTGCTTGCGGACGCCGCCTTCCTCGACCACGCCGCGATGCACCTGCGCGATCGAGGCGGCGGCGACGGGCGGCGACAGGCTGACGAAGGCGCGATCGATCGGCCGCTCCAGCGACGCCGCGATCACCGCCTCGGCTTCCTCCTGCGCGAACGGCGGCAGCCGGTCCTGCAAGGCTTCGAGATCGCGCGCCATCGCCACGCCGACGACGTCGGGCCGCGTCGCGAGAAACTGGCCGAGCTTGAGATAGGCCGGGCCGAGCCGCGTCAGCGCCCGCGACAGCCGCGCGCCCGACTTGGCGCCGGGCCGCTCGATCAGCCGCGCCAGCCGCACCGGCAACTGGCCGGCGGGCGGAATCAGCGACGGATCGACCACGCCGAACACGCCCTCGCGCGCAAACACGAAGGCGGCGCGGACCAGCCGCGCCGCATGAGTGAGTGCTGCGATCACAAACGCCAGCCCGAATGCAGCGCCACGATGCCGCCGGACAGCACCTGCCAATTGACGCGCGCGAAGCCGGCGTCGCGCATCATCTCGCCGAAATCATACGGCTTCGGGAATTTGCGGATCGATTCGACCAGATATTGATAGCTCTCGGCGTCGCCGGTGACGACCTTGCCGATCTGCGGGATCACCTTGAACGAGAACAGATCGTAGATCTTGTTCAGGCCCGGCACGTCGACGCTGGAGAATTCCAGGCACAGAAACCGGCTGCCCGGCTTCAGCACGCGATGCGCCTCCTTCAGCGCCAGATCGATCCGCGGCACGTTGCGGATGCCGAACGCGATCGTGTAGGCGTCGTAGCTCTTGTCGGGAAACTGCAGCGCTTCGGCGTTGCCCTCGACGAAATCGACCTGGCCGTCGAGATGCCGCTCGACCGCGCGCTGGCGGCCGACTTCGAGCATGTCGGTGTTGATGTCGCAGACCGTGGCGTGGAAGCCGGCGCCCGACGCCTTGGCGGCGCGGAACGAGATGTCGCCGGTGCCGCCGGCGACGTCGAGCAGCCGGAACGGCGAATCGTCGCGCGGCGGGTTGAGCGTGGTGATCATCACGTCCTTCCACAACCGGTGCATGCCGCCCGACATCAGGTCGTTCATCAGGTCGTAGCGGCTGGCGACGCTGTGGAACACGTCGTTGACCAGCGTCTGCTTGTCGTCCAGCGGCACGTCGCGATAGCCGAAATGCGTGGTCTGGTTCGACTGGGTCATGGGGTCACTCCTGCGCGCGGCGGGCTTTTTCGGGTGCAACGGGCATCCAAAACGCCAAACCCGGTCCGCGCGGACCATATAGCGCGCCGGGGCGCGAGGCGCTATCACCTGAATGCCCTACGAGGACCGACGAGACATGCTGCCTGCGACATCGGCCCCGCCGCTTCAACCTCGTCATGCCCGGGCTTGTCCCGCCTGCGCGGCCGAAGCCGCTTCGGCGCGGCGTAGGCCCGGGCATCCACGCCTTGCGGCTTCGGCGGTGCGCGTGGCCGTGGATGGCCGGGTCGAGCCCGGCCATGACGGCGAGAGGGGCGTGCAGTTCCGAGACACTCTCCGCGTCGAAAGGTCCACGGCATCTGGTGGCAGGCCTTTCCCGCATGCCTGAACTGCCGGAAGTCGAAACCGTCCGCCTCGGCCTGCAGCCGGCCATGGAGGGGTTTCGGATCGAGCGGGCGGTGGCGAACCGCGGCGATCTGCGGTTTCCGTTTCAGCAGGACTTTGTGTCGCGGCTGACCGGACAGACCATCATTGGGCTCGGGCGGCGCGCCAAATATCTGCTGGCGGACCTGTCGTCCGGCGACGTGCTGCTGATGCATCTCGGCATGTCGGGCTCGTTCCGGGTGGTCGCGGAGGACGGCGCCAAGACGCCGGGCGACTTTCATTATCCGCGCAGCGAGGACCGCACCCACGACCACGTGGTGTTCGAGATGTCGAACGGCGCCCGGGTGATCTTCAACGACCCGCGGCGGTTCGGCTTCATGAAGATCTTTCCGCGCGCCGAGATCGAGCAGGAGCCGCACCTCAAGGGCCTCGGCCCCGAGCCGCTCGGCAACGCCTTCGACGCCGCGATGCTGGCGCGCGCCTGCGCCGGCAAGCAGACTTCGCTGAAAGCCGCGCTGCTGGACCAGCGCGTCGTCGCCGGGCTCGGCAACATCTATGTGTGCGAGGCGCTGTGGCGCGCGCATCTGTCACCCAAGAGAAAGGCGGCGACGCTGGCCGACCGCAAGGGCGCGCCGACCGACCGCGCGGCGCGCCTGGTTGACGCCATCCGCACCGTGCTCGGCGACGCCATCAAGGCCGGCGGCTCGTCGCTGCGTGACCATCGCCAGACCTCCGGCGAACTCGGTTACTTCCAGCATTCGTTCGCGGTGTACGACCGCGAAGACGAACGCTGCCGGACGGACGGCTGCACCGGCACGGTGAAGCGCTTCGTGCAGAACGGACGGTCGACGTTCTGGTGCCCGGGGTGTCAGAAGTAGTTGCGTGAAGGGCTGGCGCCGTGCTCGGCTCCATGAATTCGCAAGCGCCCTGCTCGGCTCGCCCTCACCCCAGCCCTCTCCCGCAAGCGGGAGAGGGAGTCCGGCCGCAAGCGGGGCGATGATGTGCACCACCTCGGGCGACGCGTGAATGACACGATGAGTCACCCCGCGCACAGCGCGCTCCCTCTCCCGCTTGCGGGAGAGGGTTGGGGTGAGGGCTCGCGGGCACTGCGTTTGTTGCGCTGGCGCGGAGATTCCGGGCTCGCCGCTGCGCGCGCCCCGGAATGACGGTGTTACTTCCGCACGCAGATCACGCGGACGACGCCGGCCTTGGCGTCGGCGGCGGGGGCGGTCGCGGGCTTGACGTTGGCGCCGGCGAGGAATTTGCGCACGGTGTCGGCGTCGACCAGGGTGGCCTGCGTTGCGACCGTGCCGTTCGCCGGGCCGGCGACTTGCGGCGGGCGCAGCAAGGTCAGTCCGGCGAACTTGCCGTCGGCGTCGCGCGCGGGGGCGCCGGAGAAGCCGAGGCCGGGGGGCGGCGACAGCGCGAGGCCGCCGGCGCTGCCGACCGGGGTGACGCTGGCCTTGCTGACGCTGACCGCCGAACCGCCGCCCTGATTCTGCGGATCGGCGATGCCGGTGAGATCGAGCGAAGCCGGCGCGCCGGCCGACGCCAACTTTGCGCCCGCGCCCAGCGCCAACGGCTTCAAGCCGCGCGCGCCATAAATCCTCAGCAGCGCCAGATCGTGTTCCTTGTCGGTCGCGGCGAGGTCGGCATTGCCGTGGCCGGCGACCACGATCGACACGCAGGCATCGACCGCCTCGCGATCGGCCAGGATCGCGCCGTCGGCGCCGACGATGGCGCCTGTCGAATACTCGACCTTTTTGCGCGGCGGTGGACCCGCCAGCGCGCCGGACGGGAACGGATTGAACGCGCTCGACATCGCGATCACCACCGGCTCCATCGTGCCCTCGGTGGCCTGATCGTACAGGATGGTGAGGATGCGCACTTCGGCATCCTTGAACGCGCCGCGCATGTAGAATTTCTTCAGGCCCTGGGTGCCGGACAGCACGAAGAAATCCGGCTTCACCGCGCTGTAGCTGACCTTGCGGCCGGGGTCCTTCTTCTCCTGATCGGCCAGCTTGGCGGTGGTGACGCCGGCCTCCTTGCGCCGCGCCAGCACGATCTGGATGGTGCCGGTCGACGACGCCCATTTGCTGCCGTTGGCGTCCGAGGATTGCTGCGGCACCAGCTTCTGCGGGATGCCTAGCCGGGCGCCGGTGACCGGATCGCTGACCAGCTTCCAGCCGACATTGCCCTGCAGTTTTCGCGCGGCGGCGGCGAGTTGGCTGCGCTCCTGCGGATTGAGCACGCCGGTCTGCTTGCCGCCGAGGTTTTTCTGGAACGCCTTGATGGCGCCGACCATGCGGTCGGAGGGCTCGCCGTTGATGACGCCGTTGTAGTCGCCGGTCCAGGCGAGATCGGACTGGATCGCCTCGCGCTCGGCCTGCGTCATCGCCGTGGCGGTCTCGGCCGGGGTCTGCAGCGCCGGCCGGATCGGCGTGGTCGCGACCGGCTTCGGCTTGACGCCCTGCACGGTTCCGGACGGCGCGGTCTGCGCCGTGGCGATGCCGGTGGCGCTCGCGATCATCAGGGTTGCGGCCAGCATCGATCTCATGACAATTCCGCCCGTGTCGCGTCTGTTGAGCTTTGCGCAGATAACCATAGATGCTTGGTCGGAAACAACGGTGGGCGGGTTCGATGCGCGATGCTCGCCTCGCAGCACGCACATCCTCATCCTGAGGAGCGGCCGCCAGGCCGCGTCTCGAAGGATGGCGACACAGGCCTGTGGCCCAGTCTTCGAGACGCCGCTTCGCGGCTCCTCAGGATGAGGGGGGCCGCGTGGGAAAGCCGAAGATGAAGGACGCATCCCCATCATGCTGAGCGCCGACGAACTCGAACGCTACGCCCGCCATATCGTGCTGCGCGAGGTCGGCGGACCCGGGCAGGCGGCGCTGCGCAAGGCGCGGGTGCTGGTGGTCGGCGCCGGCGGGCTCGGCGCGCCGGTGCTGATGTATCTGGCGGCGGCCGGGGTTGGCACACTCGATGTGGTCGACGACGATGTGGTGTCGCTGTCGAATTTGCAGCGCCAGGTGATCCACGCCACGCCGGATGTCGGCGCACGGAAAGTCGACAGCGCGGCGGCGCGGATCGCGGCGCTCAATCCGCATGTGCGCGTGGTGCCGCATCCGCTGCGGCTGACGCCGGCGAATGCGCTGGAGCTGATCGGCGGCTGCGACCTGGTGCTCGACGGCTCGGACAATTTCGCGACGCGCTATCTGGTGTCGGACGCCTGCTTCATTGCGCGGAGGCCGCTGATCACCGCGGCGCTCGGCCAATTCGACGGCTCGCTGACCACGATCCGCGCCCACGAGAAGAACGCGGCCGGCGAGTTCAACCCGACCTATCGGTGCCTGTTTCCCGAGGCGCCGCCGCCCGGCACGGTGCCGGCCTGCGAGGAGGCCGGCGTGATGGGCGCGCTCGCCGGCGTGCTCGGCTCGATGATGGCGCTGGAGGCGATCCGCGAGATCGTCGGCTTCGGCGAGGGGCTGGTCGGACGGCTGCTGATGATCGACGCCCGCGCGATGCGGTTCGAAACGCTGCGCTACGGCCGCGATCCGGGCAATCCGCTGAACGGGGATGCGCCGAAGATCACCGACCTGAGCGGGCATCGCTGAGGCGACAGGCTAACGGACTCACTGCCTGGGGCGCCCTCACCCCAGCCCTCTCCCGCACGCGGGAGAGGGAGTCCCGCTGCGGTCGGGGAGAGGCTTTGCATCTGCCGTGAGTCCGAGATCACCCGCCCTCGCCCCTTGCACGGCGAGCCCCCTCTCCCGCTTGCGGGAGAGGGTTGGGGTGAGGGCTCGCGGGCACGGCGCTCGCGTCGGGCGCGCCTACAGCATCCCCGGCAGGACGCGATCCGGCGGCTTGTGGTTGTCGAGGAAGGTGCGGATGTTGATGATCACCTTCTCGCCCATCTCGACGCGACCTTCGATGGTGGCCGAGCCCATGTGCGGCAGCAGCACCACCTTGCCCTGCTTGGCGAGGCGGACCAGCTTCGGATTGACCGCGGGCTCGTGCTCGTAGACGTCGAGGCCGGCGCCGGCGATGTCGCCGGCGTCGATCAGCTTGGTCAGCGTCTCCTCGTCGATCACCTCGCCGCGCGCGGTGTTGACGATGAAGGCGTCCTTGCGGATCAGCTTGAGGCGGCGCGCCGACAGCAGATGGAACGTCGCCGGGGTGTGCGGACAGTTCACCGAGATGATGTCCATCCGGGCCAGCATCTGGTCGAGCGAATCCCAATAGGTCGCGCCGAGTTCGTCGGCGATCCGCGGCGCCACCGGCTTGCGGTTGTGATAATGGATCTGCAGCCCGAACGCGCGGGCGCGGCGCGCCACCGCCTGGCCGATCCGGCCCATGCCGATGATGCCGAGCCGCTTGCCGCCGAGCCTTCGGCCGAGCATCCAGGTCGGCGACCAGCCGGGCCATTCGCCGCCCTCGGTGAGCAGCGCGGCGCCCTCGATCATCCGCCGCGGCACCGCGAGAATCAGCGCCATCGTCATGTCGGCGGTGTCTTCGGTCAGCACCTTCGGGGTGTTGGTGACGGTGATGCCGCGGGCATGCGCGGCGGCGACGTCGAGATTGTCGATGCCGTTGCCGAAATGCGCGATCAGCCGCAGCTTGCAGTCGGGCTGGTTCAGCATCTCGGCGGAAATCGTGTCGGTGACGGTCGGTACCAGCACGTCGGCGGTGCGCGCCGCATCGGCGAGCTGTTCGGCCGACATCGGCTCGTCGTCGAGATTCAGCCGCGCGTCGAACAGTTCGCGCATCCGGGTTTCGATCGAGTCCGGAAGCTTGCGGGTGACGACGACCAGAGGCTTTTTCTTAACCGACATTCAACCGCTCTCTGACGAGTCTGGCGAGACTGTTTAGTCCGCGTTAACCCAGCTGTTCGACACTCCCGCTGCAGCGCGACCGCAGGGGGGGCAGGTCCCTTCCGTTCGGTCCCTTCACCACCTTGGGGTCACCGGATGCCTTCCGGCCTTCTCTAGCAGAAGACCGCGCCAAGACAAGGACCCCAGGATAAGGACCTTGGCTACACCGGCCGCGCGCGATCACTGGGGCGGAGAGCGTGTCGATGAAGCTGACGAGTGCGACGGTGGGGTTGTTGTTCGCAGGTGCGATGGTAGGTGCCGCGGCGCCGTGTCATGCTGCGAAAGACTCGCCGCTGTCGGCCAGCGGATTGCCGGTGCCGCGCTATGTCAGCCTCAAGTCGGATCACGTCAACGTCCGGATCGGCCCGACCAAGGACAACGACGTCGCCTGGGTCTACACCCGCGCCGGGCTGCCGGTGGAGATCACCGCCGAGTTCGAGAACTGGCGGCGGGTGCGCGATTCCGAAGGCGCCGAAGGTTGGGTGTATCACTCGCTGCTGTCCGGCCGCCGCACCGCGGTGATCACCATGAAGGACAAGGACGAGCTGGCGACGCTGTATGAAAGCGCCTCGACCGGCGCCGCCGTGGCGGCCCGGCTGCAGGCCGGCGTGGTGGCGCAGATCAAGCGCTGCGACCCGAGCTGGTGCCGGATCATCGGCCCCGGCTTCGACGGCTGGATCGAGAAGCAGCGGCTGTGGGGCGTCTACGCCGACGAGCAGGTGAACTGAGACCGCGCCGTTTCGCCTCGTTCGGGCAGCCGAGATATCCAAATCTGCTTAGCGAAGGCTGCGACTCGCGTCGCCCTCACCCCAGCCCTCTCCCGCAAGCGGGAGAGGGAGTCCGGCTGCGGATGGGGAGAGGTCGGAGTTCACGTCGAAAGCGTGCGAGACAAATCATCAACCTCGCCGCGCGCACGGCGAGCCCCCTCTCCCGCTTGCGGGAGAGGGTTGGGGTGAGGGCGAGACAAATGCAGGCACCGGCGATCGGCGCAGCTGGACGCCGGACGGTTTGATCAAAGCGCAGGCGCGGCCCGGCGCTGACGCCACCCCTACGAATTCATGACGAGTCTGGAATAGGTCGAAACAGCCGGCTTGAGGCGTCGAATCCGACGCTCAGGCCTTCTTGCGCAGCCGCACCACGACGTCGACGCGGGCGATTTCGTAGCCGTCCGGCACTTCCGGGGTCGAGCGCAGGGCGACGTGCTGGTTCGGAATGTCGATCAGCTCGTGGTTGTTCTCGAGGTAGAAATGCTGATGCGCCGACACGTTGGTGTCGAAATAGGTCTTGGTGCCGTCGACGCTGACCTGACGCAGCAGGCCGACCTCGGTGAGCTGGTTGAGGGTGTTGTAGACCGTCGCCAGCGACACCGGAACCTTGGCCTGGCTGGCCTCTTCGTACAGCATTTCCGCGGTCAGATGCCGGTCGCCCTTGCCGAACAGCAGCCAGCCGAGCGCCATGCGCTGGCGGGTCGGCCGCAGCCCGACGGATTGCAACATCTCGTTGACGTCGTGCCAGGGGCAACCATTGAGGTGCGGCTCCGCGGCATGAGCCGAGGCTACGTGTTCCTCTCGCGAAAATGTCGCACGATCACCGATGTCCACGCCCGTAGTCCCTTTTTGCACTGTGTCTTGAGTATAGGAAGCATTCCAATAGCGTGCAAGCGCTTCGCAACTAGAACCGTTCGGACGTTTTACTTAGGTATGAATACGGAGGTGCCGCTTTGCCGGGTCATATGCCTATGTTAGACACCCCGCGCACTCACCTTTGCACAAGGAACGGGCGGGCACCGGCCGTTCCATGACAAGACCCGGACCGTCACGGCCGACCCCGGGGAAACTGAAAAGGCAAGCCGCATGCGGGACCGTCGTTCCAGCTACGATTATGAAGACCTGCTGGCCTGCGGCCGCGGCGAAATGTTCGGGCCCGGCAATGCGCAGCTGCCGCTGCCGCCGATGCTGATGTTCGACCGCATCACCGAGATCAACGACACCGGCGGCGAGCACGGCAAGGGGCTGATCCGCGCCGAACTCGACGTCAATCCGGACCTCTGGTTCTTCGCCTGCCACTTCAAGGGCGATCCGGTGATGCCGGGCTGCCTCGGCCTCGACGCGATGTGGCAGCTGGTCGGCTTCTTCCTCGGCTGGTCCGGCGGCCTCGGCCCCGGTCGCGCCCTCGGCCTCGGCGAGCTGAAATTTTCCGGCCAGGTTCAGCCGAACATCAAGAAGGTCGTGTACAACATCGACGTCAAGCGGGTGATGCGGTCGAAGCTGTGGCTCGGCATCGCCGACGGCACGATGGCGGCCGACGGCGAGATATTCTATCGCGCCAAGGATCTGAAAGTCGGTCTGTTCAAGCAGGACACCCCGGTCCAGCCTGCTGGCTGAGCGAGCAACGCCGCGTCCGAATTCGTTCGACCCGGCCCGTTAAGACCAACGACAAAGCAATGAACGAGGCGAGCATGAGACGGGTTGTTGTCACGGGGATGGGGATCGTCTCATCGATCGGAAACAACACACAGGAGGTGCTGGCGAGCCTGCACGACGCCAAGTCGGGCATCTCGCGCGCCGAAAAGCACGCCGAGCTCGGGTTCCGCTCGCAGGTCCAGGGCCTGCCGTCGCTGAACCCGGCCGACGTGGTCGATCGCCGCGCGATGCGCTTCCTCGGTGAAGGCGCGGCGTGGAACCACGTCGCGATGGAACAGGCGCTGGCCGATTCCGGTCTCGAGGAAAAGGACATCTCCAATCCGCGCACCGGCATCGTGATGGGCTCGGGCGGCCCGTCGGCGCGCACCATCGTCGAAGCCGCCGACACCACCCGGACCAAGGGTCCGAAGCGGGTCGGACCGTTCGCGGTGCCGAAGGCGATGTCGTCGACGGCGTCGGCGACGCTGGCGACCTGGTTCAAGATCAAGGGCGTCAACTACTCGATCTCCTCGGCCTGCGCGACCTCCAACCACTGCATCGGCAACGCCTACGAGTTGATCCAGTGGGGCAAGCAGGACGTGATGTTCGCCGGCGGCTGCGAGGAACTCGACTGGTCGCTGTCGGTGCTGTTCGACGCGATGGGCGCGATGAGCTCGAAATACAACGACACCCCGGCGACCGCGTCGCGGCCCTACGACGTGTCGCGCGACGGCTTCGTGATCGCCGGCGGCGCCGGCGTGCTGGTGCTGGAAGAGCTCGAACACGCCAAGGCGCGCGGCGCCAAGATCTACGGCGAAATCATCGGCTACGGCGCCACCTCGGACGGCTACGACATGGTCGCGCCGTCGGGCGAGGGCGCCGAGCGCTGCATGCAGATGGCGCTCGCCACCACCGGCGGCATCAAGATCGACTACATCAACCCGCACGCCACCTCGACCCCGGCCGGCGATCCGCCGGAGATCAACGCGCTGCGCAACGTGTTCGGCGCCGGCGACAAATGTCCGCCGATCTCCGCCACCAAGGCGCTGACCGGGCACTCGCTTGGCGCCACCGGGGTGCAGGAGGCGATCTATTCGCTGCTGATGATGCAGAACGGCTTCATCTGCGAGAGCGCCAACATCACCGAGCTCGACCCGGTGTTCGCCGACATGCCGATCGTGCGCAAGCGGATCGACAACGCCAAGCTCGGCGCGGTGCTGTCGAATTCGTTCGGCTTCGGCGGCACCAATGCGACGCTGGTGTTCAAGCGGCTGGACGCGTGATTTTCCAACCTCTCCCCGCCCTTTGCGGGGAGAGGTCGATCTTTGCGCGCTAGCGCAAAGATCGGGTGAGGGGCCGGGCACTGCATCGACCTCGCCTCAGCATTCGCGGGCCGGAGAGCCCCTCACCCCAACCCTCTCCCCGCAAGAGCGGGGCGAGGGAGCACGCACAATGCGGGGCGGAGTTAGAGAACCACATGCAACAACTGATGAGCGGCAAGCGCGGCCTGATCATGGGCGTCGCCAACAATCACTCGATCGCCTGGGGCATCGCCAAGACGCTGTCGGCGCACGGCGCCGAACTGGCCTTCACCTATCAGGGCGAGGCGCTCGGCAAGCGGGTGCGGCCGCTGGCGCAGTCGCTGAACGCCGAGCTGGTGCTGCCCTGCGACGTCGAGGACCTCGGCAGCGTCGACGCGGTGTTCGCGGCGTTGAAGGAGAAATGGGGCGGGCTCGATTTCATCGTCCACGCCATCGGCTTCTCCGACAAGAACGAGCTGAAGGGCCGCTACGCCGACACCACGCGCGAGAACTTCTCGCGCACCATGGTGATCTCCTGCTTCTCCTTCACCGAGATCGCCAAGCGCGCCGCCGAGCTGATGCCGGCGAGCGGCGGATCGATGATCACGCTGACCTATGGCGGCTCGACCCGGGTGATGCCGAACTACAACGTGATGGGCGTGGCCAAGGCGGCGCTGGAAGCCAGCATGCGCTATCTCGCCTCCGACTACGGTCCGCGCAACATCCGCATCAACGCGATCTCGGCCGGGCCGGTGCGCACGCTGGCCGGCGCCGGCATCGCCGACGCGCGAATGATGTTCAACTACCAGCTCCGCCACGCGCCGCTGCGGCGCACGGTGTCGATCGAGGACGTCGGCGGCTCGGCGCTGTATCTGCTGTCGGAGCTGTCGAACGGCGTCACCGGCGAAGTGCACTTCGTCGATTCCGGCTACAACATCATCTCGATGCCGCACCCCGAAGCGCTGAAGACGGTCGATGAGGCGGAAACGGCGGCGGAACAACGCGCGGCGAAGGGCGAGTAGCACCGGCGCTGCGCTCGGCTCGCGGGCACGGTGTGAGTTGAAACACCAAACGTAAAAAGGGCGGCCTGGAGGCCGCCCTTTTCGCTGTCTTGAGATCGGCCGCGCTTACTTCTTGACGATGTCGAAGCGGTCGGCGTTCATCACCTTGGTCCAGGCGGCGACGAAGTCGTTGGCGAACTTCGCCTGGGCGTCGGACTGGGCGTAGACTTCGGCGAGCGCGCGCAGCTGCGAGTGCGAGCCGAACACCAGGTCGACGCGGGTGCCGGTCCAGCGCAGTTCGCCGGTCTTGCGATCGCGCGCTTCGTAGACGCCTTCGGTGGTGGCCGACGGCGACCAGACGTACTTCATGTCCAACAGGTTGACGAAGAAGTCGTTGGTCAGCTTCTCCGGCCGGTCGGTGAACACGCCGTGGGTGGTGTGGCCGACATTGCCGCCGAGCACGCGCAGACCGCCGAGCAGCGCCGTCATTTCCGGCGCCGTCAGGTTGAGCAGCTGGGCCCGATCGACCAGCGCCTCTTCGGGCTTCATGTACTGCTTGCGCTTGCCGATGAAGTTGCGGAAGCCGTCGGCGCGCGGCTCCAGCACCTTGAACGACTCGGCGTCGGTCTGCTCTTCCAGCGCGTCCATCCGGCCCGGGGTGAACGGCACCTTGACGTCGGTGCCGGCATCCTTGGCGGCCTTCTCGACCGCGGCGGAGCCGCCGAGCACGATCAGGTCGGCGAGCGAGACCTTCTTGCCGTCGGTCTGCGACCCGTTGAACTCCTTCTGGATCGCTTCGAGCTTGCTCAGCACCTGCGCCAGATCGGACGGCTGGTTGACCTCCCAATCCTTCTGCGGGGCGAAGCGGATGCGCGCGCCGTTGGCGCCGCCGCGCTTGTCGGAGTGGCGATAGGTCGAGGCCGAGGCGAACGCCGCGGAGACCAGCTGCGACACCGACAGGCCGGAGCCGAGGATCTTCGCCTTGAGATCGGCGATGTCCTTGTCGCTGACCAGCTCGTGGTCGACCGCCGGGATCGGATCCTGCCAGATCAGATCTTCCTTCGGCACCAGCTTGCCGCGATAGCGGACCTTCGGGCCCATGTCGCGGTGGGTCAGCTTGAACCAGGCGCGGGCGAACGCGTCGGCGAACTGATCCGGGTTCTCCATGAAGCGGCGCGAGATCTTTTCGTAGGCCGGGTCGAAGCGCAGCGACAGGTCGGTGGTGAGCATCGTCGGGACGCGCTTCTTGGTCGGATCGAACGGATCCGGCACGGTCGCCTCGGCGCCCTTGGCCTTCCACTGCTTGGCGCCGGCGGGGCTCTTGTCGAGCTCCCATTCGAAGCCGAACAGGTTCTCGAAGAAGTGGTTGCTCCACTGCGTCGGGGTCTGGGTCCAGATCACTTCCGGGCCGCCGGTGATGGCGTCGGCGCCGATGCCGGTGCCGAACTTGCTCTTCCAGCCGAGGCCCTGGTCCTCGATCGCGCCGCCTTCCGGCTCCGCACCGATCAGCGACGGATCACCGGCGCCGTGGGTCTTGCCGAAGGTGTGGCCGCCGGCGATCAGCGCCACGGTCTCTTCGTCGTTCATCGCCATCCGGGCGAAGGTCTCGCGGATGTCCTTGGCGGCGGCGACCGGGTCGGGATTGCCGTTCGGGCCTTCCGGGTTGACGTAGATCAGGCCCATCTGCACGGCGCCGAGCGGGTCGGACAGCTCACGCTCGCCCGAATAGCGCTCGTCGCCGAGCCAGGAGCCTTCCGGTCCCCAATACAGCTCTTCCGGCTCCCAAGTGTCGGCGCGGCCGCCAGCGAAGCCGAAGGTCTTGAAGCCCATCGATTCGAGCGCGACGTTGCCGGTCAGCACGAACAGGTCGGCCCACGAGATCTTGTTGCCGTACTTCTGCTTGATCGGCCACAGCAGCCGGCGCGCTTTGTCGAGATTTGCGTTGTCCGGCCACGAATTCAGCGGCGCGAAGCGCTGCTGGCCGCCGCCGGCGCCGCCGCGGCCGTCGGTGATGCGATAGGTGCCGGCCGAATGCCAGGCCATGCGCACCATCAGGCCGCCGTAGTGACCGAAGTCGGCCGGCCACCACTCCTGCGAGTCGGTCATCAGCGCGTGCAGATCCTTCACCACCGCGTCGAGGTCGAGGCTTTCGAATTCCTTGGCGTAGTCGAACGCCTGACCGAGCGGGTCCGACAGGGTCGAATTGCGATGCAGCAGGCTGATGTCGAGATGGTCCGGCCACCAGTCACGATTGCTGCGTCCGCGCGAACCGCCGCCATGCGGGAACGGGCATTTGCCCTGATCGTCTGTCTTTGCGTCCATGTTTCTCTCCGTCGTCGCCGGTCAGTGTGTTCGGGTCGTTCGAACTTATGATGACAGCAGGTTGGAAGGTCCAAGAATGCCGCGGACGCGGGGGGTCGTCCGCGGCATCTCTTCCTGGGGTGATGCGTTGTATTGGCCGATGGCGGCCGCGATCTGCGGGGCCCGGCCAACGCAGACTGGAGTAGTTCTACGATCAGGTCCAGTCGAATTGATTTTCCATACCGATCAGATTATCTGATCGGCCATGGTGACGCTCCGTCAGCTCCGCTACCTCTCCGCCCTCGCCCGCCACGGTCATTTCGGCCGCGCCGCCGAATCCTGCGCCGTGACCCAGCCGGCGCTGTCGATGCAGATCGCCGATCTGGAGCGCACGCTCGGGGTCAAGGTGGTCGAACGCCGGCCCGGCGAGGTGTTCCTGACCGAGATCGGCCGCGAGATCGCCCGCCGCGGCGAGGATCTGCTGACGGCATCGCGCGACCTGGTCGATTTCGCCCGCCACCGCGCCCAGCCGCTGACCGGACGGCTGACGCTCGGCGTGATTCCGTCGCTGGCGCCGTATCTGCTGCCGAAAGTGCTGCCGCTGCTGCAGCAGCGCTATCCGGAGCTGCGGCTGGAGCTGCGCGAGAGCCAGACCCGGCAGCTCGTCACCGACGTCCGCAGCGGCGCGCTCGACGCAGCCTTGCTGGCGCTGCCGGCCGGCAACCGCGACCTCGATTCGATCGCGCTGTTCGACGACGAGTTCCTGCTGGCGGTGCCGGCCGACGATCCGCGGCCGGAGACCGCGACGGTGGCGGTCGACGAGATCGACCAGTCGCGGCTGATCCTGCTCGAGGACGGCCACTGCCTGCGCGACCAGGCGCTGGCGTTCTGCGCCACCGCGCGCAACCGCGCCATCAACATGGGCGGCACCAGCACCACCACGTTCGGCGCCTCCAGCCTGACCACGGTGATCCAGATGGTCGCCGGCGGCTACGGCCTGACGCTGATCCCGCAGATCGCCGCCGACGTCGAGCGCCGCGACACCCGCGTCAAATTCCTGCGGCTGCGGCGGCCACAGCCCGGCCGCACCATCGGCCTGACGTTCCGCAAGACTTCACCTCGCCGCCGCGACTTCGAGGTGCTGGGCGACATGGTCAAGGAAGGCGTGAGCAGCAAGCAGGCGGAGCCGGCCTGAGCGGCGCTCAGCGCAGCAGCACGGTGGCGCGTTGCATGCTCGCGGCGATCTCGGCGGTGGCAGCGCTCTGCTCCTCGGCCGTGGAGGCGGTCGCGGCGACGAACTCATTGACGCCGTCGATCGCCTGCTTGATGGCACTGAGTGCGCCGACGACGTCGCCGGCGATGCCGTTGAGATTGTCGATCTGGCCGACGATCTGATCGGTGGCGTTCCGCGCCTGCCCGGCCAGCGTCTTCACCTCCTGCGCCACCACCGCGAAGCCGCGGCCGGCCTCGCCGGCGCGCGCCGATTCGATCGTGGCGTTGAGCGCCAGCAGATTGATCTGGCCGGTGATGCCGCCGATGATTTCGGCGATCCCGCTCATCGCCCTGGCGGCTTCGTCGAGACGCTTGGCCTGACCGTCCGCGACATCGACTTCGGCGACCGCACGATGCGTCGTCTCGCGCGACCGGTTGGTCGCTTCGGCGATCATCTGCACCGTGCTGCTCAGCTCCTCGGTGCTCTCCGCCGACCTGATCAGCATGCCGCGCGCTTCTTCATTGGCGATCCGACGCTGCACCTGCGGAGTGATATCGGCCGCATACTTCACCACCTTGTAGGGCTTGCCGTCGAGATCGAGGATCGGGTTGTAGGACGCCTGGATCCAGACCTCTCGGCCGTCCTTGGCGATCCGCCGGAATTCGCCGGCCTGATACTCGCCGTGAGCCAGCCGCTCCCAGAACTCGCGATAGGCCGCGGTGTTGCGGTCGGCCGGGTCCATGAACATGCTGTGGTGACGGCCCTTGATCTCGGCCAGCGAGTAACCGGTCGCCTTCAGGAAGTTCTCGTTGGCATCGAGAATCGTGCCGTCGGTCTTGAATTCGATCACCGCCTGCGACTTGCGGATCGCCGCGATCTGGCCTGCGCTGTCGGCGGCGGCGAGCTTCTGCGCGGTGACGTCGGTGGCGAACTTCACCACCTTAAAGGGCCGCCCCTTGTGATCGAGGATCGGATTGTAGGACGCCAGGATCCAGACCTCGCGGCCGCCTTTGCCGATCCGCTTGAACGAGCCGGTGAAAGCTTCGCCGCTGTTGAGCCGGCGCCAGAAATCCCGGTAGGTCTCGCTGTCCCGGTCGGCCGGCGCGACGAACATGCTGTGATGCTTTCCGGCGATCTCGGCCAGTGAATAGCCGAGCGCCGCGAGAAACTTGTCGTTGGCGGTGACGATGGTGCCATCGAGCGCGAACTCGATCACCGCCTGGACGCGGCCGATCGCGGCGATCTTGCCGGCGTCCTCCAGGGTGTGGGTCTTGGCCGCGGTGATATCTGCGGCGAACTTCACCACGCCGGTCGGCTGGCCGTGACGATCGAGAATCGGGTTGTAGGTCGCCTGGATCCAGACCTCGCGACCGTCCTTGCCGATCCGCAGGAACTCGCCGCTGTGATACGCACCGCCGCGCAGGCCGGACCAGAACTCGCGATACGCCGCACCGTCGTGCTCCGACGGATCGACGAAGATGCGGTGATGCCGTCCCTTGATCTCCTCGAGCGTATAGCCGAGCAGCGTGAGGAAGTTCGCATTGGCGGTCCGGATCATCCCATCGAGATCGAATTCGATGACAGCCTGCGACCGGTCGATCGCCGCGAGCAACGCAGCCGCGCGCTCCCGATCGGCGTTTCGGGAAAACGGAAACATGGATCTGCGGCCTCCGGTGATCGACGGGGAAACCGCGAACTCATCCGCTCACGGCCTGCAATGCCATGAGCTTGATGCCGGATGATTAAAAAATCACCTATTCGGACACCTCGTTCAACTACGCAACCCATGATACGCAAAACTACGGGGGCGAAAACGTGAGCGCCGGGAATGACGCGCGGAGAGCCGGAGTTAGCGCGCCAAGATCGCGGCGGCTTCGTTGGCGGCGCGTTGCATGCTGTTCGACATCTCGCCGGTGACCGTGCTCTGCTCCTCGACCGCAGAGGCCGTCGAATGGACGTATTTGCTGACGTTCTTCATCGATCATCTGCGCAGTGATCAAGCTCGCTCAAAGACCTGCCAGCCCGTGGTCCTCCGCGATCCTCGAAGCCATCAACCGCTTGCAGGCGATGATCCAATTAGATCTCGACGGCAAGGTTCTCGGCGCCAACGACAACGTCCTCAGCGTACGTCGCACGAAATATTGTTGAGTTTCCCGATTTCGGCGGTGCGCCAGAACATGCGGGCGGCTTTTGTTCTGGATCAGGATCAGGATCAGCATGAGTGCCGAAAACGGCTACAAGAAGATCGCCGATCCGCCGCAAATGTCGCGGCGGATCGACGGAGGGGATAAGACGAGGCCGCCCTGCCGAGCGCACTCGGAACTCGAGCGGACGGCGCCGTCGCGGGCGCAGTGCAGGCCGGCTCAGACGCCCAGCGTGCCGGCCTTGGCGGCTTCGTAGCGCTCGGCGACCTTGCTCCAGTTCACCGTGTTCCACCACGCCTTGAGATAATCGGCGCGGCGGTTCTGGTAGTTGAGATAATAGGCGTGCTCCCAGACGTCGTTGCCCATCAGCACGCGCTTGCCGTCCATCAGCGGCGTGTCCTGATTCGGCCGCGCCTCGATCGCCAGCTTGCCGTCCTTGCTCACCGTGACGAACACCCAGCCGGAGCCGAACTGCTTGCCGCCGGCGGCGTTGAAGTCGGTCTGGAATTTCTCCATACCGCCGAGGTCGCGGTCGATCGCCGCCAGCACCTCGCCGGACGGCTTGCCGCCGTTCGGGCCCATGATCTGCCAGAACATGGTGTGATTGGCGTGGCCGCCGAGATTGTTGCGGACGCCGGTGCGGATCGCCTCCGGCACGTCGCCGAGCTTGCCGAGCACGTCCTGCACCGGCATCTCGGCCAGCTTCGGATGGTCCTTGGCGAAATTGTTCATGTTGGTGACATAGGCCTGGTGATGCTTGCCATGGTGGATCTCCATGGTCTTGGCGTCGATGTGCGGCTCCAGCGCGGCGGCCGCATAGGGCAGCGGCGGCAGCGTGAACGGGCCGCTGGGCGCGGCCGCGGCGGCCTGCGCAAACGCCAGCCGCGGCGCGGCCGCAGCGGCGACCAATCCGGTGGCGGCCATCATCAGATGGCGTCGGGACAGCAATGACATGGGGTTCCTCCGTTGCGGCTTCCGCCTGTTCTTGAACTACGCCCGCCGCCGGTGGCAGTTTCGACCGGAACCGCGGCATCGCTGCGGCGGAGTAGCGCAGCGGATCATCACATGTTCGCGGCGCCCGCGCCAACGCGCAGCGCGACTGGCGCAGACGTCACGCAAGATTCTCAGAAACGATAGGCCAGCGTCAGCGAGCCGTAATCCGACGAGGACCGCGCCTGCGTGGTGTATTCGCGCGAGCGGCGAATCCAGGTCAGCGACGCCAGGAAGCCGGCCTGATTGAACACTTCGGCGCCGCCGACGAGGTCGTACACGAACGCTGCGCGCGTCACCTTCGGGCTGCTGGCGAAAGTGCTGCCGTCGAGGAAGATGTTGCGCGCCACGCCGCGCGCCTGCACGCCGCCGAACAACGAAAAGCCCCAGAACGGGGCCGCCGGATCCGGACTGACGAAGTTGGCGCCCGAGATGCCGGGGCGAATCAGCGTCGGTCCCCAGGTGGTGGACAGCGCGCGGCCGAACCGGACGAGCGCGCCGGCCTCGCCATAGGTGAAGACGTTGCCGGCCGTCACGCCGAGCGACGGGATGACGTCGGCGCCGAAGCCGCCGCCGAAGTCGGTGCCGAACTTCCAGCGCCTGTCCCAAGCCACCAGCAGGCCGGGCTCGTCGCGGAGTTGATAGCCGTTGACGGCGGGTCCGTTCTGACCGAGCCAGCTGTGGAAGCCCGACTGCACGGCCTCGCCGAGCGACGCACGCCCGCCGACGACGCCGACCTGCAGCTCGAACGAATCGAGCTGACGGCGGCCGCTCTCCTGCGCGGCGTTGAAGCCGGTGTACAGCCAGCCGCCGAACGGGCGGTCGACCCCGGGCGTGTAGTTGCCGCGTGTATCACGGTCGGGCGTGTAGATACTTTGCGCGAGCGCGATCCATTCCACCTGCCGCCGCACCGGGCCGGCCGGCGCGCCGAATGTCAGCAGCGCCGGATGGAAGAAACCGAACAGCTGAGCGGCGAGCAGATCGCGCGCGAAGTCATCGAACACGAAGGAGAGCCGGAAGCCGGACGTGTAGTCGCGGTCGGTGCGGGAGACGACGTCGTTCTCGCCGATCAGAACAGCGCGCTGTGCGACTGCCTGGTGGGACAGCAGCATCGCGACGGCGAGGGTGACAACCTGGGCAATCCTGCGGTGCATGGAATGCGATCCACGATGAATGCGGAACTATCAGGTGACGCCGCTGCGTTGGCAAGGCGGCTGTTGCAACTTCCGGTAACAGAACGGTGGATGACCTTCGCGCGTTGCGCCCGAGACACAGGGTTCCGGTTCCAAGATACCCGGCAACGACAAAAGGGCGGCCTCGCGGCCGCCCTTTGATCATCTATCAACCAGACTGCCCGTTTGGGCGGCAGCCGGAACTACTCGCCGGCGGCCTGGGCCGGGGCTTCGCCTTCGGCCTTCTGCTTGGCCTCGAGGTCCTCGCCGGTCTCCTGATCGACCACCTTCATCGACAGCCGGGTCTTGCCGCGGTCGTCGAAGCCGAGCAGCTTGACCTTGACCTTGTCGCCTTCCTTGACGACGTCGGAGGTCTTCTGCACGCGGCCGGCGGCGAGCTGGCTGATGTGCACAAGGCCGTCCTTGGCGCCGAAGAAGTTCACGAAGGCGCCGAACTCCATCACCTTGACGACGGTGCCTTCGTAGATCTCGCCGACTTCCGGATCGGATGCGATCGACTTGATCCACTTGATGGCGGCCTTGATCGACTCACCATCGCTGGAAGCGACCTTGACGGTGCCGTCGTCCTCGATGTTGACCTTGGCGCCGGTCTTCTCGACGATCTCGCGGATCACCTTGCCGCCGGTGCCGATCACTTCACGGATCTTGTCGGTCGGGATCTTGAAGGTCTCGATCCGCGGCGCGTGTTCGCCGAGTTCGGCGCGGGCGCGGTCGAGCGCCTTGGACATCTCACCCAGGATGTGGATGCGGCCGTCCTTGGCCTGGCCGAGCGCCACCTTCATGATCTCTTCGGTGATGCCGGCGATCTTGATGTCCATCTGCAGCGAGGTGATGCCCTGCTCGGTGCCGGCCACCTTGAAGTCCATGTCGCCGAGATGATCTTCGTCACCGAGGATGTCGGAGAGCACCGCGAAGCGCTCGCCTTCCAGGATCAGGCCCATCGCGATGCCCGCGGTCGGCCGCTTCAGCGGCACGCCGGCGTCCA
>JACRJB010000074.1 GCA_016215605.1 Rhodopseudomonas palustris
CACGAGTGGTTTCGGACCAAGTCATTGTGCCCTCCATCGAATCTTTGCAAATCCGACGGAATCACAATCTGCCCGAAATCACTCGCTTAGTTTTCGGCCAGGCTCTGAGGAGCCCGGCGAAGCCGGGCGTCTCGAAGGATGTGGCCACGCAGCACCCGTGGCGCATGGTTAGAGACGGCGCTACGCGCCTCCTCACCATGAGGCTCTATTTGTGGCGAGCGCCCCGATCGCTAGAGCAGAAGCGAGCTAATTGTCACCTTGGCCCGGCCGCGGCCGGTAGCGCGGCAGCGACCAGCCGCGCTGCAGGGCGGCGGCGCGGACCAGCAGGGCGATGACGAAGCCGGTGCCGGTGCTGAGTTCGCGCGAGGCGCCCAGCGCCATCAGGACCACGAACGTCGCGGCGCCGATCAGCGCCGCCGTGACGTAGATCTCGCGCCGCAGGATCACCGGGCTTTCGCCGCCGAGCAGATCGCGGAGGATGCCGCCGAACGTCGCGGTGACGACGCCCATCGCCACCGCGACGATGCCGTTCGCACCCGCCAGCGCGGCGCGCTCGGCGCCGCTGACCGCGAACAGCGCCATCCCGACCGCGTCGAGCCAGAGCAGTGCCTGGTAGCGCGAATGCGGAATGTGCGCGGTGAAGAACACCACGCACGACACCAGCACGCAGGCGATCAGATAGCCGGGCTCGTGCAGCCAGAACACCGGCTGATCGAGCAACACGTCGCGCAGCGTGCCGCCGCCGATGCCGGTGGCGGTGCCGAGCAGCGCGAAGCCGACGATGTCCATTTCCTTGCGCGATGCCACCAGCGCGCCGGTGATCGCGAACACGACGACGCCGAGCCAGTCGAGCAGCGTCGTGACGGTCTCGAACATCGTGCTCTCCGCTCCAGATATGTCGAGCTCTGCATCCGCCATGGCCGGGCTTGTCCCGGCCATCCACGTCTTTGTCGCGACTGCTGCTCCAGGCGCGGATGGCCGGAACGAGGCCGGCCATGACGTGCGAGGATTTAGCGCCCCTCGAACTTCGCCTCGCGCTTCTCCATGAACGCCGCGATGCCTTCCTTCATGTCGTGGGTTTTGAACAGCGGCAGCAGCTGCAAGTACACGTGGTGGACGTGGTCCGGGAAGGTTTCGTTGAGCCCGATCCGCATCATCCGCTTGGCGGCCTGCACCGCGAGCGGCGCGTTGCCGGCGATCTCCTTCGCCACGGCACGGGCGCGGCCCATCAGCTCGGCGTCGGGCACCACTTCGTTGGCGAGGCCCCAGTCCAGGCTCTCGCGCGCGGACAGCGTGCGGCCGGTGAAGATCAATTCGGACGCTTTCGCCCAGCCGATCATCCGCGGCAGAAACCAGGTGCCGCCGCTCTCCGGCACCACGCCGCGCTTGACGAAGGCCGCGGCGAGCTTGGCGGATTCGGCCATGATGCGGATGTCGCAGCCGAGCGCCGTGTCCATGCCGTAGCCGGCCGCGCCGCCGTTGACGGCGCAGATCGTCGGCTTGTCCATGCCCTGCAGCACGGTCGGCGGCGTATTGCGCAAATCGAGCGTGGTCGGCGACGACGCCGCGCTCAGCCCGTCCTCGCCGCGCTCCTTGCGCAGATCGAGCCCGGCGCAGAACGCGCGGCCGTTGCCGGTGAGGATCACGCAGCGGACGTCGGGATCCTGATTGGCCTCGAGCAGCAATCGCGCCAGCTCGTTGAGCATCGGCCCGGAGATGGTGTTCATCCGCTCCGGCGCGTTCAGCGTGATGGTCGCGATGTGGTCCTCGACGGCGTAGAGGACTTCGCTGGGGGCGGCTTCTGTGGAGCGCTTCGTTTCGGTCATCGGTGTCCTCCTGTTTTTTGTTGTTCTTGTTGTTGTTAGTTGTCCTCTCCCCGTCATTGCGAGGAGCGCAGCGACGAAGCAATCCAGCCCAGTGCACGGAGCTGGATTGCTTCGCTGCGCTCGCAATGACGGGGCGGGCGCCTTCCGCGCGGCCGCTTACTCCGCCAGCACCTTCTCGTCGATCTGGTTGATGGCGTTGACGCCGCACAGGCCCATCGTCGTCGACAGTTCTTTGCCGATGATGTCGATCGCCTTGGCGACGCCCGGGCCGCCATAGGCGCCGAGGCCGTAGATGTAGGCGCGGCCGATCATGCAGCTGCGGGCGCCGAGCGCCAGCGCCCGCATCACGTCCTGGCCGGAGCGGATGCCGCCGTCGAACATCACCTCGATGTGCGAGCCGACGGTGTGGACGATCTCCGGCAGCACCTCGATCGACGACGGCGCGCCGTCGAGCTGGCGGCCGCCGTGGTTCGACACCACCAGCGCCTCGGCGCCGACCTTGACGGCCTCGCGGGCGTCCTCGACGTCGAGGATGCCCTTGATGATCAGCTTGCCCGGCCAGATCGAGCGGATCCAGTCGATGTCCTTCCAGTTCAGCGCCGGATCGAATTGCGAGGCGACCCAGGCCGACACCGATTCCAGATCCTTGGAGCCCGGCAGGTGGCCGGCGATGTTGCCGAAATTGCGCTGCTTGGCGCCGAGGATGCCCTTCACCCAGCGCGGCTTGGTGGCGATGTCGAACAGGTTCTTGGGCCGGAAGATCTCGGGCGGCACGGTCATGCCGTTCTTGATGTCCTGATGGCGCTGGCCGATCACCTGCAGGTCGACGGTCAGCACCAGCGCGCTGCACTTCGCCGCGATCGCGCGCTCGATCAGCGCTTTGACGAAGCCGCGGTCGCGCATCACGTAGAGCTGAAACCAGAACGGCTTGTCGACATTCGCCGCGACGTCCTCGATCGAGCAGATCGACATCGTCGACAGCGTGTAGGGGATGCCGGCGGCCTGCGCGGCGCGGCAGGCGTGGATCTCGCCGTCGCCGTACTGCATGCCGGTCGAGCCGACCGGGGCGAGGATCAGCGGCATCGCCGCCTTTTCGCCGATGATGGTGGTCGACAGATCGCGCTTGGAAATATCGACCAGGATGCGCTGGCGGAATTTGATCCGCTTGAGGTCGTCGACATTGGCGCGAAGCGTTTCCTCCGCATAGGAGCCGTGGTCGACATAGTCGAAGAACATCTTCGGCACCCGCCGCTTGTGAATCTGGCGAAGGTCCTCGATGCAGGTGATGTATTTCATGAACGTCGCCGCCCCTGGTCCGTTTCTGCGCGTCGGGTCCTCTAGCACGCCGGCGCGGGACGCAACATGGTGCAGCGGCGTGTGCCAGCCCGCCGCGGGAACAGCGCCGGTTCCGGCGCGTTCTTCTGCCAGACCCCACCACAATGGAGCAGGAGACCCTCATGGCGACCGCCAAGACCGTCGAGAAAACCGTCGAAACCACTGTCGAGAAGACGTCCGACACCCCGGTCAAGCACACCACTCACGAGAAGAACCAGCGTGACGACGAACTGAACGAGGCGCTGGAAGAGTCGTTTCCGGGTTCCGACCCGCTCAGCGTCACCCAGCCGGCCCCGTCGAAGCCGGACGGCGACAGCAAGCGCAAGGGCTGAGCCGCCCCCGGTTTCGCCAGATTTGGTGTTTATCGTACGTTTTCAACAGCTTGCGCCGCCGTTGCCGGACGGCGGCGCGTAATCTTTCTTTATATTTTTTGAAGGGCCCCCCACTAAAATGGCCGTATAAGCGGTTCGGCCAAGGCGGCGGGGACCGGAATTCCGGTCCGGAAGGCGCCGGACCATGGTTTGGGCGGGGGAAATTTTCATGAGCCGCAGATATTTCGGGACGGACGGGATCCGTGGCCGCGCCAATGGGCTGATCACGCCCGAGCTGGCGCTGAAGGTCGGGCAGGCGGCCGGACTGGTGTTTCAACGCGGCGAACATCGCCATCGCGTGGTGATCGGCAAGGACACAAGGTTGTCCGGCTACATGATCGAGAACGCGATGGTGGCCGGCTTCACCTCGGTCGGCATGGACGTGCTGCTGGTCGGCCCGATGCCGACGCCGGCGGTGGCGATGCTGACCAAGTCGATGCGCGCCGATCTCGGCGTGATGATTTCGGCGTCGCACAACATGTTCGAGGACAACGGCATCAAGCTGTTCGGCCCGCTCGGCTTCAAGCTGTCGGACGACGTCGAGAAGCAGATCGAGCTGCTGCTCGACGAGTCGCTCGACAAGAAGCTGTCGGAGAGCGCCAGCCTCGGCCGCGCCCGCCGCATCGACGGCGTCCACGACCGCTACATCGAATTCGCCAAGCGCACGCTGCCGCGCGATCTCAGCCTCGACGGGCTGCGCGTGGTGGTCGATTGCGCCAACGGCGCCGCCTACAAGGTGGTGCCGGAAGCGCTGTGGGAGCTCGGCGCCGACGTGATCTCGATCGGGGTCGAGCCGGACGGCTTCAACATCAACAAGGAGTGCGGCTCGACCTCGCCGGAGGCGCTGTGCCGCAAGGTCCGCGAGATGCGCGCCGACATCGGCATCGCGCTCGACGGCGACGCCGACCGCGTCATCATGGTCGACGAGCGCGGCCACGTGGTCGACGGCGACCAGCTGCTGGCGGTGATCGCGCAGAGCTGGAAGGAAGACGGCCGGCTCGCCAAGCCCGGCATCGTCGCCACCGTGATGTCCAATCTCGGCCTCGAGCGCTTCCTCGCCTCCGAAGGCATCGAGCTGGTGCGGACCTCGGTCGGCGACCGCTACGTGCTCGAGGCGATGCTGCGCGACGGCTACAATGTCGGCGGCGAGGCGTCGGGCCACATCATCCTGTCGGACTACGCGACGACCGGCGACGGCTTCGTCGCGGCGCTGCAGGTGCTGGCGGTGGTGCAGAAGCTGCGCCGCCCGGTGTCCGAAGTCTGCCACCGCTTCGATCCGCTGCCGCAGATCCTCAAGAACGTCCGCTATCGCGCCGGCCGGCCGCTCGACGACGCGCGCGTCCAGGCGACCATCAGCGACGCCGAGAAGCGGCTCAACGGCCACGGCCGGCTGCTGATCCGCCCGTCCGGCACCGAGCCGGTGATCCGGGTGATGGGCGAGGGCGACGACCGCATCATGGTCGAGGAAGTGGTCGACACCATCGTCGACGCGCTCGGCAACGCGGCGGCCGCCGCCGCGTAGTCGCTGCTGCGGCGCGCGCGTAGTTCCGCGCTGCAACGCTGCCATCGCGAATTGCGACTACCCAAACGGGCCGCTTCGCTCTAGGTTTTCGACGGCCGGCACAATTGCCGGCCGTTTTTCGTTGTCGGCGGCCCGGCTGAACGGGCGCCGCATCACTCTCCAGGAAGCGCCGCCGTGAACAAGCCCGTCGCCGTCGACGTCGATATCGCCGCTCCGGTCACCACGCCGGATCTGGCGCTGCCGGAGCGCACCGCGCCGGCGCCGACTCCTCCGACCGGGCCGGCCTATATCGTGCTCGGCGGCATCAGCTTCTCGCATTTCCTCAACGACACCATGCAGTCGCTGATTCCGTCGGTGTATCCGATCCTGAAGGCGAACTACGCGCTGGATTTCGGCCAGATCGGCCTGATCACGCTGGCGTTCCAGTTCACCGCGTCGCTGCTGCAGCCGGTGGTCGGCCACATGACCGACAAGAAGGCGCAGCCGTTCTCGCTGGCGATCGGCATGGGCTCGACCTTTTTGGGCCTGCTGCTGCTCAGCGTCGCGCATTCCTACGCGGTGATCCTGATCGCCGCGGCGATGATCGGTCTCGGCTCGGCGGTGTTCCATCCGGAATCGGCGCGGATCGCGCGGCTCGCCTCTGGCGGCCGCCACGGCATGGCGCAATCGGTGTTCCAGGTCGGCGGCAACGCCGGCACCGCGCTCGGCCCGGTGCTGGCGGCGCTGATCGTGGTGCCGTTCGGCCAGCCGTCGATCGCCTGGTTCTCGTCGATCGCCTTCGTCGCCATCATCGTGCTGTGGCGGATCGGCGTGTGGTACAAGCCGCAGGTCGCCGCCAAGAAGAAGATGCTGGTCAATCCGCATCCGAACGCGCCCGGCAAGCGGCGGGTGATGGTCGCGCTGGTGGTGCTGGTGGCGCTGCTGTTCTCCAAGCAGCTCTATCTGTCCAGCCTGTCGAGCTACTACACCTTCTATCTGATCGAGAAGTTCCACGTCTCGACCCAGACCGCGCAGATGTTCCTGTTCATCTTCCTCGCCGCCACCGCGGCCGGGGTGTTCTTCGGCGGCCCGCTCGGCGACCGCTTCGGCCGCCGCTACGTGATCTGGTTCTCGATCCTCGGCATCCTGCCGTTCACGCTGGCGCTGCCCTATGCGGGGCTGTACGCCAGCGCGGTGCTGACGGTGTTCATCGGCTTCATCCTGGCGTCGGCGACGCCGGCGATCATCGTGTTCGCGCAGGAACTGATGCCGCACCGCTTCGGCATGATCTCGGGCGTGTTCTTCGGCTTCGCCTTCGGCATCGGCGGCCTCGGCGCCGCGGCGCTCGGCGAGGTCGCCGACCGGCACGGCATCGACTTCGTCTACCAGGTCTGCTCGTTCCTGCCGGCGCTGGGCCTGCTCGCGGTGCTGCTGCCGAAGATGCCGCGCCACGCCCATTGAGGCGGGCGCCGCACAGGCGCGCTACCTTCACTTCCTCGCGGGCGACAGCTGGTCGCCCGTGCATGAATGTTCAGCCGCTGCACCCGCAATGAGTCGTGCCCGCGCAGGCGGGGACCCATAGCCCCTGGCTTCCTCAGCGAAGCAAGGCCTCTGCCGCAGGACTTCAATCGATAGGCTGCGGCGTATGGGTCCCCGCCTGCGCGGGGACGACATGCGGAGAGGTGCGGCGCAAACCGCCGATCCGCTCCGTGCCCAAGTCCATCCGCGATAGCCTTGCCGTGCGCGGGGCGAGGGAGTGCGCTTAGCTCAGCTGCTCCGCTCGCGCCCCGAACAGAAAGCGCCCGGCGTCGCCGGGCCGGTCGTCATCATTTTCGTCAAGAATTTGTTAGTGACTATGAACGCGCAAGCGCATCGCGCAGCGGGCGCTTAGTTCCGATAGCGATCGTCGTCACCAAATATCAACCTTAAGAATTAGGGTTAAGTCGGGCTTAAGGATTTGCTGGCATCGTGCGTCCATAGGTTTCCGAGTGTGGGGCCTCCGTAACTCATCATTGGACCAGAGGACGAAGCCAATGCGTAGCGTGAAGATGATTTTGGCCGCCGGAGCGGCTTCGATGGTTTGCTCGGCGGCGATGGCCGCGGATATGCCGATTGCCCCGCCGCCGGCCTACGCGCCGCCGCCGGTCGAGGATTTCGGCGGCTGGTATCTGCGCGGCGACATCGGCTTCAGCAACCAGCAGGTCAAGGATCTTCGCTACGGCCGCGAGTCGGCCTATTCGCAGCTGACCTCGTTCGATCAGCAGACCACGTTCGACGCGGCCGGCATCTACGGCGTCGGCGTCGGCTATCAGTTCAACAACTGGTTCCGTGCGGACGTCGTCGGCCAGTATCGCGGCAGCTCGAACTTCAAGGGCACCG
Organism: Rhodopseudomonas palustris; assembly: GCA_016215605.1. Taxonomy (GTDB): domain Bacteria; phylum Pseudomonadota; class Alphaproteobacteria; order Rhizobiales; family Xanthobacteraceae; genus Rhodopseudomonas; species Rhodopseudomonas palustris_L. The sequence continues at coordinate 7,413 of JACRJB010000074.1, forward strand.
ACCGGTTCAACGGCACCGCCAGCGGTTTCGCCTACAGCGGCATCGACAATTACAGCGCCTCGAAGTCGGAATGGCTGGTGATGGCCAACGGCTACGTCGATCTCGGCACCTGGTGGTGCGTGACGCCGTTCGTCGGCGCCGGCGTCGGCGCCGCGCGGGTGACGATGGCGAACTTCACCGACACCGGCATCAACAACATTCCGTTCTCGACCGCGAGCTTCGCCAGCGCGCCGACCGCGTCGAAGTGGAATCTGGCCTGGGCGCTGCACACCGGTCTCGCCTACAAGGTCAATCCGAACCTGACGCTCGAACTGGCCTACAGCTACCTCAATCTCGGCGACGGCTACACCGGCTCGCTCTCGACCTTCACCGGCCTGACCTCGAACAACAGCTTCAAGTTCAAGGACATCACCTCGCACGACGTCAAGCTCGGCGTGCGCTGGAACCTCGACTCCGCGCCGGCCTACGCGCCGCCGCCGCTGATGCGCAAGGGCTGATCGGCCGCGATCGCGAACGTCGAACGGCGTTCGTCGTCTTAACAAGTCTTAACGGCGCGGGTCTCTCCCGCGCCGTTTTGTTTTGCCAAAAAGCCCGCCGCGACAACGATTGATTAAGGTTAACGGGCGATGATCACTCCCGTGATCGAAGGGTCGGGAGCGTTGCGATGCGTAGAGTTCTGATGGCGGCGGCGGCGATGATGGCGGCGGCGCAGGGCGCCGAGGCGGCCGATATGCCGGAGTTCGGCGCGCTGCGCGGCGCGCTGGTGGACACGCCCCGCGGCGTGGTCAATTGGCAGGGCTTCTATGTCGGCGGTCAGGCCGGCTACGGCACCTCCGACATGGATTTCACCAATTCGACGCAGGAGATTGCGTCGAAGCTGCTGGTCAACACGGTGATCGAGAATTCGATGGGCACGTCGTCGTGGCCCGTGCTCGGCAAGAATTCGTCGCACGGCCAGGGCTACGGCGGCTTCGTCGGCTACAACGCGCAGTGGGACGACGTCGTGCTCGGCCTCGAGGCCAACTATCTGCACGGCAGCTTCGGCGGCTCGATGAGCGGCACGATGGGCCGGCAGACCGCGGTCGGCAACGTGGCCTATTCGGCGACCTACGATTCCTACGCCTCGATCAAGGTCAACGACGTCGGGTCGGCCCGGCTCCGCGCCGGCTGGGCGGTCGGCAGCTTCCTGCCCTATGCGTTCGGCGGCGTCTCGCTCGGCCAGGCCGACATCATCCGCAGCGCGACCATCTCCGGCACCCAGGGCGGCGTCCCGTTCACCCCGCTCACCGCGAGCCAGATCCAGAACGGCCACTTCATCTACGGCTATTCCGGCGGTCTCGGCGTCGACATGATGCTGTATCGCGGCCTGTTCGTGCGCGCCGAGTGGGAGTACCAGAAGTTCGCCGCGCCGATCAACACCGCGGTGTCGACCGTGCGCGCCGGCCTCGGCTACAAATTCTGATCGCGACCAGATTGACGTCGACCTCTGCCGCTGATCGACTGCGGTCGCAGCGGTGGATGGGCGATGAAGATTTACGGCGATCTCAAATCGGGCAATTGCCTGAAGGTGAAATGGGTGTGCGACGCGCTGGCGTCGCCCTACCAGTGGGTCGCCGTCGACACGATGAAGGGCGACACCCGGACGCCGGAGTTCCTCGCGCTCAATCCGGCCGGGCAGGTCCCCGTCGTGGTGCTGGACGACGGCCGGCCGCTGGCGCAGTCCAACGCGATCATCCGCTATCTCGCCCGCGACAGCGATCTGCTGCCGCGCGATCCCTACCTCGCCGCCAGGATGGACGAGTGGCTGTTCTGGGAGCAGTACAGCCACGAGCCCTATATCGCGGTGTGCCGCTATCAGATGCTGTATCTCGGCAAGCCGGCGGCGGCGCGCGATCCGGCCAAGGTCGAGCGCGGCCATGCGGCGCTCGCGCTGATGGACCGCCATCTCGCAGACTCCCGCTTCTTGGTCGGGCCGGACTGCTCGCTCGCCGACGTCGCGCTGTTGGCCTACAGCCGCGTGGCGCCTGAAGGCGGCTTCGCGCTCGACGGCTATCCCGCCGTGCGGCGCTGGATCGCCGATGCCGAACGCGCGCTCGGCGTCGCGCCGCTCGCATGATGCAGCCATGACCGGCCCGGCCATCGCCATCCGCCCGGCGCGCCGCGACGACGTGGCCGCGATCGTGGCGATGCTCGCCGACGACCATCTCGGCCGCGGCCGGGAACGGGTCGAGGATCCGCTGCCCGAACCTTACTACGCGGCGTTCGAGGCGCTGGCGTGTGCGCCGCACATCAGGATGGTGGTGGCGCACGACGAGTCCGGCCGGGTGGTCGGCTGCCTGCAGCTCGCGGTGCTGCCGGGCCTCAGCTCGCAGGGCGCCTCGCGCGGAATCATCGAGGACGTCCGGGTCGCGAGCGATTGCCGGAGCCGGGGCATCGGCGAGGCCCTGGTGCGCTGGGCGATCGCCGAGGCGAGGGACCAGGGTTGCCGCCTGGTCGAGCTGTTCACCCATGGCAGCCGGGTCGACGCGCAGCGCTTCTATGCCCGGCTCGGATTCCAGCCCAGTCACGTCGGGATGACGATGCGGTTCTGACGCCGGCCGGATGATGCGTCGCAGTATATTCATATATTCGTACGTAGTGGAACGCGTGAACTACGCAATTTGTCTTTGCGTTGTCGTTTCCCCGTATTGCTACCAATCGGGGTATTAAGACCGGAGTAATTGGTGTGCGGCAATTTTCTGATGTGAATTAATACGCATTGTCGGCTGCTCGGCGGGTTCAAGCTTGTCGTTCATGCTGGATTTGTTGCGCCGGAGATCAAGGAAATGGCCAGACCGCCGATCAAGCCGACGGGCATCGAATGTCCGTTCGACGAAAATGAACTGATTGTCTCGAAGACCAATCTCAAGGGCCACATCACCTACGCCAACGACGTCTTCATGCGTCTGTCGAAATACCCGCGCAACGAGGTGATCGGCGCTCCGCACAGCATGATCCGTCATCCCGACATGCCGCGGACGATCTTCAAGCTGCTGTGGGATGCCATCCAGGCGAAGAGGGAGATCTTCGCCTATGTGGTGAACATGGCGTGCGACGGCGATCATTACTGGGTGTTCGCCCACGTCACGCCGACGCTCGACGTTCAGCAGAACATCGTCGGGTTTCACTCCAACCGCCGCAAGCCGGACCGCGCTCAGATCGCGAAGATCGAGCCGCTCTACGCGAAGCTCCGCGAGGAAGAGAACCGCCACCGCAATGCCAAGGACGGCATGATGAGCGGCTACGCGATGTTGATGGATATGCTGAAAACGCAGGGTGTCGAATATGACGAATTCATCTTCTCTGTCTAAGGCGCAGTTCGTACTGGCCGGCGCCGTCGTCGCGGTCTTGCTGTTCGGCGGCCTGCGGCTGGTCTACGGTTCGCTGGGCCTGTTGGGAGACGGGCTCGAGGCCGTGCTCGGCCTTGGATTGATGGGCGCCGCGATGTGGCTCATGAGCCGGGCGTCGTCGTCGGTGCAGGAGGTCGCGAACGTCTGCGAGAGCGCCAAGCGCGGCGATCTCGAGGCCCGCGTGATGGGCCGCCGCGACGGCGGCGAAATCGGCCGGGCCCAGGCCGGCATCAACGACGCGCTCGACATCATCGACGCGTTCGTCCGCGAAGCCTCGGCCTCGATGGACTATGTCAGCCACGGCAAGACCTTCCGCAAGGTGCTGACCCGCGGTCTGCCGGGCTCGTTCAAGACCGCGTCGGTCACCATCAACAACGCCTCCGACCTGCTGGACAAGAAGGTCCGCGAAGTCGCGCGAGAAGCGCAATGCTTCGCCACCGGCATGGACAACGTCGCCGGAATGCTCGCCACCGCCTCCACCGGCCTCAAGGCCGATGCCGGCGCGATGTCGACCGCGGCGGAGGAGACCAGCCGGCAGTCGATCGGCGTCGCATCCGGCGCCGAAGAGGCGTCCGCCAACGTGCAGGCGGTCGCCAGCGCGGCGGAGCAACTCACCGCCTCGATCGCCGAGATTGCCCGGCAGATCCAGATGTCGAGTTCGAGCACGCATCAGGCCGTCGAAGAAGCCGCGCAGACCACGGTCAAGATCAAGAATCTGGCCGATGCTGCGCAGCGGATCGGCGACGTCGTGAAACTGATCACCGCGGTCGCGGCGCAGACCAATCTGCTGGCGCTCAACGCCACGATCGAAGCGGCGCGGGCCGGCGAGTCCGGCAGGGGGTTCGCGGTGGTCGCCTCGGAAGTGAAGGCGCTCGCCAGTCAGACCGCGAAAGCGACCGAAGAGATCACCGCCAGCATTTCCGAGATGCAGGCGATCACCGATCAGTCGGTCGAGGCGGTGGATGCGATCAGCCGGCGCATCGGCGAGATCAACGCGATCGCGGGCACCATCGCCGCCGCGGTGGAGCAGCAGGGCGCCGCCACCCGCGAGATCGCCGGCAATGTGCAGCAGGCGTCGGCCGGCACCGCGTCGGTGTCGTCCAATGTCATCGGCATCAGCCATGCCGCCGCCGACACCGGCGAGATCGCAACCCGGGTCAACGACGTCTCGGGCGAAATCGCGGGCCAGGTCGACAAGCTGCGTAGCGAGGTCGAACGGTTCCTCGCCAAGGTCGCCTGAGCCGTCGCCGCACGATGCGCGGGCCGTCGCGACGACGGCCCGGCGCCAAACGATGAGGTCACAGACAGCGCGCCGGCCGCCCGGCGCGCTGTCGTTTGCGTCGATGCAGGGTGGCGGCTTTGGGCCGCGCACCGGGAGGGGGTCGTCGAAAGTCTGGTTTGTCCGTGATCTTCCGGAGCCCTGTCGTCCTTGACTTTCGAACCCAAAGGACTATTCGAGGCGGCGGGACACCTCCCCCCAACGGGAGGCTAGCTATCTGGAAGGATAGAACATGACGACGAAGCCCGCATCGCGGCCCGCTACCCCCAATTTCTCCTCCGGCCCCTGCGCCAAGCGCCCCGGATGGACCCCCGAAAATCTCAAGGACGCCCCGCTCGGCCGCTCGCATCGCGCGAAGGTCGGCAAGGCCAAGCTCAAGCTCGCGATCGATCTGACGCGCGAAGTGCTCGAGGTCCCCGCCGACTACAAGATCGGCATCGTGCCGGCGTCCGACACCGGCGCCGTCGAAATGGCGCTGTGGTCGCTGCTCGGTCCGCGTCCCGTCACCGCCGTCTCCTGGGAATCGTTCGGCGAGGGCTGGGTCGGCGACATCACCAAGGAATTGAAGCTCGAGAACGTCACCAAGCTCAAGGCGGGCTACGGTGAAATTCCCGACCTCTCCAAGGTCGACTGCAACACCGATGTGGTCTTCACCTGGAACGGCACCACCTCCGGCGTGCGCGTTCCGAACGCCGACTGGATCAAGGCCGACCGCGAAGGCCTGACGATCTGCGACGCCACCTCGGCCGCCTTCGCGCAGCCGCTGGACTGGGCCAAGCTCGATGTCGTCACCTTCTCCTGGCAGAAGGCGCTCGGCGGCGAGGCTGCGCACGGCATGCTGATCCTGTCGCCCCGCGCGGTCGCCCGGCTCGAGAGCTACAATCCGCCGTGGCCGATCCCGAAGATCTTCCGCCTCACCAAGGGCGGCAAGCTGATCGCCGGCATCTTCGAAGGCGAGACCATCAACACCCCGTCGATGCTGTGCGTCGAGGACTACATCGACGCGCTGAACTGGGCGAAGTCGGTCGGCGGCCTCAAGGGCCTGATCGGCCGCGCCGACGCCAACACCAAGGTGATCACCGACTGGAAGGCGAAGACCCCGTGGGTCGACTTCCTCGCCGCCGATCCGGCGATCCGCTCCAACACCTCGGTCTGCCTCAAGGTGGTCGATCCCGCGATCACCGCGCTCTCCGCCGAAGCCCAGGCGGATTTCGCCAAGAAGCTGGTCGCGGCGGTCGAGAAGGAAGGCGCCGGTTACGACCTCGGCGCCTACCGCGACGCCCCTCCCGGCCTGCGGATCTGGTGCGGCGCCACGGTGGAAGCCGCCGACGTCGCCACCCTGACGCAGTGGCTGGACTACGCGTTCGCCACCACCAAGGCCTCGCTGTCGCAGGCGGCCTGACCTTTGAACCTCTCCCCGCGATGCGGGGAGAGGTCGGTCCGGCGAAGCCGGACCGGGTGAGGGGCCAGGCACTGCGCTGATCACACTGCGCTCAACTCACCGTCTGCACTCGCGGGGCCGCTGTTGCCCCTCACCCCAACCCTCTCCCCGCAAGAGCGGGGCGAGGGAGCAGGCCGCATTCGTTGAACCGCATCGAACTACATCCCAGTCCAAATTCATCAGGATCACATCCCATGACCGCTCCCAAAGTCCTCATTTCCGACGCGCTGTCGGAAGCCGCCGTGCAGATCTTCAAGGATCGCGGCATCGACGTCGATTTCCAGCCGGCGCTGGGCAAAGACAAAGAGAAGCTCGCCGAGATCATCGGCAATTATGACGGCCTCGCGATCCGCTCCGCCACCAAGGCGACCGCGAAGATCCTGGAGAAGGCCGCCAAGCTCAAGGTGATCGGCCGCGCCGGCATCGGCGTCGACAACGTCGAGATTCCCGCGGCGACCGCCAAGGGCATCATCGTGATGAACACGCCGTTCGGCAATTCGATCACTACCGCCGAACACGCCATCACCATGATGCTGTCGCTGGCCCGTGAGATCCCCGCCGCCGACGCCTCGACCCAGGCCGGCAAGTGGGAGAAGAACCGCTTCATGGGCGTCGAGATCACCGCCAAGACGCTTGGCGTGATCGGTTGCGGCAACATCGGCTCGATCGTCGCCGACCGCGCCCTCGGCCTGAAGATGAAGGTGATCGCGTTCGATCCGTTCCTGTCGCCGGAGCGCGCCAAGGACATCGGCGTCGAGAAGGTCGAGCTCGAAGACATCTTCAAGCGCGCCGACTTCATCACGCTGCACACCCCGCTCACCGACAAGACCAAGAACATCATCGACGCGGCCGCGATCGCCAAGATGAAGAAGGGCGTCCGCATCATCAACTGCGCCCGCGGCGGTCTGGTCGACGAGAACGCGCTCGCCGACGCGCTGAAGTCCGGCCAGGTTGCCGGCGCGGCGTTCGACGTGTTCTCCGAAGAACCGGCCACCTCGAACGTGCTGTTCGGCCTGCCCAACGTGATCTGCACCCCGCATCTCGGCGCCTCGACCACCGAAGCGCAGGAGAACGTCGCGCTGCAGGTCGCCGAGCAGATGAGCGACTATCTGCTCAACGGCGCCATCACCAACGCCGTCAACTTCCCGTCGATCACCGCGGAAGAAGCGCCGAAGCTGAAGCCGTTCATCGAACTCGCCGAGAAACTCGGCTCGTTCGCCGGCCAGCTCACCGACACCGGCATCACCAAGGTCACCATCACCTACGAGGGTGAGGTCGCCGAGATGAAGATCAAGGCGCTGACCTCGGCGGTGCTGAGCGGCCTGCTGCGGCCGATGCTGGGCGACATCAACGTCGTCTCGGCCCCGGTGATCGCCAAGGAGCGCGGCATGGTGGTGGACGAAGTCGTCCGCGCCGCCGAGAGCGACTACGAGAGCCTGATCACCCTGACGGTGGCGACGGACAAGCAGGAGCGCTCGGTGTCCGGCACCGTCTATGCCGACGGCAAGCCGCGGCTGGTCGACATCAAGGGCATCCGCGTCGACGCCGAGTTCGGCGCCTCGATGATCTACGTCACCAACGAGGACAAGCCGGGCTTCATCGGCAAGTTCGCCAGCCTGCTCGGCGACGCCAAGGTCAACATCGCGACCTTCAACCTCGGCCGCCACAGCCAGGGCGGCGACGCCATCGCGCTGGTCGAGGTCGACGGCGCGGTGCCGGCCGACGTGATCGCCAAGGTGCAGGCGCTGCCGCAAGTGAAGCAGGCCAAAGCGTTGGTATTTTAAAACCTTTCGCCTGACAGCGAACTGGACGACGAATGAAATCCCTCCCTTCGTGGAGGGATTTCTGCGTTTCGGGTGTGCTCCGAAAGCGACAAACTGTCCAAAGTAACACAATGAAAAGTATCTGGCGCTAACGTCCTGCAACCTGAGCCGCGCGCCCGCGCGGTGAGTTTGGTGTGGAGACGCTCCCGTGAAGTTCAGCAATCTTCGAATTACCCCCAAGATCGGCATTCTGGTCGGTGTCGCCTTGCTCGGCCTGTGCGCCGCAGGCGCCTATGCCGGCGTGATGATGCGCAAGGAATTGCTGAACGCGCGGATCGAGCAGGCCAAGTCGATCTCGGAATCGGCCCGCAACATGGCGGTCGGCCTGCAGAAGCAGGTCGAGGCCGGCGAGCTGACCAAGGAGGCTGCGCTCGCCGAATTCACCCGCCGCGCCACCACCCTGACCTACGACAACGGCAACGGCTACGTGTTCGCCTACACCAACGAGGGCATGACGCTGGCGACGCCGGACAAGAAGGCGCTCGGCACCAACCGCATCGACGTGCCGACCGGCGACCGCTATCTGGTCCGCGAGCTGCGCGACGGCGTGCTGGCCAAGGGCTACGTGCTGCTCAACTACGAATTCCGCAAGCCGGGCTCCGACGAGCTGATCCGCAAGATGTCCTATGCGGTGGCGATCCCCGGCTGGAACGCCTTCGTCGGCACCGGCGCCTATCTCGACGACATCGACGCCACCGTGAAGCCGGTGGTGTGGATGCTCGGCCTCGGCGTTCTGATCATCGGCGTGGTCTCGTCGCTGATCGCCTGGCTGATCGGCCGCAGCATCACCAAGCCGCTCGGCGCGCTCGGAGCGCGGATGAAGTCGCTGGCCGCCGGCGAGCTCGAGGGAGAGATCCCCGGCGTCGAGCGTGGCGACGAAGTCGGCGAGATGGCTAACACCGTCCAGGTGTTCAAGGACAATGCGCTGCGGATTCGCGGCCTCGAGCAGCAGGAGAGCGAGGTCAAGCAGCGCGCCGCCGCCGAGCGCCAGGCGCTGATGCAGCAGATCGCCGACGATTTCGAACGCAGCGTCAACGGCGTGGTCCGCAGCGTCACGGGCGCGACCGCCGAACTGCAGTCGACCGCGCAGTCGATGACCTCGACCGCCTCGGATGCGAGTTCGCGCGCCGCCGCGGTCGGTTCGGCGTCGGACAACGCGTCGAGCATGGTCGGCACGGTGGCGTCGGCCTCCGAAGAACTGTCGGCGTCGGTCGCCGAGATCTCCCGCCAGGTCAGCCAGTCGCGCGAGATCGCCAGCAAGGCGGTCGGCGACGCCGAGCGCACCAACGAGACCGTCAAGCTGCTGTCGATCGGCGCCGAGAAGATCGGCGAAGTGGTGCAGCTGATCCACTCGATCGCGTCGCAGACCAATCTGCTGGCGCTCAACGCCACCATCGAGGCGGCGCGCGCCGGCGAGTCCGGCCGCGGCTTCGCGGTGGTCGCCTCCGAAGTGAAGGCGCTGGCGAGCCAGACCGCCAAGGCCACCGAGGAAATCTCGGCGCAGGTGTCGGCGATGCAGTCCTCCACCGCGACCGCGGTGGAATCGATCAACCACATCACCTCGACGATCGGCGAGATGAACAACATCACCATGGCGATCTCCTCCGCGGTCGAGCAGCAGGGCTCGGCGACCCGCGAGATCGCCCGCAACATCCAGTCGGTGGCCGCCGGCTCCAGCGAGATCAGCACGCATATCGGCGGCGTCAGCGCCGCGGCGTCGGCCACCGGCAGCGCCGCCGCCGAGGTGCTGTCGCACGCCCGCAGTCTGGACGGACAGTCCGGCGCGCTGCGCTCCGCGGTCGACGACTTCCTGCAGAAGGTGCGGGCGGCCTGAGCCGCTCGGCCCTTCGGCTCCGACCCGGAGCCCTTAATCGAGTACCAACGCCGCACCCTCAGGGTGCGGCGTTGTCGTTTGATCCTGGGCGATGGCCCCGTATTTCTACTAAGCCGGGTGGTAAAGGAACTGCAAAACAATCACGGGTACTTTCGCTGCAGCGCATTCTCGCCCCTGCGGAGCAGTCACGTGAAATTCAGCAATCTTCGAATTACGCCCAAGCTTGGTATCATCGTCGCCGCGGCGATGGCCGGTCTGGCGATCGCCGGCCTGTTCGCCGCCTCGATCCTGAAACAGGAAATGCTCGAGGCGCGGGTCGACCAGACCAAGGCGATCGTCGAGAGCGCCGTCAACATGGCGGCGGGCCTGCAGAAGCAGGTCGACGCCGGCCAGATCACCAAGGACGCCGCGATCGCCGAATTCGCCAGCCGCGCCGAGACGATGACCTACGACAAGGGCGCCGGCTATCTGTTCGTCTACAAGATGGACGGCACCGTGGTGCGGCTGCCCGGCTTCAAGCCCGGCACCAACCGCATCGACGCAATGGTCAATGGCCGGCCGCTGACGCGCGAACTGCGCGACGGCGTCGCCGCCAAGGGCGCGCATCTGATGTTCTACGAATTCCAGAAGCCGAATTCGCAGGAGCTGCAGCGCAAGCTCGGCTACGTCGCGATGCTGCCGGGCTGGGACATGTTCGTCGGCTCGGGCGCTTACCTCGACGACATCGACGCCAAGCTGCGCCCGATCCTGTGGGGGCTCGCGGCCGCGATCGTCGGCATCGGCGCTGCCTGCTCGCTGATCGCCTGGCTGGTCGGCCGCAGCATCACCAAGCCGCTCGGCGCGCTCGGCGGCCGGATGCAGTCGCTGGCCGAGGGCCAGCTCGACGCCGCGATCCCCGGCGTCGAACGCGGTGACGAGATCGGCGGCATGGCCAAGACCGTGCAGGTGTTCAAGGACAATGCGGTCCGCATCCGCGGCCTCGAACAGCAGGAGCAGGAGGCGCAGCAGCGCGCCGCGGCGGAGCGGCGGGCGCTGATGCAGAGCATCGCCGACGATTTCGAGCGCAGCGTCAACGGCGTGGTGCGCAGCGTCGCCGGTGCGACCCGCGAGATGCAGGAAACCGCGCAGTCGATGACCACCACCGCGTCGGACGCGAGCACGCGTGCCGCGGCGGTCGGCGCCGCGTCGGACGCGTCCGCTGGCATGGTCGGCACCGTCGCGTCGGCGTCGGAAGAACTGTCCGCTTCGGTGCACGAGATCTCGCGGCAGGTGCAGCAGTCGCGCGAGATCGCCGGCAAGGCGGTGAACGACGCCGAGCACACCAACGAGACCGTGATGCAGCTGTCGGTCAGCGCCGAGAAGATCGGCGAGGTCGTGCAGCTGATTCATTCGATCGCGTCGCAGACTAATTTGCTGGCGCTGAATGCGACCATCGAGGCGGCGCGCGCCGGCGAGTCCGGCCGCGGCTTCGCCGTCGTCGCCTCCGAGGTCAAGGCGCTGGCGAGCCAGACCGCCAAGGCGACCGAAGAGATTTCGGCGCAGGTGTCGGCGATGCAGTCTTCCACGGCCAACGCCGTGCAATCGATCAGCGGCATCACCGCGACGATCGGGCAGATGAGCGAGATCACCATGGCGATCTCGTCGGCGGTCGAGCAGCAGGGCGCGGCGACGCGCGACATCGCCCGCAACATCCAGTCGGTCGCGGCGGGATCCAGCGAGATCAGCGGCCACATCGGCGGCGTCAGCGCCGCCGCGTCGGCCACCGGCGACGCCGCCTCGCAGGTTCTGTCCCATGCCGGCGCGCTCGACAGTCAGTCCGGTGCGCTGCAGTCGGCGGTCGACGACTTCCTGCAGAAGGTCCGCGCCGCCTGACCGGGCGTCGCCTCAAGATCGGCCGATCCACGACACGAACACGCGCGCCGCAGCCACGGCGCGCGTTTTTCGTGGGCCGGGTGGCGCATCCGCGGGCTTGAACCTGCCGCCCCGGCGCCGCGACTACTTCCTGCTGGGGGCGTGCGCCAGCGAGGCGAGACCAGAGGCGGCTGCATGCCCATTCGACTACAAGGCACCGTCGCCTTCGAACCCGAGTTCGTCGGCAACCTGACCATGCTCACCCGCACGATGATCGCGCGCGGGCTCGATCCCGACGACTATGTGATCGCCAAGGACATCGCCGCGGCGCCGACATTGCCATTCGTCGGGCCGATCGCGTACGATTATGCGGTGATCGCCGGCGAGACCCGGATCGTCATCACCGAAGCCGGCGATGCGGGGTTTCTCGACGAGTTTCTTCGCCACATCGGCGACGTCGACGGCGGCGCACCGCCGCTGGCCGCGGACGGCGTGTTCTCGCGGCTGACGCGCTGGATGTCGCCGCAAGCCTGAGCCGCGCGCGTCGCTGCGCGGCGCAAGTTCGGCTCTCTCGAAAGAGAGGGGGCCTTTCGCCGGACCCGTTCGGCGAAAGGCGGGTGAGGGGCTGTGCACCAGGAGTCGCAGCTCCTCACCCGGCGTCACGGGCGAATTACTTCGCCTTCAGGAAGTCGGCGACTTCGAGCAGCACGAACTCGTTGTCGTCGGCCTTGTTCGGGTCGCGGCTCGACGAGAACGGCAGGTTGTTGTCGTTGCCGACGATGATGTGGCGATCGTCGACCTTGTCGACGTTCTCGATGGTGAAGAACGGGAACGCCAGCGCGCCGTCGGTCAGCGGCTTGCGGGCCTTCTTGTCCGGATCGCGGATCTTCATCAAGTCGATGAAGCCGATCTTGCGCACCGGCTGGCCGGCATTGGCGTCGCTCAGCTCGATCTTGAACACCCGCTTGAACTTGGCGAGATCGGCGAAGCAGTCGGTGCCCGGCTTGCCTTCGGGGCAGGCCTTGTCCTTGGTGCCTTCGCCGTTGTCGCGCTCGATCACCAGGCCGTGGCTGGCGTCGATCATGTTGAAGTCGCCGATCGCGTTGCCGTTCTGCTCGAACACGTATTTCCAGGAGCGGCCGGTGAACTTCTCCGCCGCGACGTCGAATTCGAGAATCCGCGCGGCTTCCTTGCCGTCGACCTTTTCCCAATCCTTCTTCTCGGCGTCCCACAGCGGGCCTTCGAGCAGGCCGTACAGATACTTGCCGTCCTTGGAGGCGGCGAAGCCCTCGTAGCCCTTGGAGCGCTTCAGGTTGACGCCGGTGTAGCTGGCGCCGGGGGCGCCCGGCGACTGCACCGACCAATGGTCGGGCGACTTGATCGGCTTGCCGTCGGCCTGCGAGTCGAACACCGCCAGCACCTTGCCGCTGAGGTCGGTCTTGAGGATGTAGGGGCCGAATTCGTCGCCGATCCAGAAATGGTCGCCGATGATCTGGAAGCCTTCGGTGTCGAAATCGGCGCCGGTGAGATAGCGCTTGTCGGTGTCCTCGTGGAGGATGCGGAACGGCACTTTCTTGTCCGGGTCGTGCAGGAACACGGTCTGCTTGCGCTCGACGCCGCCGGTCGCCCAGTCGATCTTGTAGTTGTCGAGATACAGCATCGAGTCCGGCGAATTGTAGCGCGAGCCGAAGCCGTTGTCGGTCAGCACCCAGAAGGTGCCGTCGGGCATCGCCTTGATGCCGGAATGGCCCTGCAGCGGCTGGCCCTTGAACGGCACCGCGACGCCGGTCGGGCGGCCGTTGGAGGTGCCCATGACGCTGCCGGTCGCCTCGACGCGCTTGCCGGTGGTGTATTTGCCGGCGGCCTTCAGATCGGCCGGCGCATCCGCCGGCGCGTCGACGAACGACGTCGCGGGCAGCACGGCGTGGCCGGCCAGCGTCGCCGGGAATTCGCCTTCGGATTGCGCCAGCGCGGCGGACGCCGTCAGCGCCAGAACCGCGACGGACCCGAGCAGCAGTTTTCGCATGATGAATCTCCTGTGAATGGATCGCGGACTTGTGGCGGCGCCGGATCACAGGCGGCTGACGGATCGATGAAGCCGCCATGACGACCCCTGCGGCGAATTGGCTCCCGCGCCGGCTGCTTTGACAGCGGAACCGGCCGGGACTATGGATTAGAACCGTTCTAAATTACCGCAGAGACAGCAAATGAAGGCGTTTTCCGACCTGACCGAGCGCGAAATCCTCGCCGTGGCAATCGCCGGCGAGGAGGAGGACAGCCGGATCTATCTCGCCTTCGCCGAGGACCTCGCCGAGCGCTATCCGGATTCCGCGCGCGTGTTCACCGAAATGGCGCAGCAGGAAAAGGGCCACCGCCACATGCTGCTGCGGATCTACGAGGAGCGCTTCGGCGCCGATCTGCCGCCGATCCGCCGCGACGACGTCAAGGGCTTCATCAAGCGCCGGCCGATCTGGCTGACCCGCAATTTGCCGCTCGAGCGCATCCGCAAGGAAGCCGAGACCATGGAGTTCGAGGCGCAGCGCTTCTACGAGCGCGCCGCCGACCGCGCCACCGACGTCCACATCCGCAAGCTGCTGACCGACCTCGCCGAGTTCGAGAAGCGCCACGAGCAGCGCGCCGCGCAGCTCAGCGACAAGTTTCTCACCCCCGACGCCCGCAGCGCGGAGGACCACACCGCGCGGCGGATGTTCGTGCTGCAATACGTCCAGCCCGGACTCGCGGGGCTGATGGACGGCTCGGTGTCGACGCTGGCGCCGCTGTTCGCCGCCGCCTTCGCCACGCATCAGAACTGGCCGACCTTCCTGGTCGGTCTCGCCGCGTCGATCGGCGCCGGCATCTCGATGGGCTTCGCCGAGGCGCTGTCCGACGACGGCTCGATGACCGGCCGCGGCTCGCCCTGGCTGCGCGGCGGCATCTGCGGCCTGATGACCACGATCGGCGGCCTCGGCCACACGCTGCCCTATCTGGTGCCGGACAGCTGGGCCAACGCGTTCTGGATCGCAACCGCGATCGCCAGCTTCGTGGTGTTCGTCGAACTCTGGGCGATCGCCTACATCCGCGCCAAGTACATGGACACGCCGTTCCTGCAGGCGGTGTTCCAGATCGTCCTCGGCGGCGTCATCGTGCTCGCGGTGGGGATCTTGATCGGTGGGGCGTAGGACAGGTGAAGTAATAATCACCTCGCCCCAAGCACGTCATTCCGGGGCGCCGCGTAGCGGCGAGCCCGGAATCCCGAGATGTTCTGCGCCTCCGACGTTTCCACGTCTTCGAGATTCCGGGTTCGCGCTGCGCGCGCCCCGGAATGACAGCGCGTGAACGAGCCTACTGCTTCTCGATGCCCGCCTCGCGCACCAGCTTCTCCCACAGCACCAGCTGATCGCCGACGAATTTGCCGAGGTCTTCGGGCGTGCCGGAGAATGCGTCCATGCCGAGCGTGGCGAGCTTGGCCTTGGTCTGCGGATCCTCGACGATCTTGCGGATCTCGGCGTTGAGCTTGGTCACCACCTCCTTGGGCGTGCCGGCCGGTGCGAAGTAGCCCTGCCACGAGGTGATGTCGAAATCCGGCACGCCGGCCTCCTGCATCGACGGCAACTCCGGCACCAGCGGCGAGCGGTCCTTGGTGGTGACGGCCAGCGCCCGCAGCGCGCCGCCCTGGACGTGCGGCAGGCCGGTCAGCACGTCGGTGAACATCATGGTGATGCGGCCGCCGATCACGTCGTTCATCGCCGGCGGCGAGCTCTTGTACGGCACGTGCAGCAAATCGATCCCGGCCTTGCGGGCGAAGGTCGCGCCGGACACGATCGCCGACGACGAGCCCGACGCGTAGGTCAGCTTGCCGGGATTGGCCTTGGCGTAGGCGATCAGTTCGGCCACGGTCTTGGCCGGCACGTCGGGATGCACCACCAGCATGAACGGCAGGTCGCCGGTGCGCGCCACCGGGGTGAAGTCCTTCACCGGGTCGTAGGTCAGGGTCTTCAGCAGATACGGATTGGCCGAATGCGTGGTGTTGGTGGTGACGAACAGCGTGTAGCCGTCGGGCTGGGCGCGCGCCACATAGGTCGCGGCGATCATGCCGTTGGCGCCGGCCTTGTTCTCGATCACCATGCCGACGCCGAGCGCCTGGCCGAGCTTCTGCGAGATGATCCGCGTCGTGGTGTCGGTGCCGCTGCCGGCAGCGAACGGCAGCACCAGCGTGATGTTGCGGTTGGGATAGGGCGCATCGGCCTTCGCCGGCACGGCGGCGAGCGGCGCGGACAACAGCACGGCAGCCGCAAACGCGGCAGAGATCGGTCGCATCGAATTCCTCCCGGATGGTCTTGTTGTTGTCCGACAGACTGCGCGAAACGACGGAAAAAGGCGAGGCCCCCCGCCCCGTCATTCCGGGGCGCCGCGCAGCGGCGAGCCCGGAATCGCGAGCTGTTCTGCGACTCCGGCGTTTCCACAACTTCCGGATTCCGGGTTCGCGCGCTTGGGCGCGCGCCCCGGAATGACAGGGAGTGGAGCGGGGACAGAAGCAGAAGCGGATATGGAAACGAAGACGCAGACCTTGGCGTCAATCCCGCCCCAAGCACGTCATTCCGGGGCGCGCGCAGCGCGAACCCGGAATCCCGCGCTGTTCTGCGACTTCGGCGTTTCCACAACTTCGAGATTCCGGGTTCGCGAGCTGCGCTCGCGCCACGGAATGACGGTGAGTGGGGCGGTGGACCCGCCGTTCACCGCCTTGCTGCGATGAACACGCCGGCGATCACCATCGCATAGCCCGCGAGGTGGAATAATTCCGGCTTCTCGCCGAGCAGCACGATCGCCATCACCGAGCCGAACACCGGCATCAAATGCAGGAACGGCGCCGAGCGGTTCGGCCCGATCAGCGCGACGCCGCGGTTGAAGCACAGATACGCCAGCGCCGACGGAAAGATCACCACATAGGCCATCGCCGCCGCGGTGATCCAGTCGGCGTGTGGCCGGATGCCGGCGGCGAACTCCGCCACCGCGAACGGCAGCAGCAGCAACGCGCCGCCGCCGGTGGTGACCACGATCAGCGACAGCGGATGCGTCACCGGCCGCTTCGGCATCAGCGCCGAATACATCCCGAAGGCGCACAGCGCGCCCGCCACCATCAGGTCGCCGCGGTTGAGGTCGATCCCCGCCAAAGCCAGCAGGTCGCCGCGCAAAATGATGGTGAGCACGCCGAGCAGCGACAGCGCGATGCCGATCGCCTGCGTCCAGGTCAGCCGCACCCCGAACAGCAGCAGCGACCACAGCGCCACGAACAGCGGCCCGGACGATTGCAGCAGCAGCGCGTTGAGCGCCTGGGTGAATTGCAGGCCCCAATACGACAGCACGTTGTTGATCGCGAAGCCGGTCGCCGACAGCACGATCATCAGCACCCAGTGCTTGCGCAGCTTCGGCCAGTCGCGCCGCAGATACGGCCAGGCGAACGGCAGCAGCAGCAGCATCGCGCCGATCCAGCGCACGCAGGACATCGCCACCGGCGGAATGTGCCCGGCGACCGCGCGCGCGAGCACGATGTTGCCGGCCCAGAACAGCGAGGTCAGGCTGAGCAGCAGATAGGGCTGGTTGGCGAGCCAGCCGAAGGCTGTGCGGAACAGGGTGATCAAGCGGTTGCGATCGGTTCGAGTGAGGCGCAGCCATGCCCGAAAAGCCCGCCCCGGCAAAGAGCCGCCGCGGAATGCAGGCCATGCGCGGGGCCACGCGCTATCCGCCTCGCCGCCCATCCCGTCATTCCGGGGCGCGCGCTGATGCGCGTGCCCCGATCACTTTCCCCGAGTTCGTCATTCCGGGGCGCGCGCAGCGCGAGCCCGGAATCCCGAACTGTTCATCCTCCGGCAGCGCAGATCACCTCTGGATTCCGGGTTCACGCGCGAACGCGCGTGCCCCGGAATGACGGTGGGTAGCGCTACTTCTGCGGCCCCGACAGCCGGATGTCGCGTTCGGCGCGGAACACGTTGCTGTACAGGCCGGCGATCCATTGCTGGCCGCCGGCGGTGGCGTTGAGATAGCGGATCGCGGTCTGCACGTGCGGCGCCACGCTGTTCCAGTAGAACTGCGGATACAGATTGATCAGGTCGGCCGGCGAGCCGTAGCCGAACCGGCGGTTGAGCCCGGCTTCCTCGAATTCGTAGTACAGCGCGTTGGCCTTGCGGATGTAGGCCGGGTCGCCGAGCTGGCCGATCAGATCGGCGGCGCGCAGCAGCCCGGCTTCCTCGGCGCAGCATTCGCCGTCGGCCGGCAGCTGCGGCGGAAACCGCGTGCCCTCGATCGCGCAGGCGATCCGCTCGGCGTCGAGCTCGGCGATGCCGCCGATCCGCTGTCGCACGAACAGCTTCGAGCGGTCGACGTGCCACGGCAGCATCGAGGCGTCGGAGGCGCCGCGCGGCAGGGTCGCCTTGCGGCCGCCGGCGTCGATCACATAGCCGTCGTCGCCGTCGGCCTCGAACAGCCCGCGGACATAGCCGATGTCGTGGGTCAGGCAGCCGATGATCAGATGCGCGTAGTCCGAGGCGGGCACGTGGGTGTACAGCGCGCGGCCGCGCAGGATGTGGTGGCCGGCCAGCGTCACCAGCAGCGTGTGCTCGACATTGTGATACAGCGCGTCGCTGTTGCCGATGCATTCCAGCGCGGTCCGCGCCACCGACGGCACGATCTCGGTGAGGCGCGCTTCGGAGGCGCCGTATTGCCTGCGCATGAAATCGCCGAGAAACTCGCCGAGCGCGTCGGCGGCCAGTGCCGGAACCGTGATCATGGCAATCGCCCCCCTCGCGGACGGATTGTTCCACGATCGCGCCGCTCCGGCAATCGCGGAAGCGCCGTCCGAAAAACGCTGGCGCGCGACCGCCGATCCGCGTCATGCTGCGGGCAAGAAAATCCGGGAGACGATAGGGACGTGGGATGACGATCGAGCATCTGAACATCGAAGGTCTGAAGGAGCTGGAGCGCGAGGATCGTGGGCCGGTGGTGATGGTGAACATGATGCGGTTCAACGAAGCCGCGGGCGACGGCGACGGGTCCGGCTGGGATGCCTATCTGCGCTACAGCACGCTGACCGTGCCGATGATCAAGGCGCGCGGCGGCACGCTGCTGTGGACCGGTACCGCCAAGGCGATCGCGCTTGGCCGCGACGACGGTCGGCATTGGGACTATCTGGCGCTGGTGTACTACCCGTCGATCGAGGCGTTTCTCGACATGATGAACTCGCCGGAATATCAGCTGCAGTGCGATCCGCACCGGCGCGCCGCCTGCGCCGATCATCTGATCGTCTGCACCCGCGAATCCTACAGCAAATTCGGCATCGCCCCGCCGCGTCAGGAAGGCCTGTAGCGGGAGCGGGACGACACCACCTGCCTCTACGCCGCCGCGCCCTCGCCAGCATCGCGTACTAAAGGGCGAGTGTTTGGGACGGAGCAGCGCAGTCAAAAGTGTCGCGATTGGAGCAACCTCTCCTGCAGCACTACGCGGAGAGGCAGTTTGTGATGCCGCAAGTGGCGAGATCCGCAGAGGTCGTTGTTCCGATCCCGACGAGCCTTCCAAAGGCGAGCTCTTTATGGGGTTGTCGGCGTTCTTGAAGCGCGGTTCTCGGCCGACTGATCTTCGGATTCGGCTGGCGCCTCGGAAGCTTCACGAGCTGCAAGTCGGCTTTTGTAATTCCTCAAGCGGTGTTCCAAGGCTTGGATCGCCAGCTCCTCGGTCGGAGACGACGGGAGGTCTTTTCCTAAGGCGGCCTTCGCCTTCAGAAGATACCTCACACCCAGCTCCAACCGGGCCTCAGAAATTGCCGCCAAAGCGTCGGCGGCTTGCGGCGATAGCGCCGAAGACGCGTCGGCTCTGGCAAGGGGTCTCGCTCCCGCTGTGAAGCTCGTGCGTAGTTCCGAAAGCGCTCGGAGGATCTTGGGGTCGACGTCAGTTTCAAATCCTCTCGCGCCCGATGCCGCCTTCCTAGCCAAGGCGCGCCTGACGAGTAGTTTAGCGCCGACGATGCCGAAAGCGATGATCAGCAACGGAATCGCGGCGGCGGAGCTCAGCACCAGGATTTCAGGACTCATCGAACTTCTCCAGATCCAGGAGAATGTACTGCCCTGCTAAATGTAGGGCGAGCGCCATGCAAACGCAAATGACAGGCAGGCTCCAGAGCATCGTGAAGTCTTTGGCAAATTTATCGTAGTCGTAAATCAGGCCCACAATCGGGCCGATCACACCTGCGGCCACCCAGGCCACGGCAATGTTGTTGAGAAAAGTCGCGAAAAGCTTGATGCCCTCCACGGTGCTATTGGTCGCCATCGCTGTCCGCGCCCCCTTAGTCTGCGGCATGATAGCACGCTGGGGGATATCTCGTCGGTAGGCTTAGGTCTATTTGACCAGGTGGCTAGCTGTTACGCCGCCGTCTTCTGCTTCCGCGCCGCGATGATGACGCCGGTCAGCACCAGCGCGTAGCCGACGGCGTGATAGAGGTGCGGCCGTTCGCCGAGAAACAGGATCGCCATCGCCGAGCCGAACACGGGCACGAGGTGGAAGAACGGCGCCGAGCGGTTGGCGCCGATCAGCCGGACGCCGCGGTTGTAACAGAGATAAGCGAGGATCGACGGGAAGATCGAGACGTAACCGACCGCCGCCACGTTGGTGAGGTCGAATGCCGGTGCCGGCTGCACCGACATTTCCCAGATCAGCAACGGGATCAGACAGACCGCGCCGCACCCGAAGGTGAAGGCGAGGAACGACAGCCCGTGGATCGCCGGCCGCTTCTGCGACAGCGCGGTGAACAGGCCGAACGCCGCCATCGCGCCGAGAAACAGCAGGTCGCCGTAGTTCAGATCGATCGACGCCAGTTCGGCGATGTTGCCGTGCAGGATGATCACCGCCACGCCGAGCATCGACGCAAGCGCGCCGATCGCCTGCGCCAGCGTCAGCCGGACGCGCAGCACGATCAGCGCCCAGATCGCCACGAACAGCGGCCCGGTGGATTGCAGCAGCAGCACGTTGAGCGCGGTGGTGTATTGCAGCGAGGTGTATTGCAGCGTGTTGAAGGTGCTGATCCCGATCACCGACACCGCCACCATCAGCTTGATGTGGCGACGGATCATCATCCGGTCCTCGACCAGATGACGCCAGGCGAACGGAATCACGATCAGGAACGCGACGGTCCAGCGCATGAACGACAGCGTGACCGGCGGAAAGTGGCCGGCGATGAAGCGGCCCATCACGGCGTTGCCCGCCCAGAACAGCGACGTCAGGCTGAGCAACAGATAGGGCTGGTCGGCGAGACGCGCGAGCGGGCTGGGAGCGGAGGTCACAATCGGGCTGGGGTTTGCTGAAAGGGGAGGCGAGTTGTGCCCAATTCTTCGGCTTTCGCAACCCCGGCGCGAGCATCCGCCCCATGCAGGCATTGGGTTCCGCAGCGACGTCGAGCGCCGCGCCGGCGATGCGTGCGTGGAGCCGCGGCGCCGTCGCGCGGCGTCAGTCCGCCGCGAGCGGCTTCGCCACCGCGCCGAGCGCCTGCACCGCCTCGCGCGGGTCGATCTCGATCTGCAGCCCGCGCTGACCGCCATTGAGATACACGGTGGCCTCGGCGAGCGCGGCCTCGTCGATCGCCACCGGCACGCGCTTCTTCTGGCCGAACGGCGAGATGCCGCCGACATGATAGCCGGTCAGCCGTTCGGCATCGGCCGGCTTCATCATCCGGGCAGCCTTGCCGCCGAGCGCGGCGGCCAGCTTCTTCATGCTGACTTCGCGATCGGAGGCGATCACTGCGCAGACCGGCTTGCCGTCGAGCTCGGCCATCAGCGATTTCAGCATCCGCCGCGGCTCGACGCCGAGCGCCGCCGCGGCCGCCAGCCCGATCGATTCCGCGTCGGGATCGTAGTCGTAACTATGCAGCTTGAACGCGACGCCGAGCTTCTCCAGCATCTGCGTCGCGCGGGTGGATTTGGACATGACGGTCGACCGATCGATACGCGGCTGTCGCGCCGCGGCGCTGATCTAGCAGGTGCGACGCTCGCCAGGCAATCGCCGCCGTCTCAGCCACAAGCGCGTCATTCCGGGGCGCGCGCGTCCGCGCGCGAACCCGGAATCCCGAGATGTTCTGCGATGGTACGCCGCCCGAACGGCGAGATTCCGGGTTCGCTCGCTGGCGCGAGCGCCCCGGAATGACGTGCCTTGAAGCATTGCGGCGCGGGCCGGGTCGACTCTCGTCCGCTACGCCGCGTCCCAGTCCGGCTGGAACGCCGGCTTCACGAAACGCTGGTCCTTCGGCAGCTTGGCGATCAGCGCGCGATCGTCCTGGTCGAGCTTGAGGTCGAGCGCGCCGAGATTGCTGCGCTGGCTGGCGGCGCTGCGCGCCTTCGGGATCGCCATCACGCCGTCCTGTTCGAGCAGCCAGGCCAGCGCGATCTGCGCCGCGGTGGCCTTGTGCTTGTCGGCGATCTGCTGCAGCTCCGGATACGAGGCGAGCCGGCCCTGCGCCAGCGGCGCGTAGGCGGTCAGCGGCACGCCCTTGCTCTGCATGTAGGGCAGCAGCTTCGTCTGGCCGAGCAGCACGTGGTACTCGACCTGGTTGCAGGCGATCGGCGCCTGGATCTCCTCCACCGCCTGCTTCAGCAGCGCCACCGGAAAGTTGCACACGCCGATGGCGCGGGCGCCGCCCTCGTCCTTGATCCGCATCAGCGTCTCCAGCGCGCGCGCGAGGTTCATGTCCGGCGCCGGCCAATGGATCAGATAGAAATCGACATAGTCGGTTTTCAGCTTGCGCAGGCTCTGCTCGAACGCCTTGCGGATCGCGTCGGGCGCGAGATTGGTCCACCACACTTTGGTGGTGAGATGAATCTGGTCGCGCG
Source organism: Rhodopseudomonas palustris (assembly GCA_016215605.1). Taxonomy (GTDB): domain Bacteria; phylum Pseudomonadota; class Alphaproteobacteria; order Rhizobiales; family Xanthobacteraceae; genus Rhodopseudomonas; species Rhodopseudomonas palustris_L. Next base: position 29,895 of record JACRJB010000074.1, read on the forward strand.
GCACGTCGGTGTCCTGCAGGGCGTCGCCGACCGAGTCCTCGTTGGCGTACATCTCGGCGGTGTCGATGTGGCGATAGCCCATCGCCAGCGCGCTCAGCACCGCCTCGTGGCAGTCCTTGCCCTGCAGCTTGAAGGTGCCGAGCCCGAGCCGGGGCACGTTGAGGCCTTGCGTTGTCAGCGTTTGCATGCCGTCTCCTGATTTGGCCGAAGCCTGGTGCAACGGACTCTCAAATGTCCCCTTCGGAGTGAATGTCAATGCTGAACCGTTGTCCGGGAGTCTCGTTCCGCTCACGGTGCTGCTGCTGTCGATGCGGGACGACGACGGGAACGTCGGCCGCACGGCTTGCCAGGGCCGACGACCGAGCGGTGATGTGCCCGATTGCTCGGATCGTGACGACGACATCGGCGAGACGTGCGCAAATTCATTGATCGACGCGCGGCAATCAGTTAGTTTGTTGTTGCGTTGCTACGCAATTTTGAATCGTGGGCGTTTGCTGATCCTGTCCGGATTTTGTCAGGATCGAGCCGGTGTTCGGCGGGTTTGTTGGTCGCGTATTTTAGGCGTGTTGTGAGGGCAAGGAATTTCGAAGCGGATCGCGATGCGCTGCGATCCGCGGCATTGATTGCAGGAGCGGCCAGTGGTCTTCGGAGACCGGAAGCAGTCGCGTATTCGTTTCGATCACCCGACTGAAATCGTCCTCATCAGCGGCGCTCGCACAGGGCGCCGTATCGGCCTGGCGCCGCGGTCGTTGTCGTCGACCGACCGCGCCCGCTCGCGAGTCGGGCCGGCGATCTCCGCGGCGCTTCGGCGTCGGCGCGCGCAGGAGGCGGGGTGGTCCGCGTGCTCCCGCCGAAGCGACGGCCCGTCCGGATCTGTCCGGCTCGGCAGCGCGGCGGCCGGGTGAGGGCGTCGTGCGATGTCGGTTCATGTGATTGCGGACAGCCGCGACAAGCTCTCGACTCTGCGTTTGCTGCTGCCGCCGCGGCTCGACGCCAGCTTCGCGCTGCTCGGCGAGACCATCGATATCCCGCTGCTGCCGGACTCGCTGGTGGTGGCGGTGGACATTCGGGTCGTCGACCAGATCGCCGCGCTGAAGCGGATGATGCTGAAGCTCGGCGGCGCCCGCAACCGCATCTTCCTGATCGACGGCAGGTCGCATCTGTTGTCCGCGCAAGCCTATGCGCTGGGCGCGACGCGGGTTCTGCACAATCCGGTCTCCGCCCGGCAGCTGGCCGGTCAACTCGTCGATCAGGTCGTGCTGAGCGCCTCGTCCGGCTCGGCGGTGCGCGACGCGACGCTCAGCGCGTCGATCGGTGCGTCGGCGATCGCGTCGATGTTCTCCGCGGTCGGCGGCGGCACGCCGGTGGAGAAGGCGGCCGTCGAGGACGCCGCCAACCGCATCGCCGAGACCGTGATCGATCACGGACTGACCAACTGGCTGACGACGGTGCGCCGGCATCACGAGGGCACCTTCCAGCATTGCCTGCTGGTGACCGGCGTCGCGGTCGATTTCGGCCAGACCCTCGGCGTCTCCGCGGTCGATATCCGGCGGCTGTCGGTCGCGGCGATGTTTCACGACATCGGCAAGGCCAGCATCCCGCTCGCAGTGCTCGACAAGCCGGGCAAGCTTGACACCGACGAGCGCGCGCTGATCGAGACCCATCCGCAGAGCGGCTACGACGTGCTGAAGCAGACCAGCGGCGTCGCGCCGGAAGTCCTCCGGGCCGTCCGCCAGCACCATGAGTTTCTCGACGGCAGCGGCTATCCGGACGGCCTGTCCGGGCAGAGCATCCCGGATCTGGTCCGGCTGCTGACGATCTCGGACATCTTCGCGGCGCTGATCGAGGATCGCCGCTACAAGCCGTGCATGCCGCGCGACCAGGCCTACGACATCCTGCTGCAGATGCGCGGCAAGCTCGAAGCGCCGCTGGTGTCGGCCTTCCGGCAGGTGGCGTTCGGCCAGTAGCGGCAGCGCCGTCCCGCGGCGGCGCCGCAACGCTTCGCGCCGCCGCCGCCGATCCACCGCCTCCGCGGGCCATTGGGCGGTGGCTGATTTTCCGGGGATTTCAATGATTTGGCGCAAGCGACCGGGCGGTGGAAACAGCCCGTTTCGCTTGCGTCGCAGGTCTGCATCCGTTATCCGATGGAGCGCCTCGCATGCGAGCGGCCACGGCCGTGTTTTGGCTTGGCGCTCAGGACGATCCGGCCAGCCGCCGACAGGCGCTCGACGATCGTGCTTCATCCGGTTGAGTTGCAGGGGAACTGCTCGAAAATGGCCAATGTCGTCGTGGTCGGCGCCCAGTGGGGCGACGAGGGGAAGGGCAAGATCGTCGATTGGCTGTCGGAGCAGGCGGACATCGTCGCCCGCTTCCAGGGCGGGCACAATGCCGGCCATACGCTGGTGATCAACGGCGAGACCTACAAGCTGGCGCTGCTGCCGTCGGGCGTGCTGCGGCCCTCGAAGCTCGCGGTCATCGGCAACGGCGTGGTGTTCGATCCGCAGGCGTTTCTCGACGAGGTCAAGAAGCTGCAGGGCCAGGGCGTCGCGATCTCGCCGGAGAATCTCCGCGTCGCCGAGAACGTCACGCTGATTCTGCCGCTGCATCGCGAGCTCGATGCGCTGCGCGAGAACGCCAACAAGGCGACCTCGATCGGCACCACCCAGCGCGGCATCGGCCCGGCCTATGAAGACAAGGTCGGCCGTCGTGCGATTCGGCTGATGGACCTCGCCGATCTCGACACGCTGCCGAACAAGATCGAGCGGCTGCTGACGCATCACAACGCGCTCCGCCGCGGCCTCGGCCTCGCCGAATTCGACGGCGCGGCGATCCTGAAAGAGCTGACCGCGCTGGCGCCGCAGCTGCTGCCCTACGCCGAGACGGTGTGGCGGCTCTTGGACATCAAGCGCCGCGAGGGCAAGCGCATCCTGTTCGAAGGCGCGCAGGGCGCGCTGCTCGACGTCGATCACGGCACCTATCCGTACGTCACCTCGTCGAACACCGTCGCCGCGCAGGCCGCGACCGGCACCGGCATGGGCCCGGGCTCGGTCGGCTACGTGCTCGGCATCTGCAAGGCCTACACCACGCGCGTCGGCCAGGGCCCGTTCCCGACCGAGCTCTTGAACGAGATCGGCGAAGAGATCGGCCGCCGCGGCAAGGAGTTCGGCGTCAACACCGGGCGCAAGCGGCGCTGCGGCTGGTTCGATGCGGTGCTGGTGCGCCAGACGGTGCGGACCTGCGGCATCCACGGCCTGGCGCTGACCAAGCTCGACATTCTCGACGGCTTCGATTCGATCGAGGTCTGCGTCGGCTACCGACTCGACGGCAAGGAGATCGACCATCTGCCGGCCGGCGAGGGCGCACAGGCCCGGGTCGAGCCGATCTACGAGACCATCGAAGGCTGGAAGGAACCGACCGCCAACGCGCGGTCCTGGGCCGACCTGCCGGCGCAGGCGATCAAATATGTCCGCCGCATCGAAGAGCTGGTCGGCTGCCCGGTGGCGCTGTTGTCCACCAGTCCCGAACGCGAGGATACAATTCTGGTGCAGAATCCCTTCGAGGCTTAATAAGATGTTACCGAAAGGCATCGAAGCTTGAGTCAAGATGGCTGATTACTATCCGCTGATCGCACGCGCCATATCCGGCCTGGACCCCAGCGCTCCGGGCGAGCAGCGCCGTGCGATCTACGAGCGCGCGCGCGCCGCCTTGATCACGCAATTGCGCGGCGTGCAGCCGCCGCTGACCGAATCCGAAATCACCCGCGAGCGTCTGGCGCTCGAGGAGGCCGTGCGCAAGGTCGAGTCCGAGGCCGCGCAGCGCGCCCGCGACGCCGCCCGCGCCGAGCTGAAGAACCGCCGCCCCGCCGGCGAGGCCGCGCGTCCCGGCGATTCGCTGCGCGCGTCGAGCCGCCCGGCGCCGCGTCCCGGCGATCCGCCGCCGCAGGTCACCCGCGCGCCGTTGCCGCCCGCCGCCGCGCAGGCCGAGCCGGAGCCGCC
>JACRJB010000001.1 GCA_016215605.1 Rhodopseudomonas palustris
GCAATACAAACAGCGCTCGATCTGCGAATGCATTCATGCCCGCTGGCGCAACTGGGGCCTGCGTCAGCTCCTCGTCCGCGGCACCGCGAAGGTCCGAGCCATCGTGCTGTGGCACGCCCTCGCCAACAACCTGCTACAGGGGCACCGCCTCGCCACTGCCTGACTTAGCTTGGCTGCCAGGCATGAACATCCCTCGCTGCAAAATATGCAGCGCCAAAGCTGCGGCCCCACGCCATCCCCACCGAAAACCCAAAAGGTTCACAGCCTCTGAGGAGCCGGCGTAGCCCGAAGGGCGAAGCCGCGGCGTCTCGAAGGATGGGCCGCGCGCACCTCACCCTTTGCCATCCTTCGAGACGCGCGCCTTAAGCAGGCGCGCTCCTCAGGATGAGGGCCGCGCGCCCCCCGATTGCCGCACGGCAGCAATGCACGGCGCTCGTGCATCTGCGTCGCCGCGTTGCACCATCGCATCGCGGCGGGCTATAACTCCGCCGACGTGATGATCCGGATGCACCTTCGATGAGCCGGCGTTTCCCATGAAGGTCATGCTGGCGATCTTCAAACTCGACAAGCTGGGCGGCAAGGAACGTGATTGCATGGCGATCGCGCGGCATCTTGCGGCGCGCGGCCACGACGTCACCGTGCTGACGACCTCGGCCGAGGTCGCCGGCATCGACGATCTGCGGATCGAGAAGCTGCGCGCCCGCGGGCTCGCCAATCACGTGCTGCTGCGCGATTTTGCGCGCGCCACGATCGAGCGTAAGCTGCGCGCCGCGCCCGATGCGCTGCTGTCGTTCGAGCGCATCCCGGACGCCGATTATCACTACGTTGCCGATGGCGCCGCGATCCTGCGCGAATGGCGGCTGTGGTCGTGGCCGCCGCGCCGGCGCACCCGGCTGGCGCTGGAGCGCGCGGTGTTCGCCGCGCCGGCGGCGACCAAGCTGTTCTTCCTCACCGAGCGGCAGCGCGACGAATACATCATCGCCTATGATTTCGAGCCGGCCCGCGCCACCGTGCTGCCGATGGTGCTGCACGACGATCGCTACGTCGCGGCGCGCAAGCTCGGCTCGAGCCGCTGGCGGCAGGATCTCGGCATCGCCGACGACGAATTGATGGCGGTGTCGGTCGCGGTCGATCCGAAGCTGAAAGGCGTCGACCGCAGCCTCGCGGCGCTGAAGCTGTATCCGAAGCTGCATCTCGTCGTCGCCGGCTCGGATTCGCCGTGGCTGCATCGCCGCGTGGTGCGGCACGATCTCGAGCGCCGGGTGCACATCGTGCCCTACGTCGCCGAGGTGATGGAGCTGATCGCGGCGGCCGACTTCATGTTGCATCCGGCGCGTTCCGAAGCGGCCGGCCAGGTGATCGGCGAGGCGCTGCTCGCCGGCGTGCCGGTGCTGGCCTCGGCCGCCTGCGGCTATGCGGGCGAGATCGAGCAGAGCGGGGCAGGCCTGGTCCTGCCCGAGCCGTTCCAGCAGGAGGCGCTGGTCGGCGGCCTCGCCGCGATGATCGACGCGCTGCCGGCGATGCGCAGCGCCGCGGCGGCGCGGGCGAACAGCCTGCAGCGGCAGCGCGGCGGCTGGCTCACGGCGATCGCCGAGCGAATCGAGCAGGACGCCTGAAACCGGGTGGATCGCCGCGCCCGGCGCGGCTAAGCTCGCGCGGTTTCAGCGACGAGCAGGCGATGACGGCGCACAACTACACGATGTTCGACACCGCGCTCGGCCGCTGCGGCATCGCCTGGGGCGACCGCGGCGTGGTCGCCGTGCAACTGCCGCAGCCGACCGAGACGCAGACCCGCGCGCGAATTGCGCAACGCTACGGCGAGATCGGCGAAGCCGCGCCGCCGCCGCCGGTGCGGGACGCGATCGACCGCATCGTCGCGCTGCTCGCCGGCGAGCCGGCCGATCTCACCGGCATTGCGCTCGACCTCGACGGCGTCTCCGATTTCCAGCGCGGCGTCTACGACATCGCCCGCACCATCCCGCCGGGCCAGACGCTGAGTTACGGCGACATCGCCAAGCGACTCGGCGGAGTCGAGCTGGCGCGTGAAGTCGGCCAGGCGCTCGGCCGCAATCCGGTGCCGGTGATCGTGCCGTGCCATCGCGTGCTCGCCGCCGGCGGCAAGCCCGGCGGATTTTCCGCGAATGGCGGCGTCGCCACCAAGCTCAAGCTGCTGGCGATCGAGGGCGCGGCGGTCAACTACACGCCGAGCCTGTTCGATTGAGCCGCGCGCGCTGGGGCAACGCGCGCCACGGCTTTGCCATCGGTTTGCCGCAACCGGCGACGGATCACGCCGGCGGCGGCACCGAGACCTTAACCGACTGGCGCTCCAGCATTTTCTGGTTGAACGCGTCGAGTTTCGGATACGCCTTGCGCCAGCCGCAATCGGGAAACCGGAAATCGGCATAGCCGAGCACGCAAACCAGCCCGATCTGCGCCAAATCCAGTTGGCCGTTCAAGACCTTGTCGGAGTTCTCGAAACGCGCCATGCCGGTCCAGGCGCGATTCCAGTGGTCGTCGTACCAGCCCTGCCAGAACAGCTCCTTCGGCCTCACCATCTTCTCGTAGCGGCACAGCAGCATCGAATCCAGCATGCCCTGCAGCAGCGAGTGATCGCTCTTCACCCGCCATTTCTCCGGCCCCGACGCCGGCAGTAGCTTGCCGCCGCCGGCGAGTTCGTCGAGATATTCGGCGATCACGTAGGAGTCGACGATCACTTCGCCATTGTCGAGGATCAGCGCCGGCAGCTTCTTCAGCGGATTGACGTTGCGCATGTAGTCGTCGTTGGCCTGCGCCGGAATCACGGTCGCCGGAACGAATTCGATCCGGTCGATCAGTCCGAGCTCGATCGCAGCGATCCGCAATTTGCGGGCGAACGGCGAGGACGGGGAGAACGAGAGTTTCATCGGGATCTCCTGGAAGCGATTGATATGGCTGATGCCACCGTTCAACTAACAGCCGTCATTCCGGGGCGCGCGTCGCGCGAACCCGGAATCCATAACCCCTGCAGGGAGTATGGATTCCGGGCCTGCGCCCAAGAGGGCGCATCCCGGAATGACGGGCGTGAGGTTCGTAGCAGAGCTCACGCCGCCACGATGGTCTGCTTCTGTTCGCCGAGGCCGTCGATGCCGAGCGTGACGACGTCGCCGACGTCGAGGAATTGCGGGGGTTTCTTGCCCATGCCGACGCCCGGCGGAGTGCCGGTGGTGATGACGTCTCCCGGCAGCAGCGTCATCAGTTCGGACAGATAGGACACGATCTTCGGCACGTTGAAGATCATCGTCGCGGTCGATCCGGTCTGGCAGCGCTTGCCGTTGACGTCGAGCCACATCCCGAGCTTGTGCACGTCCGCGATCTCGTCCTTGGTGACGAGCCACGGGCCCAGCGGCCCGAAGGTGTCGTGCGACTTGCCCTTGGTCCATTGCCCGACCCGCTCGAGCTGGAAGGCGCGCTCGGAGACGTCGTTGCAGACCGCGTAGCCGGCCACGTAGTTCAGCGCGTCGGCCTCGGAGACGTATTTGGCGCGGCTGCCGATGATGATCGCGAGCTCGACTTCCCAGTCGAGCTTGGTCGAGCCGCGCGGCTTCTCGACGTCGTCGTTGGGCCCGCACAACGAGCTCGTCGCCTTCATGAAGACGATCGGCTCGGCCGGGATCGGCATGTTGGCCTCGGCGGCGTGATCGGCGTAGTTCAGACCGATCGCGATGAATTTCGGCGCGCCGCCGACCGGCGATCCGATCCGCGGCTGGCCCGCGACGGCGGGCAGGCTCGAAGGATCGAGCGCGGCGAGCTTGGCGAGGCTGGCCGGCGCGAACGCCTCGCCGGCGAGGTCCGGCAGCTGCGCCGACAGATCGCGCAGCTGGCCTGATTTATCGATCAGTCCGGGCTTTTCCTGGCCGACCACACCATATCGAACGAGCTTCATGCCGCGCTTCCTCCGGTTTCGTTGCGGAACACCTCTTGAAACAGCACCGCGCGAATTTCAACCGGCGAAGCCGCGGGCGGCCCATGCGGTCGCGTCGCGCAGCCGCTGTTATTGCACTGCCACCAAACGAAAGGCGTCGCCGTCGCGCACGATCCGGCCGGGTCCGAAATGTCCGCCGATCACCAGCGTCGGCGTGTCGGCGAAGCGCGAGAACAGCATCCGCCGGGTCTCGATCGATTGCACCGGATCGGAATCGAAGCTCGACGACCAATCGAGATGCGCCATCTGGCAGGGATGATGGGCGACGTCGCCGCTCAGCAGCGCCTCTTCGCCGGCGGAGCGGATGTGCAGCGCGACATGGCCGGGGCTGTGGCCCGGCGTCGGGATCAGCGTGATCTCGTCGGCGATCTGCGCGTCGCTGTCGACCAGGTCGGCCTTGCCGGCCTCGATCACCGGCCGGACCGAGTCGTCGAACACCGCGGCGTGCGCGGCATCGGTCGAATGCGCATTCCAGTAGTCGTATTCGGTGCGGCCGAACAGATAGCGGGCGTTGGCGAAGGTCGGCACCCAGCGGCCCTCGACCAGTCTGGTGTTCCAGCCGACGTGATCGACGTGCAAATGGGTGCAGATCACGGTGTCGATGCTGTCGGCCGGATAGCCGGCCGCCGCCATGTCCTGCAGAAACGGTTTGTCGAGCCCGTTCCAATGCGGCACGCCGCGGCCCTGCTTGTCGTTGCCGATGCAGGTGTCGACGACGATGCGCCGGGTCGGCGTCTCCACCACCAGCGCGTGGATCGACATCGTCAGCCGGCCTTCCGGGCTGGCGAATTGCGGCGTCAGCCACGGCAGCTTCTGGATTTCCTCGGGGGTGGCCTGCGGCAGGATGAACCTTGTGCCTCCGGTCAATTCCATCTCGACGATTTTCGTGATCTTGACCTTGCCGATCGTCCAACCCATCCCACGTCTCTCCCGATCGTTGTTTTGACCGACCATGCTGGTTTTGCCGGACCGGTGCAATGGATCAACTGCCGCTGCGGTGCGTTGGCTGCAGGGCCGCGCGCAGCGCCCATGCAAGGAGAGTGTTCGATGCCTGAACTCGCGATCGCGACCGACAAGGTCGGCTTCCTCATCGAAAAGGCGCGCGAATACGACGTCAAGGAAGGTGCGACCGACCTCGATTCCGGGTCGAACGGCGCCGACGACAACATGGTCGACGTGCTGGAGGACAATGGCAGCGATCCGGTCGCGCAGGAAATCGCCGGCTTCATCGCCGCGATGAGCGAGGAGGAGCAGATCGATCTTGTGGCGCTGATGCGGCTCGGCCGCGGCGACGGCACCATCGAAGAGTGGGACGATCTGCGCCGCGAGGCAGCCGCCGGCAGCAACGGCCGCACCGCGAGCTATCTGCTCGGCGAGCCGCTGCTCAGCGACTATCTCGCCGCCGGCCTCGACGAGTTCGGCTTGTCCTGGAACGACGAACGGATCACGCCGGTGGCGTGACGCCGATCGGCGTCCCTCGATCTTTCCGTCACGAGGGATATCGGCCGCGCGAGGCAGGCGTCGCATCGCTGCGGCCGACGATCGTCGTGGAACTCAGATGGGCCGCGATCGGCGCGACGTCCTTCTCTCGCTTTCAACTCAGTCGTGGCCATGCCGGTAGCGGCTTGTGCGGAGGCGGATCATTCCGCCCAGCGCTTTCGCTTGAAACCGGTAAACCCGAGACCTCGTACCTTCACTAGGTCGGGATTTTTTACCGGCATTTTGACCTGGTGGCGGTCTATCCTTTTCCGGTCTGCATCAGCTTCAAATGGAGTTGGAGAAGGTGAATGAAGCTGGAAGCTGATTTCCAATATCGCGATTTCTTCGCCAAGCCGGGTCTTGGAAAGTCGGTTCTGCGGTACGCGCGCGACCAGGTCATCTTCTCGCAAGGCGATGCCGCCGACAGCGTGTTCTTTCTGCTCGATGGCCGCATCAAGGTCGTCGTGCTGTCCGCGCAAGGCAAGGAGGCGGCGACCGGGCTCGTCGAATCCGGACAGTTCTTCGGCGATGGCTGCCTGATCGGCGATGAAACCCGATGCGCGACGACGATCGCGATGCGCGACTGCGTGGTCGCTTCGGTCAGCAAATGTCTGATGATCGAGACGCTGCGCACCGAGCCCGACTTCGCCGAGCTGTTCATCCGCCATCTGCTGCTGCGCAACCGCGGGATGGAAGAGGATCTGATCGACCAGCTTTTCAATTCCAGCGAAAAGCGGCTGGCCCGCCTGCTGCTGCGGCTCTCCAAGTTCGACAACGACGGCAGCGCCCAGCCGATCGCGCCGCATATCAGCCAGGAGACGCTGGCCGAGATGATCGGCACCACGCGTTCGCGCGTCAGCTTCTTCATGAACAAATTCCGCAAGCTTGGTCTGATCAGCTACGATCGCAACATCGAAGTGCATCCGCGGCTGAGCACGATGTTGCAGGACAACTCCCAGGCCGGCGGCTGATCGCGCCCGGACTGTCCCGAACCTCGCCGGCATGCGGCCCCGTGTGAAAGCAGGGCACGGCTGCACCCCGGGCCCCTCGCGCTTTGTCGCGCCGTTTGTATAGTGACGCCGCGCGACAGACGCGGGGTGGAACGGCAGATGGATGCGGAGTGGCAGGACAGGCTCGCGATTCGCGACCTGATCGAGAATTGGGTGCTGTGGCGTGACGCCGGCGATTGGGACCGGTTTCGCACCGTCTGGTTCGACGACGGCCGGATGATGGCGACCTGGACGCAGGGTACCGCCGACGAATTCATCGCCATGAGCAAGGCCGGCTGGGCCAAGGGCGTTTCGATCCTGCATTTCCTCGGCGGGCAATCGATCGACCTCGCCGGCCGCCGCGCGATCTCGCAGACCAAGATGACCATCGCGCAGCGCGCGGTGGTGAACGACGTCGCGGTCGACGTGGTCTGTACCGGGCGATTCTACGATTTTCTCGAAAAGCGCGACGGCCGTTGGGGCTTCGTGCTGCGCCAGCCGATCTACGAGAAGGACCGGATGGATCCGGTCGATCCCGCCGCGAAGCTGGCCCTCGATTCCGCGCTGCTCGCGCAGTTTCCCGAAGGCTATCGGCATCTCGCCTATCTGCAGAGCCAGATCGGTTATCAGATCAAGCGCGACATGCCGGGCCTGAAGGGCGAGGCTGTCGAACGGCTTTACGCCAGCGGCGCGGCGTGGTTGAGGGGAGAGGCGCTGGATCGGTGATGCACCTCATCCAGAGGAGCGGCGGCGTCGCCGCGTCTCGAAGGATCAGGAATGTTCATGCTCATGGTTCGAGACGCGCGCCAGCGCGCTCCTCACCATGAGGGCCAAAGACTGGTAGCAACAAGAAACGAACCGGAGGAAGCATGCCCGATTTCATCACCCTCGATGCCCTGGTGCGCAACACGGCGCAGGCTCGGCCGAGCCGGGTGGCAGTGATCGACGGCGAGCGGCAATTGTGCTACGCGGAATTCGACGCGCTGATCGATCGGGTTGCCGCGGCGCTGCAGCGTGACGGCGTGAAGCCGACCGACACCATCTCGATCTGCGCGCTGTCGTCGATCGAATACGTCGCGGTGTTTCTCGGCGCGTTGCGCGTCGGCGTCGCGGTGGCGCCGCTGGCGCCGTCGTCGACCGCGCAGGACTTCGCGGCGATGGTCAAGGATTCCGCCGCGAAGATCCTGTTCACCGACGATTTCGCCGCGGACGCAATGAAGGACGCCGCGATCGATCCCGCCGTGAAGCGCGTCGCGCTCGACGGCGGCCACAGTGGCGCCGCCTTCACCGGCTGGCTCGCGCCCGAGGGCGCCAAGCCAGAGCCGGTCGCCGTCGATCCGGAGTGGGTGTTCAACATCATCTATTCGTCGGGCACCACCGGCACGCCGAAGGGCATCGTGCACACGCACTATCTGCGCTGGCGGCAATACGGTCAGCTCGACCCGCTCGGCTATGGGCCCGACGCGGTGACGCTGCTGTCGACGCCGCTTTACTCCAACACGACGCTGGTGTGCTTCAACCCGACGCTGGCCGGCGGCGGCACGCTGGTGCTGATGAAGAAGTTCGACGCCAAGGGCTTTCTCGAGTTTGCGCAGAAGCACCGCGTCACCCACGCGATGCTGGTGCCGGTGCAGTATCGCCGCATCATGGCGCTGCCGGAATTCGGCGACTACGACCTGTCGTCGTTCGTCGGCAAGTTCTGCACCTCGGCGCCGTTCGCGGCTGAATTGAAGCGCGACATCCTCGCCCGCTGGCCGGGCGGCCTCACCGAGTATTACGGCATGACCGAGGGCGGCGGCTCCTGCGCGCTGCTGGCGCACGAGCATCCCGACAAGCTCGGCACCGTCGGCCAGCCGATGCCGGAGCACGAGATCCGGCTGATCGACGAGGACGGCAATTTCGTCGCCCAGGGCGAGATCGGCGAGATCGTCGGCCGCTCGGCGGTGATGATGAAGGGCTATCTCAACCAGCCGCAGAAGACCGCCGAAACCTTCTGGACCGACAAGGACGGCAATCGCTGGGTGCGCACCGGCGACGTCGGCCGATTCGACGCCGAGGGCTTTCTGACCCTGATGGACCGCAAGAAGGACATGATCATCTCCGGCGGCTTCAACATCTATCCGAGCGACATCGAGGCGATCGCCAGCCAGCATCCCGCCGTGCTCGAGGTCGCGGTGGTCGGGATGCCGTCGGAGGACTGGGGCGAGACGCCGGTGGCGTTCGCAGTGGCGCGACCGGGCACCACGCTCGATCCGGCGGAGCTGAAGGCCTGGACCAACGCCAAGGTCGGCAAGACCCAGCGGCTGTCCGATGTCGTCATCTCCGAAGCCCTGCCGCGCAGTGCGATCGGCAAGGTGCTGAAACGCGAACTCCGCGACCAGCGGCTGGCGGAAAGGGTAGCGTCTTAGGCAATAGGCACGTCAGCAACGACCCGGTCGGCAACAAGCCGGTCATTCCGGGGCGCGCATAGCGCGAACCCGGAATCCAGAAGTTGGTGTGTGAGGCCTGATGAACATTTCGGGATTCCGGGTTCGCTCACTTCGTGAGCGCCCCGGAATGACGAACGCGAAGCAAACGAGGGCCCACCTCAATAATGCGGCGGGCGCTCGTTGGCGGGGGCGGCGACGCTGGTTTCGGCCTGGGCGAGGCGGTCGGAGAGCGCCGCGATCTGGCGCGTCAGGGCGTCGATCTGCTTCCACTGCGCGGTGACGGTCTGGTTCAGCGTCTCGATGGTCTCGTCCTGATAGGTCGCGCGCATTTCCAGCGCTTCGAGACGGTCGCTGAGGGATTGAACGTCGGCCATCGGACCGCTCCACTGCTGTACAGATGCGCCGGATCGCGTCCGGCCGCGCCGGACCGGGCGCTCGCGCGGGCGATGATCTATCAGTCACACGCGGCGCGCGAAAGCCCGCGACATCGGCGGATCGTGATCGGCGCGGCCACGGGCATGCGGCGGTGAGGATTGCCCCCGCCCGCCGGAATATGCCAATTAGGCCGGCGCCGAAGCGCGGCGCGGTGAACCAATGAGCTTGTTCCCATGAGGAATTTTCACTTTGCCGGCCGCTCGACGGTCCATGCCCGCAACGCCATGGTGGCAACCTCGCATCCGCAGGCGGCGCTCGCCGCGATCGAGATCCTGCAGGCCGGCGGCACCGCGGCCGACGCCGCGATCGCGGCCTCGGCGCTGCTGGCGGTGATCGAGCCGCAATCGACCGGCATCGGCGGCGACTGCTTCGCCTTGTATCAGCCCAAGGGCACCGGCAAGGTCGTCGCCTATAACGGCTCCGGCCGCGCGCCCGCGGCCGCCAAGGCGGAGTGGTTTCTCGAGCGCGGCATAGACGCGATCCCGCTGACAAGCCCGCATTCCGTCACCATCCCGGGCTCGATCGATGCCTGGGCGACCATCCTGCGCGACCACGGCCGGTTCGGTTTCGACAAGCTGCTGCAGCCGGCGATCAAGGCGGCGACCGAAGGCTATGTCGTCGCGCCGCGGATCGCGTTCGACTGGAAGAACGGTTTCCAGAAGCTGAAGAAGGGCCACAACACCGAGCGCTATCTGCTGCCGCATGGCGAGCCGGCCAAGATCGGCGACGTCATCAAGCAGCCCGAGCTGGCGCAGACCTTGAAGCTGATCGCCGACAACGGCCCCGACGCGTTCTACAAGGGCGCGGTCGCCGAGGACATGGTCGAGACGCTGCGCGGGCTCGGCGGCCTGCACACGCTCGAGGACTTCGCCGAACACACCACCGAGACGACGTCGCCGATCGGCACCGTCTACAAGGGCTTCGACGTCTGGCAGTGTCCGCCGAACGGCCCCGGCATCACCATGCTGGTGATGCTCAACATCCTGTCGCGTTTCGACCTCACCAAGTTCGGCCCGCTCAGCGTCGAGCGCTTCCACCTCGAAGCCGAAGCCGCCCGCATCGCCTACATGATGCGCGAGCAGCACATCGGCGATCCGGCGCATGTCGACGTCGACGTCATCCGCATCCTGGCGCGCGATTTCGCCGAGGAGCATTTCAGCAAGATCGCGCTCGACAAGCTGCTCGACCTGCCGCACGTCGCGCCGCCGATGAATCCGTCGACGGTGTACATCACCGTGGTCGACGAAGACCGCAACGTCTGCTCGTTCATCAACTCGGTCGCGCATTCGTTCGGCTCGGCGATCGTCACCAACAAGACCGGCATCCTGCTGCAGAATCGCGGCGCCGGCTTCCGGGTGCAGCCCGGCCACCCCAATTGCATCGCGCCGAAGAAGCGGCCGCTGCACACCATCATCCCGGCGCTCGCCACCGAAGGCGGAAGGGCGCGGATGTCGTTCGGCGTGATGGGGGGCCAGTACCAGCCGGTCGGTCAGGTCCACGTGCTGACCAACGTGCTCGACTACGGCCTCGACGTCCAGGAGGCGATCGATCTGCCGCGCGGCCTGCACTACGAAGGCATCTATCAGTTGGAGGACAGCGTGCCGGCGGCGACCGTCGAGGGCCTGAAGGCGCTCGGCCACAAGGTCGCCTCGATGGGCCCGCCGCACGGCGGCGGCCAGGCGATCTGGATCGACTGGGACAAGGGGACGCTGACCGGCGGCTCTGACCCGCGCAAGGACGGCTGCGCGCTGGGATATTGAAGTTCGTCATTGCGAGCGAAGCGAAGCAATCCAGCTCTTGCACCAAGCTGGATTGCTTCGTCGCTTCGCTCCTCGCAATGACGCAGGAAATTAAGGGAAAGGTGACGCCGCGTGAAGATTGCGATCCTCGACGATTACTTCGACACGCTGCGGACGCTGCCCTGCTTCGGCAAGCTGAAGGGTCACGACGTCACGATCTTCAACGATCACGTCCAGGACACCGACGCGCTGGCTGAGCGGCTGAAGGATGCCGAGGCGCTGGTGCTGATCCGCGAGCGCACCCAGATCCGCGCGCCGCTGCTGGAGAAACTGCCGAAGCTCAAGCTCATCAGTCAGCGCAGCGTCTATCCGCATATCGACATCGAGGCCTGCACGCGGCTCGGCATCATCGTGTCGTCAAACATGCACGCCGACACGCCGTCCTACGCGGCCGCAGAATTGACCTGGGGTCTGGTCCTCGCCGCGATGCGGCAGATCCCGCAGCAGATGGCGGCGCTCAAGGCAGGCGTCTGGCAAATCGGCGTCGGCCACACCTTGCGCGACAAGACGCTCGGCATTTACGGCTACGGACGGATCGGCAGCGTGGTCGCGGGCTACGGCCGCGCCTTCGGCATGACGGTGATGGTCTGGGCTCGCGAACCCAACCTCGCGCAGGCCCGCGCCGACGGCTATCAAATTGCGGGAAGCCGGGAGGAATTGTTCGCGCAAAGCGACGTGCTGTCGCTGCACATGCGGCTCGTCGACGCCACGCGCGGCATCGTCACCCGGTCCGATCTGGCGCGGATGAAGCCGACGGCGCTGCTGGTCAATACCAGCCGCGCCGGGCTGATCGAACCGGGCGCCCTGGTCGAGGCGCTGCAAGCCGGCCGTCCCGGGATGGCGGCGATCGACGTGTTCGACGCCGAACCGCTGCGCGATCCGCACGACCCTCTGCTGACGATGGACAACGTCGTCGCCACCCCGCACATCGGCTACGTCTCGCGCGACGAATACGAGCTTCAGTTCAGCGACATTTTCGATCAGATCGTCGCCTATGCGGCGGGTGAGCCGATCAATGTGGTGAACCCGGCGGTCACGCCGCGTTGACCCACGCAAAAAGACCGGCCACGCGGGCCGGTCTCGAAGCGAACGATCGGGATGAATGTCCCGACGTCGATGTGGATTACAGGTTGCGGTGGATCGCACCGGCCGCCTTGTCGGCGGTGTCCTTCACCGCTTCCTTGGCATCGCCGAGCGCCTTCTGGCCCTTGCCCTTGGCTTCCTGGATCGCGCCTTCGCCCTGCAGCTTCTCCGAGCCGGTGGCCTCGCCGATTCCCTGCTTGGCCTTGCCGGCCAGCTCGTTGGCGGTGCCCTTGATCTTGTCCATCGTGCTACCCATCGAAACTCTCCTTGATTTCTCAAGCGTCACCTGACTGGTGAGCTTCGCGAGCCCAACGGCCGGCACCAACCGTTGTTCCGAACATAAAAACCGCTGAAACATCGGAACAAATTCGTTGCACACGTGCGCAAGACCATTGGTTGCGATGAGTAATTGAATACCACCTGCGTGGTCCTGAGCGGTATTGCACATCGCAGCCTCGGGCTTCTGCGGGGAGCACGGCGGATTATTCTTGATCTTTCGGCAAATATTAACTCCCGCGGCCATCGCACCGCAGCACCCGCTTGTAAATTAACGCCGCGGAAGTCACCCAGTCGCATGGTCGGTCGATCATCGACTCCGGCTGCCTTACTTTTGGGCTCCCGCGATCAGTGCGCCACGAGAGACTTCGGTCGACGGCGAAGAGAAGGTAAGCTCACCCTGCGCGGCCGGGCAGGTGAGTAGGTAGCATGTCCAGGACTTCCGGCCGGGAAAGCGTTTCGGGATGGCCGGCCTACGGCAAGTGATGATGGCGCGGGAGCCGGGAAACGACTGGCCCTCGAAACTCGCCTTCTGGTTCGGTGGCCGGGGCGCCGGGACCCTGATGTCCACCGGTGTCGACGAGCGCGAGATGCGGCTGATCCGTGCCGCGCAGATCCACAGCGTCAGCCGGCTCGTGCCGGTGACGATGTCGATCAACATGATCAACGCGACGCTGGTCCTGCTGGTGTTCTGGGACAGCGGCTCGCACAATTTCCTGTTGGCCTGGTTCGGCGCGCTCGGGAGCGTGGCGGCGCTGGCGGTGCGGTCGTGGTTCAAGTCGCGGCAGCAGCCGCCGCGCGAGGCCTCGGCGAACGCGATCCGGCGGATGAGTGTGCAGGCGCTGATCCTCGGCCTGATCTGGGGCTCGATGCCGATCGCGCTGTTTCCCAACGCCGCGCCGACCGATCAGTTGATCATCGGATGTCTGGTCACCGGCATGATGTCGGGCGGCGCATTCACGCTGTCGACGGTGCCGCGCGCCGGCCTGTCCTACACCTGGGCGATGGTGGTTTGCGCGGCGATTTCCCTGATGCTGTGTGTCGGCACCAGCTATCAGGTGACCGCGGCGTTTCTGATGCTCTACGCCGTGTTCATCTCGCGGAATCTGGTGGCGCACGGCGAAATGTTCTTCGACAACCTGCTTGCGCAGTTCGAGCTCAAGCGGAATACGGAGATCATCTCGCTGCTGCTCAAGGACTTCCAGGCCAACGCCAGCGACTGGCTGTGGCAGACCGATGCCCAGGGACGGCTGGTGCACGTCCCCGACCGGTTCGTCGACGTCGCGCATTTGCCCGTCAATGTCCTGCAGGGTGCCCAGCTGTCCGAGATCCTCGACATGCTGTGTCCCGAGGACGGGCGCTGCGCGGCGGGCATCGCCGCCAAGATGGCGGTGCGCGAACCGATGCACGAACTCGTCGTCCATGTGATGATCGGCGGCACCCAGCGCCTGTGGTCGCTGACGGCGCGGCCGATGTACGATCACAATGGCGAATTCACCGGCTATCGCGGCGTCGGGCGCGACGTCACCGAGCGCTGGCGGGCCGAGCAGGCCGAAGCCGAAAACCGGGCGAAGTCGGGCTTCCTGGCGATGATGAGTCACGAGATCCGGACGCCGATGAACGGCGTGCTCGGGCTCGCCAATTCACTGCTGGAGACCAAGCTCGATCCGGATCAGCATCACGCGGTTACGACCATTCGTGATTCCGGCGACAATCTGCTGCGGATCCTCAACGACATCCTCGATCTGTCGAAGCTCGAGGCCGGCCGCATCGAGTTCGAACAGGTCAATTTCTCGCCGTCGGTGCTGGTCGACGCGGTGCGCTCGATCGTCGAGCCGAATGCGCGGGCCAAGGGGCTGACGCTCAAGATCGACATCGATCCCCGGCTGCCGCCGGCGCTCACCGGAGATGCCCAGCGCATCCGCCAGGTGCTGCTCAACCTCGCCTTCAACGCCGTCAAGTTCACCGACCGCGGCAGCGTCGCGATCGTGCTCACTTGCGTGAAGCGCGACGACGCCTATGCGACGATCGAATGGCAGGTCACCGACACCGGCATAGGCATTCCGTCGGAGCGAGTCGGCTCGCTGTTCACGGATTTCGCGCAAGGCGACGTCTCGATCAATCGGCGCTTCGGCGGAACGGGGCTGGGGCTGGCGATCAGCCGGCGCATCGTCGAGCAGATGGGGGGCGCGATCGACGTGACCTCCAAGCTGGGCGAGGGCTCGACGTTCCGCTTCAGCCTCGAGCTGCCGTGGACCAACGCGCTGATCTCCGACTATCGCCTCGACCGCGTCGGCAACGATGATCTCCGCACCCGGATCGCGCTGCTCGGCCATTCGCTGCGGGTGCTGATTGCCGAGGACGACGCCACCAATCAGATGGTGGTGCTGAAGATGCTGCAGGAATTCGCCGCCGATGCCCGCGTCGTGTCGGACGGTGCCGAGGCGGTGCGGGCGCTGTCGGAGCAAGAGTTCGACGTCGTTCTGATGGATGTGCGGATGCCGACGATGGACGGCCTCACCGCCACCCGCGCCATCCGTGCCCAGGGCGGCGCGCTCGCCAAGCTGCCGATCGTCGCGTTGACGGCGAATGCCTTCCCTGACGACATCAGGACCTGCCGGGAAGCCGGCATGACCGACTTCGTGGCCAAGCCGTTGCGGAAGCCGGCGCTGGTCGCGGCCGTGCTGCGCGCCCTGCGCGGCGGCAGCGGCGCTGCGGCGGTCGGTCCGTTGCCTCCGCCGGCTCCGCCCCCGCCGCTCGACCTGAATACGTTGTCCGAACTGGCCGAAGAGATCGGCCGCGACCAGGTCAACGACATGGTGGCGCTGTTCTTCAGCGAAACCGAACGCCGGATCACGCTGTTTCGGACGTTCGGCGACGACATCGATCGCGATCTGCTGGCGATCGAGGCGCATTCGATGAAGGGCGGCGCGGCCACGCTCGGCTTTGCGACCATCGCCGAGATCGCGCGTGCGATCGAGCTGGGGTCGCCGATCGTCTCGGCTGAAGCGCTCGACGCGCAGGCCGGGCAATTGGCCAAGGCGCTGTCCGAACTGCGCCGGCATTGCGAGGGCAGCTTCAAGCTGGCGAGCTGAGGCTGCGGCGCCGACCGGAACGGCATGAATCATGACGGTGCTGTCGGGATCGGCGGCCGTGCTTCGTCCTCCGGCATGACAATTCGAGGAGCGCTGTCATGTCGAAGATCGTCCCGTGCCTGTGGTTTGCGTCCAAAGCCGAAGAGGCGGCGAAGTTCTATGTGTCGCTGCTGCCCGACTCGCGGATCGACGCCGTGCAGCGCAACGTGGTGGAAACCCCTGCCGGCCCCGAGGGATCGGTTCTGCTGGTGGAGTTCACCCTGGCGGGCCAGCGCTATTTGGCCCTCAACGGCGGCGCGCCGATGGATTTTACCCCTGCCGTGTCCTTCATGATCAACTGTGTCGATCAGGACGAGGTCGACCGGCTGTGGGACGCCCTGATCGACGGCGGCGCGCCGATGCAATGCGGCTGGCTACGGGATCGCTACGGCCTGGCCTGGCAGATCGTGCCGTCGATCCTGCCGAAACTGTTCAGCGGCCCCGATCGAGCCGGCGCCCAGCGCGCCATGAAGGCGATGATGGAGATGGTGAAACTCGACGGCGACGCCCTGCAAAGGGCCTATGACGGTGCGTCAGTATAGCGCAACGCTCCAGAAACTGTGATCACTGACGATTATTGACAATCGTCAGTGATCATTCGACAGTTCCCGCCTCGCTCCTTCGAGGACCTGTCGATGCTGACGCACCCGATTTTCGATGGACTTTTCCGGCTCCTCGCCGGCCTGCTGATCGCCGTTGCGGCGCTCGCTTTGGCCGGTTGCAACGACAAGCAGACCAAGAAGGAGCGTCAGGACCGGCCCGTACTGGTCGAGACCGTGCGCTACACGGCGGCATCGCCGGCACGCAGCTTCGTCGGCACGGTCAGGCCGAGGATCGAGACCGATGTCGGCTTCCGGGTCGCCGGCAAGGTCGCAAAGCGCCTGGTTGAAGTCGGCCAGACAGTCGAGATCGGCCAGCCGCTGGCGCTGCTCGACCAGACCGATCTGAAGCTGCAGGCGGAGCAGTCCGAGGCCGAGTACAGCGCCGCCAAGGGCGTCCTGGCGCAGGCCACGGCGTCCGAGAACCGGGCCAAGGAGCTGCGCGGCAAAGGGTGGTCGACCGAAGCGCAGATGGATCAAGCGCGGGCGGCTGCCGACGAGGCGCGGGCGCGCTTTGCGCGGGCTGAGCGCTCGGTCGAACTCACGCGCAACGCGCTGTCTTACGCGACGCTGAATGCCGATACCCGCGGCGTCGTCACCGCGGCGCTGATCGATGCCGGCCAGGTGGTGTCGGCGGGGCAGCCGGCGTTTCGCCTGGCGCGGTTCGGCGAGAAAGAGGCCGTGGTCGCCATTCCCGAGACGCTGGTCGGGCGCGCCAAACAGGGCGAGGCGCGCGTTTCGCTGTGGTCCGAGCCGGGCCGGACCTACGCAGCCAAGCTGCGCGAGATCGCCCCGATGGCCGATCCGGCGACCCGCACCTACCTCGCCAAATTTCTGCTGCCCGACGCCGACGACGGCGTCTCGCTCGGCATGACGGCGACGCTGACGCTCGCCGATCCGGCGACCGATCAGGTCGCCCGGCTGCCACTTGCGGCTTTGTTCAATCAGGGCGGGACACCGTCGGTCTATGTGGTCGATCCGTCCGGCCAGGTGACGCTGAAGCCGGTCAGCGTGAAGGCCTACGAGACCGAGAAGGTGGTGATCAGCGGCGGCGTCGAGGACGGCGCCAAGGTGGTCGTGCTCGGCGTGCAGAAGCTCGATCCGGCCGAGAAGGTTCGGGTCGTATCGTCGCTGTCGTTCTAGAACGCGCGAGGGCCCGATGCGGTGGTTCAATCTCTCGGCGTGGGCGGTCAAGCATCCGGCGCTGATCCTGTTCCTGATCTGCGCGCTGAGCTTCTCCGGCATCTATTCGTATCAGCGGCTCGGCCGCGCCGAGGATCCGTCCTTCACCGTCAAGGTGGCGGTGATTTCGGTGATCTGGCCGGGCGCGACCGCCGCGGAGATGCAGGCGCAGGTCGCCGATCCGATCGAGAAGAAGCTGCAGGAGCTGCCGTATTTCGAGAAGGTGCAGACCTATTCGAAGGCGTCGTTCGCCGCGATGCAGGTGACCTTCCGCGACTCGACGCCGCCGGCCGAGGTGCCGCATCTGTTCTATCTGCTGCGCAAGAAACTGTGGGACGTGGCGCCGCAGCTGCCGGGCAATCTGATCGGCCCGACCATCAACGACGAATACAGCGACGTCGACTCGATTCTCTACATGATGACCGGCGACGGCGCCAACTACGCGCAGCTGAAGAAGGCGGCTGAAGGCCTGCGCCAGCGGCTGCTGAAGGTCGCCAACGTCACCAAGGTCAACGTCTACGGCACCCAGGACGAGCGGATCTACGTCGAATTCTCGCACGCCAAGCTCGCCACGCTGGGCCTGACGCCGCAGGCGCTGTTCGACTCGCTCGCCAAGCAGAACGCGGTGACCCCGGCGGGCACGGTCGAGACCTCGTCGCAGCGCGTGCCGCTGCGCGTCACCGGCGCGCTCGACGGCGTCAAGGCGGTGGCGGAGACCCCGGTCGAAAGCAACGGCCGGGTGTTTCGGCTCGGCGACATCGCCACGGTGTCGCACGGCTACGTCGATCCGACCGACTACATGGTGCGGCAGAAGGGCAAGCCGGCGATCGGCATCGGCGTCGTCACCGCCAAGGGCGCCAACATTCTCGAGCTCGGCGAGCAGGTCAAAGCCGCGACCGCGGAGTTCATGGGCGAGGTGCCGCAGGGCATCGAGATCGAGCAGATCGCCGATCAGCCGCTGGTGGTGAAGCACGCCGTCGGCGAATTCATGAGCTCGTTCATCGAAGCGCTGGTGATCGTGCTGTTCGTCTCGTTCCTGGCGCTCGGCTGGCGCACCGGCATCGTGGTGGCGTTGTCGGTGCCGCTGGTGCTGGCGATCGTCTTTATCGTGATGAATGTGATGTCGCTCGACCTGCACCGCATTACGCTCGGCGCGTTGATCATCGCGCTCGGGCTGCTGGTCGACGACGCCATCATCGCCGTCGAGATGATGGTGGTGAAGATGGAGCAGGGCTGGGATCGCGCCCGCGCCGCATCCTTCGCCTGGGAGTCCACCGCGTTTCCGATGCTGACCGGCACGCTGGTGACGGCGGTCGGCTTCCTGCCGATCGGCTTCGCCAATTCGTCGGTCGGCGAATATGCCGGCGGCATCTTCTGGATCGTGGCGATCGCGCTGATCGCGTCGTGGTTCGTCGCGGTGATCTTCACGCCCTATATCGGCGTCAAGCTGCTGCCGGATTTCGCCGGCAAGAAGGGCCACAATCCGGACGAGGTGTATCACACCCGGATCTATCGCGCGCTGCGCGCCGGCGTAGCGTGGTGCGTGCGCTGGCGCGGCACGGTGGTGCTCGCCACCGTCGGCATCTTCGTCGCCTCGATCGTCGGCTTCGGTCATGTCCAGCAGCAGTTCTTCCCGCTGTCGGAGCGGCCCGAACTGTTCCTGCAATTGCGGTTGCCGGAAGGCACGGCCTTCAACGTCACGATGAACACCGTGAAGCAGGCCGAGACGCTGCTGAAGGACGACGGCGACATCGCCACCTACACGGCTTACGTCGGCAAGGGCTCGCCGCGATTCTGGATGGGGCTCAACCCGCAGCTTCCGACCGAATCCTTCGCCGAAATCGTGATCGTCGCCAAGGACGTCGCATCGCGCGAGCGGATCAAGGCGCGGCTGGAGCAGGCGGCGCACGACGGCAGGCTCGCCGAGGCGCGGGTCCGTGTCGATCGGTTCAATTTCGGCCCGCCGGTCGGCTTCCCGGTGCAGTTCCGGGTGATCGGCTCCGACACCGCCAAGGTCCGCGAGATCGCCTACAAGGTCCGTGAGGTGGTGAAGGCCAATCCCAACGTCATCGATCCGCATCTCGATTGGAACGAGCAGTCGCCTTATCTGAAGCTGGTCGTCGATCAGGATCGCGCCCGCGCGCTCGGGCTGACGCCGCAGGATGTGTCGCAGGCGCTGGCGATGCTGATCTCCGGTGCGCAGGTCACCGCAGTGCGCGACGGCGTCGAGAAGATCGGCGTGGTGGCGCGCGCGGTGCCGGCGGAGCGGCTCGATCTCGGCCGGATCGGCGAACTGACCATCACCACCCGCAACGGCGTCGCGGTGCCGCTCTCGCAAGTCGCCAAGGTCGAGTATGCCCACGAGGAGCCGATCCTGTGGCGGCGCAATCGCGACATGGCGATCACCGTGCGCGCCGACGTCGCCGACGGCGTGCAGGCGCCCGACGTGACCAACGCGATCTGGCCGCAGCTCAAGGACATCCGCGACAGCCTGCCGTCCGCCTACCGCATCGAGATGGGCGGTGCGATCGAGGAATCGGCCAAGGGCAATGCGTCGATCTTCATCCTGTTTCCGGTGATGGTGATCGTGATGCTGACGCTGCTGATGGTTCAGCTGCAAAGCTTCCCGCGGCTGCTGCTGGTATTCCTGACGGCGCCGCTCGGCGTCATCGGCGCATCGCTCGGCCTCAACGTCGCCAACGCGCCGTTCGGCTTCGTTGCGTTGCTCGGGCTGATCGCGCTCGCCGGCATGATCATGCGCAATACCGTGATCCTGGTCGATCAGATCGAAACCGACGTCGCCCAGGGCTCGACGCGGCGCGTTGCGATCGTCGAGGCGACGGTCCGCCGCGCCCGTCCTGTCGTGCTGACGGCGCTGGCGGCGATCCTGGCCATGATCCCGCTGTCGCGCTCCGCCTTCTGGGGGCCGATGGCGATCACCATCATGGGCGGCCTGTTCGTTGCCACCTTCCTGACGCTGTTCTATCTGCCGGGGCTGTACGCATTGTGGTTCCGCAAATCACTCGACGAGCGCGGCGGCGGGAGCGCAGCCGATCTTGCGGCGCAGCATGGCGATGACGCACCGGCGTTTCCGCTTGCCGACGCCGCGGAATGATTGAATATCTGATTCCAGAATGACGCTGATTTCCGCAAATACCGAAGCCGACATGCGGCACCGCATCCTCGTGGTGGCCGAACGGCTGTTCCGTCAGATCGGCTATCAGAAGACCACCGTGGCCGACATCGCCAAGGCGCTGCAGATGAGCCCGGCGAACGTGTACCGCTTCTTCGAGTCGAAGAAGGCGATCCATGCCGGCGTGGCGCGGCACCTGATGGGCGAGGTCGAGCAGGCCGCCGCGAGCATCGCCGCCGAGCACGGCCCCGCCGGCGAGCGCCTGCGCAATTTGCTGTCGACGGTGCACCGGATGAATTGCGAGCGCTATATCGGCGACGAGAAGCTGCACGAGATGGTCGCGATTGCGATGGAAGAGAACTGGGACGTCTGCATCCAGCATATGGACCACATCGTCGGCTGCATTGCCGAGGTGGTCGCCGACGGCGCTGCGCGCGGCGAGTTCGACGTGCCGGACGTGGCGCTGGCGGCGGGTTGCACTTGCACCTCGATGATGCGATTCTTCCATCCCCAGATGATCGCGCAGGCCTTCAAGAAGGATGGGCCGACGCTCGACCAGATGATCGACTTCGTGCTCCTTGGACTCGGCAGCCGCCGGGCGGGCGCTGCCACCACGTCATAACCCGGGACAATCGTGTGACCGATCTGCACTTCTACGAGCCGGCGAACGGCCATGGCCTCAAGCACGACCCGTTCAATGCCATCATCGCACCGCGGCCGATCGGCTGGATCTCGTCCGCGGACGCCAAGGGTCACGTCAATCTCGCGCCCTACAGCTTCTTCAACGCCTTCAACTACACCCCGCCGCTGATCGGCTTCTCCTCGACGACCTGGAAGGACACCGTCGCCAACATCCAGGAGACCGGAGAGTTCGTCTGGAATCTGGTGACCATGGAATTGGCGCACGCGATGAACGCGACCTCCGCGACGGTGCCGCCCGAGGTCGACGAATTCGCCCTCGGCAACCTCACCAAGCTGCCGAGCCGCCTGGTGAAGCCGCCGCGCGTGGCCGAGAGCCCGGTGTCGTTCGAGTGCCGGCTGTCCGAGATCATCCAGTTGAAGGGCGCCAACGGCGCCAAGGTCGAAGCCTGGCTGACGATCGGCGAGGTCGTCGCGGTGCATATCGACAAGCGGTTGATCCAGGACGGAGTCTACCAGACGGCGCTGGCGCACCCGATCGTCCGCGCCGGCCGTCGCGGCGACTATTTCGAGATCCGGCCCGACGCGATGTTCGAAATGCCGCGTCCCGCCTGAGCGCATCGGCGAACGCGCCGCCGGCCTCGCCGCGTTGACCTGCGGCGCGAACGCCCTCACGATGGACGGAAACCGTTCAAGGTGCGCGCGTGACTGCTCTGAGCCATCGCCAATCGGAAATTCTCAACCTCGCCCGCGCCTCGGGGCGGGTGATGGTGGACGACCTCGCCCGCCGCTTCGACGTCTCGGCGCAGACCATCCGTAAGGATCTCAATGATCTGTGCGACCAGCGCTCGCTGACGCGAATCCACGGCGGCGCGATCATCGCCTCCGGGGTCGAGAACCTCGCCTATGAGGCGCGCCGCTTCGTGGCGGCCGAAGAAAAGCGGGCGATCGGGGCCGCGGCCGCGGCGCAGATCCCGAACGGCTGCTCGCTGTTCATCAATATCGGCACCACCACCGAGGAGGTCGCCAGCGCGCTGACCTCGCACCAGGACCTGCTGGTGATCACCAACAATCTCAACGTCGCGATGCTGCTGTACAAATATCCGCGCATCGAGGTGATCGTGGCCGGCGGCACGGTGCGCCGCGCCGACGGCGCGGTGATCGGCTCGGCGGCGATCAGCCTGATCGGTCAGTTCAAGGTCGACTACGCAATCATCGGCGCCTCGGCGATCGACGAGGAGGGCGCGTTGCTCGACTTCGATTACCGCGAAGTCCAGGCGTCGCAGGCGATCATCGCCAATGCTCGCAGCGTCATGCTGGTCGCCGATTCGACCAAGCTGCGGCGCAGCGCGCCGGTCCGCATCGCGCATTTGAGCCAGATCCAGACCTTCGTGACCGACGAAGCGCTGCCGCCGTCGCTGCAGAGCATCTGCGATGCGCGCGGCATTCAGGTGATCGAGGCGGGGCTGAAGCGCAGCGAAGATCTCGACGAGAGCGCCGCCTAGTCTAAGTCGGCTCACTCGCCCTTCTACAACTCAAGATTGCAGTTCTCCGACGTCGTCTGTCGGGGATCTGTCACATCGCTCTTGCTTTCGTTTTGTATTCTGTTTTATTTCGCTCCGAAAGAATTTCGCTAGAAGCGAAAGCTGCAGTGCAGCAATTCGCAAGCATCGGGTGAGGAGCGTTCGTGGCAAAGGTTTTCGATCTCGCGATCATTGGCGGCGGGATCAACGGCTGTGGCATCGCGCGGGACGCGGCCGGCCGGGGCAATTCCGTATTCCTTTGCGAGATGAACGACCTCGCCAGCGGCACCTCGTCCTGGTCGACCAAGCTGATCCATGGCGGCCTGCGCTATCTCGAATATTTCGAATTCCGGCTGGTGCGTGAGGCGCTGATCGAGCGCGAGCGGCTGTGGCAGATCGCGCCGCACATCATCGGCCCGCTCCGCTTCGTGCTGCCGCATCATTCCGGGCTGCGCCCGGCCTGGCGGCTGCGGCTCGGCCTGTTCCTGTACGACTACATCGGCGGCCGCAAGCTGCTGCCGCCGACGCGCTCGGTCGATCTCGCGCATGACGAGGTCGGCAAGCCGCTGATCCCGGGGCGGTTCACCCAGGGCTTCGAATATTCCGATTGCTTCGTCGACGACGCCCGCCTGGTGGTGCTGACCGCGCGCGATGCCGCCGCGCGCGGCGCCGACATCCGCACCCGGACCCGCGCGACGCAGGTTCGGCAGAGCGACGGCGTTTGGGAGGTCAAGCTCGAGGACGTCGAGAGCGGCGCGCGCAGTTCGATCCGGGCGCGCGTGCTGATCAACGCCGCCGGCCCGTGGGTCGAGGCCGTGCTGGCGTCCGGCGCCGGCGTCAATGCCGCGTCGAAGGTGCGGCTGGTGCAGGGCTCGCACATCGTGGTGCCGAAGCTCTACGATCACGATCGCGCCTACATCTTCCAGAACGCCGACGGCCGCATCGTGTTCGCGATTCCCTATCAGGGCGACTTCACCCTGATCGGCACCACCGACCGCGACTATGACGGCGACCCCTCGCAGGTGAAGGCCACACCCGAGGAGATCAGCTATCTGTGCGACGCGGTCAGCGCGTATTTCGCCAAGCCGGTGAAACCGGCCGACGTGATCTGGACTTTCTCGGGCGTGCGTCCGCTGTACGACGACGGCGCCAGCGAGGCGAAGGCCGCGACACGGGACTACGTGTTCGAGCTCGACACGCCGGGCGGCGCGCCGCTGCTGTCGATCTATGGCGGCAAGATCACCACCTATCGCCGGCTGTCGGAAGAAGCGCTGGAGAAGCTCGCGCCGTATCTGAAAGGCACTAAGGCGAAGGAGGGCTGGACCGCGCAGCAGCCGCTGCCGGGCGGCGACTTCCCGGTCGACGGCGTTGCGGCGCTGGTCGGCGAACTCACCCGCAACTATCCGTTCCTGTCTGCATCGCACGCCCATCGCCTGGTGCGCGCCTACGGCACGCGTGCCCGCGATCTGCTCGGCGCAGCGAAGTCGATGGCCGATCTCGGCCGCGACTTCGGTGCCACATTGACGGAGGCCGAAGTCCGCTATCTGATACGCCACGAATGGGCCTGCAGCGCAGACGACATCGTCTGGCGGCGATCCAAGCTCGGGCTGCGGCTGACGCCGTCCGCGCTTGCCGCGATCGATCAATGGATCGCCGCGTTCCGCGCTTCTGAAAAGCCCCAGCAGCAAGCGGGAGGCCGGGCATGAGCGTCAGCCTGGAGAACGTCACCCGGACGATCGACGGCCTGCCGGCGATTTGCGACGTCTCGCTGACGCTGGAGCGCGGCACGCTGAGCGTGCTGCTCGGGCCGACGCTGTCGGGCAAGACTTCGATCATGCGGCTGCTGGCCGGGCTCGACAAGCCGAATTCCGGGCGTGTGCTGGTCGACGGCCAGGACGTCACCGGCATCGACGTGCGCAAGCGGTCGGTGGCGATGGTGTATCAGCAGTTCATCAACTACCCGTCGCTCACGGTGTACGAGAACATCGCCTCGCCGCTGCGGGTGCAGGGCAAGCCGCGCGCCGAGATCGAGCAGCGCGTGCAGGAGGCGGCGAAGCTGCTCAAGCTCGAGCCGTATTTGAAGCGCACGCCGCTGCAGCTCTCGGGCGGCCAGCAGCAACGCACCGCGATCGCCCGCGCGCTGGTCAAGGGCGCCGATCTGGTGCTGCTCGACGAGCCGCTAGCCAACCTCGACTACAAGCTGCGCGAGGAACTGCGCACCGAACTGCCGCGGATCTTCGAAGCGTCCGGCGCGATCTTCGTCTATGCGACGACCGAGCCCTCCGAGGCGCTGCTGCTCGGCGGGCGCACCGTCTGCATGTGGGAGGGAAGGGTGCTGCAGACCGGCCCGACGCCACTCGTCTATCGCCAGCCCGACACCATGCGGGTCGCGCAAGTGTTCTCCGATCCGCCGCTGAACATCGTCAATGCCGAAAAGAAGGCCGGCACGGTCCACTACGCCGGTGGTGTTTCGGCGCCGGCGACCGGCGTGTTCGCCGGGCTCGGCGACGGCGCCTATCGCGTCGGCTTCCGCGCCCATCAGATCGAGGTCGCGCGCGTCGATCCGGATCGTCACGCGTTCGAGACCACCGTGGCGGTGACCGAGATCACCGGCTCGGAGAGCTTCGTGCATCTCAAGCGCGGCGACGACAATTGGGTCGCGGTGCTGCACGGCGTGCACGAATTCGAGCCCGGCCAGACGCTGGATGCGATTCTCGACCCCGCCAATTTGTTCGTGTTCGACGCGGCCGATCGCCTCGTCGCCGCGCCGAAGCCGATGTGACGGAGAGGGCCGATGGCGCGCATTGATCTGGTCGATCTCGCTCACTCCTATCTGGTCGGCGACAATTTGCCGCCGGCGGCCTATGCGCTGAAGCCGGTGTCGATGACCTGGCGGCAGGGCGGCGCCTATGCGCTGCTCGGCCCAAGCGGCTGCGGCAAGACCACGCTGCTCAATCTGATCTCCGGCATCGTCACCCCGTCGCGCGGCAAGATCCTGTTCGACGGCAAAGACGTCACGCAGCTCTCGACCCGCGAGCGCAACATCGCCCAGGTGTTCCAGTTTCCGGTGATCTACGACACCATGACGGTGCAGGAGAATCTGGAATTCCCGCTGAAGAACCGCGGCGTGCCGAAGCCGGAGATCGACAAGCGCGTCGCCGAGATCGCCGATCTGCTCGACCTCACGCCGCATCTGCGGCGCAAGGCGACGCGGCTGACCGCCGACGCCAAGCAGAAAATCTCGCTCGGCCGCGGCCTGGTGCGCAGTGACGTCGCCGCGATCCTGTTCGACGAGCCGCTGACGGTGATCGACCCGCATCTGAAGTGGGAGCTTCGCAGCAAGCTGAAGGCGCTGCACCGCGCGCTGGACCTCACGATGATCTACGTCACCCATGACCAGACCGAAGCGCTGACCTTCGCCGACACCGTGGTGGTGATGCACGACGGCCGGGTCGTGCAGAGCGGCACCCCGGAAGAGCTGTTCGAGAAGCCGGCCCACACCTTCGTCGGCTACTTCATCGGATCGCCGGGCATGAACATCGTGCCGGCGCAGGTTCGCGGCCGCGAGGCGCTGCTCGACGGCCACGGGATCGCGCTGGCGCGCGGCTACGACAATCTGCCGGCCGGCGCCAAGATCGAGATCGGCGTGCGTCCGGAATTCGTGCATCTCACCGCCAAGGCGCCGGGGCTGCTGTCCGGCCGGATCGAACGGATCGACGACCTCGGCCGGATTCGCTTCGCCTGGGTTCGGGTCGGTGGCGTCCGCTTCGCCGCGCGCGTCCCGGACGGGTTCTCCGCCGCTGGCGACGAGGCCGGTCTGATGATCGAGCCGTCGCGAATCCACGTCTACGCCGACAGCGAGATCGTCGAAGGCCGCTCACTGGAGCAGGTTGCCTGATGGAAAAGATCGTCAACCAGAAAGCCTGGTTCCTGGTGCTGCCGGTGTTCGCCATCGTGGCGTTCTCGGCGATCCTGCCGCTGATGACGGTGGTGAACTATTCGGTGCAGGACACCTTCGGCAACAACCAGTTCTTCTGGAACGGCGTCGGCTGGTTCAAGGAACTGCTCGATCCCTCGACCGATCTCGGCGGCCGGTTCTTCGCCTCGCTGTGGCGCAATCTGGCGTTCTCGGCGATCATCCTCGCCATCGAGGTGCCGCTCGGCATCGTCGTGGCGCTGGCAATGCCGCGGCACGGCTGGTCGGTCGCCGCCTGCCTGGTGATCATGGCGCTGCCGCTGCTGATTCCGTGGAACGTCGTCGGCACGATCTGGCAGATCTTCGGCCGGCCCGATATCGGCCTGCTCGGCTACACGCTGAACGGCCTCGGCATCAATTACAACTACGTCTCCAACGAGTTCGACGCCTGGGCCACGGTGGTGGTGATGGACGTCTGGCACTGGACCAGCCTGGTGGCGCTGTTGTGCTATGCCGGCCTGAAGTCGATCCCGGACGCCTATTATCAGGCGGCGCAGATCGACGGCGCGTCGCGCTGGGCGGTGTTCAAGGCGATCCAGCTGCCGAAGATGCACCGCGTGCTGCTGATCGCCGTGCTGCTGCGCTTCATGGACAGCTTCATGATCTACACCGAGCCGTTCGTCGTCACCGGCGGCGGGCCCGGCAACTCCACCACCTTCATCTCGATCGAACTGGTCAAGATCGCGCTCGGCCAGTTCGATCTCGGCAAGGCCGCGGCGCTGTCGATCGTCTACAATTTGATCATCATCATCGTCTGCTGGGTGTTCTACACCGTGATGACCAACGCCGGCGCCGAACGCCGGCCGACCGAAGGGAGCGTCTGATGCATTCGATCCCCGGCCGCCGCATCGTCATGGCGCTGTATCTGCTGTTCCTGCTGTTGCCGATCTACTGGCTCGTCAACATGAGCTTCAAGACCAATGGCGAGATCGTCTCGACCATGACGCTGTGGCCGCACCAGCCGACGCTGGAAAACTATCGGACGATCTTCACCGATCCGAGCTGGTATTCGGGCTACATCAACTCGCTGCAATACGTCGTCATCAACACCGTGCTGTCGATCTCGTTCGCGCTGCCGGCGGCTTACGCGTTCTCGCGCTATCGCTTCCTCGGCGACAAGCATCTGTTCTTCTGGCTGCTGTCGAACCGCATGGCCCCGGCCGCGGTCTACGCGCTGCCGTTCTTCAATCTGTACTCGGCGATCAACCTGTTCGACACGCCGTGGGCGGTGGCGCTGGCGCACTGCCTGTTCAACGTGCCGCTGGCGGTGTGGATCCTCGAGGGTTTCGTCTCCGGCGTGCCGCGCGAGATCGACGAGACCGCGTTCCTCGACGGCTATTCGTTTCCGCGCTTCTTCGTCAAGATCCTGATCCCGCTGATCGCCAGCGGCATCGGCGTCGCGGCGTTCTTCTGCTTCATGTTCTCCTGGGTCGAGCTGCTGCTGGCGCGGACGCTGACCTCGGTCAACGCCAAGCCGATCGCGGCGGTGATGACCCGGACGGTGTCGGCAGCCGGCATGGACTGGGGCCTGCTCGCCGCGGCCGGGGTCCTCACCATCATCCCGGGCGCGCTGGTGATCTGGTTCGTCCGCAACTACATCGCGCGCGGCTTCGCGCTCGGTCGGGTCTAGGGGGCGCCGCATGGATCACTTCGCCTGGATGGCGTGGACCTGGCCGACCGCGACCTTCTTCGCGGCGCTGGCCACCACGCTGGCCACCATGACCTGGCTGGCGGTCGCCTATCCCGAGACCGAGCGGGTCGGTGTGCTGCGGATTCCGACCACCCGCGGCGACCGGTTGTTCTTGTCGCTCATTCTCGCTGCCGTGATTCATCTGGTCTGGATCGCGGTGGTCGGAACCGATCCGCTGCTCACGCTGCCGATCGGGGAAGGAGTCGAAGTGTCGAGCCTGTGGCTCGCCACTGTACTGTCGCTGCTTTCGGCCGCTGCGATCTTTCGCACGGTGTGAGCGGCGAACGAGAAGCAGATCTGGGATCAACCCAGGACTGAAGACTGTCGCTCAACGGAGGAAACCAAGGATGCGTGATTTCGTACGTAATTCCCGACGCAGCCGCTCGCGGCTGATGACGATGGCGAGCGCCGCCGTATTGGTGGCGGCCTCGATGACGCTGGCGGCGCCGGCGTGGTCCGCCGACGATGCGGTACTGAAGAAGTGGATCGACGAGGAATTCCAGCCCTCGACGCTGTCCAAGGAAGAACAGCTCAAGGAACTGCAGTGGTTCGCCAAGGCGGCCGAGCCGTTCAAGGGGATGGACATCAACGTCGTGTCCGAGACCATCACGACGCACGAATACGAAGCCAAGACGCTGGCCAAGGCGTTCAGCGAGATCACCGGCATCAAGCTGAAGCACGATCTGATCCAGGAAGGCGACGTCGTCGAGAAGCTGCAGACCCAGATGCAGTCCGGCAAGAACGTCTATGACGGCTGGATCAACGACTCGGATCTGATCGGCACGCACTTCCGCTACGGCCAGACCATCGCGCTGTCGGACTACATGAAGGGCGAGGGCAAGGACGTCACCGATCCGATGCTCGACATCGACGACTTCATCGGTCGCTCCTTCACCACCGCGCCCGACAAGAAGATGTACCAGCTGCCGGACCAGCAGTTCGCCAACCTGTACTGGTTCCGCTACGACTGGTTCACCAATCCTGACTACAAGGCCAAGTTCAAGGCGAAGTACGGCTACGAGCTCGGCGTGCCGGTCAACTGGTCGGCCTACGAGGACATCGCCGAGTTCTTCACCAACGACATCAAGGAAATCAACGGCGTCAAAGTCTATGGCCACATGGACTACGGCAAGAAGGACCCGTCGCTCGGCTGGCGGTTCACCGACGCCTGGCTGTCGATGGCCGGCAACGGCGACAAGGGCCTGCCGAACGGTCTGCCGGTGGACGAATGGGGCATCCGCATGGAAGGTTGCCGTCCGGTCGGCTCGTCGATCGAGCGCGGCGGCGACACCAACGGTCCGGCGGCGGTGTATTCGATCGTCAAATATCTCGACTGGATGAAGAAGTACGCCCCGCCGCAGGCTCAGGGCATGACCTTCTCGGAGTCGGGTCCGGTGCCGGCGCAGGGCAACGTCGCCCAGCAGATGTTCTGGTACACCGCCTTCACCGCCGACATGGTGAAGCCGGGCCTCGCGGTGATGAACGCCGACGGCACGCCGAAGTGGCGGATGGCGCCGTCGCCGCACGGCGCGTACTGGAAGGAAGGCATGAAGCTCGGCTACCAGGACGTCGGCTCCGGCACGCTGCTGAAGTCGACCCCGCCGGATCGCCGCAAGGCGGCGTGGCTGTATCTGCAGTTCATCACCTCCAAGACTGTCAGCTTGAAGAAGAGCCATGTCGGTCTCACCTTCATCCGCGAATCGGACATCTGGGACAAGTCGTTCACCGAACGTGCGCCGAAGCTCGGCGGCCTGATCGAGTTCTATCGCTCGCCGGCCCGCGTGCAATGGTCGCCGACCGGCAACAACATCCCGGACTATCCGAAGCTGGCGCAGCTGTGGTGGCAGAACATCGGCGACGCGTCGTCGGGTGCCAAGACCGCGCAGGCGGCGATGGACTCGCTGGCCGCGGCGCAGGATGCCGTGCTGGAGCGCCTCGAGCGTTCCAAGGTGCAGGGTGACTGCGGTCCGAAGCTGAACAAGAAGGAGACCGCCGAGTACTGGTACGAGAAGTCCGCCAAGGACGGCAACATCGCGCCGCAGCGCAAGCTGGCGAACGAGAAGCCGAAGGGCGAGACGGTCGACTACGACACCCTGATCAAGTCGTGGCCCGCCACCCCGCCGAAGCGCGCCGAAGCGAAGTAAGCGACGGCGACGAACGTCACCAACGCGAAGGGCCGGGAGCGATCCCGGCCTTTTCTCTTTTGTCAGGGATGAGCCTCTCCCCGAGTCATTCCGGGGCGCTCGCGTAGCGAGCGAACCCGGAATCTCGACATTGTGGAAACGCCGGAAGGTGCAGAGCATCTCTGGATTCCGGGTTCGCGCTGCGCGCGCCCCGGAATGACGGCGTGTGGGACGGATTATCGCCGCGCCCGCGTAGCAAAGCCTCTCCCCGAGTCATGAGCAAAGTCTCTCCCCGAGTCATTCCGGGGCGCTCGCGCAGCGAGCGAACCCGGAATCTCGACGTTGTGGAAATGCCGGAAGGTGCAAAACATCTCTAGATTCCGGGTTCGCGCTACGCGCGCCCCGGAATGACGGCGTGTGGGGCGGATTATCGCCGCGCCCGTAGCA
>JACRJB010000073.1 GCA_016215605.1 Rhodopseudomonas palustris
CACGAGTGGTTTCGGACCAAGTCATTGTGCCCTCCATCGAATCTTTGCAAATCCGACGGAATCACAATCTGCCCGAAATCACTCGCTTAGTTTTCGGCCAGGCTCTGAGGAGCCCGGCGAAGCCGGGCGTCTCGAAGGATGCGGCGACTCACCCGCGTCGCATGGTTCGAGACGGCGCTGCGCGCCTCCTCACCATGAGGTGTTGCATGTTGTGAGCGTTTCAGAGAGCCAATGGCGAGGGACTTTCCATCCTACAAACACGCCGACACGGCCGGAATCGCCATCCCGGTCCACACCGTCGCCACCAGCGCCGCGGCGTTCGCGCCGATCGTGACCTGGCGGGTGAACGAGGCGGTTGTGTTGTCGGCCGGCTCGGGCAGCCGCACGCAATGGATCAGCACTCCGACCAGCACGGCGAGGTGCACGCTCCAGATCGCCAGTAGCACGCCGCGCAGCAGGCTGATCCCGGCGATCGCCGTCGTCGCTTGCCATCCATAGGCGCAGCCGACCGACAGCGCGCCATACAGCAGCGTGAAGGCCGACGCCCAGACCACGAAGCCGGAGGCGATCAGCAGCAGCGAGGCGGACCGGGCGGGTGCGGACGTCATGCCGTCAGCCCATCACGCGCGGCAGGCCGTAGACGATCAGCAGCGTCGCCAGACCGATCGCCGCGGTGAAGTCGCTCCACAGCGCGCCGATCCGCAGATCGACGCTGCGCCGCTGCGAGACGTAGCCGGTGCGGCTGCGCCAGATGCCGAAGCCGGCGAACACCACGCCGAGCGCGGCGTGCAGCGCCGCATAAATCAGGATCAGCTTGGTCGCCGCCGCATAGGCGTGCTGCGTCGGCGGCGGCACCGCCGCGATCACGCCGGCGAATCCGACCAGCGCCACGATCTGCCCGAGCAGCGCGATCGCCAGCGCGCTCTCGCGCCGCGACCCGTTGCCAATCACGCGCCGCGATGTCGCCGCCCGGCTCGCGGCGAAGGCGATCAGCAATCCGATCACGGCCAGCGCAATGCTCGCCGGCGCCCAGGCGATCATCGCCGGCGGCGGCCAGTTCGGCGCCACCACCCACAGAAACAGGATGCCGAAGGCGAGCGAGGCAAACGCCGTGGCGTCCGCCGCCAGCGTCAGGCCCATCGCCCACAGCGATGGCGGTGACGCCGCCTCGCTGTGGAGCACGGCCTCGGCGCCGTTGCCGATCGGCAGGGCACCGCGATCGCAGCGTTCGCCGGAGACCGGCGTCCACGCCAGCAGCATCGCGACGATCGCCGGCAAGGCCAGCAGTGCGACGATGTAGAGCTTGAACAGCACCGCCACGAAGAACACGCCGGTCACCAGCGCTGTGAATAAGGGCAGCAACGTGCGGTTCGGCAGCCGCACGATCTGCTCGACCCGCCCCGACATCACATCGACGCCGAGCGTCTCCAGCCAGTCGTGGCGGACGAAGCCGAGATAGCCACCGCCGCGGGCGAGATGGTTACCGAGATCCGGCCTTTCCTGCAGCGGCGTCCGCGTCGCGACATCGGGCAACGAGGCGAACGCGTAGTTCGGCGGCGGCACCGCGGTGGCCCATTCCAGCGTCCCCGCCGACCACGGATTGCGCGGGCTGCGCTTGCCGTGCAGCCAGTGCATCACGACGTCGACGGTAAACAGCGCAAAGCCGATCGCCATCACGAAGCTGCCGAGTGACGACACCAGGTTCGGCCATTCCCATCCGGTCTCGGCGCCGTAGCCGTGAATCCGCCGCGGCATGCCGAGCAGGCCGGTGAGATGCATCACCAGAAAGGTCACGTTGAAGCCGACGATGATCAGCCAGAACGCGGGCACGCCGAGGCTGTGCCGCGGCACCCGCCCGGTGACATGTGGCAGCCAGTAATACGCCGCCGCCAGCATCGGAAACACGAAGCCGCCGACCAGCACGTAGTGCAGATGCGCGACGACGAAATGGGTGTCGTGCACCTGCCAGTTGAACGGCACGATCGCAAGCATCACGCCGGTGAGACCGCCGACCACGAACACCGAGAAGAAGCCGAGCAGATACAGCATCGGCAGCTTGAGCTGCGGCCGCCCCGCCGCCAGCGTGCCGATCCAGGCGAAGATCTGCACCGCGGTCGGCACCGCCACCGCGGTGCTCGCCGAGGAAAAGAACGCCAAGGCCAGATGCGGAATGCCGACCGTAAACATGTGGTGCACCCACAGCCCGAAGCTGAGAAACGCCAGCGCCACGATGCTGATCACGATCCAGCTGTAGCCGATGATCTCGCGCCGTGCGAGCACCGGCAGGATGGTCGAGACCATACCGGCGGCCGGCAGGAAGATGATGTAGACCTCGGGATGGCCGAACAGCCAAAACAGATGCTGCCACAGCAGCGCGTCGCCGCCGCGGGTCGGGTCGAACAGCGGCAGATCGAAGGCGCGCTCGACCTCGAGCAGGATCGAGCCGAGGATCAGCGGCGGAAAGCCGAACAGCATCATGAAGGCGGTGACCAGCAGATACCACGCCAGCAGCGGCATCTTGTCGAGCGACATGCCGGGTGCGCGCATCTTCAGGATCGTGGCGATGATCTCGACCGCCGCCGACAGCGCCGAGATCTCGACGAAGGTGATGCCGATCAGCCAGATGTCGGCATTGATGCCGGGCGTGTAGGCCTTCGAGCACAGCGGCGTGTACATGAACCAGCCGCCGTTCGGCGCCAGCCCGACCGCCATCGCGATCAGCAGCATCGAGCCGCCGAACAGATAGCACCAATAGCCGTAAGCGCCGAGCCGCGGGAACGCCATGTCGCGGGCGCCGAGGATTTTCGGCAGCAGATAGATCGCAAATCCCTCGAACATCGGGATCGCGAACAGGAACATCATCACCGTGCCGTGCATGGTGAAGATCTGGTTGTAGATCTCGGGGCCGAGGAAGGCGCTGCGCGGCGTCGCGAGCTGGGCCCGGATCAGCATCGCGAGGATGCCGCCGATGCCGAAGAACACGAAGGCGGTGGCGATGAAGCGGCGGCCGACGATGGTGTGGTTCACCGCCGCGAGCCGGCCCCAGCCGCCCGGCGTGCCCCACAGCGCATCGAGCTGCTTGTGCAGGCGGATCGGGCTGGTCGCCGCGGCGGGCTGGTCGATGCGCGCGTCCATCATCGGCCGTCCTGCGGCAGCGCGCGCAGCTTCGCGGCGTAGTCGTCCGCGTCGTGGGCCTGCACGCGGAAATCCATCATGGTGTGTCCGGTGCCGCAGAATTCGGCGCAGACGCCGCGATACGTCCCGGCCTGCCCGGCGGAGAGCCGGATCAGATTGACGTGACCGGGGATCGCGTCGATCTTGCCGCCGAGCCGCGGAATCCAGAAACTGTGAATCACATCAGCGCTGCCGACATGCAGGTCGATCGGCCGCCCGGCCGGGATGTGCAGTTCGTTCACGGAGATCCGCGTCCCGCCCGGCGCCGGATAGCGGAACGTCCATTGCCACTGCCGCGCCTCGACATCGACGCGGACCACGTCGGTCGCGCCGGCATGCGCCAGCAGCCGCTCGCCGGTCAAAAGCCCGTAGCCGAGCAGCGGCGTCAGCACCAACGCCGGCAGCACCAGACCGCCACCCACCAGCCACAGCTTCGGCGACGCGCCGCCGTCGCCGCGCCGGACGAAGGTCCACAGCAGCAGCGCCATCACCAGGACGAACAGCGCGGTGGCGCCGATCAGCATCACCCACCACAGCTCGGCGATCGCCGACGCCGCGGGCCCGGCCGGATCGAGCGCCGACAGCGGCCCGCCGCAGCCGGCGAGCGACACACCGCCCGCCGCGACGACGCCCGCGGTGAACCAAGCGCGGCATCGGCGCATTAGGCCCGTGCGAGGTGCATGATGCCGAAGACGATTCTCGAAGAAGTCCGCGCTTACGACACCAACTCCATCGTGGCGCTGGCCGGCCATCCGATCCATGCGATGATGGTGTCGTTTCCGATCGCGCTGGTGATGTCGACGCTCGGCTGCGACATCTTCTACTGGTGGGGCGGCGATCCGTTCTGGGCACGCGCCGGGCTGTGGGCGAGCGGCTTCGCGTTCTGGCTCGGCGTCGCCGCCAGCCTCGCCGGCACCGCGGAACTGCTGCTGGTCGAGGGCATCCGCAAGCGCGCGGCGAGCTGGATGCACGCCATCGCCGGCGTCATGCTGGTGTCGATCGCCGGCGCCAATTGGGGCCTGCGGCTGGTCGATCATGAGAACGTGCTGCCGGTCGGCCTGATGGTCTCGGCGCTCGGCACGGTGTTCGTCGGCATTGCGGGCTGGCACGGCGGCAAGCTGGTGTTCGATCACGGTATCGGCCTGATGGTCTCGACCAAGGACTGAAGCCCGCCGGGCTCGCGCAGCCAGGACGGCAACGCGCCGTGCTCGATCGCCGGCTTGTCGAGGATCAGCACCAGGATCACGCCGATCACCGCCAGCGTCACGCCAGTCATCACCCAGCGCCGCCATGGCGCGTAGTTCCCTTCCGGTTCGAAGACGCTCAGGATCAGATAGCCGGCGCGCATATGGATGATCACCAGCACGCCGACCGCAACCAGCTTCAGCATCATCCAGGTGTTGAAGACCTCGCGCATGAACAACAGCGTCGTCCCCGCCACCACGGCGACGAAGGCCGCCGGTGAGGTGATGGCGATGTACAGCGTCCGGGTGAAGCGGTGCAGCTCGGCGGCCCTGGCGACGTCGAGCCGGCGGCGCTGGGCGAACAGGCCCGGCAGCACCAGCAGTCCCGCGCACCACACGATCAGCGCCAGGACGTGAATCGCCTTGAGCCACGCGATCATCGGGCGAAGTCATCGGCGACCGCCGGCGCGAGACGGCTCGCGAGCAGCGCCAGCGCGGCCGCGAGATAGGGAATCGACGCCGGCACCCACATGATCAGCCCGGCGAGTTGCTGATCCTGCAGCGCGCCGAGGCCCCATGGCGTGGTGACGCCGAGATGCGCGTCGTACAGCGGCGTCCGGGCGAAGGTGATCACCGCGCCGAGCAGCCCCATCTGCACCACCGAGCCGAGCAGCAGCGCCAGCGCGCCGCCGAGCCGCGCCGCCGGCGACAGCACCGCGCTCCACAGCCAGATCGCGCTGCCGAGCAGGCTCAGCTCCATCACCCAGAAGATGCGTGGATCACCCAGCGCCGCCGCATAGGGCGCCGGCGCGTGCCACAGCCACAGCAGCACCATGTGGACGATGAACGCGGCGGTGCCGCTCGCACGGCCGATCGTCGCCGGCATCGGACGTCGCGGCCATGCCAGCACCAGCAACGGCGCGACGACGGCCACAAGGATCGCATGATGCGCGACCCGCGCAGAGAACAGCGCCGAGGTCAGCGCACACAGCGGCGAGACGAACAGCACGGCCAGCAGGCTCCACGCGGTCGCCGCCGACAACATGCGGCTGTCCATGTCGACCGAACTGGCGACGCGCTCGCGCCTCAGCAGGCCGAGATGCAGCGCGCCGAAACCGACCAGCGCGGCGATCAGCACGGGATCGAGATTCCAGCGGCCCAGCCATTCGGCGGGTAGTGGTGCGGCGCCGCAGTACGGATCAAGCATCGGCGCACTCCGATGCAGACCGATCGCAACTCACACCGCCTGCAACGCGATCAGTACGCGCGCACGCCGCGCGGCGAACCCGGCATGACGACGTGACAGCACAACACACTTTGACGACTAGCAACGCAGGCTCCGAAACGTGAGATGTGCTCGACGGCCAACGCCCGAACGCGCGCGGGGATGCGCCGCAGCATGGTGGCAAATGGTCACACGCGTTTCGTCTTCCGCGTTGCTGCAGTGCGCCGCCGCCGTGCGGCTGCGCCAATCTGTCCCGCCTCGTGCACGTGGCTGGGATCGGAACAACCCGATAGCCTGACAGAAAAATCAGGGAGGACATCATGTCAGCGACCATCCATCGCCGTCACTTCATCGCGGCCGGCACCGCGGCTCTGGCGATGCCGTTCGTCGCACGTGGCGCCGCCGCGCAGGGAACCTGGCCGACGCGGCCGATCCGGCTGATCTGCAGCTATCCGGCCGGCGGCCAGACCGATCTGCTGGCCCGCGCATTCGGCGACTTCATCTCCCGGCAGGTCGACAAGACCGTGGTGATCGAGAACAAGGCCGGCGCGTCGGGCTCGATCGGCACCGCCGAAGTCGCGCGCGCCGAGCCCGACGGCCACACGCTGCTGTGCTCGATCTCGACCACCTACGTGATGAATCGCGTGATGATGAAGAACCCCGGCTACGACATGGACAAGGACCTGTCGCTGGTCAGCGTCATCCCCGGCGGCGGGCTGCTGCTGGTGGCGAATCCGAAGCACGGCATCAAGACGCTGGACGATTTCGTCGCCTACGCCCGCAAGAACAACGGCAAGGTGAATTTCGGCACCTACAGCGCCGGCTCGGCGCCGCACATGACCATCAACGAGCTCAACCGGCAATACGGGCTGACCATCGAGCCGATCCACTACCGCGGCGAGGCGCCGATGTGGACCGGCCTGCTGGAAGGGTCGCTCGATGTCGCGATGGGCAGCTACACCGCCGCCAAGCCGGTGCTGGAGAGCGATCGCGGCACCGTGTTCGCGGTGCATTCGAAGAAGGTCGACGCGCTGCCGCAGATCAAGACGCTGCCCGAACAGGGCGCCACCGCGAAGTTCTTCACCGTCAGCGGCTTCACCGGCTTCGCGGTGCCGAAGGCGACGCCGCAGCCGATCGTCGAGCGGCTCGGCAAGCTCTGCGTCGCCGCCAACGACGATCCGAAAGTGAAGGGCACGCTGGCTCTGTTCATGCTGGAGCCGGCACTCGGCGCCAAGGAGAGCAACGAGCTTTATCAGCGCGAACTGCCGGTCTGGCTCGAAAGCGCGCAGTCGCTCGGGTTGCAGCCGGCCTGATCGACCACATCCGCCGCGCGTCTAGCGAACCGAGAAGCTCACCGGCACCGAGATGCGCAGCGACGCCTGCGTCAGTTCCGGCGGGAACGGCGGCAGCGGCGCGGCGCGGCGGACCATCGCCAGCGTCTCGGCGTCGAGCGCCGCACTGCCAGACGAGCGCGCGAGATTGGCGCCGAGCACCTGGCCGCCGCGACCGACGGTGAACACCAGGGTCGCGGTGCCCTGCTGGCCTGCGGCCCGCGCCTCGGCAGGATAGCGCTTGAACCGCTGCAGATGCGCGGCGAGGCGCTGACGATAACTCGGCATCGCCGCCGCGGCGCTCGCGCCGGCGGCTGCGGCCATCGCATTCTCCGACCAGCGCTCGACCCGCGGCGCAGCGCTGCTGCGCGGCGCGGGCGGCTGGTCGGACGGATGCAGCTTCGCAATCCGCTGCGGCTTGACCGGCTTCGGCCGCGTCGGCGCCTGCTTCGCAGGCTCGCGCTTCGCCGGCTCGGCGCTCACCGCCGGAGACGGCACCGGTGGCTCGGGCTTCTCATGCGGCGCGGCGGAGTCCTGCTCGGGCGGCAGCGGCACCTCCGGCGCCGGCTGCGGACGCGTCGACTCGATCGGCGGCATCGCCGCGGTGTGAACGGGCTCCGGCTCCGGCTCGGCCTGCGGCGGCTGCGCCTCCTGCATGGTCGGGCCGGGCGCGAGATCGAGCGGGCTCGCTTGCGGCGCCGCCGTCGCCGGCGCCATGTCGACCATGATCGCCGCGATGGCGTCCCCCGCCGGCGGCGTCTGCGTGGCGTAGGCCAGCGCCGCCGCGACCGCCGCGGCATGGACCACGACGATCACCGCCGCCGAGATCAGCCAGCGCGTTGCGCCGGTCCGTTCCGAGAAGGCGTGGAGCGCGCAGGCATTCACGGCTGCCCTCCCCGACCGTCGAGCCCGACCAGCGCGACCTTGAGATAGCCGGCGTCGCGCAGCAGATTCATTGCGGCCATCAGCTCGCCATAGCTGACCGTCTTGTCGGCGCGCAGGAAGATCCGCTCGTCCTTGTTGCCGTGGGTGGCGGCGTCGAGCGCGGCGCCGATCGCCTCACGCGCCACC
The DNA here is from genome assembly GCA_016215605.1 of Rhodopseudomonas palustris. Classification (GTDB taxonomy): domain Bacteria; phylum Pseudomonadota; class Alphaproteobacteria; order Rhizobiales; family Xanthobacteraceae; genus Rhodopseudomonas; species Rhodopseudomonas palustris_L. Next base: position 7,986 of record JACRJB010000073.1, read on the forward strand.
GCGTCCTCGCCGAGCGCCAGCGACAGATCGGATTTCAGCGAGACGAAAACGGGCTTGTCCGGGCGCGGCGGCGGTTCGGCGGTCGAGGCCGGCAGGTCGACGCCGAGATCGACGGTGGCGAGCGGCGCCGCGACCATGAAGATGATCAGCAGCACCAGCATCACGTCGATGAACGGCGTGACGTTGATCTCGTGCGCGATGGCCAGATCGTCGTCGCCTGCACGCGTTGCGCCGAGCTTCACCGCCATGACCTACCTCACGGCGCGCGCCGGCCGCACCGCCGGGCGGGCCGCCTCGCGGCTGATCAGCAGCAGCAGTTGCGCGGAGGCGTCGCCGAGCAGCGCCCGATAGGACGTGATCCGGCGCGACAGATGATTGTAGATCACCACCGCCGGAATCGCGGCGACCAGGCCGAGCGCGGTCGCCAGCAGCGCCTCGGCGATGCCGGGGGCGACGACCGCGAGGTTGGTGGTGTTGGCTTTCGAAATGCCGATGAAGGCGTTCATGATGCCCCACACCGTGCCGAACAGCCCGACGAACGGCGCCACCGCGCCGATGCTCGCGAGCAGCCCGGTGCCGATCGCGATCCGCCGCGCCGCGGCGGCCTCGACCCGCTCCAATCGCAGGCTGACGCGATCGGCGAAGCCGTCGTCCGCAACGCCGCCGGACAGGCTCGCCTCGCGCGCCACCGAGCGGATCATCTGCGAGACCGCGTCGCTATCATCGCCGCATTCGGCTTCGACCTGCGCCAGCGTGGTGCCGGCCTCGAGCAGGCCGAGCCCGCGCCGGGCCTGCGCCAGAGCGCGGTTCAGCTCGATCGACTTCGCCAGCCACACCGTCCAGGCCGCCAGCGATGCCAGCGCCAGACCGATCATCACGGTTTTGACCACGACGTCGGCGTTGCTGAACATGCCCCAGGGCGACAGGTCGCGCGGCAGCGCCGCCATGTCGGCGCCGGCGGCCAGCGCGGCCTCGGCCGGCAGCAGCCACGCCGCGGCGAGCGCCGTCGCGATGAGCGCGCGACGAATCCCGCCGCGATGGCGCGGCCTAGCCAACGCGCTCCCCGGCGAAGCGGCCGGCCAGCGACCTGAACCGCACCATCTGGTCGGTGCGCAATTCGCGATTGGAATCGCGGCCGACGAACACCTTGAACATGATGCCGCCGCTCTGATTGAGGAACGCCACGAAGGCGCTCGACTTGCCCATGAACGGCCGCTCGACGAAGGCGACGCCGCCGCAATTGTCGTGCTTCAGATGGCCGTGCAGCCCCTTCGGCTGCATCAGGTTGAAGTAGCCGCGGCCGATCTCGCCGGCCGGCACTTCGCCGGTGAATTCGAAGATCGCGTCCTCGGTGTGGACGATCAGCGTCACCTCGCCCCAGCTGGCGATGTCCGTCATCGCCGGCACGAAGGCGTCGCCGGGCCCGAGCCGGGCCATGCCGTCGGGCAGCGCCTCGATCACGTCGCGCGGGGTCACGCGCCATTGCCGCGCGACATCCTCGATCACCGCGGCCGGATTGTCGGCCATCAAGGCCCGAAGATCGGCGGGCTCCGACTTCACGACAGAGGTCACCATCGCTGCATCTCCCCTGTGGCTCAGGCGGCCGCGGCGGTCTTGCGTTCGGTACGCAGCACCTCGAAACCCTCGAACCGCGGATGGCCGAGATACAGGCTCTCCCCGGTGGCATTGCCGGCCCGCGCATGCGAGCGGCGGAACTGCTCCGACGTGGTCCAGGCTTCGAACGCGGCCTTGTCGGCCCAGGTCGTGTGGGTCGAATACAGCGTGTGATCGTCGCTCACCGGCCCCTTGAGCAGATGAAACTCGATGAACCCGGGCATCTCGCCGAGATAGGATTCACGCGTGCTCCAGATCGTCTCGAAGGCCTGTTCCTGGCCGCGCTTCACCTGAAATCGATTCATGGCAATGAACATGTCGTCTCCGTTGTTCGCATAGACCGCACACCCGCTGCGCCGGGCCCGACGCGCGGGCTGCAGCGAATTTCTAAGCACCTCCGAAGTGCACCTTGATCCCGCCCTTGTAGACGATGCCGGGTCCCGGGCTGCTGAACAGCACGTCGTTCTGCGTGGTTCCGTCGGTCGAGGACCCGGGGATCGCATACGGGCGATAGTACTGGTTCAACAGATTATCGATCGAGAAGCTCAAGGTCACGTCGGCCGTGGGCCGATAGGCGACGTTGAGATTGACCAGATCGTAGGACGTCGCCGGCAGATAGCCCGACGGCAGATTGGTGTTGGCCGCATAGGACGCCCATTGCGCGGCGATCGTCAATTGCCGGTCGAGCAGGCGGACGCCGCCGGAAGTCACGACCTTGCGCGACGGCACCGAAGCGAGGCCGAGGCCGGTGTCGGGATTGGTGCCACGCAGCGCCGAGGCGCTAACGCCGACGAACCACAGCCCGGCGTCGTAGGAGGTCTCGATCTCCACGCCGTCGATCCGGACGTGCGGGATGTTCTGATACTGATAATACTTGCTGTACAGGCCGAATGCCGGCCCGAGATTCGACACCTGCGGGGACGACCCGATCAGTTCGATGTAGTTGTCGACGTCGTTGCGGAAGGCGTTGATCTTGCCGCGGAAGCTGTCGCCCGAGGTGAAGACGTCGTTGTATTTCAGGTTGATGCCGACTTCCTTGTTCTTGCCGACCTCGGGCCGCAGCGCGGCGTTCGGGATCAGACAGAACAGACCGGTGGTGCCGCCCGGACAGGCGAACAACGCCGGCCCGCCGCCGGTGGCGTGCGCGCCCGAGATCAGGGTTTCGGTGATCGACGGCGCGCGATAGCCCTCGGCATAGCTGACATAGGGCGTGAAGCCCGCCAGTGGCGTCACGCCGAACGTGATCTTCGGCGACAGCCGGCTGCCGTTCGACGTGGTGGTCGCCGAATTGAGCTCGTAATGGTCGTAGCGCGCCGCACCGATCACCTCGAGCCAGCTCGCATAATTGTTCTTGAGCTGGACGAAGCCGCCCGACACGGTGCGCTCGCCGCTCGGCGTGGTGATGTTGGAGTTGCCACGCGAATCCGATGTCGTGACCTTGTCGTTGAAGGCGTCGACGCCGTAGGTCACCGCCGTGCGCCAGTCGCCGACATCGAACCGCGTGGTGTTGTTGGCGTCGATGCCGATCGTGTCAAGCCGGTAGCCGCGCTTGTCGCCGACGCAGCCGGAGATGTTGTTGCCGGCATTGCCGGCGCCGCAATAGGCCGAGCCGCTGGTCGAGTTGTGATAGGTCTTGGTCTGGTCGTTGTCGGTGCGATTGCCGTACAGGCTGATGTTCCAGTCGAACAGCATGTCGTCCGGACGCGAGTATTTCCAGCTCAGCGTTCCGGTCGAGTTCTGCACGTTCGACGAATACACCGACGAGCCCTGATACAGCGCGCGCTGCGCGGCGGTCAGCACCGGGCCGCGATTGAACTGGCCGATGTCGTAATTGTAGTCCTGGAAAACGCCGCCGATCTTGACCTCGTGGCCTTCGGCCGGCCGCACCGTGACCTTGAGCAGGCCGCCGGCGAGATCATTGCCGGTGTTGCCGATCTCGGTGCCGGCGCCGTCCTTGTAGTTGCCCTGGCTGCGATACAGCGCGCCGCCGAACACGTCGACGGTCGGATCGACGCGGACGCCGCCGAAGATCGAGCCGAGGCCACGCGCATTGTTGCTGCCGTAGGAGCCGGTCATGTCGACGCCCCAGCGCTCGCCGGCGCGCAGCACGTCCTCGATGTCCTTGGTGCGGAACGACACCACGCCGCCGATCGCGCCGGAGCCGTAGATGTTGGCGCTCGGCCCGCGCACCACGTCGACGCCGCCGATCAGTTCCGGATCGAGGAAGAACGAGCCCTGCGCGTTGTGGCCGGAACGCTGATAGTTCTGCCGCGCGCCGTCGACCACGACGCCGACGCGGCCGAAATCCTGCAGGCCGCGGATGTTGATGGCGGTGGAGGGATCGTCGCCGCGGTCCTGGAACGACACGCCGGGCGTCGCCACGAAGATGTCCTGCAGCCGGTTCGGCTGCAATTGCTGGATCTGGCCGGCGGTGATGGCGCTGGCCGGCGCCAGCGCATCGATCGCGCGCTCCTCGGTCTTGGTCGCCACCACCGTGATGGCGTCGAGCGACTGGGTCGAGACGCCGGCCTGCGCATAGGCATTGCGCGGATCGCGCGCCGGAGTCTGCACCGGGGCTTGCGCGGGCTTCGCCGCCTGCTGGCGCTTGAGCTGCTTCTGCTTGGTCGATGACGGCGACGGCGACGCGGTTTGCGCCGCGGCCGGCGCGATCGCCAATGCGACGACGGATCCAGATAGCAAAAGCGCACGAACGCGCGAGTTCAGCCCCACCATGACAGCCCCGATCGAGTTGATTGATTGCGGCTGGCGGGCTCGCCCGAGGGGCAGCTGGCTGGCAGAAGATCCATCGGCCAACGCCAATGGATTGCATTTTGGTAACGGAGCGGAACCGGGCGGTCAACGCCGCAGGGTTGTGGATTAAAGTGATTATAAACTAGCGCGACAGCCGATTACTACGCGTGCCCTAGGGCTGCGGCGCGCACCGACCGACCGAACGCGCCGGCATGCAAGATGTCTTCAAGACATTCCCACAGCCCTTACCCCGTCATGCCCGGGCTCGTCCCGGGCATCCACGTCTTCCGGCCTCGCGCGTTTCAAGGCGTGGATGGCCGGGACGAGCCCGGCCATGACGAGGGGAACGTCGGTGCTCGGTCTCGAGAAGCGACGATTGCTTCAAGCGTTTAGTCCGCGAACTCGCGGATATCCGCCGGCTCGGCCGGCAGTGTTGTGCGGTCGACGGCGGACAGGATCAGCCGCGTGGTCGCGGGCGACGCGACGACGCGGAGCACCAGCTCGGCGAGATCGGCGCGCGCGATCCGGCCATGCACGCGCGGATCGGCATACAACGCGCCGCTGCCGGTCGCTTCGCCCTCGGTCAGCCCGCCGGGGCGAATGATCGTCCAGTCGAGGTCGAGCGACCGCAGATGATCTTCGGCGCGGGTCTTGGCTTCGAGCACCGGACCGATCGCCGCGACGATCCGCTCCGAGGCGAACGGCCGGCTGTCGCCGCAGCCGAGCGACGAAATCTGCACCAGCCGCCGGACGCCGCCGCTCGCCGCGGCATCGGAGATCGCATTGTTGCCAAATTCGTCGACCAGCCGCCCGCCCGGCAGCGCGCCGCCGACCGTCGCGACGATCGCATCCGGCGCGGCGCGCTTCACGACATCGACGACATGATCGGCATCGGCGAGATCGACCACGGAGATCGCCGCCGCACCCGCGAGATCCTGAAGCCGCTCCGCGTTGCGGCCGGCGGCGTGCACGCTCCAGCCGAGCGCCGCAGCCTGAGACACCAGATGCCGACCGGTCCGGCCGGTCGCACCGAACACCAGAATTTTCATACCAGCCCGATCAGATTCGAGAAGCGGTCACAGCCGCGAACCATCTCATCATATCCGAACTCACCCACCGGGGCAGCAGCCGCTGGGCTCCGCCTGTGTCGCGGTCTGCAGACCGGCGGTCAGGCCGCTGGTCAGGTTGCTGATCCAGAACGCGCCGGCGTGATTGGGTTTAAAACCGTCGCCGCTCAGTTCGCCGAGTCCGGCTTGCGCCCAGTTGGCGAGCAGCGGCGCCACCGCGACACGGAAGCCCGGCCTCAGCGTCTCGACCGCCGCGAGGTCGAGCCGCCCGGCTTCGAGGCCCGCCGCGATCATCGCATGTGCGGCGTGATATGGCGGCACCAGCGCCAGCCCTTCGACCGGCGCGCGATGCTGCGCGATCATCTCGCGCCGCTGCGCGAGGTCGATCACATTGCGCCAGCGATAGCCGTGGGCCTGGCCGCCGGCGCCGGCGCCGAACGGCAGACAGGCGACGCCGCGCTTGATCGCGGCGTTGTAGCGATTGAATTCCCGCGCCGAACGGACCAGATGCGATTGCGACACTTTCAGCCAGCCCAGCCCCGCGAGCCGCTCCACCGCGTCCGCATATGCGCGCGCCTGCATGGCCGGCGCCGCCGGCGGCGACAGCTTGCCCTTCTCGATCGCGCGCGCCATCGGACCGCCGGGAAACATGTTGAGCGCGTACAGCGTGACGCCATCGAGGCCGAGGGCATCGACGATCTCGATGTCGCGCGACCAGGTCGCCTCGGTCTGCCCCGGCAGTCCATAGATCAGATCGCACGCCACCGCGGTGCGGCCGAGCGCGACCAGATCGGACAGGAACGCGTGGACTTCATGCCCCGCGAGCTTGCGGCCGAGCCGTCGCCGCACCTCCGTCGAAAACGTCTGCACCCCGATCGACAGCCGGGTCACGCCGGCGTCGGCCACCTTCGCGGCCTTCGCCAGATCGAAGCCGAAGGCGCGGCCTTCGAGCGTGATTTCGCAATCGCCGGTCAGCGGCAGATGGCGATGCAGGCCTTCGACGAGCCGCGCCAGATCCTCGGCCGCGAGCGCCGACGGCGTGCCGCCGCCGATATACACCGCGTCGATCGGCGCCGACGCGATCAACGGCGTCGCCGCGCGCACCGCGAGTTCGGCCAGCACATCGTCGACATAAGCGGGGCCGGCCTCGGGGCGCCAGACGTTCTGAAAGAAGCCGCAGAACAGGCAGTGAGTCTGGCAGAACGGCACGTGCAGATAGGCGACGGCGGTCTCCGTCCGCGGCGTCGCGAAGATCCGCTCGACCACCGCGTCGACGTCGGCAGATTCGACCGGTCGGCTGCCGCGCCAGGGCGGCGCGAACGACCGCTTCTCGAACGCCTCGGTCAGCGGATCGCAGCCGACCCGCACGAAGTAATCGCTGACCCGCAGCGGCGCGGCCGCCGCCGGATGACCGTGCGCCGCGTGCGGCGATCCGCCGCTCGGCCTCGCCTGCGCCATCGTCATCGCCGGCCTCGTTGGACACGGCAGACAAAGGAAAGCGACGCCCGTCCGCGCGCAAGCGCGCGCAGGTCACTGGCCAGCACGACCATCCTGAATTCCAATCGGATCATTGGTGATGGGCTGGCGGGCGCTGCTGATGCAGGGAGCTGGCTGGCCGAAAGCAATCACGACGGCCGCGCGACGCGGATCGCCGTCCACGCAACCTGACGGCGCCGCCGCGGCGCGTCAAGCCGAGGCGGCCCGGTTTAAAGTGATTATAAGACACATTCCGGCGGCAGCCCCTATAACTACGTCAGTGACATGTTCGACGACCAGCACGGCTGCCATGAATTCATCGACTGATAACAAGAGTATCATCACCGGCGACGGCGATCCGGCGACGGCGCGCGCCGTCAACATCATCGGCAACCAGGTCGAGAGCCGTGATCTGTTTTCGCTGGGCCGCGAGATCGTCATCGCCCATGGCGACGACAGATACCGGCTGCGCCTCACCTCCCAGAACAAGCTGATCCTGACAAAATGATTGCTTCGGCTGTGACCAGACCCGCGCGCCGCGCGATGCTCTCGATGCTCACGATGACCGTCGTTGCGGCGGGCCCGTGCCTCGCCGGCGACATCGCGGTACGCGATGCGCAAGGCCGCGAGGTCACGATCAACGACACCTCGCGGACGGTGGCAATCGGCGGCGCGATCACCGAAACGCTGGCGGCGCTCGGACTGGAGCAGCGCATCGCCGGCATCGATTCGACCAGCACCTATCCGCCCGCGGCGGTGAAGGACAAGCCGAATGTCGGCTATCTGCGCCAGCTCTCCGCCGAGGGCGTGATCGGGCTCAACCCGACGCTGATCCTGGCGATGGACAGCGCCGGCCCGAAACAGACCATGCAGGCGATCGAGTCGGCGAAAATTCCGCTGGTGTCGATTCCGGAGAAGTACACCGAGCAGGGATTGCTGGAGAAGATCCGGCTGATCGGCCACGCCATGAACGCCGACGCGTCGGCGAATTGTCTCGCCGGCGCTGTCGCTGCGGATTTCGATCAGCTCCGCCAGCTCCGGGCGAAGATCACCAAGCCGGTCCGGGTGATGTTCGTGATGTCGCTGGTCAACGGCCAGGCGATGGCCGCCGGCCGCAACACCGCCGCCCACGAGATCATCGAACTGTCCGGCGGCGTCAACGCCATCGACGGTTACGACGGCTACAAGTCGATCAACGACGAGGCGATCGTCGCGGCGAAGCCCGACGCCGTGCTGACGATGAAGCGCAGCCGCGACACGTTCGAGGCCGACGCGTTCTACGCCCATCCCGGTTTCGCGCTGACGCCGGCCGCGAGCAATCGCGCCTTCGTGGCGATGGACGGGCTGTATCTGCTCGGCTTCGGGCCGCGCACGCCCGCCGCCGCGCGCGACGTCGCCGCAACGCTGTATCCGCAGCTCGCGGCTCAGGCCGGCGATTTCAAACCGAAGGCGGCGTCGGCGGAGTGCCGCCCATGACGGTGATGGAGATCGGGCGCAGGCGGCGGGTCCGATCGTTGCGGCCGCGCTCCGGCGTCACCATCGCGGTGCTGTTGACGCTGCTGCTGATCTGCCTGGCGCTGGCGCTGACCGTCGGCGCCGCCGGCATTCCGCTGTCGCGGCTGCCCGCGGCGCTGGGACTGCTGCCGGCCGCCGACGCCGGGCCGTCGGCGGCGCGCGATCAACTGGTGCTGTGGTCGATCCGGCTGCCGCGCATCCTCACCGCCGCGATCGTCGGCAGCCTGCTGGCGGCGTCGGGCGCGCTGATGCAGGGCCTGTTCCGCAATCCGCTCGCCGATCCGGCGCTTGTCGGCGTCGCCAGCGGCGGCGCCTTCGCGGCCGCGGCGTCGATCGTGCTGCTCGACCACACGCTCGGAAACAATCTGCGCTTCCTGCAGGATCATCTGCTGCCGATCGCCGCGTTCGCCGGCTCGCTGGTCACCACCATCATGTTGTACCGGATCGCCAGCCGCGCCGGCCGCACCTCGATCGCGCTGTTCCTGCTCGCCGGCCTCGCGCTCGCCGCGATCGCCAATGCGGGCATCGGCGTTCTGGTCTACCTCGCCGACGACCGTCAGCTGCGCGACATCACCTTCTGGATGATGGGCTCGCTCAGCGGCGCCAACTGGGCCAAGGCGTCGTCGACCGCGCTGGTGCTGCTGGTCGCGCTGCTGGTGTTCGCCAGGGTCGCGCGCCATCTCGATCTGCTGGTGCTCGGCGAGTCCGAGGCGTTTCACACCGGCGTCGACGTCGAGCGGCTGAAGCTATTGTCGATCGTGCTGGTGTCGTCGATGACCGGCGTCGCCGTCTCGGTCTGCGGCGTGATCGGATTCGTCGGCATCGTCGTGCCGCATCTGCTGCGGCTGCTGATCGGCCCGTCGCACCGGCTGCTGCTGCCCGCCTCCGCCTGCCTCGGCGCGGTGATGCTGGTCGCCGCCGACACCGTGGCGCGCACCATCGTGGCGCCGGCCGAAATGCCGATCGGCATTCTCACTGCCGCGATCGGCGCACCGTTCTTCCTGGCGATCCTGCTGCGGCAGCGCAAGCTGGTTGGGCTATGAGCGCGCGGCTGCAGGCGATGGCGGTGAGCTTCGCGACCGGCGGCGCGACGCTGGTCGACCGCGTCGATTGCGACATCGCGCAGGGCGAACTGATCGCCATCGTCGGGCCGAACGGTGCCGGCAAATCGACGCTGCTGCGGCTGCTGTCGGGCGACCTGCGGCCGACCGCGGGCTCGGTCCGGCTCGGCGACCGCGAGCTGTCGTCCTACGCGCCGCGCGACCTCGCCGAACGGCGCGCGGTGCTGGCGCAGCACATCAATGTCAGCTTCCCGTTCACGGTCGAGGAGATCGTCCGGATGGGCACCGGCGATGTCGGCCATCGCAATGCCGGCGCGCGGATCGACGCCGCGCTGCAGGAGGTCGGTCTCGCCGACTTCCGCGCCCGCGACATCACCACGCTGTCCGGCGGCGAACAGCAGCGCGCGCATTTCGCTCGCGTGCTGGTCCAGCTCTGGACCAGCGAGGCCGCGCGCGGACCCGGCATCCTGCTGCTCGACGAGCCGACCTCGAGCCTCGACATCCGCCACCAGCTCGACCTCGCCCAGACGGCGCGGCGCTGCGCTCGGGGCGGCACCACGGTGATCGCGATCCTGCACGATCTCAATCTCGCGGTGCGCTTCGCCAATCGCATCCTGATGCTCCACGCCGGCCGCCTCACCGCCGACGGCCCGCCCGCCGCCGTGATGCAGCCCGACCTGATCGCCCGCGTCTTCGACGTAGACCTCAGCATCCGCACCGACCCAGCCGGAAGCCCATTCGTGCTGCCGGAATTGACAGGGGCGTAGGTTGATGACGTCGAAGGAGTGACTCTAAAATCCAGACCACCCCGAACTCAGGCGTCGCGGTGATGGCTCCCCTCCCCCTTGCGGGGAGGGGTCGGGGGTGGGGGTCCACAACGGGAGCCCATCCTTGGGAGCACCCTCACCCCGCCCCTCTCCCGCAAGCGGGAGAGGGAGCGCGCCCGCGCTCGGGGCGAGCCGCGCGATGTGATCCACCTGATCGAAAACGCGGCGCGTCAGCCCCCCTCCCCGCCCGGTCAAGTGCTCGCACAAAACCCCGGGGAAAATCTCGAAACCGACAGCGAACCACGATGACAATAGAAGTTCTGCGCTATGCTCTGGGCATCGTCTCTGCGCGCGGTTTTCGCCGCGATCGGTGGATCGAACCATGGCCAGAACCAGACCCCGGGATCAAACGCGCCGGCCAAGGCGGGCGGTGAGCGAGACAGAGAAGCAAATCATCATTGAAGCCTGCGAGCGCCTCATTGCGGATTATCTGAAGCCGCGCTTCCAGCCGAAGATCACGCCGACGCAATTCAACTATCCGGTCGATATCGGCGGCGCATGGTCCGGCGGGCGATATCGCTTCTTCCAACGCTACCGCTCGGGTTTCGAGGACAATCGCGGCCAGGAGTTCAACGCGCCATTCGCCCGGCTCGACTGTATCGGGCCCGACAGCTTCGACATCTACTGGATGCGGGCGACCGGCAGATGGTGGAAAGTACACGCCGGCGTGACCCTGGACGAAGCGATGCGACTAATGGAAATGGACGGGCTGCTGCATCCGGACTGAAGGCGGGACAACCAGACGGCAAGCGATGGGTGGAAATCAGTACTACGAATTCCGGGCAATCGACCGCCCGCTGAATGCGAACGACGTCAAGGCGCTGCGCGCGCTGTCGACCCGGGCGCGGATCACCAATACGAGCTTCACCAACAGCTATCAGTGGGGCGACTTCAAAGGCGATCCGGTCGAGCTGATGGAGCAGTGGTTCGACCTTCACCTCTATCTCGCCAGTTGGGGCACGCGCTGCCTGATGATTCGTCTCCCGCGGCGGCTGGTCGACCAGGATCAGGTTGACGCCTTTCTCTGCGCCGACGACACCGCACGAGTATGGACCAAAGGCGACAATTTGATCCTGAGCATCGCCCTCGATGCCGACGATCTCGACGATGAATGGGACGACGGCACCGGCTGGCTGTCGGAACTAGCGCCGCTACGTGCCGCTCTGCTCGAGGGCGATCTGCGCGTGCTCTATCTGGTCTGGCTGATGGCCGTCGAGGCAGACATGGTTGAACCAGACGAAACGGAGCCGCTGCCGGGTCTCGGGCCGCTGACGGCGGCCCTCGAGGCCTTCGCCGATTTCTTCTACATCGACCGCGACCTTATCGCCGCCGCGACCGAGCACGGTGCGCGACCGGGCGTCGGCACGTCAGACGCCGACGCCGCGCCAGTGATCGCCGCGATGACCGACGCGGAGAAGACCGGGTTTCTCCGCCGGATATTCGAGGGCGATGCCATTGTGGCCAGCGAACTGCGCAAGCTTGTCCGCGCGCGCCTTCCTACAGCAGCGCCACAGGCCGTGCGGACGGTGCGCGACCTCTGCGCTCGCGCGGACGAATTTCGGCAGGCGCGCGAGCAAGCCGAGGCCGCAAACGCGCTGGCCGAGCAGCAGCGGCGGGAGCAGGAGGCCGAGCGCGCGCGCCGCAACAGGCTGGCCGAGATCGAGCAGCGCGGCGAGCAGGTGTGGGCGGAGATCGAAGCCGAGATCCAGAAGCGCAACGTCAGGGGCTATGACGGAGCGCTGGTCCTGCTCGGCGATCTGAAAGCGATCGCCGAGCAGAAGGGCGCAACCGATGCCTTTGCCCAGCGCGTCGACGCTCTCCGTCGCCGTCACAACCAGAAATACACCTTCGTCGAACGCCTCGACCTACTGTAACCGCAACTCATCAAGCAGATCCGCTTCACTCGCCAACGCGGCGCTTCCGCTCCCCTCCCCCTTGCGGGGAGGGGTCGGGGGTGGGGGTCCACAACGGGA
>JACRJB010000075.1 GCA_016215605.1 Rhodopseudomonas palustris
CATTACGAGGAGAGCCCGGATTAGATGGGGTGGTTGGTCGGGGATTTGGCGGATGCCGGCCTCGTGAACATCGTCGGCGGGTGCTGGGGGACGTCGCCGGCGCATATCGCCGCGATCGCGCAGGCGGTGGCGCCGCACAAGCCGCGCGTGATCCCGACCATCGAGCCGCGGCTGCGGCTGTCGGGGCTGGAGCCGTTCGAGCTGACCAAGGACATTCCGTTCGTCAATGTCGGCGAGCGCACCAACGTCACCGGCTCGGCGAAATTCCGCAAGCTGATCACCGCCGGCGACTACGCCGCCGCGCTGCAGGTGGCGCGCGACCAGGTCGAGAACGGCGCGCAGATCATCGACGTCAACATGGACGAAGGGCTTCTGGACTCCGAAGCCGCAATGGTGACCTTCCTCAACCTCGTCGCCGCCGAGCCGGACATCGCCAAGGTGCCGGTGATGGTCGACAGCTCGAAATTCGCCGTGATCGAGGCCGGGCTGAAATGCGTTCAGGGCAAGCCGGTGGTGAATTCGATCTCGCTGAAGGAAGGCGAGGAGAAATTCCTGCACGAGGCCAATATCGCGCGCCGGCACGGCGCCGCGGTCGTCGTCATGGCGTTCGACGAACAGGGCCAAGCCGACACCTACGCGCGCAAGACCGAGATCTGCAAGCGCGCCTACGACATCCTGGTGGAGCGGATCGGCTTTCCGCCGGAAGACATCATCTTCGACCCGAACATCTTCGCGATCGCAACGGGTCTGGAAGAACACAACAACTACGGCGTCGACTTCATCGAGGCGACGCGCTGGATCCGCCAGAATTTGCCGCACGCGCACATCTCCGGCGGCGTCTCCAATCTGTCGTTCTCGTTCCGCGGCAACGAGCCGGTGCGCGAGGCGATGCACTCGGTGTTCCTGTATCACGCCATCAAGGCCGGCATGGACATGGGCATCGTCAACGCCGGGCAGATGATCGTCTATGACGACATCGACCCCGAGCTGCGGCAAGTCTGCGAAGACGTCATCCTCAACCGCGATCCCGGCGCCTCGGAGCGGCTGCTGGCGCTGGCCGAGAAGTATCGCGGCCAGGGCAAGGCGGTGAAGGAGCAGGACCTCGCCTGGCGGAGCTGGCCAGTCGAGCAGCGGCTCAGCCACGCGCTGGTGCACGGCATCACCGAATACATCGAGACCGACACCGAGGAGGCGCGCGCCAAGGCCGAGCGGCCGCTGCACGTCATCGAAGGCCCGCTGATGGCCGGCATGAACGTAGTCGGCGACCTGTTCGGCGACGGCAAGATGTTTTTGCCGCAGGTGGTGAAGTCGGCCCGCGTGATGAAGCAGGCGGTCGCCTATCTGATGCCGTTCATGGAAGAGGAGAAGGCGCGCAATCTCGCCGCCGGCACCAACCTCGGCGAACGCGCCACCGCAGGCAAGATCGTGCTCGCCACCGTCAAGGGCGACGTCCACGACATCGGCAAGAACATCGTCGGCATCGTGCTCCAGTGCAATAATTTCGAGGTGATCGACCTCGGGGTGATGGTGCCGGCCGCCAAGATCATCGAGACCGCGAAGGCGGAGAAGGCCGACATCATCGGCCTGTCCGGCCTGATCACGCCGTCGCTCGACGAGATGAGCTTCCTCGCCGGCGAGATGCAGCGCAACGGCCTCGACATGCCGCTGCTGATCGGCGGCGCCACCACCAGCCGGGTGCACACCGCGGTGAAGATCGACCCGGCCTACCCGGCCGGCAGCGTGGTGCACGTCAACGACGCCAGCCGTGCGGTCGGCGTCGCCTCCTCGCTGCTGTCGCGCGAGCGCGGCCCGTCTTACGCCGCCGAGATCCGCGCCGACTACGCCAAGATCACCGCCGCGCATCACCGCGCGCAGGCCGACAAGAAGCGGCTGTCGCTGAAGGATGCCCGCACCAACGCCACCAGGATCGACTGGGCTGCGGCAAAGCCGGTCAAGCCGTCGTTCCTCGGCGTGCGCAGCTTCAGCAACTACCCGCTGGCCGAGCTGGTCGAGTACATCGACTGGACGCCGTTCTTCCAGAGCTGGGAGCTCACCGGGCGCTTCCCCGCCATCCTCGACGACAAGGTGGTCGGCGAGGCCGCGCGGTCGCTGTATGCCGACGCCCGCAAGATGCTGGAGCGCATCGTCGCCGAGAACTGGTTCACCGCCAAGGCGGCGATCGGGTTCTGGCCGGCCAATGCGGTCGGCGACGACATCATCGTCTATGCCGACGACGATCGCGACGCCTCGATCGGCGCGCTGCACACGCTGCGTCAGCAACTGGTGAAGCGCGAGGACCGCGCCAATGCGGCGCTGTCGGACTTCATCGCGCCGCGCGGCGTGCCGGACTATATCGGCGCCTTCGTCGTCACCGCCGGGATCGGCGAGGACGTGATCGCCGACAAGTTCAAGGCCGACAACGACGACTACTCGTCGATCCTCTGCAAGGCGCTGGCCGACCGGCTGGCCGAGGCGTTCGCCGAGCGGATGCACGCCCGTGTCCGCCGCGAGTTCTGGGGCTATGCGCCGGACGAGACGCTGTCGACCGACGACCTCATTCTCGAGAAATATCAGGGCATCCGCCCGGCGCCGGGCTATCCGGCGCAGCCCGACCACACCGAGAAGGCGACGCTGTTCAAGCTGCTCGATGCCGAGGTCAATGCCGGGGTGACGCTGACCGAATCCTACGCGATGTGGCCGGGCTCGTCGGTGTCGGGGCTGTACTTCGCCGCGCCGCAGAGTGCGTATTTCGGCGTCGGCAAGATCGAGCGCGACCAGGTCGAGGACTACGCCCGGCGCAAGGGCTGGAGCGTGGCCGAGGCCGAGCGCTGGCTCGCCCCGGTGCTGAACTACATCCCGGCCGCGCCGTCCGCCGGCGCGCCGCAGGAGACGATGCCGCCGCTGGCGCCGTCGGGCGACCTGCTGCCGGTCGATCCGCCCGCCGAGGGCGGCTTCCGTGCGACTGGTGACGACGCCGCCCTCGCCTCGCATCCCGCCGGCTGCAACTGCGCGGTGCACCTGGCCTGGCGGAAAACGGCGGTCGGGGCGAAGTAACCTTCGCCCATCGCCCTGATCGACGGCTGTCCTGCGGCAGCGCGGCGGGTCAGGCCGCGCGCACCGTGGACAGGAACGAGGCGACCTGCTGCTGCAGCATGTTGCTGTCGCGCGACAGCGACTGCGCCGCCGACAGCACCTGGCTCGAGGCCGAACCGGTCTCGGTGGCGCCGCGCTGAACATCGACGATGTTCGACGAGACTTCCTGGGTGCCCATCGCCGCCTGCTGGATGTTGCGGGAGATCTCCTGCGTCGCCGCGCCCTGCTCTTCCACCGCCGAGGCGATGGTCGAGGCGATCTCCGACATCTTGCCGATGGTGGTGCCGATCTCGCGGATCGCGATCACCGACTGGTCGGTCGCCGACTGGATGCCGTTGATCTGCTGACTGATCTCGCCGGTGGCCTTGGCGGTCTGCTCGGCCAGGGCCTTGACCTCCTGCGCCACCACCGCGAAGCCACGCCCCGCTTCGCCGGCGCGCGCCGCTTCGATGGTCGCATTCAGCGCCAGCAGATTGGTCTGGCCAGCGATGGTGTTGATCAGCTCGACCACGTCGCCGATCCGCGACGCGGCGATCGAGAGTTCGCTGACGCGCTCGTTGGTGTTGTGCGCCTGCGCCACGGCCTCGGTGGCGATCCGCGCCGATTCCTGCACCTGGCGGCTGATCTCGTTGACCGACGACGCCATCTCCTCGGTCGCCGAGGCCACCGAATTGACGTTGGTCGAGGCTTCTTCCGACGCCGCCGCCACCGCGGTGGTGACCGCCTGGGTCCGTTCCGCCGTCGAGGTCAGCGTCGTCGCCGAGGCTTCCAGCTCGGTCGAGGCCGACGACACGGTGTTGACGATCTCGCCGACGGCGCCTTCGAACTCGTCCGCGAGCCGGATCATGTCCTGCTTGCGCTGCGCCGCCGCGCGGCGGTCCTGTTCGGCCTTGGCTTCGGCTTCCTCGCGCGCCTTCTGCTCGGCCTTGATCTTGAAGGTCTCGACCGCCTGCGCCATGTCGCCGACTTCGTCGCCGCGGCCGAGGCCGGGCAGCACGACCTGGAAATTGCCGTCCGCCAGTTCGCGCATCCCGGCGCACAGGCCGATCACCGGCTTGGCGATCGCACGGCCGATCAGCAGCGCGAAGGCGACGCCGAGCACCAGACTGACCACCGCGATGATCAGGATCAGGCGCTCGACCGACGCGATCAGGCTCGCGGTCTCGTGCTCGATCTGCTTCTCCTCGGCGAGGCCGGACGCCTTGATCGCTTCGGCGTCGGCGGCGATCGCGTCGGCGCGCTTCGCCATCTCGCCGTTGACCAACACTTCCACCTCGTGGGCGTCCTTCGCCGCGGTGTGGTAGGCGTCGGCGTACTTGTCGACATTGGCGTTGACGTCGACCAACACGCGGCGGACCTCGTCGTTGACGATCGCGGCGCCGAACGTGGCCATCACGGCCTTCAGCGAGGCGAGCGCCCGCTCCGCGCCGTCGGCGGCCGACTGCTCGTGCCGGCCGAGCAGCTTGTTGACGTTGAGGCGCGCCAGCAGCAGCTGCTTCAGCGCCTCGCCGGCGAGGATCAGGTTGTTGGAGTTGCCGGTCTTGCTCACCGACAGCGCCTGCAGCTCCTCGATCTCGCTCCGCGACTTCGACCCGAGCGGATCGAGCACCTCGCGGACCAGCTTGTTCTGCGCCTGCCGCAACTCGATCAGCCGGTCGAAATTCGCGACGTAGTGCCCGAAATTCTCGTTGAGCTCGACCATCTTCTGGTGGCGCTCGGGATTCTTGATCTCCTCGACCGCCTGCTTGATCGAGGCGGCGAGAACGGTCTGACGGGCTCTCGCCTGCTGGATCACCGCATCTTCACCGGTCAGCGCGTACTCCCGAACGAAGCGGCGCAGATCGATGAAGTCGCGCTCGACGCTGCGCGCCATGCCGACCACGGAGACGCGCTGATTGAAGCTCTCGAAGCCGTCGTAAACTTTGCCGAAGCTGGTGTAGGACATCACGGCCAGGATCGCGGTCAACGCCAGGACCACCGCAAATCCGATCATGATCTTGGTGTTGATCCGCCGGTTGGAGAAGAAACCGAACAGGCTGGAGTGTGCAACGTTCGCTGTGCTGGACATCGGTCGGCCTTGGGTCAGAGTTCGTCGAAATCGAGAAACGTCAGGATGCGTCGATCAGGAAGCGGCGGTTCTGCCGCTGCACCGGACGCGCATTGTTCGGAAACAGCTTCGCGAACTTCTCGATCTGGGCGACGGAGAGTTCGATCGGCTGCTTGTACACCGTCCAAGTCAGCCCTTCGGAACAGGGCGGCGTGGTCAGCGATCCCATGTAGCGGAAGTAACCGCCGCCGCTCGGCAGCACGGCGCCGAGATCGACCGCGCCGGCGGCCCGGATCTCCGATCCCGGCTTCTCCGGCAGCGCGTCGAACACCGGCTTGAGCGCAGCGTTGGCGGCGCCCGGGCGGATCAGCACGCCGGTCACGGCGAGCGCGCCGTTGGCGGCCTTGTGCACGAAATGGCATTCCATCTCGAACCGCTTGCCCGCCAGCAGATGTTCGCTCGGATGGTGGAAGTGGAATTGCAGCAGTTCGTAGCGCGCGTCCTCGATCAGGCAGGACGAACCCGGGTCGGCGTTGACCTGGACGGTGTGGCCGTTGTTGACGATCCGCAGCGGGATCGACTTGTAGTCGTGGCGGATGCCTCCGATCTCGGCCTTCATCGCGCCGGTGAGATCGATCGGAGTCTGTTCGACGCCGAGCTGGCACACCTTGAAGTCGGGCTGCAACTGGCCCCACTTGTCCGGGGCGCCGGCGCCTTCGTAGCCCCAATGCGGCGCAGCCGCGCTGCCGTGGCCCGCCGCGCCGCCGTGGCCCGCGGTTTCGGCGAAGCTGGCGCCCGCCGTCGCACAGCAGGCGCACGCCACGAAACCGCGCAGAAACGACCTTCGATCGACCGACATCTTCATTCTCCTCGGATCTGGAATCTGCAACTGCAGGTGATGCCCGATGTCCCGCTTTCCCGGGCAACGTTCAATTCGTAGCGCTACGAGCACCCCAGCCGAGTTCGATCACTGCTTAAGCAATGACAAATCCGGTTTTCGCGCGCGCCGCGAGGAGATTTCATCGATCTTCATCTTTGAACCGGACGGTCCGGCCTTCATTCACCGACCGGTGACGGCGCCGGATGGTGGTTAAACATCTCACCCTCGCACTAACGATCCGTTTGCCTTAGCAACGAACTCATCGCCGCAATGCTGACCGACACCGCTACGCTTTCGGAGCATCGATGTCGGGATCTTGCCTCTGGTAGAACTACGCGGCCGGAGCTGGTGAGCTGCGATCGTCGCCGCGCACACGTCGCGCCTCCTCACGATCGCGCCGGTCAGCGCGCCCCGCCCGATCGACCTGTCAAACAGCCACGTCGTTCGATCAGCCGGGTCTCGCGCAGCCGCGCCTTCGCGATCTCGCGGCGCGAAGCGCCCGAGGTTTGCTGGTCCGTTCCGCCCTCTCCGAGAAGAGGGCGCGCGGAACGCCGGGTGCCCGATGCACCCGCGGCCTCGTGTGCAAAAGTAAAAAGCACACGAGTTCAAAACCACGGTCACACCGGAGAACATCCGGCGTTCCGCGCGCGGTGGTGTTAACGGCTTATTTCGCGAAGACCCCCGGTGGGCGACCCTGAGTAATCCACCGTTGCGGGAGACTGCCGCACCGTCCCTGCCGACCTGTGGGGTGTGAGTGCCGCCTTTTCGGGCCGGCCGTCGCACCTTCGGGTCGGCGGGGCTTGGCGCTGCTCCCTGCGCATGGCGATGCGCCGGGATTTCGCGACTTCGCCGTCCGCGTTCGGCGTGGCCGTCAGTTTCGTCGCCTCGCCGGGGTTA
>JACRJB010000076.1 GCA_016215605.1 Rhodopseudomonas palustris
CCCAGCGCCTCAAGGGCCACGCCTCGAACGAGCCGAAAGAAAAACTGGTGCGTGAAGTCGTCGTCCCCGAAGCGATCTCGATCCAGGAACTCGCCAACCGCATGTCGGAGCGGGCGGTGGATGTCATCCGGCTGCTGATGAAGCAGGGCGCGATGCACAAGATCAACGACGTGATCGACGCCGACACCGCGCAGCTGATCGCCGAAGAACTCGGCCACACCGTCAAGCGCGTCGCCGCCTCGGACGTCGAAGAGGGTCTGTTCGACGTCGTCGACAATTCCACCGACACCGAGCCGCGTTCGCCGGTGGTGACCGTGATGGGCCACGTCGACCACGGCAAGACCTCGCTGCTCGACGCGCTGCGCCACGCCAACGTGGTGTCCGGCGAAGCCGGCGGCATCACCCAGCACATCGGCGCCTATCAGGTGACCTCGCCGGAGACCGGCACCAAGATCACCTTCATCGACACCCCCGGCCACGCCGCGTTCACCGCGATGCGCGCCCGCGGCGCCAAGGTCACCGACATCGTCATCCTGGTGGTGGCGGCCGCCGACGGCGTGATGCCGCAGACCATCGAGGCGATCAATCACGCCAAGGCGGCCGGCGTTCCGATCATCGTGGCGATCAACAAGATCGACAAGCCGGACGCGCGGCCCGACCGGGTCCGCACCGAACTCTTGCAGCACAACGTCCAGGTCGAATCGCTGGGCGGCGACGTCGTCGACGTCGAGGTCTCGGCCAAGAACAAGACCAATCTCGACAAGCTGCTCGAGATGATCGCGCTGCAGGCCGAACTGCTCGACCTCAAGACCAACACCCAGCGCCCGGCCGAGGGCACCGTGATCGAAGCCAAGCTCGATCGCGGCCGCGGTCCGGTCGCCACCGTGCTGGTCCAGCGCGGCACCCTGCGGGTCGGCGACATCATCGTCGCCGGCGCCGAGATGGGCCGCGTCCGCGCGCTGATCTCCGATCAGGGCGACACCGTGCAGGAAGCCGGCCCCTCGGTCCCGGTCGAGGTGCTCGGCTTCAACGGTCCGCCGGAAGCCGGCGATCGTCTCGCCGTGGTCGAGAGCGAGGCCCGCGCCCGCGAAGTCACTTCCTATCGCGCCCATCAGAAGCGCGAGAAGGCGGCGTCCGTGGTCGGCATGCGCGGCTCGCTCGAGCAGATGATGAGCCAGCTCAAGACCACCGGCCGCAAGGACTTCCCGCTGATCGTCAAGGCGGACGTGCAGGGCTCGCTGGAAGCGATCCTCGGCTCGCTGGAGAAGCTCGGCACCGACGAGGTCGCCGCGCGCATCCTGCACGCCGGCGTCGGCGGCATCTCGGAGAGCGACGTCACCCTGGCCGAAGGCTTCAGCGCCGTCATCCTCGGCTTCTCGGTCCGCGCCAACAAGGAAGCGGCGGCCGCGGCCAAGCGCAACGGCATCGAGATCCGCTACTACAACATCATCTACGATCTCGTGGACGACATTAAGAAGGCGATGAGCGGCCTGCTCGCGCCGACCCTGCGCGAGACCATGCTGGGCAACGCCCAGATCCTGGAGATCTTCAACATCTCCAAGGTCGGCAAGGTCGCCGGTTGCCGCGTCACCGACGGCACCGTCGAGCGCGGCGCCAATGTCCGCCTGATCCGCGACAACGTCGTGGTGCACGAAGGCAAGCTGTCGACCCTGAAGCGCTTCAAGGACGAAGTGAAGGAAGTGCAGTCCGGCCAGGAATGCGGCATGGCGTTCGAGAACTACACCGACATGCGTGCCGGCGACGTGATCGAGTGCTATCGCGTCGAGACCATCCAGCGCTCGCTGTAAGTCCAAGTCTTACAGCCGAGTTCTGAGCCTCCCTTGTTTCGTCATTGCCGGGCTTGACCCGGCAATCCATCCGCTTTGGCGGAATCACTTTTTGAGAACGATGGATGCCCGGGTCGAGCCCGGGCATGACGGGTGAAGACATGCCGCGCAACGAGAAGAAGACCGGCCAGGGCGGTTCGCCGCGCAAGCTGCGCGTCGGCGAGCTGGTGCGTCACGCCGTCGCCGAGATCCTGAGCCAGGGTGGCGTGCACGATCCGGTGCTGGAGACCCATCTGATCACCGTGCCCGAAGTCCGGATGTCGCCGGACCTCAAGCTCGCCACCGTCTATGTGATGCCGCTCGGCGGCAAGGACGAGAAGCTGGTGCTCGATGCGCTCGAACAGCACAAGCGCTTCCTGCGCGGCGAGATCGCGCGCCGCGTCAATCTGAAATACGCCCCCGACATCCGCTTCCGCATCGACGAACGTTTCGCCGAGGCCGAGCGGATCGAAAAACTGCTGCGCACGCCCGCGGTGCAAAAAGACCTCGAACCCGATTCGGACCAGGACTGATGACGATGACCACCTCCGACGCCACGCTCGCCCCGTTTGACGGGTCGCACGCCGGCGCCGCCGACGCCCCGGCCGCGCCGCCGCGCAAGCCGCGCGACAACAACGACCCGCGCAACAATGCCCGCGGCAAGGACGGCAACAATAAGCAGCCGCGCCGCGACAAGCGCGACGTCCACGGCTGGGTGGTGCTCGACAAGCCGATCGGCATGACCTCGACCCACGCGGTCGCGGTGGTGAAGCGGCTGTTCTCGGCCAAGCGCGCCGGCCACGCCGGCACGCTCGATCCGCTCGCCTCCGGCGGGCTGCCGATCGCGATGGGCGAAGCCACCAAGACGGTGCCGTTCGTGATGGACGGCCGCAAGCGCTACCGCTTCACCGTGGCCTGGGGCGAGGAGCGCGACACCGACGACACCGAGGGCAAGGTGACCCAGACCAGCGCGGCCCGCCCGACGCCCGAGGCGATCCGGGCGCTGCTGCCGCAGTTCACCGGCCTGATCGAGCAGACCCCGCCGCAATATTCGGCGATCAAGATCGCCGGCGAGCGCGCCTACGACATGGCGCGCGACGGCGAAATCGTGCCGCTGGTTCCGCGCCCGGTCGAGATTCACGAATTAATCCTTGTCGAACATGACGATAGCGGAAAATCGGTGTTCGAGGCCGAGTGCGGCAAGGGCACCTATGTGCGGGCGCTGGCTCGCGACATGGGCCGGCTGCTCGGCTGCTACGGCCATATCTGCGCGCTGCGCCGGACCCTGGTCGGGCCGTTCGACGAGGCGGACATGATTCCGCTGGAACAGTTGCAGGCTTTGTGCGATAGAGCCGCGTCGGGCGAGGGAAGCCTCGCCGACGCGCTTTTGCCCGTTGAGACCGCGCTGGACGACATCCCGGCACTGGCCGTCACACGGGCTGATGCGGCAAGGCTCCATCGGGGCCAAGCCGTTTTGTTGCGCGGACGGGATGCGCCCAATTGTAGCGGCACAGTCTATGTCACGGTGGCAGGCCGGCTTCTGGCCCTCGCCGAGCTCGGCAATGGCGAACTCATCCCCAAGCGTGTGTTCAACCTCACCGGACTGACCGCCAGTTCGGCGCTTAAGGAAAGTAACTGACGATGTCGATTACCGCAGAACGCAAAGCGGAAGTCATCCAAGGCAATGCCACCAAGGCCGGCGATACCGGCTCGCCCGAGGTTCAGGTCGCGATCCTGTCGGAACGCATCGCCAACCTCACTGCGCATTTCAAGACCCACACCAAGGACAATCACTCGCGTCGCGGGCTGTTGAAGCTGGTGTCGACGCGCCGTTCGCTTCTCGACTACGTCAAGAAGAAGGACGAGGCGCGTTACAAGGCGCTGCTCGAGAAGCACAACATCCGTCGCTGATCGAAATCGCGTCCGCCGGGCAAGGCGAGGGAGCGGATCGCCGCTTCCATCCGCCGCCTCCGGCCGAACCGTCCACACAGGCGCTGTGAGTTCGCCTGTGTGTTTGCTCAGCCGCATCCGGCGGCTGGGCCGTCAACGGGCCGTCAGGCCCGCCCCGCGGGTCGGAGACCTTGGAGGTCTCGATTCCGCACCCGGGAGGACAGAGCGCCATTTTCCACCGAAAGACCATGGCAGGATCGCCGGACGCTGATCGCACCTTCGGGTCGCCAGCGTCCCGCAATCTTGCGCATGGTCTTTTGGTATCTGGCGTTCGGTCATCGCGGAAACCGATGAAAGAAACACCCGATGTTCAATATCCATTCAGTCGAAATCGATTGGGGTGGGCGTCCCCTCAAGCTCGAGACCGGTAAGGTCGCGCGCCAGGCCGACGGCGCCGTCGTCGCCACCTATGGCGAGACCGTCGTGCTCGCCACCGTGGTGGCCGCCAAGTCGCCGCGTGAAGGCGTCGACTTCCTGCCGCTGACCGTCGACTACCAGGAAAAGACCTACGCGGCCGGCCGCATCCCCGGCGGTTACTTCAAGCGCGAAGGCCGTCCGACCGAGAAGGAGACGCTGGTCTCCCGCCTGATCGACCGCCCGATCCGTCCGCTGTTCGCCGACGGCTGGCGCAACGAGACCCAGGTGATCGTGACCGTGCTGTCGCACGACATGGAAAACGATCCGGACATTCTGGCGATGGTCGCGGCTTCGGCGGCGCTGACGCTGTCCGGCGCGCCGTTCAAGGGCCCGATCGGCGCCGCCCGCGTCGGCTTCATCAACGACGAATACGTGCTCAACCCGGTGCTCGACGAGATGCCCGAGACCCAGCTCGAGCTGGTCGTCGCCGGCACCTCGGACGCGGTGCTGATGGTCGAATCCGAAGCCAAGGAGCTGTCGGAAGAGATCATGCTCGGCGCGGTGATGTTCGGTCACCGTCACTTCCAGCCGGTGATCGACGCGATCATCGAGCTCGCCGAGAAGGCCGCCAAGGAGCCGCGCGAACTCGTCGTCATCGACGATTCGGCGATCGAGAAGGAAATGCTCGGCCTGGTCGAGCAGGAGCTGCGCGCCGCCTACGCCATCCCGGTCAAGCAGGAGCGCTACGCGGCGGTCGGCAAGGTCAAGGAAAAGGCGATCGCGCACTTCTTCCCGGAAGGCCAGGAGCCGAAATACGACAAGCTGCGCATCGCCGGCGTGTTCAAGGAGCTCGAAGCGAAGATCGTTCGCTGGAACATCCTCGACACCGGCAAGCGCATCGACGGCCGTGATAGCAAGACCGTCCGCAGCATCCTGGCCGAAGCCGGCGTGCTGCCGCGCGCCCACGGTTCGGCGCTGTTCACCCGCGGCGAGACCCAGGCGCTGGTGGTCACCACGCTCGGCACCGGCGAAGACGAGCAGTACGTCGACTCGCTGGCCGGAACGTACAAAGAGACGTTCCTGCTGCACTACAACTTCCCTCCCTACTCGGTCGGTGAGACCGGTCGGCTCGGTGGTACCAAGCGCCGCGAGATCGGCCACGGCAAGCTGGCGTGGCGCGCGATCCGTCCGGTGCTGCCGCCGCATCACGAGTTCCCCTACACCATCCGCGTCGTCTCCGAGATCACCGAGTCGAACGGCTCGTCCTCGATGGCGTCGGTGTGCGGCGCCTCGCTGTCGCTGATGGACGCCGGCGTGCCGCTGAAGCGGCCGACCGCGGGCATCGCGATGGGCCTCATTCTCGAGGACAAGCG
>JACRJB010000077.1 GCA_016215605.1 Rhodopseudomonas palustris
CATGGTGAGGAGGCGCGTAGCGCCGTCTCGAACCATGGGCCGCAGCGAATGCGTTGCCCCATCCTTCGAGACGCCCGGCTTTGCCGGGCTCCTCAGGATGAGGACTCAGTGCGTTCGGAAAGGTCGGCTCGTTTCAATCAACGATGAACCGCTCTAGACGATGCGGTCAATCAGTTGCGCCAGGGGCTATAGATTCCGGGCTCGCTCGCAGCTGGCGCTGCGCGCGCCCCGGAATGACGCTGTAGAAAGTCCGTCGTCAGCCGCCGCTGGCGCTGCGGTTGGCTTCGATGCGCTGCAGGGCCCAGCGGGCGTTCTTGCGGACTTCCGGATCGCCGTCGTCGACCACCGGCTCCAGAAAATTCAGCCCGGCCGGATCGGCGATCTCGCCGAGCGCGGCGGCGGCCTCCTTGCGCAGATTGGCCTGCGGATGGGCGATGCAGGCGCCGATCTGTGCGACGCCGCGCGCGACCTTCAGCTTGCCGAGGCTGCGCACCGCCTTCAGCCGCACCTGCCAGTACGCGTCGGCCACTGCGCCGATCAGCGCATCGGCGGCCTGCAGACCGTTGACGTTGGTGCCGAGCGTTTCGGCGGCGATCTCGCGCACCATCCAGTCGCCGTCGGCGAGCGCACGGGTGATCGATTCCGTGGCCGGCTTCAGATGCGAGAACGCCAGCGCGCTGACCGCGGCGCGGCGGACATGCGGGTCCGGATCCGACGTCGCGGAGGTCAGCGCCGGGACCGATTCCTCCAGCTTGAGAAAGCCGATCACGCCGATCGCCTGCACCCGCACCGACGCGTCGATATCCCGCAGCGCTTCGAGCGCGGGCTTCAGCGAGTCCTTGCGGCGCAGCTCCTTCAGCGCCCGCAGCGCCGCCATCCGCACGAAGGCGTGGGAATGCCCGACCAGCGGCAGGATCGCATCGGCGCTGTCGGGATCCTTCAGCTCCGCCATGGCGTCGGCGGCCGCACTCGCCACCGCCTGCTCCGGATCGACCACCAGTTTGGCCAAGGCGCCGGCGGCCTCGAGGCCGTCGAATTCGGCCAGGGCCAGCCCGACCTGCTGCCGCACCCCGGGGTCGGGATCGGCGGTCATACGGTCGAGATGCGTCACCGCGCCGGGATCGCCGGAATTGGCCAGCGCGATGATCGCCACCCTGCGCTCGCCGGCGTCGGCGGCGTGCAGGCGATCGTCGATGTCGTCGAGATCGTCGTAGGCTTCAAACGGATCGGCCATGACTCACCTCAGCAGATAGGGGATGTTGACCTTCACCGCATCGGTCGGACAGTCGGCTTCGCACGGCATGCAGTACCAGCATTCGTCGTAGGCCATGTAGGCCTTGCCGGTGAGATCGCTGATCCGCAACACGTCGAGCGGGCAGACGTCGACGCAGACCGTGCAGCCCTTGTCGGCAATGCATTTGGCCTCGTCGACGACGACGGGAACCGAGGTTTGGTAACTGGCGAGCGGCATTGTCAGCTCCAGGCTTGAGAACAGGAGAAATCAGGCGGATGTGCGCACGCGCTGCTTGTCGTAGAGATCCTTCTCGTCGTCGGCGATCGGGACGATGTAGGGCTCGACCGCGCGCTTCTCGCTCGACATCCGACCGTCCTTCTTGCTGAGCAGCGTGTGGCAGAACCAGTCGTCGTCGTTCTTCTCCGGGTAGTCGGTGCGCAGGTGATACAGGCCCCAGCGGCTCTCGGTGCGATACAGCGAGGCGTGCGCCGCCATGTCGGCGCAGTCGAGGATCGAGTGGGTCTCCAGCGCGCGCAGCAGTTCGTGCGAATTGCGCGCCACCATGCGGTTTTCCATGTCGTCGCGAACCTCGGCGAGCCGGCGCTGGCCGATCTCGAACTTGCGCGTCACCTTCGGCGGCTGCAGATAGTCGTTCACTAGCCGCCGCGTCTTGTATTCGACCTGGTTGGGCGGAATGCCGTCGTCGCGCTTGGTCGGCGCCATCACCCGGTCGCGTTCGCGGGCCACGTCGGCGGCATCGAAGGCGGCGAAGTCGGTGTTGTCGGCGAATTCCATGGCGTGCTCGCCGGCGACCGCGCCGTTGGTGAAGGCCCCAAGCATGTAGTTGTGCGGCACGCTGGCCATGTCGCCGGCGGCGTAGAGACCGGGGATCGTGGTGCGGGCGAATTCGTCGACGAACACGCCCGATGCGCTGTGGCCGGAGCAGAAGCCGATTTCGGAGATGTGCATCTCGATCGGCTGCTGGCGATAGTCGGTGCCGCGGCCCTCGTGGAACAGCCCGCGGGTCGGGCGCTCGACCTTGTGCAGCGTCGTCTCGATCTCGCTGATCGTGTCCTCGTGCAGATGGTTGAGCTTGAGGAACACCGGGCCCTTGCCGGACTGCAGCTCGTTGAAGAACTCCAGCATCATCTGCCCCGACCAGTAGTCGCATTCGATGAAGCGCGCGCCCTCATTGTTGGCCGTGAAGGCGCCGTAGGGGCCGGCCACGTAGGCGCAGGCCGGGCCGTTGTAGTCCTTGATCAGCGGGTTGATCTGAAAGCATTCGAGGTTCGCCAGCGCCGCGCCGGCGTGATACGCCATCGCGTAGCCGTCGCCGGAATTCGCGGCGTTCTCGTAGGTGCCGAACATGTAGCCCGAGGTCGGCAGCCCGAGCCGGCCGGCGGCACCGGTGCACAGGATCACCGCCTTGGCCTTGATCACCAGGAACTCGGCGGTGCGGGTGTTGACGCTGATGGCGCCGGCGATCCGGCCGTCCGCCCCGGTCAGCAGCCGCGTCGCCATGTAGCGATTCGAGATCAGGATGCGGGCGCGGCGCAGCTGCCGATACAGCGCCTTCTTCACGGTTTCGCCGTTCGGCATCGGCAGCACATAGGTGCCGATGTGATGCACCTTCTTGACGGCGTAGTCGCCGTTCTCGTTCTTCAGGAAGCGGATGCCGAACGAATCCAGTTCCTCGATGATCGAGTAGCAATTCTCGGCGTATTTGTAGACTGCCTTCTGGTCGACGATGCCGTCGTTGGCGATGGTGATTTCCTTGGTGTATTGCTCCGGCGTGGCGTAGCCGGGGATCACCGCGTTGTTGAGCCCGTCCATGCCCATCGAGATCGCTCCCGAGCGCTTGACGTTGGCCTTCTCGAGCAGCACCACATTGGCCTTGGGATTCTTCAGCTTGGCTTTCAGCGCCGCCATCGGCCCGGCGGTTCCGCCGCCGATCACCAGCACGTCGCACGACACTTCGGACATGCCGTCGAGAATTTCGTCCATCGCCATCGGCTATTCCCTCTGAGGTTCGCAGCGATTTCAGTCCACTGCGGAGAACATGCTGTCAGCATAGGCGGCCGCTCCGGCCGCGATAGCAATTAGTTGTCAGGCCGCGGTCATTGCCGCGGCCTAGCGTTCGACGAAGGCCTTTTCGACGACGAAGTGCCCGGGCTCGCTGTGGTTGCCTTCGACGAATCCGCAACGCTCGAAATATTGATGCAGCTCCTCGAGCATGCCGGGGCTGCCGCACAGCATGATGCGGTCGGTCTCCCGATCGAGCGCCGGCAGGCCGATGTCCTCGAACAGGCGTGCCGACGCGATCAGATCGGTGATGCGGCCGCGATTGCGGAACGGCTCGCGCGTCACCGTCGGGTAGTAGATGAACTTCTGCTGCATCAGCGGCCCGAAGAACTCGTCGGAACCGAGCTCGCTCACCAATCGCTCGCCATAGGCGAGTTCGGACACCTGACGGCAGCCGTGCACCAGAATGACCGTCTCGAAGCGATCGTAGACGTCCGGATCCTTGATCAGGCTGGCGAACGGCGCGAGGCCGGTGCCGGTCGACAGCAGCAGCAGCCGCTTGCCGGGCATGAGATTGTCGGTGATCAGCGTTCCGGTCGCCTTGCGTCCGACCAGAATAGTGTCGCCTTCCTTGATCTGTTGCAGACGCGAGGTCAGCGGTCCGTCCGGAACCTTGATGCTGAAGAACTCCAGTTCCTCTTCGTGGTTCGCGCTGGCCATGCTGTAGGCGCGTAGCAGCGGCCGGCCGTCGACTTCGAGGCCGATCATCGCGAACTGCCCGTTGACGAAGCGGAAGCCCGAATTGCGGGTCGCCCTGAAGCTGAACAGCGTGTCGGTCCAATGCCGGACCGACAGCACACGCTCCCTGTTGAATGCACTCATCTGATCCTGTTCCTTGATGATCGAGGTTGCCCGATGGTGTGCGGGCGACGTCGGCGCGCCAAGCAAGGAATTGCCAGACCGATCGCGACGGCGTGCGCCGATCGAGGCAACAAATTGCTGTCGATGCGCGCTGCTGCATGCTGAGATCGGCCCAGGAGAACGCGCACATGTCTGCTGCCCACGCCAAACCCGCCCAGATCGGCGCCGCGCCTGCACGGATCGACGTCAGCGCCGATCTCGACGCGCTCGAACTGGTGTTTGAAGGTGACGCGTCGCTGCGGCTGTCGGCCGGCGCGCTGCGCGCCGGCTGCCGATGCGCATTCTGCGTCCGGGCGCGGTTCGACGGCGTGTTCCCGGAGCGGTTCGACGGCATCGCGATCACCGGCACCGCGCCGGTCGGCGGCTACGCCGTCAACATCGCCTTCTCCGACGGCCACAATCGCGGCATCTATCCCTGGAGCCTGCTGCGCGCGCTCGGCAGCGAATAGTTCTCTCGGCCGTTTTGCCGACGGTTCGGCTGCACAGAAGGGCGCGGTCCGCGCCCGTCCGCGTGCACAAACCCGACGTCTCTGTCCGCACGCGATGGCGGCTGGACCGCGAGCCAGGCCGGCGATCGAGGGCGCAAGGCATAGTTGCGAGCGATTGGCACGAGGTTTGCTGCGTGTTTAGAACACGTCAAATCCGGAGTGCGCATGCAGCTTCTCGCATCAGTCAAATCCGCAACGAATCCGGTGCTGGCGCGCCCAGCCGCGACGCCGCAGGCGGGGCACTCCCTGCTGCTGACGGAAAGTGCCCGTTCGCTGGGCGGTCCACCGTCGCTGCTGGCAGCGCTGACCGATCGCGAGCGCGAGATCGTGCTGCGGCATGGCCGGCGCAAGGTGCTGTATCGCGGCAAGACCCTGTTCAATCAGGGCGCGAAACACGACGGCATCTATCTGATCGAAACCGGGCGAATCCGGGTGTTCTACACTGCCCCGTCGGGCCGCGAGATCACGCTCGCCTATTGGCATCCGGGCAATTTCGTCGGCGGACCGGAGGTCTTCGGCAGCGGCGTGCATCAATGGTCGGGCGTCGCCACCAGCAACTCCAACATCGTGCAATTGCCCGGCAAAGACCTGCGGGCGCTGGTGGTCGAGGTTCCCAGCCTGGCGATCGGGCTGATCGAAGGCCTGACCTTCAAGGGCAAGTGCTACTCGGCTCTGGCGCAGATGCTGGGCACCCGTTCGATCACCGAGCGGCTGGCGCATCTGCTGCTGCATCTCGCCCAGCTCTACGGCGTCGCGGATGCCGACGGCGTCGTGATCGGCGCCGCCTTCACCCATGCCGATCTCGCCCACATGGTCGGCGCCACGCGGCAATGGGTCACGATCAGCCTGAAACGAATGCAGGAAAAGGGAATCGTCGCCTCGCGACGCTCGCAGATCGTGATCCTGAGGCCGGATCTGCTGCAGGAGATGCGCGGGCTCGGCGACTGATGCGGCTGCCTATGGTTGTGGCTGCCGACGGGCGAAATGCTCAAGTGCTAAGCAGCCGTTCTATCGCGGCAACTAATCGACCACCCGAAGGCCACGACGTTTGCCGGCTCGGCGAAATCGACCAAGGATGTTGACGCCCAGGCCAACATCCAGGTCGCAATCGTACACCGAGAGGTCTTCCATGGTTCATACTTCGGGAAACCGCCTGATCTTCGCCGTCTTCGCCGCCGCGATGGTGGCGACCACCCCGGTCGCCGCTCAGACCACCGTCACGATCGGGATCGGCACCCAGGACACGACCACCAACACCGTGACCACGGGTGTGGTCATCCGGCAACTCAAGCTGCTGGAGAAGTATCTTCCAAAGGACGGCAAATACGCGAACATCAAATTCGAATACGAGTGGCAGAACTTCACCTCCGGCCCGCCCGTCACCAACGGCATGATGGCCAACAAGCTGCAGTTCGGCGGCATGGGCGACTATCCGCTGGTGGTGAACGGCTTCACCTTCCAGAACAACCCCGAGAGCAAGAGCCGCTTGATCGCGGTCGCGGCCTACAGCCTCGACGGCTCCGGCAACGGGCTGGTGGTTCACAAGGACTCGCCATACTACGAATTGTCCGACCTGAAGGGCAAGCTGGTGAGCGTGCCGTTCGGCTCCGCCGCGCACGGCATGATCCTGAAGGCGATGCAGGATCGCGGCTGGCCCGCGGACTATTGGCAGCTGGTGAGCCAGAGTCCGGAAGTCGGCTCGACCAATCTGCAGGAAAAGAAGATCGACGCTCACGCCGATTTCGTCCCCTTCGCCGAGCTGTTGCCGTTCCGCGGCTTCGCCCGCAAGATCTTCGACGGCGTCGAAACCAACCTGCCGACCTGGCACGGCGTGGTGGTGCGCACCGACTTCGCGGAGAAATATCCCGAAGTCGTGGTCGCCTACATCAAGGCGATCATCGCCGCCAATGCGTGGGTGCGCGCCGACCCGAAGCTCGCCGCCGAGAAGATCCAGGAATGGACCGGCATCAACAAGGAGGTGGTCTACATCTTCCTCGGCCCCGGCGGCAACATGACCACCGATCCCACCATCAAGCCGCAGCTGATCGAGGCCGCCGCGGTCGACGTCAAGGTGCTGCAGAATCTCGGCCGCATGAAGGAGTTCGATCCGAAGGGCTGGGTCGACGACAGCTACATCCGCAAGGCCTATGCCGAGCTGAAGCTCGACTATGACGCCGAGCTGAAGAGCACCAGGAACTACGAAGTCGGCGGCGACGACAAATTCTGCAAGAAGCCGATCACCGAGCCGCGCAAGGCCGGCGAGGTCTGGATCGACGGCGAAGGCATCGAGCCGTTCAGCAGCGCGGCCTGCACGCTCGGCGCCTATGCGGACATCAAGGCCAAGGGCAAGAAGATCAACATGGCCTACGTGTTCGACACCTCCCGCGGCATCAAGCTGTTCGCCGACCAGGCCTACTACGCGATCGGCGCCGACAAGGCCCAGTTGTCGCCGTTCCTGCTGAAGAAGGACGCCGAGGCCTACGCCGCCAAGATCAACGGCAAGGTGCTGAGCTTCGACGAAGCCCTGAAGTCAGCGGTCAGCGGAGGTTGATGATGGAAAGCTCCGCCCTGCGGCGCGAACAGCCGAGGCCGGCATCGCCGGCCGAGGCCTTCGCGCCGGCCGGCCTGCTCCGAACCGAGCCGCACCAGGCGACGTCGCCGCTAGTGTATTTCAGGCGCTGGCTCAGACTCAACCGGGACGGCCTGCGCGCCCTGCTGATCGGCACGGTGGCGCTGGCGCTGTTTCTGCTTGCCTGGCACCTGCTCACCGCCAATCGCGTGGTGTTTTTCGTCCGCTTCACCAACGTGCCCTCGCCTTCCGCGGTCTATGACAGCCTGACCCGCGCCTTGCACGATTCGAAATTCTTCATGCACGTGCTGCTGAGCTGCCGCCGCATCCTGATCGGCTTCTCGCTGGCCGCGCTGATCGCCGTGCCGCTCGGGCTGGTGATGGGTCGCTTCAGGCTGATCCACGAGACCCTGTTTCCGATCACCGAAGTGCTGCGGCCGATTCCCGCGATCGCTTGGGTGCCGATGGCGATCATGCTGTGGCCGACCAACGAGCAGAGCATCGTCTTCATCACCTTCCTCGGCTCGTTCTTTCCGATCCTGGTCAACACCCTGCACGGCATGAGACTGGTCGATCCCGTCCTGGTGCGGGCCTCGCAATGCCTCGGCGCCCGCGAGCTGTCGATCTTCCGCGAAGTGTATTTCCCGGCCTCGCTGCCGCACATATTCACCGGCCTCACCGTCGGCATGGGCGTCGCCTGGGTGTCGCTGATCGCGGCCGAGATGATCTCCGGACAATTCGGCATCGGTTACTTCACGTGGGAGGCCTACTCGCTGGTGCAGTACGCGGACATCGCGCTCGGCATGATCTGCATCGGCGTGCTCGGGCTCGGCTCCAGCATGTTGATCCGGGGTCTCGGGCGCGTCGTCATGCCGTGGAACAGGAAGTGAGGACCAAGATGCTGAACCCGACTCCGACCAAGGGCCATGTCGAGGTCCGCAATTTCGACCTGACCTACGAGACGATCGACGGCCCGATGTCGGCCGTGTCCGGCGCTTCGATCCATGTCGATCCCGGCGAGTTCGTGTCGATCGTCGGGCCGTCCGGCTGCGGCAAGGACACACTGCTCAATGCCGTCGCAGGTTTCCTGAAGCCGACCGGCGGCGAGGTCCTGGTCGACGGCGTCGCGGTCGACGGCCCCAGCGCCGAACGCGGCATGGTGTTTCAGCAGTACTCGCTGTTTCCCTGGAAGACGGTGAAGGGCAATGTCGAATTCGGCATGAAGATGAAGCACCTCGACAAGTCGAGCCGCGAGCGCGCGGCGCGGACGCTGCTCGGGATCACCGGCCTCTCGGCGTTCGAGAACAAATATCCGGACAGCCTCTCGGGCGGCATGAAGCAGCGCGTCGGCATCGTGCGCGCGCTGGCCACCGGCCCCAAGGTTCTGCTCTGCGACGAGCCGTTCGGCGCGCTCGACGCGCAGACCCGCGTGATCATGCAGCAGGTTCTCACCAACATGTGGCAGCGGCTGAAGATCTCGGTGCTGTTCGTCACCCACGACATCGACGAGGCGATCTTCCTGTCCGACCGGGTCTATTGCATGACCGCGCGCCCCGGCACCATCAAGGCCGAAATCGCGATCCCGCTCGAGCGGCCGCGACAGCCGGCGATGATGATGTCGTCGGAATTCCTAGCGCTGCGCCGCGGCTTGATGGCCCTGATCCGCGAGGAAAGCATCAAGGCCATGGGCGGCGAGATCAGCGAACTGGCGCTGGAGGGCCTCAGCATCGACATGCACGGCCAGAGTTTCGCCGACGTGGTCTGACGCAGAGTCTCGCGCGCCAGCACGCACCAGGAGCAGTTGCGGCAGCTCTTCACGCGAACCGGTCTCCACTTCGCTCGAAAACGCTCAAGTCCGATCCAGGAATGCCGTAGAAGCGCGCCGGGTTGTCGACCAGAATGCGCTTCTGCTGTTCGACATCGCCGGTGTAGTCGGCGAGACCGTCGAGAAGGACACCGACATCCGGGACCTGATTCGGATCGTAGAGTCCGACATGCGGCCAATCGCTGCCCCACACCATTCGATCCGGAGCGGCATCGATCAGTTGCTGCGCGAACGGGGCGACGTCAGCGAATGGATAGCCCTGCGCCGAGAGACGAAATCCACCGGAGAGCTTGACGTAGCAGTCTGAATTCCGGACGACATGCAGCACGGCCTGAAATTCCGGCGAACGGACACCGTTCGCGGCTGCGCACCAGCCCATGTGGTCGATGATGAACGGCACCCGGAGCCTCAACAGGCGGTCCGCGAGATCCGGATAGGTCTCGCCTCGCGTCGCAATCTGGATGTGCCAGCCGACCTCCGCACAGCGATCGGCAAGGGTCTCGAGGTTGTTCAGGCCCACACCTCCGCCGACGATGTCGAGGACGCGGATTCCCCGCACCCCGGCGTCCTTGAGTGCCGCAATGTCTTTGTCGCGTATCGTGGGCTCGATCACAGCCACGCCGCACAGTCGATCCGGATAGTCCGCGAGCGCCTGCAACAACAGCCGATTGTCGGTTCCGTGAACCGAAACCTGGACCACGACGCCGTATTGCAGTCCGACGCGGTCCATCATCGCAACGAAGGCGGCCGGCGAAGCCGGCGGTGGATTGAAATGCCGGCCGGCAACGAACGGGTAGTCCGCTTCGCTGCCGATGACGTGGGCATGGGTCTCCCACGCGCCGCTCGGCACCTTGATCCGGCGCGGAGCCGAGCTGTTCCGTGGCGGCAAACAATCACGGACGACGCCGTCGAAGTGCAACATGATCAGCTCGCTTCCCGATCGAGAATGAAGTCGACGCCGGCGTCATTCGCGACCTTGCGGATTTCTGCCAGAAACGCGTCGTTCAAGGGAATTCCGCTGCGCAGCCGCTCGGCTCGCCGTGCGAATTCCGGATCGCCCGCGACGACGACCGGCTCGGCCTCGTCGATCGGCCGCGTGGCGCGCAGATGGTGAAGAATCTGGTCGACATCGGAGGCGTAGTTTCCGCCTGCACGGAAGAACGCGGGGGCGAGCGCCAGAAAGAAATGTCCGATATTGTCGGGCGCACCAGCCCGAGCCTCACGGTCCCGAAACGGGGAGAACGATCCGCCCGCAAGCGTGCTGCCCAGCAACTGCGCCATCACCGCAAGGCCGTATCCTTTGTGCGCGCCGGTCGCGCGCGACCCGCCGAGCGGCATCAGCCCGCCGACATCGCTGTCCATGCACAATCGCAGGCCCTCCCGCGGATCCGAAACGGGTTTGCCTTCGCCATCGACCACCCAACCCGCCGGCAGCGGCGTGCCGTGATAGGCGTAGACTTTCACCTTGTTGGCGGCGACGGCCGAGGTCGACATATCGAGCAGAAACGGATTTCCCTCCGCAGAAGGCGCAGCGAAGGCGATCGGATTCGTCCCCAGGACAGGTTCGGCTCCGCCGGTGGGGATCACGGCGACGGTCCGCGCCGACGATGTCACCAGAGCGACGACGCCGGCGCGAGCGGCGATCTCGGCATAGATTCCGGCGGCTCCAAAATGGTGCGAGTTCACGACCGACACGGCGCCGACGCCGACGGCCTTGCACTTGCCGACCGCAAGGTTGATCGCTTCGATCGCCACTGGATGGCCGAGCCCGGCATCGGCGTCGATCAGGGCGGTCGCGGCGTTTTCCTGGACGACGCGCGACCTCGGCGTCATGTTCAAACCGCCGGCGCGCCGCATCTTGTCGTACAACGGCAGCATCGAGGCGCCGTGCGATTCGATCCCGCGCAGATCGGTTTCGACCAGGACGTCGGCGACGATGTCGGCTTGATCCGGCGCCATCTGCCACGCGGTGAGCACCAGCACGACCTGACGTTTCAGGAGGTCCGGCGACACATGGACCAGCCGCTCGCTGGTGAGTTCGGAAGATGGCACGTTCAGTTTTCCGATCGATGTTGTTCTGCGTCCAATAACCAGGCCAACGCGCGATCGGCGTCGAGTGGCGCGTTCGGCAGCCCCCGGCTCTCGACCAATTCCGCGGTGCGCCGATAGCGTTCGATCGCCGCCCGCGTCACCACGCTCGGCAGGTTCAATGCCTTCAACTGCAACTCCGCAGCCTGCATCTCGACCAGGCGTCGCGCGGCATGGGGCGGATGCGTTCGCAAATACATGCGGATGTGCTCGCGCATCGGCCGCTGATCGTAGTCGCTCAGAAGATCGATCAGATCGGCCTCGAGACCGAGCGCGGCGGCGGCCAGCATCGACTCGATCACCAACGCGTCGAGGCCCTTGGTGAACAGGCTCCGCAGCAGCTTGAGGCGGGACGCATCGCCGACCTGCGACTCCGCCCGGGCCGACACCGCAAAGCCGAAAGCGTTCATCGCGGCCGCGAACTCCGCCGCCATGTCTCCAGCTGCGAGCAGCGGCGTGCGGATGCCGTGAAGGCTGACGGCGCCCATGATGGCGACGTCGACGAAGCGCGCGCAATTGGCGCCCAACAGCTTCGCCGCCGCGATCACCTGTGGTGGATCGGCCGCGGTCAGGTCGGCCACGATCGCGGTGGGCCGCAACGCCGGCGCGATGCGCTGAACAACGTCGCGAAGACCATCCCCGGTAACGGTCAGCAATACGACGTCGGCGTCGCGCACAGCACTGGCCGGATCGGTTTCGAGCGTCAGGCCGAGACGTTCGGCGGATGTCCGCGCTCGCTCGGACGGACGGGACCCGACGCGCAAGGCAACGCCTTGCGCCAGCAATTCGGCTGCAAAACACGTGCCGACCTCGCCGAGGCCAATCAGCGCGAACGACATGCCTGCGTTCACCGCGCAGCCTTCACCAGCGGGCATTCGCTCTCGCTCAGCGGCCTGAACGCCTGATCGGCCGGAATTTCGTCGATCGTCTTGAAATAGTCCCAAGGCTCCTTGGACTCGCCCGGAGACTTGACCTGGAAGATCTGCACCGGATGCGTCATCCTTCCATCTGCGCGGAGGACGCCATCGCCGAGCAAGGGATCCTGCACGACGGGCAGCGACTTCAGATACTCGACGATCTTGCGTCCGTCCGTGGTTTTGAGCTTCGCCACCGCACCGAGATAGGCGAGAACCGACGAATAGACGCCGGCCTGCAGCGCATCGGGATGAATCCCCCGATTGCGCTTGGCGAGCTCGGAGGCGAACGCCCGCGTGGTTTCGTTCTTGGTCCAGTTCAGGCTGCCCGCGGCGAGCAGGCCCCGTGTGGCTTCCAGACCGGCAGCGTGAACGACCGCGAGGTTGAACTGAGGCGCCACGAGCTTGAACTTGTCGGACGTGATGCCGAATTCGCGGCCTTGCTTGATCGCATTCGACAGATCCGCCCCACCACTGGCGAGGACGATGACGTCGGCGCCCGAAGACTGGGCAGTCAGCAAATACGAGCTGAAATCCGACGTGTTGAGCGGATGCCGAACCGCGCCGAGAACCTCTGCTCCCGACGCCTTGACGATCTTGCTGACATTGTCCTCGAGGCTGTGGCCGAAGGCGTAGTCGACAGTGATGAAGAACCACTTCTTGCCGCCCTGGCGGATCACGCTGCGGACCAGCGCATTGGCGTTACCGTAGGAATCCCATGTCCAATGGATGGTGTTAGGCGAACATTTGCTTCCCGTCAGATCGGTCGTCCCGACGCCGGAAGGAATCATCACGCGATTGAAATCCCTGGTGACCTGAACCGCGCCCAGCGCGACGGCCGAATTGGCGAAGTCGAGCGTCGCGTCAACATCGTCGACCTCGTACCAGCGACGCAGAATGCCGAGACCGACATCCGCCTTGTTCTGATGATCCGCGAATACCAGCTCGATCGGCCGGCCGTCGACCTTGCCACCGAACTTTTCAATGGCCATCTTGGCGGCCTCGACCGACCCGTTGCCGGTGAGGTCGGAATACACCCCGGTCATGTCCGTCAGCACGCCAAGCTTGACGGTCCCCGATTTGTCGCCGGCATAGGTCGGGCCGCCGGCCAGGCACGCGAGTATTCCGAGCAGTCCCGCAACCGATCTCATTGTGGCGTCCTTCCCTTGTTGTTTTGATTGAGGTCCGTGACCCGCTCGTCGACGTACTGCAACGCGCGGCGCAGGATCTTTTCGGTCTGGGTGCGTGGGATGACGTCCACGCTTTCGGCAAATCGCGGCAGCATGTAGGAGGGCACCTGACCGGCGAGCCACGGGCGGATGTCGCCGAGGTCGAAAGTCGGCACGGCGACGACCACGGCCTTGACCTCCTCGCCCATGATCGGATCCGCGACGCCGACGACGGCGCAATCGATGACGCCGGGGATTTTCAGAATCCACGACTCCAGCTCCTGCGGCGAGATCATCTCGCCGCCGCGTCGGATCAGTTCCTTGGTGCGGCCGTGGAAATGCAGATAGCCATCAGGATCGAAGCTCCCCACATCGCCGGTGTGGAACCAGAAATTGCGACTGGCCTTCGCGAGTTCATCTGGCTTGTTGTAGTAGCCGAGCAGGATTCGGTTGGGCTGCAGCGGCCGAACGATGATCTCGCCGCGCTCGCCGACCGGCAGCGGATTGTCGCCATCGTCGACGATCTGCACCTGCATGTCGGCGCGCACCCGACCGTTCGCCCCCATTTTGTGATCGGCCGCCGTTGCGCCCGACACCCATCCGCCGACTTCCGTCATGCCGTAGAGTTCGTGCACCTTGAAGCCGAACCGGTTCTCGATCGCGCCGGCCAGCTCGGCTGTGGTGCCGCCGCCGATCGCGAATCGCATGTGGTGATCGCGCATCGGTTCCGGATAGCGCGCCGCCAGAATGGCCAGGACGGTGCCGACGAACGTACATCCGGTGGCGCCCAGCGCCTTGGCGTCGGCGAAGAAGGATGTCGCGGAGAACCGCGGCCGCAGCGCCAACGAAGCGCCGGTCGCAAGGGCCGACATCACCGCGTAGGTCTGCGGATTGGTGTGATAGAGGGGCAGATAGACGAAGATCCGATCGTTCGCGCCGAGTTCGAGGATGCGCGCCGACTGCTGGCCGGTCGCGATGTAGCCGCCATGCGCGCACATCACGCCCTTGGGACGTCCCGTTGTGCCGGACGTATACAAGATCGTGCAGACCTCGTGCGGCGCGCTGACCACCGCTTCGCTTTCGGGCATCGCACGTAGGCCGTCGAGAAAACCGTCGTCTCCAATTTCGATGCAGGGCAGCTCGGCTCGGACGTCGCGCAAATCCTTGTGCCGCGACGACAGCCACTCCGCGTCGACAACGAGCAGCTGCGAGTCGGACTGTCCGACCAGATAGTCGATGGCGTCTCCCAGCAATTGATCGTTGAGGCAGACTGCCACTGCACCGACGGCATTGATGCCGAACCAAGCAACGAGATAAGACAGGCTGTTACCTGCGATCAAGGCGACGTGGTCGCCTCGCCCGATGCCCCGCCGCCGCAGCAGCGTGGCGAATCTGCGCGCCAGGGAGTAAGTGTCGCCGTACGACAGCGAACGATCCAGGGTGCGCGCAAAGGGCGCGTCCGGCGCGGCCTCGGCCCAATGTGCCAGTCGCTCGACGATCATAGCTCGGCCGCGTAGGTCAGAACCCGCTTGGCGAGCGCGTTCTTCAGAACCTCCGACGAGCCGCCGCCGATCTCATAGGTCTTGGCGTCCCGAAGGAACCGCCCGAACGGCGCGTTTTCCATCGTGCCGTAGGCGCCGCAGATCTGCACGCACTTGGCGGCCACATCGGTGGCGACTTCGGATGCGAGGAGTTTCGCGGCGCTGGCATGGCGACTGACGTCCTGATGTTCGTCGAGCGCACGCGCCGCCTCGTAGACCTTGAGGCGCGCGCCGTCGATCCGCGCCAGCATCTCGGCGAAGTACCACTGGATGCCCTGGAATTCGACGACCTTCTGGTCGAACGCCGTCCGATCACGGGCGAAGCGCAATGCGGCATCGAAGGCCGCCCGCGCGATGCCGATGGAAATCCCGGCCGCCAATGTCCGCGAATGGTCGAGCGTCGTCACCGCCTGCCTTACGCCCTTGCCTTCTTGCCCGATCAGATGATCGAGCGGGAGCCGGACCTCCTGCAGCCTGACGTTGACGTGAGGCCCATTGCGCAGCCCGAAGGTCGCCGAGTTTTCGCCGATGTAGGTCGAGACCCCTTCGGTTTCGCGCGGCACCACGAACACCGACACGCCGGCCTCCGCCTGCGCGAGAATGACGAAGATCTCGGCACTCGATCCCGAGGTGATGAAAGACTTCTCGCCGTCGAGCACCCAGCCGTCGCCGTCGCGGCGCGCCTTGGTATCGAGCTTTCGGATGTCGCTTCCGTGCGATGCTTCCGTCAGCGCATAGGAG
The DNA here is from genome assembly GCA_016215605.1 of Rhodopseudomonas palustris. Classification (GTDB taxonomy): domain Bacteria; phylum Pseudomonadota; class Alphaproteobacteria; order Rhizobiales; family Xanthobacteraceae; genus Rhodopseudomonas; species Rhodopseudomonas palustris_L. The sequence goes on from JACRJB010000077.1 coordinate 15,513, forward strand.
GCGATGAGCCCCTTGGCAAAGCCCGGCAGATAGCGGCGCCTGAGGCTGTCCGAGCCGAACGTCTTCAGCATCGTCTGGGCCTGAAAGATGGTGATCAGGCAAATCGCCACGGCCGCGCTGCCGTAGCCGATCTCCTCACAGGCCGCGACGCTGTGGGCGTAGCCGAGCTCGCGACCGCCGTATTGAACGGGCAGCGACATCGCATTGCAGCCGAGTGCCGCCAACTCGCGGACGATCTCGACCGGGTAGATGTCCTTCGCGTCGATTTCGTGCGCCGCCGGCACGATGCGCTGCGCGACGAAATCTCGGATCCCGCCCACGAAGTCAGCATCGACCATGGGTCGCCACAGGCTGCCCGATGGAGCCGTCATGCGCTTCCTCTCACGACTTTCTATTTTCGAAGAGCAAACAGCAGAATGCATTGATCGTCAATACGATTTCATTTATCATATATATGATTAAGGAGTTGCCCCGGATGCGTCGAAGGTCGCCCCAATCTGTCGCCGTCAGCGTCAAGTCTTCGCTGCGGACGCTGCAGATCCTCGAATACATAGACGCCAGGCGACGCGGCGTGACGATCGCCGAATTGGTGGACGCACTGAAGGCGCCGCAGTCGAGCGTCTCGACGCTGGTTCAAAGCATGATCAACGCCGGATATCTCGCGGTCGGGCACGATCAGCGCCAGATCCTGCCCACCAGCCGCGTCGCTGCACTCGGGAGCTGGATCGAACCCGTCATTTCCGGTGCCGAGATTCGCGCGCTGATGCTCGCGATCGGCGAGCGCACCGGACAGACGATCCTGCTCGGCGTCCCCACCGATCTCTGCGTTCGTTACATCGACGTGGTGCCTGGACGTCATGCCATGCGATTGGATATTCCGATCGGGACCCGGCTGCCGTTGATGGAGGCCGGAATGGGGCGGCTGTTGCTCTCCGAAATGCCCGAACAAACCGTGCGCGAATTGTGGACGAAGACTCGAGACACGATCCGCAAGCATGGTGCGGAGGGCTTACGGCCATCGGACGTCTCGAACCTCTGGAACGCAGCGCCCAAAGTTTCGCCGCTCTCGAGCGTCTTCGCGGACATCGACCTCATCAGACGGCGGGGCTACGCGATATCGCTCGGTCGCATCTCGTACGGCGCGGGAATCGTATGCGTCGCATTGCCGCGAAATCCGCTCGATCCGCCGATCGGACTGGGCATCGGCGGCCTGTCGGAACTGATCGAGCGAGACGCCGACGACCTCCTCGATATCATTCACAAGGAAGCGACCGCCTTGAATATCCCCCTGAAATTGGTCCGAACGTCCGCGACCAACAAACAGCGCTCGAGAAAGGGACATCCGCGCGGCAACTGAAATCGCAATCGTCGACTGTCATGCGCCGCGCGCCAGGACGACACGATTTGCCTCGTCCCATCTCATTGCTTCGTCTTCTGCATTGTCGACCTGTTTCCCAATCGTCTCACTCATCGAGCCGCCCGCCGATGCGCGATCGGACCGGCTGGATGCGGTCCGGTGTCGACGTCGATCACCTCCGGCGTCAGCGCATCGACCTCGCCGTCCCATCCACTCCCGAGCGCCTTGTTGAGCGCGATATAGTCCGACACGATCCGAACCCGGCTCTGCAGCAGCGCGTCCTCGGCGCCGTAGAGCGAGCGTTCGGCGGTCAGGACGTCGAGAAAGCTCGACGATCCGGATCGATACAGCGACTGCGACAAGGTCACTGCCTGCCGATAGGCCGTGGTCGATGTCGCGAGAATGCGGCTTCGCGCGCGCTCGTTACTCAGCGACACCAGCGCGTCTTCAACGTCCTTCAACGCGGTGAGGACGGACGCCTGATAGGCCAGAAACTGCTGGTCGCGCTGCGCCTGCGCGATCTCCACCGCCGCCCGCAGCTTTCCGGCGTTGAAGATCGGCACCGTCAGCGTCGGGCCGAGCGACCAGCTGATCGACGAATTCCTGCCGAGGTCGCCGAGCTTGGTACCGGAGGTCGCGATGTTTCCAGTCAGGCTGACGCTGGGATACAGCGCGGCTTCGGACTGACCGATCCGCGCCGTGGATTGCGCGTAGCGGCGCTCCGCCAGCCGCACATCGGGCCGCGTCAGCAACACATCGGCGGGGAGTCCAGCCGACACCGGCAGCTTCGGGGCCGGGATCGGCTTCGGTCGCGCCAGGAGATCCCACAACGCGGCCGGTGGCCGCCCGGTCAGCACCGACAGCCGATGCACGGTTTGGGCATAAGCGGTCTCGAGCGTGGGAATGCCGGCGCGCGTCGTCGCCGCCTGCCCGGTCGCAGTGGCGAGATCAACGGATGACGCGGTGCCCGCGGCCAAGCGGTTGCGGGTGATGGCGGTGGTTTCGTCCTGCGACAGCGCCGTGCGACGGGCCAGCGCGATACGCGCCTGATGGCCGCGCGCCTCGACGTAATTCGACGTGACGTCGCCGACCAGCGTCAGCAACACCGCGCGCAGATTCTCGTCCGAGGCATCGATGCCGTAGGCAGCCGCCTCGACGGCCCTGCGGTTGGCGCCGAACAGATCGAACTCCCAACTCGCGTCGAACCCCGCCTGATACAGACCAGAGGTGCCGGTTGATCCGATTGAAGATGATGAACTGCCGATGTTGGTCCCCCCGGACGCAGCCGACAGAACGCTCGTCCCCTTCGCCAGCCGTGCCGATTCACTGTTGGCGATGGTTGGAAACAGCGCGCCCACGGCCTGCCGGTAGCTCGCCCGCGCCTCGCGCACACGCGCGCCCGCTGTCGCGACATCGAGATTGCCTTCGACCGCCTCGGTCACGAGCTGATTCAGCAACGGATCGCGAAGCCGAAGCCACCACCGCGTCAGCGTCGGCGGCGTAGTCGTCACGCCGCCAGTCCGGCTCCAATTCGTCGGCGTCGCGAGAAGCGGAGTCCGATAATCGGGTCCGACCGCGCATCCGCCGAGCAACACCGCGACAAAGATCACCAGCATCGACAGCGACGGCGCGGGTGCAGGTTGCACAGGTGCGGCCGGCGCCCCCGCAGGCGGCAGCGTCTTCGCAGGGGCCAGCGGAATCTCAATCGCGCACCCGCTCAGCACAGTGGCTGCCGACGCCAGCGACGCGGACGCGGCGAGCAGAACTCCCGCTCTCCGGCAACGCCTCAGCCATCGGCGAGGCCGCATTATCGGCGCCTGTGCTTGCACCATCCCTCTGCTCACGAGTCTTTCGGGCCTGAAAGGCCGAACGCAGCGGGCGGGGTCGAGCTCACGGTGATCTCAGGCCCGGCCGCGCTCTTGAACACACGCCGGACCAAGACGAACAGCAGCGGTACGAAGAAGATGCCCAGCAGGGTCGCCGCCAGCATGCCGCCCATCACGCCGATCCCGATCGAATTCTGCGCCGCCGAGCCGGCGCCGCTGGCGACGACCAGCGGCGCGACGCCGAGGATGAATGCGAACGACGTCATCAGGATCGGCCGCAGCCGCTGCCGCGCGGCGAGCAAGGTGGCGCGGTGCAATCCCAGCCCCGCCTGCTGACGCGCGATGGCGAATTCGATGATCAGGATGGCGTTCTTGGCGGCGAGACCGATCGTGGTGAGCAGGCCGACCTTGAAGTACACGTCGTTGCTCTGACCAAACATCAGCGCGGCGGCCAGCGCGCCGAACACGCCCACCGGCACCGACAGCATCACGGCGAACGGGATCGACCAGCTCTCGTAGAGCGCGGCCAGACACAGGAACACCACCAGGATGGAGATCGCATACAGCGACGCCGCCTGATTGCCGGAGAGCTGTTCCTGCCGCGACAGCGCCGTCCATTCGTGGCCGAAGCCGGCCGGCAGGCCCGCGACGAGGCGATCGATCTCCGTCATCGCGGCGCCGGAGCTGACCGACGGCGCAGCGTCGCCCTGGATCTGAACCGCGGCCGCGCCGTTGTAGCGCTCGAGCCGCGGCGAGCCGAAGGTCCAGCGGCCCGAGGCGAAGGCCGAGAACGGCACCATCGCGCCGGAGCTGTTACGAACGTACCAGAGATTCAGATCCTCCGGCTGCATCCGGAAATCGGCGGCCGCCTGCAGATACACCCGCTTGACGCGGCCACGGTCGATGAAGTCGTTGACGTAGCTGCTGCCCCAGGCGATCGACAGCGTCGAGTTGACGTCGGCAAGATTGAGGCCGAGCGCACTCGCCTTCTCATGATCGATATCGATCGAAAATTGCGGCGTATCGTCCTGCCCATTCGGCCGGGTCCCGCTCAGGAGGCGGCTCTGACCGGCGGCACCGAGTAGCTGATCGCGCGCCGCCAGCAGCTTGTCGTGGCCCGCGCCCTTGATGTCCTTCAGATAGAAATCGAAGCCGTTGCTGGTTCCGAGCCCTTCGATCGCCGGCGGCGCCAGCGCCAACACCGTGGCGTCGCGGATCCCGGCGAACACCGCCATGGCACGTTCGGCCACGGCATTGGCGGAGAGGTCGGCATTTTTGCGTTCGGCAAAGTCCCTCAGACGCACGAAGGCCATGCCGACATTCTGACCGGCCCCGGAAAACGAAAAGCCCGTCACCGTCATCAGGCCATCCACCGCCTTGGTCTCGTGGTCGAGGAAATGGCGGGTGACCTTGTCGAGCACACGCTCGGTGCGGTCGGTGGTGGCGCCGACCGGCAACTGCACCGACACCATCAGCAACCCCTGGTCTTCTTCCGGCAGGAACGACGTCGGCAGGCGGATGAACAACGCGCCGGCGGCGACGATGACGAGCACGAACGCGACCAGCCCTTGCCGCGGCCGCCGCAGCAGGCCGCGCGTGCCGGCGTGATACGCGTCCGTGCCCCGGCCCAGCACGCGGTTGAACCATCCGAACACGCCGCGCTTCTCGTCGTGCGGCTTCGGCGGCCGAAGAATCGTCGCGCACAATGCCGGCGTCAGAACCAGCGCCACGATCACCGACAGCACCATCGCGGACACGATCGTGACCGCGAATTGCCGATAGATCACCCCGACCGAGCCGCCGAAGAACGCCATCGGCACGAACACCGCGGACAGAACAGTGGTGATGCCGACCAGCGCACCGGTGATTTCCGTCATCGACCGGGCCGTCGCCTCGCGCGGTGACAGCCCCTCGTCGTGCATCACGCGTTCGACGTTCTCGACCACCACGATCGCGTCGTCGACCAGAAGGCCGATCGCCAGCACCATGGCGAACATGGTCAGCGTGTTGATCGAATAGCCGGCCAGCGCCAGCACGCCGAAGGTGCCGAGCAGCACGACCGGCACCGCCAGCGTCGGAATCAGCGTCGCGCGAAAATTCTGCAGGAACACCAGCATCACCACGAAGACGAGAACGATCGCCTCGACCAGCGTGCGGGTGACGTCGCCGATCGAAATCTCGACGAAGGGCGTGGTGTCGTAGGGGTAGACGACCTTGAGCCCTTGCGGCAGCGTCGGGGCCATCTCGTCGACCACCGCCTTGACGGCGGCGGCCGTCCTGATCGCATTGGCGCCGGTCGCCAGATTGATAGCGAGCCCGGTCGCCGGCAGGCCGTTGTAGGTCGACGCGCTCGTGTAGTCCTCCGCGCCGAGTCCGACGTTGGCGACATCGTCGATGCGCACCATCGATCCGTTGCTGTCGCTCTTGACGACGATGTTGCGAAACTGCGCCGGCGTCTGCAGCCGGCTCTGCGCGGTGACGGTCGCGTTGAGCTGCTGCCCCCTGCGAGCTGGCAGGCCGCCGAGCTGACCGGCCGAAACCTGGGTGTTCTGAGCCTGAATCGCCGCCGATATATCGGCCGGCGTCAACGCGTATTTCAGCAGCTTCTCCGGATCGAGCCAGATCCGCATCGCATAGCCGCCGCCGAACAGTTGCGTATTGCCGACTCCTTCGACCCGCTTGAGCCTGTCGTTGAGCGAGCTCTTCACATAGTCGGCGATATCGGTCTCGCTCATCTTGCCGTTGGTCGAGACGAAGCCGACGATCATCAGAAAGCCGTTGGTGGATTTGGTGACCGAGAGCCCCGTGGTCTGGACGATCGACGGCAGCAGCGCCGTGACGAGTTGCAGCTTGTTCTGCACCTGCATCTGCGCGACGTCCGGATTGGCCTTGTTGGTGAAGGTGAGCGTGATCTCGGCCTGCCCGCTCGAGGTCGATGACGCGGTCATGTAGTCGAGATTGTCGAGCCCGGTCATGCCCTGCTCGATGACCTTGGTCACCGAATTCTCGACGGTCTGCGCGTCGGCGCCGGGATAGCTCGCGCTGATCTGGATCGTCGGCGGCGCGATCTCGGGATATTGCGACACCGGCAGCGTGGTCAGCGCCAACAGTCCGCCGAGCATGATCACGATCGCGATCACCCAGGCGAAGATCGGCCGTCTGATGAAGAATGCTGAGATCACGGCGCGGCCCTCGGACTGGCGAGGCGTCGTTGCGGCGGCAGCCGTCCGAGCACCTCCCCGGTCGCGTCGTCGACCACCACTTCGGCGCCGATCGCCTTCTGACCGAGCCGCACATGCTGAGTGCCCTCGACGATCACCCGGTCGCCGTCGCGAACGCCGTCGCCGATCAGCCAGTTGTTGCCGATGCTGCGGATCACCGACAGCACGCGCTGCTCGGCCTTGCCGTCCTTGTCGAGGAAGGTCGCGATCGCCTCGCCCTTGACGTTTCGGGTAACGGCGCGCTGCGGCACCAGGAAGCTGGCGGGCGCCACGCCTTCTTCGACCACGGCGCGCGCATACATGCCCGGCAGCAGCAGCCGTTGCGGGTTGGGAAACACCGCCCGCAACGTCACTGTCCCGGTGGTGGTGCTGACATTGGCCTCTGAGAATTCGAGCTTGCCGGCCAGCGGATAGATCGCGCCGTTCTCCAGCTTCAGTTTCACCGCGACATGCGGGCCGGTCACTTTCAGGCGCCCGGCCTCGATCGCTTGCCGGAGGTTGAGCAGATTGGTGCTCGACTGAATGACGTCGACGAAAATCGGATCGAGCGTGCGGATCGTGGTCAGAAGCCCGGTCTGGCCGGCCGTGACCAGCGCACCGGGCGTCAAGGACGAGCGGTCGGTCCGGCCGCCGATCGGCGCCTTGATCGTCGTGTAGTCGAGATTGATCCTGGCTGTTTCGACCGCAGCCTTTGCAGCGGCCACCTCCGCCTTCGCCTGCGCGAGCGCGGCGACGGAATCGTCGAAATCCTGCTTGCTGACGGCGCTCTGTTTGACGAGCCCTTGATAGCGCTCGGATTTGGCCTGCGCGCTGGGCACGGCAGCTTCCGCCTTCTGCAAGGCCGCGATGGCGCTGTCATAGGCGGCCTTGTAGGGCGCAGGATCGATCTGATAGAGCGATGCGCCCTCGCCGACCTCGCCGCCCTCGGTGAACAGGCGCTGCTGAACGATGCCGGAGACCTGAGGACGCACCTCGGCCGTCTGCGAGGCGACGACGCGGCCGGGAAGCTCCGCGGTCATCACCACGGCCTGCGGGCGCAGCGTCACGATGCCGACCTCGGGACGGCCGACGCCGGCGGGATCGGCGCCGTGATCGTCTGACCGGGGCTTGCAGCCGGCAAGCGCCGCGGCAAACGCCAGGGCCGCGATCACGGCAATCGTTGAGTGGGACGACAAGTGCTTCACTCTCGAGGGAGTACGACGGGCGACACCCAGCCGGAGCGCGGGAGCGCAATGCGACGACACGCGAGACTTACCCGCCGCCCATTGGTCGGGTGTGGAGACTTCGTGGAGGTTTGATGGAGATGGCGCGCTGGCGGCGGCCGAAAGCGCCTCGATCATCGCGAAATAAGCCTGTAGATCAACGGATTAAGGGCGATTTCGGGGCCCAGGCGTCACGCGTGGCGCGCCGCCCCGCCCGCAGGATTTCCGCCGCGATCTTCGCTAACAAGAGACGGGTCGCCGATCGCGACGTTGTGAGGGAGCTCTGTGATCCGATGAGACAAACGCTGTTGAAAGCCGCGATGCTGATGGGCGCGCTGTCGCTGTGGGGCGGCGGTGCGGCGGCGATGCCGATCGGCCGTGCGCTGCACGCGCCGGATGTGATTCAAGCGGACTGGCAATGCGGCCACGGCTGGCATGTCACCTCCTGGGGCACCTGCCGTCCGGATCGCCGCATCGACTACAGGTTTTCTTCATGGCCGTACCGCTATGATGGCTACCGCGCCGACGATTGGAGCGAGGATCACGATTGGCGTCACGACCGCAACTGGCACAATGACGATGCCCCGCACGCATATGACTGGTCATCGGACAACTGAAGCGGGCGTGTTTCAGGTTTTGCCGATCCGGCAATCTGTTCCGATCGGCGCGCCCCTCCTGGACGACGATCCATGAACGAACTCATCCTCATCGCTGAAGACGAGCCGGAAATCGCCAAGATCCTCGACGCGTATCTGGTGCGGGAAGGATTCCGCACCGTGAATGCGGCCGATGGGCAGACTGCACTCGATCAGCACGCGATCCTGAAGCCGGATCTCGTTCTGCTCGATGTGAAGATGCCGAAAATCGACGGCTGGGAAGTCCTCGCCGAGTTGCGTCGTCGGGGCGAGACGCCCATCATCATGATCACGGCGCTCGATCAGGATCTCGATCGTCTGCAGGGACTACGTCTCGGCGCCGACGACTACGTAGTCAAGCCGTTCAACCCGCTGGAAGTCGTCGCCCGCGCCAAGGCGGTTCTGCGACGATCGGGCCACGCGGCCAGCCGGACGATCCTCCGTATCGGCAAACTTGAAGTCGACCTCGAAAGTCACCTCGCGAAGGTGCACGGCGACGACGTCTCGATGCCGCTGCAATTGACTCTGACGGAATTCCGACTGTTGGCTCACATGGCAAAGGCACCGACCCGGGCTTTCGGCCGCAACGAACTGATCGACGCCTGCCTGCCGGGCGGCGATGCACTGGAGCGGACGGTCGACAGTCATGTCAGCAATCTGCGCCGCAAGCTCGACGAGGCGGGCGCGAGCGGCATGATGTCGGTCGTGCGCGGAATCGGCTACAGACTGACCGCCGCATGAGACGTTATCGCCTCAGCCGGCAGATCACGCTGTCGATGAGCGTCGTCGCCGCCATCGCGGTGCTGATGGTGTTCGTCGGCACGTTCATCTTCTACAGCTTCTATCTGACCTGGTTTCCGCCGCCCCCGGGCCCGCCGCCGCTGATGCCCGAGGCACCCGACTTCATCCTGATCGCGATCTTCCTGCTGCTCGGCCTCGCCATCGCGATCCACGCCGCGCTACGGCTGACGCGGCGCATCCTTGCGCCGCTCAATTCGCTGGCCGAAGGCGCGCGCAAGATTGCAGCCGGAGACCTCACCGCGCGCGCGGTGGCCGGCGATCGTTCGCTCGGCGAGACGGCGCAACTCGTCGACGATTTCAACGCGATGGCTCAGCGCCTGCAGGATGTGGCGGTGTCGATGACGTCGTGGAACGCTGCCATCGCTCATGAACTGCGAACGCCGCTGACAATTCTGCGCGGTCGCCTGCATGGCCTCGCGGACGGCGTCTTCGAGCCGAACGACGAGCTGCTCAGGAGCCTGCTGGCACAAGTCGAGAACCTGTCGCGTCTCGTCGAGGATCTGCGGGTCGTGACCTTGTCGGACAGTCAGCGCCTGGACTTGCGTGTCGAGCCGACGGACCTCGTCAAAGAGGTGGAGCAGTCCATCAATGCAATGCGCCCCGCCCTGGAGGGAGCCGGCTTCTCTGTTCGGATGACGACCGAGCCGGTGACGCTGCCATGCGACGGCGCGCGGATCCGACAGGCACTGCTCGCGCTTTTGGAAAACGCGCACCGCTACGCGACGCCCGGGATGATCGAGATCCGGATGACTCGGGAGAAGGCGGAAGTCGTCATCGCGGTCGAAGACGAGGGGCCCGGCTTGAGCGCGGGGTTCGCCGCGCAAGCCTTCGATGCCTTCGCACGCGCCGAACCCTCCCGCTCTCGGCGTTTAGGCGGCTCGGGCCTCGGATTGTCGGTCGTGCGTGCGATCGCCGAGGCGCACGGCGGACACGCCCGATACAGCACTTCGGAGAAAGGCGGCTCTGTCTTCGAGATCGTTGTTCCCGATCGTGTCCCTTGGCGTGGTGTAGCTGGCGGCGGGTCACCGCGATGGCCGGTAGGTCCGGGCCGGTCAGCTGGCGAATGCCGGGAGGCTGACGGCGGGATCATCGCCGATCGGAGCGATGGTTTCCAGCGTCATGTAGC
>JACRJB010000078.1 GCA_016215605.1 Rhodopseudomonas palustris
CTCTGCAGTTCTGCCGCAGTACTTCCGGAGGACGACGAGGCGCCGCCAGAGCTTGCAGGCACCCATCCGAACCCAACCCGTATCGTCTCATCGCAACCTCCGTCGTTGAAGTGTTGCGACGACCGGTTGAATCCGCCCAGTCTTCCAGAGTGTTCGTTGCCACGCAGCAGCCTCGCCGCGCACACTCTTGGATACTGGATCACCCGCTTGCGCGGGTGATGACAGCTATGTTTGTGGTAATGCCTCAGACCAACCACCATCGTCATACGCGGGCTTGACCCGCGTATCCATCGCGCGCGTCAGCGCGCGGACTCGATGGCCGGTGGTGCCAAGAGGATGGATTGCCGGGTCAAGCCCGGCAATGACGGCTGAGGTTGGGCGAAGCCTCACCTCCATCTCGACCGACTCATCATTTGCACAAGGAGACCAAGCGCCGGACCACAGCCTCAATGCAGCCGCGGCCCCTTCAAAAATTTCGCGCGGTCCGATGAATGCAGCACGACGTCGAAGGTGGCGCCGCCGCTGAACAGCGTCAGCGGGACCTCGACGCCGGCGCTGCCGAGCGCCCAGACCTTGCGATAGAAATCCGCCTCGCCGGTCACCTTGGCGCCGCCGACGGCGAGGACCACGTCGCCGCTCTTCAATTCGGCGCGGGCGGCAGGCCCCTTCGGCGCAATTCCGACGACGACGACCTTGTCCTCGATCTCGGTCGAATACAGCCCGAGCCACGGCCGCGGCGGCTTGTCGACCCGGCCGAATTTGCGCAGGTCGCCGAGCACCGGCTTCAACAGATCGATCGGCACCATCATGTTGTAGTGATCGTCGCTGCCGCTGCGCTCGATCTGCAGCGAGCCGATGCCGATCAGCTCACCGCTCGACGACAGCAGAGCGGTGCCGCCCCAATTCGGATGCGACGGCTCGGTGAAGATCGCATCGTCGAGCAGATATTCCCAATAGCCGGCGAATTCCTGCCGTGCCGCGATCCGTCCGGCGACCGAGCGGATCCGGCCGCCGACGCCGCCGATGATGACGCGATCGCCGGTCTTCGCCGCGCTGGAATTGCCGAACGGCAGCGGCGGCAGGTCGATCGCCCCGAGCGCCTGCACCAGGCCGAGGCCGCTCTCCGGGTCGAAGCCGAGCGCGTGGCCCTCGACCACCCGGCCGTCGCCGAGATGCAGCCAGACCGCCTCGGCCTCGGTGATGAGATAGCCGATCGTCAGCAGCAGGCCGTCGTCGATCAGCACGGCGTTGCCGGCACGCTCGGTGCCGAGCGTGTTGGCCGTGTACGCATCGGACGGAATGATGGCGTGCAGACCGACCACCGCGGACAGCGCGCGGTCGAGATCGAACGGGAAATCCGCGGCGCGTGGCCGGATCGCGGCCGGCACATTCCATTCGGGCAAGGAAGGCATCCGGCGTCTCCTGTTCAGCAGATCGGGCCGAACAGGAAATATCGGAGCCCGTGCCCCCGATTGCAAGCCGGGCGCGGCAATCGCCGCGCACGCCGGTCAGATAGGCCGTCAGCCCTGCTTGTGGATCCCCGAATTCTGCACGACCTTGCGCCAGCTTTCGGTCTCGGCCTGCATCATCGCGCCGAACTGCGCCGCATCGCCGTGCAGCGCGATCGCGCCGAGCTCGGCGATGCGCTGCTTGATCACCGAATCATCCAGCGCGGCGTTGATGGCGCGGTTGAGCCGGTCGATCACCTCCGCCGGCGTGCCGTGCGGCGCGCCGACGCCGTAGAACGAACTGGTCTGATACTCCGGCAGCGTGTCGCTGATCGGCGGCACCTCGGGCAGCACCGCGGAGCGCTCGCGCGTGGTGACGCCGAGCGCGCGGATCTTGCCGGCCTTCACCAGCTCGAACGACGACGTCACATTGTCGAACATCGCCTGGATCTGGCCGGACATCAGATCGGTGAGACCGGGCGCCGAGCCGCGATACGGCACATGCACCAGATTGACGCCGGCGAGCGACTTGAACAGCTCGCCCGACAGATGCAGCGAAGTGCCGATGCCGGAGGAGCCGACGCTGATCTTGCCGGGATTGGCCTTCGCATAGGCGATGAATTCGGCGACGGTGGTCGCCGGAATGTCGTTGTTGACCACCAGCACCAGCGGAATGCGGGCGACGCCGGCGACCGGCGCGATGCTCTTGGCGAAATCGAACGGCAGCGTGCGATCGAACGAGGCGTTGATCGCATTCGCGGTGCTGGTCAGCAGCAGGGTGTAACCGTCGGCCGGCGATGCGATCACCGCCTGGGTGCCGATCGTGCTGCCGGCGCCGGGCTTGTTCTCGACCACGAAGGTTTGACCCAGCGCCTCCGACAGATGCTGGCACACCATCCGCGACAGCACGTCGGTCGCCCCGCCGGCCGCGTAGGGCACGATCCAACGCACCGGATGCGTGGGGTAGCTCGACGCGTCGGCGAAGGCCGGCATCGCCTTGGCGCCGAACAAGGCGGCAGCGGCGCCGGCGGCCGAACCGAGAAAGGCTCTCTTGCTGATCATCATCATCTCCGATCGGGAGGAATTGTGCTGCAGAGATATCGCAGTCCGGCGCGCTCGGCATGCGAATGCGGCAATGTTGGTAAAGGCCGTCGAAGCGCGACCCGCGAGAGTCGGGGCCATCGGCTGCCGATAAGCCGGCGTTAATCCCGCTTTCCTACACTCGCCGGGAGGCGGGCTGCCGGCGCATGGCGAGCGCGGCATGGCCGACATCTCCGCTCGCGGCCGGGCTTCGCGCCCGGCGGCAACACGGTTAACGAAACCTTCCAGCCGGCGACGCAAGGTTGCAGCCATGACCGACTTTGCCATCGCGGCCGCCCCCTCCCCGGTGACGGCGCCTCGGCTGCGAGCGCTGCAGCTCGCGCTGCTGTGGTTCCTCGGCGCCAGCGGCGCGATCGTGTTCATCGAGCCGAGCCCGTACGAATTCGCCATTCTGCTGTCGGTCGTGCTGTTCCTCGCCTCCGGCCTGCGGATCACGCCGGCGCTGATCGTGCCGATCGCGCTCTTGATCGGCGTCGAATTCGGCTACACCGTCGGCGCCAGCGCGCTGCTCGACGATCCGATCATCCTGAACTGGCTGCTGACGTCGTGGTACATGGCGATCACCGCGATCTTCTTCGCGCTGGTGTCGCTGCAGGACACCGGCGATCGGATCGAGGCGCTCGCCAAAGGCTATATGGTCGGCGGCCTGCTCGCGTCGCTGGCCGGAATCGCCGGCTATTTCCACCTGATCCCCGGCGCCGACGATCTGCTGACCTACGCCGGACGCGCGCGCGGCACCTTCAAGGATCCGAACGTGCTCGGCGCGTTCCTGATCTTCCCGGCGGTCTACGCGCTGCAGCGGGTGATCGAAGGCTCGTTCTGGAGCGCGGTGCGCAACGCGATCGCCTTCGGCATCATCGCGCTGGCGATCTTCCTGGCGTTTTCGCGCGCGGCGTGGGGCACGCTCGCGGGCGCCTCCGTGCTGATGATCGCGCTGATGTTCGTCACCGCGCCGACCCAGCAGCGCCGACTGCGGATCGTACTGCTGGCGATGCTGGCCGGCGTGCTGCTGATCGCCGCGATCGCCGTGCTGCTGTCGTTCGACCGGATCGATGCGATCTTCAAGGAGCGCGCCAGTTTGGCGCAGCCCTATGACAGCGGCCGGTTCGGCCGGTTCGGCCGGCATCTGCTCGGCGCCGGCATGGCGCTGGACTATCCGACCGGGATCGGCCCGCTGCAGTTCCGGCGGTTCTTTCCCGAGGACACCCACAACTCGTTCCTGAACGCCTTCATGTCCGGCGGCTGGATCAGCGGTATCCTGTATCCCGCTCTGGTGTTCATCACCGCCGCCTACGGGCTGCGCAACGTCTTCGTCCGCACGCCGTGGCAGCGCACCTACATCGCCATCGTCGCGACCATGATCGTAACCTTACTCGAAAGCTTCATCATCGATACCGACCATTGGCGGCACTATTTCATGCTGCTCGGCTTGACCTGGGGCGTCGCAATTGCGAGCAGTCGGATCCGGTTCCAGAGCAACGCCAGCCCCTGAGCTCCGCTCATCCGCGGACGTCAGTTCCGAGAAGCCCGACATGGACAAGCACATTCTCGTCACCGGCGGTGCCGGCTATATCGGCAGCCACATGACGCTGGCGCTTCAGGCCGCCGGCGAACGGCCGCTGGTGATCGACGATCTCTCCGCCGGGCTGCGCAGCGCCGTCCCCGCGGGCGTGCCGCTGCTGCAGGGCTCGGTCGGCGACGCCGCCTTCGTCGGCGGGGTGATGGACAGCCATCCGATCGGCGCGATCATCCATTTCGCGGCCAGCGTCGTGGTCCCCGAATCCGTCGCGAACCCGCTCGCTTATTATCGCAACAACACCGCCAATGCGCGCACGCTGATCGACTGCGCGGTGCAGCGCGGCGTTCCGCACTTCGTCTTCTCGTCGACCGCGGCGGTGTATGGCGAGCCCGATCGCAATCCGATCGGCGAGGACCAGGCGACGCAGCCGATCAATCCCTACGGCCGCTCCAAGCTGATGGTGGAATGGATGCTCGACGACGTCGCCCGCGCCCATCCGCTGAGCTACGCGGCGCTGCGCTACTTCAACGTCGCCGGCGCCGACCCCGACGGCCGCGCCGGCCAGTCGTCCCCCAACGCCACCCATCTGATCAAGATCGCCGTGCAGGCCGCGCTCGGCAAGCGCGACGGCCTCGACGTGTTCGGCACCGACTATCCGACCACGGACGGCTCGTGCGTGCGCGACTACGTCCATGTCAGCGATCTCGTCGCCGCGCATCTCGACGCGCTGCGCTATCTGCGCAGCGGACAGTCGAGCGTCACCTGCAACATCGGCTACGCCAACGGCTATTCGGTGCTCGAAGTGATCGACGTGGTGAAGCGCGTCTCCGGCGTCGACTTCCCGGTCCGCATCAAAGGCCGCCGCGCCGGCGACCCGGCCGCGCTGGTCGCGTCGAACGCGCGGGCGAAAACGCTGCTCGGCTGGACGCCGCGCTACGACGATCTGGAGACGATCGTACGGCACGCGCTGGCCTGGGAACGCCGGTTGCCGGCCTGACCGCGACCGACCGCGGCGCTGCGTCATCCCGGAACGACGAGCGCGGCCGGCACAGAATTGTCACAGCGCGGCACATTCGGACGAAATCATCGACCTTGTTTTCACCACACGGTTAACCGTTTTACCTTGTTGAACGGAAACGGTTAAGTCGCGATTGCAAGCCCATTAAGATTGGCTAAGTGTTCGATTTGAATGCTCGGACAAACTGTCTCGAACCTGTGGCGATCAACGGAAGTCGCAATGCTCCACGTGGAACCTGCCGGCCTTCGGCCGAATCTTTCGCGCAGCGATCGGCGAGATTCGGATCGCCGGGTCGCGCCGTTTGCGATTCCGGACGGCGTCGTCGATCTGCCGTTCGGCGAGCGCCGCGTCGCGGGCGAGCGCCGGCGCAATCGATTCCTGCAATGGAAGCGCAACATCATCGGCGGCCTGCCGATCGTCGTCGCCGACCGCGTCGAGACCGCGAAGGTGATGGTCGACGAAGCGCTGAAGCGGCGCGGGCTGTGGCGCTATCCCGCCTACATGACGTCGACCAACGGCGAAGTCACCTATCGTTGCGCGGTCGATCCGTCCGAACATGCGATGTTTCTGCAGGCCGATGCGATCCACGCCGACGGCATGCCGCACGTGTTCGTGTCGCGGTTCAAATGCGACGTGCCGTTGCCGGAGCGCGTCGCCACCACCGATCTGTTCCACGACGTGGCGCGCGAGGCGAGCGCGCGCGGCGCGACGATGTTCATGCTCGGCGCCGACGAGGCCTCCAACCATCGCGCGACCGAATGGGTCAGAAAGAACTATCCGAACGTGCGGCTGGTCGGGCGCCGCAACGGCTACTTCGCCAATGAGGCGGAAGAGATCGCGGCCTGCCGGCGAATCGCCGAGCTCGCTCCCGACATCCTCTGGGTGTCGATGGGCGTGCCGCGCGAGCAGCGGTTCATCGGGCGGAATCGCCATCGGCTCACCACCGTCGGCGTGATCAAGACGTCGGGCGGCCTGTTCGACTTCCTGGCCGGATCGAAGCCGCGCGCGCCGGTGTGGATGCAGCGCGTCGGCCTGGAATGGCTGTGGCGGATGGCGCTCGAGCCGCGCCGGCTCGGCATGCGCTATCTCAAGACCAATCCTTACGCGATGTATCTGCTGCTGACCAAGACGCGGTGATTAGTTCCGGCCGTTGGCCTGGAGCAGAACGATCTGTCTTCGAATCGAAATCCTGCTCTGCTTCGCTCGCAGCATGATCTTGTCAGACGGCCGGCATCCGTTTTTCGGGCTCATGCCCTAGCGTGGCTGCATCAAGACGCGGATCGCATCGGGATCGAGCGATCCCGTCTTTGGATCGACGAGGCCAAAGCCCTGGTTCAGTTCCCAATGCGTCCAGCCCCAGCAATTGGCCTCTGCTGAATCGACCACCGAGCCGATCCACCGCAGCCGACTATCCTTGGGTGCGGCCTCCTTCAGCACGCCGAACTCGTTGATGATCAGCGGTCGGGAATACTTCTCCTGCCATGCGACGGCCGGCAGCAGCTGGCGCGCGATGTACTGGCCCGGCGCGGACTGCTCGATGGCCCGGTCCAGCTCCTGCAACGAACGCTCGCGACCGAGCGCTGCGAGATCCTTCCGGATCGCTTCGACGTCCGGATCGTCGCGCCGTATCGGAAATGGCAGCCCGCGGATCGCACTCAGGGGATCTGCCGGATCCCAATGGCCCTGATGTGTGAACACCATCGGATCGTAGACGTGAATGGCGTAGACGACGTTCTGATCGGCGAGCGGCTGAAATTCGGGAAGCGAGTCGGCACGCTGCCAATTGGTGGGGCCGACGATCAGGGTCGTCTTCGGCAGCAGAGACCGCACGAACGCGGCGAGATCCTGGACTTCGCTGCGCCAGCGATCGGGGGAGATGTCCGGTTCGTTGAGCAGCTCGGCGAAGATCAGATCCGTCGGATGCTTCCGGATGACGCCCGCGAGGTTCTTCCAGCCATCGTGCAGCGCCTCCAGCGCGGCGCGCGGCTCGCTGCGATGCAGCCGACCAAATCTGTCGGAGGGATGCATGTCGACGGAGACGTGAAAGCCGAGCGCCGTCAGTTCGGTCAGCGCGGCATCGACCTTGATGAGCTGTGCTCTGACGACGTCCTCCGGGCTGAACGCGCGCATGACCAGTTCCGCCGACACCGGCAGACGCACATGGGTCATCCCCGCCTGACGAACGGCGCGGAGCAGCGACGCGCTCGGCGGTAGCGATTTCGGACCGTCGGTCCATCCCGAGACATTGACGCCGCGGGCGAGCGCCACGAGGGCCGACCGGGGAACGCCCGACGACGGCCCCACGCAAGGCGCCGCTGCCTGCGATCCGGCTGAACAGAGCGAAGCGATCAGCAGAAGCGGCAACCCGAGCGCGCTCCGGGCGAGCGAACGGCGCATGTCGAATGAAGCCGGTGCTCGCCGTCCCGGACGGCCATGGCCCCCGTCAGCACCGGACGCGCTGATCAACTGGCGAGCCTCGCTTTGGCGGTTTCGTTCGCCGCCGAGGTCGGCATGTCCATGCGATTCACGACGACGCCGATCGGCGCATGACCGAAGTGCGACAACTTGGCCCTGGCCTCGAGCACCATGGCAGGGTCCGTGACGGCCTCGTCGAACACCAGCAGATTGAAGTCCGCCCGTCCTGAAATCGTCGCCACGTCCGGCTGTTCCGCAAGCGATGGAGCGTCGATCAGAACCAGATCGAATTCACGACGAATGTCGCCTTCCCCCGAAGCGTCGGTTGCGACGGCGCTCATCACACGGAGAAGGGAAGCGACGGTCGTCTTCAAGGTTCGAACCGCACCTTGCTCCTTTCCGCCGGTCTGGCTGCCTCTGAGCATCGCTCGGTCCGAGATGACCTCGATGACGACGCTGAGGAGGCCACGATCGATGGCGGCTGCGTTCAACGCGCGGGCGACGGAGCTCTTGCCGTCACCGACACCCGGCGACGTCACCAGAACAATCCGGCCGCGCTGGGCTGGATCAGCGCCAATCGCGTTGACGACATCGCCGACATAGTCGCGGAGGTCCACCGCCTGCTCGCGCAGCGCCTGTTTGCCGGGCTTCACAAGCGGACCGGACAGATCGGGAATCCGCGCCAGCACCGGCAGATTGGGCGACGGCGGCACCTCGGGCGTTGCGTCGCTCGACGGGAGAGTTTCGGCGCTGGCGGCGGAGCGTTCGTCGCCACCGACGTCGACGACTTCCTCGGTCCCGGACGACAACGATTCGAGAATCGCAACGATCGCGGTGGCGGCGAGAATAGAGGCGATCACGAGCGCGACCAGAAGCAAGGCCAACGACGGTCGGGTGGGCCGGGTCGGCGGCGTCGCAAACGACGCCACCTTGGTCTGCGTCGCCTGCAGCAGGCGCTGCTGGTTGGTGGCGTTGTAGCGGGACAGAAACTGCTCGTAGATGCTCCGGTTGGCGTCGGCCTCGCGCTGCAGTTCCTGCAGCTTCACGGCGGCCTCGCCGTCCACCAGCATCTCGCCTTCCAGCGCCTTCAACTGCTGTTCCAGCACCTTCTGCTGCTCGAGCATGGCCTCGTAGTCGGACTTTGCGCTCGCCACGTTCCGTTTGCGCTCGGCCTCGATCTGACGGTCGAGTTCCACAAGCTGATTGGACGAAATCACGAGATCCGGGTGTCGGTCGCCGAGAACCGCGCGCTTCTGCGCGATCTGGTCGTTCAACTGCGAGCGTTGCGCCCGCAGGATGCTCAACAGGTCGGACTTGGAGCCCGCCGATCCGTCCAGATTGGTCTTGAGGTCGCGCTGCGCCTGGTCGTAACGACTCTTCGCTTCCTCCGTCCGCAGACGCGCGGTCGACGCCTGCTGTGACAGCTCGGTGACCCGCAACTGGCGCGTGGTGCTCTCACGGCCGGCATTGACGATCCGATAGCGCGTCTTGAACGCGGCGACCGCGTCTTCGGAGGCCCTCAGCTTCTCGCTCAGCCCCTTCATGCGGCTGTTGAGCCAAACCGCGGCCTCATCTGCCGCAGCGGTGCGCACCTGAGTCTGGCTCGTCACGAAGGCTTCGGCGATCGCATTCGCGTAGGAAGCGGCACGCTCCGGATCCTTGGAAACGAAGGTCATCGCGATCACGTAGGTGACGCCGCGACGCGAAATCTCGAGGTGCTTGCGGAATTTTTCCAGAACGCGCGACGGATCGGTCTCGTCGCCGGCGATCTCGCGATCGTTCGCGACCTTGAGCTTCTCGACCAGCGGCCGGAGAAAGCCATCGGATTTCGCAATCTCGATCAGGCTCTGCAGCGCGGCCGCATCCTGACCGATCCCCGGCAGCACCTCCTGATCGGTGGTGACCCGCTGCTCTCGGGGATCAACGACGACGAGCGCCGTTGCGGCGTACCTCACTGGAATCATCCAGAGCACGAGCACGCCGAGGGCGAACAGCATCACCGCCAACGAGGCGATCTTCCTCCCGTTCCGGCGCGCGAAGCGCGTGACGCCGGCTGCCGTGATACTGCCTGTGATCTTGGCGCGTTGGCCGAGAGCGGCCAGATCGCCCGGGCTTTCCCACGATGACGGCGCTTCACGCGCAGTGCGGCTTGCCGTGCCTTGGCCTGCCGGTCTACCGAACATAGGAACGCTCCACACAACCGACCCACGGCGATACTGATCACAAAGTAAAGAACTACGGTTAACTACCGGTTACGGCGCAAAACGGCGCGCAAGCTTAGCAAACCGTTAATCCGCGGGCCGATTGCGGGCGCTTCCGCCGGCGGCGGCGCAGCATCGCATTAACCGCTTCTTCGAGAACTCCCCCATGAAACATTCGGAAACGTATAAAACGCGACGAAGTGTGTAGTACACTTTTCATTAACCAGCGGCGCAAACGCGGCGATGTCGACAGTGGAAACGCAAGCGAGTTGCGGAAGATTGTGACCATGACAATCACCACAAAGGCCCGAGGCGAGCACGTTGCTGTTCGCGCGAACGATGCCCCGGCGCGGCAGTTTTCCTCGTCGCGCGATACGTCGCTGGTTCCGGCGACGCGCGCGCGCGTGCTGCTGATCCAGACCCAGGCCGAGAACGCCGGCGCGCAGGAAATCTCGCGACTGGTCGGCGCCGGCCTCGCGACGCGCGGCTACGACGTCCACAATCTGTTCTTCTTCCGGCAGTCGCGCTCGTTCGACGAGCCGGCGCAGACCACCTACTGCGCGCCGCGCCGGCCCGGCGATCCGCTGTCGTTCGTCCGCTTCCTCGGGTCGTTGCACAGCCGCATCCGACGGCTCCGGCCCGACGTCGTTCTGACGTTTCAGCACTACGGCAATTCGATCGGCGGTCTGGTCGCGCGGCTGGCAGGCCCGGCGCCGGTGATCGCCAATCAGGTCTCGGCGCGGCTGACGATGCCGGCCTGGCTGCGCGGCGTCGACCGGATCATGGGCCAGCTCGGAATTTTCAAGACTATCACGGTGAATTCGCACGACATGCTGCGCGATTACTCGCGCTATCCCGAAGCCTATCGCCGGCGGCTGACGCACGTCCCGCACGGCTTCGATCAGAAGCACGCGACACTGTCGAAAGCCGAGGCAAGGCGGCAGTTCGGGCTGAAGCCGGACGCGATCATTCTCGGCTCGGCGGCGCGGCTGCACCCGCTCAAGCAGCTCGATGCGGCGATCCGCGTGCTGGCGCAGCGGCCGGACTGGACGCTGGCGCTGGCCGGCCAGGGGCCGGACGAACCACGGCTGCGCGAACTCGCCGGTCAGCTCGGCGTGTCCGACCGGGTGACGTTCGTCGGCGAGATCTCTCCGGAGCAGGTCGCCAATTTCCTCGCCTGCCTCGACGTCTTCGTGTTTCCGTCGCTCGCCGAGACGTTCGGCCTCGCCGCCGTCGAGGCCGCCCATGCCGGGGTGCCGGTGGTCGCCAACGATCTGCCGGTGCTGCGCGAGGTGCTGTCGTATCAGGGCGTGCCGGCGGCGATGTTCGTCGACGCCAGCGACACCGCCGCGATGGCGACGGCGATCGCCCGGGTGCTCGGCGACGATGCGCTCGGCGCGCAGCTTCGCCACGCGGGCGACGGCTTGAAGACGCGCTATTCGGTCGACGCGATGGTCGACGAATATGTTCGCCTGATCGAGGAGGCGCTGTGAACCAGGCAACGAACGGGGAGAACGGGCCGTGATCGTGGAGCTTCGCTTCGACGACCAGCGTCCGCGCCGTTGGATGCGCCACCTGATCGCTTTGCTCGGCTCCGCCGAACGCGCGCTGCAGATCGTCTGGGTGCGGACCGACGCGAGCCGGCCGGCGGGCCTCG
Organism: Rhodopseudomonas palustris; assembly: GCA_016215605.1. Taxonomy (GTDB): domain Bacteria; phylum Pseudomonadota; class Alphaproteobacteria; order Rhizobiales; family Xanthobacteraceae; genus Rhodopseudomonas; species Rhodopseudomonas palustris_L. Next base: position 11,360 of record JACRJB010000078.1, read on the forward strand.
AATCCCTGCTCGAGATCGAGCGGATGCTGCTCCGGCGTGGCCGATCCTGCGGTGCGGACGCCGATCCCGCGCTGAAGAGCGAAGGCCGTCTGCCGCTGCAGAAGGCCGACATCGTCGTCGACTTCACCGCCGTGCCGCGCGATCCGTCGCATTCCGCCCGGCTCTATCTTCGTCCGCTGTTCAACGGCGCCGCCGGAGAGGATGCGGCGCTCGCCGCAATCGTGGGCGGCGATCTGCCGATGATCGAGATCTGCGACGAAGTGAGCGGCAGCATCGTCTGGTCCGGACAACCCTCGGCAGAGATCGCCGACGGCCTCGGCGGCGCGCTCGACACCGTGATGGCGCGCACCGGGACGTTGCTGACGGGCGTGATCGAATCCGGCCCGCGCCAGTCCACGGCGCGCCGATCGATCCCCACCGGCGGAATCCGTTCGCCGGCGCCCTACGTGCTGCGCAGCCTGGCGTCCTGCTGCGTCAAGCGGATCTATCGGCTGTGCTGCTATTCACCGCACTGGCGGATCGGATGGCGGCACACCGACGACGCCGGGATCTGGAACAGCGGCGACCTCTCCGGCCCCGGCTGGCGCGCGGTGCCGAGCCCCGCCAATCGCTTCTACGCCGACCCGTTTCCGATCACCTGGAAGGGCCGCACCTTCGTGTTCGTCGAAGAGCTCGATCATCACGTCGGCAAGGGGACGATCGCGGCGATCGAATTCGGCGACCACGGGCCGATCGGCAAGGCGATCCCGGTGCTCGAAGAGCCGTGGCATCTGTCCTATCCGTTCCTGATCGTGCACGACGACGAGCTCTGGATGATTCCCGAGAGCAGCGTGACGCACGACGTCACCATCTACAAATGCGTACGGTTTCCGGATCGCTGGGAGCGGCACGCGACGCTGTTGTCCGGGGTGGAACTGGCCGACGCCACCATCGTCCAGCACGACGGGCGGCACTACATGTTCGGCGCGACGCGCGACGGCGCGGGCGGCTATTCCGATACGCTGTCGATCTACCATGCCGACGATCTGTTCGGGCGGTGGACGCCGCATGCGCAACGGCCGGCGCTGGTCGATCGCGCCAGCACCCGGCCCGCCGGCCACTTCGTCCGCCGCAACGGCCGATTGTGGCGGCCGGTGCAGGATTGCACCCACGGTTACGGCGGCGCGCTCGGCCTCGCCGAAATCACCGCTCTGTCGCCGACGGAGTTCGCCCAGACGGTGCACCACACCATCGCGCCGGGGCCGCGCTGGCCCGGCCGCAAGCTGCACACGCTCAATCGCTGCGGCCGGCTCGAACTGATCGACGGCACCATCATCCAGCCGAAGATCGAGGCGCTGCGGCTCCCGGACAAGCTCGGCGATCCGGCCGAAGCGCGCGGAAGCTGAGACGACGGCGCGGCGCGTCAGCGCCGCGGCAACCACCGCGCCAGCAGCCAGCCGACGATCAGCCCGAAGCTGCCGCCGGACAATTTCACGCCGGCATCGAACAGCCGACCGTGCCGCGAGGGCTCCAGCACCTGCAGGACTTCGAACAGCGCCGCCGCACCGAGCACCACCGCCGCCGCGAACAGGATGTGCCGCGGATAGGCCGCCACGAACAAACCACCGACCAAAGCGAAGGCGAGAAACCGCTCGATCGACGGCGGCCATCCGGTCGTCGGCCGCAGACCGAGCGGGCTCAGCGTCGCCATCGCGATCGCCGCCAGACACAGCCACGCCGCTCCACGCAACAGGGTCTCGTACCTCATCGCAAATTCGTTCATCGGCGTCTCGCTTGCGCTGGATCGCGTATGGTTAACATGCTGGCAATCTCGCTGCTGCTAGACGATCCGGAACTGCGGCACAGTCTTAACCTCACACGCAATTATCATTTCGAATTTTCTCGATCTGCTGTCAGATAGAGTAAGTTGTCGTCGCACGCCAGCGCCCCGACCGGACATGGTTGATCGGCGACCAGCGAGCACACGCGGACCTCCGACGATATCCGCTGAAGTGTCGCACCGGCTAGGTTGAGTGAAAGTGAAATTCAGCGTCGCGATCGGGAAATTCATCGGGCTTCGCCACAACTCGACGGTCCGCGCGATGACCGGCGCGTTCGCGTTGCGCGTAGGCATCACCGTGGTGAACCTGGCCCTGGTGACGCTCGCCGCGCGCATGCTGAGCCGGCACGATTTCGGAACGTATTCGATGCTGTTCAGCGCCGCCGGCCTGCTCAGCGTCGTCGCGACTTTCGGCCAGCAGATCTTCATCATGCGCGCGTGGAGCGAATTCGGCTCCGCCGGCGACGAGAACATGCTGAAGGGCGCGATGACCTTCAGCGCCGCCGCCTGCATCGCCGGTGCGGTGCTGGTCGGTCTGCCGTTCTTCCTGTGGTTCGCCGCCGAGCACGAGACGATCCTGGCGCTGTCCGCCACCCTCTATCTGGTCTGCTACTCGCTGATGCTGACCTCGGCGCACGTGACGCGCAGCGCGGTCGGCGTCGGCGTCGGTGACGGCCTCACTTATCTGCTGGTGGCAGTGTGCCCGATCGTCTACCTGATCGGCTGCTACGTGCTGGGCATTTCGATCGAGATCCACCGCATCTTTCTGGCGATGGCGGGCGCCTCCGCCTTCACCGTGCTGGTGCAGATGACGATGCTGCGGCGCCGGGTGCAGGTGCTGTATCCGACGATGGGTCGGGCCGGCTCGACCTTCGAGCTACGAACCTGGATCGCGCGGTCCGCCAAGCTGTGGGTCTCCGCCGCGCTGGAAGCCGCCAATCAATACGCCGACGTGGTGATCATCGGTTATCTGACCACGCCCTCGATCGCCGGCGCGTATTTTGTGACGACCCGGATCGCCAACGCCTTTGCGATGGCGACCGGCGCCGTCTACATCTTCTCGACCCGGCATTTTCCGAATCTGTACTACAACCGGCAATATCGTCAGCTCGACAGCCTGCTCGACTCGGTGGCGCTGGTGACGCTGACGATCGTCGTCGGGGGCCTGCTGGTCGTGCTCGGCGGCGGACATTGGATCCTGTACGCCTTCAATCCCGACTACGTGTCGTATTACGGCGCGCTGGCGCTGCTCACCGCGGGCACCGCCGCCGTCGCCGCCTCCGGCCCGTCGGGTTCGATCCTGATGCTGACCGGACACGAGGGGCGTTATCTCGCCATCATCGGTGGCACCGTGCTGATGCGCGCGGTCGGCTTCTTCGTGCTGATCCCGCTGTTCGGCATCCCCGGCGCGGTGGGGGCGACGACGATCTCGTTCATCACGATGGCGCTGCTGCTGCGCAGCTCCGCGATCGGCGCGACGGGGATCGACGGCTCGGTGCTGCGGCTGCTGCGACGGCGGCGGCGCAGCATGGCATTGCCGGTGGAGTAGCCATCATGGCGTCCGCCCCATCCATCGACACCGCAATTTCCGGCCATTCAAGGGCGGTCCTTCCGACCACGAACACGAATCTGAGCGGCTACCAAGACGTCATCGTGACGATCGTCATCGGCACCGTTTCGACCGCGTTTGCGCCGATCCTGCACGCGGTCAATCCGGCGCTGGCGATCGTCGTGCAAACGTTGGTCGCAGCCGCCACGATGGCCGCCGTCCCGAGCTGTGCGCCGGCGATCGCCGTCTACATCCTGCTGTTCCAGAACGTCTTCGTGTCGATCCTGTCGCCCTGGATCGCAAATCCATCCGAGCTCGAGTTCATCAAGGGCTACAACTTCCTCAACTGCTCGGTGATGTGGCTGATCGCGCTCGGACGCTACGCGACGCAACGCCACGCTTATGGACCGGTCGTCAATCGACTGATGCTCGGAAGCACCTTCGTGCTGGCCGTGGTCGGCATTTATTTTCTGATGGGCCTCCAGCGCGACCCGCTGGCCGCATCGATCTATCTGCGCAACATCGTGCTGCCGATCTTCCTGTTTCAGCTGTCGCTGCTGTCGGCGTCGACGCAGGCGATCCGGCTGACCCGCACCGTCGTCGCGATCGGAGTCATCTTCATCGTCTGCGGCTACGTCGAACTGCTCGCCCGTGATTTCTGGCTGCACATCACCAACGGCTACGCGTACTGGCAGTTCGACGAGATCAAGGCCACGGCCTCCGGCGTCTGGGAACGTGAGATGCGCGCGACCGGGCGCGTCATCGCCAGCCTGAAGGATCGCTTCACCTTCGGATTTCTCAACACACCGCTGCTGGATGGCCTCGGTTTGTCGGAGGTCATGCGCATCTTCGGGCCGAACATCAGTGCGATCAGCTACGCCTATGGCGTCGCGTTCTTCATTCTCTTCCTGACGTCCGCCGGCCGGCCGTTGCTGGCGGCAGCGGCGCTTCCTCTCGTGGTGATGTGCGGCGTCAAAGGCGCGCTGATCACTTTGGTGTTCGTCGGCGTCGCCTGGCTCGCGACCCGACTGATCGGCGCATCGATCACCTTCGCGCTGGCGCTGGCCGGACTCGCCGGCTACGTGGCGTTCGGCATTCAGCTCGGCCTCAGGATCGGCGATTATCACGTTCTCGGATTCATGGGCGGCCTGAACGGATTTCTCGCCTCTCCGCTCGGTCGATCCTTGGGCGACGGCGGCAATCTGGCCGGCGACTTTGCCTCGATCGACTGGAGCGCGGCGCAGCAATCCGGCGCCGTGGACGGCGCGGTCGAAAGCGCGGTCGGCGTGCTGCTCTACCAAATGGGCGTGGCCGCGCTGGTGCCGCTCGGCTTCTACTTTCTCGCCGCGTTCAAGAGCTGGCAGTACTATGCAAGATCAGGCCTGTTGATGCAGGGCTTCGCGGCGTATGGAACCCTGGTCGTGCTCGTCAACGGCATTTTCCAGGAAGAGGCGCTGTTCGCCCCACCGGCGCTCGGCCTGATGATGTGGCTGACCGGTCTCGTGATCGGCAATGCCGCGCGTGCGGAGGTGCCGTACGAGTTTGCGTCGATCCCGGAAGGACGGCTCGACGCGGCGGCCGTTGCGGCAAGCGCCGACCGAAGCGCGGCTTACGATTCGCCGATGTCGCGATAGTCGCCGCGCCAATACGCCAGCGCCTGCGGGCCGTCGCCGAGACGGACCGCTTCGACCCGGCCGATGACGAGCGCGTGGCTGTTCCAGTCCATGATGCTGTCGACCGTGCAGTCGATCGCCGCCATCGCGTCGACCAGCAGCGGCGCCCCGGTGACCAGCTCGATCCAATCGCCGACGTCGTAGCGTTCGGCGCCGCGCACGCCGTGGCGGCCGGCGAAGCGATCCGCGAGTTCTCGATGCCCGGCGGCGAGGATGTTGACGCCGAACGCCCCGTGATCGCGCAGCACCGGCAGCACCGAGCAGCTCCGATTGATGCAGACGATCAGCGACGGCGGCTCGACCGAGAGCGAACTGACCGACGTGACGGTGATGCCGTTGCGCTCCTCGCCCTGCCCGCTGGTGACGATGCTGACGCCGCCGGCGAGCTGGCGCATCGCGGCCTTGAAGCTGTCCGCCGCGGCGGAGACCGGGTGAATCGCTGGCGGTCGCGCGTTCATGACCGGCTCGCGATCGAGGACAGCCAGTTGCGGAACAGCGTCGTCGCGGTGGCGTCGATGTCGTCGGCGACGCCGGGCCGCAGCGTCAGCTTCGGCAGCCTGCCGATCATGGCGGGATCGCGATTGCGTTCGGCGTCGGAGCGCAGCGCGTGCAGCGCGGCTTCGGTCGCGGCGTCGAAATAGGCCACCGGAATCTCCGGATAATCGTCGCGCTCGCCAGTGAGGAAGCGGCCGATGTCGCGCAGATATTCCCGCTGCAGCGAGGCGACGTCGTATTCGGGATGGCCCTGGAAGAACACGAAGCGGCTGCGGCCCTCGCGCGCGAAGATGTCGACGCCGGCGTCCTCCGCCCGGGTCAGCACCCGATATCCGCCGGCCGCGAGCGTGTCGGCGGCCAGATCGTTCAGCCGCGAATGCGGCACCCGCATCGGCGACGGCAGATCGGCCAGCAGTTCGTCGTCCTGCACCGGTTCGCCGGCATAGACGCCCGAACACTTGCGCGGCAGCCGGCGGCGCTCGATGCCGTCCAGATGCAGCACCGCGGCGTGCGCGGCGAGGCAGGACCAGATCGTCGATCGCGTATTGGCCTCGGCCCAGTCGACCAGCGCGCGCAACTCGTCCCAATAGGGCTCGCGCTGCAGTGTCGCCGCGCGCGGCTCGGCGCCGGTGACGATCAGGCCGTCGAGCCTGGAATGCTGCAATTCGTCGATGTCCGCATACAGGCTGTCGATGTGCTGCCGCGCGGCCGGCGAACGCTGCACCGAGCGCAGCGCGAAGCAGCGCAGCCGCACCGGCCGATCGCCCGACCCCGCCCTGAGCAGCCGCATGAACTGCCGTTCGGTGGCGCGCATCGCGGCGTCGCCCATATTGTTGACCAGGCCGATCTCGAGCACCTTGCCGCGTTCGCCGACGTGCCGCGCTCCGCCGTCGTCGGTCAGGCGCGCCGGCGCCAGCGTCGGGCTGTCGATGGCGTCGGCGTTGTCGAACAGCAGGGTCATGCCGCCTCGCCGCGCTATTCCGCCGCCAGCAGGCGCGGCTGCTGACCGCTCGCCCGCGCCAGCGCCTGATCGAGGTCCTCGATGATGTCGGAGATGTGCTCGATGCCGATCGACAGCCGGATGGTTTCCGGCAGCACGCCGGCGACGCGCTGCTGCTCCGCCGACATCTGGCGATGCGTCGTCGAGGCCGGATGGCACGCCAGCGACTTGGCGTCGCCGATATTGACCAGCCGGGTGATCAGCTTCAACGCATCGTAGAACGTCTTGCCGGCTTCCATGCCGCCCTTGATGCCGAAGGTGAACAGCGACGACGCCTGGCCGCCGAGATATTTCTGCACCAGCTCGTAATACGGGCTGTCCGGAAAGCCGGTGTAGTTGACCCAGGCGACGCGCGGGTCGTCCTTGAGGAATTCGGCGACCTTGCGGGCGTTCTCGACGTGCCGCTCCATCCGCAGCGCCACCGTCTCGATGCCCTGCAGCAGCAGGAAGGCGTTGAACGGCGACAGCACCGATCCCATCGTGCGCTGATAGATGCTGCGGGCGCGCTCGATGTAGGCGGTCGGCCCGAACCGCTCGGCATAGACCATGCCGTGATAGGAATGATCGGGCTGATTGAACGCCGGGAAGCGCTGCGGCTGCGCCGCCCAGTCGAACCGGCCGCTGTCGACGATCGCGCCGCCGAGCGTGGTGCCGTGGCCGCCGAGGAACTTGGTCAGCGAATGCACCACGATGTCGGCGCCGTAGTCGATCGGCTTCAGCAGGATCGGCGTCGCCACCGTGTTGTCGACGATCAGCGGCACGCCGTGACGATGCGCCACTTCGGCGATCGCCTCGATGTCGCAGACATTGCCGGCGGGGTTGCCGATGGTCTCGCAGAACACCGCGCGGGTGTCGTCGTCGATCAGCCGCTCGATCGCGTCGGGCCGGTCGCTGTCGGCGAACCGTCCATGGATGCCCTGCCGCGGCAGGATGTGCGACAGCAGCGTGTGGGTGGTGCCGTAGAGCTGCGGCACCGAAACGATGTTGCCGCCGTGATCGGCGACGTTGACGAAGGCGTAGTGCAGCGCCGCCTGGCCGCTGGCGACCGCCAGCGCACCGACGCCGCCCTCGAGTTCGGCGACGCGCTTTTCCAGCACCGCGCTGGTCGGATTGGCGATCCGCGAGTAGCGATAGCCTTCGGTCTCGAGATTGAACAAGGCCGCGCCGTGATCGGCGCTGTCGAACGCGTAGGATGCGGTCTGATAGATCGGAACCGCGACCGCCTTGGTGGTCGGATCGGGTTCGTAGCCGGCGTGAATGGCAATCGTCTCGTTGCGCATGGGCTCACCTCCGCATCGCCGAGACTGCATTTGACGCGCAATCCGCCGGCATCTTCCTAGCTAAAGCGGAGATCTTTATTCGACAACTTCTTTCAAAGATGACTGCAAACTAACCCTAATTTCAGATGAGAAATCGATTACAATTTGAATCAAATTTGTCCGATCCGATTTGTTTACCTTGCGGACGATTTGTCCCTGCCGCCGCAATCGATCTTCAGTCGCATTCGAGTAAGTTGTGACGACAATTCTCACGATGTTGTCGGACCGGCGCAGATGAACATCCAAGCAAGACCCGCGACGGCGGAGGCGATGCCGAGCAAACGCGCGCAGCCTTCGGTGGCCAAGAGCTGGCTGAAGGCGATCGAGCTCACTGCGCGGATCGAAGCCGAGCCGCAGCGGCTGCTCGCGTCGGTGATCGACGAATGGGCCGGCAGCGCGCCCGAGCGGCCCGCGGTCCTGTCCGATCGCGACTCGTTCAGCTACGCGGATCTGGCGCAGCGCATCAATCGCTATGCGCGCTGGGCGCTGGCGAACGGGATCGGCATCGGCGATTCCGTGGCCGTGCTGATGCCGAACCGGCCGGACACGCTGGCGGCCTGGCTCGGCATCACCAAGGTCGGCGGCGTCGCGGCGCTGATCAATACCCAGCTGATCGGCGCTTCGCTGGCGCATTGCATCGACATCGCGCAGCCGAACCACATCATCGTCGCGGACGAACTGGACGACGCCTTCACCGGCGCTCGCGCGCACCTCGCATCGACGCCGCGGGTTTGGACGCAGGGCGGCGAGGACGGCTCGATCGACCTTGCGCTGGCAGCGCTCGCGGGCGACGCGCTGGCGCCGCACGAGCGCCGCGACGTCTCGATCGACGATTTGGCGCTGCTGATCTACACCTCCGGCACCACCGGGCTGCCGAAGGCGGCGCGCGTGACGCATCGCCGGGTGATGAGCTGGGCCGGCTGGTTCGCCGGACTCACCGACGCGACGCCGGACGACCGGATGTACAATTGCCTGCCGATCTATCACAGCGTCGGCGGCGTGGTCGCGACCGGCAGCATGCTGATCGCCGGCGGCTCGGTGGTGATCGCGGAAAAATTCTCGGCGAGCCGGTTCTGGGACGACATCGTCCGCTGGGACTGCACGCTGTTTCAATATATCGGCGAACTCTGCCGCTACCTGTTGCAGGCGCCGCCGTCGGCGCGCGACACCCAGCACCGGCTGCGGCTGTGCTGCGGCAACGGCTTGCGCGGCGAGATCTGGGAGCCGTTCCAGGCGCGCTTCGCAATTCCGCGGATCCTCGAATTCTACGCCTCCACCGAGGGCAATTTCTCGCTGTACAATGTCGAGGGCAAGCCCGGCGCGATCGGCCGCATCCCGTCGTTCCTGGCGCATCGCTTTCCGGCCGCGATCGTCAAGTTCGACGTCGCCTCCGGTCTTCCGCTGCGCGACGACAACGGCCTGTGCATCCGCTGCGCGCGCGGCGAGCCGGGCGAGGCGATCGGCCGGATCGGCGGCGCCGCCGACAGCGGCGGCCGGTTCGAGGGCTACACCAGCCAGGCCGAGAGCGACAAGAAGGTGCTGCGCAACGTGTTCGCCGACGGCGACGCCTGGTTCCGCACCGGCGATCTGATGATGCTGGACGACAAGGGCTTCTTTCATTTCGTCGACCGGATCGGCGACACGTTCCGCTGGAAGGGCGAGAACGTCGCCGCGAGCGAGGTCGCCGAAACCATCGCCGCCTGCCCCGGCGTGATCGACGCCAGCGTCTATGGCGTGAGCGTGCCGCACAATGACGGCCGCGCCGGCATGGCCGCGCTGGTGGCCGATGCGCGCTTCGACGTCGCGGCTCTGTATCGCCATCTCGCCGACCGGCTGCCGGCCTATGCGCGGCCGCTGTTCGTCCGGATCCGGCCGGCGCTGGAGATCACCGGCACCTTCAAGCAGAAGAAGCAGGACCTGATCGACGACGGCTTCGATCCCGATCGGGTGAGCGATCCGCTGTATGTCGCTGATCCGGCGACCGGCAGCTATACCGCGCTGGATGCAGCAACCTATCGACGGATCGTCAACGGAGAGGTGAGAGTCTGATGACCCAGGATACTCTTGAAGCCCGCTCTGTCCGCGCCGACACGGCCGCGGCCGCGTCGCCGCGCAGCCGCGTCGTCGCCCCGGCCGTCGCTCCGGTCGCCTACTCGTCCACATGGACGTTCTTCGAAGGGGCCTGGCACGACGGCAACGTCCCGATCATGGGGCCGCGCACGCATGCGGCCTGGCTCGGCTCGATGGTGTTCGACGGCGCGCGCGCGTTCGAGGGCGTGACGCCAGACCTCGACAAACACATTGCGCGGGTCAACTGGTCGGCGACCAACTTCAAGCTGAAGCCGATGATCGACGAAGCGACCTGGCACGGCCTGGTGCAGGACGGACTGAAGCGCTTCGGCCCCAATGCCGAGGTCTACATCCGGCCGATGTATTGGGCGCAGAACGGCTCGGGCGGCGGCGTGCTGTTCGATCCGGAGACGACCAACTGGTGCCTGTGCATCTACGAAGCGCCGATGCCGAAACCGACCGGCCTGTCGATCACGCTGTCGCCTTTCCGCAAGCCGAGCGCCGATTGCGCGGTGGTCGACGCCAAAGCGGGCTGCCTGTATCCGAACAATTCGCGCGCGATGATCGAGGCGCAGAGCCGCGGCTTCGCCAACTGCCTGATGCGCGACATGCTCGGCAACATCGCCGAACTCGGCAATTCCAACATCTTCATGGCCAAGGACGGCGTGGTCTACACCCCGGCCCCGAACGGCACCTTCCTCAACGGCGTGACACGGCAGCGCGTCGTCGACCTGCTCCGCGGCGACGGCGTCAGCGTCGTCGAAACCACGCTGAGCTATCGCGACTTCGAGACCGCCGACGAGATCTTCGCCAGCGGCAATTTCGCCAAGGTGCAGCCGATCATCCGCATCGACGACCGCACGCTGCAGCCGGGCCCGTTCTTCACCCGCGCCAGGAAACTGTATTGGGAATTCGCGCACGGGTGAGAAACATCGACCTTCGTCAGCTCATCGCTTCGAGGCACTCACCCCGTTATTGCGAGCGAAGCGAAGCAATCCAGCTCCGTGCACTGCGCTGGATTGCTTCGTCGCTTCGCTCCTCGCAATGACGATGTGGCAGCGGCGACGACAGCATCAGGCCAGTCATTCCGGGGCGCGCGAAGCGCGAACCCGGAATCTCGAGATGTTCATCTGCCGTCTTCACCAACGTCTGGATTCCGGTTCGCTCACTGCGTGAGCGCCCCGGAATGACGGTGCTTGTGGGGCGTGAAAGCGCCGGGTCGCGCGGCCTCACGCCTTCTCCAGCGCGGTCTTGCGGATCGCCGACAGCGTCGCGCCCGGCAGGATCGCATCCGGGTCGATCTTGAGGCCGATGATCGACGGCAGGCCGGAGGCGCGTGCCGCGGCGAAGGCGGCCGGGAAATCCGCGGTCTTGTCGACATTCGCGCCGAAGCCGCCGAACGCGCGGGCATAGGCGGCGAAGTCCGGATTGTGAAGCTCGGTGGCGGCGACCCGCCCGGGGAATTCGCGCTCCTGATGCATCCGGATCGTGCCGTACATGCCGTTGTCGCAGACCACGACGATGATCGGCAGCCGATACTGCACGGCGATCGCGAACTCCTGTCCGCTCATCAGGAAATCGCCGTCGCCGTTGACCGACAGCACCAGCCGCTCCGGATGCAGCCGCTGCATCGCGATCGCGGCCGGCATGCCGTAGCCCATCGAAGCCGAGGTCGGCGCGATGTGGGTCATGTAGTTGCGGAAGCGATAGAACCGGTGAATCCACGACGCGTAGTTGCCGGCGCCGTTGCACAGGATGGTGTCGGTCGGCACGTTGTCGCGCAGCCAGGTCATCACCTCGCCGAGATTGACGTCGCCGGGCTGCGGCGTCGCGGTCTCGGTCCAGGCGAGATACTCGGCATGCGCCGCATCCGCCACCGCGAGCCACCCCGGCCGCGCCGCAATGTCGAGCTTCGCCAGCGCCGCGACGAAGCGTGCCGGCGTGGCGTGGACCGCCAGCTGCGGCCGATACACCCGGCCGAGTTCCTCGGCGCCGGGATGAATGTGCACCAGCTTGGTGAGCGGCGTGGGACTGTCGAGCAGCGCATAGCCCTGCGACGGAATTTCACCGAGCCGCCCGCCGACCAGCACCAACAGATCCGCCGCCTTGGCGCGCGCCACCAGCTTCGGATTCGGCCCGAGGCCGAGATCGCCGGCGTAGCGCGGATGCAGCGGATCGAACAGCGTGCCACGGCGATAGCTGGTCGCCACCGGCAGTCCGGTGCGCGTCGCGATCGCCTCGATCTGCTCGCGCGCCTGCAGGCTCCAGCGGCTGCCGCCGAGCACGATCAGCGGCCGCTCGGCGCCGGCGAGCAGCGCCGCGAGCTCGGCCATCTCCTCGTCCCCGGGCGAGGTCTCGACCGGCTTGAACGCCGGCGCGTTCGCCACCGTGACGCGCTCGCTCAGCACATCCTTCGGCAGCGCGATCACCACCGGGCCGGGCCGGCCGCTGGTCGCCGTGTAGAACGCGCGCGACACCAGCTCGGTGACGCGTTCCGGATCGTCGATCTCGGTGGTCCATTTCGTCATGCTGCCGAACACGGCGCGATAGTCGAGTTCCTGGAACGCCTCGCGCTCCTTCACGCCGCGCTCGACCTGACCGACGAATAGGATCATCGGCGTCGAGTCCTGCTTCGCGACGTGAATGCCGGCCGACGCGTTGGTGGCGCCGGGGCCGCGGGTGACGAAGCAGATGCCGGGCTGGCCGGTCGCCTTGCCGATCGCCTCCGCCATCATCGCGGCGCCGCCTTCATGGCGGCAGACGGTGATGGTGATGTCGCGGTCGCGCAGCGCGTTCAGCACCGGCAGGAAGCTCTCTCCCGGCACGCAGAACACGTGCTTGACGCCGTTGATCACCAATTGATCGACCAGCGCTTCGGCGGCGGTGCGGCTCTTCAGCGGTTGATGCATGGCGTTTCCCTGATGATGGTCGGCGGTGATCGCGTCGGCGTCACGGCCCGTACAGCACGAGTTCGGTTTCGGCGAGGTCGGCGAGCCGCGGCGGATTGGGGCCCTTGAAGTATTTGCGGCCGCGCGTCTCGGAATAGACGCCGCGAAGCCCGTCGATCGGCGCGTTGGCGTCGACGATCAGCAGCGGACGGCCGCGCCGGAGCAGGAAACGCCCGAGCGCGCCGGCGCAGCGCACCAGCTCGGCGGTGTCGCGGCAATACACCAGTTGCATCCCCGGGGTCGGGAACCGGCCGTGCTTGATCCGCTTCGGCACCATGATGAACGGCATCGCTTCGTCACCGACCCGGCACAGCAGAGACAGGCAGCCGTAGTCGGCATGGCTGCGAAGCAGATCGAGATCGGCGGGCGGCAGCCCCGGGATCGCGGGTGACGCGGCGGTCACGATCTCGACGCGCATTCCCGGCTCGGTCCGCGACAACGCCGGCACCGCGAACATCATGCCGCTGCAATAGCGGCGGAAACCCTGCGCCTCGATGATCGGCCAGGTGTTCGCCGCGGGCGAGATGTTGACGTAGGTGACCTGCTTGTTCTTCTGCGCCATCGAGGTCAGCAGCGTCGCGTAATTGCGGAACTCCGGTTGGACGTACCAGCTCGACACGTTGCAGCGGATGGTCGGCTCGCCGGCCTCGATCCGTTGGGTGTAGAGCAGCAGCAGCACGCCGACCGGGCGGCCGCCGTTCTCGAGCAGATAGCCGTAGCGCGGGCAACCGGCCGGGATCTCGCGTTCGCTCTGGCGGTGCAGTCCACGCAACCAGTAGTCGCGCGTGCGGCCGACGAAGCCGCGCGTCAGCAGTTCCGAAACCGCCTCGATATCGGCCTCGGCGATCTCGCGGCAGCGCACCTTGCGGGCTTCCATCGTCGTTTACCAATCGACCCGATTTGAGAGCTCGGCGCGTAGATTCAATTCATCTTTGCGCCATATGGTAGTTGTCTCACGGATCGAGCTAGAAGGCGAAAAGTCGATGTCTGTACGGTTAACAATTGTCGAGATGATGCAAGAGATCGCCGCCGAGCAAAACCGCAAATTGCCGGCGCTGACCGACGACCTCGTACTACACCAATCCGGCTTCGACTCGCTGTGCTTCGCCATCCTGGTCGCGCGGCTGGAAGATCAGCTCGGCGTCGATCCGTTCACCGCGGCCGACGATGCGATCTTTCCGGTGACCCTGGGCGACTTCATCAAGGCGTACGAGAATGTCCCTGCGTGAAATCACCGCGTTGCGGAATTATCTCGCAACCGGCTCGAGCGACCGCGCCCTCTCGGACGCGACCGACACCATCGCGATGAGCGAAATCGCACAGGCGACCGCACTCGGCGGCCGGCTGCGCGAGCTCGCCGGCCGCTCGGTGGTGCTGTCGCTGTCGACGCAACTGATCAGCGGCATCGCGATGATCGAGATCGACGGCGTGGCGCGGCAGATGCTGCTGTGTCCGCCCGATTTTGACATGAAATACGCAGCCGATCTGATCGCCGACGCCCAGATCGACGCGGTCGTCACCGACGATCCGGCGCGCTGGCAGGACCTCGGCGTGCAGCTGATCGTGACCGCCAGCTTGCCGCTGCAGCCGGCCGCGCCGGTCGAGCTGTCGCACACCACCAACTGGCTGATGCTGACCTCCGGCACCACCGGCGCGCCGAAGATCGTGGCGCACACGCTGGCGGCGCTGACCGGCGCAATCGTCGCCGATGGCCCCGCGAAGGGCGCGCCGCCGACCTGGGCGACGTTCTACGACATCCGCCGCTACGGCGGGTTGCAGATCTTTCTCCGCGCCGTGCTCGGCGGCGGCTCGATGGTGCTGTCCTCGCCCGGCGAGCCAATCGTCGATCATCTGGCGCGTCTCGCCGCGCGCGGCGTCACGCATATTTCCGGCACGCCGTCGCATTGGCGCAAGGCGCTGATGAGCGCCGCGCTCGCCAGTTTTCATCCGGACTATGTGCGCCTGTCCGGCGAGATCGCCGATCAGGCGGTGCTCGACAGCCTGCGCCGCGCGTTCCCCAGCGCTTCGATCGGCCACGCCTATGCGTCGACCGAGGCCGGCGTCGGCTTCGCCGTCAATGACGGCCGCGAGGGCTTCCCCGCGTCGATGATCGGCCCCGGCGCCAACGGCGTCGACATGAAGGTCGTCGACGGCTCGCTGCGGATCCGCTCGACGCGGACCGCCCACACTTATGTCGGCCGCAGCGCGCCGGCGCTGACCGACGCCGACGGCTTCGTCGACACCGGCGACATGGTCGAACTGCGCGACGGCCGCTATTACTTCGTCGGCCGCCGTGACGGCATCATCAATGTCGGCGGCCTCAAGGTGCATCCCGAAGAGGTCGAAGCGGTGATCAATCGCCATCCCGCGGTGCGGATGTCGCGGATCCGCGCGCGGCGCAGCCCGATCACCGGCGCGCTGGTGGTCGCGGACGTCGTGCTCGCGAGCGTCTCCGATTCCGGTCGCACCGGTGAGATCCGCGAGGCGATCCTCGCCGACTGCAAGCAGTCGCTGCCGCCGCACAAGCTGCCGGCGATGATCAACTTCGTCGACCGGCTCGACGTCACCGCCTCCGGCAAGCTGGCCCGTCATGCGTAAGGTCGTCGTCACCGGCGGCAGCCGCGGCATCGGGCTGGCGATCGCGCAGCGGCTCGCCGCCGCCGGCTACGGCGTCGTCGCCGTGGCGCGGCGTGAAGGCGACGAGCTGAGCGCGGCGATCGCGGCCGCTGCGGCCGGCCCGGGCGCGATCCATTTCAAAGCGTTCGATCTCGGCGAGATCGACGCCATTCCCGATTTCGTCAAAGGCCTGCGGCAGGAATTCGGCTCGATCTACGGCTTGATCAACAACGCCGGCATCGGCACCGAGGGCGTGCTGGCGACGATGCACAACAGCCAGATCGAAGCGCTGATCCGCATCAACGTCACCTCGCCGGTGGTGCTGACCAAGTACATCGTCCGGCAGATGATGGCCGACGGCGGCGGACGGATCGTCAACATGTCGTCGATCATCGGCTCGACCGGCTACAACGGCCTGTCGGTCTATGGCGCCACCAAGGCGGCGGCGCTGGGCTTCACCCGCTCGCTGGCCCGCGAGGTCGGCCGGCTCGGCATCACCGTCAACGCGATCGCGCCGGGCTTCATCGACACCGAACTGACCAAGGGCCTCGCCGGCGAAGGCCGCGACAAGATCGCAGGCCGCAGCGCGCTGCGACGGCTGCCGGAGGTCGACGACGTCGCCCGCATGGTGGAGTATCTGCTCGGCGACGGCGGCCGCAACATCACCGGCGCAGTGCAGACCATCGACGCCGGGAACACGGCGTAGCGTGCTGACGCGTTGAGTCCTCGCTGAGGCCTCCGCTCCGATCGCAGCGCGCTCCCTCTCCCGCTTTCGGGAGAGGGTTGGGGTGAGGGCGCACCAGGCAGTGAGTCAGCAATTCGCGAAGAGGTGCCCTTCCTCATCGTTCGTCGTTCCGGGGCGCGCGCAGCGCGAACCCGGAATCCATATCCCCTGGACTCGCGGTGATACAGAGGCGTTGCAGCAACCGTGCTTCAACGCAACGGCAGGGAATATGGATTCCGGGCCTGCGCTGCTGCGCAGCGCATCCCGGAATGGCAACTGAGAGGTTGGTGTACTCGGACGAGATTCCGGGTTCGCTCGCTACGCGAGCGCCCCGGAATGACAAACGCTGAGACTGAGGCTCAGTCCGCGGACTTACAGCTCCAGCATCTCCCGCACCTTCGCCGGCCACGCCGCCGTGTCGATACCGTGGGTGGCGAACAGCGCCACCGCGAGGCGGTCCATGCCGAAGGCGACGCAGCCGGTGTGGGCCGGCTGGCCGTCGGCATCCTCGATGCCCCAGGTGACGCCGAAATGCTCGCGGTGATAGTTGAAGCTCATGCAGGCGGTCGGCTGCTCTTCCGAGCGCAGCGGCACCAGCAGTTCGAACTTCAGCGCCTGCTGCTGCTGGCTGATCGCCTTCATCTGGCCGACGCGGCCGAAGAACGGATCGGAGGCGGTGTCGACGCGGAACGCCAGGCCGAGATCGCGGGCGATCGCCTGCGCCTTGCCCATCCAGCGCTCGCGGAACGCGGCGACGTCCTGCGGCGCGCCGATGCAGACATATTCGCGCATCCGGAACGACTGCAGCCGGTCGAGATGCTTCGAGGGCTCGCGACGGAAGCAATCGGCGGCGACGTCGAAGCGCAGGCCGCCGGCCGGCAGCGGGCCGCGGCTGGCGGCGATCGGATACACCGGATAGCAGGCCGCCGGCGACAGCACGAGATCGGCCGGCGACAGCGACGTGGTCCAGTCGCCGCCGGCGTCGAACCGGCTCACCGCCGAATTGATCTCCTGCTCGGTGCCGTGCAGACCGCAGACGCAGCCCAGCAGGTTGGGGAAGCTCTTCAGATAGCCGGACTTCTCGAGCTGCGCCCGGCTCATCACCGGCGGGAACCGCATCACCTCGGTGCCGGTCTCGCGATGCCGCGAGATCAGCGCCGCGAGCTTCTCGACGACGCCCTCGTACAGCGCGGTCCGGGCATAGACGCCGTCGGCCCCCATGCGGTGAAACAGATGCTCGACCAGATGGTCGAGCGCATCGACCGGCTGCGCTTGGGTGTCGGACGGAGCCTTGCGGATCGCGACGTTCATGAGGTGGCCTCCTCGATCGATCGTTGATGTTGAAATCAGTCGTGCAGGCTCGCCGGCACCGCGCTCATCAGGCTGGCGGTGGCGATATTGGCGAGGATGCGGTCGTTGTTGATCATCAGCGGCGCCGACAGCACGTCGCGCAGATGACGGCCGACGGTGAAGTCGCCGTCGTTGCGATAGCCCGACAGGCCGCAGGCGCGCATCGCGCTCATCACCGTCGCCACCGCGAGGTCGGAGGCTTCGACCTTCAGCAGGTTGATCGCCGACTGGAACTCCAGCGAGCCGAGGCCGCGATCGTCGTACTGGTGCGCCGCATAGGTGTCGAGATTGGCGGAGATCAGCGCGCGCAGCTTCAGCAGCGACATCTTCGCGCTGTTGTAGTGCGCCGCGCCCGGCGGCATCTGGCCGCCGGCGCCGCGCGCCGCCTTGCGGATGAAGGCCTGCGCCCGCTCCACCGAGGCCGCCGCGATGCCGGCCCAGGCCGACGACCACGACAGATGCGCCACCGGCGTCATGGTCTGCGCGTGGATGCGATCATACGGCTCCGCGAACACCTGGGCGGCGAGGCCGTTGGCCTTCAGCTCGAAGCCGGCGCTGCAGGTGCCGCGCATGCCGAGCGTCTCCCAGCCCAGCGTCGGCGTCAGCGTGTAGTTTTCCTTGGTGAACACCACCAGCACCTGATCCGACGCCGCCGCGTCGTTGGCGCGGCGGGCGATGGTCATCACGCCGTCGGCCTCGGCGCCGTAGGAAATCACGGTGGCGTTGCGGAGCAGCGACACGCGCTCGGCGGTGACTTCGACCGCCGCGGCGCTGGCGCGGATGTTGCCGCCGTTGTTGCCCTCGGTGGTCGACGACGCCAGCAGCATCTGCTCGCCGGCGATCCGCCGCATCAATTGTTCGTGCCAGGCGCTGCCTCGGCCGTGCCGCACCAGGCAGGCGACCTTGGTCTGGTGCATCGCGACGATCATCGCGGTCGAGGCGCAGGCGCGCCCCAGCGTGTAGCACATCTCGGTGACGTCGTGGATCGTGGCGCCCTCGCCGCCGAATTCGACCGGAATCTGCGCGCCCAGCAGGCCGTGCTCGCGCGCGGCCTCGATCGCGGCGCGCGGAAACCGCGAGTCCTTGTCGACGTTCTCGGCGTCCGCGGCGGCGATCGCCGCGACCTGTGCCACGCGCTGCGACAGCGGGACAGATTCGCGCCGGAATGGGACGGTGGTGTCCATTGTGACTTCGCGGGCGCTGTGATCGGTGATGATGGCCATGGCTTCAGACGCTCCTCGGGGCTTACACGGACGACATCGCGCGACGGCGTTGGTAGTCTGCGCCGCTCTGTCGTCGGCAATTGCGCTCGCAAGCTATGGAGCGCGCCCGTCCGCGTCGACAACTTTCAAAGTGAATCAATTTGGATTCGAATCCGACGGTTAATCCCACCTTGCCCGAATAGCGAAGATTCTCGGGGTTCCCGTTAGCGTTAAAATTCGAATGGCCGCCGCGGACAAACTGCCGCAATTGTTTCGGTAATGTTTCTGCGATTACATCGCGAGTGAAAACGACGTTCGCGACTGATCAGTTCGCGACGAGGAACGAGTGAACGGACGATCAGGAGGTCGCGATGCAGGGTGCGGACGCCACGGTTCAGAACAAGATCCTCACGCTGGTCGAATCGATCCTGGCGCAGAATGCGATCGCGGGCGCGGTGAAGCCCGATACCCGCCTCGCCGACGCCGGCCTCACTTCGATGGAGATGGTCAACCTGATGCTCGGCGTCGAAGCGGCGTTCGACATGACGCTGCCGCAGTCCGACATCACCCCCGAGAACTTCACCTCCGTCGAAACGATCGAGCGCCTCGTTCTGCGGCGGCTGCAGATGCAGGCCGCGTGATCGCGCCGGACACCAATCGATCAGCACAGTCAACGTAGCACATCCGACCAGGAGCCGACCCGATGCCCACGAACCTGATCCTCACCTCCAAGACCGATGTCGAACTGAAGCCGGCGCCGATCGAGCCGTCGTGGATCATCGAGGGCAACCCGACCGCGACCAACGCGACGCTGTCGCGCAGCGCCGACGGCATGGCCTCGACGATCATCTGGCAGTGCACCGAAGGCAAGTTCGAGTGGCACTACGACATCGACGAGACCATCTGCATTCTCGAAGGCTCGGTGGTGATCGAGAGCGAAGGCATGCCGGCGACCCGCTATGGGCCGGGCGACGTGATCTTCTTCAAGGACGGCGCCAGCGCGCGCTGGCACGTCGAAGGCCATATCCGCAAGATCGCGTTCTGCCGTCGCACCCAGCCCAAACTGATCGGTCTGGGGATCCGCGTCGCCGCCAAGCTGCGCTCGCTGCTGCTGCCGTCGAAGCAGCGCCAGGTGCAGTCGCTGCTCGGCGCCAACTAAGCCGTCCGGCTCTTGCCGGAATCAAAGCTGGCCCGCGCCATCAGCACACCCTCATGGTGAGGAGGCGCGCAGCGCCGTCTCGAACCATGTGCCGCCGGCAGTGCGCTATCCATCCTTCGAGCCGCCCCGCTTCGGCGGGCTCCTCGGGATGACGGCTCAGTGCCTTCGGCAAGGCCGGATCGCCTCAATCGAGCGATGAAGCGCTTCAAACCACCGTGACGAGCGATTGCATGACGATCAGGCGGGCCCGCGCGGTCCGCCCTTTTTGTCTGTGGCGATCAGCAGCGCCGGCGCGGAACTCACATCCGCCAGATCCGCCTCGCCGACATCCCGCCAGCCGATGTGGAGGGCGAAAGTAGGATTGATTTGCCGCAAAGCCTGAAGCTGCTGATTCTGGCATTCGACACTGCGAAAGTCGTATTGTAACGCAGCGGGACGACGATGGGGTTCAATCTCGGCAGGACTGGCAGACCGTCGATTCTCGCGGTCGTGTATTCGGATGGCGCGGCCGCCTGCCGTATGATCTCGGACCTCGGCTACCGGCTGCGCGACGCCGGCGTCGCGGTCGCCGGCATCGTCCCCTATCACGCGACGCGCGACGGCACGCCGCGCTGCGACATGGAGGTCGAGGAACTCGCCTCTCGCATCATCCTGCAGCTCGCCGAGGACCAGACGCCGCAGTCGACCGGATGCCGGGTCGATCCGGCCGCGATGCAGGATGCCGCCGCGCTGATCGCGTCCGCGTTTCAGAAGTGCCCGGAACTGCTGATCGTCAACAAGTTCGGCAAGCTCGAAGCCGACGGCGGCGGGCTCGGCGACGTCATCACCGAGGCGGTCGATCTCGGCATTCCGGTCGTGGTCGGGGTTCCGGAGCGGCACATCAAGCGCTGGCGCGAATTCACCAACGGCCTCGCCGAAGAGGCGATGATCGATTCGCCGCGCGTGCAGCAATGGCTGGCGCGGCGCGGCCTGGCGGCTCAGCGCGTGCGTAGCAGCGCCGAGCCGATGCTGAACTCCGCGGCCTAGAGTCATTCATGGCTTGACTGAAACGATCCGACCTTGCCGAAGGCACAGAGTCCTCATCCTGAGGAGCCCGGCGAAGCCGGGCGTCTCGAAGGATGGGCGACGCATTCGGCTGCGGCCATGGTTCGAGACGGCGCTGCGCGCCTCCTCACCATGAGGATGTGCGTGTGGTAGGAGTTACGGATCTTCAGCTCCGATTCGATCGGAAGCTGAATGGCTCCAGAAACGTGGATACCCGGGACGAGCCCGGGCACGACGCACTCTTTGAAAGTCGTGGAAACCTACCCGAATTTGAACAGCACGCCGTAGCCGCCGCGCGGGTAGTTCCACTCGATGTCGCCGTTGCCTTCGGCGATCACCCGGCAGGTGCCGCACTCGACGCAGCCGTCGGGCGTCACTTCGACCTGGCCGTTGGAATTCAGCTCGTAGCAATGCGCCGGGCACACTTTCAGCAGCGCCAGCAGCGCCGGCGACGGCTTGGTGTGCGGCTTCACTTTGATGTGAGCGTTGCCGACGTCGACCAGATAGCGGTTCTGGAACAGCTTGTCTTCGACTCGAATGGGGGCTTCCGTCGTCATTGTCTGGCTCTCCGCACTTGAGATTGTCGATGTTGCCCGCTCACCGCCACGCCCGCGCGAAGCGGAAGGCGTCGCCGAACAGGCCGCCCCACGATCGCGCCGACACGAACGACTTGATGGTGACCTTCTCCTTCTCGACCTTCGGCGTGCCGTCGACCCGCACGAAGTTCTGCAGCGCCTTGTTGATCAGCTGCGGATAGGTCAGGAAGAAGTTCTGCGACTGGATGTGCATCAGATCCGGCATATCCTTGTACTTCTTCAGATCCTTGATGACGAAAGAGTCGTCGAGCATCTTCTTGTAGAGCGCGAGATTGTCCTTGGTCATCGGATCCTTGCGCGACTTGACCTGGAAGATCGCCTCGCCGGCGATCCGGCCGGAGGTCATCGCCAGGTTGGAGCCTTCGCGATGCAGCGCGTTGTTGAGCTGCGCCGCGTCGCCGACCACCACCCAGCCGTCGCCGAACAGTTGCGGGATCGCCTTGTAGCCGCCCTCGGGGATGAGGTGGCCGGCATATTCCTTGACCTCGGAGCCTTCGATCAGCGGCGCGATCGAGGGATGTTTCTTGAAGCGGTCGAGCAGATCGTAGGGCGTCTCGCCGGTCTTCTGGAAATCGGCGACCAGGCAGCCGATGCCGATCGAGACCGATTCCTTGTTGGCGTAGAGGAAGCCCATGCCGGTCATGCCGCGGGAGATGGTGCCCGCCGCCTCGATCACCACGCCCTCGTCGCCCTTCAGGTTGAAGCGCGCCTCGATGGTCTCGCGCGGCAGGAAGTGCATCTCCTTGACCGCGAGCGCGACGTTGTCCGGCGACGGACGCTCGCGCAGGTCGGCCTTGGTGCCGAGCAGGCCGTTGACGCCCTCGGCCAGCACCACGACGTCGGCGTGGACCTCGCCGCCCTCGCGATCGGTGATGACGCCGATCACCTTGCCATAGGCGTCCTTGACCAGTTCCTTGACGGTGGTCTCGCACAGCACGATCGCGCCGGCTTCCTGCACCTGGCTGGAAAACCACTTGTCGAACTGGGCGCGGATGATGGTGTAGCGGTTCGGCTTCTCTTCGTTGAAGTCGTCCGAGCGATAATGCAACCCGGTATGCGACCGTTCGTCCATCATCCAGAACCGCTGCTCGACGAGATGACGCTCGAGCGGCGCATCCTCGCGGAAGTTCGGGATCAGCTTCTCCAGCATGTCGGCGTAGAGAATTGCGCCCTGGACGTTCTTCGAGCCGGGATATTCACCGCGCTCGATCTGCAGCACCTTCATGCCGCGTTTGGCCATCGTCAGCGCGGCGGCGTTTCCGGCCATGCCGGCGCCGACCACGATCGCGTCGAAACGTTCCTCGATCATGGCGAACTCCTTCAGCTTGCGATGCGATCGCGGGTGTGCGGCGAAAGCCGCTTGCGGAATGCTTCCGTCAGCGCCGGCAGCAGGCGGATCGCGTCGGTGACCAGCGCGAGATGCGCGAAGTCGAAGATCGGCGCGTTCTTGTCGGTGTTGATGGCGACGATCAGATCGGCGCCGTCGACGCCGACGCGGTGCTGGATCGCGCCGGAAATGCCGGCGGCGATGTACAGCTTCGGCCGGATGGTCTTGCCGGTCTGGCCGATCTGGCGGTCGGCCGAGACCCAGCCCTTCTGCACCAGCGGCCGCGAGCAGCCATATTCGGCGCCGAGCACGCCGGCGAGCTGCCGCACCAGCTGGAAGTTCTCCAGCGAGTTGAGCCCCATGCCGCCGGCGACGACGATGTCGGCGTAAGCGAGGTTCGAGGTCGCCTTGTCGCGGTCGGGCACGAACGCCAGAATCTTGGTGACGATATCGGCCTCGACCATGCCGAGCGGGAATTCGATGATGCGGCCGACCGGCTTCTCGACGCGCTCCGGCATCTCCATCACCCGCGGCCGCACGGTCGCCATCTGCGGCCGGAAGTTCAGCGTGTAGATCGTGCACAGCAGCGAGCCGCCGAAGGTCGGCCGGGTCGCGGCGAGCGAATTGTCGCTGTCGACCTCGAGTTCGGTGCAGTCCGCGGTGAGGCCGGTCAGCAGCGTAGTGGCGACGGCGCCGGCGAGATCGCGGCCGAGCGTGGTGGCGCCGAGCAGCAGGATCTCCGGCTTGTAGGTGTTGACCAGATCGGTCAGCGCCTTGGTGTAGGATTCGTTGCGATAGTCGGTCAGCACGTCATCGGCGACGATGTAAGCGAGGTCGGCGCCGTAGCAGAACGCTTCCGCCGCCGCGGCGCGGGTCGCTTCGCCGGCCGGGCCGATCACCACGGCGGCGAGTTCGACGCCGAGCTTGTCGGCGAGCCGGCGGCCGGAGCCCATCAGCTCCCACGACACCGGATGGACGTGGCCGCGCTCCTGCTCGACGAACACCCAGACGTGTTTGTACTGCTTGAAGTGTTCGGACAGCTCTTTCTTGGCGTTCGCACGCCCGGCGGGCGGCGTGGCGGGCTTTGCTGGCTGGCTCATCGAAGCGGCTCTCTGTTGAAGGTGTCAGAATCCACGCGCAAGCTCGAACATGTCGGCCTCGAGCTTCGGCCGCAGCTTGAAGATCTCGTCGATCAGCGCCTCGGCCGGCGGACGGCCGGCCGGCTCGACCACCACGGCCTTCTCGGATCGCGGGGTCGGCGCGAACACGCGCTTCACCACGGTCGGCGAGCCGCGCAGGCCGCATTTGGCGATATCCTCGACGCCGGCGTCCTGGGCGCTCCACTTCACCACCTCGGCGCGCGCGGCGGTCAGTGCGTTCAGCATGGTGCCGCGGCGGACCTCGTTGGTGCCTTCGAGCATGGTGATCAGGCACGGCAGCCGGCTGCGCAGCACCTGGACGCCGCCTTCGGAGCGGCGCTCGACCTCGATGGTGCGGCCGGCGAGATCCAGCGACGACACCTTCGAGACGTAGGTGAGCTGCAGGAAGTCGAGCCGCTTGCAGATGCCGGGGCCGACCTGCGCGGTGTCGCCGTCGATGGTCTGCTTGCCGGTGAACACGATGTCGGGCGCGCCGAAGGTGGCGCCGATCTTGCGGATCGCGGCGGCGAGTGCGTAGCTGGTCGCCAGCGTGTCGGCGCCGGCGAAGAAACGGTCGGTCAGCAGCACCGCGCGATTGGCGCCGAAGGTGAGCGCCTTGCGCAAGCTGTCCTCGGCGGAGGGCGGGCCCATCGTCAGCACCGTGACCTCGCCGCCGAACTTGTCGCGCAGCCGCAGCGCCTCTTCGAGCGCGAACAGATCATACGGGTTGATGATCGTCGGGACGCCCTGGCGCATGATCGTGTTGGTGACCGGATGGACGCGGATCTGCGCCGAGTCCGGGACCTGCTTGATACAGACGACGATATGCATGGTGTGCTCCGCGCTTGCTGACACAAGGACATCAGCTGACACCGAGACATCAGCAAGCCTCGTACCAACTTTTCGGCCGGCAAAATGTGATCGTAAAAACAGCAACTTGCGTGTTGCCGCAGGGCGCGCCGAGGTCGCTGTGGATGAACGCGACCCGACAAGTGTGACACTTGTCAGGAAGGCGACAGCGGGTTGAATAGAAAGTCTGGGCGCTGGTTGGTGGAAGCGAAACGGCTTTCCGAAGGCACTGAATCCTCATCCTGAGGAGCCCGGCAAAGCCGGGCGTCTCGAAGGATGGGGCGACGCGGCACCAGCGGCGCATGGTTCGAGACGGCGCTGCGCGCCTCCTCACCATGAGGTTGTGGTTGCGGCAAGACGTGGATGGCCGAGACAAGCCCGGCCATGACGAAAGCGTAAAATGTTCTGCGAAAGTACGCGATCGGCTATTTCAGCGTGTCGAGCGAGACGAACGCCGGCCGACGCGGCGACTTCGGCGCGACGGCATCCTTGAGTACCTTGAAAACGCGCTGATCGAGCGGCGACGAGGCGACGAAGTCGGCATAGGCGCGCTCCAGCACGGCCTTGCAACGCGCGGTCGCTTCGGCCACCGGCAGGCCGGCGAGATCCTCGCCGGCGAGATACTGCCCCATGCGCTTGAGGATGTGCAGCCGCGCGACATTGAGCAGCTTCGGGTCGTAGTCGACGCCGAGCAGCTGGAAGAACTCTTCCGCCGAACCGGCGCGCTGCAATTGGCCGACGATGTCAGTCGGCTCGGTGGTGGTCGCCAGGGACGCGCTCATGTCACTCTCCTTCGGTTGTGTTTCGCGGCGCACCGCACAACTCCGTCATTGCGAGGAGCGAAGCGACGAAGCAATCCAGCCAAGTGTACGGCGCTTCTGGATTGCTTCGCTTCGCTCGCAATGACGGGGGTAAGTGGACGCCATCCTGACCGACTCCGCCATCTCACGCGCAGTTCGGCAGCGTGCGGTCACAAACCTCACGCCAGATCGCCGTCAATGTCTCGTTTCCGACCGGCCCCTTGTTGGCGACCGCGTGCAGGCGCACCCGTGCCAGGATGCCCTGGGCTTCGTCCGCCGTCGCCGGCAGATTGAGCTTGGCGAGCGACGAAGTGATCGCCGACAGGCCGGAATGCTTGCCGATCACGATATGGTTGGAGCGGCCGAGCAGCCGCGGATCGAGCGACTGATAGGTGCGCTGATCCTTGAGCAGGCCGTCGACATGAATGCCGGATTCGTGGGTGAAGACGTGCTCGCCGACGATCGCCTTGTTGAGCGGGATCGTGCGCGCCGCGGCCGCCGCCACCACGTCGGCGACGCGGCCGAGTTCCGACAGCACGATGCCGGTGTCGCGACCGTAGAGCTGCTTCAGCGCCACCGCGATTTCCTCGAGCGGCGCATTGCCGGCGCGCTCGCCGAGCCCGATCACGGTGACCGACGCGTGGGTGGCGCCGGCCTGCAGCGCCGCCAGCGTATTGGCGGTGGCGAGGCCGAGATCGTCGTGGCCGTGGAATTCCAGTTCGAGATCGGTGGTCGCGCGCAGCGACGCCATCAGTCTGTGACTGCTGAACGGATCGAGCACGCTGAGCGTGTCGGCGATCCGGAACCGCCGCGCCCCCGCCGCCTTCGCGGTCGCGATCACTTCGGCCAGAAACTCCGGATCGGCGCGCGACGAATCCTCGCCGCCGACCGCGACGTCGAGCCCCTTGTCACGGGCATAGCCGACCACGCGCTTGACGGTCTCGATCGCGTTGGATCGCTTGCCGCCGAGCTTGGCGGCGATCTGCACATCCGACACCGGCACCGAGACGTTGACCATCGACACCCGCGACGCCAGCGCGGCGTCGACGTCCTCGGTGCGCATCCGGCACCAGGCGATCGTCGTCAGCGGCAGACCGGCCGTGGCGATGGTGCGGATCGCCGCAATCTCGTCGGAGCCCATCGCCGGCGTGCCGGCCTCGATTTCCGGCACGCCCGCCTGCGCCAGCGCGCAGGCGATCGCCAGTTTCTCGGCGGCGGAGAACGCGACGCCGGGCGCCTGTTCGCCGTCGCGCAGCGTAGTGTCGTTGAGCACGATCGGCGTCGCCGCCATCTTCGTTCCGGAAGCGGGTGCGGTGATATTAGGCATGGGCACGCCCGAGCAAGGGCCCGGCCTCCACGTCGAACGGCGAAATCGCCCGCAGCTTCGCGACCACGCCGGGAATCACGGCCAGCGCGCGATCGATATCGGCGTCGGTGTTGTCGCGCGACAGCGAGAACCGCACGCCGCCGCGCACCGTGTCCTCGGCGACCTTCATCGCCACTAGCACGTGCGACGGCTCGAACGAGCCGGTCGAACACGCCGATCCCATCGACGCCGCGATCCCGGCGCGATCGAGCAGCGTGACGATCGCTTCGCTGTCGATATAGGAGAACGCGATGTTCGAGGTGTTGGGCAGCCGCTCGGCGCGGGCGCCGATCGCGACGCAATGCTCGACCTGCGCGAGGATCTCGCGCTCCAGCCGGTCGCGTAGCCCGCGGACGCGGATGTCCTCGTCGGCCATCGCATCGGCGGCGAGTTCGGCCGCCATGCCGAGCCCGACGATGCCGGGCACGTTCTCGGTGCCGGCGCGGCGGCCGCGTTCGTGCTGGCCGCCCTTGACCTGCGGCTTGAAGGCGACGCCCTTGCGGACATACAGCGCGCCGATGCCTTTCGGCCCGTGCAGCTTGTGGCCGGACAACGACAGCATGTCGATCGCGGTGGACTGCAGCTCGATCGGGCACTTGCCGACCGCCTGCACCGCGTCGGTGTGGAACAGCGCGCCGACCTCTTTGGCGAGTTCGGCCAGATCGGCGACCGGGTTGATCACGCCGGTCTCGTTGTTGGCCCACATCATCGACACCAGCGCGACGCGGTCCGACAGCGCCTCGCGATAGGCTGCGATGTCGAGCCGGCCCTGGCGGTCGACCGGAACGACGTGAACGCGGATGCCCTTGTTCTTCTCCAGCCAGGCGCACAGCGACAGCACGGCCGGATGTTCGACCGCGGTGGTGATGATCTCGCGCCGCCGCGGCGCCGCTTCGAGTGCCGACAGGATCGCGGTGTTGGCGCTTTCGGTGCCGCCGGAGGTGAAGATCAGCTCGTGCGGCTGCGCGGCGCCGACCAGCGCCTGCAGCTGCTCGCGCGCGCGCTTCACCGCCATCGCGGCGTGCGCGCCGAGGGCGTGCTTCGACGACGGATTGCCGAAATAGCCGGAGAAATACGGCAGCATCGCATCGACCACGCGCGGATCGGTGCGCGTCGTCGCATTGGCGTCGAGATAGACGAGGTGCGCCGGCTGCGGTTGAACGGGGGCCTGGCTCATGACACCGGCACCACGCGCAGCGGCCGGCCGAGCTTGTCGGCGAGCTTGGCCTGAACCCCGGACAGCGTCACCGAGGACAGCTGGCAGCCGACGCAATTGCCCGACAGCCGGACGTAGACGATGTTGTCTTCGACACTGACGAGTTCACAGTCGCCGCCGTCGCGTCGCAGATGCGGCCGCAGCTCGTCGAGCGCTTCGGCGATCAGCGTCGTCTGCGACGGCGCATCGACTCCGATCGCGGCGGGCGCGGCCGCGGGCGCCGGCCGCGGCGCGGCGGGCTTCGGCACGGCGCGCAGATGCGCCGGCGCCGCCTTGGCGGCGAAGATGTTGGTGGCCGGCTGCGGCGCGCCGTGCGGCTTCAGATCGATCGCGCGATGCTGCGTCGAGCCGAGCTGATAGGCTTCGCCGGACGCCATCAACCCGTCCTCGACCATCTCGGCATTGACCCGCGCCAGCAGGCCTTCGACCTGCTTGAAGCACGAGCTGCAACTCCCGGCGGCCTTGGTGTAGTTCGTCACCTGCTCGATGCTGGTGAGCCGATTGAAGCGGATGGTGCGCTCGATCATCATCTGGCTGACGCCGAGGCATTTGCAGGACGGCGCCGCGTCCGCTTCGCTCAGCTCGGCGCTGCCGCGGTAAGCCGCGATCGCCTTCTGCAGCGCTTCGTAGCCCATCACCGCGCAGTACATCCGCTCCGGCGGCAGCCCGCCGAGATGGTCCGCGATGTCCGCGGCGCCGATGCCGGCGGCTTCGTCCAGCGTCCTGCCGGTGATCATGTCGGTGACGGCGGACGACGCGGCGATCGCCGAGCTGCAGCCGAACGCCTGAAACCGCGCCTGCTCGATCCGATCGGTCGACGGATCGATCTGCAGCATCAGCTTGACCGCATCGCCCCAGCGCAGCGTGCCGAACGAGCCGACCGCATTGGCCTGCGGCAGAGCGCCCGCATTGCGCGGGCCGGCAACGAGTTCGTCGAGATGGTCGAGCATGACGACGCTCCGTGGCTTGCAGAAGTCCTCAGCCGAACGACTTGCCGCAGCCGCATTTGTTCTCGGCGTTGGGATTGTCGAAGGTGAAACCGGAGCCTTCCAGGCTCTCCACGAAATCGATCGTCATGCCGTTGAGCAGCGGCTGGGAATCGGGATCGACGAACACCTTGACGCCGGCGGCTTCGACGACGGCGTCGTCGGAGCGCGGCTCGGGATCGAGACCGATCAGGTATTTGTATCCGGCGCAGCCGCCGGCCTCGACCATGACCCGAAGTCCGCCTTCTGTCTTGCCGGCGCGGGACATCGCAGCCTTGACGGCATTACCGGCTTGTTCAGTGAGAATGATCATGATCGGCCTCCGTGCGTTGGGTCCGACATGAGCAATTGCAACCGCTGTGCCAGCTTGTGGCGACGCGGCAAAGCGCTGAATTTACTACTAATTATGAAGGCGACCGGGAATGTCGGGGTTACGACATGGTCGCGAAGGCGACGGTTTCCGACAATCGCTCGCAGCTCACTCCAACATCAGGCTGCGCCTTCAGCCGCTGCATCGAAAACGGGTCGTCCCCGCGGAGGCGGGGACCCATAGCCCCTGGCCTCGCAAATCATCGAAGGCCTCTACCCAGGAGCCAATCGACAGGCTGCGGAGTATGGGTCCCCGCCTCCGCGGGGACGACATACTTATAGGCCTCGCTCCGTCAGGACACGATCGTCGCCCGCAGTTCGATCTCGCGGCGGCGGCCGGCCATCCGACTTTCGCCGCTCTCGTCGCCGAAGCAGTCGGCGAAGTCGCCGCATTGCGTGCAGACCGGGGTGCTGCACATCACCACGCCGTCGCCTTCGCTTTCGCAGAGCTTGCGATAGAAGAACCGCTTCCAGCGCATGTTGCGGGTGTTGTCGCGCGCCAGCGGCTCGAAATGCCGCAGCAGCAGCCGCGTCAGTTCGGTGCGGTCGCGCAGCCCGAGATCTTCCCAGAGGTGGTCCGGCTCCATCGCCCGGCGCGCCACCATCGCGGCGAGCCAGCGCCCGACATCGCCCGACGTCGAGCGATGCGCGAGCAGCAGGTCGCGCACCATCGCGGCTTCCTCGTCGTCCTCCGGCTCGTCGGTGGCGAGCACCGACAGCAGCACCGAGATGTGCGGGAACTGGGTGGTCACCAGCGCCGCGAAATCATCGGCGCCGAGTCCGCAGCGCTGGTTGATCGGGCCGGGCTCGGCCATCGCCGCCGCCAGGATCGAGGCCAGCACATGGCGATCGAAGGCGCGGTCGTCGTCGATCTGCGCCTCGGCCGGCACGCAGCCGGTCAGCGCACGATACACGATCGCCGGCGACGACGCGAAGCCACACGCCGCGACGCGCAGCGGAAGCCCCGCCGCCGGCAACGCGCTCACCTGATCCTGTTTCGCCACGCCGATCATGATCAGTTCCTCCACGGCGTCGTCCGGCGAGGTTCGCCGGACAACGCACCGAACGAGATCTAGAGTCCGAGTTCGCTGGCCTTGACGTGGGTCTGGCAATCCTTCGGGCAGACCCGGTTGCAGGCCGAACAGCCGATGCAATTGCCGGCCTGGTCGAGCACCATCACCTTGCGGACGAATTCCTCGTCGTCATCGTCATCGTTCTCGAGGCTGCAGGCGACGAGTTCGCCGTCCTCGTTGACGCCCATCAGGTGCATCACGTCGCGCGAGCAGACCTTGTAGCAACGGCCGCAGCCGATGCACTTGGCGCCGTCGATCGCAGTGATGTAGGTCGGCTCCCACGGCTTGCCGTCGCGGGATGAAAAGATCGTCATGGCAATCACTCCTGGCGCGGCAATTTTCCGCGCGGTTCGGGCTGGCGCCGCGGCCGT
The DNA here is from genome assembly GCA_016215605.1 of Rhodopseudomonas palustris. GTDB lineage: Bacteria > Pseudomonadota > Alphaproteobacteria > Rhizobiales > Xanthobacteraceae > Rhodopseudomonas > Rhodopseudomonas palustris_L. The sequence continues at coordinate 42,420 of JACRJB010000078.1, forward strand.
CAGGCGGCCTTGGCTTCCAGTTCCTTCAAGGTTTTCCGCGCGGCTTCCAGCGCCGCATAGGCATCGTGGGTGTCCTGCGCCACCGTCATGATGGTCTGCCAGTTGATCGGCAGCTCTTCCGACAGGTCGTGCAGATTCATCTTCATCGTCGTCGCCCGCGACGACAGTTTCTTGATTTCGGCTTTCAGCGTGTCGATGTCGGACATCGTGTTGCTTCCTTCAATACGCCGCGACCTCGGGGAATTTCCGGATCATCTCGACGCCGGCGTCGACCAGCTTGTCCCCCTCCTCGGCGAGCTTGCCGAGATTGTCGAAGCCGAAGCGATGCACGTCGCGCATGTGCTTGTTGACGACGATCAGGCGGCCGGCGCTGAGGATCATCCGGCCGAAGCCCTCGTGATGCATCTTCATCATCGGCGACACCATGATCTTGGTCTCGCGCTCGATCGACAGCGCCACCGCGTTGTAGAACAGCTCGAGCCGCCACAGCGTCTCCGGATCCGGATCGCCCATCAGCGGAATCTCGCGGCGCTTGGCCTTGTCGATGATGAACGGTTCGAGCAGCTTGAGATCGGACTTGTTCTCCCAGACGCCGTGGGTGTCCTGGGCGCGGAGCTGCTTCACCAGCTCCTTGACGAACAGCGAGTCGATCGCGGTGTCGGCAGTGGTCGCTTCGGTCATGTCACACCTCGTCCGCAAAATCGAGCTTGCGCTCTTCGCCCTTCAGCAGCGCCTTGCGCAGCCACGGCGGCGGCACGCCGCGCAGCACGCCCTGCAGCTTGACGATCAGTTCGGTGATCGGCTCAGGCTGCGCCAGCTTCAGCGGGTGCACCTGCACCGCGACGACGCGCGCCGCGCCGGAGCCGCCGATCGCCGCGCAATACACGATCGCGCAATCGCGGATGGCGTCGATCTTCGCCGCCAGCTTGTCCTCGTTGCCGTCCTCTTTCTCCTCGGCGAACTGCACCGCCTCGACGAAGCGGTAGTCGTCCGGGGTGACTTCGTAGATGGCGATGTTCCGCGCCCAGCCGAAATGCGCGTCGACGCGCTTCAGATCCTGGGTGGCAAAAGCGACCTTCATGCCGCGCCTCCGTTGCTGTGCATCGACAGTCTCCTTCGCTTCCGAACTAATGAGCCGTAGCCGGCGCATCGACCTGATCCGGATCGACGGCGGCGGAGCGCCACGCGTCGACATCCGGCTCCTTGATGTTGGCAATGAACAGATTTCCGATCGCGAAGATCAGATCGCGGGTGCCGCGATAGCCGACCGCGACCTGATGCGCCGCGCCGAGCCGATCGAACATCGGAATGCCGACGCGGAACAGCGGCACGCCGAGCCGCTCCGATGCCTGGCGGCCGTGCGAATGCGTGACCAGCAGATCGCAATCCTCGGCGCGGGTCTCCAGATCCTCCAGATCGCCGATCAGCACCTCGTCGCTCGGCACCTGCGCCAGCGCGGGCGAATTGGTCGTCGTCACCGCGGCGGCGACGCTGCAGCCCATGTCGGCGAGCCAGCCGCCGATGTTGAGCAGCATGTCGGGCTCGGCGCCGATCGCGATCTGCTTGCCGCCGAAATAGAAGTGGCCGTCGAGCATGGCGTCGACCAGCTGGCTGCGCTGCCGGCGATATTTTTGCGGCACCGGACGGCCGCTGATCTTCGCCAGCGTCGCCACCAGCTCGTCGCTCGCCGCCAGTCCGGTGAGCCGCTGCAGCAGCGTGAACGGCACGCCGGCCTTGGCTTCGAGCGCGGCCGCGGCCTTGCGCATCTGCTCGCCGAGCGCGAGCGTGTGCCCGGCGCGTCCCATCGCCGCGACCTCGGCGACCGAGACGCCGCCATGGGTGGTCGGGGTGAAATCGTCCGGCAGATGGCCGTCGAGCGAGCCGGAGATATCCGGCAGGAAGGTCGGCACGAGGCCGAACGCCTCGATGATGTCACGCAGCTCGTCGATGTCGCCCGGCGTCAGATGGCTGCCCGCCAGCACGTTGAGCTTCGCGGGATCGCGCGCCGCGCCGGGCGCCGGCCCCTCGACCAGCACGTCGACGATCTTGGCGACCGTGGCGGCGAAACCGTCCTCGAACGCGCCCTTGAAGTCCGGCGTCGAAACCGGCACCAGCGCGACGTTGGCGAGTTCGGGATGATTGCCGCGCACCACCTTGATGAAGCCGTCGAGATCGTCGCCTTTGATCTCGGTGACGCCCGTGGTGCAGATCCCGATCACGTCCGGCTTGGTCCGGCCGACGATGTTGACGATCGCCTGCTCGACGTTCTCGAAGCCGCCGAGCACGGTCGCGACTTCGCTCATCGCCGTGGTCTGCATCGGAATCGATTCGCGGAAGTGGCGCACGAACAGCACCAGGCCGAACGAGGTGCAGCCCTGCGAGCCGTGCAGCAGCGGCATCGCATTGCGCAGGCCCATGAAGGCCAGCGCCGCGCCGAGCGGCTGACTCATCCGCAGCGGATTGACGGTGCAGGACTTGGTCTGGGTGACGATCTTGGCCATCGCCCTCTCCTCACGCCACCCGCGCGGCGGGCATCGCCGCGGCGGCGCTTTGCGCAGCGTCCGCCGCATTTGCAGCGTCGGCGCGGGCTTCCCAAGTGACTTCTTCCCACGGCGGCGCCGAGCGGACCTGATCCCAGATCGGGTTCGACAGCGCCTTGTCGATCTGCCGCACCATCTCGACGATGCCGACATAGCCGCAATAGGCGTAAGAGCGCTCCTGGTTGATATCCATCCAGGGCATCCGCGCCTTCAGCGCGACGAATTGCGAGCGGCCGCCCGACAGCATGATGTCGGCCTGCGCCTCTTTCAGCATCTTGTACATTTCGCGCGGCCGCAGATCGTCGATCAGGTGGACGTCGGGGCTCATCTCCTTGAGCCGCTCCTTGTCTTCCTTGGTCGACTTCTTGACGCTGGTGCCGACGATCGTCAGGCCGGCTTCCTGCAGCGCCAGCACCACCGACCACGACTTCACGCCGCCGGTGATCAGCAGCACCTTCTTGCCTTCGAGCCGCGGCGTGTAGGCCTTGATGGCGGCCCAGGCCTTGGCCTCCTCGCGGGCGATCAGCGCCTCGACGCGGTCCATCAGCTCCGGATCGGCGCCGCGCGCGATCAGCAGCCGGGCGATCTGGCGCAGCGATTCCGAGGTGTCGCTGATGCCGTAGAACGAGCCTTCGAAATAAGGAATGCCGTAGCGCTCTTCCATTTTCCGCGCGACGTTGATCATCGCGGTCGAGCACACCATCATGGCGGCGCGGGCGCGATGCGACTGCGCCACTTCGTGATAACGAGCGTCGCCCGACAGGCAGGACAGGATACGGATGCCGAGCTCGTCGAGCGGCGGCTTCACCTGCCACAGCTCGCCGGCGACGTTGTATTCGCCGATGATGTTGATGTCGTAGGGGGTCGTGACTTCCGGCTCCTGGGTGCCGATCACGTAGTCGAGCATCGCCTCGCCGGCGAGCTTGTTGCCGAGATTCTTCGGGCCGACGAAACCCGGCGCGATGATCGGGATGCAGGGCTTGCCGAATTTCTCGGCCGCCACCTTGCAGACCGCGACGATATCGTCGCCCATCATCGCCGGCACGCAGGTCTGATACACGAACACCGCGGGCGGATCGTATTTCGCGATGATTTCCCTGATCGACCGGAACAGCCGCTTCTCGCCGCCGAACACCACGTCGTTCTCGCTCATGTCGGTGGTGAAGCCGGTGCGATACAGCTTCGAGCCCGACGACTTCACGCCGCGATTGTCCCAGGACGAGCCTTCGCAGGCGATCGGGCCGTGCACCAGATGGGCGACGTCGACGATCGGCTGCAGCGCGATCTTGGCGCCGTCGAAGGCGCAGCCACCGGCCGCGCCACCGGGCTGCAGCGGTTTGCTGCAGCCCTTCTTGCGTTGCTTCTCGGACTTGACCTGATTGGTCGCACAGCCGGGCTCGTTGAAGACATCTTGAATCTTGTCTGCGAGGCGGCTCATGCGGCGCTCCTGAGGATCAGGTGGTCCGAGACGTTGTCATCGTCTTCGGCATCAACGGATGATGTCGAAGCTGAGGTCGGTCTTGCCGGCGATGTTGGTCGCCTTGTCCATCTCGTCGAAGATCTTGTCGAGGATCTTGACCAGGACGTTCATCGTGCCCTGATAGCCCCAGATCGGCGAGCGGTGGTGATGGTGGCGATCGAACACCGGGAAGCCCATGCGGATCAGCGGCGTGCCGGTGTCGCGCTCGAGATACTTGCCGTAGGTGTTGCCGATCATGAAGTCGACCGGCTCGGTGAACAGCAGCGAGCGCAGGTGCCAGAGATCCTTGCCGGCGTAGACTTTGCAGTTCACGCCGAACGGCGAGCTGTCGAGCAGCGCCTGCACCTTGGCTTCCCAGGTCTTGTTGCCGTTGGTGGCGAGGATGTGGGTCGGTTCGCCGCCGAGTTCGAGGATGAATTCGGCCAGGCCGTAGCACAGGTCGGGATCGCCGAAGATCGCGAACTTCTTGCCGTGGATGTGCGCCGAGGAGTCGCCGATGGCGTCGACCAGCCGGCCGCGCTCCTTGGTCAGCGCCTCGGGGATCGCCTTGCCGGTGATCCGCGAGATCGCCTGCAGGAAGCGGTCGGTGCCGGTGATGCCGATCGGGGAGTTGAACGCGACCACTTCCTGGCCGTGCGCCGCGATCGTCGCCAGGGTCTTCTCGGTGCAGAATTCCTGCATCGAGATCGTCGCCTTGGCGTGGATGGCGTTGGCGGCCTGCTCCAGCGTGGTGCCGCCGTCGTACATCCGGAACTCGCCGTCCGCCGGGGTGTCCCAGACGTCGCTGTTGTCGCCGAAGATGGTGTAGTCGACGCCCATCAGCTCGAAGATGCGCTTGACTTCACGGATGTTGCCGACGGTGTTGCCGTCGAAGCCGCCCAGGAAGTTGACCGACTCGTTGGGCTTGCGCTCGAGCTTCTCGACGGTGCCGGACTTGCCGTCCCAGAAGTGCTCGACCACGCCCTTCATGACGTTGTCGTAGCCGGTGATGTGGCTGCCGACGAACGCCGGGGTGTGGGCGTAGGTGACGTCGAAGTCCTGCGGGACCGAGCCCTTTTCCTTGGCGTTCTTGATGAAGGCGTTGAGGTCGTCGCCGATCACCTCGGCCATGCAGGTGGTCGAGACCGCGATCATCTTCGGCTTGTACAGCGCGTAGGAATTCGCCAGGCCGTCGATCATGTTGTTGAGGCCGCCGAACACCGCGGCGTCTTCGGTCATCGACGAGGAGACGCAGGAGGTCGGCTCCTTGAAGTGGCGCGAGAAGTGGCTGCGATAGTAGGCGACGCAGCCCTGCGAGCCGTGCACGAACGGCAGGGTCTTTTCGAAGCCGACCGCGGCGAACACCGCGCCGAGCGGCTGGCAGGCCTTGGCCGGGTTGATGACCAGGGCTTCACGAGCGAAGTTCTTCTCCTGATATTCCTTGGTCTTGGTCCAGTCCGACACCCGCGCGACTTCAGCCTCGCCCACGGAATTTTCGAACTGCTTGCGCTTGTTGTCCATCATGTCCGCGTATTCGGGCTGATGGAAGAGATCGAAGTGATCCCGGATCTTTTCTGCGGTCTCGGTCATGGTGATGTTCTTTCCCAAGAAATTCGGGGACACGGGGCTTCCGGTGGATCGCACCGGAAGCCTGTGTGCGAGTGGGTTCAGCTCCGAACGTTCAGCTCCAAGGTGCCTTGGTCAGCTTCCAGATCGGGGCGTTGATGGCGATGTCCATGTCGCGGGCGAAGATGGCGAAGCCGTCGTAGCCGTGATACGGGCCGGAATAGTCCCACGAGTGCATCTGGCGGAACGGCACACCCATCTTCTGGAAGATGTACTTTTCCTTGATGCCGGAGCCGACCAGATCGGGCCGGACCTTCTCGACGAACTTCTCGAATTCGTAGCCGGTGACGTCGTCGTAGATCAGCGTGCCGTCCTTCACGTAGTGGGTGGTGCGCTGATAGTCGTCGTTGTGGCCGAATTCATAGCCGGTGCCGACCACTTCCATGCCGAGGTCTTCGTAGGCGCCGATGACGTGGCGCGGACGCAGGCCGCCGACGTAGAGCATGACCTTCTTGCCTTCGAGGCGCGGACGATAGCGATCGACGATCGCCTGCATCCGCGGCTTGTACTTGGCGATGACGCGCTCGGCGCCTTCCTTGATCTTGTCGTCGAACTTCGACGCGATCTCGCGCAGCGAGGCTTCGATCTTGGTCGGGCCGAAGAAGTTGTACTCGACCCACGGGATCCCGAACTTCTCTTCCATGTGCCGCGTGATGTAGTTCATCGAGCGGTAGCAGTGCAGGATGTTCAGCTTCGCCTTCGGGGTGTTCTCCAGCTCGGCGATGGTGCCGTCGCCCGACCACTGCGCGATCACGCGCAGACCCATTTCCTCGAGCAGGATGCGCGAGGCCCAGGCGTCGCCGCCGATGTTGTAGTCGCCGATGATCGCGACGTCGTACGGGGTCGATTCGAAGGTGGCGACCTTGTCGCCGGCCTTGTCGAACACCCAGTCGCGGATCACGTCGTTGGCGATGTGATGGCCGAGCGACTGCGACACGCCGCGGAAGCCTTCGCAGCGCACCGGGATGATCGGCTTGCCGTCGTACTGCTTGGTCTTGGCCTTGGAGACCGCCTCGATGTCGTCGCCGATCAGACCGATCGGGCATTCCGACTGCACGGAAATGCCGCGGTTCAGCGGGAACAGCTCCTGGATCTCGTCGATGATCTTGCCGAGCTTCTTGTCGCCACCGAAGACGATGTCCTTCTCCTGGAAATCGGAGGTGAACTGCATCGTGCCGAAGGTGTCGATGCCGGTGTTGCCCTTGTAGTAGTTGCGGCGCGAACCCCAGGAATACTGGCCGCAGCCGACCGGGCCATGGCTGATGTGGACCATGTCCTTGATCGGACCCCACACCACGCCCTTCGAGCCGGCGTAGGCGCAGCCGCGGATCGTCATCACGCCGGGGATCGACTTGATGTTGGACTTGACCGAGCACTCGGCCTTCTCGGCCTCGTAGCTGTTGAGGTGCTTGGCGCGACGCTTGGCGGACTTGTCCGGATAGGCTTCCAGGACTTCGCCGATCAGCTTCTTGTTGCGTTCCTTGATGTCCGCGGGGGATTCTGCGACTGCGGTGCTCATCGTTGTTCCTCGTTTGGGGGCCGCCGGGGAGCCGGCCGCGCGAGGCGGCCGGCCCGGCTGATGGATCAGGCGGAGGCGGCGGCCGCCTTGGCGGCTTCCTTCGCGGCGAGCTCGGCGAGCGCCTGCTCGTCGGTCTTCATGATGCCGAAGTCGAGCAGCATGCCTTCCAGCTCTTCCATGGTGATCGGGGTCGGGATCGTGCCGTTGCCGGAGTTGGCGTGGATCTTGTTGGCCAGCTCGCGATATTCCTGGGCCTGCTGCGAGTTCGGCGCGTACTCGATCACGGTCTGACGGCGCAGCTCGGCGTGCTGCACGATGTTGTCGCGCGGCACGAAGTGGATCAGCTTGGAGTTCAGGCGCTTGGCCAGCGCTTCGGCGAGGTCGAGCTCGCGGTCGGTCTGGCGCTCGTTGCTGATCAGGCCGCCGAGGCGGCCGCCGCCCGACGAGGCGTACTTCAGAATGCCCTTGGCGATGTTGTTGGCGGCATACAGCGCCATCATCTCGCCGGACATGACGATGTAGATTTCCTGGGCCTTGTTCTCGCGGATCGGCATCGCGAAGCCGCCGCAGACCACGTCGCCGAGCACGTCGTAGGAGACGTAGTCGACGTCCTCGTAGGCGCCGTTCTCTTCGAGGAAGTTGATCGCGGTGATGACGCCGCGGCCGGCGCAGCCGACGCCCGGCTCCGGGCCACCGGCTTCGGTGCACTTGATGCCCTTGTAGCCGATCTTCATCACGTCTTCGAGTTCGAGGTCTTCGACCGAGCCGGCTTCAGCGGCGAGGCTGAGCACGGTGTCCTGCATCTTGGTGTTGAGGATCAGGCGGGTGGAGTCCGCCTTGGGGTCGCAGCCGACGATCAGGATCTTCTGACCCAGCTCGACCAGCGCCGCGAGGGTGTTCTGCGAGGTGGTCGACTTGCCGATGCCGCCCTTGCCGTAGAATGCGATTTGCCGAAGTGCCGCCATGTTTTCTCTCCGTTGATCTCGAGCCGTTGATCGATTTGCGCGAACCGCGCAGCTTCATTCCCGTTAAACCGTCGCACGGCTCAGAAGTGGATGTTGCCCTTCGCAAGTGGCTGCTCAGCCAACATCCCTCGCCTTGCTGATCCCTGTTTTGCAACGACCGTGCCAAACTTCGAATCGTTCGAAAAAGCGTGCATTTACGTGCGGATAGCGTCCGATCCAGTAAATCGTACGGAGATGTTTCAAATCCGACATCGCAGCTCCGCGGCCGACATCGCGAGGTATGGCTGTTGGAAACGAAACAACTGATACCGGCGGCGAGGACAACAGGACTCTCTCGCAACTCGAACAGAGTGCGGCATCACCTCCCGCGCGCACGGCGGGGCGACCGCGAATGGAATATCGAGGACGATAGCGCCGGAGCGCTCTTCACCCTCCCCTGGAGGGGGAGGGTCGGCATGTAGCGTGCGAAGCGCGTTACATGCCGGGGTGGGGTGAGCCGCGGGCACAGCGGATGAACTCTTCGCCAACCCACCCGCTCGCTAAGCGGTTGATCATTCGATTGAAGCGACACAGCCATTCGAGATGCACTGAATCCTCATCCTGAGGAGCCCGGCGAAGCCGGGCGTCTCGAAGGATGGGGCGACGCATCGCCTGCGGCGCATGGTTCGAGACGGCGCTGCGCGCCTCCTCACCATGAGGTTTTGCCTGTGGTCAGCGTTCCACCCCGCTCGCTACGTGAGCGACCCTTACCCTCCAGGGGAGGGTGATCCACGCCGCGACAAGCAGCGGGTCCGACACATCGGGATATGTCGGAGAGTTACTACGCCGGCAGGCTCTGGCCCTGCAGCATCGGGGCGAGCGCCGCGACGAACTTCGCCAGCGGCCATTCGATCCGCTGGATGTTCTGCTCTTCGAGGAAACGCTCCTCGTTGCGGGTCGGCGTGTCCGGCAGCACCGCCCAATGCAGCGCCGAGGAGCGCTTCATGATCTGACGCGCGAACAGCCGATCGAGCTGGTTGTCGAAGCGGCAGCCGAGGAACAGGAAGTGCCGGTCGCGGCGCAGCTCCTGCACCGCGATCGGAATCGGGGTCTGGATGTCGATCTCGGTCAGGACTTCGACAAAGTCGCTGTCGGACACCAGATAGTTCGCGGCCGGCGCGAACGAGCCGAGCGGCTGATACAGCAGCGTCGCCCAGGCGCGGGCTTCGTCCGGCATCGGCGCGTAGAGCGGCATGTCGTCGGGATTGCCGCCGTCGGCGACGATGCTCGGATCGGGTTCGGTCACTTCGCTGCCGTCGGGGCGATAGTAGTTGACCCAGCGGCCGTGATGCTCGGTCTGGCTGACGCCCTGCGCCATGCCCCAATCGGCGCGGCGCGCGAATGCCTTCTGCGGGACGTCGTCGTACCAGGCGTGCACCAGCAGCGGCAGCGCCGGCAGGTCCGCCAGCATCCGGTGCAGCTGGTTCGGCGGAGCCGAGGCGCGGAAGGCGTCCGACATCAGCGACGACAGCGTCTTGCGGTGCTTGAAGTTCTCGATGTACTGCGCCGCGCCGGTGAGATTGGTGCGGACCTTGTGCGGCACCGTGGTCTTCGCGGTCAGCCTCGCGACCAGCTCCAGCGGCGTCGCCGGAATCGAAACGCTCTCGAGCGCCAGGGCGGCGCAGCCGAGATAGGGAATGACCTTGGCCTGCGCGAACGCTGCGGCGACGTCTTCGACAATCCGATCCGGCATAGCAGTCTCCTTCACGACGCCCGCGAGGTCGCGGCGGCTTTGTGATGTGCGACGACCAGGCCGGTCGCCTGGGCAGGATTGCCGGTGATCGTCCAGCAGTGATCCGAACGATCGACCAGGTACAGGCTGAACCCCGGGCAGACGCGGAACGGCTGCTCGTGATCGACGTCGGAGGCGTCGCATTGGGTCAGCGACAGCGCCGGAAACTGCTGCCGCAGGTTTGCCACCAGTTTGCCGCAAGCTTCCGCGTCGCCGAGCAGCGCGTCCAGCCGGGTGAGATCGTCGGCGGAAAGCGCCATGATCAGTTCAGCTTGCGGGCTTCGACGGTAATCGGCAGCCGGGTGTCCGCCGCCATCGCCGGCAGTTCGAGCTGCCAGCCATTCGCGAGCGTGACTTTACCGCCCCACAAGTCCGGGTTTTCCATATCGATAATCGCCTCTTCGAGATCCTTCTTGGCCACATAAGCGGACAGCTTGCCCGCCTCGGATCTGCGGATCATGACTTTCATCGATTCAAGTCCTTACGGTTGGCCGGCGAGCGACGGCGCGAGCGGGGCGATTTCGTCTTCGAGACAACCGACGACGCGATTGTCCGCGAATTCAACCAGATAGACCGGGCGATTGGTCTCGGTGTGCAGCCCGATGCGGACGATCTCGCCGCGATCGCCGCTTTTCACCAGCAGCGCATCGAGCGGCTGGTCCGGAAAGCTGCCGTCGTTGAAGAGGTCGATCTCGGCGCGAACCGGTTGACCCCATTGATATTTCGGCTCCGGACCCATCACGCTACCTCCTGCGCGGCGGGCTGTCCGGCTTCCGCCGATACCAGCTCCTTGCGCTTCATGCCGACGATGCGGCCCTGCGCGACGAAGTCGACGCCGTAGATGTAGAACTGCTGCAGGAAGGTGCCGATCGAGACGACGTAGCCCTCGTCGCCCTTCTTCACCAACACGTCGCCGATTTCCTTGCCGGGAAAAGTGCCGTCGTTACGGACGTTGATCTTCGCCCGCACCTTCTGGCCGTAATCGAATTCCGGCGGCCCATCGAGCTCGACGATGTCGCTGTCACGGCTGATGTTCATGGGGATGACTCCGTCACGGGCTTCGCATTGAGATGGGCCGGCCCTGATCGCGCCGGTCCGGTGAAGCCGGTGCGGCTGCAGACCAATTCGCGCACCAGCGGATCCGGATCGTCCAGCAGGTCGCTGAGTTCGTAGGTGTCGACGCGGCTCGCCACTTCGTAGCGAATCCGCCAGTCGGGATCGTCGATCATCGCCAGCAGCCGGCCGGGCGACATCCGCCGCGCCGCTTCGAGCCGGACGTCGCCGTCCTTGTCCATCGCCATCTGCGCCAGCCATTCCGGGCCGATCCGGCGCGCGACCTCGCGGCGCACGCCGCTGTCCGGATCGAGCACCAGCAGCGGCAGCAGGCCTGGCGATGCGCGCCTCGCCACCACTTGGCGAACGTAATAGTCGCTGTCGTTGACCATCGGCCGCAGATCCTCGTCCGCCAGCACCGAGGCGATGCGGATTCGCACCTCGCGATGCGGGTCGTTGCGCAGCGGCAGCAGATAGCGCTTCGGCAGACGCCGCGCCGCGCTCCAGCGCACCGTCTCGTCGGGGTCCTGTAACAGCCGCGGCAGCAGGAACACGGTGGCATAGCCGGCCGCGACCGCGCGGGTCTCGAAATACGGATGATCGAGATAGCCGTCGGCGAGCGCGCGATTCTGCTGAAAGAATCGCTCGATGCGCCTGGCGTAGCGGTCCTGCACGCAGGCCTTCTTCAATTCGCAACGGCCCGCGGCCAGCAGTTCGCGGTGCGGGCAAGACGCGCAATCGACTTCATTGCCTTGCCAGTCGCGGGCCTCGTCGATGTCAGTCGTCATCGACCTGCCCTATCCGTCGCCAGACGTCGTGCAGCACGCCGGCGTTGACCTTGTCGGAGGGATCGAGTTCGAGCAGCTTCTCGATCGCGGCGTGGCCTTCGTCGATGTCGCCGACCCGCATCCGCAGATAGGCGTAGGCCTTCAGCGCGAACAGATAGAAGCGCGGCAGGATCGCGGCGAAGCTGGAGAACTCGGCGTCGCAACGCCGGACCTTGCGCCAGTCGAGATCGAGACCATTGTCGCGCGCCGCCTTCGCCAGACAGACTTCGGCGACGCGCAGCGCTTCGTCGAGCCGGCCTTTGTAGAAATAGAAGCGATACAGCCCGATCAGCACGGCGGCGTGATCCGGCGCCAGCGCCTGCGCCTCGCGCAGATGCTGCTCGGCAAGCGCGTCGCTCTGATAGTCGCGCCCGGCCAGCTCCAGATGCCGCTGCGCCTCGGCCGGCAGGCCCGCACCGAGCAACGCGCCGCCGAGCAACGCCTGCTCGGGTCCGGACATCGTCAACTCGCTGTGCAGGACATGCGGCATCTCAGAATTCCCGCAGTTGATGCAGATTGTGCCTCGGCGCCTCGACGGTGCCGCCGGAGCACTGGCAGCTCGACGGCTTCGGATCGTGGAAGATGAAGCCGCTCGACGTCGGCGTCTCCATGAAGTCCACCACGACGCCTTGCAGCAGCTTGCAGCTGTCGTCGGGGATGAACAGCCGGAGATCGCCGTGTTCGACCACCTGATCGCCAGTCCGCGGCGATGCCTCGACGTCGAACGCGGCGGACAGGCCGGAGCAGCCACCGGAGGTGACGGCGAGGCGGAAGCCGCCGGCACCGCCGCTGAACCGGACCATCCGGCGAATGAACTTCTCGGCCGAGGGCGTCAGATTCAAGTCCATCGTCTCACCTCAAGCAGCGCTGGCGCGCGGGACGGAGTTGTCAATCACACAGGTGCCATCGACCGGGCACACCGCGACGCATTGCGGCACGTCGAAATGGCCAATGCATTCGGTGCACTTCGACGGATCGATCGTGAATACGCCGCGCTTCTCGGTAATCGCGACGTTCGGGCATTCCGGCTCGCAGGCCGAGCAGGAGGTGCATTGCGATGCGACGATCTTGTAAGCCATCGATGTGCCCGCCTCGGCTCAGCTTGCGACGAACGCGCCCTGACGGATATCGGCATCGCCGCGGGCGACGTGGCGGATCTCCGACTTGCCGACGCGTTCGAGGTAATCCTTGAAATAGGCGATCACCGACTGCTCGATATATTCGAACGCATAGGTCTCGACCGCCTCGATCCCGGCGCCGGCGAGCGAATCCTTCGGGCACAAACCGATCTTGGCGACCAGCACCGCAGTGCAATCGTTCAGCGCCTTCAGGATCGGCTCGATGCCGGCGTCGCTGGCGTAGCCGCCCTCGCAATACAGATCGACGCGGCGATGGCCGATGAACTTGGCACCCGCAGTCGAGACCTCGTAAATCTGGAATTCGTGGGCGTGGCCGAAATGCTCGTTGATCAGGCCGCCGCCCTTGGTGGCGATCGCGACCTGAATCTTGATGGTGGCGGTTTCGCCTTCGAGCTTCGCCAGTTCGCGCTGCTTGGCGACGGCGATGGCGTCACGCTCGGCCTCGACCTGGGCCTGATAGGCCTGGCGCGCGGCGAGATCGTATTCGACCTCCATCTCCATCACCTTGTCGGTGGTGAATTCGGCGCTGCGGTCTTCGCCGAGCAGTCCGACCGCGTCGGCGCGGCACTGTCGGCAGTGCCGCATCATGTTCATTTCGCCTTCGCAGTCGTCCTGCAGCGCCTTGAGCTCCTGCGCGGTCGGGCCGCGCTGGCCGGTCAGGCCGAACACCGTGCCGTGTTCCGGCTCGGAGATCAGCGGCATGATGTTGTGCAGGAAGGCGCCGCGCGACTTCACCGCCTTGTTGACCTCGATCAGGTGCTTGTCGTTGATCCCGGGGATCATCACCGAATTGACCTTCACCAGGATGCCGCGCGCGGTCAGCATCTCCAGACCGAGCAATTGCCGCTCGCTCAAAATCGTCGAGGCCTCGACGCCGGTGTAGCGGCGATGGTTGTAGAAGATCCACGGATAGATCTGCGCGCCGATCTCCGGATCCACCATGTTGATGGTGATGGTGACGTGATCGACATTCATCGCCGCGATCTGCTCGACATAGTCGGGCAGCATCAAGCCGTTGGTCGACAGACACAGCTTGATGTCGGGCGCCGTCGCGGTGACCAGCTCGAAGGTCTTGAACGTCTTGGCCGGGTTCGCGAGCGCATCGCCCGGACCTGCGATGCCGAGTACGGTCATCTGCGGAATGGTGGAGGCGACCGCGACGACCTTGCGTGCCGCCTGCTCCGGCGTCAGCTTCTCGCTGACCACGCCGGGACGCGACTCGTTGGCACAATCGTATTTGCGATTGCAGTAGTTGCACTGGATGTTGCACGCCGGCGCGACCGCAACATGCATGCGGGCGAAATGGTGATGCGCCTGTTCGCTGTAGCAGGGATGGTTCTTCACCTTCTCCCAGACCTCGGCCGGCAGATCGCCCTGCCCTGCAGCCGAACCGCAACCCGACTTGCCGTTGCCGCCTGTCGTACTGCAGCCGCCCCGTGCCGCGCTCTTCCGTAATTCATCGAACGACGTCGCACCGGGCGCGCTGAAATCGTGCAGTTGCAGCAACTTGTTCATGTCCGGTCCTCGTTCGATCGCCGCACGACCGGCGGCTTGTCCGTGGGATGTTGGCTGCAACCGGGCCGGCGGAATTCAGCGGCAATCCGCGGGCACGGCGATCCATCGAAGACGGCGTCCGACGGTCAAGGCGTCGGCCGTCTTTCTAATCGCCCAATCAGGCCGGAACGCAGGTGTTGTCGACTGGGCAAACCGCAACGCATTGCGGCTTGTCGAAGTGACCTTCGCATTCGGTGCACTTGACGGCGTCGATCACATAGGTGCCGCGCTTCATCGAGATCGCAGCGTTCGGACATTCGAATTCGCAGGCACCGCAGACGGTGCATTGAGAAGTGATGATCTTGTAGGCCATGGATAGCTCCTGGGTACGCAGACGTTGCGCCGAACAACTGTCTTTCAAGCCCCGTGCCAGTTGGCCTTGTGACTGATTTTAAAGAACTATTCTAAGACGGCGATGTGTCGGCGGTGTCGGGGGCCTGACACTTGTCGCAAGTCTGACAGGTCCAACAGGGGCCCGGAATCGAAGAGAGCTTCGGTCTGAGTCGATCAGAACCGAAGCTCTCTTGTCTTGATACGCTTGTGAATGCGAACCAGTACCGACTTGATCTGGCAGCGCGCCAACATCCGGGTTCGGCGCGCGTGCTAGCGCGGACCAGCGACCGCTGCGCGCGCAAGCACCCTAGAAGTGCTTGAGTTCGATGTCGTACTTCTTCAACGCATAGCCGATCTGGCGCGGTGTCAGCCCGAGCAGGCGCGCCGCCTTCGCCTGGACCCAGCCTGAGCGCTCCATCGCATTGATCAGCCGCTCCCGCTCCGACATCGGCGCACCATTGCCCGCTTCAGCCTGCGCCGGCGCTGCCCCCGACTCGGGCGGCGCACTCGCCACCTCGCGCGTCGTCACCACCTCGAGCGGCGCCTTGCGCGGCAGGACCTGCAGCGGGATCTGCGGCCGCGGCCGTTCCGGCGCCGGCTCCGTATGGCCCTTCCACAAAATCGCCGACAGGCATTCGTCCTGGTGGCAGGCGAAGTCGCTATCGTGAATTTCCGGCCCCATTGCCAGCGTCGCCGTCCGGCGCACGCAGTTTTCGAGCTCGCGAACGTTGCCGGGGAACGAGCAGGCCTTCAGCAATTCCAGCGCATGCGGCTCGAACGCCAGTTCGCGATCGTTCTCCTTGTTGAAGTTCTTCAGGAATTCGGTGGCCAGCAGCGGGATGTCGCTCGGCCGGTCGCGCAGCGGCGGCAGGATCATCGGCACGACGTTGATGCGGTAGTACAGATCGGCGCGGAATTCCTTGCGGGCGACCGCCTCTTCGAGATTGCGGTTGGTCGCCGCGACGATCCGGACGTTGACCTTGATGGTCTGGTTGCCGCCGACCCGCTCGAACTCCTGCTCCTGCAGCACGCGCAACAGCTTGGCCTGGAACGACGCCGAGATCTCGCCGATCTCGTCGAGGAACAGCGTGCCTTTGTCGGCGAGTTCGAAGCGGCCCTTGCGAGAGGCGATCGCGCCGGTGAACGCGCCCTTCTCGTGGCCGAACAGTTCGGATTCCAGCACGGATTCCGGCAGCGCGGCGCAGTTGATCTTGATGAACGGGCCGTTGGCCCGCGCCGACAATTCGTGGATCGCCTTGGCGATCAGCTCCTTGCCGGTGCCCGACTCGCCGCGAAGCAGCACCGGCGACTGGGATTTGGCAATGATGCTGACCTTGGCGAGCAGGGTGCGGATCGCCGGACTTTCGCCGACGATGCCGTCGACGCGAACGCGCTTGCGCTCGCGCTGCGGCTTCAGCTCGGACAACTCCTTCTGCAGGCGATGACTTTCCGCCATCAGCCGCTCACGATCGCGGGCCACCACGCGATGCAGTTTCACCGTCTGGCCGATCAGATTGGCGACCATGGTCAGGAACCGCACATCGGCGTCCATCCGGAATACCGACTGCCCGTCGCGCAGCCGATCGATCGTTAGAGTGCCGACGACGCGCGAATCGATCCGGATCGGCACCCCGATGAACGACACGCGGGTCTCGTCGGTCGCGCCCAGCGCCAGCGCGTCGGCCGCCGAGAACATGGGATGGGTGGAGACGTTGTCGGCCACCAACGGCACCGAGGTCGCCACGATCTGGTCGATCGCCTTCTGCGGCAGCCGGGCGCGATAGCGGTTGTCGCTGCCTTCGTTCCAGCCGACGCCGACGGTGATATCGGGGACGCCGTCATCGGCCAGCAGCGAAACGACACCGTTTCGCATCTGCAGGAAGGACTGCAGCAGGTTGACCACATTGGCGAGCGTGACTTCGAGCCGCGCCGGAGCGGTGAGGATCTTTGAGATTTCGAAGATGCCGGTGAGCGCAATCTCACTCAGCGGTATTGGGTTCTGGTTCATCGGCTGCCGCGATTGCTCGCTCTCGACAAGACGTACTTCGCGCTGAGCCATTGGCTATCTCCATTGCTCCTGAGCCATCCCCCTTTAGTTCCGGAGCATTGCGGGATTGTGTATGATCCTCAATCAGATGTCGTGCTCAATGTGGCTGCATCAATGAGGAAGTTGATAGCTATGACTGCACAGTTCGTCGCCAGAGCGGAAGTGTATGAATATGCGCTGATTACTTAGCTACCATCGAAAATGGTAACCGCGCGCATTGATGCAGCGCAAAATAGACGGCCTAAAAGACACGCAGGCCGCGCCACAAAGACGCCACGCGACCGAACTAATTGCGAACTATTCGCTTAAACGCGCTGGCCGCCGTTGATGTGGATTTCTTCGCCGGTGACATAGCTGGCGGCATCCGAGCAGAGAAAGAACATCACTTTCGCGACTTCTTCCGGTGTCCCGATACGGCGCATCGGGATCGTCGGCGCCAGCATCGCCTCGGTTTCCGGCGACAGAATGTCAGTCTTGATCTCGCCCGGCGCGATCGCGTTCACGCGTATGCCGTAGGGGGCGTAGTCGTGCGCCATCTCACGGGTCAGGCAAGTCAGCGCCGCCTTCGACGTCGCATAGGCGCTGCCCGCGAAGGGGTGCACGCGCGAGCCGACGATCGAGGTGACGTTGACGATCGAGCCCTGACCGGCGCGCAGCTCGTCGAACAGGCCCTGCGCCAGCATCACCGGCGCCAACAGGTTGACGTGGAACACGCTCATCCAGGTCCCGACCGGCGTGTTCAGCGACGTCAGCCGCTCGCCTTCCGCGCTCTTCGGCGAGATCGCCGCGTTGTTGATCAGAGCGCTGAGCGGTCCGCCCCCGAGCTTCTCCTTCAGTTCGTCGATGGCCCGCGGCAGCGCCCGATGATCCGCCAGTTCGACCGCGACGTGGTTTTCCATGCCGGTCGCCCATGGACAGCGATCATCGGCAAACGGCTGGCGCGAACAGGTGATGATTCGCCATCCGGCGTCGGAAAACAGCTTGCCGGTGGCGTGGCCGATGCCGCGGGAGGCGCCGGTCAGCACCAACGTCTTCTGCTTGCCCGAGCGTGCCTCGCGCTGATCGTTGTGAAACGGACAGGCGCCACCGGCGGGCGCCGTGCCGGGTCCGTGCGACTCCAGTCCATGTGCGCCCGGATGTCCTGGCCGTTCGGCCTGCAACGGCTCGCTGTGCACGGGCGACCTCCATCGCTTTGTTTCAAACAACGACTTGCATGAAATGGGCCAACGAAAATTCCGTAGGCGCGACAGGCGCATTGCCACACTCAGTTGCCAGCCAATGTCACTAGACCGACACGGCAGCACCCGACATCGCGACAAAGCGTGGTGTTCCCGACAGCGGCGATAGCACTCTGCGGTACTCACCGGCGCTTTGCGACGATTTCGGACATGGTCCGAGCCTTGCTTTGCTGCCGGCAAGACCTCCCATCGCGATAGCCGAGAAGCCGGATGCATCAACCGATCAACACCCGCCGCCGCTTCGCGATCGTGCTCGGCACCAGTGAGATCGCCTCGGCCGTGGCGATGCATCTGCATCGCGCCGGCTACGGCGTGGTGATGTCGCACGATCCGTTTCCGCCGGTGATCCGCCGCAAGATGGCGTTTCACGATGCGCTGTACGGCGACCCGATCTCGGTCGACGGCGTCACCGGCATCCGCGCCGATGATGGCGTGCAGATCCTCAAGGGCCTGCGCCACTCTCGCCACATCCAGGTCAGCTGGCTGGCGCTAGTCGACCTACTCTCGGTTCGTTCGGTCGATGTCCTCGTCGACGCGCGGCTGCAGAAGCACCGCGTCACCCCCGACCTACGCCGGCTGGCGGGGCTGACGATCGGCCTCGGCCCGGGATTTTCGACACAGGTGAATTGCGACGTCGCAATCGAAACTCGCCCCGGTCGCAGCGGCCTGCTGGTCGCGCAAGGCTGGACCGACGCCCCTGATGGCATCGCCAGCCCGCTCGGCGATGCGGGGGCGGAGCGCTTCCAGTATTCGCAAGCGAGCGGCCGCTGGCACACGGCCGTCGAGATCGGCAGCCGAGTGTTCAAGGGCTTCGTGCTCGGCCATCTCTCCGGGGACGCCGTGCGCGCGCCGTGCGACGGCATCGTCCGCGGCATCGCCCGGGACGGCAGCGAAGTCCCGGCCAAGGTCAAGTTGCTGGAGATCGATCCGCGCGGCCGCCACGCGCAATGGACCGGGATCGACAGCCGCGGCCGGACGATCGCCGATGCCGTCGGACGGGCCGTGGTTACACAGCCGGTGTCGACCACTAGCCACGGGGCCGAGCCGTTCGAGCCGGTGTAGCCCAGCCGCGTCAGACGGCTAGCCGGCGCCGAACGCCACGGCGACGTTGTAGGTGATCAGGCTCGCGACATAAGCCAGCGCGAACATGTAGATGAAGGTGACGCCCATCCAGCGCCAGCTTCCGGTCTCGCGCTTGATCACCGCCAGCGTCGAGGCGCATTGCGGCGCGAACACGAACCAGGCAAGCAGCGACAGTGCGGTGGCCAGACTCCATTTGGTGGTGAGGACCTGCCCGATCTGCTCGGCGGCCTCCTTACCGCCTTCGATCGCATAGACAGTGCCGAGCGCCGCCACCGCGACCTCGCGCGCAGCCATCCCCGGGATCAGCGCCACCGCGATCTGCCAGTTGAAGCCCAGCGGCGCCAGCACCGGCTCGATCGCATGACCGATGATCGAGGCCAGGCTGTAGTCGATCGCCGGTCCAGTGGCGCCGGCCGGAGGGCGCGGGAACGAAGCCAGAAACCAGATCAGCACCATCATCGAGAAGATCGTGGTGCCGGCGCGCTGCAGGAACATCTTGGCGCGGATGTAGATGCCGATCGCAACGCTCTTCAGCCGCGGCAGCTTGTAGTCGGGCAATTCCAGCATGAACGGCGCCGGCTCGTAATCGCGCCACATGAAGAATTTGATCAGCGCCGACACCGCCAGCGCGCTGGTGATGCCGGCCGTGTAGAGGCCGAACATCACCAGCCCCTGGAGGTTGATCCAGCCGAACACCTGCTTGGCCGGGATGAAGGCGGAGATGATCAGGGTGTAGACCGGAATCCGAGCCGAACAGGTCATCAGCGGCGCGATCAGGATCGTTGTCAGCCGGTCGCGGCGATTGTCGATCACCCGCGTCGACATGATGCCGGGGATCGCGCAGGCGAAGCTCGACAGCAGCGGAATGAAGGCGCGGCCGTGCAGCCCGGCGCCGCCCATGATGCGGTCCATCAGGAACGCGGCGCGGGCCATGTAGCCGAAATCTTCCAGCAGCAGGATAAACAGGAAGATGATGATGATCTGCGGCAGGAACACGATGACGCTGCCGACGCCGGAGATCACGCCGTTCTGCAGGAAGCTCTGCAGCAAGCCTTCCGGGAGGGTGGCGCGGACGAAATCGCCGAGCGCTTCGAAGCCGCCCGAAATCAGCTCCATCAGCGGCTGCGCCCAGGTGAACACCGCCTGGAACATCACGAACAAAATCAGAAACAGGATCGCGAGGCCCGCCACCGGATGCAGGACGACGGAATCGACCTTTGCCGTCAGCGTATGGGGCCGGGCCGGCAGGCTGACGCAGTCGGTGATGATCTGGTCGGCCTCGCGCTGCAGAGCGCGCAGCTCAGCGGTGGTCAGCGGCCGCCAGCCGCTCGTCACGGGCGCGGTTCCGATCTGCGCCGCGAATTCGTCGGTCCGCTTCAGCAGATCGACGGTGCCGCCCTTGCGCACCGCGATCGAAGTCACGACCGGAATGCCGAGCCGCTCGGACAGCTTTTCGAGATCGACCGTGACGCCGCGGCGCATCGCGATGTCGTACATGTTGAGCACGAGCATCAGCGGCCGGCCGGTGGCCTTGAGCTCGAGCATCAGCCGGAAGGTCAGCCGGAGATTGGTGGTATCGGCGACGCAGAGCACCAGATCCGGCACCACCTCGCCCGACCTTCGGCCAAGCACGACGTCCCGGGTGATCTCCTCGTCCGGACTGCGGCCACGCAGCGAATAGGTGCCGGGCAGGTCGAGGATGCTGACGGTGCGACCGCCCGGCGTCGTGAACACGCCCGCCTTACGTTCGACGGTGACGCCGGGGTAATTCGCAACCTTCTGACGGCTCCCGGTCAACGCATTGAACAGCGAAGTCTTGCCGCTGTTCGGCGTTCCCACCAGCGCGAGATTGAAGGGCTGACTCTCGATCGAGCTCATCGCGCAATCGTCACATCAATACGACGGCCATCGCCTCGCGTCGCCGGACAGCGATCGTGATGTTGTCCACGCGGACGGCGATCGGATCGCGACCGATGATCCCTTCGTGCAGTACTTCGACCTTGGCGCCTTCGACAAAACCCAGCTCGATCAACCGGCTTTCCAGCTCTACCGGCTGCAGCGCGGACGCCACCCGCTGGGAATCGATCGCCTGGACGACGCCCCGATAGCCGCGCCGCGCATTCCCGAGAAGAATGGGTTGGTGGCCGTTGTGATGCAGGTTTGAGGTCATTGCCCGTTCTTCCAATCGCGGCTGCGGAGGTCAAGAGATTGAGCCCTGTGCCGCTCCGAGTTTAGAACGATTGTAACAGGCGCTAACAATTCGCATCTAAGCTGGAACCGACCCGTTTTGGATTGATCCAGCACAAATCCCGCGGCGATTTCGGACCGTTTCTCATTCCGATCGTCACTGACCGCCGAGGACGGGGCGAGCAGCGATCTCACGGCGCCCGAGCCGTGCAGTTTTGTAAACCATGCGTTGTGAATACGCCGCTCTCGTCAACCCCGATTAAGGCTTCGGCGAGGCGGCCGTGCGAGCGTTGAAACGACGTTCGGACAAGACAAGGCCCGGCCGGGGAGCATGGCGTCCCCGCCGTTCACTCGGGATTTGGGATGACGACCAGGAAGCAGGCTTCTCGGAGCCGAGGCAAGGCAAAGCAGGCCGCGACCTACAATACGTCGCTGACGGCCGTCATCGCCCAAAATCTGGCGAACATGGCGACGGTGTTGGCGTCGTCGGGGTCCGTGCTGCTGTGCCTGCTGATCGTCAAGCGGTTCTGAAGATCCCCGAGACCGCCTCTCGCCATCCGCTCAGCAGTGAACGCAGATCGGCTCGGCCCTTCCAAAGCGGTCGAGCATCCGCTCGAACCAGCCCTTGCGATGCTGCAGCGAGTCGTGGGCCGGCTCGGCCGGCTCGAATTCGGCAATCAACCGAGTCGCGATCAGGACTGCACAGGCCCGCGGCGGGATCGCCCCCACACCCTCGGTGTGCTTCTTGCCGGCGGCCAGGACCGTGATCAGCCGATCGTCGGTGAGAAAGAACGAGCAATCATAGACGACGCCGTGTTGCTCGACCTGAAACGGATAAAGGTCCGAGTGATCGTGAGTCATTGCGTCATCCCCTGATTGTGCCTCGAATCAAGCGGATCCGTCGGCCCCGTACCGAGCTCGATCTGCTGTACTTCCATTGCACGCTGCGCGGGGACGGCAAAGCGAACGCTGTCGCGAGAGTTAGGCTGCCCCTAACGTTTTCGCGCGAGCTGAAGCTGCAGATTAGGATGAAATCAACGGAGCACCGATTACCCGCATGACGCTACTGATCAGCGACTACCGTAACGCCCCCGCCGTGAACTCAAAAAGAACGGCCCGCCTGGGAGCGGGCCGTTCGCAATCGACGATGGCAAAGCCGCTTACGCGGCCGCCAGCTTCAGAGCGTTGCGCCAGTTCGGGAACAGCTTGTCGGCGTCCTGCGGGAAGCTCTCGAAGGCGCGGGCGAATTCGCGGTGATCCTTGGCGAACTCGACCGGATCGGCCCCGAGCTTCCAGCACTGCTCGGCCTGGCGCAGCGACTTGGCTCCCGCCGCGCCGCCGTCGATATGGCCGAAGGCGCCGCCGCCCGCCGTCATGATCAGGTTGGAATGGCCGAGATTGTTGAAGAAGCCCGGCATCCGCAGCGCATTCATGCCGCCGGAAATGATCGGGGTGGTCGGATTCATGCCGAGCCATTCCTGGTGGAAATACGGACCGTCGGCGGCATCCTCGGTGATCATGTAGGCCATCGCGCGGTCGGCCGCTTCGCCTTCCATCTTGCCGAAGCCCATGGTGCCGGTGTGGATGCCGGAGGCGCCTTGCAGACGGGACATCTTCGACAGCACGAAGGCAGTGTAGCCGCGCTTGCTCTGCGGCGAGGTCACCGCACCATGGCCGGCGCGATGATAGTGCAGATACTGCTTCGGGAAACGGCGGCGCGCCGTCGTCACCGCGGCCGGGCCCGCGACGTAGCCGTCGACCAGGAAGGCGATGTGGTCGGCATTCTCGGCGAAGGTCTCGAGAACGTATTCGCCGCGCGCCACCATCTCGTAGTGATCGTCGGCGGTGATGTTGAACGAGAACAGCTTGGCCTCGCCGGTCTTGTCCTGGGCCCGGCGCATCGCGTCGGCAACCGCACGCACCGTCTCCTTGAACGGCGCGAACACCTGGTTGCCCTGCGGCTCGTCGTTCTTGATGAAATCGCCGCCGAGCCAGAAATCGTAGCACGCATTGGCGAAGGGCTGCGGCCGCAGGCCGAGCTTCGGCTTGATGATGGTGCCGACGATGAAACCGCCGTCGACCACCGGACGGCCGAGCACGCGCCACAGATCCTTGATCGTGGTCGAGGGGCCGTCGAACAGCTTCAGATAGGCCGGCGGGACGTAGAAATCGTGCATCTTGGCGTATTCGACATCGCCCATACCCTGGTTGTTGCCGATCGTCAGCGTCAGGAACGAGGCGATCATCGCGCGGCCGTCGATCACGTTGCGATCGAACAGTTCGATCGGATAGGCGATCTTCATCAGCTGCTTGGCTTCGTCGATCTCGTACACCAGCGCGTCGACGCCGCGGGTGAAATCGTCGGTGGTCGAGACTTCGACATTGGTGCCGGTCGACGACTCAGCCGCGAAGTGCGCGGCGGTCTGCAGGAAATTGCCGAAGCCGTCCTTCGGCTTCATGATGTAGGCGCACAGCACGTGCCGTCCGCCCTCGATCAGATCGCTTTCCTTGAGGGCGAGGTTGGCATAGCGGTTGGACTGGTCCATGACGAACTCCTGAGTGCCGGCCATCGCCGGTGTGATGCATCCCGAAAATTCGCCGCGCGAGCGCGCGGCCGCGCGGAGACCCCTCTCCCCGCGCGCGAATTCTCCCCGTGACTTTATGAACCGCGGTTATCCCGCGTTACTGTAGCTCCGCGCTCACTCGGCGGCGCGCGCGACCTGACCGATCTGCGGATCCAGCGCGCCGGACTTGTAGCGCTTGGCCATTTCCGACAGCGGGATCACCTTGATCTTGCTGGCGTGGCCGGCGGTGCCGAACTGCTCGAAGCGCAGTCGGCAGATGTCGCGCATCGCATCCATCGCGGGCTTCAGGAACTTGCGCGGATCGAACTCCGCCTTGTTCTGGGTCGCGATCTTGCGGAACACGCCGGTCATCGCCAGACGGCAGTCGGTGTCGATGTTGACCTTGCGGACGCCGTGCTTGATGCCGCGGACGATTTCCTCGACCGGCACGCCGAAGGTCTGCGGCATCGCGCCGCCGAACTCGTTGAAGATGTCCTGCAGATCCTGCGGCACCGAGGACGAGCCGTGCATCACCAGATGGGTGTTGGGCAGCCTGCGATGAATCTCTTCGACCACTTTCATGGCCAGCACGTCGCCGTCGGGTTTGCGGGTGAACTTGTAGGCGCCGTGCGAGGTGCCCATCGCGATCGCCAGCGCGTCGACCTTGGTGGCGCGGACGAAGTCGACCGCCTGATCCGGATCGGTCAGAAGTTGGTCGCGGCTGACCTTGCCTTCGACGCCGTGGCCGTCTTCCTGCTCGCCGCCGCCGTGCTCCAGCGAGCCCAGCACGCCGAGTTCGCCTTCCACCGAGGCGCCGACCCAATGCGCCATGTCGGTGACGCGGCGGGTGATGTCGACATTATACTCATAGTCGGCAGCGGTCTTGGCATCGGCCTTGAGCGAGCCGTCCATCATCACCGAGGTGAAGCCGTATTTGATCGCTGTGGCGCAGGTGGCTTCGTCGTTGCCGTGATCCTGATGCATGCACAGCGGAATGTCGGGATACATCTCGGCCAGCGCGTCGATCATCTTGGCCAGCATGATGTCGTTGGCGTAGGAGCGCGCGCCGCGCGACGCCTGGATGATCACCGGCGCGTCGACCGCAGCCGCCGCCTCCATGATCGCCAGTCCCTGCTCCATGTTGTTGATGTTAAACGCGGGCACGCCGTAGCCGTGCTCGGCGGCGTGATCCAGCAACTGCCTCAAGGTGATACGCGCCATGATGGCTCCTGTCTTAAATGTTGAGTGACGACGTGGTCTTGATCAATGCTTGCTGCTGGCGATCGCGGCCTTGGCCGCGTCGGTGACCGCATCCGCGGTGATGCCGAACTTCTGGTACAGCACCGGCGCGGGCGCCGAGGCGCCGAACCCGGTCATGCCGACGAAGGCGCCACCGTCGCCGATCCAGCGCCGCCAGTCGATATCGCGTGCCGCCTCGACGCCGATGCGTGGCGCGGTGCCGAGCACGCTCGAACGATACGCATCGTCCTGCTCGGCGAACAACTCGAAGCAGGGCGCCGAGACCACAGCGGCCTTGATGCCGTCGGCTTCGAGCTTGCGCGCCGCTTCCAGCGCCAGCGACACTTCCGAACCGGTCGCGATCAGTGTGACATCGCGCTGGCCCGGATCGATGACCAAATAAGCGCCACGCGAAACCGGATTGTCGATGACGCCGTTCGGCCGCGGCAGCATCGGCAGCGCCTGCCGCGACAGCGCCAGCACGGAGGGCCGGCTGTGCTGCTTCAGGGCCGCATCCCACGCCTGCGCGGTCTCGATCGCGTCGGCCGGGCGGAACACGAGGACGTTCGGGATCGCCCGCAGCGACGCGACGTGCTCGACCGGCTGATGGGTCGGGCCGTCTTCGCCGAGGCCGATCGAATCGTGGGTCATCACGTGAATGACGCGCACGCCCATCAGTGCCGCGAGCCGGATCGCCGGACGGCTGTAGTCGGCGAACACCAGGAAGGTGCCGCCATAGGGAATGAAGCCGCCATGCAGCGCGATGCCGTTCATCGCCGCCGCCATGCCGAATTCACGGATGCCGTAGTGCAGATAGCCGCCGCCATAGGCGCCGGGCTTGACCGATGCCGAGCCCTTGGCGTGGGTGAGGTTGGAATGCGTCAGATCGGCCGAGCCGCCGAGCAGGTTCGGCGATGCCGGCACCAGCGCATTGATGGTGAGCTGCGAGGCCTGCCGGGTGGCGATCGACGGCTGTTCGGCGGCAAAGCCGGCGATCAGAGCCTTGAGCGCGGGTTCGTAGTCGGCTGACAGCTTGCCGGCGAGCACGTTTTCGAAACCGGCGCGGGTCGCCGCATCGAGGCTGCCGAGTCGCTCGGTCCAGGCCTGATGCGCGGCCTTGCCGCGGCTGCCGGCCTCGCGCCAGCGTGCCAGGATCGCGTCCGGCACCTCGAACGGCGGGTACGGCCAGTTCAGCGCGGCACGAGTCTTCTCGACCTCGTCGGCGCCGAGCGGTGCGCCATGGGCTTTCTCTGTGCCCGCGACCTTGGGGGAGCCGAAGCCGATGGTGGTGCGGCAGGCGATCAGCGACGGCCGATCGCTCTTTTTCGCCTGTTCGATCGCGGCCGCGACCGCTTCCGGATCATGGCCGTCGACGCGGGTGGTCGCCCAGCCCGACGCCGCAAAGCGCGCGAGCTGATCGTCGGAGCACGACAGCGAGGTCTCGCCGTCGATCGAGATGTGGTTGTCGTCCCACAACACGATCAGCCGGTTCAGCTTGAGATGGCCGGCCAGCGAGATCGCCTCGTGACTGACGCCTTCCATCAGGCAGCCGTCGCCGGCGATTACATAGGTAAAGTGATCGACCAGCGCGTCACCGTAACGCGCGTTCATCATCCTTTCGGCGAGCGCCATGCCGACCGAGGTGGCGAGACCCTGACCGAGAGGGCCGGTGGTGGTTTCGACGCCGGCGGTGTGGCCGTATTCGGGATGACCGGGGGTCTTCGAGCCCCACTGCCGGAACGCTTTCAGCTCGTCAGTGGTGACATCGGCATAGCCGGTCAGATGCAGCAGCGCATAGAGCAGCATCGAGCCATGGCCGGCCGACAGCACGAAGCGGTCGCGGTCGGGCCAGGTGGGGTCTGCGGCATCGAACTTCAGGAAGCGGGTGAACAGCACGGTCGCGACGTCGGCCATGCCCATCGGCATGCCGGGGTGGCCCGACTTGGCCTTTTCGACCGCATCGATGGCGAGGAAGCGGACCGCATTGGCCATATCGCCATGGCTGACCTGGTCGTGGAGTTCGCGTGCGGGGATGTTCAAACCGGCCTCCCGGGAATGGATTGATGACGCATGTTTATTTCACACCGCGCTTGCGGTCGACCAGTTGCATGATCAGCGGCGTCAGGATCAGCTGCATCGCAAGATCGAGCTTGGCGCCGTGGATGACGATGGAATTGGCGCGCGACATGAAGCTGCCCTGTATCATCGACAGCAGATAGGCGAAGTCGATGCCGCGTGGATTCTTGAAGCGGATCACCACCATCGACTCGTCGGCGGTCGGAATCCAGCGGGCGATGAACGGGTTGGACGTGTCGACCGTCGGCACCCGCTGGAAATTGATGTCGGTCTCGCCGAACTGCGGCACAATGTAGTGCACGTAGTCGGGCATCCGGCGCAGGATGGTGTCGGTCACCGCCTCGGTGGAGTAGCCGCGGTCGGCACGATCGCGATGCAGCTTCTGGATCCACTCCAGATTGATCACCGGCACCACACCGATCTTGAGGTCGGCGTGCTGGGCGACGTTGACCTTGTCGGTGATCACCGCGCCGTGCAGGCCTTCGTAGAACAGCAGGTCGGAATCCGTCGGCAGCGACTGCCACTCCGTGAAGTTGCCCGGCGGGACGCCGTGCAGCGCGGATTCCTTGTCGTCGTGCACGTAGTAGCGGGTCTTGCCGGTGCCGGTCGCACCGTAGTCGCGGAACGTCGTCTCCAGTTCCTCGAACAGGTTGGTCTCCGGGCTGAAGTGAGAGAAGTGCTTGTTGCCCTTCTCCGCTTCCTCGGCCATCCGGGTGCGCATGTCGATGCGGTTGTAGCGGTGAAACGCGTCGCCTTCGATGTATGCGGCGTTGACGTTCTCGCGGCGGAAGATCTGCTCGAAGGTCCGCTTGACGGACGTCGTCCCGGCGCCGGAGGAGCCGGTGATGGAGATGATCGGATGCTTACGGGACATGGGTATGCACTTCCAAAAAAGAATGTGGGCGTCGTCAGGTCCGGAACAGGCCGCGTCGCCCGAACAAGGGCGCGGTGCGAGAGGCCGCGCTCGGGTCGAGGTGCAACTGTTCGATGCGATTGACCTTTTCGCTGGAGCCCATGATCAGCGGCGAGCGCTGATGGGTCGAGCGGGCCACGAGGTCGAGTACGCGTTCGCGTCCGGTGGACGCGCCGCCGCCGGCCTGCTCCATCACGAAGGCCATCGGATGGGTTTCGTACAGCACCCGCAGCCGGCCTTCGCCGTAGCCCGGGCGCGAGTCGGCCGGATACAGGAATACGCCGCCGCGCGTCAGGATGCGGTACGCCTCCGCGACCAGCGAGCCGATCCAGCGCATGTTGAAATTCTTGGCGCGCGGACCGTCTGTGCCCGCGAGGCATTCATCGACGAAATCGCGCACCGGCTGCTCCCAGTGGCGATGGTTCGAGGCGTTGATGGCGTATTCGGCGGTGTCGGCCGGCACCTTCACGCGCTCGCGGATCAGCCTGTAGACGTGGGCCTTGCGGTCCAGCGTAAAGATGTCGACGCCGTCGCCGAGCGTCAGAACCAGCGAGGTCTGCGGTCCGTAGACCACGAAACCGGCGGCGAGCTGGCAACTGCCCGGCGCTGTGAACGGCGCCACGCCTTCGTCGTTGGGAATGATCGAGAAAATCGTCCCGACCGTCATATTGGTGTCGATGTTCGACGAACCGTCGAGCGGGTCGTAGGCGATCGAGATCGGGGCCTTCGGGTCGCCCATCAGCAGTGTATCGGACTCTTCCGACGCCAGCGCCGCGTAGGGCACGTTCTTCAGGGCCGCAACGATGGCGGCCTCGGCGCGGACGTCGAGATCCTTCTGGACGTCGCCGTCGGCATTGCTCGCGCCATGCGCCGCGCCGGTGATCCCCGCCAGCGCGCCCTGCCCGATCAATTCGGAAATCTCGATCGACGCCCCGGCGATCGCGCCGACCGCCGCCGCAACTGCACGCTTGCGCGCGTCCGTCCCGTAAGAGTCCAAGAGACGTGATAGCGTCTGACCCTGATCCATCAATACCCCCACAACGCAGCCTGGCTTCCGCCACCCCCGAGCTCCGTCGCGTGCAGCTTGTGAGCCGAATGGCGGCATAAGAGAAATTTCATTTTCCTTGTTACCGCAACAAGAAATCTTATGTCGCGCAGCACCATACCCAAATACCGCACGCGCGGCGGGTCGCCGCCATCTCGCACGGCCCCAGGGTTCCCGCCGTGATGTAGATCAGAAGCGCGCGGCCACGACCGAGCGGACCTCGTCGTCGGTCAACACAATCGGGTTGGACTTCATACTCGAGCCGCGGCTTGCAGCAACGATCCGGTCGAAATCATCCACGGCCACGCCGAACGAGGACAGGCCCGGCAGCGACAAGCGCACCGTCCAGTCTCGTAACGTGCACACGAGTTGGTCCCGATCCTCGGCCGCGCTGGCGCCGACGCGACCGGACAGCAGACGGCCGACTTCAGCATATTTCTTCAGCGCGGAATGTTGCGGCACACGCGATTCCAACGCGGCGACGTTGACCTGGGTCGCCTCCGCCACCAGCGTTCCGCAGACGACGCCATGGCCGATCGGGAAGAACGCACCGAGCGGCGACGCCAGCCCATGGACCGAGCCGAGGCCCGTCTGCGCCAGACAAATCCCGGACAGCAGCGACGCGTAGGCCATCCGGGACTGCGCCTCCCGCGCCGGACCGCCGGCCTCGTGCCAGGTGAGCAAGCCGTCGCGCACCGCGTGCAAGCCGGACAATGCCAGCGCGTCGGTGAACGGATTGGCGCGGGTCGAGACGTAGGATTCCAGCAGCTGTGTCAGCGCGTCCATGCCATTGGCCGCGATCAGCGCCGGCGTGCATCCGGCCAGCAGATCGGGATCGACCAGCGCGATCTCGGCGACCAGCGCATCATCGCGGAACGACTTCTTGAAGCCGTCCGGCCCGTGACGCGACAGCACCGCGTTCTTGGTGGCCTCGGAGCCGGTGCCGGCGGTGGTCGGCACGGCGATGAACGGCGTCGCCGGGCCCTTGTATGGCAGCTCGGGGCCGACGCCTTCGAGATGGTCCATCACCGAATTGCCCGGCTTCAACAGGCCAGCGATCGCCTTGGCGGCATCGAGCGCGCTGCCGCCGCCGATCCCGATCACCACGTCGATGCCGGCGCCGCGCCAGTCGCGGACAGCCGCATCGACCATCTCGGGCGACGGCTCGCCGCTGATCGTCACCCGCTCGACACTGAATCCCCGATCACGCAGGCTCGCCAGCAGCGGTGGGGCATAGGCGGATTGCTCGAACGAACGCGCCCCGGTGACCAGCAGCACGCGAAGACCATAGCGCGCCGCAAGGTCCGGGAGTTTGGACACCGCGCCTTCCCCGAATTCGATTCGGGGCAGGCGCGCGATCGAGAATGGGGGAATCATCACGGGCTCGACGGCAGGCCCGCGCGTCGGCCGCGCGGACGATTTCAACACGGCCGCGAGATTAGCAGGGCAGACGCTACGGCGCGAGGTACTGCAGCAGCCGCGGGTCGTTGCGGACTTCCTCGGCGGTGCCGGTGAGCGCAACCCGGCCGCGGTCGAGCACGTAGGCATGGTCGGCGACGCGCAGCGCCAGGTCGAGGTGCTGTTCGACGATCACCACCGCGATGTCTTTTGCCA
Organism: Rhodopseudomonas palustris; assembly: GCA_016215605.1. Taxonomy (GTDB): domain Bacteria; phylum Pseudomonadota; class Alphaproteobacteria; order Rhizobiales; family Xanthobacteraceae; genus Rhodopseudomonas; species Rhodopseudomonas palustris_L. The sequence goes on from JACRJB010000078.1 coordinate 73,212, forward strand.
GCGCCACCAGCCGGTCGGTGATCTCCTCGATCACGCCGATCCACACGCCCTCGGTCGGCTCGTCGAGCAGCAGCACGCTCGGCTCCGACAGCAGCGCGCGGCCGATCGCCAGCATCTTGCGCTCGCCGCCGGACAGCGTGCCGGCAGCCTGGTCGAGCCGTTGGCCGAGCTTCGGGAACATCTCCAGCACGCGGTCGACCGCGTGGCTGTCTTTATTCGTCAGCGCCCCGACCGCCAGATTGTCCCGGATCGACAGCCGCGCGAACACCGGATGATCCTGCGGCACATAGCCGAAGCCGGCGCGGATGCGCTGCTCGGTCGGCAGCTTGGTGACGTCGCGGGAATCCAGCGAGACCTGGCCGCGCTTGACCGGCAACTCGCCCATGATCGCTTTCAGCAGCGTGGTCTTGCCGGCGCCGTTGCGGCCGAGAATGGCGACGCCGCCGCGCCACGGCGCCGACATCGACACGCCGAACAGCACCTGGCTGCGGCCATAGCCGGCGTCGAGATCGCGAACGTCGAGATAATGATCCTCAAGCACGGCGCAGATAAACCTCCTGGACCTTCGGGCTCGCCTGAATCTGCTCGATGGTGCCGGTGTCGAGCACCGCCCCCCCATCGAGCACGGTGAGGCGGTCGCAGATGTCGCGGATGAAATCGAGATCGTGCTCGACGATCACCAGAGAGCAGCGCGCCTTGATCGGCGCCAGCAGCTCGCCGGTGACGCGGCGTTCCTCCAGGCTCATGCCGCCGGTCGGCTCGTCGAGCAGCAGCAGCTTCGGCTCCGGCGCCAGCGCCATCGCAATTTCCAGCCATTGCTGCTGGCCGTGCGACAGCGACGCCGCGGGTTCGCCGGCGCGGTCGACCAACCGGAACTGCTCCAGCATCGCCATCACCTTGTCGTGCAGCGCCCCACGCGTGCGCGAGAACATCAGCTTCGACAGCGCGGTCTGGCCTTGCAGCGCCAGCAGCACGTTGTCGTACAAGGTCAGCGCCGGGAGCACGCTGGTGATCTGGAACTTCAGGCTCATGCCGGCGCGCGCGCGCTCGGCCGGCGACGCCGTGGTGATATCCCGACCATCGAAGGTCACCCGGCCTTCGGTCGGCACCTCGGCGCCGGCGATGCACTTCATCATCGTGCTCTTGCCCGAGCCGTTCGGACCGATCAGGCCGTGAAACTCGTTCGGCTGCACGACCAGCTCGGCGCCGTTGAGGGCGGTGAGCTTGCCGAAGATCTTGATCAGGCCGCGGGCTTCAAGCAGCGCCATGGTCGCGCTCCTTGTCATCCACTTTGGGCGGCCGGCCGAAACTGCCGATACGTTCGCGCTCGCTGAGGATCAGGCTGACCAGCCCGGCTGGACGGAACAGGATTACCAGCAGCATCAGGCAGCCGAGAATGATCGGCCAGATGTCCTGATAGTTGTTCGACAGCCAAAACGACACGATTTCAATCACCACGGTGCCGACCACCGCGCCGATCAACGTGCCGGAACCGCCGAACAGCACGTACAGCACCACCTGCGTCGACATCACCACGCCGAGCATGTTCGGCCAGACGAAACCTTCGTGGAACGCATAAAGGCTGCCGGCCAGCCCGGCGATGGCGCCGGCGAGCGAAAAGATGATCGCCTTGATGTGCTGCACCTTGTAGCCGAAGAAGGCGATGCGCTGCTCGTTCTCGCGCAGACCCGCGAGAGCCAGGCCGAATTGCGACTTCGTGAGGAATCGGCAACCGAGATAGACCAGCAGCAGGATCGCCAGGACGAAATAGTAGAACACCGGCCCTTCGGTCAGATCGTAGCTGCCGATATGCATCGGTGGAATCGACGGGATGCCGTTCTGGCCGCCGAGATAGTACCAGCCTCGCGCCAACCGATCGAAGGCATACGAACCGGTCAGCGTGCCCAGCGAGACGAAGATCACGCTCGACGGATTGCGGCCGAGCAGCAGGAAGCCGCCGATCAGCAGCGCGATCGCGAACCCGATCAACACGCCCGCCGGGATCACCAGCAACATCGAGGTGACATCGAGATCGCGCGCCAGCAGCGCGACGCCGTAGCCGGCCGAGCCGAAGAACACCGCCTGGCCGAAGCTCATGATGCCGGAATAGCCCCACACCAGATCGAACGACAGCGCGAACAGGCACAAGATCAGCACCCGCGTGCCGAACACCGTGAGATAATCCTGCAGCACCAACGGCAGCAGCAGGCCGATCGCGAGCATCACAAGCTCGATGATCGGCAGCACCTTCAGGCGGCGACGCGCCCGGGGAGCGGCGAAGGATGCGGCTGAAGAGGATGTTTCAGTCATCGATCCGCCGAGATCTCGGATGGAGGAGCAGCGCGCGAAAGTGCGCGACCGAATGAAGGTGCAGCAGGCGCCAAGATGCGATGACGGCACCGCCTCTCGGCACATCGTCCCAGCGAAGGCGGGGACCCATACGCCGCAGCCGTGCGATAATAGCAGTGCGACAGAGGCCTTGATTCAACCGGCAAGCCAGGGGTTATGGGTCCCCGCCTGCGCGGGGACGACTCGTTGTGGATGCTGCGGCTGAACATTTCGTCCCGAAGCGACCTCCCTGCCGAAGCGAGGCTACGCGCATCGACCGCTTGGCGTCGAGCCTGCACCGGCATCAGCATTCCTTCGGATCCACCAGACCCTTGCTGCGCGCGACGATCTCATAATTGCCGTTCTTGGCGACCGCCGTGTACATGTTCATCTTGCAGTGGCGCTTGCCCGGGACCATCTCGGCCGGGCCGCCCGGGCCTTCCGAGATCTTGGCGTGATCGAGCGCTGCGGCGACGCCGTCGCGATCGATCTTGCCGGCTTCCTTCACGGCAGCTTCCCAGAGCTTGAGGCCGCGATAGGTTCCGGTGGCGGCGCTGCCGGCGGCAAACAGGAAGTTGCCCGGATAGGCCTTATCGTAGTCCGCCTGCAGCTTGGCGCTGACCGGATCGTCCTTGGTGAGCGCCTTGAAGTAGTCGAGGCAGCTCGCGAGTCCTTCGATCTCCGCCGGCTGATTGATGCCGAGCGTATTCTCGTCGTAATAGACGCAGGCGAGCCGGCCACCGTTCTTGAGAAAGCCCGCTTCGTAGAGCTGCTTGAAGAACGGACCGACGCCCGGCGGAATCACGGTGTTGAACACCACGTCGACCTTGTTGGAGATGATGCGGTTGACGGTCGAGGAGAAGTCGATCTGGTCGAGCGGGTAATACTCCTCGAGCACGACCTCGCCGCCATTGGCCTCGATCACCTTGCGGGCGTAGACGTTCAGCGTGTGCGGCCAGACGTAATTGGCGCTCGGCAGCGCGAATTTCTTGCCGCCGTTCTTGATGAGCCACGGAATGAATTCGTCGCACTGCTGCGCCGGCGTCGGGCCGGTGCAGAACAGATTCGGCGTGCACTCCTTGCCCTCGTAAAGCTGCGGATAGATGTACAGCGTCTTGCCGCGTGACACGATGACGTCCTTGATCGCGTTACGCATCGACGAGGTGATGCCGCCGAGCACAAGATCGACCTTGTCGCGCTGGATCAGCTTGCGGACGTTGCCGACCGCGACCGCCTCGTTCGAGGCGGTGTCTTCGATGTACAGCTCGAGCGGCCGGCCGAGCAGGCCGCCGGCGTCGTTGATCTGCTTGATCACCATCTTGGCGACATTGGCGTCGGCATTGCCGGCATAGCCCATCGGTCCGGTGAGGTCGGTGCCGATTCCGACCTTGATCGGTCCGGCGGCCGCGTTGGCCCAACCGGCCGGGACGACCCAGCTTCCGACACCGGTGGCGATCGCGGTGCCGGCGAAGGCGAAATTGGAAAGAAAGCGGCGGCGATTGAGTTGGAAGTCGGAGTCGCTGGACATCAGGCTAGATCCCTTTTCCCGAAACGAGGCCCTGCGGCCGGAACTTGATGAAGACGATGGCGAGAACGAACACGAGGACGTCGGCGATCACCGGTTGGATCACCCAGGGCAGCGCCGCCGACAGCGTGCCGATCACCCCGGCGCCGGCCACAGGGCCTGCGAACGAACCGATGCCGCCGACCATCACCGCGACGAAACCTTGAATCAGGAAACGCAGGCCGAGATCGGCGAACAGCGAGAACACCGGGACGATCAGCGCGCCAGCGAGACCCGCGAGCGCCGCGCCGAAGGCAAACGTCGCGCCGTAGATCGCGTTGGTGGAGATGCCGGAGGCGCGGGCCAGCGCCGGATTTTCCAGCGAGGCGCGAACGCGCAGACCGAACGAGGTGCGCGACAGCAGCAGATAGCTCGCCACCATCACCAGCGCCGTGACGACGATGATCACCAGACGCCAGGTGGAGAAGTGCATCGAGCCCAGCGCGACGGAGCCGCCGATCGGCTCCGGCACCGAGATATACAGACCGCCGATCAGGCCGCGGACGATTTCCCGGATGATCAGGCCGAGCGCATAGGTGCCGAGCATCGCGACGATCGGCGCGGCGTAGAATCTTCGAACAATCAGTCGCTCGAGCACGAACCCCAGCGCCCCGACCACGAACGGCGCGGCGACCATGCCGGTCCAGACCGGCAGGCCAGCCGTGTGTGCGAGATAGGTGATGTAGGCGCCGAGCAGGACGAACTCGCCCTGCGCGAAGTTGAAGATCCCCATCATGCTGGCGATGATCCCGAGCCCCAGCACCACCAACACGACGATGGCGCCGAAGCTCAGGATTTCGAACAGGGCAACGAGCAGATTTTCCATTCGACCTTACCGGCAGACGAGGAGCACGCCCGTCACATCGACTTCCAGTCGCCGGACTGCTCGAACGCGTGCGCCGCGCGATAGATCGTCGGCTCGTCGAAATGCTTGCCGATCAGCATCAGCCCGACCGGCAGGCCGTCGACCATGCCGCACGGGATCGACATCGCCGGATGATGGGTGATGTCGAACGGCGCAGTGTTGCTGATCATCTCGAACGCACGGCCGATGATTTCTTCGCGGCTTGCGCCCGGCGCCGGCAACGGAGTCGCCTTCATCGGGGTGGTCGGCATCAGCAGCAGGTCGAATTTCGCCAGGGCCTGATCGTAGGCGGCGGCGACCCGGCGCGAGATGTTCTGCGCCTTGCCGTAGTAGCGTGGGCCGAAAGTGTTGTTGATGTAGGTGCCGAACAGCAGCATCATCTTGGTGGTTTCGGACAGCGAGTCCGCCTGCTCGCGCCAGCCGCGATGCGCCTTCATCAAGGCGGTCGAATACAGATCCGGACGGCTGAGGCCGTAGCCGTCACCGAACATCATCGTCTGGGTCATGCCTTCGGTGCCGATCGGCATCCACACCGCGGCGGCGAGATTGTGCGCGGGGATCGAGATTTCCTCGACCGTGGCGCCGAGGCTCGCGAGCCGCTTGGCGGCCTCGCGGACACTTTCATTGACCGCGGTCTCGGCGCCGGCCTGCTCGAAGCCTTCCTTGACGATGCCGATCTTCATGCCCTTGACGCCGCCGCCCAGCGCCTTGGTGTAGTCGTGCACGACCGGCGCGCGAATCCGCGGATCGTAGCCGTCGTCGCCGGCGAGCACTTCCAGCAACAACGCGTTGTCGGCGACGTTCGCGGTCATCGGGCCGGTGTGGTCGACGAAGATCTCGATCGGCATGACGCCGGTGTACGGCACCAGCCCCCAGGTCGGCTTCATGCCGTAGGTGCCGCTGAACGACGACGGCATCCGGATCGAACCACCCTGGTCGCCGCCCATCGCCATGTCGGCTTCGCCGAGCGCGACGACGACGGCGCTGCCGGACGACGAACCGCCGGCCGAATAGCCCATCTTGTGCGGATTGTGCACCGGACCGTTGGAGCCGGTGTGGCTGCCGCCGGACATGCAGAAATGCTCGCAATGCGTCTTGCCGAGGATCTCGCCGCCGGCGTCGAGGATGCGGGTGACGACGGTCGCGTCGAAATCCGGCACGAAGCCTTCGAGCGTCGAAGAGCCGTTCATCATCGGCACGCCGGCCAGCATGATGTTGTCCTTCAGCGCGATCGTCTTGCCCTTCAGCTTGCCGGAGGCCGCACCCTTGACGCTCGCCTTGCGATACCAGGCATTGCGCGGGTTTTCCTCGGGGCCGGGCTGGTAGCCGGGCGTGCGCGGATATTTCACCAGCGGCACTTCGTCCGGCAGCGCCGCGACGACATTGTAGGCGTCGACCGACGGCTGCATCAGCGCACGAAAGGACATCACGTCTTCATCGGTGAGCGACAGGCCGCACTGATCGGCGACATCGAGAAGTTGCGTGGGTGTGGGAAGTGAGACTGCCAAGGGATCCTCCTGCGCGTGGGCCGATCGGCGGCACCGGCCCGGGGAGGACCGGCCGCGGCTCGCGGGCCGCCGCGTCACACAGGTACTACATACGGAAATATTTTCTATTTCAAGTATTATTTTGCGATCCGTCGTTGCCGGCGGATAGCGCCGCTTAGAACGTGCGGATCAGCTTGAAGTCGAGGCCGTCGGCCTCGGCGAGATGGATCGCCATCCGCGCCCGGCCATCGCTGATCGTCACCGCACCGCGGGGGCCGTGATATACGACATTCTTCGCCGCCGAGAGCAATGGCCGCGCATCCAGCGACTGCGCCTTAGCGGCCACGGCTTCGAGAAAACGCAGGCCTTCGTAATTGGACTGCCCCACCGAACCGATCGGCGGCGCGGTCGGGCCGAACGCGCGGACGCAGGCGGCGCGAAACTCATCATTGGCCCTGGACGCGTGGCAGCTGAAATAACCTGAAGCGCAGAACAGATTCTCGGTATTGTCGGCGCCGATGCCGAGCAGCACGGTTTCGTCCATCGCGCCGGCGAGTCGCAGGATGCGGCCGGCGAGCCCGCATTCGGCGAAGGCGCGATTGAACGTGACGCTGTCGGTGCCGATCAGCGAGATCAGCACCACATCGGGACGGGCGGCGCGAATCCGCTCGAGGTGACGCTCGTGATTGTCCTCGCCGAGCGGAACAAACTCTTCCCCGACCACCTGCCCGCCGGCGTCGCCGATGTACTTCTTGACGGCGCGATGCGACAGCCATGGCCAGACGTAGTCGCTGCCGATCAGATACCAGCGCTGTGCCTTCTTGACCTGGGCGAGCCAGTCGATCGCCGGCCGGCTCTGCCAGCGCGGCGTTTCGCCGATCGCCATCACGCCGGGAGTGCGCTCGCCGCCTTCATAAACTGGAGTGTAGATGTAGGGCACCCGGCCGTGGATCGCCTTACGCAGCGCAACCCGGACCGCGCTGATGTGCGAGCCCATCACGATGTCGACCTCGTCGAAATCGACTGCCTGCGCCACACGCCGCGCGACGTCCTCGATCGGGCCGCCGGCGTCGCACATCACCAGTTCGATTTCGCGCCCGAGGATGCCGCCGCGCTTGTTGATCTCGGCCGCCGCCAGCAGCGCGGCGTTGCTCGAGGCGGGCCCCCAGATCCCCGGCGCGCCCTGAAAGGTGACGAAATTGGCGACCCGGAGCTTGTTGCGGGCCCGGCGCATCGCGGCGCCGGTTCCGTCGCCCGGCCCTTCCGACCACGACGCGTCCGCGAGCGACGACGCCCTCTCCAGCATGCCGAGCGGCAGCGCAGATCCGGCGCCACCGCTTCCAAGGTCAGCGATCGAAAGCACACCCTCTCCTGTCCTGGCACGAGGCGTCCCGCGAAAGTCTGACCCCGCACGGCCTTGAATGCTATTCGAAAATATTGAACTTTCAACAATTGATGTGCATATAGATGCAGCAAATGCAGCATCTGATTCATTCAAGTCGAACGATAAAGTCTCAGCCCGTGGCCAGATCGCCCCGCCCCAACCCGCCGATCACCGAACATCTCGCTTATCTGCTCGCGCAGGCCAACCGGGAGATCAACCGGCAACTGGAAGCGCGACTGCGCGACGAGGGTGTTCCGGTCGAACAGTGGCGCATTCTCAAGGTGCTGTCCGACGGCAAGGGCCATTCGATGGGCGACCTCGCCGACGAGGTGCTGCTCAACCATCCGACGCTCACCAAGATGATCGACCGCATGGTGTCGGACGCGTTGGTGTATCGCGTGCAGGATCCGGACGATCGCCGCAAGGTGTTGATGTACTCATCCGAGCGCGGCAAGGCGCTGACTCAACGCCTCAACGCGCTGGCGCTCAGCCAGGAAGCGCACATCGCCGAGAACTACGGCGACAAGGCCACCGCGGAGTTGAAGCGTCTGCTGGAGAGCCTGATCGACGCGGCGACGTGAGGGCTGCAGCGACCCGGCCGAACGACGCGCCGGGACGCTCCAATCGTTCAACTCGCATTTTGACTGCAACGGCCTGCGCCGCGCGAAGTGAGCCGTTCACAGATCGATGAGATCGATCCGTTGATCGGTGAGCGATCGCGCCAGATCGGCGATGTGGCGGTGATGCGTGAACAGGATGACCTGGCGCTCCGGCCCGGCCGTTGCCAACAGCCGCAGCGTGGCGAGCGCGCGCGCGTCATCGAAACTCGCCAAGAGATCGTCGCCGATGAACGGCATCGGCTCCGCGGTGCGGCGCCCGAGTAGTGCCATCCGCAGCGCGAGAAACAGCTGGTCGCGGGTGCCCTCGCTGAGGCCGCCCACCGCCACCTGTTCACCGTCGCGACGCTGCGCCACCAGCATCGGCTGATCGTCGTCGCCATAGGCGATCACCAACCCGGCGAACGCATCATTGGTAGCCGTTGCAAACAGTTTGCTCGCGCTCGCGATCAGCGGATCCTGCACCATCGCGCGATGCCGCTCGATCGCGAGCGACGCGAGCTTCGCGGCGGCAGCGCGCAACAGCCAGCGCTCGGCGACGGAGAGAAGTTCAGCGCCGGCCTCGGCGCGCGCAGTTGCGGCGGCCGGCGCATTGCGGCCCCGGAGCAGAGCGTCGAACTGGCTCTTCTTGTCGTGATGATGCGCCGAGGCCTGCTCGATCTCCTTGAGCAATTGACTTTGGCGCAATTCCTCGCGAGCGATGTCGCCGGGCAGCAGATCGAGATCGAGGCCTTCGCTTTCGCTGCGCAGCGCGTCCTCGTCGCGTCCTTCGCTCTCCAGCAGATCGCGCTGCACAGCGGTGCGCTCGTCCTGCAGCGCATGCCGCCGCGCCGTCCGCGCCAGCGCCGCAGGCAGCGCATCGCCGGCCACGCCGAAAATTCCGCAGGCGTCTTCGAGCAGGCTTGCCGCCGCCTGACGCTCCACCAGCAGCGCCTGCCGTTTGGCGGCGCGCTGCGTGGCGTTGTGGCGTAGCCGCCTGTTGGCCTCGCTCGCGGTGCGCGCCTCCGCCAGCGCCGAGACCAGCCGGGCCAGCGAGTCCTGCGCAGAGGCGCCCTCGAGCTGCGGCGCGACGCGGCCGATCAAGCCGAGCACATCGGCATCGAAGGCCGCGAGGTCGGCCTCGATGGTGTCGACGCGATGACTCTCGCTCTCGCGCACGGCCTTGGGCAACGCCACCGATTGCCACACCGCGAGCGCGGCGTCGGCTTCTGCGGCGCCAACGCCGGCGGACAGACCGATACCGTCCATCGCGGCGGGCCAGGCTTCGCGCTGCGCGGCCAGCGCGGCTTGCGCCTCCGTCAACGTCGTCGCGGCTTCCGACAGATCGCGTTCGAGGCGCTGCTGCTTGACGGCGCGCGCCTTTGCGTCGGCCCATACGGCCTGCAGTTCGTCGACCCGGGCTTTGGCCTCACGATACAGGATCTCCGGCGCCAGCGTCGGATCCGGCGTGCGACCGACGCCGCCGAGGAATGCGATCAGCGCCGCCTTGCCGGACTCAAGACCGGCCGCGAGCGCGTCGAGATTGACCCTGTGGGCGTCGAGCCGCTCAAGCTTGTTGAGGATGTCTTCGATCTTGCCACGCCACAGCGCCATCTCGGCGGGGCTGCGCGGCGTCAGGCCGGCGGCGACCCAGCTGTTGGTCCATGCGACGGTGACCTTGGCCAATTCGGCCTGCAGCTTCTGCAGCTTCGCGGCATCGCGCTCGTGGGTGGCGCGCAGCTCGGCGAGGCGCTGCAGCGCGTCTTCATGCCGGGTGGCACGCTCGGTGTCGGTGAGCAGCAGATCGGTGATGCCATCGATCGCCTTTGCGGAACGCGCGACCTCGGCAAAACGCTGCTGTCGCAGTGCGGGGTCCGTGTCCAGCACCATGCCCAGCGCATCGAGGTCGGCATCGCGTCTTTGGCGGGCGTCGATCAGATCGCTGCGGCTCGGCACCGCGCCGCTGCCGCGCAGGCGTGCCAGTTCGGCCTCGGTCGATGCCAGCAGATCGTCGGTCGAAGCGAGCGCATCGCCGAGCCGCTCGATCTCGCTCTCGCCGGCCTCGGTGGCATGAACGAACTTGGCGATGGTGGCGGCATCGGGCAGCGGCAGCGCCCGCAATCGATCGAGCGCGCCGGGCGCCGGATCGATCGCTGCCACGGCGGCCTCGAGCCCCTGGATCTCGCTGTTGAGCGCAGCGCTGTCGCGGCGGTGACGATCGGCCTGCGCCGGAATATCGCCTAGCGCATCGAACCGCTGCCGGATGTGTTCGACGTCGCGCACCGCCGAATGCGGGCCGTCTTCGGCGGCGAAGGCATCGTGCTCGCTTTGCGCGCGGGCCTGCCGAGCCTCGGCATCCGTCAATGCCTGCGTGGCGCGGTTGAGCTGTGTGATGGCATCGCGGGCGCGCGCCAGCGCCGCATCGGTCGGCAGCCGCTGCAACAGCACACCGTGCGATCCGAGCCCGAGGCGGCGGGCGGCCTCGTCGAGCAAGCGTTCGGCATCGTCGCGCGCCTGGCGGCGCCGCGGCAGGTCGTCGATCGCCTTGCGGACGGCGCCGAGCCGTTCGCGCAACGCGTCGATCGCGGCGGCTTCCGCCAGCACGCCTTCGTCGACCGCAAGTGCGGCGATCTCGGCGGCCTCGATGGCTTCGGTCGTGTCGAGTGCGGCGATGTCGCGTAGCAATGCAGCGTCGGTATCGAGCGCGGAGCGCCACGTCGCGAGCGTTTGCGGCGAGACATCGGGCAGATCGACGAGATCGCCGAGTTCGGCCGCGATGCTTTGCAGCCGCGCCAGCTTGGCCCGTACCCGCAGCGTTCGCCGCCAGCTCGCCAATGTGCCGCCGCTACGACCGTGCTCGGCATTCAGCGCATCGAGTTGATCGCGCGCCTGTTGCACAGCGGCTTCGAGATCGCGCACTGCCTCGCGTGTGACGATGGCGTCGCGTAGCGCCTTGTCGGCGCTGTCGCGACGCTCGGCGGCGAGATAGAACGGCTTGCCGGCGGATTTGCGCGGCGTGAACAGGTCGTCGGCCTCGGCCTGCAACTTCTCGCGAAGCTGGGACAGCGCGGTCATGCCAGCCGAACTCGCTGCCAGCGTTTCGGCGAGACGGCCGCCGGCCCGCAGCAGATCCTCGCCGCCGTCGCGCAGCGCCTGCGCGGTGAGGCCGAACTCGCGGCTGAACGTCTCGCGCGACAGGCTGCCGAGCAGCGGGGCCAGCGTATCGTCGGGCAGCGGCTGATCGTCGGCGCCGATCAACGTGTTCTTGTTGCCCTTGCGTCGCCGCGCCTCGATCAGCCGTCCGTCGGAATGCCGGAAAGCGCCACCGATACGCAGCTTGTTGCTGTCGTGGCGGAAATCATAGGGCGTGCGCCCGCCGAAGCCGAACAACAGATCGCCGATCGCCGTCAGCGCCGAGGTCTTGCCGCCTTCATTGGGACCCAGCACCACATGCAGCGCCGCATCGGGGCGAAAGCTCAGGCTGCGGTCGGTAAAAATGCCGTAGCGTTCGAGATCGAGTCGTTCGATTTTCACGACAGCGCCCCGCCGAGCAGCGCGCGCGCCTCGCTGGCCAGCCTCGCCTGCACCTCATCGGCCTGCAATTCGTCGAGCAGATCCTTCGGCAGTTTGGCTTTCACCGTCTCGATCAGTTCGTACAAGGTCGCGGCGAAGGCAGGATCGTCCGCCGCCGTGTCCAGCAACCGATCGAGATCGAGGCTTTCCGCAGAGGACAGCGCCACTGGCCGCGGCGGCAGACTGGTTCTGAGCTTGAGCTGTTCGATCCAGCAATCGTCCTGGAGCTGGAACGCGCGGGCGCGCAGATCGTCTTCGATCGATTCGCGCCGCGCTACCAGCTGATTGTGCAGCGCCGTTGCGCCGGTGAGCGTGACCCGGATCGCCAGCGGTCGGCCTTCCGCGGCATCGTGCGCTTCGGTCACGGCAGCGACGACGCGCGCCGTCACGTCATCCTCGGCAGTGACGTCCTGCAGGTCCACCGACAGATGCGCCCAGCGCGCACCGTCCAGCGCCAGCGGCACGACCTCGACGATCCGCCCGTCTTCGACGGTGACGCGCACCGCGCCCTTGGCGCCGGTCTCGCGAATGCTGCGGCCCTGCAGATTGCCGGGAAACACGATCCAGGGATCGTCGTGGACGATTTCATGGGCGTGGACGTGGCCGAGCGCCCAATAGTCGTAGCCGAACCGCTTCAGATCATCGACGCTGCAGGGCGCGTAGCCGACATGGCCGGGCCGCCCATCAAGCGACGTGTGCAGCACGCCGATATTGAGCCAACCGTCCCGGCGTGCCGGATAGGTGGCGACGAATTCGTCGATGTGGCGATTCGGAAAGCTGCGGCCGTGCAGCACGACGCGCTGCGCCTCGAGCGCGAAGCTCTCGGCCTTGTTGGATGGAAATACCTTCACCGTATCCGGATAGGGCAGATCACGGGACACCACGCTTTCGGCGTCATGATTGCCCTTGACGATGAAGCTCGGAATCCCCTCGCGATGCAGCCTGGCGATGGCGCTGACAAAGAACAGACCGGTGGTCACATCCTTCCAGCTGCCGTCGAAGACGTCGCCGGCGATCACCAGGAAGGCGGCCTTGCTGGCGATCGCCTCGTCGATCAACGCCGTGACCGCAGCACGTCCGGCATTGGCAAAACGCTCCGCCACCGCAGCATCCTTGAGTCGCAAACCCGCGAGCGGACTGTCGATGTGCAGGTCGGCAGCGTGGATGAAACTGAAGCGCATGCAAGAGTATCCCAACGGCGCGGCACGTGGCGCAAGTGCTCGAGCTGTTGCCGAGTCTGTAGAGTGCCGGTCGACGTCATCCGAGCTTCCGTTCGGAGTCGCGCCCCATCACCCGCTCACGCGCAGAGGAACGCAATGTGATGATGGAGAGAGTGGGCCTCTCACCCAACAACCACAACTTTTCAGAAATCACCGGCAAATAAGAGATTGTCGCAACGTCCAGCGAAGGCCGTATACGAGCGTTGTCTACCACCCCTGGCACATCATTTCAACGCGTCGGGACACCGAGAGCCCACCTCTGCTTGAGACCCGAAGCAGACGTCGTCTGGACGAGTTTCCAAGGCTTTCGCCGCCAACTGTTTCGCGGTCGACCTCTGGACGAGGTTTGACCTCGGACTTGGCTATCCAATCCGCTCTCGTCGAATACGAATCCCTGCGGCTTCCCGGTCCCAGGTATCGTTGGTCAGCCCCTCGTCGCGCAGCAGATTCTTCTGGATCTTCGCGGTCGGCGTTCGGGGGAGTTCAGAGACCACGCGGACATAACGCGGCACCATGAAATGTGCGAGGCGAGGCAAAAGGAAATTCAGCAGCTCTTCGGGATCGATGCTCTGCCCCGGTGTCGGTGCCACCACGCACAGGATGTCGTCTTCGGACAATTCGCTCGGGACCGGTACGACGGCGACTTCGTTGACGTGAGGATGGGCCGCCACCTCGGCCTCGACCTCGAACGACGAGATGTTCTCGCCGCGCCGGCGGATGGTATCCTTCATGCGGTCGACGAAGACGTAGTCGCCGTCCTCGTTGATGCGGAACGCGTCGCCGGTATGAAACCAGCCGTTACGCCAGGCTTTGACGGTCGCTTCCGGATTCTTGTTATAGCCGCTGTTGAGGGTCCATGGCGCGTCGGCGCGAACGATCAGTTCGCCGGTCTCGCCTGCGCGCACTTCGCAATCGTTGCCGTCCACCAGACGGAGTTCGACGCCGTCGCGCGGCTTGCCGCAAATTCCCGTCTTTGTCGGATTCGGCCCCGACACCAGAGGCGTGGAAATCTCCGTCATATTGTAGAGAGTGTAGACCGTGACGCCGAACCGCTCGGCAAAGGCCGGCGCGTTTTCCGCCAGCGGAACGATGATCACAGAGCGAAGGCAATGCGCGCGATCCGCCGGACCGGGCGGTGTCTTGGCGATGAAGGTCGCCATCGCGCCGAGCAGCAGGACGACAGTAGTTTGGGTTTCGTTGATGCTGGACCAGAACTCCTCCGTCGAGAACGAAGCGACGAACGAAACGGAGCCGCCTCGGCACAGCATGCCCATCGCCGGGATCGTGCCGCCGACATGAAACAGAGGCAGGTTGCAGAGATAGCGATCCTGCGCCGTCACCATGTAGAAGCCGCCTGTCCCCGCCATCGCGTGGAGTTGCGCGTAGCTGGACAGCACGCCCTTGGACGGGCCGGTGGTCCCGGACGTGTAGACGATCGACTGCACGTCCCAGGGCTCGATCGGCCGATCGGGTTCCGGCGCTCGGTCCGGTTCGCCGTCGAGCGCGCTCTCCGGCAACACCGTCGCGCTGCAGGGCCCGCCCGAGTTCCCGCCGATTTCGACGATGTGAGAGACTTTCGCGAGATCGATCCCGTCCAGTCGCGCCATCAGGTCGGTGTGAGCGATCATCAGGCGCGCGTCGGAATTGGCGAGCACGTGCTCGAGCAGCCGCCCCTTGTAAGCCGTGTTGATCGGCACATAGACCGCGCCGAGCCAGTTGATACCGAACCACGCGGCGAGGCACTCCAGGGAGTTCGGCAACCAGACGACCACGGTGTCGCCCTGCTTGACGCCCAGTGCCGACAGGCCGGCGGCGACCTTGCGGGCGATCGTTTCCATCTCCCCATAAGTGATCGACCGTCCGCGGTGAAATTTGGCGTAGACCTGATCTGGTTTGAGGCGGCTCCACTTCTGCAGCACGTAGCGCAATACGCATTCGTCGCGCGCGGGCAGTCTCGGATCGCGATGCGTCGCTTCGGTGTCCATCTGCGCTTCCTTCCCTCGGCCGGCGCTCGTTGCGGCGCCTTGTCCCGTGAGGCCCTGATGCTAAGGCATGACGCCGAACTTCGGAACAGGCTCCGGCGACGCGGATCTGCGCGCGCGAGACAGCTCCAGCGCGTGGCTGACGCGATCGCGCGTCTGGTTCGGATCGATCACGTCGTGAACCGTGAATCGCGCCGCGGCGTTGAACGGCCCCGTGCCTCCCGCGTATCGCGCTTCGATCTGTCGCAGCGCCGCCTCGGCGTCCGGCGCGGCTTCGATCTCGCTTTTGAATGCGGCAGCCGCCCCGCCCTGCACCGGAAGCGAGGCGAAATCGGCGGTGGGCCAGGCGACCACCAGGCTCTGCTCGCCACCCCAGCCCGCCATCGCGCAGGCGCCGAAGCCGAACGCCTTGCGGACCACCACGGTGATCTTGGGCACCGCCGACCAGGCGAGCGCGGAGACCACCGCGAGGCCTGCGCGTAGCGTGCCCTCGCGCTCGGCCTGCGGCCCGGTCATCACCCCCGGCACGTCCTGCAGGAAGACCAGCGGGACGTGGTAGGCGGAACACAGCTCGATGAAATGCCGCGCCTTGTCGGCCGCGGCGGCCGTGATCGCGCCGGCCTGTACCATCGGCTGGTTGGCGACGATCCCGACCGGGTGCCCGTCGATCCGCGCAAAGCCGGTGATGATCATCTTGGCGTAAGCGGGCTTCTTCTCGAGGAAAGAGCCGGCATCGACAATTCCGCGAATGACGCGGTGCATGTCATAGGGACGCTTCTTCTCGGCCGGCAGAATCGACAACAAATCGACGTCTTCGGGCGGAACAGCCGCGGACGACGGCGGATAAGACCATGCGTTCTGGGGCAGATAGGACAGGAAGCGCCGCGCGAGCGCGATCGCCTCTTCGTCGGTGGCGGCTTCGTTGTCGGCGACGCCGGATACTTCACAGTGCATCCGCGACCCGCCGAGATCCTCCTTGGTCACAGTCATGCCGATAGCGGCTTTGACCACAGGGGGGCCGCCGGCCGCCAGCATCGACGTGCCTTTGCGCATGATCACGAATTCGCAGCCTGCCGCCACCAGAGCGGAATCGCCGGCGCACGGACCCAGCACGATGCCCACCTGGGGCGCCGTACCGGACAAGCGGGCCAGCTCGAGGAAGTGCGTGACGTCGGGCAAGCCGTCGTTCATCAGTTCCTGGCCGCGCGCGCCCGCGCCGTCGAGCAGCCACACCAGCGGCACGCGCTCGCGCCGCGCCATCTGGATGGCATGGAGTTTCTTGCGCGCATTGATGACGCCGTGAGAACCGCCCTTGACGGTGAAGTCCTCGCCGACGACGCAGGCCTTTCGACCGTCGACGTCGCCGAACCCCATCACGACGCCGTCGGCGGGAGTCGCGTCTTCGAGCCTGGTGACGCCTTGCGTGTAGTGCGACGTGAAGCGGCCGTATTCGCGGAAGCTCGACGCGTCGAACAACAGGTCGACGCGTTCGCGCACATTCAGCTTGCCCGCCTCTCGCTGACGGCGGAGCCTGTCGGCTCCGCCCATCGAAACGGCCTTCTCTTCCCAAGCGCGCAGCTCGGCGAGCCGCGCGTTGATCTCTGGCTTGTTCAACAACTGATATTCCCAGCTTCCAGTGAGTTCACGATCGGACCAGCGGGCATTCGCTCTTTTCGAGCGGCACGAAGGCGTCTTCGCCCTTGATGGTCCGCAACGGCTTGTAGATGTCCCACTCGCCGGTGGATTCTTCCGGCGACTTGACCTGGTACAGCGTCAGGTCGTGGATGAAGCGGCCATCGGCCCGAATCTGTCCGGTCGCGCCGAAGAACTCCATCGGGGTCGCTTTCATGGCCTTGACGACGACGTCGGCCTTGTCGGTGCCGGCGGCCTTGATCGCCTTGAGATAGTGCAGCGTGGTGGCATAGGCGGTCGCCTGCTCGCGCGTCGGCATCTTGCCGCCGAAGCGCTTCTGGAAACGCAGCGAGAATTCGCGGGTCTTCGGGTTCATGTCCCAGTAGAAGCTTTCGGACAGCATCAGGCCCTGGGCGGCCTTGAGTCCGAGGGCCTTGATATCGGAAGAGAACAGGATGAGCCCCGCCATCTTCTGGCCGGACGCCACCAGACCGAATTCGCCCGCCTGCCGGATCGCATTGATGGTGTCGTTGCCGGCGTTCGCCAGTCCGATCACCTTGGCGCCCGATCGCTGGGCCTGCAGGAGATAGCTGGCGAAATCCGACGTGTTCTGCGGATGCCGGACCGAGCCGAGCACCTTGCCGCCCTTCGCCTCGATCAGCTTGCGGCTCTGCTCTTCCATCAAGTGGCCGAACACATAGTCGGCGGTGAGGAAGAACCAGGTGTCGCCGCCGTTCTCGACAACGGCATTGGTCGTGCCCACCGACAGCGCGTATGTATCGTCGGAGGTCTGGATCGAGAACGGCGAGCACGCCTTACCGGATAGCGAATCGCTGGCGGCGCCGGAGATCAGGAAGACCCGCTCCTTCTGACGCGCAAGGTCCTGCACCGCGAGCGCGACCGACGACGTCGGCACATCGATCACCGCATCGACCTGATCCTGGTCGAACCACCGCCGCACCACGCCGGAACCGACATCGGGCTTGTTCTGATGATCGGCGAACACGACCTCGACCTTCGCCCCCAGCACGTTGCCGCCGAAATCCTCGACCGCCATCTGGGTGGCCAACACTGCGCCCGGCCCGGCGAGATCGACATAGGGGCCGGACTGATCGTTCAGGACGCCGATCTTGACGACAGAGTCGGACACCTGGGCCTGCGCGGCCGAAAAGAAGGTCACTGCAATCAGGCCGGCAGTTGCGGCCAGACGGATCGAGATGGGGCTCATACGCATTGTCCTCCCTTTGCTTTTTTGACGTGCCTTCAAAGCCGGATCGAGACCAGCACCTGGTTCTCCTCGACAACGTCGCCGACGTTGACGCAGACCTTCGACACGCGTCCCTTGGCGGAGGAAACGATCGGGTACTCCATCTTCATCGATTCGATTGAAAGCAGCGGCGCGCCTAGTTCGACGGCGAGATCGACCGCACAGTCGACAGAAACGACCGTGCCGACAAATTCCGCCCGCACTTCCACGATGGACAACCCGAATTCCTCCCAGCTTCTTTTCCGGGAGGATACGATACTCGTGAGTATCGTCAAGTACTGATAAGTAAGTCAGACATGCTGACCTAATTCACGGCGGCGCACTGACCGATTGCAGCACGAGGTCGGCCATCTGCGCGGCCAGCTGTTCGGCCGAGATCGAGGACGACGGCTGATACCAGGAGAAGATCCAGGTGGTCATCCCCGTGATGGCCTGCAGGGTGATTTCTGTGTTGCCAAAGCTGAATTCGCCGGCCTTGCGGCCGTCCTCGAGCAGGGACGACAAAGCCGCATTGAACCGCTTACGATCCCGCTTCAGAGCGGCCAGCGATTCCTTCGGCAGATGCTTCTCCTCGCGGAACAGCACCGCCAGATAGATCCGCCCTTCGATAATCCGCAACGTCAGTTCGCGGGCGAAGCGGTGCAGCTTGTCCCGGGGCTCTCCAGGGCTCGCCTGGACCTTCTGAGCCAGATCGGCCGCAAAGGCGGTGGTTCGGTTGCAGACGTCGGTCAGCAACTCCGCCTTGCTGGCAAAGCAGTTGTAGATGAACGGCTTGGTGACGCCGATCCGCGCCGCAATGTCGTCGATCGTGGTGCCGTTGTACCCCTTTTCGTAGAACAGGACGCTGGCGGCGTCGAGAATCTTGCCGCGACGAAACTCCTGCATCTCACCGCGAATATCGCTCATCATGCCCCCGCTGCGTCGGCCGACGGGCAATGTGCCGCTGACGCCGAACTCGTCAACCTCTCATTACCCACTTGCCACCCGTCGCTGCAAATTGGGACCCAAAACAGATTGGCGCCGGTGCGGGCCGATTAAGAGAGCAACCGCATGGCGATCGTAACCGGCCTCAGCGTCCAAGGACCACGCAAGGAAGCGTTCGAGTTCAGTACGATCCGAGGATGAAGGGTCCCGATAACGCCCAGTTTGCCTGCAAGGTCAGATCAACCGCCAGCTTCCTGGGCCCCGGGCCTGGAGGCTGGCGCGAGGTCTGAAGCCCCAATAAAGGAGCAGCGGTGGGCCGAATTGCTGAACCCCAGTCCAAATCCGCAATCGTCGGGTGGCCCGCGCTAAGACCGCTCGACGCGGACTTTGCGCAGAGGACAGTGCAGGCAGAAGGGAGACTTGGTTGATCGCTTCCACGAGGCGTGTCGCGCCATTCTCATGAATGAGCCGCCCGAAGGGGCCGGCGATCGACATCAGTTGCTGATCCGAATCCAGAACGAGCGGGCTAATACGACGGAATCGTCGACTGGCTGACATACTTGACGGTCTGGAAGGCCTGCAGCCCCTCGATCCCGCCTTCGAGCCCCATGCCGCTGTCCCTGATTCCACCGAACGGCGTTTCCGGCAATGAGGCTTGCCAATGGTTGACGATGACGTTTCCGGCGGCAATCGCCTCCGTCATCACCCCGGCGTTTCGGCTATCGTTGGTCATCACGTAGGAGGCGAGACCGATCGGAAGCCGATTACAGAGACGAACGGCGTCGTCGATCGAGTCGAATGGCGAGGTCGCGGCGATCGGGCCGAACGGCTCGACATTGGAGACGAGGCTCGTCTCGTCGACGCCGGCCAGCAGCGTCGGCCGATAGAAATAGCCTTTGCCGTCGATCGGTTCGCCGCCGGCACGCACGTCGACTCGGCGAGCGCGGGCATCGTCGACGATCTGGCCCATCGCAGCGAGCCGGCGTGGGTTCGCCAGCGGTCCCATGCGGGTCGCCGGATCGAGGCCGTCACCGACCTTGATCGCCGCCGCCAGTTCGGCAAAGCGCTCGACGAAGCGATCGTGGATCGAGCGATGCACGTAGAACCGCGTCGGCGAGGTACAGACCTGGCCGGCGTTGCGATACTTCGCCGCCACCGCGGCCTGCGCGACCTTGTCCGGATCGACGTCTCCGAAGATCACCACCGGCGCGTGGCCGCCGAGTTCGAGCGTCAGTCGCTTCGCGCCTCGCACCGCGAGGCCGGCGAGTTGCTTGCCGATGGCGGTCGATCCGGTGAAGGTGATGCCGCGGATCAAATCGGCGCCGATCAGTCTTTCGGAAATCTGCTTTGGGTCGCCGAACACGACGCTGAGGACGCCTTGCGGCAGCCCGCTGTCTTGCAGGATCTGCGCGAGAGCCAGCGCGACCGCCGGGGTTTCTTCCGACGCCTTCAGGACCACCGAGCAGCCCGCGGCCAGCGCCGAACTGATCTTGCGCGACGGCGTGATCAGTGGGGCGTTCCAGGACGCGAAGGCGGCGATCGGGCCGAGCGGTTCACGCATCGCCAGTTGCAGCAATCCCGGCGTTCGCGGCGGGATCACCCGCCCATAGGCGCGACGGCCTTCCTCGGCATTCCAGGTGAAGATTCCAGCCGCCTGCTCGACCTCGGCGCGTGCTTCGGCGATCGGCTTGCCCAATTCGAGCGTGATCAGCGTTGCGAGTTGCTCGCGACGCTCCAGCATCAGGGCTGCGGCGCGCTGCAGCACCTGCCCTCGCTCGACCGGCGACACACGCCGCCATGTCTCGAAGCCGCGCGATGCGGCATCGAGCGCCTCGTCGAGATCGGCGTCGGTGGCATGGGGCACTTCGCCCAGCACTTCGCCGCTCGCCGGGTTGAAGACGGGTTCGTGGTCGCGATTCTCGGGCCCTGCCCATCTGCCGCCGAGGAACAGTGCGAGGCGGGGATATTCGATCATCGCGACCACCTTCACCTGCAACTCCCGCCTACTTTTCGGACACGAGCGGGCAATTGCCGTCCTTCAGCGGCCGGAACGCCTTTTCGCCGGGCACGGTGGCAAGCACCTTGTAGTAGTCCCACGGATATTTCGAGTCCGCAGGCTGCTTGACCTGCAGCAGGTACATGTCGCGGAGCACCCGGCCGTCGGCGCGGATCGATCCGCCATGCGTGTAGAAGTCCTCGATCGGCGTCTTGCGCATCTGCTCGGCGACGACGGAGCCCTCGTCGCTCTTGGTGGCCTCGACCGCCTTGAGATAGTGGGTGACGGCGCCGTACACCGCGGCTTGCAGGCTGCCCGGGGCCTTGCCGTTGAACCGCGCCATGAACCGCTTGCTCCACTCGCGGGTCTTGTCGTCGAGATCCCAATAGAAGCTGTCGGCAAACATCAGTCCCTGGGCGCTGTTCAGGCCGAGCGCGTGAATGTCCGGCAGGTTGACGAGCAGCGCGGCGATGTTCTGGCCGCCTGCGATCAGGCCGAATTCGTTGGCCTGCTTCAGCGAGGTCATCATGTCCGCGCCGGCATTGGCGAGGCCGACGACCTGTGCCTTGGAGGCTTGCGCCTGCAGCAGATAGGACGAGAAATCCGATGTGTTCAGCGGCGCGCGCGACGAGCCGAGCACCTTGCCGCCGTTCGCGGTGACCACCTTGGTCGCCTCGGATTCGAGCGCGTGGCCGAAGCTGTAATCCGCCGTGAGGAAGTACCAGCTCTTCAAGCCCTTCTGCACCAGGGGCGCAGTGGCGACGTTGGCGAGTGCGTAATTGTCGTAGGCCCAGTGGAAGCCGACCGGCGAGCAGGCCTTGCCGGTCAGTTCGGGGGTGCCAGGACCGGTGGCGAGCAGCACCTTGTTCTTGTCGCGGGTCAGCTGCTGCACGGCGAGCGCGACCGCGGACGACACGACTTCGGTGATGGTGTCGACGCCCTCCGTCTCGTACCAGCGGCGCGCCAGGGCCAGGCCAATGTCCGCCTTGTTTTGGTGATCGGCGGAAATCACCTCGACCGGCACGCCGGCGACCTTGCCGCCGAAATCCTCGACCGCCATTTTGGCAGCCAAAACCGCGCCGGCGCCGACGTTGTCGGCATAAGGCCCGGACATGTCGGTCAACACGCCGACCTTGACGACACCTCCGGAAATCTCCGCGGCGGCCGGCGTGGCCATCAGAACCGCCGTCATGGCGAGTAGTAGCGAACGATGCTTCATGGAGCCGTCTCCTTCCCCGTATTGATTGGCTATTTGTTGGCAGCCGCGATCTTGGCGAGCACCGGCCGCAGATGGCCGATGAAGGCTTCCGGATCCTCGCTCATCGGGAAATGGCCGAGGCCCTTCATGATGGTGGCTTCGGATCCCTTGACGCTGGCGGCGACCGCCATCGTTTCTTCCGGCGTGCAGGAATAATCGTACTCGCCGGACAGCAAGAACAGCGGGCAACGTCCGGTGTCGATCTGCGCCACGCGATCGCGGATGTCGCCGTCGAGCTTGTAGAAATACAGGTCGCCCTTGAACACGCCGGGGCCGCCCTGCATGTAGTGCCAGAGCGTCTCCCAACGTTCCTTGGTCGGCGCATTGGGGCCGACCAGGCCGGACACGATCGCGGCGCAGACCTCGCCGCCATGGACGTCCGGCCGGTGCAGGAAGTTCAGGTCGTAGTACGGATCGACATGGGCGCCGGCCTGCAGCCCGATGATGGCGCGGAATTCTTCCGGATGTTCGAGCGCGAGATGCAGCACGATTCGGCCGCCGATCGAACAGCCCATCACGATCGGCTTGTCGAGCTGCAGCGCCTTCATCACCGCGAGGATCATCGTGGTGTATTGCTGCGAAGTGAGCTGGTATTCTTCGTCGTGCCAACCTTCCGGCGGCGACGATTTGCCGTGCCACGGCATGTCGAAGGCGATGACACGATGCTGCGCCGTGATCGTGGCGTCGTTCATCAGCGCGCGGTACTGCCGGCCGTCGGAGCCCGCGGTGTGCAGGCAGAGCAGCGGCACACCCTGCCCCGCCTCCTCGACATAGATCCGGTGCGGCCGGCCGAACAGCTCCAGATGCATGTAACGGCCGGTGATCGGCTCAAAACGCGCGCTCATGCCGATGCTCCCGTCGCCCGCAGCTTCGCCAGGCTTTCCTTGAAGTAACGCAGATTGGCCATGAACACTTGCAGGTCGCCTTCAGCCTTCAGCACCCGTCGCTTGATCATCGCCATCAGATCGTGCGAGCCCGGCAGCGGATGCGCCTCCCAGAACTTCGCCCATTCGTCCTCGGGCGCGCGCAGCGCGAACGCCCAGGACGGCATCACGAATGGCCCGCGAGTCACCGCGGCGACGCGTCCATCGACGATCGAGATCAGCCACGGCGTGGTGCCGACCTCCAGCAGATACGTCGTCGATAGAAACCGGCCGCGCCGCACCAGGCCGGCATCGGCATTCACCCGGTCGCTCAACTGTTCGATCATTCCGTTTCTCCGGTTTGTCCGAGTTGCACCAGCGCATCGACCGCGACGACGCCCTCGCCTTCGGCGCGGACCAGCAGTGGGTTGATCTCGGCGTCGACCACGCGACCGGGCTGACGCGCCAAATTCGACAGCGCGACGATCGCCCGCGCCAACGCGCCGAGATCGCCGCGTGGCCGGTTGCGAAAGCCCTTGAAGATGCGCGACGACGCAAGTTCGTCGATCATCTCGTGGGCGCTGGCCAGATCGACCGGCGCCAGGCGAATGCTGCGGTCGCGATAGATCTCTGTGTAAATGCCGCCGGCGGCGAGCAGGATGATCGGTCCGACGTCGCGGTCGATCCGGTAGCCGAGCAGCACTTCGCCGAGGCCGGACGACATCGGCTGAACCAGGACGCGGGTCATCTCGACATCGGGGCAATGCTGCACCACCGATTGGGCGATCCGTGCGATCGCCCGGCGCAGGTCGTCGGCATTCGCGATGTTCAGCGCGACGCCGCCGACATTGGTCTTGTGTGCGATCTGCGCCGACAGCGCCTTGACCGCGACCGGGTAGCCGAACGGCAGATCGAAACTTGTCGCGCCGACGTCGATCGCGACGCTGGGCGCATGCGCGACGCCGAGCTCGTCGAGCAGCGCGTAGGCCTCGAGTTCGTCGAGCTGGCGACCGCCGGCCGCCGCGGTGCCGTGCGCGGGCGCAGGCTGCGGCCGGCGTCGCTTGAACGCAGCGGCGATGGCGTCGGCGCAGGCTTCGGGCGTGCGGAAGCTCGGCACGCCGCCCTGCGCCAGCATCGTCAACGCGTCGGGGGCGTCCGGCACCAGGAACGACGCCAGCGGCTTGTCGGCCTTCGCGCAGTCCAGCACAGGCCGCACCGCCAAGTCAGGCTGGAAGCGCGCCGATGACCCGGTGACGGCGACGACAAGATCGAATTCGGGCGCGGCGAGCATCGCGTCGAGCGACGCCTTCATCACGTCGTAGCGCGTGCCGGCAAGCGTCAGATCCACGATCCGCTCGTGCTGGACGTCGACTCCAGTCGCGGTGATCCGGTCGAAAGTGTCGTGCGAGGGCGACACGACATCGACGCCACGGGTGGCGAGGCCGTCGACGATCATCGCCGCGCCGCCGCCGGTGGTGGTGAGCACGCCGACGCGCGGCTTGCGGCCACGGCTGACGCCGATCGGAACGCGCTCGAGCAGCGGTAGCACCTCGAGCAGCGTTTCGAAATTTTCGACCCGCGCGATGCCGCAGTCTGCGAGGAACGCCTCGGCGACGTCGTCCTCGCCCGCCAGCGCGCCGGTGTGCGACAGCGCCAGTTCGGCCGCGACCAGCGAACGGCCGAGCTTGTAGGCGGCCACCGCCTTGCCACGTGCCGCGGCGCCGAGCGCGAATTCTCGCAGGTCGTCGGCATTGCGCAGGCTTTCTAGAAACAGCATGTAGCTGGTGACGTTCGGATCATCGAGCGTAGCGGCGCAGATCTCACCGAGGCTGAGATCGACCTCGTTGCCGACCGACACGAGGCCAGCGAATCCCAGATTGCGCGCCTTGCCGCGCGAAATCAGCGCGCCCAGCATGCTGCCGCTGTGCGACGCCACGAAAGTGCCGCCGACCGGCAGGTCCGGCTCGGCAAAGGCGGCGTTGGCGGTGAGGATGGTTCGGTGATGCAGATTGATCGCCCCCAGACTCGAAGGCCCAAGCAGCCTCAGCCTGCCGCCGTCACACGCCGCCCGTAGCCTCGCGATCCGGTCACCGCCGGCATCGGAGAAGCCCGCAGCGAGGATCGTCGCTACCGGGATCCCGAGCGCCGCACATTCCTCGACGGCCTCGATCGCCTGCTCGGTCGGCGTCAGGATGAAGGCATGGTCCGGCCGCGCCGGCAGCTCCGACAACGACCGCCAAGCCTTCTCTCCCGCCACGTCCGGCCTGCGGGCGTTGATCGGATAGATCGTGCCCTGATAGCCCGCCTGGCGCAGATAGCGCAGCGGCCGCGACGATGTCTTCCCGGGATCGTCGGACGCGCCGACCAGCGCAATGCTCGTCGGCGACAGCAGCGGCTGTGCGAAGCTCGGTGGCGCCATGATGCTACTCGGCCGCCTGCGCCCTGACGGCACGCTGATCGAACCGGCGATCGAACACGTCCTCCGCGATGCGGTTCTTGAGAATCTCGATCGACCCGCCGGCGATCATCCAGCCGCGAGTCCGACGCATGCAATATTCCGCCAGCGCCTCAGTGCTGTAGCCCAATCCGCCCATCACCTGCACGGCTTCGTTCGCGGCCTCGAAGCCGGCCTGATTGCAGGCGAGCTTGGCCATCGCGGTGTGATTGGCGCTCGGCAATTCGCCCTCGACGCTGGCGGCGCGATACAGCAGCAGCTGCGCGGCGTCTAGCTTCAGCGCCAGATCGGCGAACTTCCACTGCAGGCCCTGGAATTCGCAGAGCGGGCGGCCGAATTGCTTGCGCACCAAGGCGTGATCGCGCGCGAGATTGAACGCGTAGCGGCCGAGCGCGAGCGAGCGGGCCGAATTGCCGAGCCGCTCGACGTTGAAGCCCGAAATCTGCTTCTTGAATCCGCCCGGGCCGAGCAGCACATTGTCCTTGTGAATGCGGCAGTTCTCAAAGAACAGCGGGCTCCATTCCTCGCCGCTCATGAATGCCGAGGCCTTGCCCACCGTGAAGCCCGGCGTGCCGCGCTCGATCAGCACCGAGCCGATGCCGCCGACGCCGGGCCCGAACCGCAGATAGACGAGAAACAGATTGGCGTCGGGGCTGTGGGTGCCAAACACCTTGCTGCCGTTGATCAGGAAGTGATCGCCGTCGGCCTTCGCCGACGTCGTCATTTCCGTCGCGGCGGAGCCGGCGTCGGGCTCGCTCATGCCGAGGCTGATCGCCGCACGCCCGGCCAGTAGATCGGGCAGATAGGCGGCTTTCTGCTTGGCGCTGGCATACTCGACGAAGGTGCGGATCGGCCCGAAATTGCCGGCCTGCACGACGTCGGCGCTGCGCGGGCAGACCGCCGCCACCTGCTCGATGGCGATGACCGAATCCAGCAGTGTTCCGCCTTGTCCGCCGTCGGCAGGATCGAAGGCGATGCCGAGCAGCCCCTGCTGCGCCATCAGCTTGGCGACATCGAAAGGAAATCGAGAATCGTGCGCCCGAGCGAGCGCATCCTTTGCGAGGTTGGCTTCCGCGAAGCGGCGGACCGAGTCCGCGAACATCCGTTGCTCTTCCGAAAGCCTGAAATCCATTTGCTACCTCTGAACCTGACTTGCCTCCCTTCTCCGCAACGCCGCATTGACCGACAACTGAGCAAAGATTATGCTTACATAACTTTTCGTTATGAACGCGATGCCCCCGCTCAATCCGCTGCACGTCTTCGAAGTCGCGGCCCGGCTGCTCAGTTTCACCCGGGCGGCGGAAGAATTGCGCGTCTCGCAGCCCGCGGTCAGCCGACAGATCCAGACTCTGGAGGATTATTTCGCCTTCCGCCTGTTCGAGCGGGACCGCGCCGGCTTGCGCCTGACGCCGCAGGGCGAAGAGTTGCAGCGACAGATCGGTCCCGCATTCCGCATCATTGAGTCCGCAGCGGAGCGGCTGATCGCGACCGGCAAGTTCGAGCCCCTGCGGCTGCGGGTCTACACCACCTTCGCGGCAAAATGGCTGATCGAGCGTCTGCCGTCGTTCTACGCCGCCTATCCGGGCGTCAAGCTCGATATCAGCAATGCCGTCGCGCCGGTCGACTTCGAGCGCGATAAGGTCGATCTCGCCATCCAGTTCGGCGACGGCAAATGGAAAGGCGTGGAGTGCGAATTGCTGTTTCGCGATCGCCTCCAGCCGGTGTGCAGCCCGGCGCTGCGCAAGTCTGCGGGATTGAAGTCGGTCGACGACTTGCGAAAGGTGCAAATTCTGCACTCACACTACCGGCGAACGGACTGGACCGACTGGCTGATGGCGAACAACCAGCTCGACCTGCTGACCGAAACCGGGATCACGTTTCCGAGCTCGGTGTTGACCTATCAGGCCGCGACCGAGGGCGTCGGCGTCGCCATCGGTCAGTTGCATCTGCTCCGCAGCGAGTTGCGGAACGGCGCCCTCGTCGCGCTGTTCGACAGGCCGCTGGAGCGTCCTCTGGCACATTACGTCGTCTGGTCGAAGACCCGCCCACTGCCGAGGAAGGCGCGCAGCTTCCTGACCTGGCTGCGCAGCCGGGTCGTCGAATTTCATCAATGACGGACGTCGATTGCGGACCGGACGACATTCGGTCGCCGCGACAAGCCGCGCCGACCGACGATCGACGGCCGCTTCAAGGGACTAGTGAAATGGATCACTTGGGTTTTGGGAAGCCGTGGCGGAGAGAGTGGGATTCGAACCCACGGTACGGTTTCCCGCACACACGCTTTCCAAGCGTGCGCCTTAAGCCACTCGGCCATCTCTCCGGGCGCCCTCTCATGACCGCGCCGGGCGGTTTTTGCAAGGGATCGCGGCCGCAAGTCGCCGATTTCACCTAAATTGTTGATTTGATGGAGGGCTTCGGCCCTTGCGAGGGATGCGTCCGACCTCGCCGACCCGGCTCGGAGGCGCTTTGCCCCATGGGCTCGAGCAGGCTGCTCTGCACCGACAGTCGAAGGTAAAGGCCGCCTGAGTCGGTCTCGGCGGCCGACGCAAAGCCTTTGCGCAACGGCAACGGCGTCCGGGTGCCGCCCTGCCGGCTGAGCCGGCGTTGCTATTGCAGGATGGCCCCGCCGAACGCCAGAGGCGGACGTCGAGACCAGCCGCCAGCCATCTTCAGGGCCGGCGGTTGGCTGGCGATCACGCCGGCGGCCTCACGGTTGGCACCATGCGCGTCTTCCAGCGACGCGACAAAATCCGAAAACCAAGCCTGCACACTGCCGCGGCGCAGCTTGGCCATCATCGCCTCCCAGCGAAGGCGGCGCTCGGTTACCGGCATCGACAGCGCGGTGGCGATGGCGCGGGCCATGCTCTCGACGTCGTGCGGGTTGACCAGCAACGCGGTGTCGAGTTCGTTGGCGGCGCCGGCGAACTTCGACAGCACCAGCACGCCAGGGTCGATCGGGTTCTGCGCCGCGACGTATTCTTTCGCCACCAGATTCATGCCGTCCTGTAGCGGCGTCACCAGACCGACTTGCGCGGTACGGTACAGACCGGCCAGCACGCCCTGACGAAAACCCTTGTTGAGATAGCGGATCGGGGTCCAGTCGGCCTCGCCGAGCCGGCCGTTGACGTCGCTGACCAGCCTGGCGAGTTCGCCCTGCAGATTGCCGTAGGCTTCGATCGCGCCGCGCGACGGCGTTGCGATCTGCAGCAACGAAACCGTCCGCTGCCACGACGGATAGATCGTCAGCAGGCGATCGAACGCGTTGATGCGATTGATCAAACCCTTCGAATAGTCGAGCCGGTCGACGCCAATCACCAGCTTCTCGCCGTTCAGGCTCTTGCGCAGACGCGAGACGTCCGGATGCGCCGTCGCCTTTTGCGCCTGTTGCGCAAAAAGATCGGCATCAATGCCGATCGGAAACACGTCGCAGCGCGAGGATCCATGCGGCGTGGCGACGACCCCGTCGGCCACGCGGAAGCCGAGTTCGGCTTTGACATAGGACAGGAAATTGTCCCGGTCCTCGTCGGTCTGGAAGCCGATCAGATCGTAGGCGAGCATCGCCTCGACCAGCTCGCGATTGTGCGGCACACATCCCATCGTAGCCGGCGAGGCCCATGGCGTGTGCAGGAAAAAGCCGATCGGCTGCGTCACGCCGAGTGCGCGCAGTTCGGCGCCGAGCGCGAGGAAATGGTAGTCCTGGATCCAGAAAGTGGTGTCCGGCTTGCGAAAGCGCATCAGGGCGCGGGCCATGAAGCCGTTGACTTCGCGATACGAGCGATAGTCGTCCTGCGAGACGCGGATCAGATCGGCGCGGGAATGCAGCGCGGGCCACAGCGCCGAATTGGCGAAGCCTTCATAATAGCCGCCGTAATGCGCCGCCGGCAGATCCAGCATGGCGAGCGCGCCGGCGCCGAGCTGTTCGATCTCGGCAAACGGTTCTCTTTGTGCGCCATCGCGCACACGACCACTGGAACCGACCCATATTGCGCCGGATTTCTCGACGACGGGGAGCAACGCGGCGGCCAGACCACCCGTCATCGGCTCATTCGCCGAGGCCCTCGCCACCCGGTTCGAAACGACGACTAGGTTCACGTGTCCCTCCGCGCCCCACCTGTTGATTCCCTCTATTAACAACCGTTCATCAAGTTCGTTCCATGGCTCAAATCGAACAACTTTGCGGCCACGACATGAGGGGACGCGGAACCCGAAAACTTGAGGCTAACTTGTGGCAATCTGTGGATCGAGCAGACGCGCGAGCCAGGCGCGCACATCGCGCGGTTCGTCGAAATGTCCCGCGACGATGTCGCTGTGACGCCCCACCGAAAACGCCAGACCGCGAAGCTCGGGCATGATCGCGAACACCGTCTCGTCGGTGACGTCGTCGCCGAGGAACACCGGGCGTCGCCCTTTGAACGGTTCGTGCTTCATCAACTCGATCACGCCGGACGCCTTGGTGACTCCGGCATGCTTGATCTCGCACACCGACTTGCCGGGCAGGACTTCGAGCGGCGCATCCGGGTTTTCGGCGCGGATCGCGGCGACGGATTCGTAGATCGCCTTCTCGGTGTGCGGGGCCAAGCGATAGTGCAGCGCCAGCGAGTAGCCTTTGTCTTCGAGCAGGATGCCGGGGCTGATCCGCGCGATCGCGGCGAGGCGGTTCTTCAGTTCGGGATCGAGCGGCGGCGCGTGGGTGGCGACGTGATCGCCGCTGGAGAGTAGCCGCATCTCCGCGCCGTGGCCGCCGACGGCCGGCAGCTTCAGCGGCGCGAAGATCAGATCGATGTCGTTGATCGAGCGACCGCTGACCAGCGCCAGCGCGCCGGAGGTGCGTTCGTGCAGCGCGCGCAGCGTCTGCTCCAGTTCCGGCGGCACCCAGACTTCGCGCGGCGTCGGCGCGAGATCGAGCAAAGTGCCGTCGATGTCGAGCAGCAGCGCGCATTGATCGAGATGCGGCACCAGCGCGCTCGGCACCGGCACGGAATTGGTGGTGGGCCGCGTTTGATTGTCGGCGAGCTTCGAAGTCATCAGCTTTCCTCTACAGCGGCCAACGGCCGCGCCACGTTCTCGAGCGACCGACGTTCGGCCGCAACACCATAGCGCCACCCGACGAAGGCGGCGACGATCATCAGCGCTGCGCCGAGCAGATAGCCGGCGAACACACTGCCGCGCGATCCTGTGTCTATCAGCGCACCGAACAGCGCCGGGCCGGCGACGCCGCCGATTCCGGTGCCGAAGGCGTAGAACAACGCGATCGCCAGCGCGCGGACCTCCAGCGGAAACGTCTCGCTGACGGTGAGATAGGCGGCGCTCGCCGCCGGCGACGCGAAGAAGAAGATCACTATCCAGGTGATCGTCTGCCCTTGGGCGCTCAGCGCGCCGATCGAGAACAGATAGCCCGACCCGGCGAGCAGCAATCCCGAGACGCCGTAGGTGAAGGCGATCATCTTGCGACGGCCGAGCGTGTCGAACAAACGGCCGAGCACGAGCGGCCCGAGAAAATTGCCGGCAGCGAACGGCAGGATGTACCAGCCGATATGGCTCGACGGGATGCCGAAGAAGTCGGTCAGCACCAGCGCGTAGGTGAAGAAGATGGCGTTGTAGAAGAACGCCTGCGCCGCCATCAGCGTGAGCCCGACGAAGGAGCGCTGGCGATATCTGGTGAACAGCGTATGCGCGACCTCGCGCAGCGGCGTGTGGCTGCGCATCTGCAGCCGGATCTTCGATTTGACGCGATGCTCGGCCTCGGTGGCATGGCGGGCGTTGCGCTCGATGTCGGCCACGATCGCTTCGGCCTGCTCGGGGCGTCCGTGGGTCATCAGCCAGCGCGGGCTCTCCGGGATCCAGAACCGCATCGCGAAGACGAACAGGCCGAGCACCGCGCCGGTGAGATAAGCGAGCCGCCAGCCGTGCTCGGGATCGATCACCGCCGGATCGAGCAACACGATCGCGCAGACCGCGCCGATCGCCGCGCCGATCCAGAAGCTGCCGTTGATCACCAGATCGGTCCAGCCGCGATAGCGCGCCGGCATCAACTCCTGAATCGTCGAGTTGATCGCGGTGTATTCACCGCCGATGCCGGCCCCGGTGAGAAAGCGAAACAGCGCGTAGCTCCAGACGTTCCACGACAGCGCCGTCGCCGCGGTGGCGACCAGATACAGCGCCAGCGTGATGAAGAACAGTTTCTTGCGGCCGATCCGATCGGTCAGCCAGCCGAATCCGATCGCGCCGATCACCGCGCCGGCCAGATAGGCGCTGTTGGCGAAGCCGACGTCGAGATTGGAGAACTGGAGCTGCGGGCTGGCTTTCAGCGCGCCCGACAGCGAGCCTGCGAGCGTCACTTCGAGGCCGTCCAGAATCCAGGTGACGCCCAGCGCGAACACCACGCGGGTGTGGAAGCCGCTCCACAGCAGCCCGTCCAACCGCGCCGGAATGTCGGTTTCGATCACCCGACCGCCGCCTGTCGCAACAGGCGGATGCGTCATCACGGCGCTGTTCGGAATGGCCATTCACCTCGCTCCGGCGTTCCAGCCACGCCGCAAGCGCCGAACGTGGCGATCCGCCGCGGACGACGGATCGGTCGCGAAGTCAACGGAGGTCGAGGGCATCGGTTCCCGGAAATCGGGAGCCGATTCGGCTATCCAGCCACTACCCGATCGCCTATGCGGCGCGAATGTTGGCCATGAAGCGGTCGAGCTCGGTCCGCAGCCGCGCACTTTCCGCCGACAGGCTGCGCGCCGAATGCAGCACCTGGGCCGAGGCGGTGCCGGTCTCGGACGCGCCGCGATTCACCTCGGTGATGTTGCTGGCGACCTGATGAGAGCCGCGCGCGACGTTCTGGACGCTGGTTGCGATCTCGCGCGTGGCGGCACCCTGCTGCGACACCGCGCTGGCGATCGAGGCCGAGATCGTCGAGATCTCGGTGATCGTGTCGCCAATCTTCTTGATCGCCGTGACCGATTCACGGGTCGCCTGCTGCATCTCGGCGACCTGCGAGGAGATTTCGTCGGTCGCCTTGGCGGTCTGGCTGGCCAGCGATTTCACTTCGGCCGCGACCACCGCGAAGCCGCGGCCGGCATCGCCCGCTCGCGCCGCCTCGATGGTGGCGTTGAGCGCGAGCAAATTGGTCTGCTCGGCGATCGCGGTGATCAGCTTGATGACGTCGCCGATCTGCTGGGCCGCCTGGGTCAGCTTGCCGATCCGGCCGTCGGTCTCCTGCGCCTGCTCCACCGCACTGCCGGCGATCTGGCTGGACTGGCCGGCCTGTCGGCCGATCTCGCCGACCGAGGCCGAGAGCTCCTCGGTGGCGGTCGCGACCGACTGCATGCTGGACGACGCCTGCTGCGAGGCGCCGGCGACTTCGCCGGACAGGCTCTGGGTGATCTCGGCGGTCCGGGTCAGGGTGTCGGCTGCGGTTTCGAGCTGCGCGGCGGCGTCGGAGACGTGCGACACGATCGCGCCGACCGCGGTCTCGAATTCGCTGGCGAAACCGATCAGTTCGGCGCGCCGGGCCTCGCGCCCTGCGCTTGCTTCCCGTTCGCGCGCCGCGGCGTCCTGCTCCGCCTTGCGGGCGGCCTCGACCTTGAAGGCTTCGACCGCCTCGGCCATGTCGCCGATCTCGTCCTTGCGGCCGAGGCCGGGCAGGACGACGTTGAAATCGCCGCCCGCCAGCTTGCGCATGGCGCTGCACATCGTCTGCATCGGCCGCGAAATGCCGCGCCCGAGCCAAAATGCCAGCACCGCGCCGAGCAGGAAGCCGCCGAGGCCGAGCGCCCCGACCATCCGCTCGGTGGTGACGACGGTGGCGTCGGATTCGCGCTCGAGCCGCTGCTGGTCGGCCAGCAGACTGGCCTTCATCGCCTCCGAATTGGCCGCCAGCTTGTCGGCACTCTGCATCATCTGCGCGGCGCGGGCGTCGATGGCCTTGGAGTCCGCGATCAGTTTGACCAGCGCCTGGATGTAATCGGTCAGCAGGCCCGAAATCTCCTTCAGCCGGGCCTTGATGTCGGGATTGTCCGAATTGATCGCCTGCAGCGAGCTGTCGACGAATTTGAGCCGGGCCATCAGGCTGTTGGAGACGTTGTGGTCCCAATTGCTGATGAACGTGGTGAGCAGCGTCGACGCGGCGAGGAATTGCCCGGACACCTGCTTGGCGCCCATTTCGACCGCTTTCAGCTCCTCTTCGGCCGCAGTGCTGGACAGATCGTCGATCTTGTAACGCAGATTGTTGCCGCCGCGGATCAGCCGGTTCTGCACCAGCAGCGCGCTGTCGGATTTGAGCGCCTGAATCTCGGTGAACAGCTTGGCGAAGCTGTCGAACTCGGCGGCCAGCCGCTCGATCCCGGCGCGCCGCTCCGGCGTGGTGGCGGACTGCAGCGACTGATCGATCGCGCGCTTCAGTTCGTTTTGCGCCGCAACAGCGGCCTTCGCATCGTCCTCTTTGGCGGTCAACACGTAATAGCGCGCCCGGGACTGAAACGTGGTCCGCGCCTCGTCGATGTTGCGGGCGAGGTCGGATTGCCGCACGCCCTCGCGGTAGCTGACGAAGCCTTCGGAAATCCGCTCGAAGCCCAGATAGGCGATGCTCACGCTGATCGCCATGATCGCCAGCACGGCGGCGAAGCCGAGAGTCACCTTGCCGCGAAAACGCAACGTCGGCAGCGCCCCGCGACGCCGCGAGCCAATAACGTCAGTCCCACCCACCTGATTGCACCCTGTCCCACAAAACCGCCCGGCGACCGGAGATTAGAGGGCATTTTCTAAGGTGCAGTAAATTCAGCCGTTCGAACTCGTCCGATCCGGAGACGGCGTAGTCATCGAACCGTCATCAGCGCGGGCCGACGGCGCGGCGGGCGGTCGCAAAAATCCCAGTTGCAAAGTGGCGCGGCCATGCTTCTAATTGGAATAACTAAAAATTCAGCGGGAGGACTGCGCGTGTCCAAAATCTCTATGACTGTCAACGGGAAAGCCGTCACGGCGGAGGTCGAGGATCGAACCCTCCTCGTCCACTTGCTGCGCGATCATCTGAATCTCACCGGCACCCATGTCGGCTGCGACACCAGCCAATGCGGCGCCTGTATCGTGCATATCGACGGCCGCGCGGTGAAATCCTGCACCACGCTGGTCGGCCAGGCCAACGGCGCCAACATCACCACCATCGAAGGCATCTCCAAGGGTGACGAACTGCACCCGATGCAGGCGGCGTTTCGCGACAATCATGGCCTGCAGTGCGGCTACTGCACGCCCGGCATGATCATGTCGGCGATCGACATCGTGCACCGCCATGGCGGCGATCTCGACGAAGAGACCGTCCGCCAGGAGCTCGAAGGCAACATCTGCCGCTGCACCGGCTATCACAACATCGTCAAGTCGGTGCTCGACGCCGCTTCGCGCATGAAGGTGGCGCAGGCCGCCGAATAGGCCGCCGCCTCACGTTTTTCGTCGCCGATCACATCGAAACACGGACTGCAAACAAGGACTGCGACCCGCGTCGCCACCGTCGCGCGGGGAATGCCGTCGGACAGGGAGCTACTCAATGGGCATCGAGGGAATTGGCGCCAGCGTCGTACGCAAGGAAGACCGACGCTTCATCACCGGCAAGGGCCGCTACGTCGACGACATCAAGATCATCGGGATGACCTATGCACATTTTGTGCGCAGTCCCCACGCCCACGCGAAGATCAAGAGCATCGACGTCGAGGCCGCGAAGGCGATGCCGGGCGTGGTCGACGTGCTCACCGGGCAGCAGATCGTCGACGACAAGGTCGGTAATCTGATCTGCGGCTGGGCGATCCACTCCAAGGACGGCTCGGCGATGAAGATGGGCGCTTGGCCGGCGATGGCGCCGGAGACGGTGCGGTTCGTCGGTCAGGCCGTCGCGGTGGTGATCGCCGAATCGAAGAACCTGGCGCGTGACGCCGCCGAAGCCGTGGTGGTGGACTACGAGGAGCTGCCCGCCGCCGCCGACATCAAGGCCGCGATCGCGCCCGGCGCCCCGCAACTCCACCCCGAAGCACCCGGCAACATCGTCTACGACTGGGAGATCGGCGACCAGAAGGCGGTCGACGAGGCGTTCGGCAAGGCCGCCAATGTGGTGAGCTTCGAACTGACCAACAACCGGCTGGTGCCGAACGCGATGGAGCCGCGCGCGGCAATCGCCGACTACGATTCGGCCGAAGAGCACTTCACGCTCTACACCACCTCGCAGAACCCGCATGTCGCCCGCCTGGTGCTGTCGGCGTTCTACAACATCGCGCCCGAGCACAAGCTGCGCGTGGTGGCGCCCGACGTCGGCGGCGGCTTCGGCTCCAAGATCTTCATCTATCCGGAAGAGATGGTGGCGCTGTGGGCCTCCAAGAAGGTCGGTCGCGCGGTGAAATGGACCGGTGACCGCTCCGAAGCGTTCCTGACCGACGCCCACGGCCGCGACCACGTCTCGAAGGCCGAACTGGCGTTCGACAAGGACAACAAGATGCTGGCGCTGCGGGTGACCACCCACGCCAATTTCGGCGCCTACATGTCGCTGTTCTCGTCCTCGGTGCCGACCTATCTGTACGCCACGCTGCTGTCGGGCCAGTACAACATCCCGGCGATCTACACCGAAGTGATCGGCGTCTACACCAACACCACGCCGGTCGACGCCTATCGCGGGGCGGGCCGTCCCGAGGCCTGCTATCTGCTGGAGCGGCTGGTCGAGACCGCGGCGCGTCAGCTCAAGGTCGATCCGGCCGAACTGCGCCGCAAGAACTTCATCACCCAGTTCCCGCATCAGACCCCGGTGATCATGGCGTACGACATCGGCGACTTCAACGCGTCGCTCGACGCCGCGCTGAAGGCGGCCGACTATGCCGGCTTCCCGGCGCGCAAGGCGAAGGCCAAGGCCGAAGGCAAGCTGCGCGGGCTCGGCTTCTCCTGCTACATCGAGGCCTGCGGCATCGCGCCGTCGAAGGCGGTGGGCAGTCTCGGCGCCGGCGTCGGCCTGTGGGAATCGGCCGAGGTCCGGGTCAATCCGGTCGGCACCATCGAGATCCTGACCGGCTCGCACAGCCACGGCCAGGGCCACGAGACGACGTTCGCGCAGCTCGTCGCGGACCGGCTCGGCATCCCGATCAACCAGGTTTCGATCGTGCACGGCGACACCGACAAGGTGCAGTTCGGCATGGGCACCTACGGCTCGCGCTCGGCGGCGGTCGGCATGTCGGCGATCTTCAAGGCGATGGAGAAGGTCGAGGCCAAGGCCAAGAAGATCGCGGCGCATCAGCTCGAGGCGTCGGAAGGCGACATCGTGATCGAGAACGGCGAGTTCAAGGTCACCGGCACCGACAAGTCGATCGCGCTGCCGATGGTCGCGCTCGCCGCCTACACGGCGCACAATTTGCCGGACGGCATGGAGCCGGGCCTGAAGGAGAGCGCGTTCTACGACCCGACCAACTTCACCTTCCCGGCCGGCTCCTACATCTGCGAGCTCGAAGTCGATCCCGGCACCGGCAAGACCTCGTTCGTCAGCTTCGTCGCGGTCGACGATTTCGGCCGGCTGATCAACCCGATGATCGTCGAGGGCCAGGTCCATGGCGGCCTCGTCCAGGGCATCGGCCAGGCGCTGCTGGAGAACGCGATCTACGACGACACCGGCCAGCTCGTCACCGCGTCGTTCATGGACTACGCGATGCCGCGCGCCGACGACGTGCCGTCGTTCAAGGTGTCGCACACCGAGACGCTGTGTCCGGGCAATCCGCTCGGCGTCAAGGGCTGCGGCGAGGCGGGCGCGATCGGTGCCTCGGCGGCGGTGATCAACGCCATCACCGACGCGATCGGCAACAACAAGCTCGAAATGCCGGCGACACCCGACCGGGTGTGGCACGCGATCCACGCGGCCTGAGGGAGGACACAGCATGTATTCCACCAATTATCACCGTCCCTCCTCGGTCGAGGAAGCCGTCGCGCTGTTCGGCAAGGGCAGCGACCCGAAATATCTGGCCGGCGGCCACACGCTGCTGCCGGTGATGAAGCAGCGGCTGGCCGGGCCGAGCGACGTCATCGACATCGCCAAGATCCCCGGGCTGATCGGGGTCGAGGCCAGCGCCGACGCGCTGACCATCAAGGCCGCGACCACCTATTACGACATCATGCACAATGCCGACGTGAAGCGGACGATCCCGGCGATCGCCCATCTCACCTCGGTGCTGGGCGATCCCGCCGTGCGCTATCGCGGCACGATCGGCGGCTCGGTCGCCACCAACGATCCGGCCGCGGACTATCCGGCCGCGGTGCTGGCGCTGAACGCCACGGTGAAGACCAACAAGCGCGAGATCCCGGCGGATCAGTTCTTCAAGGGGCTGTTCATGACCGCGCTCGAGGACAACGAGATCATCACGGCGATCTCGTTCCCGATCCCGGCCAAGGCCGGCTACGCCAAGATGCGCAATCCGGCGTCGCGCTTCGCGCTGACCGGCGTGTTCGTCGCCAAACACAAGAGCGGCGAGATCCGCGTCGCCGCCACCGGCGCGTCGCAGAACGGCGTGATGCGGGTCGGCGTCATCGAAGAGGCGTTGAAGGCGAACTGGTCGGCTTCGGCTCTGGACAATGTGAAGGTGTCGGACGAAGGCCTGATGGCCGACATCCACGGCACCTCGGACTATCGCGCCAATCTGATCCGGGTGATGGCGCAGCGCGCGGTCGACGCCGCAGGCTGAGGCGAATTCCACACGACGGCAAACGGCGCGCGATCTGCGCGCCGTTTTTGTTTTGTGCGGCGCGGTCGCATGGCGTCATGCAGCGCTGCGCTGAAAAGCCGCTTGCCCTGCACGGCGCCGGCGTGGTGATTTCGCCGCAACGACAACCGCTCCGCACGCCGCGGACAACAACAATGGACACCCAAGGTGCAAGACACAGCGACCGCCTCCAAGAAGCCTCAGACCTCCGGCCGCGCCAGCGGCCCGCTCGCCGGCATCCGCATCGTCGAATTCGCCGGCATCGGCCCGGGCCCGTTCGGCGCGATGCTGCTGGCCGACATGGGCGCCGAAGTGATCACGCTGACGCGCGCCGGCCAGAAGCCGCAGGGCGCCGCCGCCCGCGGCCGCAAGGTGGTGGTAGTCGATCTCAAGGACAAGGAGTCGGTCGCCGGGGTACTGGCGCTGCTCGACAAGGCCGACGCGCTGATCGAAGGCTATCGCCCCGGCGTGATGGAGCGGCTCGGCCTCGGCCCCGACGTGGTGCTCGGCCGCAATCCGAAACTGGTCTATGGCC
This sequence comes from Rhodopseudomonas palustris, assembly GCA_016215605.1. GTDB lineage: Bacteria > Pseudomonadota > Alphaproteobacteria > Rhizobiales > Xanthobacteraceae > Rhodopseudomonas > Rhodopseudomonas palustris_L. The sequence continues at coordinate 111,848 of JACRJB010000078.1, forward strand.
GCATGACCGGCTGGGGCCAGACCGGCCCGCTGGCGCAGGCCGCCGGCCACGACATCAACTACATCTCGATCACCGGCGCGCTGGCGGCGATCGGCCCGGCCGACAAGCCGGTGCCGCCGCTCAACCTGGTCGGCGATTTCGGCGGCGGCTCGCTGTATCTGGTGGTCGGCATGCTGGCCGCGCTGCTCGAGGCCAAGACCTCCGGCAAGGGCCAGGTGGTCGACGCTGCGATGTGCGACGGCGCCGCCTCGCTGATCACCATGTTCTTCGACATGACCGCGGCCGGCCGCTGGAAGGAAGCCCGCGAAAGCAACATGCTCGACGGCGGCGCGCATTTCTACGGCACCTATGAATGCAAGGACGGCGCATTCGTCTCGATCGGTTCGATCGAGCCGCAGTTCTACAAGCTGCTGCGCGAACTCGCCGGCCTGACCGATCCGCAATACGACGGCCAGATGGATCCGAAGAACTGGCCGGAATTGAAGGCGAAGCTGACCGCGGTGTTCAAGACCAAGACGCGCGACGAATGGTGCCAACTGATGGAAGGCACCGACGTCTGCTTCGCCCCGATCCTGACGATGTCGGAAGCCACCCGGCATCCGCACATGGTGGCGCGCGAAGTCTTCATCCAGCACGAAGGCCACACCCAGCCCGCCCCCGCGCCGCGCTTCTCCCGCACCCCATCGTCGGTCCGCGCGCCGGTGCAGGCCGATCTTGCCGGCCTGGCGAAGGAGTGGGGTACGCGATAACGCTCTGCGTCGAGGCGCTCACCACCTCTCGTTCGTCATTCCGGGGCGCTCACGCAGTGAGCGAACCCGGAATCCAGACGCCGCAGCATTCCGGTGACGCACGGGGATAAACGGGTCGAGCAAAACGATAGTTCAGGGACTATGGATTCCGGGTTCGCGAGCTGCGCTCGCGCCCCGGAATGACGAACTTGGAGGTTGGTCGCAAGCTGGTTAGTTAACTAACCGCCGCCAGCACCGTCCCCTCGACTTCGCCGAAGCCGATGCGGTAGCCGTCGGCCTGGCACCAGCCGCGCATCACCAGCGAGTCGCCGTCTTCAAGGAAGCCGCGGGTCTCGCCGCCGGGCAGTTGCAGCGGCTCGGTGCCGTTCCAGCTCAGTTCGAGCAGGCTGCCGAGCTGATGCTTCGCCGGGCCGCTGACGGTGCCGGAGCCGAGCAGGTCGCCGACGCTCATCGCGCAGCCGCTGGAGGCGTGATGCACCAGCTGCTGCACCGACGACCAGTACATGTATTTGAAATTCGTCGCGCTGATCCGGGCCGGCGCGTTCATCGCCGGAGTGCGCAGCGCGACTTCCAGCGCCATGTCGTAATTGTTAGCGCCCTGCTGCTGCAGATAGGGCAGCGGCACCGGCTCCTGCGCCGGGCCGTGTACGCGAAACGGTTCCAGCGCCTCGCGGGTGACGATCCACGGGCTGATCGAGGTCGCGAACGCCTTGGCCTGGAACGGCCCGAGCGGCACGTACTCCCATTGCTGGATGTCGCGCGCACTCCAGTCGTTGAGCAGCGTGAAGCCGAAGATCATTTGCTCGGCTTGCTGTTCGGTCAGCATCGTGCCCATCGCCGACGACTGCCCGACCACCACGCCGATCTCCAGTTCGAAATCGAGCCGCTTGCACGGGCCGAAGCTCGGCAGCTCGGCGGACGGCGGCTTGAGCTGCCCCTGCGGCCGATGGATTTTCGTGCCGCTGACCACGACAGTCGAGGCGCGGCCGTTGTAACCGATCGGGATGTGCAGCCAGTTCGGCAGCAGCGGATTGCTCTTGTCGCGGAACATCGTGCCGACATTGGTGGCGTGCTCCTTCGACGAATAGAAATCGGTGAAGCCCTCGACACGGAGCGGCAGATGCAGCGTCGCGTCCGCCATCGGGATCAGCGCCTGCCGGCGCAGCGCGGCGTTGTCGCGCAGCTCGGCATTGTCGTGGCGCAACAATGCGCTGATCCGCGCACGAGTCTTGCTCCACGTCGCCGGCCCGAGCGCCATGAAGGCGTTGATCGACGGCTGCGCAAACACGCCGTCCGGCAGGTCGAGCAGCTTGGCGCTCTGCAGCGCCGCAAGATCGAGGACCTGCTCACCGATCGCGACACCGACGCGCGGCGCCGCGTTGGTCGCGGTCGAGAACACGCCATAGGGCAGGTTCTGGATCGGGAAGTCGGAGTCGGCCTTCACGTCGATGAAGGAGCGCAGGCGCGGATCATTGGGATGCATGCTTAGTCCTGGGACGTTGGATGGTTCGGTCGGAGCGTGAAGCTCTCTTCACCCTCCCCTAAAGGGGGAGGGTCGGCCCGCAGCCCGCGCAGCGGGATGCGGGACGGGGTGGGGTGAGCCGTGCGCACGGCGGATGAACTCTTCGCCACCCCACCCCGCTCGCTGACGCGAGCGACCCTCCCCCTCCAGGGGAGGGTGATGTCACACTCACTCCGCATCCGGCTGCCGGCCCGGCTCGGCCGCGACGAACGCCTCGACTTTCATCGCCTCCGCTTCGATCTGGCGGATGCGTTCGAACGGGGCGAGGTCGGCGTCGAAGCGGCGGGCGTTGAAGACCTGCGGGACGATGCAGAGATCGGCGAGCGTCGGCTGGTCACCATAGGCGAACGGACCCGGCGTCTGCGCCAGCCGCGCCTCGATCGCCGCAAAACCCTGCTCGATCCACTCTTTCGACCAACGCGCGCGCTCGATGTCGTCGACGCCGAGTTCGGTCAGACGTTTCAGAATCCGCAGATTGCCGACCGGATGGATGTCACAGCAAACCGCATAGGCGATCTCGCGGACGATCGCCCGGGCCTTGGCGTCCTTCGGCAGCAGCGGCGGCTCGGGGTGGGTCTCGTCGAGATATTCGATGATCGCCAGCGACTGCGCGAGATCGAAGTCGCCCTCGCGCCAATACGGCACGAGCCCGGCCGGATTGATCCAGCGATAGGCTTCGAGGTACTGCTCGCCGTTGCGCAGATGCACGTAGCGGTGCGCGACGGCGATACCCTTCAGGTTCAGTGCGATCCGAACCCGATAAGCAGCGGACGAGCGGAAGTAGCCGTACAGCACGGCGCCGTCATGCTCGTCCTGCGAAGCGGTGCGGGTCATGGCCGGGTCGGATCGAAGCGCTTTTCGAGACCGCGCCAGCAATCGGCGTAGTCGTCCTGCAGCGTGCCGGCGGTCGCCGCATATTCGGTGACGCGCTGCGGATAGCGGGTCTCGAACATGAACGCCATTGTGCCGGTCAGCTTCACCGGCTTCAGCTCGCCGTTGCTGGCATGATCGAACGCCTCGCGATCCGGCCCGTGCGGCAGCATCATGTTGTGCAGCGACGCGCCGCCCGGCACGAAGCCCTGCGGCTTGGCGTCGTAGACGCCGTAGATCAGGCCCATGAACTCCGACATGATGTTCATGTGATACCACGGCGGCCGGAAGGTGTTCTCCGCCACCATCCAGCGCTCGGGGAAGATCACGAAGTCGATGTTGGCGGTGCCCGCGGTTTCCGAAGGCGAGGTCAGCACGGTGAAGATCGACGGATCGGGATGATCGAAGCCGATCGCGCCGACCGGCGAGAACGTTCGCAGATCGTATTTGTACGGCGCGTAGTTGCCGTGCCACGCCACCACGTCGATCGGCGAATGCGGCAGCGTCGTCTGCCACAGCGTGCCGCCCCATTTGACGAACAGCTCGGTCGGCGTGTCCTTGTCCTCATAGGCGGCGACCGGTGTCAGGAAGTCGCGCGAATTGGCGAGACAGTTGGCGCCGATCGGGCCGCGCTCCGGCAGCGTGAAGGCGCCGCCGTAGTTCTCGCACAGATAGCCGCGCGCCGGGCCGTCGAGCAGCTCGACGCGGAACTTGACGCCGCGCGGGATCACCGCGATCTCGGCGGGCGCGACGGTGATGACACCGAATTCGGTGACGAGCCGTAGGCTGCCTTGCTGCGGCACGAACATCAGTTCGCCGTCGGCATCGTAGAAGTGCTGATCGACCATCGATTTGGTGATCAGATACATATGCGTGGCCATGCCGGCCTGGGTGTTGACGTCGCCGGCGGTGGTCATCGTTCGCACGCCCTGCACGAAGGTCAGGTCCTCCTTCGGCATCGGCGGCGCGTCCCAGCGTAGCTGCGCGATCGGCATGTCGTATTCGAGGCACGGCGCCGAGCGCCACAGGCCCATCTCGGCTTTGGTGAAGCGACCCGAATGCTTCACCGACGGACGGATGCGATACAGCCAGCTCCGCTCGTTGGCGCCGCGGGGCGCGGTGAACGGCGAGCCTGAGAGTTGCTCAGCGTACAGCCCATAGGCAGCGCGCTGCGGCGAGTTGCGGCCGATCGGCAGCGCCCCGGGCAGCGCTTCGGTCTCGAACGAATTGCCGAAGCCGGACATGTAGCCCGGGGTGATGTCCTGCGACGGGCGGCCGACGATCTGCGGCGCGGCGTTGATGTTCATGTCATCCTCCGATTCCGTTACGCATGATTTCGGCCGCAGCCGGACCTATCAGCCCTGCAGGGCGGCCCACATTTCGCGATCGCGCTCGGCGGTCCAGATCACCGGATCGTCGATGCCCGAGGCTTCGTCGAACGCGCGCGAGACGTTGAACGGCAGGCAGTGCTCGTAGATCGCGAAGCTGGCGAACTTCGGGTCCATCTTCTCGCGGGTCGCGCCCCAGGTCTCCTTCAGGCTGCGGCCCTTGGCGACCGAGATCTCGGCGGCGCCGTACAGCGTGCCGACGAAATCGCGGGTCATCGCGATCGCCTCGCGCGTGGTCTCCAGCCCCTTCAGCGCGTCGCCGCGGCCGGGCGCGATCGCCTTCGGATTGAACTCGCGGATCTCGTTCAGCGTCGTCGGCCAGTCGCGCAAATAGGCGTCGCCGCAATAACAGGCCGAGTGATACTCGACGAGGTCGCCGGTGAACATCACCTCGGCGTCGGGGACCCAGGCGACGATGTCGCCCGAGGTGTGGCCGGCGCCGAGCTGCATCAGCCGCACCTCGCGCTTGCCGAGATAGATCGACATCTCGCCGTCGAAGGTCAGGGTCGGCCAGGTCAGGCCGGGAATGCTCTCGGCGTCCTGGAACAGCCGCGGAAACCGGCCGTATTCGGAATCCCAGTCCTGCTGGCCGCGTTCCTCGATCAGCCGATAGGTCTCCTGCGAGGCGACGATGCCCTCGGCGCCGTAGGCCGAGGCGCCGAGCACGCGCACCGCATGATAATGCGACAGTACGACGTATTTGATCGGCTTGTCGGTGACGCTGCGGACACGCTCGATCACCTTGCCGGCCATCGCCGGCGTCGCCTGGGCGTCGAACACCAGGCAGCCGTCCTCGCCGACGATCACCGCCGAATTCGGATCGCCCTCCGCGGTGAAGGCGTAGAGATCGGGGCCGATCTCGGAGAACGTCACCTTCTTCTCGGCGAGGTCGGTGGTGGAAGCGAAGCCTTTGGCCATTGGTGGTCCTTGTTAGTTGTGGATTCTCTTACGCGCTTACGCGCTGTTTGCTTCCGAAGTCATTCCGGGGCGCTCGCGCAGCGAGCGAACCCGGAATCCCGAGTTGTTCTGCGACCGCTGCATTGCCCCGAACTGCGAGATTCCGGGTTCGCGCTGCGCGCGCCCCGGAATGACGAACGCTGGGGCTGTGCTGCTGGCGGACTTCAACTGACTTCGCTTCATGGCGACGCCGTCACCTGCTCATCCACCACGCTCCGCTTCGCCAGCGTGACCGCCTCGCGCAACAGGGCGAGGTCGCCGATGTGGTTGGCGAGGATCAGCACCAGCGCCGCGTCGAGCGATGCGCTCTGCTCGTCGCTGATGCCGCGATGCGCCTCGACGATCAGCCGGTAGGCGGCGTCGGGATCGGCGAAGTTGCTTTGGGTCGAGAGCATCGCGGTCATGGCGCGGCCCTCCCGCTGGCGCGCGCCAGCGCTGCGTCGAGCGCGGCCGCGGTGGGATGCCGGAACCGCGCGGCGACGTAGCCGTCGGGGCGAAGCAGATAGGCCGATCCCGGGGCCGTGTCGTAGCGCCTGGCGAACACGCCGTCGGCATCGCGCAGCGGCGCGGCATCGCCGATGCGAATGGACTGCACGCCCGGAGGCAGCGGCGCCGCGGCGCCGTTGGCGCTTTCCAGCAGCACGAAATTGCAGCCGGCCGATTTGAACGCGTCGGTCAGGAACATCGGCGCGCCGTCCGCGGCCGTCAGCGGCGCATCGAGCAGGGCCGAGCCGGGCTTCGGACCGGCGCTCCAGGCGTCGGCGTCCGGCGTCGACAGCGGACTGTCATACACCGACGGCGTCGACAGCCGCCCGGCGTTGACCATGCGCTTGGCGAAGTCGACATCCTGGGCGAGCGCCAGCACGGCGTCGCGCAACCGCCGCTCCTGTTTGGAATGCGGCGCGATGAAATCGGTCGAGCGGGTCGAATGCCGGATGTTGTCGTCGGCGGCCTGGCCGCGTTCGACCTCGTAGCTCGCCAGCAGGCTCGACGGCGCGTCGCCGCGCAGCACCAGCGCCAATTTCCAGGCGAGGTTCTCGCCATCCTCCAGTCCTGAATTCGCGCCGCGCGCGCCGAAGGGCGAGACCTGATGGGCGGAGTCGCCGGCGAAGATCACCCGCTCGTGCAGGAAGCGCTGCATCCGGCGGCACTGGAATTTGTAGATGGAGATCCACTCGAAGCTGAAATCGCCGTGGCCGAGCATCCGCTCGATCCGCGGCCGGACGTTCTCCGGCAATCGCTCCACAGCCGCATCGGCCTCGGCGCCGATCTGCAGATCGATCCGCCAGACATTGTCGGGCTGGCGGTGCAGCAGCGCCGACTGGCCGGCATGGAACGGCGGATCGAACCAGAACCAGCGCTCGGTCGGGAATTCCGCCGTCATCTTGACGTCGGCGATCAGGAACTGATCCTCGAACACTTCGCCTTCGAATTCCGCGCCGACCATGCCGCGCAGCGCCGATCGGGCGCCGTCGCAGGCGACCACGTAGTCGGCGGCGAGCCGGTAGGCGCCCTCGGGGGTCTCGATCGTCAGCACCGCGTGGTCGTTGTGCTGCGCCAGCGCCGTCACCTTGTTGCGCCAGCGCAGGTCGATCTGCGGCAGTTGCTGGACGCGTTCGACCAGATAGGCTTCGGCGTAGTATTGCTGCAGGTTGATGAAGGCCGGCATCTTGTGGCCGGTCTCGGGCAGCAGGTCGAAGCGATACACCATCTCGTCGCGGCGGAAGATCTTGCCGACCTGCCAGACCACGCCCTTCTCGACCATCCGCGAGCCGACGCCGAGCCGATCCCAGACTTCCAGCGCGCGCTTGGAGAAGCAGATCGCGCGCGAGCCCTCGCCGATCCGGTCGGCGTCGTCGAGCAGCACCACGTTCTGTCCGCGCTGCGCCAGATCGATCGCCAGCGACAGCCCGACCGGGCCGGCGCCGACGATCACCACCGGATGCCGCGCCGGATCACGGTCGCGATCCTGATCGGGATGGCGGCGGTAGCCGAACTGGAAATGCTCCTGATGCGGCATCGGCCTCAGCCTTTTCGGCCCGGGCGGTGCGTCAAGGCGCTGGTCAAGGCTTCCTCCTGCATGATAGTTTCATTTGCAACCATCTAAGCCGCAGTCGCCGCGCGGCGCAACCCGAGCCGGAGATTTTTTTGAGCAAGCTCGATCTGTTCTCCTTCGTGCCGTTCCAGCTCAACCGGCTGGCGGCCGAAGTCAGCGCGGCGCTGGCCATCGAATATCAGCAGCGCTACGGGCTCGACATTCCCGGCTGGCGGATTCTCGCCACGCTCGGCTTCCGGGATGACGCCTGCACCGCACAATTCATCTCGCAGTGCACACGGACGCACAAATCGACCATCAGCCGCGCCGTCACCACGCTGCTGGAGCGTGAACTGATCGAGCGGGTGGAGAACGAGGACGACCGCCGCGAATTGCGGCTGCGGCTGACCCGCAAGGGCCGCGCGCTGTATCACGAGCTGGTGCCGCGGCTGAAGCGGCGCGAGCAAGAGATCCTGTCGTGCCTGTCGCCGCGCGAACGCGACCATCTGGCGGAGGCGCTCGGCAAGATCGAGCGGCACCTCAACCTGATCCAGGCCAGCCACGAGCAGGACGAACTGCCGCCGGCCAAGCCGCGGCTCTCGGTCGGCTGACGGCGAGGGCCGCCGTCGGCGAATTGGCGAGGGCCGCGATGGCCGATGGATCGCCACGCCATGGCGCGCGCGGGCTTAGCTGGTCTGTCGACCGCAGCCTCGGGCGCCCCGGTGCCGGACCTTGCGCGGAAAGGCCGCCCCGCCGAGGCGTGCACGCATGTTTCCCCAACGAAAAAGCCCCGGCGCGAGGCCGGGGCTCTTGAAGCGGATGCTGGGATCCGGACGCGGCGATCAGTACTTCGCCACGATCGCCGTCGGCGAGAAGCGGTAGTTCAGACCGACCTTGACCTGGCTGATGGTCGCCTTGTCGGTCAGGGTGGTGGTGCCATCGCTGGCGAGCGACGACCGGCTGCCGAAGTCGGTGTAGTTGTACTCGGTCTTGGCCGACCAGTTCTTGCCCAGATCGAATTCGGTGCCGAAGCCGATCAGCCAGCCGGTGCGGGTGCGGTTGCCCGTGTCGAAGCCGGCGGTGAGCGCACCAGCCTGATTGAGGCAGGACCGGCCCGGGGCGACCGCAGTCGGGCCCAGCGAGCAGACCGCCGACACCGTCGAGTCTTCCCAGGCGCCGCCGCCGCGGACGTAGTACAGCGTGCGTCCCCAGGAGTAGCCGAGCCGGGCCGACGCCGTCGCCATCCAGTGGGTGCGGTCCTGCACCGTGAAGTAGGCCGGCGAGAACGCGACCGGAACGCCACCGGCGGTGAGGCCGGTCGCCGTGCCGGCGGTGCGGCCGCCCTTGATGTCGGCGGCACCGATGTCGCCTTCGACGCCCAGCACCCAGTTGTTGCTGAACTGGTGATTGTAGCCGATCTGGCCGCCGCCGAGCGGGCCGAACACCCAGGGCTTGTCGCCTTGGGTCGGCGCGCCGAGGAAGCCGATGTCGGTCCGGCCATAGGCACCGCCGGCGAAACCTCCGATATAGAAGCCGGTCCAGTTGGTCGGCCCGATCAGCGGCCGCGGGGCCGCCTTGGCCTTCAACGGCATCACCGCCGCGATCGCTTCCGGCGTGAACTGGTAGCGGATGCCGGCGTTGCCGGTCCAGCCTTCGATGTTCGAGCCATTGCGGTAGTCGACACGAACGAAGCCGAGCCACCCGGTGTTCACCACCTGGCCGGCGAGACCCAGAGAGTACTGGCCGTAGGTCCCGACGCGGCTGGTCGAGGTCACCTGGTTCACCGAAATCGGGCTCGCCCCGATGAAGGCGTTGTTCGCGAAGGTCGTGTAGGTCGAATTGATGTCGCCGGCGAATTCATGGAACACGCTGGCCGAACCGAACGGCTGCCAGACCACGGTCGGCGTCGCGATCGCGGTCCCGACCCGGAGGCTCAGACGGCCGATTTCGCTCTTGATGTCGTCGGTGCGGATGTTGCCGCCGATCGCCAGCGCGGGCGTGCCCGAGTTGACGTAGTCGTCGACCGACGTTTTCGAGTAGATGAACCCGGCGGACGGCTCGATGAACCAGTTGTTCGCGAGCGGGACGTTGTAGCCGGCCGAAGCCGAGATCGAATAGCCGTGCGCACCCACCAGCCGGTCGAAATACAGCGACGACGGGTTGCCCAGGTTGACGTTGTAGAACTCCTGCTTGACCATCAGGTCGGCGAAGAAGCGGCCGTAGGTCGCGACCACATAGGTGCCGAAGAACGGGATCGAGTAGGTGTTCGAGAACTGGTTGTTATCGCTCGACTTCGCGCCGAGATAACCGGCCGTGGCACCGAGATGCACGTTCCAGCCGCCCCAATTGAGGCGGGCGATGTCGGCGCCGACCTGGACGCCGCCGAAGGTCTGGCGCTGGCTGGTTTCGCAGGTGGTGCGCGACGTGTTGTAGACCGCGCCGCCCGGCGGAAGGGTGGTGGTGGCGGTCGAGGTCGAGGTGCTCTTGATGGTGACCTCGCCGCCGACGCCGCGGGCCCAGATGCCGCCGCCGGGCTGATCCGGCGCCGGATTGGCCGGGGCCGACACGAAGGCGCTGCCCTGCTGGGTGAGGAAGGCGGTGTTGACGTTGCCGATCGCCGCCGCCAGCGACGTCGCGCCGCCGGTCGCCGGAATCGCGAGCTGACCGATGTTCGTGATCACCGTGCCGGTTTGGGCAGGAACCGTACAATTCTGCGCAAACGCCCCGGTCGAGACCGTCGCCATCATCGCACATGCGAAGCCGGCCAAAATACCGTTGCGGCCCTTCACTACTCGCGGACTGATCAATTTCATCATTTTCAAATGCCCCCAGAAGCAACGCTCGCAAGCGCGGGTGTTTCATATCGTTTCTAAGGCACAAGGATTTCGACCGGCAAGGATCGGAATGAACACTCGGCGGGACAGCCCCGACAATTCCGGACTATGTGTTATTGCAGCAACAATTCTCCGGTAATTACTACCTGCCAGGTACACTTATATGCCGATTAGCTGCGCCAGGCGGCCGGCGACCCGGCGGCTGGTACTCACGACCGCCGCCGGGCCTGCGAAAGTGATTCGCGGCGACCAAATTAGCGAATCGATTGAACGTTTTATGCCGACCCGCCGTCCAAGGCAGAGGAGAGATATCCCTGCCGTCCCATACGCAGCAGTGCTACACTCTCCGCGCCTGAGTGATCCAAGTCACAGCCAGCTAAGCACTCAGGGGCAAGACTGATCACCATGAGGACCGGGGCCCTCCGCTGTGCGGCCTCGGCCGGATGGGAGCAAACCATGATGATTCGGCAGATCAATATGAGCCTGGCGCTGACCGCCGTCATTCTGGCGGGCGGCCTCGGTATCGGCACGACCGCGGCGCAAGCCGGCGAGGTCACATCGCAGCAGATCCGCGATCAGCTCAAAGCGTCGAAGACCCGCAGCCTGAGCGGCACCCGGACCGCGGTGACTCCGGAGGAACTCGCGACGATCAAGCGGGTCAGCCAGACCCGCTCACTGTCGGCCGGCGACCGCGAACAGATCGCGGCGATCGCCGCCAAGCGGCCGACGATCGATCTGGAGATCAATTTCGACTACAATTCCGCGGTGTTATCGTCCCGGGCCGAGCCGCAGCTCAAGAGCCTCGGCGACGCCCTGACCAGCGCCGACCTGAAAGACGCCATCGTCATGCTGGCCGGGCATACCGACGCCAAAGGCGGCGACGACTACAATCAGGGCCTGTCCGAACGAAGGGCCGAGGCCGTCAAGCGCTATCTGATCGAACGCTATCGGATCCAGCCCGATCACCTGGTCTCGGTCGGCTATGGCGAGAAGCAGTTGAAGGCTCCGGCCGATCCGTTCGGGGCCGAGAACCGGCGCGTTCAGATCGTCAATATGGCCGAACACGACGAAGCCGCTAAGTGACTCGCGTCACGGGCGGCCGCACGGCCGCCCTCGCCGCCCGGAGCCCGCGATTGATTCGGGCGCCGGGTTGGCGATAGAATGACGGCGATAATTGATAGCTTTTCAAGCGTCTGGAACGGCCGCTACAATTCGTTCCGCATTGAATGAGGATCTGCCCGGCGAACAGCCGCACGCAGGAATCGACATGATCGAGCGTCTTGGTCCGATTGCGGCGAAGATTGGCGGAGCCATCCTGGCGATGGTGATTTCGTCCGGTCTTGCGCTGGCCGACGCCAAGCGCGTCGCCATGGTGGTCGGTAACTCGATCTATCAGAGCGTTCCGCAACTCCCGAACCCGTCGCGCGACGCCTCCTCGGTCGCCAAGATGTTCAAGGACGCCGGTTTCGACGTCACCCAGGTGATCAACGTCGGCAATCTGGATTTCAAGCGCGCGATCCGCAAGTTCGAGGCCGAGGCCGACCAGGCCGATATCGCCGTGATCTACTACGCCGGACACGGCATCGAGATCGGCGGCACCAACTATCTGATCCCGATCGACGCCCGGCTCGCCAGCGACCGCGACGCCGAGGACGAGGCGATCCCGCTGGAACGCATGGTGTCGTCGGCCGACGGGGCGCAACGGCTGCGCGTGATCATTCTCGACGCCTGTCGCGACAACCCGTTCACGGTGCGAATGCGGCGCGAGCGGAAGGTGGCCAGCCGGGCGGTGAATTCCGGCCTCGGCAAGGTCGAACCGACCAGCACCGACACGCTGATCGCCTACGCGGCGAAGGCCGGCTCGACCGCCGAGGACGGCCAGGGCGACCACAGCCCGTTCACCACCGCGATCCTGAAGAATCTGACGGTGCCGGGGCTGGATATCAGGCTGGCCTTCGGCCGCGTCCGCGACGAGGTGATGAAGGCCACCGGCAACAAGCAGGAGCCGTTCGTGTACGGTTCGCTCGGCGGCGGCAATGTTTCGCTGGTGCCGGCGCCCGCGGTCGCCCAGGAGGCGACGGCGAACGACGTCAAGGCCGACTACGACCTGGTCGCCAAGATCGGCTCGCGCCGGGCCTGGGAGGTCTTCCTCAATACTTACAAGACAGGCTTCTATGCCGATCTGGCCCGCGCCCAGATCGCCAGCCTCACCGACCAGGTGCCGAAGAGCGATCCGTCGTCGGCGACCGGCAACGTCAAGACCACCGCGGTGGAGCCCGGTACGCCGGAGCCGGGGCGCGAGCCGAATTCCAAGGAGGCGCTGGACTGGGATCGGGTGAAGGACAGCAACGACGTGTCGGCGTTGCAGAAATTCATCAAGCGCTACCCGGATTCGCCGCTGGCGATCACCGCGCAGAGCCGAGTCCAGTTGCTGGAGCAGATCGCGCGTGAGCGCGAAGAGCGCGCCCGGGCCGAACGCGAGGCGGCCGCGCGCGCCGCGGAACTCGCCAAGCTCCAGGCGGCCCAGAAGAAGGCCGAGGAGATCGCCACGCGCAAACGCGAGGACGAGGAGCGCCGCGCCCAGAAAGCCGAGGCCGAGGCGAAGGCCAAGGCCGAGGCAGCCGAGCGCAAGGCGGCCGAGGCCAAGCGGAAGGCCGAAGAGGCCGAGAACAAGAAGTCGGCGCAGGAAGCCGCAGCCTTGCGGGCGGAAAGCGAACGTCAGGCGAAGCAGGCCGAGGACGAGCGCCGCAAGGCCGCGGAAGCAGCCATTCAGGAGACCGTCTGCAAGGATCAGCAGGCGAAGTTCGACGAGCTCAACGCCAAGAACAACGAGACCGCAGCGCTCGACGACATGAAGACGTTCGCCAAGTCGATCACCTGCAGCCGGCTGCAGCCGATGGTGGCGATGGCGATCGACCGGCTCAAGCTCGATGCCGAGAAGCGCGCCGCCGCCCTGCCGAACTCGCCGCAACTGGTGCGCTCGGCGCAAACCGAGCTGGCGCGGATCGGCTGCCTGAGCGACAAGCCGAACGGCGTCCTCGGCAGCGAGACCAAGACCGCGCTCGGTCGCTATCTGAGTATCAAGGGTCAGTCGTCGAGCGATATCAGCGTGACCGAGGCTCTGGTGTCGGATCTCAGCAAGCAGTCCGGCCGGGTGTGCCCGCTGGAGTGCAAGGCGGGTGAGATTGCCAAGGGCGATACCTGCATCGCGAGCGAGAAGCGTGAGGAGCCGAAGGCGGCGACCCGCCGTCCGCGTGACGACGACGACGAACCGGTTGCCCGGCGCAAGCCGGCGCGCCGCGAAGCCCAACAGGAACGCCGCCAATCGCGGCCGGAGCCGCGCGCCCGCCAGCAGGCGTCGTCGCGGCCGAGCGGCGGTGGCGGTCACGGCGGCGGCGCCGCCATGATCGGCGTCGGCTTCTGAGCCGGCGATGACGAGGAGTGATCATGCCGGCAGCGACGCCGGATGATCGGACGAAAACCAAAACCCGGCGGCCGAGACGGCCCGCCGACCGCGGCGCAGTCGGCGCCGCAACGAACGAAGAGGTGACCGATGCACAACTACCAATGCCTGGCGCGACGCACGATCGCAGCCGCCGGCTTCGTCGCGGCCCTCGCCGTCATGCAAGTATCCGCCACCGAAGGCGCGGTCGCCAGCAACGAGGCGGTCACGACGCCGGTCACGCTCGGCCCGATCGCGCAGGGCGTCGCGACCTCCACGACCGAAGCGGCGCGCGCCGCCTCCGCCGACGGCGACAACGCGGCGAAGGCCGATGCGGCCGCCGCCCCACCGGCGCCGGTTCCGCCGACCACCCAGGGCGTCACCGCGGCGTCGACGGCAGGCGCGATGGCCAAGGCGCCGGCCCCGGCCGCGAAGCGCACGCCGGTCGCAACCGCGCAACGCTCCTGGCGTCGGACCGAGTCCGGTGAGACACTGAGCGCCTCCTGGCACCAACGTCACTTCGTCCTGATGCTGGGCATCAGTTACTGAGCTGGGCGTCGTCGCTTCGGCGCGGCTCCGGAGCGACGACGACCTTCCCTCTTCCGCCGAGCCATCGGAGAGAACCATCTCTCTGCACGATGACGCGCAGTTTCGCGCGAGGCAGTTTGGCATCAGCGTGACGGTTCGACGACTTCCTCACTCCTCACTCACCGCCATCGAAAGCCGACGTCGCGGCTGATTGACAGTGGCGACCCGCCCCGATTGATAATATGAAGGACGTGATTGCAGTCAGGTCGCCGTCCGGCTCCGCCTGGATCGGCGCCCGCATCTCAGGACCGGCGTTGAATGAAGATCCGCATCGCGTTGCTCGTACTCCTCACCCTGCTGACGGCGCCGGCGATCCGAGCACATGCCGCCGATGATCGCAGCGGGCGCGTCGCACTGGTGATCGGCAACGCCAAATATCCGGATGCCGAAAAGCCGCTGAAGCAGCCGGTCAACGATGCGCGCGATCTGGTCGACGAACTGAAGCGCGACGGGTTCGATGTCGATGTCGGCGAGAATCTCAACGGCGACTCGATGCGGCGCGCCTTCGACCGGCTCTACAATCGCGTCAAGCCCGGCTCGGTGGCGCTGGTGTTCTTCAGCGGCTTCGGCATCCAGTCCGGCCGGCAGAGCTACATGATTCCGGTCGACGCCCAGATCTGGACCGAGCCGGACGTCCGCCGCGACGGCATCAGCCTCGAGACCGTGCTCGGCGAACTCAACAGCCGCGGCGCCACCGTCAAGATCGCGCTGATCGACGCCTCGCGCCGCAATCCGTTCGAGCGCCGGTTCCGCAGCTTCTCGGCCGGCCTCGCCCCGATCATCGCGCCGGGCGGGTCGCTGGTGATGTACTCCGCCGCACTGAGTTCGGTGATCAGCGACAATGGCGGCGACCGCAGCCTGTTCGTCAGCGAACTGCTCAAGGAGATCCGCGTGCCGGGTCTCGGCGCCGAGGAAGCGCTCAACCGCACCCGCGTCGGTGTGACGCGGGCGTCGCGCAGCGAACAGGTGCCGTGGATCTCGTCGTCGCTGGCGGAGGATTTCGCCTTCGTGCCCGCCGGCAAGACCGCGGCGACCGACAGCGCGCCGAAGACCAGTCCGATCGTCGATCGCACGCCGCCCGCGACGACCGTGGAGACCAAGCCGGTGCCGAAGCCGACGGTGACGCCCGAGCCCGAACCCAAATCGGCGACGCTGCCGCGCCCCGAGCCGGAGAAGCAGGAGATCGCCAAGCAGATCGAGCTGCCGAAGCCGATCGATGTGCCGAAAGAGCTCTCGAAAGAACTCGGTTCCACCAAAACCGAACCGGTCGCCGGCGATACGAAGCAGGACGACGAGAAAGTCAGGCTGGCGCTACGCGACGATCCAACCGTGCAGAACCTGAGCAACCGCATCGAGGAAAACCCTGCCGACGCCAACGCGCTGTACCGGCGCGGTCAGGTCTACGCCAGCAAGGGCGCCTACTGGTCGGCGATCAAGGATTTCGACGACGCCATCCGGCTCAACCCGCGCGACGTCGAGGCCTACAACAATCGCTGCTGGGTGCGCACCGTCGTCAACGAACTGAACGCGGCGCTCAAGGACTGCAACGAGGCGCTGCGGCTGCGTCCGAATTTCGTCGACGCGCTCGACAGCCGCGGCCTGCTCAATCTCAAGAACGGCCAGAACAAAAACGCCATCGCCGATTTCGACGCCGCCCTGAAGATCAATCCGCGGCTGACCTCGTCGCTGTATGGGCGCGGCCTCGCCCGGCTGCGCACCGGCCTGAAGTCCGAGGGCGAGATCGACATCACCACCGCCAAGGGCATGGACCCGAACATCGTGAAGGAATTCGACAGCTACGGGGTGCGCTGACTGCGACGCGGCGCCTCGCCGCCGCGTTTGAACCTGCTTGGCTCCGGCAGCGACGATTGATCGAGACAGATTTTCGGAAGCCTCGCAACTTTGTTGCACACAACGCCTGAGGGCGCAGGGGGTATTGAAATGTCGAACACATCCCGTCTCACGATTCTACGCACGGTCCTCGGTGTCGGCGCAGCGCTGTCGTTCGGCGCCGGCATGGCATTCGCCGCGGACGACGCGACCGAAGACCAGATCCTGCGCGCGCTGGCGCCGAAGAAGCCGCTGACCCGCAGCCTGTCGGCGTCGCGCCCCGCGGCCGATCCCGCCGAGCGGCAGTTCGTCGACACGCTGCGCAACCGCACCACCCGGTCGCTGTCGTCCGGCGAACGCGAGCAGATCGCCACGATCGCCAAGGACAAGCCGAACATCGATCTCGAAATCACCTTCGACTACAACTCGGCGAACATCAGCCGCAAGGCCGAGCCGGCGGTCGAGGCGCTCGGCAAGGCGCTGTCCAATCCGGACCTCAAGGGATCGACCTTCGTGGTTGCCGGCCATACCGACAGCGTCGGCGGCGAAACGTACAATCAGGATCTCTCCGAACGTCGCGCTGATACCATCAAGCGCACGCTCATCGAGAAATACGGCATCGCGGGTAGCGATCTGGTGACCGTCGGCTACGGCAAGACCAAGCCGAAGAATCCCGCCAATCCCGCCGACGCTTCCAACCGGCGCGTGCAGGTGGTCAACATGACCAGCCAGACCACCGCCTCCAAGTGATACCGAAGACGCTGCTCGGCGATCACGCGTATCAGCAATTCGGCGCTCTGCCCCCGGCGGAGCGCTTTTGCTCTTTTGCCAATTCATCACCGTGTGTAGATTGCCGCTCGCGGCAGCGCACCGGACGTTTTGTTTTCAGTGTTCGTTGATTCGACTTCGCTGAACAACCGAACTGGTGAAGCGAACATCCGAATCGAGACCTGATTGAGTACGCTCATGACCAAGGTGTGGATCGAGCTAACCGCCCTGTCCCGTTTCAAACCCATAATCGTTTCGGCTGGAGTACGCCTGTCGCGAAGTTCCGTCGCGGCGATGGCGTTCGCAACGCTCGGCTTCGTCGCGCCCCTCGTCGCAGCCGAGAAGGCCGCGCCGCAGCCGCCGGCCGGCGTTCAGGTGACCGTCGCCAAGGCGACCAACGCCTGCTTTTCCGACATGGTGCGCGTCACCGGCTTCGTCGTGCCGCGCCGCGAGGCGGTGGTGATCGCCGACAGCGACGGCAAGGTCACCGAAGTGCTGGTCCGCGAGGGCGACGTCGTCACCGAGAATCAGGAACTGGTGCGGACCATCGGCGCCACCGGACCGAAATCGCTGCGCGCCCCCACCGCCGGACTGATCACCGAACTGCGCACCGCCGTTGGCGCGCCGGCGTCGCCGCTGGCCGGCCCAGTGGCGCGCATCGCCGTCGGCAACGAACTCGAGATCGAAGCCGAAGTGCCGAGCATCCACGCGCTCAAGGTGACGCCGAACGCGCCGGCGCGCATCGGCCGCGACGACGGTCCCGATCTGGTCGGCAAGGTGCGGCTGATCGCACCGCAGATCGACCGCAAGACCCAGCTCGGCAAGGTCCGGATCTCGGTGACCAACACGCCGTCGCTCAGGGTCGGACTGTTCGTCCGCGCCACCATCGACGCACGGCGCAGCTGCGGCGTCGCGATCCCGCGCCAGGCGATCGATCACCTCAAGGTTCAGGTGGTCAAGGGCAGCACGGTCGAGACCCGCAAGGTGAAGATCGGGCTGGTGTCCGACAGCAGCATCGAGATCCTCGAGGGCGTCCGCGAAGGCGACGTCGTCGTCGCCGATGCCGGCACCTCGCTGCACGACGGCGACCTGATCAAGCCGGTGTTCCAAGACGAATTCGACCGATCGCGAGTACGCTAATGGGCCTCAACGTCTCCTCCTGGTCGATCCGGCATCCGCTGCCTTCGATCGTATTCTCGATCATCCTGCTGCTGCTGGGATGGATCAGCTTCACCAAGCTCGCGGTCACCCGGCTGCCGAGCGCCGACATCCCGGTGATCTCGGTCGCGGTGGCGCAGTTCGGCGCGGCGCCCGCGGAGCTCGAAGCGCAGGTCACCAAGACGATCGAGGACGGCGTCTCCGGCGTCGAGGGCGTGCGCCACATCGCCTCGTCGATCACCGACGGGCTTTCGGTGACCACCATCCAGTTCGCGCTCGAAACCAACACCGACCGCGCCCTCAACGACGTCAAGGACGCCATCACCCGCGTCCGCAGCAACCTGCCGCAGAACGTCACCGAGCCGCTGATCCAGCGCGTCGACGTGATCGGCCTGCCGATCGTCACCTATGCGGCGATCTCGCCCGGCAAGACGCCCGAGCAATTGTCGTGGTTCGTCGACGACGTGGTCAAACGCGCGCTGCAGGGCGTGCGCGGCGTGGCGCAGGTCGAGCGCATCGGCGGCGTCGAGCGCGAGATCCTGGTGTCGCTCGATCCCGACCGGCTGAAGGCCGCGGGCCTGACCGCGCTCGACGTGTCGCGGCGGCTGCGCGGCACCAATGTCGACCTCGCCGGTGGCCGCGCCGAGATCGGCAAGAACGACCAGGCGATCCGCACGCTGGCCGGCGCCAAGACGCTCAACGACCTGTCCGGCACCATGATCAGCCTGTCGTCGGGCGGCGAAATCCGCCTCGACGACCTCGGCACCGTCACCGACACCATCGCCGACCGCCGCACCTTCGCCCGCGTCAACGGCGAGCCGGTGGTAGCGCTCGGCATCAAGCGCTCCAAGGGCGCCAGCGACGTGGTGGTGGCCGAGGCGGTGCAGAAGCGCATCGACGCGCTGAAAGCGGCGCATCCCGACGTCGACCTCAAGCTGATCGACACCTCGGTGGACTACACCAAAGGCAACTACGAGGCCGCGATCTCGACGCTGTTCGAGGGCGCGATCCTCGCGGTGATCGTGGTGTTCCTGTTCCTGCGCGACTTCCGCGCCACCGTCATCGCCGCGATCTCGCTGCCGCTGTCGATCTTCCCGGCGTTCTGGGCGATGGACATGCTCGGGTTCTCGCTCAACCTCGTCAGCTTCCTCGCCATCACGCTCTCGACCGGCATTCTCGTCGACGACGCCATCGTCGAGATCGAGAACATCGTCCGCCACATGCGGATGGGCAAATCGCCCTACGAGGCGGCGATCGAGGCGGCCGACGAGATCGGCCTCGCGGTGATCGCGATCTCGCTGACCATCATCGCGATCTTCGCGCCGGCGAGCTTCATGTCGGGCATCGCCGGGCAGTTCTTCAAGCAGTTCGGCATCACCGTGTCGGTGCAGGTGTTCTTCTCGCTGCTGGCCGCGCGGTTCGTCACGCCGGTGCTCGCCGCCTATTTCCTCAAACACGTCCCGCACGAGGAAAAGCCGCCGGGCAAGATCCTGCAGGGCTACACCCGCATCGTCACCTGGTCGGTGAAGCACCACTACATCACCGTGCTGATCGGGCTCGGCATCTTCGCCGCCTCGATCTGGAGCATCACGCTGCTGCCGCAGGGCTTCCTGCCGGCGCAGGACACCGCACGCTCGGTGATGGCGATGGAGCTGCCGCCCGGCACCCAGATCGGCACCACCGAAAAGACCACCGAGCGGATCGTCACGCTGCTGCGCAAGCGGCCCGAAGTGAAGAGCGTGTTCGTCGACGGCGGGCGGGTGCCGCCCGGCATCCAGGAGGTGCGCCGCGCCGCGCTGATCATCAACTACACGCCGAAGGGCGACCGCAAGATCACCCAGCGCGAACTCGAGCTGGCGATCAGCAAGGACCTCGATCAGATTCCCGACATCCGCTACTGGTTCCTCGACGAGAACGGCCTGCGGGCGATCGCCCTGGTGGTGACCGGCGCCGACAGCAACATCGTCAACAACGTCGCCCAGGAACTGGCGGCGCAGATGAAGCGCATCCCGATCGTTTCCAACGTGATCTCGGAGACCTCGCTCGACCGTCCCGAACTGCGCATCCTGCCGCGTGCCGATCTCGCCGCGCGGCTCGGCGTCTCGACCGAAAGCCTGTCGGAGACGATCCGCGTCGCCACCATCGGCGACGTCGGCCCGGCGCTCGCCAAGTTCGACGCCGGTGATCGGCTGGTGCCGGTCCGCGTCCAGCTCGAAGACGGCGCGCGCGGCGATCTCAGCGTGCTGGAGCAGTTGCAGGTGCCGATCTATGGCGGCCGCGGATCGGTGCCGCTGTCGGTAGTCGCCGACGTCAAGTTCGACCAGGGCCCGACCAGCATCAACCGCTACGACCGGGAGCGCCAGGCCACGGTGGCGGCCGACCTCGTCGGCAACGCCGCACTGGGCGACGCCCAGAAGCAGATCAACGACCTGCCGGTGATGAAATCGCTGCCGAAGGGCGTCCGGGTCAGCCCATCGGGCGACGCGGAAAGCCTGAACGAACTGTCTGATGGCTTCGCCACCGCGATCTCCGCGGGTCTGATGATGGTCTATGCGGTCCTGGTGCTGCTGTTCGGCACCTTCCTGCAGCCGATCACGATCCTGTTCTCGCTGCCGCTGTCGATCGGCGGCGCGATCGGTGCGTTGCTGATCACCGGCAAGCAGCTCACCACGCCGGTGTGGATCGGCATCCTGATGCTGATGGGCA